>NZ_JBWKQA010000006.1:0-100152 GCF_059418525.1 Telluria sp. GW821-FHT07G12 | reverse complement strand
CCACGGAGGGACTCGAACCCCCACACCTCGCGGCACATGGACCTGAACCATGCGCGTCTACCAATTCCGCCACGTGGGCCGGGTCTTGCAATCATCGCTCGACGTTGCCGTCGAATTCCGCTACGATATCAGGCTTTGCCGGTTTGCGCTAGACCAACTTTTAAGTCGTTCAAAACGCCGGCTGCACCTTCGCAGCAACCCCGCATCCGGCTGGGCCGTTTGCGAAGAGACCGAAAGTATAGCGGATGAATGGCAAAAGTCAAAGGCCCCATGGAAGGGTAGCCATGACACGCTTGCACGGACCGTGTTAGGCGAATCCCCCGGTCCTCCGTTACACTACGCCTGTCAAGGTGTCAATCCAACCAACATTGCGCCGCCGGCAAGTGCAGACAGCACGAGCGATCGGCGCGTCACTGGCTCAACAAGAATAGAAAACGATTTGAAGCACCCAACTCATACCATTCCAAGCCGCGAGGAAATTCTCGGCGTTTTCCGCGATGCCAAGGGGCCGCTCGACAGCGGCGCACTGGTACGCGCCCTGCAGGTGGATCCGGAAGCGGAAGGCGTCCTCACGCGCCGCTTGAATGCGATGGAGCGCGACGGCCAGCTCCGCGCGAATCCCGCCGGCCAGTATGCATTGACCGACCACTCGAGCTTCGTCTCCGGCCGCGTCAGCGCGCACCGCGACGGCTACGGTTTCGTGATCCCGGACGAGCCGGGCGACGACCTGTTCCTGCCCGATAAGGAGATGCAGAAGGTCCTGCACGGCGACAAAGTGCTGGCGCGTATCGTCGGCACCGACCGCCGCGGCCGTCCGGAAGGCACGATCGTCGAAGTCACCGAGCGCGCCAATACCCACGTGATCGGCCGCCTGCTGCAGGAAAACGGCGTCTGGATCGTGGCGCCGGAAGACAAGCGCATCGCCCAGGACATCCTGGTCGACGGCTCGCCGGGCAAGGCGAAATCGGGGCAGGTGGTCAGCGTCGAACTGGTCGAGCAGCCTTCGCGCTTCCGCCAGCCGATCGGCCGCGTGGTCGAGGTGCTGGGCGAGCTGGACGACCCCGGCATGGAGATCGAGATCGCGGTGCGCAAATTCGGCGTGCCGCACGTGTTCTCGCCAGCCGCCATCAAGCAGGCCAACAAGCTGCCGAACGAAGTCCGCGACGCCGACCTCGGCGACCGCGTCGACCTGCGCGACGTGCCGCTGGTGACCATCGACGGCGAGGATGCGCGCGACTTCGACGACGCCGTCTATTGCGAACCGGTGAAGATCGGCCGTATGAAGGGCTACCGCCTGCTGGTGGCGATCGCCGACGTCAGCCACTACGTGAAGCCGGGCGATGGCCTGGACAACGACGCCATCGAGCGCTCGACCTCGGTCTACTTCCCGCGCCGCGTGATCCCGATGCTGCCGGAGAAGCTGTCGAACGGCCTGTGTTCGCTGAACCCGGCCGTCGACCGCCTGTGCCTGGTGTGCGACATGGTCATCACCGCCGCCGGCGAAGTGACCGCCTACCAGTTCTACCCGGCCGTGATGCACTCCGCGGCGCGCATGACCTACAACGAGGTCGCCGCCATCCTCGGCAACACCAAGGGCCCGGAAGCCGCACGCCGTCCCGGCATCGTGCCGCACCTGCTGAACCTGAACGAAGTGTTCCGCGCGCTGCTGCAGCAACGCCAGGCGCGCGGTGCGATCGACTTCGAGACCACCGAGACCTACATCGTCTGCAATGCGATGGGCAAGATCGAGAAGATCATCCCGCGCACCCGCAACGATGCGCACCGCCTGATCGAGGAATGCATGCTGGCGGCGAACGTCTGCGCGGCCGATTTCCTGATCCGCCACGACCAGCCGAGCACCTTCCGCATCCACGCGGTGCCGACCGAAGAAAAGCTGAACCAGCTGCGCACCTTCCTCAAGCAGGTGGGCCTGAACCTCGGCGGCGGCAACAAGCCGGAAGCGCGCGACTACGCCGCACTGATGCAGCAGATCAAGGAGCGCCCGGACGCGACCCTGCTGCAGACCATGCTGCTGCGCTCGATGCAGCAGGCGGTCTACAGCCCGGACAACGTCGGCCACTTCGGCCTCGCCTACGAGCACTACGCCCACTTCACCAGCCCGATCCGCCGTTATCCGGACCTGCTGACCCACCGCGCGATCAAGGCGGTCCTGCTGGGTAAGAAGTACGAGCCGACCGGCATCGATCTGTCGAAGCTGAACAGCACCGTGTCGAACGCGACCCGCAAGCAGCAGGCGAAAGACAAGGCCGAGGGCAAGCAGAAGAACCCGAAAGACCTGACGATCTGGGACGCGCTGGGCGTGCACTGCTCGGCCAACGAGCGCCGCGCCGACGAAGCCTCGCGCGACGTCGAGAACTGGCTCAAGTGCTACTACATGAAGGACCGCCTGGGCGAATCCTTCACCGGCGTGATCTCGGGTGTGACCCCATTCGGCATCTTCGTGCAGCTGGATGAACTGTTCGTCGAGGGCCTGGTGCACGTGACCGGCCTCGGACAGGATTATTTCGAATACGACGAAGCCCGCCACGAACTGCGCGGCAAGAACAGCGGCCAGGTCTATGCGCTCACCGGCCAGGTGACCGTGCAGGTGGCGCGCGTGGATCTCGAAGCGCGCAAGATCGACCTGGTGCTGGCCGCGCCGGAACAGCAGCAGGGGATTCCTGCGCCGCTGGAGCGCGCCCGCGCCGCTGCCGTCGATTCGATGGGATCGAAGCCGCCGCGCCGCAGGAAAGCCAAAGAAGCGGCCAAGGCCGAAGCCAATGGCCGTGTCGCTCCCGTGCCGGCCTCGCCGCAGCAGATACACGGCATGAAAGGCGAGCCGCCGGTGCCGCCCGATTTCAGCACCAGCGACGAGAGCGAGGACGACATCGTCTTCGTGCCGCCGACCCGCCGCAGCCGCGGCCGCAACAGCGGCAACGGCAGCAGTGGCAACGGCAGCAACGGCAACGGCAGGGCGAACGCCAAGCCGGCCGCCAAGAAAGCGGCCGCCAAGAAACCAGCAGCAAAACAGAGCGCTCCGAGCAAGAGCGCCGCCAAGGCCCCCAAGGCCGTCTCCAAAACCAGTAAAAAGAAGTAAGTGAATGAAAAATAAAATGATTTTCGGCTTCCATGCGGTGACCTCGCGGCTGCGCCACGAGGCCCAATCGGTGGAAGAGATCTTCGTCGACGCAGGCCGCAACGACCGCCGCATGACGGACCTGATCGCCAACGCCAAATCGGCCGGGGTCCGCGTGATGCCGGTCGAGGCCGAGCGTCTCGACAAGATCGTCGGCACCCGCCGCCACCAGGGCGTGATCGCCTTTGCCAGCCAGCTGTCGCTGGCGCGCAATCTGGATGAGCTGCTGGATGCGGTGGAAGGCCCGCCGCTGCTGCTGATCCTGGACGGCATCACCGATCCGCACAACCTGGGCGCCTGCCTGCGCGTGGCCGACGGCGTCGGCGCGCATGCCGTGATCGCCCCGAAGGACCGCTCGGTCGGCCTGAACGCCACCGCGGCCAAGGTCGCCAGCGGCGCCGCCGAGACCGTCCCATACATCACCGTGACCAACCTGGCGCGCACCATGCGCGACCTGAAGGAACGCGGCGTCTGGCTGATCGGTACCTCCGACGATGCGGACAAGGGCCTGTACGAAGGCGATTTCACCGGCCCGACCGCGCTGGTGATGGGTTCGGAAGGCGAGGGCATGCGCCGCCTCACCCGCGAAACCTGCGACGTGCTGGTCAACATCCCGATGTTCGGCTCGGTCGAGAGCCTGAACGTGTCGGTGGCCTCGGGCGTCTGCCTGTACGAAGCGCGCCGCCAGCGCCTGGCGCTGGAACCAAAATAACTCGTCGTTCCCGCGCAGGCGGGAACCGAAGTTCTGGTACCGGCCAAGCAGGGGCGGCACGGATACGTTACCATCTCGCCTATGTTTTTTTCCAAGCTGCGCGAAGATATCCAGAGCATCATCGAACGTGACCCGGCCGCCCGCAACGGCTGGGAGGTGCTCACCTGCTACCCCGGCCTGCATGCGGTCGTCATGCACGGCTGGGCGCATGCCTGCTGGCGCGCCGGCCTGAAGTGGCCGGGGCGCTTCATCTCCTACATTGCCCGCATCATCACCGGTATCGAGATCCACCCCGGCGCCATCATCGGCCGGCGGGTCTTCATCGACCATGGTTTCGGCGTGGTGATCGGCGAAACCGCCGTGGTCGGCGACGACTGCACCATCTACCAGGGCGTGACCCTGGGCGGCACGACCCTGGTGGCCGGCACCAAGCGTCACCCGACGCTCGAGCGCGGCGTGATCGTCGGCGCCGGCGCCCAGGTGCTGGGCGCCTTCACGGTCGGCGAATACGCCAAGATCGGCTCGAACGCGGTGGTGGTCAAGCCGGTGCCGGCCGGCGCCACCGCGGTCGGCAACCCGGCCCACATCGTGCGCAAGGAAGACCAGACCCGCAGCGCCCAGATGTTCGCGGCCTATGGCGTCACGCCGAACGGCGACGATCCGCTGTCGAAGGCGCTGCGCAACCTGATCAACCACGTGGCCCAGCAGGACGAGCAGATCGAGCGCCTGTGCTCGACCATCAAGGCCGCCGGCATTTCCTGCGCCGGCCTCGCCGAGAACGACAAGCTCGACCAGGATCAGCTGAACCGCATGGTCGAATGAGCAGTTTAAATTACTCAAGTGAGCAAATGAGCCAAGACGATATTCCCGGCAGCTTCGACCTCGCATCCGATTTGGACCCGAACGAAGTCCGCGTGCTGGCCGTGCTGGCCGAAAAAGAAGCGCTTACGCCCGACAATTACCCGATGTCGCTGAATGCGATCATGAACGGCTGCAACCAGCTGTCGAGCCGCGACCCCGTCATGCAGCTGTCCGAGGACGTGGTCCACGACACCCTGCAGCGTCTCATGCAGCGCAAGCTGGTGGGCAGCATGTCGCAGGCCGGTGCGCGCGTGATCAAGTACGAGCACCGGATGCGCATCAAGTGGTCGCTGGAGCAGGACAAGGTGGCGGTGCTGACCGTGCTGATGCTGCGCGGCCTGCAGACCGCCGGCGAGATCCGCACCCGCAGCGGCCGCCTGCACGAGTTCAAATCGGTGGCCGAGGCCGAGAGTGCGCTGCAGTTCCTGATCGATAAGTACCCGCCGCTGGTGGTGCGCCTGGAGCGCGCGCCGGGCACCAAGGAGCCGCGCTACGGCCAGCTGCTGGGCGGCGAGATCGATGTGGCGCGCATGGATGCCGGCGCCGGCGCCTCGGCTTCATCGGGCGGCGGGCGCACGGCCCAGTTGGAGCAGGAAGTGGCGGCGCTGCGTGCGGAAGTCGACGAACTCAAGGCGCAGTTCGCAGCCTTCCGCCAGCAATTCGAATAAACCTCAGGGCGCGTACTTCAGCGTGATGAGCGCATCGTCCGGCCAGGCTGGGTTGCCGAGCGGCGCCATGTAGGCGTCGCCATGCAGCTCCAGCTCGGACGAGCGGCCACCGTGGCTGATGACGGCGCCCTCGAGCCCGCGCTCGCCGGGGAAGCTTGCATTCATGTCCTTCTTGCCGCACCAGTCGGTGCTCAGCATCAGCGTGTTGATCGCGGCCCTGGCCAGCAAGGGGATCTGTTCCTTGACGATGGCCACGCCGACCCGGCATTCGAGGCGCAGGTCGCCCAGGCGTCGCACATTGTCCGCCAGGCCGGGCGTGCGGATCTCGGGACGCGCCGTGAAGCGGCCGCTCTTCTGGTTCAGGATGAAATAAGCGTCGGCATCGTAGGCGGCCCGGCTGCGCGCGATATCCAGCATGCCGCCGGCGCCGATGGCGACCGGCACCGAACTCTCGTCGCTGGCCAGCCGCAGCGCCAGGCCCTCGGTGGCGGCGGGCTTGCCGTCGGGGCCCAGCAGCTGGAAGCGCAGCGGCGCCGCCGGTGCCATCCCGTGATGCTCGTCGAAGGCCTCGAAGCCGGCCCAGATGCTGCGGTAGGAGCGCATCTCCGGGTTTCTAATGCTGTTGACCTCGACCGACTTCGGCGCGGCCGCGGACTCCTCGGCCGCTTGCGCTCCACCGGCCAGCGCCAGGCAGAGGAAGAGGGCGCGCGCGCTCATGGCGCTTTGTCCTTCGTTTGCTGCTCCGGGATCACCATGCCCTCGGGCGCCGGCGGCTCCGGCTGGAACGCATATTCGACCTCGACGATCGCGTCATTGCTCCAGCTGGTATCGCCGATCGGCAGGCGGAACTCCTTGCCTTTCACCTTCAATGCCATGCTGCGCTCACCGTCGCGCAGGGTGGCTGCGCTCAGCCGGGCCAGCGCCTGGCGCGACCAGGTGCGGTCGCCGCCTCGCGGGGTCTCGCCCTTG
This sequence comes from Telluria sp. GW821-FHT07G12, assembly GCF_059418525.1. NCBI lineage: Bacteria > Pseudomonadati > Pseudomonadota > Betaproteobacteria > Burkholderiales > Oxalobacteraceae > Telluria > Telluria sp. GW821-FHT07G12. The sequence goes on along the minus strand of NZ_JBWKQA010000006.1, from coordinate 93,806 downwards.
AACCACGAGCACCAGTCGGTAGTCAGCAGGAAGCTGTTCCCCAGGGCGATGGCCCAGAACGGCGCCTCTTCCTTGGCGATCGCGATCTTGATCTGGCAATCGAGGCGGACGTCGCCCATCCGGTACTGCTTGTCGCCCAGGCCCGGGGTGCGGATGTAAGTATCGAAGCGGGCGTCGCTCTTCTTGCGGTTGAGGAGCATCTCGGCCTTGGCGTCGTAGGCCGCCTGGCTGCGCGGGACCGAAAAGCGCAGGTCCTGGTCGATCGCGAGCGGGATCGAGAAGTCGTCGGCGGCGATGCGCGCCGCCAGCGGTTCGCTGCCCAGCGTCTTGTCGCGCCGCGCCTCGATCTGGAAGCGCAGCTGGGGCACTGCGGGCGCCAGCGCGTGCAGCTCTTCGAACTTGTCCAGCCCGGCGACGACGGCGCGGTAGCTGTGCATTTCCGGACTCTTGATGGCGTTGATGTGGACGGTGCCTGCTTCGTCCTTGTCCGCCTGCGCCGCCAGGGCAGGGGCGCAGGCCAGCATCAAGGGCAGCAGGAGGACGGCAGGGTGCAGCGTTGCGGTGTTCTTCATGGTGCGGATGCTTTCATTATTGTCGTGGTTTCGACGATGGCCTCGTTGCCCCAGCTGGTATCGCCGATCGGGACTTCGACCCGGTGTCCCTTGACGCGCAAGGCCGTGCTGCGCGGGCCTTCGCGCAGGACTGCGCTGGCCGGCTCCTCCGGCATCGCGACGTCCCAGGTGTTGTCGGCATCCTTCATGAAGGCGCACCAGTCGCTGCCGCGCATGACGGTATTCCCGAGCAGGACGATGTGCAGCGGTGCTTCCTTCTTGGCGATGGCGACGAAGACCTGGCATTCGAGGCGGATATCGCCCAGGCGGCGCTGGTTGCCGGCCAGTCCGGGCGAGTGCACGTAGGGCCAGACCCGCACGTCGCTGCGCTTTTTACTGAGGCGCAGTTCGGCGTCGGCGTCCAGGGCCGGGCGGCTGCGCGGCACCTGGAAGCGGCCGGCGTCGTCGAGCGCGAGGGGCAGGGCGTAGCCCTCGTCGCCGGCCAGCACGGCGCCCAGCGGTTCGCCGCCCGGCGCGTCGCCACCGGGCGCGCCTTTCAGCAGCGCTTCATCCAGCAGCTTGCCGGAGCGCGTGCGGGCCTGGAACAGGAGCGGCGCCTGCGGCGCCAGCGCGTGCAGCTCGTCGAACTTGTCCAGCCCGGCCGTCACGGCGCGGTAGGTATGCGTCTCCGGGTTTTTGACGCCCTTCACCTGGACCGTGCCGGCCTCCTTGTCCTGCGGCGCGGCGCCGGCGGCGCCGCTCCACAAGGCCAGTCCCAGCATGGCGTAGCAGATGGCTCGCATGCGGGCCTCAGCCCTCGTCGCGCCAGCGGCGCAGGCGGATCGCGCCGAAGATCATGGCGCCGCCGATTGCCGCGCCGATCCAGGCCTTGGCAGTGGCCAGGGTCAGCCACGATGCCGTGAACAGGACCTGGGTGTCGACGCCGCCGCCGGCGCGGTGGACGGCTTCCGGCACACCGCCGGTGAAGCCGAACCAGATGCCGGGCAGCAGGCCGCCGATACCGCGCGCCACCACTTCATTGGCGAACCACTGCACGTCCAGCGCATCGTTCTGGAAGCCGCCGAGGGCCATGCTGATCCACTTGGCCAGCAGCAGCACCATCAGCGGCACGCCGACCGCCCACAGGAAGGGCTTGGTCCGGGCCCAGCTCGAGACCAGCATCAGCCAGCCGATGGTCGGCAGCGCCCACACCATGTACACCGGCAGCAGGCCCAGCATGCGCACCGGCTGCAGGTAGAGGTCGGGCGAGGCGAGCAGCATGCCGAACATGTTGATGCCGGCGGAGGCCATCACGGCGGCGCCGATCAGCAGGAGGGCCAGCGAGGCCACGATGGCGAAGCCCATGGTGATCAAGGGCGCCACGCACAGGGCGGTGGCCACCTTCGACAGCACGGTGGTGCCGTCCGAGACCGGCAGCGATTTCCAGAACAGGATGCTGCGGTCGCGGCGCTCATCGTACAGGGCGCCCAGGCAGTAGAAGAACAGGGTGGCCGTCATCAGGATGAAGAGCGGCATGCCGGCCGCGAGATACATGCCGCTGGCGATGCCGGCGATTTCCGAGCGCGCTTCCATCGGCATCGCGGCGGCGAGAGCGCCCTGGCTGACGACGTGGCCGTTGATCATCACGCGCGTGGGACCGCCGTGCACGACCACGGCGTACACCAGCGAGCCGCCGACGAACAGCACCAGCGCCGCCGCCACGATCAGCTGGGCCCAGAACATCGATCCCTTGTGCTCCCAGAATTCGCGGCGGAGCAGCCAGTTCATGGTCTTGGTGTTCATGCGTAGCTTCCTTTCATGGTCGCGACGAACAGGTCGGCGACGCTTGGATTGCGGGTTTCGCCGAGCGCGGCGAGCTGCTGGCGCGAGGCGCTGCCCGGCGCGGCCGAATCGAACAGCATCACGGCCTTGCCGAACACGGTGCGGCGGTCGATCGGCGACAGCGCATTGGCGGCGCTGATCTTGTCGTGCGAGACCATCACTTCCACGTAGCGCTCGCCGATTTCCTCCATCGAGGCGGCCAGCACGATCTTGCCTTCGCGGATGAACATCAGGTCGGTCAGGATGTGCTCGACTTCCTCGACCTGGTGGGTGGTGATGACGATGGTCTTGTGCTCGTCAAAATAGTCTTCCAGCAGGTTCTGGTAGAACTGCTTGCGGTAGATGATGTCGAGGCCCAGGGTCGGCTCGTCCAGCACCAGCAGCTTGGCATCGATGGCCATCACGAGCGCCAGGTGCAGCTGGACGATCATGCCCTTGGACATCTCCTTGACCTTCATATTGGGCTTGAGCTTGGTGTTGGCGATGTAGCGCTCGGCCTTCTCGCGGTTGAAGCGCGGATGCACGCCCTGCACGAAGTCGATCGCATCCTTGACCTTCATCCAGCGCGGCAGGATGGCGACGTCGGCGATGAAGCAGACGTCCTGCATCAGGTCGTCGCGCTGGGTACGCGGATCGAAGCCCAGCACTTTCAGCTGGCCGTCGAAGGGGATCAGGCCGAGGGCGGCCTTCAGGGTGGTGGTCTTGCCCGAGCCGTTCGGGCCGATCAGGCCGACGATGCGGCCGGCCGGCACTTCGAAGTCGATGCCGTCGACGGCGACGCGCTTGCCGTAGCGCTTGGACAGGCCTTTGGCGGAGAGGACGGTGCTCATGCCCGGCCTCCGTGTTCGCTGGCGAGCAGCTGGTCGACGTTCAAGCCGAGCAGGCGGATGCGCTCCAGCATCGCCGGCCATTCTTCGCGCAGGAAGCGCTCGCGTTCGCTTGCCAGCAGTTTTTCGCTGGCGCCTTCAGTGACATACATGCCGATCCCCCTTCGTTTTTCTACTAGTTGTTCGTCGACCAGTTCCTGGTAAGCCTTCGAGACCGTGATCGGGTTCAGCTGGTACTCGGCCGCGATCTGGCGTACCGAGGGCAGCGGATCGCCGGCCTTCAGGGCGCCGTCGAGCATCATGCCGATCACTCTTTCCTTCAATTGCCGATAGATCGGCGCGTTGTCGTTCCAGCCGATGCTCATTGCCGGCTCCTCTGCGTTGCGGTGCGGCTCGTGTGCTTCATGCCTGCCTCCTCGTTGATGGGGCACTACTTCAGCGTAGTATTGAAGTGGTGTTGTAGTGAAGTATAACACCAGTTCGGGAGCCGTCAACAGAATTTGAACGTATGTATTCAGAGGAGGAAATGCAGTATTAGCTCGGCAATTCCGGAAAGGCCCAGTGTAAGGATACTGTTGCCCTTCATGCAAGCTGGGAATTCTGTCAGGGGTGCTTCAGAGCGGCTGGCCGTCGAGGCCGTGTCGGGTGATGGCGCCGTCGTTGGTAATGGCGATCCAGCCGCCGCGTACCGGTTCGGCATCCAGTTCCCAGTCGGGCAGGACGAAGCGGCGGCGCCCGGTCTGCGGATCAAGGTGCAGGGCAGGGCGGTGTGTATGGCCGTGGATGATGGTGTTGGCTTGCGTAGCCTCGTGCAGGGCGGCCACGGCATCGGGCGTCACGTCCATGATCTCATAGGACTTTTCGCCATGCGCCTGGCGGCTGCCTTCGCGCAGGCCGGCGATGATGGCCTTGCGCTGGGTCAGCGGCATGGCCAGGAACTGCTGCTGCCAGGCCGGGTCACGCACCTGGGCGCGGAAGGCCATGTACTTGAGGTCGTCGGTGCACTGGGCATCGCCGTGAACCAGCGCGATGCGTTGGCCGCCGATGGTGGCCACGTACGGGTCGGGCAGGATGGTCAAACCGGCTGCATGCGCGAAGTCCTGGCTGACGAGGAAGTCGCGGTTGCCGGCCATCCAGTAGACGGCGACGCCGCTGTCGGACAGCGTGCGCAGCGCAGAGACGACGCGCTGGTGGAAGGGCGTGGCGAGGTCGTCGTCTCCGGCCCAGTATTCGAAGATGTCGCCGAGCAGGTAGAGCGCTTCGGCTTGTGCAGCGCGCTCGGCCAGGAAGGCGAAGAAGGCCTCGGCCGTGCGTGGATGCGATTCCTGCAGGTGCAGGTCGGAAATGAAGAGCGCAAGCGTGCGCGCGGGACTGTTCATCGGTGTAACGGTGGACGGTCCCACACGCCTTGCTTGAATGACTTACTTATTTAGACGATTTCAGCTTTTTCGATGATCACTGCTTCGGTCGGCACGTCCGAATGCATGCCCGAGCGGCCGGTCTTCACGGAGTTGATCTGGTCGACCACGTCCTGGCCTTCGACGACCTTGCCGAACACGGCATAGCCCCAGCCGTCCTGGCCCGGATAGTTCAGGAAGTCGTTGTTCTTGGTGTTGATGAAGAACTGGGCCGATGCCGAGTGCGGGGCCATGGTGCGGGCCATCGCGATGGTGTACTTGTCGTTCTTCAGGCCGTTCTTGGCTTCGTTCTCGACGGTCTTCTCGGTCGGCTTTTGCGACATGTTCGGCTCGAAGCCGCCGCCCTGGATCATGAAGTCCTTGATCACGCGGTGGAAGATCGTGTTGCTGAAGTGACCCTGGTTGACGTATTCAACGAAGTTGGCAACGGTCTTCGGCGCTTTTTCGTCGTCGAGTTCGATCTTGATGTTGCCCTTGTTGGTGGTCATGAGTACGGTGGTCATGGTTTTGTCCTGTGGCTTATTGTTAAGAGTTCGGTATTTTACTTCGCTTTGACGATGGTCGCGGACTGGATCACGACTGGCGTCACCGGCACGTTCTGCATGCCTTTCACGTCGTCCACCAGCACACCCTTGATCTTGTCGACCACTTCCTTGCCCTTCACCACCTTGCCGAACACGGTGTAGCCGGCGTCCATGCGGTTGATGGCGTCGAGGCCGAAGTTGTCGACCACGTTGATGAAGAACTGCGAGGTGGCGGAATCCGGATTGTCTTCGCGCGCCATCGCGACCGTGTACGCGGCGTTGGACAAGCCGTTATTCCCTTCGTTCTTGATCGGCGGACGGGTCTTGCGGCCTTTCAGCTGGGCGTCCATGCCGCCGCCCTGGATCATGAAGCCGTCAATCACGCGGTGGAAGATGGTGCCCTTGTAGAAGCCCGACTTCACGTACTGCAGGAAGTTGGCGACGCTGATGGGGGCGTTTTCCTGGTCCAGTTCGAGCACGATCTCGCCCATCGAGGTTTTCAGCGAGACCTGCGGGTCGGCTGCCCAGGCTGCCGTCGACAGCAGCAGGGCGCCGGCGGCGGCCGCGACACGTGTCAGCAGGCGGGTGTGGGACGGTTTCATGGTGTGCATCGTGGCTTCCTCTCTGTGGGCAAACGCAAAGTGATGTCAAGAGTTTTGCAGAAAAATAAACCTGTGGCATATGCGGCCAGTCAGGATTTTATCAATGCTATACTTTGCGACGGACTGTTGATTTTATCAAAGTAGCTTGGAAATCAAGTCCTGACGGTCGCGAATGGGTCACACCCCGGCACGCTGCCCTGCAGCCTGTGCGTCCGAGCGTCAAGCTCCAACCATCCAGAACACCATCCGATGAGCCAACTAAAGATCTACAACACGCTCGCGCGTGACAAGCAGGTATTCGTTCCCCTCCAACCCGGCAAGATCAACATGTACGTGTGCGGGATGACGGTTTACGATTACTGCCACGTCGGTCACGCAAGGATGATGATGGCTTTCGACGTCATCTACCGCTGGTTCAAGGCCTCGGGCTACGAGGTCAAGTACGTCCGCAACATCACTGACATCGATGACAAGATCATCAAGCGCGCCGTCGACAACGGCGAGACCATGTCCCAGCTGACCACCCGCTTCATCAAGGCGATGGACGAGGATACCGCTGCCCTGGGCATCCTGCCGCCCGACTTCGCGCCGCGCGCCACCGACCACGTGCCGCACATGCTCTCGATTATCGAGAAGCTGGAGCAGAAGGGCCTGGCCTACCAGGGCGAGGACGGCGACGTGAACTACGCCGTGCGCGAGTTCCAGGGCTACGGCAAGCTGTCCGGCAAGTCGCTGGACGACCTGCGCGCCGGCGAGCGCGTCGACGTCAACACCGGCAAGCGCGATCCGCTCGACTTCGTGCTGTGGAAGGCCGGCAAGGAGTCCGAACCGGCGGAAGCCAAATGGGATTCGAAGTGGGGCATCGGCCGCCCGGGCTGGCACATCGAATGCTCGGCCATGTCCTGCGCGCTGCTGGGCGAGCACTTCGACATTCACGGCGGCGGCGCCGACCTGCAGTTCCCGCACCACGAGAACGAAATCGCCCAGTCGGAAGGCGCCTTTGGCCCGCCGATGGCGAACTTCTGGATCCACAACGGCTTCGTGCGCGTCGATAACGAGAAGATGTCCAAGTCGCTGGGCAATTTCTTCACGATCCGCGACGTGCTGAAACAGTACGATGCGGAAGTCGTGCGCTTCTTCATCCTGCGCGCCCATTACCGCAGCCCGCTGAATTACTCGGACGCCCACATCGACGATGCCAAGGGCGCGCTGACCCGCCTGTACACGGCGCTGGCAGATGTCGAACTGGGCGGCAAGCAGCCGGCCGTGGACTGGGACGAAGCGCACGCCGTCCGCTTCCGCGAAGCGATGGACGACGACTTCAACACCCCGCTGGCGGTGGCCGAGCTGTTCGACCTGGCGACCGAAGTCAACAGGACCAAATCGGTAGCGACCGCGCGTCAGCTGAAGGCCCTGGCCGGTGTGCTGGGTGTGCTCGAGCGCTCGCCGCAGCAATTCCTCCAGGCCGGCAGCCCGGGCGAGGGTGGCATGGACGAAGCCGGCATCACCGATGCGATCGCCCGCCGCGCCGCCGCCAAGAAGGCGCGCAACTTCGCCGAAGCCGACGCCATCCGCGCCGAATTGACGGCGGCCGGCGTCGTGCTCGAAGACAAGCCCGACGGCACGACCAACTGGCGCCGCGCGTGACGAAGGAACCCATGGGCGCGGCCCCGGCATTGCCCGACCTTCCCCCGTACTGGGCGGAGGCGAAGGCCGAGCTCATGCGGCGGGACCGCATCATGAACAAGCTGATCCCGCAGTTCGGGGACATGCACCTGCGCGGCCATCCGGATCCGTTCACGACCCTGGCTCGCTCGATTGTCGGCCAGCAGGTCACGGTCAAGGCTGCCGAGGGGGCCTGGGGCAAGCTACGCGAGCTGTGCCCGAAGATGACGCCTTCGCAGGTGATCAAGGCCGGTGCGGTGGAACTGGCCGCCTGCGGCCTCTCGAAACGCAAGACCGAATACATCCTGGATCTGGCCGACCATTTCAAGGAAAAGCGGGTCCACGCCGACCTCTGGTCGCAGATGGATGACGAGGCCGTGATCGCCGAGCTGGTGCGGATCCGCGGCATCACCCGCTGGACAGCAGAGATGTTTTTGATATTTAATCTACTCAGGCCGAACGTGCTGCCGCTCGACGACGCCGGCCTGATCCAGGGCATCAGCCAGAACTATTTCTCGGGCGAACCCGTGTCGCGCAGCGATGCGCGCGAGGTTGCCGCCAATTGGGAACCCTGGCGAACGGTTGCCACATGGTATTTATGGCGTAGTTTGGACCCGGTTTCGGGTTAAAATGCGCCTTTGCCGCCGCATTCCCAGCGCATGCGGGGCCACAAGAATAACGGAGTTACGATGAGTAAAACAACTTTCCTCAGTTTTGAACAGCCGATCGCCGAGCTCGATTCGAAAATTGAAGAGCTTCGCTTCGTGCAGGACGATTCCGCCGTCGACATCTCGGAAGAGATCGACCGCCTGGCCAAGAAGAGCCAGGAACTGACGAAAGACATCTACGCCAAGCTGACGCCCTGGCAGGTTTCCCAGATCGCGCGCCACCCGCAGCGTCCGTACACGATGGACTACGTGAACGCGATCTTCACCGACTTCCATGAACTGCACGGCGACCGCACCTTTGCCGACGACCAGTCCATCATCGGCGGCCTGGCCCGTTTCAACGGCCAGTCCTGCATGGTGATCGGTCACCAGAAGGGCCGCGATACCAAGGAACGCGCGATGCGCAATTTCGGCATGCCGAAGCCCGAAGGCTATCGCAAGGCCATGCGCCTGATGAAGCTGGCCGAGAAGTTCAACCTGCCGATCTTCACCTTCGTCGATACCCCGGGCGCCTTCCCGGGCATCGACGCCGAAGAGCGCGGCCAATCCGAAGCGATCGGCCATAACCTGTACGTCATGGCCGAACTGAAAGTGCCGCTGATCGCAACCATCATCGGCGAAGGCGGTTCGGGCGGCGCGCTGGCGATCGCCGTCGGCGACGCCGTGCTGATGCTGCAGTACGCGACCTACTCGGTGATCTCGCCGGAAGGCTGCGCCTCGATCTTGTGGAAGACCTCGGAGCGCGCGGCCGAAGCCGCCGACGCGCTGGGCCTGACCGCCCACCGCCTCAAGGCCATCGGCCTGGTCGACAAGATCGTCAGCGAACCGCTGGGCGGCGCCCACCGCGACCCGGCCGCCATGGCCCAGGGCCTGAAGCGCGCGCTGGCCGACACCCTGCGCCAGTTCCAGGGCATGAAGACCAAGGATCTGCTGGAAGCCCGTCACGCAAAGCTGATGGCTTACGGCAAGTTCAAGGAAATGACCCCGCGCGACGAGTGAGCCGAAGCAAGAATGGGCCGGGCATGAGCGCCGGTCCGGCCGCTGCCACGGCGGCAAGTTTCACGCAGGCTTTCCTGAGCCTGCGCACCGGATACTCCCCATCCCGTATGGCGGTCGCCCTCAGCGGCGGTCTCGATTCCATGGTGCTATTGCACCTGGCGCACGAGGCTGCCTCTGCGGCCGGCCTGCCGCTGTTCGCCTTCCATGTTCACCACGGCCTGAGCCCGAATGCCGATGCCTGGCGCGCGCATTGCGCATCTGCCGCGGCGGCGCTCGGCGTCGCCTTCGATCATCGCGACGTCACGGTAGAGAAGGGCAAGAGCGGCGTGGAAGCGGCGGCCCGCAAGCAGCGCTACGCGGCGCTGGGCGACATGTGCCGCGCCCACGGCGTCGGCCTGCTGCTGACCGCCCACCACCTCGACGACCAGGCCGAGACCGTGCTGCTGCAGCTGCTGCGCGGCTCCGGCCCGGCCGGCCTGTCCGGCATGGATGCGGCGAATCGCGCGCCTTCGCTGCTCGGCGGCGACCGGATCGTGATGGCGCGTCCGCTCTTGGCCGTGGCGCGCGCCGGGCTGGAAGCCTATGCTGCGCAGCAGCAGATCGCCTGGGTCGAGGACGAATCGAATACGGACCAGCGCTACGCCCGCAACGCCCTGCGCCACCAGGTGATGCCGGTGCTGGCCCAGGCCTTCCCCGGCTTCCAGGCCCGCATCGCACGCAGCAGCGCACACGCGGCCTCAAGCCAGCGCCTGCTGGACGAGCTGGCGAAGCAGGACCTGGCCGCCTGCCTGGACGGCGATGCGATCGCCCTGCCGCGCCTGCGCCTTCTCAGCCGCGACCGCATCGACAACCTGCTGCGCCACTGGTTCTCGAAACGGGGCCTGGGCATGCCGTCTACCGCCTGGCTGGACCAGATGGTGGCCCAGCTCACCAGCGCGCGCGAGGATGCGCAGCCGCTGGTCGCCCATCCTGAGGTCGACGTGCGCCGCTACCGCGACCGCCTGCTGCTGGTGCCCAAGCTGGCTGACCTGGCCGGCCTGCGCGATCCGGACGACGAGGGCATCATCGTCAAGCATGCCCAGGCGTTCAAATGGAATGGCGAGGCCAGCCTGGCCTTCCCGGACTATGGCGGCGTGCTGCATTTCGATGTGGCGGCGCTCGGCCTGGACCCCGCCTGGCTGCGTGCCCAGGCGCTGGAGATCGACTTCCGCAAGGGCGGCGAGCGCCTGAAACTGGCGCCGAACCGGCCGACCCGCGGCCTCAAGCAGCTGTTCCAGGCACACGGTGTGCCGGTCTGGGAACGCAGCCGCCTGCCCATCGTCAGCAGCGGCTTCGATCTGCTGTTCGCGGCCGGCCTGGGCATGGATTGCCGTCATATAGCCGAAGGGGAAGGGCACATCGCCCTGCGCTGGGAGTCCAGGCAGTAAGCGGCAGAAAGCGCATAATATTATGCTCTTTCTGCATTACCATATTCCAATTTGGTATAGCTTTCGCATCCCGGCATCTTGTGATTCTGCAGCGCAGCATGTAGAGTTAAAGACCCCTTCTATTTTTTACAAGCGGAAACCTCCACAGTCATGGCATTAATAGTCCACAAATACGGCGGTACGTCGATGGGATCGACGGACCGCATCAAGAACGTCGCGGCGCGCGTCGCCAAATGGCACGATGCCGGTCACCAGATCGTCGTCGTCCCTTCGGCGATGTCGGGTGAAACCAACCGTCTGATCGGCCTCGCCAAGGAAATCATGGCGCAGCCGGACCCGCGCGAACTGGACATGATCGCCTCGACTGGTGAACAGGTTTCCGTCGGCCTGCTGGCCATGGCACTGCTGGCGCGCGGCAAGGACGCCGTGTCCTACACCGGCTGGCAAGTGGGCATCCGCACCGACTCGGCCTTCACCAAGGCCCGCATCCAGTCGATCGACGACACCCGCGTGCGCGCCGACCTCGAGGCCGGCAAGATCGTGATCATCACCGGCTTCCAGGGCATGGACGAAGACGGCAACATCTCGACCCTGGGCCGCGGCGGCTCGGACACCTCGGCGGTGGCGATCGCGGCCGCGATGAAGGCGGACGAATGCCTGATCTACACCGACGTCGACGGCGTCTACACCACCGACCCGCGCGTGGTCGACGAGGCGCGGCGCCTGTCAAAGATTACGTTCGAGGAGATGCTGGAGCTGGCCTCGCTGGGCTCCAAGGTCCTGCAGACCCGCTCGGTCGAATTCGCCGGCAACTACCGCGTCCCGACCCGCGTGCTGTCGTCGCTGACCGATCCGCTGATGCCGCTCGAAGAAGAAGCCAACTCGGGCACCCTGATTTCGTTTGAGGAAGAAAATAACATGGAACAAGCAGTCATCTCGGGCATCGCCTTCCACCGCGATGAAGCCAAAATCACCGTCCTCGGCGTGCCGGACAAGCCGGGCGTCGCCTATCACATCCTGGGCCCGGTCTCGGATGCGAACATCGAGGTCGACATGATCATACAGAACGTGTCCGTGGACGGTAAAACCGACTTCACCTTCACCGTCTCGCGCAACGACTACCAGCGCGCGCTGGCCGTGCTGGAATCGCAGAAGGAAGAGCTGGGCTTCACCCGCCTGGTCGGCGATGCGAAGGTGTCGAAGGTGTCGGCGGTCGGCGTCGGCATGCGCAGCCACGTCGGCGTGGCCTCGCAGATGTTCCGCACGCTGGCGGAAGAGGGCATCAACATCATGATGATCTCGACCTCCGAGATCAAGATTTCGGTCCTGATCGACGAGAAATACATGGAGCTGGCGGTACGTGCCCTGCACAAGGCGTTTGATCTGGAGAAAGCTTAACTTTATCGCATATTTTTGGCTGCGCTTTCTTGACGAAATGGAGTGTGGCCATTAAGATGCTTGCACTCAGCGACAACGAGCAACATTGTTGAGCTGATTGGAGACGTGGCCGAGTGGCCGAAGGCACATCCCTGCTAAGGATGCATATGGCTTATACCCGTATCGTGGGTTCGAATCCCACCGTCTCCGCCAGAATCACTGAAAAGCCCCTATGAAGGGGCTTTTCTCTTTCTCCCTACCCCCGACTCTACCCCCGACCTTAAACGAGCTCTTTTTTGACGCCCGTCGTGAGGTTTGCCTGCCATTCAGATATCTTCGCTTCCTCCCAGGCCACAGCTCGAGGGCCGAGCTGGACCGGTTCGGGGAACGTACCGGCCTTGATCCGTTTGTAGATCGTGGCGCGCGCCAGGCCGACTGCTTCAATGACGGCCGGTAGGCGGAGAAATTTCTTAGGTGTGTTCGATGTGGTGTTCATCGCCTGGGTCCAATCATGGTTGTGCGGTTTGAGTGCCTGGATCGCTTACGCGGCGCTTTCGTTTGCCGGAGCGCTTCCTCAGCAGCCGGTGATGGAGGATCTTGTCGACCGCATCCCCCAGGGTCATGTCCTTGAACTTGATGTAGCCGGCAAGCGCCTCCGCGACCTGCTGCGACACCACGACCGGCGGCAGCAAGGTTTTGCCTTGGGCCTGCAGCCTTGCGCGGCGGCGCGCCTGGCGCTCGGATGGTGACAGGGCGGTTCCTGTGGCCGGTCGACCGCGCTTCCTCGGCGCTTCCGGCGTCACTGCTGTGTTATCAATCGTCGTCATGGTCTTTTCTTGCGCTAGGAATTAACGTGAGAAATCACGATTTTTCTACGAGTGGAAATCACACGAAGTTGGCTTCGGCTGCGGCCAACGCGACATTCAGCTCGGACATCGCTTCGTGACTGCCGCCCGGTCGGTCTGGATGGCGCTGGAGCGCCAGCACGCGGTATTTGTCGCGCAACAGCGGGCGGGTGACTACGACATCTGGTGCGAAGCCGAACACGTCGCGCCAGTGCTTCGCTTGCGCTGGCGCCGGGAGCGCGGTGAACCCTGTGAATGCCCGGTCGAGAATCTGGGCGCCGCCGTGGCGCTCGATGGCGCGCATCGCATCCAGCGTCGCTGCGATGGCGGCCAGGTTCTCCTCGACCTTGTAGTACTGGTCGATGGCCATCACGCGGCGCTCGCTCTTCTTGGTCTCCCAGTAGACCGCGACGCCGGCATCGCGCGGCGCGGCCTGGCCGGAACGTGGCAGGCCGTCGAGGCGCAGCTGGAGGTTGGTCGAGATCACCACATCCTGGCGGTCGATGCCCATGCGCGCCAGCTCGGCGAGTACACGGGCGGTGGCCTCGGCGACCGTGATGTCGGTCACGCGGCTGGACGAGCCCTTCTTGCTGCCGAACTTACCGTAGCGCTGCTGGACTATGGGCGTGCGCGGCCAGCCGGCAGGCCACTGGAGCGGATAGGCCGGGATCACGCTGCACCGTCCTTTCTGCCAATGGCGCCGACTCTCGACATGGCGGCGCGGGCCAATTCGATAAAGTGCTCGAAGAATACGGGAGCGAGCAGGTCATAGTTCGGCGTTTCTTCCAGCGGGAAGCCGATCACTTCGTCCAGGTGATCGGTCAGTTTCTGCGTGGCGGTATGCACAGCCACGTAGTCATCGTTGTGCTCGATGCGCACTTCCTCCTGGTCGATGCAACCATGCTCGACGGCCAGGAACATCTGGCACAGCTCCATGTGACGGGTCGCTTTCTCGGCGCCGTCCCAGCGGCCGTGTGCATTGGCCATCAGGTAGCGATGGATCGAATGCTGCATCAGGAACCACAGGGCGTTGTCGAGCTTATCCTGCTTCTCGTCAGCATCCCGCGCATCCTCTACTGCTACCGCCACCGGAGCGGCAGCGAGAGCAACCAGTTGGTCCGCCAATTCCAGCACCAGATCGGCGGCCGCATGGCGCGCGTCACGATGGCCGCGCCTGTATTCGTCGCTCTGGTACTGTTCGACCGCGATGTCCATGATCGCCTTCGGCACAGCGAGCACGTCGGGTGGGGTGACGGGAACAGCGTCGAGGCGCCGGCGGACCAGCGCAATTATTTCCGCCGCATCGTTGTCGTCGCCGATCAGGACGTCGCCTTCTGGATTCCCCGGCGAGCGTGCGATGAATGAAAGCTTGATGCCCGGCTTGAACATCGTCGAGATGGTTTCTAGCGCGGCTGAGACAGCAGCGTACATGCGCTGCACTTTATCGTGAGGCGTGGTGGTGAGGCTCATTCGATTTTGCCTTTCTTGTCGTTGGTCTTGTTCGGATTGGGCTTGCTGAAGGTGACCTCATCGAGCTCGCGACGGTGGCGCCTCGACAGGACGAACCGACTGGGGCCAGGTGTCCAGCCGGTCTCTTGCTTGAGGCCGAGGCGGGCGAGCTTCGCCGCCATGGTCTCCCGCACCTTCTCAGTCATGGTGGCCACCCTCGCTGTCTGCGTGCTCGGTGTACGCCGCCGCCATGTCGGCGCGGGAGACGATTACCTTGCCCTGGCCGTGGCACTCGTCGCAGGCTTCCTTGCCGTTGCAGGCCGGGCAGTCGACCGTGGTGAGGCTGGCACTGGGCACCAAGGCTGTGCGGTCGATGCGCTCGATCTCGGCGATCAGCAGGGCTGCGGCTCGGACCAGGTTGGCGCGCCGGTCGCGCGGCTTCCACCACTCCTTCGGCCAGGGCCAGAAGGCGGGCGGGTTGTGCTGCTTCATGTAGAGCGCGTAGCAGACTGCGGCCCAGCGCAGCTCTTCGGCGCGGTAGTCATCGTCGTGCGCCGGCGTGAAGCCCTCGGCCTGCTGCTGGCGCTGGCGCTCGGCCAATACCGCCAGCGCGGCCGGCGTCGTCGCGGAGACACGGGCTGGCGCAACCTTAGCGGCTGCGATCGCGAAGGCGCGCAGCTCGGCGATCTCTGCCTCCATCGCCCACTCGACGCTGCTCGGGATGTACAGCGGGAAGTCGGCGGCGAGGCCCAGGCGCTGGCGCCAGGTGCGGACCGGCACTGCGTTACGCACTATCTCAGGCTTGTTCAGGTTTTCGCTCATTTATAAATTTCCTCTCAGGAGCCCAGGAAGGGTCGTGATACGATTTCGCTAATATTTCGCGAGGGAACTATGTTTTCGGAACTGAGGGCGTGGCTTCGCCCGTGGTACAACACGTATGCGGTAATGGTGCTGAGCGCCGCTATCGGGCTGGGTGCCTACACGTGGATCAACTGGTCGTCTCTGACGCCATCTGACTGGGGCACGTGGATCGGCGCTATCGGGACTGTGGCTACACTTGCTGGGACGATATGGTTGGCCACCGAAGGAGAACGTAAGCAAGCGCGGAGTTCTCTCGTTTTGGCGAAATTGCACAGTGCAAGCATGTTGTTGCGATTGGTCCATGCTAAATCCGCAATCACCCATGCGTACACGACGGTTGCGGTTTCCGTTGAGACTCCCATGGAGCTGGGTCCTGACCATTTGAAGGACATGTTGCACAGGCTCAGCGCGGTAAACATGTGGCAGGTTAGTGACGTGGTTCCCTTGATCGCACTGCCGAATAACACGGCAGTCAAGCTGGCGCAGGTGGCCGACCATGTGAACACTGCCAAGCAACTTCTTGCAGACAGCATCCGGCACTACTCTGGCCTCAGCCACGAAGAACGAATGGATTTCTCCATCACGTGTTATTCCATGCTGGCCACGACGCTGAGGTTTTTGGAAGAGTCGCTGACCGTCTGCAACGGAGGCGTTGCCCTTGACTGAAATGTCACGCTGCCTCACGCCGCAGCCCTTTCTTCAGGCGTGCACAACGCGGGCGCCTGCGGCAACTGCATCCAGTGCGTCACTCGCTCGACGGTGATCGGCATGGCGTCGACGTAACGCCATTCGTCACAGAGGCGGAAGCCGGGCCACACGTCGTCGTCGTTGAGCGCGAGCAGCACCAGGGTTTCGTCGTCAGGCAGCGCGGCCGCGACATCGATCCATTCGAGAGTGATCATGCTGCTGCTCCAGGTGCTGGGCCGAATAGCGCCACATCCATCCAATGACGCGCGATGCCCAGCTGGCGCGCCGGCACGATCACTGCGCGTTGGGCGCCCACGTCGACCTGGTCAGCTTCGCCGGCCACGCCGGTTCCCATCGTCCACAGCGCACGGCGGTGCCCGTCGAAGCCGCCAGTGCGGCGCGCCTGGCCGGCAGCCAACAGGCGATAAAGGTAGTCGTGGGCAGTGCCGCGGCTGATGCCAAGGGCGGCAGCGACTTCGTAGCCGGTGACCTGGCGCTCGGCCAGCATGCCGCGCAGCTGCTCCAGCAGGTCCTCGCGACGCATCGCCAGTTCATCCGGCGAGAGGCGGCGGTCACCGTCGAAGAGAATCGAAGATGAGGTGCTGGCGCTCATGGCTTCGCTCCCCGGCAGCCCATGTGCGTGAAGCCGTCGGCAGCGACGCGCTTCGTGACAGATTCGCCGTACACGCCCAGGTACTGGCAGCCGGTGTCCGGGTCAGTGATGATCGCCAGGGCGCTGCGGCTGCCGATGGTCTCGGTCGGCGCGCCTGGCGCTGGCGAACACCCAATGCAGGAGGCCAGCACGGCCAGCACCAGCACCAGGCCGATGAACGCGCGGCCTGTGACGCCAGCCAGCTGCAGGTGAGGGTCGCGGGCTGGCGCCGGCGGCGAGGTAGTCGGGCGGGTCATTGCATCCGCCCCTTGATCAGCGCGGTCAGGTCCGTAAAGCCGTAGTGCGCGGCGGCGCCGGCCAGCAGGGTCATGGCGCAAGCCGCGTAGAAGCTGTCGATGTTGCGGAGCACCCATTCGAGAGACTGGGTTCTAAAGTGCTTCCCAGTCGCGTCGACGATGCTGATTGACAGTGCGCTCTCGCTGTCAAATTCAAAGCTCAAGTTACCGCCCGCGTAAAAGAGCGGGGGCAACACCACATGCCCGTCGAGTTGCACGATAGAGAGTCGCGGCACCGAAGTTGTTGATTTTCCCGCAACAGTGGTGCTATTCTTATGATTCGCCAATTCTTCCTCCAGAAGCGTAAGGGCGTAAGGGGCCATCCGATGCGAAATCACCGGGTGGCTTTTTTGTATCCAGACAAATAACGGAACGCTTCTATTATTAGCTGCGCTATTAATCGAAGTCAATAGCTCTGCTTATATTTTTTGTCGAAGCTGCGATGTGCGAGGAAGGGGCGAAAAAAAAGCCTGCACTCGGCAGGCTTTTACGCAACAGGGGAGAGGTTAAAAGCGCTCAGTCTCTCTCCGGACAATACGTCCAACGATAATGCACGCGTCCCCGCTGCATACCTTGCGATGATACTTGCGCTGATCAGGATTGTCGGAGGTTAGCCACCATTGGCCTGCGTCGCGCGTCATGCGCTTCACGACTGGCTCGCCTTCATAATTGATGGCGTACACGCCACCGTCAATTGGTCGCGTATCGGCCGTATTGAGGATCGCCAGGTCTCCCTCGTAAAAAGTCGGCTCCATGCTCTCGCCGCGGATGTGGATCGCGATGAGGTTGCTTGAGGAGAAACCCCGCTGTACAACCCAATCTGTCGGAACGGCAGTCATCAACGGCTCGTCGTCTTCCACCTCTGGTTCTACTGAGAAGCCGGTGATGCCGGCAGTGAGCTGGAGGCGAACCTTTGGGATGAAGGTAAAGCGCGGATCGCCTGGCTCGGCGATGGTCACTGGGATAAATGGCGACTGCGGCTGCGCCGGCGCGCGGTACACACGCGGCACTTGAATGACCTGGGCTTGGTTTGCTGCTGGCGGCTTGGCCGGCGGCGGGGTTGGCACGCCGGTCAGCGGGTTCATTAGCCGAGGGCTTACGAAGTAAGGATCGGCATCGATAACCCTGCAGATAGAGATGAGCGCCTGCAGGTTTAGCGGGATCACGCCACGCAAATACTGGCTGACAGCGCCCTGGGTGCCCAGCCCTGCGGCGCCAGCCAGCCAAGCCTGGGTGCTCCCGGGATTTGCCTTGCGGTAGTCGTCCCAGAAGGAAGTAAGGCGTCGCGCTTCTTCCTGTTCTTCGGGGGTGAGGGGTCGTCTGTTCATGGTCGCCATCTTATAAGCAAAACTTTTTTTGTCAACACTGTTCAAAAGCACAGCTATTGCGTGTAGAATCGCTGCTATTATTAGCATTGCTCTTAAACAGGTGACTTGATGCATCTCGACGAATACCTCAAACAGACGAGGCAGAACCAAGGTGACTTCGGCGCCACGCTGGTCCCTGCCGCGTCCCAGGCCTTAGTTAGCCAGTGGGTGCGCGGCGTTACACGCGTCACCCTGGACTATGCCTTGCAGATCGACAAGCGCAGCAACGGGCTCGTAAAGCCCCAGGACTGCGCTGACATGTACGTCGGACCGTCGGCGCGCGCCTCGCCTCAAGCGGCACAACTCCCAGCTTAAACAACCCAGGTATCCAAGATCGGACACGGCAGAACAGCCGTGCAGGGCCCCTTTTTGCCCAAATTTCGTGAGCACGCCATGAACACCATCATCAAGCGCATCGTCATCACCCTTTACTGCCGGGATTTGCTCAGCAAGTTCACGGTCGCCCGCGTGTTCGCGCGCCTCAACCTCAGGAAGGCCTGACCATGGCGACGACCGATACCGTGGGCCAGCTGGCGCTGCACCCCCTTTGCACGTTGTTCCCGCGGCTGACAGGCGCCGAGTTCGATGCGCTGAAGGCCGACATCCTGGCGAACGGCCAGCGCGAGCGGATTGTCGTGCACGAAGGACTGGTGCTGGATGGCGGCAACCGCTACCAGGCCTGCCTCGAGGCGGACGTCGAGCCGCTGCTGAAGGAATACACCGGGACCGACCCGGTCGCATATGTGCTGTCGGCGAACTTGCACCGCCGCCACCTCACCCCGGGCCAGCAGGCGGCCATTGTTGCGAGCGCGCAGGACTGGACGCGTGCCCACGGCGCCGGCGGCGACCGCAAGAGCGATCAAACGGCAACGTTGCCGCTTGATTCCGTTGCCGACCGCGCGGCGCAGTCGGGCGCCAGCGAGCGCACCCAGCGAATGGCCGACAAGGTGGCGAAGGCATCGCCCGAGCTGGCGCGCCAGGTGGCCCACGGCGACATCAGCTTGCCGAAGGCGCTCGAGCAGTTGGCGCCGAAAGCCGCGAAGCTGCAGCAGGCGTCTGCTTGGCCGTTCCCGGGGGACGCGTCGCCCGGCTCGCCGGCGGCAGAATACAACGCCTCGCTCGAGGCAGCGGCGCGCGCCGGCGCTGTTGAGGCAGACCAGCAACAAACTGCGCAACAAAATATTCCAACAATTATTCCGAACACGGCTGCGGACGCTGCACCGGACGAGCAGGGCGATGCTGATCAGTCGGCGGACGGGGCTGAGGCCGATCCGTTCGACCAGCTGCTCGCCGACTACAACACGCTCCAGGCTACGAATGCCGCGCTCGAGCAGCGAATTGCGGCGCTGACGGGCAACGATCTCGCCGCTCAGGTCGACCAGCTGGCGCTCAAGTGCGCCCAGTTCGACGCCCTGGCCGCCAGCCGCTTCAACGAGATCGCCGAACTGAAGACGGTGATCGACCGCCAACGCAGCTTCCTCGAAGGCCTGCGCCGTGCCGCAGGCCTGCCGAAGGGTGGCGACCTGCTCGCCTGGATCAAGCACGCGGCGCAGAGGGCGGCATGAAAGCCGAGCAGATCAGGCTGCGCCCGTACCAGCTGGACAGCGTCGAGGGGCTGCGCGCCCAGCTGCGCGCCGGCAAGCGCAATGTGATCCTGTCGGTGCCTACCGGCGGCGGCAAGACCGTCATCGGCTCACACCTGGTGGCCGAATGCTACGGCAAGCCCGGGCGTCGCGCTGTATTCGTTGCCGACCGCATCGCGCTGATCGAGCAGACGAGCGCCACCTTCGACAAGTACGGCATCCCGCACGGCGTGATCCAGGGCGATCATCCGCGCTGGCGGCCGTACGAGCGGATCCAGGTGGCTAGCATCCAGACCCTGGCAAAACGCGGCTGGCCCGACGCCGACCTGATCATCGTCGACGAATGCCACGCAATGATGAAGACGGTCACCGACCGCATCAAGGGCCGCGACACGGTCGTGATCGGCCTGAGCGCCACTCCGATGACGAAGGGACTTGGCAAGCTGTACGACGGCATCGTGACCACGATCACCACCAACGAGCTGATTGCCGGGCCGCTGCTGGAAGACGGGACGCGCGACCAGCCGTATCTGGTGCCATTCCGCGTGTATTCGGCCAGCGAGCCGGACATGAACGGCGCGAAGACGGTGGCCGGCGAGTGGACCGAGGACGAGGCGGCATCGCGCGCGCTTCCGATCGTGGGTGACTGCGTCGCTGAATACCTGCGCCATGGCCAGGGCAAGAAGTTCATCGCCTTCGGCTGCAACGTGGCGCACTGCGAAGAGATGCAGCGCCAGTTCGCTGCCGCGGGCGTCATAACCGATATGTACACCTACCGGACCGACGACGATGCGCGCACGGCCCTGGTCGAGGAGTTCCGCAAGCCGGACAGCGTCGTGCGTGGCCTGATCAGCGTCAGCGCCCTGAGCAAGGGGTTCGACGTGTCCGACGTCGAGGTGATCATCATGGCGCGCCCGCTCAAGTCGAGTCTGGCCGAACACATCCAGATCCTTGGCCGCGGCCTGCGCATTCACCCGGGCAAGACGGAATGCATCGTGCTGGACCACAGCGGCAACTGCGCGCGGTTCTGGGGTCCGATGCAGGCGTTCCTGGCCAAGGGCGTCACCGAGCTGGACGACGGCACACGGAAGCCGCGCACGCCGGCGCCCGAGTTCGAGAAGAAACCAGCGAAATGCCCGAACTGCGCATGCGTCCATACGCCCCTGCCAGCCTGCCCGTCGTGCGGCCACATCTACAAGACGCGCCCGGCGGTCGAACATCGGCCCGGCTCGCTGCGCGAAGTCACCACGCCGAAGGACACCGGCCCGACCAAGCAGGAAAAGCGCGAGTTCTACGCGCAGCTGCAGTACATCGCCGCCGAGAAGGGCCGTAAGCCGGGCTGGGTGTCGCACAAGTTCAAGGAAAAGTTCGGCGCCTGGCCGGACTATCGCGACGTGCCGCCGATGGTGCCGTCGACCGCGGTTCTCAAGTGGGTCAAGTCCCGCGAGATCGCATTCGCAAAGAGTAATCGAGCATGAGCACGTTTCACCAATTCGTCGAGGCCAACGGCATCATCGTGCCCGAAACCTTTACACCCGGGCGCTGGATCCGCTGCCGCACCACGAGCCACCCGCGCAAGAAGAACGGCAGCATCAAGCTGGCCGACGATGGCCTTGTGGGCTGGTGCCAGGACTATGCGGCCCACACCGAGCCGCTGACATGGCGTGCTGGCGATGACGCCGTAGCAGCCGCGCCGATCAGCCGGGCGGAGATCGAGCGCCGCCAGGCCGAGCGCCGTGCCGCGCTTCGTCAGGCCACCAATGAGGCCCGCGCCTATTACGCCGCGTGCGCGCCGCTGCGCGATGGCCACCCGTACCTGGTCGACAAGGGCCTGGGCGTGGCCGGCTGCCGCGGCCTGCGCGTCGATGCCGCCGGCTGGCTGGTGATCCCGATGCTCTACAACGGCAAGGTGCTGAGCCTGCAGCGCATTTCGCCGGCCGGCGAGAAGAAATTCCACTATGGCGCGACCACCAAGTACGCCTACTACGCGATCGAGCGCCCGCGCGCCGCCGTGACGATCCTCGTCGAGGGCTTCGCCACCGGCCTGACGGTGTTCAACGCCGTGCCGAACAGCCGCGTCATTGTCGCGTTCAACGCTGGAAACCTTGCGCTGGTCGCCGAGCGCATAGAGCGCGCCGGCATGGCTGTCGTCTGCGCCGACAACGACCACGAGACCGAGCAGCGCCGCGGCTTCAATCCCGGCCTGGACGCCGCGCGCGCCGCTGCCGAGGTGCTGGGCGTGGGCGTCGCCTTTCCGAAATGTGAGGGCACCGACTGGAACGACTACGTGATGGAGCAGATGGAGCTGGCGCACGCCGGCCAGGCCTTCAGCTTCGTCCGAAAGCGCACGGCGATGCAGATCCAGTCCGCCGTGTTCGCCGACGTGAAGCTGAAGGTGATGCGCGAGGCGCGGCTGATGCGCCCGAAGTAGCGTCAGCACCAGGTGGAGCGGGCGACACCTCAAAAAACGTGCACGGGCTTGGGATCGGCCCCCACCGCAGAAAGACCGGCCGCACCGCCGAACACCAGGGCACAGCAAGAACAAGGCGCAGAGGGGGCCTTGCCGAGGCCTGAGAGCACAGGCCAGAGCGAACAGAGGTACAGAGTTGGAAGGCTTGGCCGATGTGGCTGGCGCATTCAAGCGAGTGCGCCAGCCAGATGGGCAGAGGGGGCGGCCTGGGCGAGCCGTAGCGGGATTGACCACCCGTGAATACGTCACTTTCGATAGCAGTTTTTGCTGATTTTGCTCAGGGGCCAGGAACATCAACCCCCTACATCAACCGAGGCTGAGGGGTCCAACCAACCCCTCTAAATGACGACTATGGCTGAACGAAACGGACGAAAAAAAATGCGAGCACTGCCGGACAAGATCGAGAAGCGCCTGGCCGCGCTGGTGCAGCTGGAGGACTTCGACCAGAACGACGTAACCCACTGCCGCCGCACCTACTGGGGCGCGCGCGACGACTGGCACACGATCCTCATCGACTGCTACGACAGGGCTGTGCAGCGCCAGCAGGCCGCCCGGAATTAACCGCGCGCGAGCGCATAACAACGACAAGGGGAACCTGAACATGATCACCGTCGATTACACCGAATTCGACAAGGCGCTGCTGGCGAACATCGACGCCGGCCGCAACACTATGACGCAGCTGTGCGGCCGGGCCAGTCCGCTGCGCGAGCAAGCCGCGCCCTTTGCCGCCCATGGAACGCCGGTCTACCGAATCATCGAGCGCCGCCTGCAGGCGCTACGCAAGCGCCGCGTCGTGCAGCACGACGGGAAGGCTTGGGCTCGCGCGCAGAAGGCTGGGCAGGTATGAAACGGACACCGATGACCCGTAAGACGCCGATGTCGTCCACCGGCATCAAGGCGATAGCGCCGGCTGCTGGCGCTGGCAGGCTGCGCGTTCCCGCAGTCCAGCGCCAGGCCCGGCAGCGCAAATGCGCTGTGAAGACCTGCCGCGCCTACTTCACGCCCCTTCAGTCCTTCGTCCAGTGGTGCTCGCCCGCGTGCGGCGCCGTCATTGCGCTCGGCAAGCTCGCGAAGCAGAAGGCAACGCAGGAGCGTCTCAAGCGCGCTGCCGAGCGTGCCGACCGGGCCGAGACCCGCAAAAAGCTGGAAAAGTTCAAGCGCAAGCCAGAATGGATCGCTGAGGTTCAGGAGCTGTTCAACAAGATTGTCCGGCTGCGCGACCGCGAAAAGCCGTGCATATCGTGTCGCCGGTTCGTCGTCGACGACGGCCGTCCGGGCGGTGTCTGGGACGCAGGCCACTACCTCACGCGCGGCGGCTCGCCCCATCTGCGCTTCGACCTGCGCAACGTGCACAAGCAGTGCAAGGGCTGTAATCGACCTGGCGGCACGACGCGCACTGCCTTCCGCAGCGGCATGGAAGAACGCATTGGCTTGGAAGCCTTGGAGGCGCTCGAAGCGGACCAGGCGCCGCGCCACTACACCATCGAAGACCTGAAGCGCATGAAAGTCGAGTTGTCGGCCCAGTTGCGCGCACTGAAGGGGGCATTGCCTTGAACGCGGAACGCACGAAGATTACCCTGAACTGGCGGCCAGCTGGCGCGCCGGCGCAGCGCCTGGACGACTTCCAGGAAGAGGAGGGCGCCGCTGCACAGCACCAGGAGCGTCGCCATCGCATCGAGGTGGTACCGGAGCGCCGCAGCATCGGGCGCCGACTGGAGAACTGGGGCGCCTGGGCCAACATGGATACCCGTGGGGGCGGCCGTGCGGACAGCATGACCGGCGTCATCTGCGAAAGCATGCGCCGACACGCCGTCGGCGAGCTGCACCCGCCAGCGCCTGTCAACGACCGGATCGATGTGCCAGACGCCGAGCGCATCAACCTCGGCATCACCAAGATCGACGAGGCGCACCGATGGGTGCTGCATTGGACCTACGTGGTGTGCTCGAAGCCGTGGGCCGTGGCTGGCGCCTGCGGCTTCCCGACGAAGGAATATCCCACTCGGCTGGCCGATGCGCAGCGTGCGATAGAATCTGTTGTCGGAACGAATATGGAGCGCAGACGGTGAACTGGGACGAAAGCCAAGAGGTCGACGAATTGCCAGCGCCGCCGCGCAAGACGATACCGGCCGCTGACCGCGAACTGCTGGAGCTGGCGGCACGCGCCCTCGGTGCCGAGTTCAAGGAGGTCGACGGCGAAGGCTACGGCAACCTGCACTTCCCGGACGGGGCGGTCGTCTACAGCTGGAACTCGCTGCAGTTCAGCGGCGATGCGCTGGAGCTGGCGGTGAGGCTGGGCCTGACTGTCGGTCGCGATGAGTTCGACGGGCAGTTCTACTCTGAAGCGGTCCCGCCAGGAACGCATCAAGGTTGCGACGAGTTGCAGGGCACCGACCCGTTTGCTGCTACCCGTCGCGCGATCACGCGCGCCGCGGCCGAGATGGGTAAATCCAAGGTATGAGCGATAGCGATAACAATCGCGAGCAGCTGACCCTCGCAGCCGCTGCGGCTGGCCTGACGATCGAATGGCGAGGAAACGAGGCATATCTTGATGGCAGGCGCTGGAACCCGCCTGAGAGTGACGCCGATGCTCAGCAGCTCGCAGACATCCTCGACATGGATGTGACGAACACCCCGCAGTTAATTCGCGTCGAGGCGCACGGAGTAATCGTCATGGACAGTCCGGGCAAGAAGTCCAGGTCTGCTCTTCGCCGAGCGATCTATAGTGCCGCCATTGAGATCGGTAAGCAACGTTCCCATTCGAAATAAATTGACAGGCGGGAATCTCAGCAGTACATTCCTAGCATAAACATTTTCCGATCGGACAGCAGTGGGTTCCCAGTGGGAGCCCCTCGCACGTCTGGACGACAAAGGCTCCGCGATCAGCAATGACGTGGGGCTTTTTGCATTGCGTGATTGACCAGCCGGGAACAGCAGCGGCACCAATTCCAGCGTCTCCAACCCTAGCGCAGGCTGGGGATTTTGCCGCCTGCCGCAGTTGATGCGGCGGCGGTTATTTCTTGTAGATCAGACCAGCGCGACGGCCAGCGTCTTGCCGAGCGCCTTCGCCGCCTGTTCAACGAAATCGAGCTTCGACGCGTGGCCCAGGTCGAATAGCCGGTCTACCTGTGGCGTGTGAACGTTGAGCAGGCGCGCCAAGTCGGCTTTGCGCAGCTGCTGCGCGAACATCTCGTTCCACAGCAGAACCTTCGCCTCGGACAGTGCTGGAAGCGTAACGCTAAGCTGGCCTGGCTCGACCGGTGATGGCAGGGGAACCGGCTTGCGGCGTTCGAAGTAACCCTGCAGGGCTGTTTCGAGTGCGTCCAGCGCCTCGCCTGGTGCTTCGGCCTCAGTCTCCGCTACCGAGTTCACGGTCGGGAAATCGGGAAAGCCGATGAGGAACGTCCCGTTGGTATCGGGTTCCAAGATAATCGGATAGGTCAACATATCAATCCTTTGGTCAATGCCGCTTAGCGGCTAAGTACAGCTTGGTCTTAGGTAGTGCTACTTAAGTCAGTGATGACTTATCAATTAATGCCGAGGTCACGAATTAGCGAGTTCGGAGAAACCCCTTTCGGGGCCTCTCCTATTTGAGTTTCAAGTCTTTGAGAATCTTTTTTCTTAACCCTTCTCCCATCTCTTTTGCACCGTGATCTGGGAAGGTGCTGAATTCTCCGTTTAGCTCTACGTCGAAGTGGCTGCCGCGTTTCGGGGGAGTGAACTTTGCTCCCTTGCGCTCCAGCCACCTACGAAACTCGCTGTATTTCATAACCTCCCTTTCGTGTTGTCAGTGAAATCATTATACAACACTTCTGTTGTGTTTCAAGTCTTTTTCAACAGATGTGTTGAATTATTTTCGGGCCGCCCAGTGCAGCAGTGCACAGGCGGCTTTCTTCTTCGTGAGGTGCGCCATGCGTGATGTCCCGATGCTGCGTGTAGAGGTGAACGGCGCTGTGGAGCACCGACCGGGCGTGCTCGACGTGCTGCAGTACGACGGCGACGGCAAGCCGACGCTGTCACGCATGCGGCCGCAGCTGCTGCCCGGCGAGAGCTTGGTCGAGCGGGTGGGGCAGATCCCTGCCATCGTGGGCGCTGGCCCGACGCACGTCAGCGACATGATGCGGCACCAAATCATTCGGGCAGTGACAGGCGAGCACCCGGCCATGCTGGTGAAGGAGGCCGACCCGGTGGCGCTGAACTGCCTCTGCCATCGCCTGGTAGACACCGCCGAGGCCGCGCGCCTGCTGTGCGCGAACGGCTACGGCTGGCCGGCGCAGTCGCTCACCGACATGGTGAAGCAGGCGCTGGGCCTGAAGGATGAGGAGCCCGCATGATCGCCCTGCTGGTTATCGCCATCGTGCTGCTTGGTGCGGGCGTGCTGGTGCTGGGCGCTGTCGCACGTCAGCAGTACAGGCACGCGGTCAACGAATGCAGCAGCATGCGCGGCGAGGTGGCCCAGCTGCGCGACGAGGTGAACCGCCTCCGTGCTGCAGCGAGAGTCCCACGATGACGGTCGAACGCCTGCGCGGCCGCGCGCTGCAGCGTCAACGTGAGCGGGTCTGGCTGCGCGACAAGGGCGTCTGTGCCCGCTGCGGCCGCGTCACCACCTTCCCATCCGGCTTCGAGCTTGACCACAAGGTCGCGCTGGCCAACGAGGGCACCAACGACGACGCGAACATGCAGGTCCTGCACCACGAATGCCACGAGGCGAAGACGAACGAGGACCTGGGCTACACGCCGAAGGTTACGACCGGCCTCGATGGCTGGCCAGTCGACGAGCCGACCGACCCGAGCAGGCGCCGCACGGCGCGATGGAAGCGCGCGGCTCGCGGCTGACGCCTCACCCGGGGCGGGTCAAAAGTCTGGGTGACCAGCGCCGGAAACCGGCTATGCAGCTTCGATTTAACGCTAACCCACAAAACGACGACCAACATGGCCACCACGACCCAGCCCAAAACCACGACCCGGCCGCGCGCGAAGCGCACGCCGGCAGTCGCGGCCAGCGCCGTCACAGCACCGGCCAAAACAAAACCGAAGCCGCCGGCCAAGCCGCGCACGAAGCGCGCCCGGTCCGACTCAGTCGCCAGCGCGGTCAAGGCCATGGTCGATGCCGCGCTACCGGACATCGAAGTTCCTGCCTGGGTGATGCTGACCGAATCGGCGAAACCGTTCTGGGTCGGTGTTGTGCGCGCGCGTGCGCGAGACGAATGGCAGGACGTCGACCTTGTGGTGGCGGCGCAGCTGGCCCAATGCCAGGCCGACATCGCGGAGGAAGATGAAGCGCTGCGCGCCGAGGGGCGCGTGATCAAGAATGACCGCGGCTCGCCGGTGATGAACCCGCGCACGACGGTGCTCGAGCAGCTCGCCCGGCGCGAGATGGCGTTGATGCGCACGCTGCGAATGGGTGGCCGTGTCGCCGGTGATCAGCGCGACGACCTCAAGAAGCGCAAAATCGAACGCGATGCTCGCACGGCCAAGGGCCAGGTCGAGGACGACGAAGACGAGTTGCTGGCATGAAAAAGCGGTCTGCAAAGGCCGCCCCCGAACTCGACACTGACGACAAGTACTGCCTGAAGAAGCCGCTGACGCGCGGCGAAAAGGTCTGCGCCTTCATCGAGCGGTATTGCGTGGCGCCGGAGGGCGACCACATCGGCCAGCCGATCAGGCTGGAGCCGTTTCAGCGCAAGTTCATCCTTGAGATCTACGACAACCCGCACGGGACGCACAGCGCCTACCTGTCGATCGCGCGAAAGAATGGCAAGACAGCGCTGATCGGCTCCATCCTGCTGGCCCACCTTTGCGGCCCCGAGGCGGTCCAGAACTCCCAGATCGTCAGCGGCGCCCAGTCCAAGGAACAGGCTGCGGTGGTGTTCGAGCTGGCGCGCAAGATGGTCGAGATGTCGCCGATCTTGTCAGGCTTGGTCAAGGTCCAGCCCAGCGGCAAGCGCCTGATCGGCCTGCGCAAGAACGTGCTGTACCGCGCGCTGGCCGCTGAGGGCAAAACCGCGCACGGTCTGTCGCCGATCCTGGCGATCCTCGACGAGGTGGGGCAGGTGGTGGGCCCAGTCGATAAATTCGTGTCGGCCATCACCTCGGCTCAGGGCGCGTACTCGAATCCGCTGCTTATCGCGATCAGCACGCAGGCGCCGACCGACGCCGACCTGTTCTCGACCTGGATCGATGCGCAGACCAACTCGCCGGATCCGCGTGTCGTGTGCCACGTGTATGCGGCGCCAGCCGATTGCGAGCTGGACGACCCCAAGGCGTGGGCAGCGGCGAACCCAGCGCTCGGCGTCTTCCGTTCGCTGGAAGACCTGCGCAAGCAATGCAAGCAGGCCATGGACATGCCGGCCAATGAGCCAGAGTTCCGCAACCTGATCCTGAACCAGCGTGTTGAGGCGGTCGCGCCTTTTGTTGCTCGCTCGGTATGGGAGGCGAACGGCGGCGCACCTGGTGACGCAACCCGCCGCAAGGTGTGGGCTGGCCTGGACTTGTCCAGCGTGAACGACCTGACGGCGCTGGTCGCCGTCGACGATACCGGCGGCGTGCATTCGCAGTTTTGGTTGCCGGAGCATGGTTTGCGCGAGAAGTCGCGCAAGGACAAGGTGCCGTATGACCTATGGGCCAAGGCAGGCCTGCTAAGTACCACCCCGGGCAAAGCGATCGAGTACGAATTCGTGGCGAAGTACCTGCGCGAGTTCTTCGATCGTCATGACGTCCAGGCGCTGGCATTCGACCGCTACAACATGAAGTTCCTGCGGCCTTGGCTGGAGAAGGCCGGCTTCACGGATGCCGAGCTGGAAAAGTTCGTCGAGTTCGGCCAGGGCACAGCCAGCATGACGCCTGCGCTGCGGGAGCTGGAAGTGAAGCTGCTGAACAACAGCCTACGCCACGGCAAGCACCCGGTACTGAGCATGTGCGCGGCGAACGCCAAGGTGGTCGGCGACTCTGGCGCCCGCAAGTTCGACAAACAGCGCGCCCGCGGCCGCATTGACGGCATGGTGGCGCTGGCCATGGCGGTCGGCGTCATGCCTGTCGCTGCCCCCAAGGCGAAAACCATCAAGAAGGGCTTCGCGAGTTTGTAAGGAATACCATGGAAATGTTCGACGCCCTTGAAGCCACCTCGCATTGGCGGCCAGAGAAGACATATCGCCCGCAGGACAGCGCGACGGTGATCAAGAGCAGCGATCCACAGATCGTCGCTATGCTGGGTAGCGCGCCGGCGGCAAGCGGTTTTGCGGTTACGTCCGAGACCGCGATGCGCGTTTCGGCGGTCTACGCCTCGGTGCGACTGCTGGCTGGCGCCGTCGCGTCCATCCCGCTCGACGTTATCCGCGAGACAGACGGGGAGCGCGAGAGCATAAGCCCCGAGCTGTGGTGGCTACTGAATGAGCAGCCGATCGAGAACTGGACGGCCGCCTCGATGTGGGAGTGGGTGGTCCAATCCATTTGCCTGCGTGGCGACGGTTTCGTCGAGATCGTCCGCCGGGGCGCCAGCGTCAAGGCGCTGCGCCCACATCACCCCGATCTGGTGCAACCGATCAGGGTCGGCGACGGCCTGATGTACCTCGTAACCGACGAGAATTCTGTGGCGCGGCCTGTCCACCAGGATGACATGCTGCACTTCGCCGGCTTCGGCTTTAACGGTACGCGCAGTATGTCCGTCATCCAGTGGGCCGCGTTCCAGTCCATTGGGATCGCGCTGGCCACCGATGCGCTGTCCGGTAACTTCTATGCCAACGGCGCGGCGCCGAAGCACGTCATCCAGTCGGATGCCGAGATGGATGACGAGCAGATCGAGCAGCTGCGCAACGAATACAAACGCAAGTATGCGGGCGTGAACAATGCCGGCCTGCCGATGGTGTTGACCGAAGGCCTGGACATCAAAGAGATGAGCATGACCTCGGTCGACGCTCAGCTGCTCGAGTCCCGGAAGTTCCAGGTGATCGACATCGCGCGGGCGTTCGGCGTGCCGCCACATATGATCGGCGCCCAGGAAACAACCAGCTCGTGGGGCACCGGCATCGAGCAGATGTCAATCGGCTTTATTCGCTGGTCGCTGCAGCCCTACATCAACCGCATCCGCCAAGAGCTCAACCGCAAGTTGTTCCGCCGCGCGTCTCCATTTGTCGAGCACAAGATGGAAGCGCTGCTGGCCGGCGATTCCAAGGCTGAAGGCGAATACTTCCGTCAGGCGATCGGTGGGTCGCAGGGGCCCGGCTGGATGACGATCAACGAGGTGCGGAAATCGAAGAACCTGCCGCGAATCGACGGCGGCGACAAACTCTATCGTCCCGACAAGGGCGGTAACCCCGAAACGAAAGGGACAAAAACCGATGAAACAGCTGGTGCAACTGATTCGTAATAATGCGCGGCGCGAGCCTGCGCGGATCTCGGCTGAGGACCAGCCCGAAACGCTGTACCTGTACGACGTCATCGACCCGTACTGGGGCGTCAGCGCGAGCGATTTCAACAAGGCCCTGGCCGGCATGGCTGGCAAGAAGGTCACGTTGCGTGTGAACTCGCCCGGCGGCGATGTGTTCGATGGCCGGGCAATGGCCGCAGCGATCGCGCAGCACGGCGACGTCCACGCCATCATCGAAGGTGTTGCAGCCAGCGCGGCCACCTATGTGACCGCCGCGTGCGCCAGCGTCACTATCGCAGCCGGCGCTCTGTACATGATCCACAACGCCTGGACGATGGCCTACGGGAACAAGGCCGACCTGCTGCAGACGGCCGACCTGCTCGACAAGATCGACGGCACCATCCTGATCGACTACGAGCGCAAGACCGGCCAGAGCCGTGAGCAACTTGCCGCGTGGATGGACGCCGAAACCTGGTTCAACGCCGAGGAGGCTGTCGAACACGGCTTCGCTGACTCGGTGACCGAGACCACCCAGGCAAAGAACGCATGGGATCTGTCCGCCTACAAGAACGCGCCGAAGCCTTCGCCGCCACCCGACAACACCGCGGACTGGGAAGCCATCCGCCAGCGCAACGAGAACCGGCTGCGCCTGCACGAACTGGGATAGCGCGCTCGCGCAATCCAGCACCCGCCGCCCTGAGCGGCTTTTTTTTACGTCTGTCACAAAAGGAAAACGGATGAAATCCATTCAAGCATTGCGCGAGCAGCGTCAGCAACTCGCCCGTGAAGCCCGCAACCAGCTCGAGCAGAAGGGCGACCGCACCTGGACCAAGGAAGACCAGGCCATCTTCGATAAGCGCGCCGACGAGATCGAGGCTCTCGAAAGCGAGATCGCCGCCGTCGAGAAGGTGATGGCGCTGGAAGTCGACAAGGAATTCAAGGACGTCGAAGAATTCCGTCGCAAGCCGGAGAATCGCGCCGAAGCGGAAGCCCGCGCCCTGTTTGCCAAGCTGCTGCGCCACGGCCCGAGCGCCCTGTCGAACGAAGAAATCCAGAAGATGCGCAATACCATGTCGACCGGCACGCCGGCGCAGGGCGGCTACACCGTCCAGACCGACGTGGCAAGGGAACTCATCGACACGCTGAAGCTGTACGGCGGCATGCGCGGCGTGGCCGGCAGCATTACCACCAGCCAAGGCAACCCGCTGAGCTATCCGACTTCGGACGGCACTTCGGAAGAAGGCGAATGGGTCCCGGAAAACACCCAGGCATCGAGCGGCGACCCGACTTTCGGTACCGTGGGCCTGACCGCGTTCAAGGCCAGCACCAAGATCATCACCATTCCGTTCGAACTGCTGCAGGATACCTCGATCGACGTGATCGCAATGGTCAACAAGCGTCAGCGCGACCGCCTGGGCCGCACCATGAACAAAGGCTTCACCATCGGCACTGGCACCGGCCAGCCGACCGGCTTCGTCACGGCCGCCCCGGTGGGCAGGACCGGCGCCACCGGGACCAGCACCGCGCCCACCTATGAAGACCTGGTCGACCTGCAGGAATCTATCGACCAAGCCTACAAGGACGCCGGCACCTGCCTGTTCATGATGCATCAGCAGACCCGCAAGACCGTACGAAAGCTGAAAGACGGCGCCGGCCGCCCGATCTGGGCCGAGTCGTACGAATCGGGCATCAAGTCGGGTATCCCCGCCCAGCTGCTGGGCGAGGACGTCAAGATCAACAACGACATGGCCCAGCCTGCCGCGAACGCCAAGACCATCGGCTACGGGGACTTTTCGAAATACATGATCCGCGACGTGCTGGATTTGCTGCTGTTCCGCTTCGAAGATTCCGCGTTCACCAGCAAGGGCCAGGTCGGCTTCCTGGGCTGGGCGCGCGCCGGCGGCAATCTGCTGGACGCGAACGCGATCAAGACCTTCCAGCACTCCGCAACCTGATCGTAACCGGCGGCCGGCCTGGCGCCGGCTGCCATCATTGGAGATAGAAGAATGCCACGAACCACCAAGCCCGCTGAGGGCACCGTCAAGGCGCGCGTCCTGGTCGACTGCGAGCACGGCAAACCGAACGATGTGATCGAGATCGACGCTGCACTGGTAGAAGGCCTGGCCGGCGTGATCGACACCGAGCCGGCAGCTGTCGCATACGCGGAATCCCTTGTCACGGCGCAGTAAGTCATGAGCCCCGCTGACGCCGCTGGGCTCGCCAACGTGCGCGCCCTGGCGGCGCTGCCGGGCGCCCGTGTCGTCACCGTTCGCGGCCAGGCCGGCACGGTGACGATCCCCAAGAACGACATAGTCGGCAAGTCCGACGACGAGCTGCTGGCGTTCATCGCCGCGCGGCTCGCTGAACAACATCCTGACATCCAGAAGGCCCCATGAGCGCGAATACCGACGCATTCGAAAATAAGCTGATCGACTTCCTGTTCCGCGGCCAAGCGCTGGGCCTGGCCAACTCGTCGGCCGGCGCCGGCAGCGGCCCCACCAGCCTCTATGTCGGCCTGATCACCGCGGCCGGCAGCGACGCCGCCGTCGGCACCGAAGTGTCGGGCGGCAGCTACGCGCGCGTCCAGGTTGCGTGCTCGCTGGCCAACTGGGCCGGCACCCAGGGCGCCGGCTCCACGACCGCATCGAGCGGCAGCAGCGGCACCACCTCGAACAACAACGCGATCACGTTCCCGACGCCGAGCGCGGCCTGGGGCCAGGTGGTCGAGTGGGGTTTGTTCGATTCCGCGACTGGCGGCACCGAACTGATCCGTGCATCGCTGGGCGCTTCGAAGACCATCAACAACGGCGACCCGGCCCCGTCCTTCGCCGCTGGCGCGCTGACCTACCAGATCGACAATTAATCATGCTCGGCAACGCGATCAAGCAGACCACCGCAACCACCGGGACGGGCAACCTTACCCTGGTGGCCGCGACCGGCTATCCGAAGATGTCCGATGCGTTCCCGGTCGGCTTCCCGCTGTCGTATGTTCTGCTCGATGGCGCCGGCCTGTTCCTCGAAGCGGGTATCGGCTACCTGAGCGACAGCACTACCTTGGTCCGGGCCAAAGTCTGTGCAACGTTAGTGTCCGGCGCCTACAACGCCTCCAATCCGACCGCGGTCAGCTTGTCCGGTACGACCACCGTTGAAGTATCGCCTCACGCTGCCACGCTGGAATCGATACTGCCGACGGTAGATAAGGTGTCGGCTTCAGTCGCCCGCTTTGTATCGTCGGCGGCCCGAACGTTATCGTTTGCGTCCGTGTCGCTCATTGCGAATCGGGTCTACTACGTGCCGTTCTTGTTGCGTGTAGCTACGCCGATCAGCTCCCTCCGCATTCAGGTGAGTACTGCTGGAGCGGCCGGATCGGTAACCCGCGCCGGGATATACACCTGCAGCGAAAATGGATATCCGGGTACGCTTTTGGCTACGACGGGCGACCTTGATACGACGACGAGCGGGGGGAAGGTAGGCACGCTTTCGGCTCCTTTAAACCTGCCGCCAGGTTGGTATTTCACCGCAGTGGTGACGAATTCGACGAGCGGGGCCACTCCGACGATAACTACCTACAGTTCGAATGCCGGCGCAGTTCTGGGCGGTACGCCGCTTGGTTTCGTAGATTCGACCATGGTGGGGTACGACTATCGCACGGAGAATGTGGCCTCTGCTGTCTTGCCCACCACGCCATCGCTTGCAACCACCTCCAGCAATATTGGCGTTGCGCACACACCAGCTGTGTTTTTGGGACTTTGACGATGTCGATTAATTACGTAGAAAAAGGAATCGGCCTGCATGAAGCGGTCGCGAGCGCTGGGCAGTGGCTCGTTCAGGTCGACGGAGTATGGGAATCCAGCGACGATCAGGCCGTACAGGCGATCATAGACGGCTACACGCTCGAACAGGCGAAGGCCGAAAAGTGCGCTCTGGTCCTGGCGCACGCCGCGTCGCTGCGAAACAAGGTGACGGCACAGGTGGCACCCGGCGAAATGGCCGCGTGGCCGATCAAGCGCGCCGAGGCTGAAGATTACAGCGCAGTCGGCGAAAGCGCCGCCTGCCCAGGGCTGCGGGCCGAAGCGCAAGCACGCCAAGTAACGCTTGCGCAGTTGGTTGCAAAAGTGAATGCGAACGCTGCCCGATTCATCGCCGCGGAAGCAGCAATCGGCGGGACGGACGGCAGGCACCGGGACGCGATCAACGCGCTGACTACCTTCGAGGAAGTGGCAGCGTATAACTATTTCACCGGCTGGCCGGAGGTCTAATCCATGGCTCTGGGCCTCTACCCACTGGCCCTATCGCCGCTGGGGCTTGCGCCTGGCGCGGCGGCGCCAACGTCTATCGCACTCACGGGCGCTGCAACAGCGTCGGCGTCCGGTTCCGGAGCCTTGACCACGTCGCTCAGGCTGATCGGCGCGGCCACGGTGCTGGCCACTGCAGCCGGCAGCGTGTCGACGTCCATCCCGATGCAGGGAGCAGCAGCCACGCAGGCAAGCGGGGTGGCCGCGTTGGCGACTGGCATTGCGCTGCAGGGCGTCGCACAGGCGCAGGCTTCCGGCTCGGCTTCGCTGGCGGCATCCGCGACAGCTTTGACGGGTGCGGCAACTGTCCAGGCGTCAGGATCCGGCAGCCTCTCGACAGCGGTCGCGCTGAACGGTGCCGCCGTCGCGATCGCATCCTCGAATCCGCCGCCCGTGCTGGCAAACGCGAACGCGTCGCTGGGCGCCGACCTGGCTGGCGCTGCTGCAGCCAGCTGCTCAGGAACCGGAGCACTGACCACGGCGGTCCGGCTCGCCGGCGCGGCCGTAAGCCAGGCATCAGGAACGGCGCAGCTGGCAGGCCTGGCTGCCGCGCTCAGCGGCTCCGCCAGCGTTGCGGCTGCCGGCCAAGCGACTCTGTCGACCGGAATCCGCCTTGGTGGCGCAGCCGCCGGCCAAGCCGGCGGCGCCGGAACCTTGACGACCGGGATCAGCTTGTCCGGATCGGGGCTGAGCGCGTCGACGGCCATGGCTGACCTGACGCTCGGCGTCATCTACGCGCGGGCGCCGGCCGGAAGCGGCTACACGCCGCAGCAGCACTACAACGAACGCCGACCGGCGGCGACCAGTTCGCCGCGTCCGGCCGCAACCCAGAGGAACTACCGATGACCACTCGCGAAATCGCGCCGCCGGCGGCCCTGGCGGTGACCCTCGCCGCAGCAAAGGACCAGCTGCGCCTCGAGCAGAGCGACACGGCCTTCGATGCGCAGCTGTCCATCTGGATCGCTGGTATCGCCAAGGAGGCAGAGCACGCCACCAAACGCGTATTCGTCAACCGGGCGATGCGAGTCACGCTCGACCAGTTCGAGCCATCGATTCGCCTGAGCGCGCCGACGTTCAGCGTCGAAAGCGTCAAGTACGTCGACCTGGGCGGCGTGGAGCGCGTGCTGGATACTGCCGACTACTTCGTCGACAAAGTAACCGAGCCGGGCTACGTCATGCCGCAGGTCGGGAAAGCCTGGCCGGCGACGCTCGCCCGTGCAAATACCGTGACGGTCGACTACACCGGCGGCTACGGCGTCACCGCCGCCACCGTACCGGACGCCGCAAGGCTTTACATCCTGGCCCGCCTGACAGAGCTATGGGACCCGGCCACGAAAGAGTTCAAGGAGACGGTGCGCTCGAACTTCACGGCCCGCCTGCTGGACACGCTGAGGG
This sequence comes from Telluria sp. GW821-FHT07G12, assembly GCF_059418525.1. Lineage (NCBI taxonomy): Bacteria > Pseudomonadati > Pseudomonadota > Betaproteobacteria > Burkholderiales > Oxalobacteraceae > Telluria > Telluria sp. GW821-FHT07G12. The sequence continues at coordinate 57,644 of NZ_JBWKQA010000006.1, read as the reverse complement.
TGTACGGATGAGCAACGCTTTCAAGCTCGACAAGCGGGCGATCCTGCAGGCGCCGGCCGGTGGTCGGGACGCCCTGAACGCCCCGGTCAAGGGCTGGACCAACGTTCTCCCGGGCGACGGCGCGCTGTGGGCCGGCATATCCGACATCAGCGGCCGCCAGTATGTCGCCGCCGGCGGCGTCAAGAACGCTGTCCAGACTGAAATTTGCATTCGGCACCGCGCCGGCATCGTGCCGAGCATGCGCCTGATCCACGGCGGCTTCGCCTACGGTATCGACGCCGTGCTCGAGCGCGGCCCGGACTGGATGACCCTGATGTGCAGAAAGGAACCGTTCAATGGCTGATATGAAAGTGCAGGGCCTCGACCAGCTGCGCATGCGCATGGCGGGCCTACCTGATCGCCTGATCAAGAACGCGCTGCGCAGCGGGCTTCGGAAGGGCGCCGGCGTGGTGCGAGACCAGGCCAAGGCCAACTTCAATGGCGCGCCCGGCCCGAAAGAACTGACCGGCGCGCTGAAGGCATCCATCCGCGTCACCCCGCGCCGCGGCTCGCCAACGCGTGTCGTGTTCAACATCGTGGCCGGCACCCTCAGCAAGGCTCAGTCCAAGCGCTTTGGAACTGGCTCCGCTTTCTATGCCCTGATGGTCGAAAAAGGCCACTGGATCAACAAGGGCAAGGCGCTCGGCGGCAGTCGCAAGGCCGAGGCGCGCGCCAGGCGAATCGCCGGCGGCGAGAACCAGCACGTGCCGGCGCACCCGTACATGAAGCCGGCCATCGAGGCGAAAGCACAGGAAGCGATCGACATCATGATCCAGACCATCGGCGACAAGCTGCCCGAGGTCGCCAAGTGAGCGCCCAGGCTGCAATCCTGGCTCTGTTGCAGGCCTCGGTCGACCTGGTGGCGCTGGTGGGCGATCGGATCTACCCGGACCAGCTGCCGGACGAGCCGCAATTTCCGGCGCTGACTTTCCAGAAGGTCGGCGGCGGTGGCGAGCGCGGCGCCACCTCGAACCCGGGCCTCATGTCGGCACCGGTCCAGGTGACGGCCTGGGCGCGGTCCCGGCTGGAGACAATTGCGATCACCCAGCAGGTGCGCAAGGCGCTGGACCGGAAGCGAAAACTGATCGCCGGTGGCGTGCCGGTGGACGACTGCTTCTACGAGAGCGACGTCGACCTGGACGACATCGAGGACCAGGTCTACTACACGCACATCGACTTCACGATTCACTACCGGGATACCCCATGACGAAAACCGAACAGATCGTCGCCGCAATGGAAGCGGTGCTGGTGGGCGCGGGCCTGACCGTACGCAAAGACACCGAGGCGCTGTACAGCTTCGAAGACAAGCCCTGCATTGTGCTGGACTGTGGCGACGAGTTTCCGGCTGGCTCCAGGATCGGTGTCCAAGACTGGAGCCTCGAGGTGCGAGTCATGATCGGCGCGGACGCGGCTGATGGCGAAGCGCCGAAGATGGCGCCGGAACCCACCCGTCTGGCTGCGCATACGGCTCTTTACGCTGACCGCAACCTGGGCGGGCTGGTGATGGATCTCACCGTCGGCCCGATCACGCGCGGTATCGACGAAGAAAACCCGGCCTGCGGCATCACCCAGGTCGTCTACAACCTGATGTACCGAACCCAGGAAGGAACGGCATGAATCACGAACACGAAGGCAAGGGCGGCAGCTACGTCGTCGGCGAAAACGACATCACGCTGGTCGAGCGCACCCGGCAACCCGGTGAAGAGCCGGAACCGGACGAGCCGGCGCCAGCCGAAGCCAACAAGACCACCAGGGCCGCGAAAGCGGCCCTTTCTTCGCCGGCCGCCCCGGCTGAACAAACCTCGAAGGAGTAACAATGGCACTTCTGACCCGCAAGCGCACCATTCTGGCGAAGATTGAAGCGATCTATAACCAGGACCCGACGCCGACCGCAGGCGCCGACGCGATCCTGATGAGCAATCTGGTCGTGAGCCCGATGGAGCAAACGCTCGTCCAGCGCAACAATGTGAAGGCCTACCTGGGGAATAACCCGTCGGTGCTGGCCGCGATCTATGCGAAGGTGAGCTTCGACGTCGAGGTCGCTGGCTCTGGGACCCCCGGCACTGCGCCGGCGTACGACGAGATGCTGCGCGCGTGTGGCCTCTCGGCGACGACCCTGGCATCTGCTCTCAGCGGTACCGCAACAGCCGGCAGCACCACCAGCATGACACTGGCGGCTGGCGCGTCGGCTGTCGATGGCGCTTATGTCGGCATGACCATCAACCTGACCGGCGGCGCCGGCGCAGGCCAAAGCGCCGTTATCGCCTCGTATGTGGGCTCGACCAAGGTCGCGACGTTCACTGCGCCGCTAGCCACCGCTGCTGCAGCGACGACCGCGTACACGCTGCCGTTGCAGGTCGTCTATCGCCCGGTGTCGGATCTGTTCGAGTCGGTGGCATTCTACGTCAACGTGGATAGCGTCCGCCACCTGATGCTGGGCGCGCGCGGCAGCGTGTCCCTGAAGATCAACGCCCAGGGCATCCCGATGTGGAGCTTCGCGTTCACTGGCCTGTACACCACGCCGTCCGACGTCGCAATTCCGGCTGTAACGCTGACGCAGTTTGCTCAGCCGCTCGCCGTCAATCAGCAGAACACCGGCAGCGTGAACATCTCCGGCTACCTCGGCGCCGTCGTCAGCGACTTCAGTCTCGACCTAGCCGCGTCGGTCGTGTTCCGCTCACTGCCGGGCGGTACCGAGCAGGTGCTGCTGACCGATCGCCAGCCGACGGGCTCCGTCACGTTCGAAGCCACCACCGTGGCCGCGAAAGACTGGTGGACCCTGATGAAGAACGTGGTGCTGGGCCCGTTCTCGATCACTCACGGCAAGACGGCCGGCAACATCGTCAAGATTGACGCCCCGCAGCAGCAGCTGACGGCGCCGACCTACGGCGACAAGGACGGCATCACCATGCTGACCTGCAAGCAGACCTTCAACCCGCAGAACGGTAACGACGAAGTCACCTTCTGCTTCATGTAATCCCGGCGCAAGCCGTACTCGAGCACCGACCTGCCGCCGTCGCCCTTCGCGTGGGCGCGGCGGCAGGCACGGGCAAATGTCACTCACGCGAAAGGATACACCATGCTGGTTCTCTCCCAATCGAAAGAAAAAACCCTCAACTGGCCGGTAAAAGTCAGCATCGCCGCCGATGGCGGCCGCACGGTCGAACACACCTTCACCGGCACCTTCAAGGTGCTCGACGAGGACGAGCGCGACGCGCTGTTCCCTGACGCTGCGGACAAACTGGCCGAGCCCAGCTCGCTGGAAGTGGCTGTCGACGACATCCTGAAGGTCATGACGGACTGGAGGCAGGTCGTCGACGGGGACAAGAACCCGATCGACTTCAACCGCGAAACCTTGCTGACTGCCGTTCGCAGTGCCCACGGCTACAGCATCCTGCAGGGTATCTGGGAAGCACTGCGCCAGATCCGCGTGGGCGCCCGCGCAAAAAACTGAAGGACGCCGCCGCGTACTGGGCGCGCGGCGGTAAGGACGACGGCAAGTCCGCCCTGGATGACTTCGAGCTGTTGAGCGGCGCCGTCTCGGATGAGGTGGCCGCCTGGATCGGCGTCGAAGAAGGCCCGATGCAGTTCGAGGTCTGGCAGGAAAACTGGCACATCGTCGAGGTGTTCCTCGCGATGAGTCGTCAGTGGATCTGGGTCGGCGCCATGGAGCCGCAGCGTGTCGGCCTGAACCTGGCGGCGCTGCCGGTCGTGTACGAAGGGCTGGGCGTGCCTCCCGAAAAACGCCCGGAAGTCTTCCAAGGCGTTCGCGTGATGGAGGACGCCGCGCTCGCCGCAATGCAAAAAACGTAACACCGATCAGCCGGCAAAGTGCCGGCTTTTCTTTTTGGAGAATGGCATGCCCAAGGCCGTGCAGGTAGGTGAACTGGTCATCAACATGGCCGCCGATATCGCTACGCTGAAGACCACCCTGGCCGAGGGCGTCCGCGAATCGAAGGCTGGGGCCGACAAGATGGCGGCCGAGCTGGCCGGCATCAAGAAGGGCTTCCAGGAAGCTATGGGCCCGCTGCAGGACCTGACGATCAAGGTTGGCTCGCTCGAGTCGAACCTGAACCGTGCCCAGAGCGCGGCATTCTCGCTGGGCAAGGGCCTGATCCTGGGCGCGGCCGCGGGCATGAGCATTGACGCGATCGCCAAGAAGATCAACGGCGTGATCGACTCGATGGCGAACCTGAAGACTGTGTCGGAGAAGACTGGCTCCAGCGTCGAGAACCTGTCCAAGCTGAGCTTCGCCGCCAAGCAGTCGGGCTCCGACCTGGACAGCGTCGCAGGCGCACTTGCCAAAATGTCTAAGGGCATGGCGGGCGCCGATGACGAGACGAAGGGCGCCGGCCGCGCGCTCGCGTTCCTGGGCGTCAGCGCGAAGGACAGCGCTGGCAACCTGAAGGATCCGGCGGAGATGTTCGTTGAGATCGCCAAGAAGCTGGACGGCTACAAGGACGGCGCCGGCAAGGCCGCGATCGCGCAAGCGCTGTTCGGCAAGGCTGGCGCCGACATGCTCCCGACGCTTAAGCTGATCGGTGAGCAGGGTGACATCGTCGCAAAGGTCACGGATGCGCAGGCTACTGCCGCGCGGCAGTACCAGCGCGACCTCGCCAAGTTGGAGGCGCAAAAGAACGCAGTCTTCAAGACGATCGCAACGGCCCTCCTGCCCACGATGACCGACTTCGCCGGCGCCATGCTCGACGCGTCGAAGAAGACAAATCTGACGAACGTCGCCGTCAAGGGCTTGACGAAAGACGATGGCCTGACCAGCTGGGCGGACGGCGCCGCGATGGGGCTGGCGCGGCTGATGGACGTCATCGTCATGATTCCGAAAGCGCTGACTGCGGTCTCGGGCAGTTTCAAGGTGGTGGGCGCGGACATTATGGTGCTGTCGAAAGCCGCGCCGCTGGCGAACCCGATCACCATCGTCAAGGCCCTGGCGAAGGGAGAGAACCCATTCGCCGAACTGCAGGCAGCGAAGGCCGAGCGAAACAAGATCTTGGCTGACGCCAATCAGACCTATTCCGACCTGTGGAACTACGACGGCGCCGCCATGGAAAAGGCGATGGCCGCACGTATAGCGGCCCGAAAAGCGACTGCCGGCGCCGCAGCGGCTGGCGGAACCGACAAGCAGGCCCTCAATTTCAGCACCACGAGCGACGACAGCAAGGGTGGCGGCAGGCTGGCCAGGTTGATCGCCGGCGCCCAGGCCGAGCTCGACAGCGAAAAGTCGATCTACGACGCCCGCATGAAGATGCTCGACCTGTACCACTCGAAGTTCGGGCAGTCGGACGCCGACTTCTACGCCGGCCGCGCCACCGCGCGCGCCGACTATATCGCCGCCGAAGCTATCGCCTACGCGAAGGAGTCGTCGATGGCGCTGGCCGCCCAGGCGAAAGCCCACAGCCCGGAGGAGGTGACTGCGGCGAAAGACAAGTACTCGCAGCTGGAGAAAGCCCACCGGCAGTTCCTCGAGTCGATGCGGGACGCCGGCGGCGCGGACGCCGCCAACGAGCTGGCGGACTCGCAAAAGCAGTACGACGAAATGATCAAGGCGATGCACGACGCCGGGGTAGCCACTCTCGGCGCCCTGGACCAGCAAATCGCCAAGCAGCGCGAGCACAACGCTGAAATCGGCAAGACGAAGGAGCAGATCGAGCTGGCCAAACAGGCTCAGATCGACCTCGACACCAAGCAGCTGCAGAGCGACGCCGACTTTCTCCGCGATGGCCTGGCCAAATGGAAGCTGGACGATAGTGCCCAAGCCGCATACAAGATCCGCCTCAGCGACCTCGATGCCGAGATCGCCAAGCGTCGGGAGCTGTCAGGGCTGTTCGCCGCCGGCGCCGATTCGGAAGCGGGCGCCAAGGCTGCAGCCGACCTCGACAAGTTCCTCGATCCGGACAAGGCCCGGGAGTTCGGGAACGCTCTGAAGGGATCGCTGGGCGCCGCGGCCTCGTCGATGATTGCGCTGACGAATGCCATGCAGAAGTATGGCAAGGAGCAGGACGCCAACGATAAGGCTCGAGCTCAGGCGCAAATATTGCTGAAGGGGGACGAGAAGGACCGCGCGAAGGGAATTGAAGATCTCGCGCGACTGAACGCCAAGAGCGCCAAGGAGCAGCTGAGCAGCTACGGCAACATGGCTAGCGCCGCCGCCGGCTTCTTTGACGAGCACAGCCGCGGCTACCAGGCGCTGACCACCATCTCGCAGGCTTTCCACGCTGCGGAGCTGGCGATGACGATGGCCGAGCTGGTGCCGAAGGCGATCAGCGCCGTCCTGACGCAGGGCCAGGGCGATCCCTACACCGCGTTCGGCCGCATGGCTGCGATGGGGGCGCTGGTGGCCGGGCTGGGCGTGGCGATCGGCGGCGCCGGCGGCGGCAACGTCGCCAAGGACCGCCAGGCCGCGCAGGGCGCCGGGTCGGTGCTGGGGGATCCTGACGCAAAGTCCGAGTCGCTCAAGCGCTCGCTGGAGCTGATCGAGCGGAATACGTATCAGGACCTGGCGATCAGCAGCAGCATGCTGGCCACCCTGCAGAGCATCGACAGCAACATCAGCAGCTTCGCCAGCCAGCTGGTGCGCACCACGGACATCAGCAATCCGGACGTCGGCAACCTCAAGGCCGGGTACGGATCGACGACGCTTGCGAAGGCCGACATGGTGGCCACCGGCGCCGAGCTTGGCATGCTGGTTGGCGCGCCGTTCATCGGGGCGCTGGTGGGCGCCATCGCCAGCAAGATACCGGCGGTGCAGAAGCTGTACACGTCGATATTCGGCGGGAAGCAGAGCGTCAACGATTCGGGTTTCGGGATGGACGCCGCCAGCCTGGCCAGCATCCTGAGCGGTGGAGCGCGCGCGTACCAGTATGCCGACATCACCACGTCCGGCGGCTGGTTCCGCAGCGACAAGCACAGCCAGCAGAGCAACCCGCTGAGCGACGCCGCCAACCAGCAGTTCACCACCATCATCAGTTCGCTGGCCGACACCATCAAAACAGCCGGCGGGATGCTGGGCCTGGCTGGCGACGATTTCACCGCCAAGCTGAACAGCTTCGTGGTCGACATCGGGCACGTCAGCTTGAAGGACCTGAAGGGCGACGAGCTGCAGAAGGCGCTGGAATCGGTATTCAGCAAGCTGGGCGACGACATGGCGCAGTACGTGGTCGGTGGCCTGCAGGACCTGCAGCAGGTCGGTGAGGGCTACCTCGAGACCCTGGCGCGGGTGGCGTCGGAGTACCAGACCATCGACGTGGTGTTCCAGTCGTTCGGGAAGGTCTTCGGCCAGGTGGGGCTGGGCTCGATCGCCGCGCGCGATCACCTGGTGCAGCTGGCCGGCGGGCTGGACAAGTTCACCAGCCAGGCCGAGTACTTCCTGAAGAACTTCTTCAGCGAGAAGGAGCAGGCAGCCGCGCTGCGTGCGCGCATCGATCCGACGCTGGCGCAATACGGCCTGTCGAGCTCGGGCGCGAACGCAACGCAGATGTTCCGCGACTTCATCGTCGGCCTGGACACCACGACCGAGGAGGGCGCCAAGGCCTACAACGTCCTGATGTCGATCGCACCGGCGCTGAAACAGGTGACCGACGTCGAGAAGCAGGCCCAGCAGGATGCGCTCGACCAGCGCCGGGACCTGCAAAGCCAGCTCGACCAGCTGACCATGACATCGGCCCAGCTACACGAGAAGGAGCGCGCGACGATCGACAGCAGCAACCTGGCGCTTTACGACCGGGTGGCGGCGCTGCAGGCCGAGAAGGATGCAGTGCAGTCGGCGAAGGACACGGCGACAACGCTTCTCGCAGGTGCTGATAACGCGTTCTCCGTGCTGCAGCGAGTGACCAAAGCGACGACCGACAGCCTGACCGCACGAATCGCCGCGGAGAAGGCGCTGTCGGACGCCGTCAAGTCGACCCTGGCCAGCATGAAGGCGCAGGGTTCCGAAGTGGCAGACCGTGCGGCCGCTCGGGCGCAGGTCCAGGCGGCGCTGGCCATCGCCAAGGCCAGTGGAGTACTGCCGGACGCGGCGTCGCTACAGAAGGCTTTCGGCGTGCTGTCGCAGGACGCTTCGAGCATGTTTGCGACCCAGCAGGACTACCTGAGGGACTTCTACTCGACGCAGCGCGACATCGCCGACCTGGGCGGCCTGGCGGACAGTTCCTTGTCGGTCGACCAGCTGCAACTCGACTCGCTGAACAACATGCTGGCAACCCAGCAGCAGATGCTGGACCGGCTGAAGGGCATCGATGTCACCGGCCTGACGATCGCGCAAGCGCTCGCCGGGTTCCAGATGGCAGCCGGCGCCGCGCAGGCTAACCCGATCGTCTCCGGTAACTCGGCCATCGTGGGGCTCTATCGCGAGCTGTTGGGCCGCGCGCCAGACCAGGCCGGCCTGCAGTACTGGCAGGACGTGCTCGCACACGGAGCGTCGCTGGACGCCATCCGGGGCGGTTTTCTGGGTAGCGCCGAATACAAGGATCACCAGCGAATGCTGGGCGTCCCTGGCTTTGCCTCTGGCGGTTTCCACGGTGGCGGCTGGCGCATCGTCGGTGAGAAGGGCCCCGAGCTCGAGGCCACAGGCCCGGCGCGCATCTTCAACGCGAGCCAGACCTCGGATCTGTTCGGGCGCCTGGCAAACCCCTCGTCGAATGCTGACGTGCTTGCAGCATCCGTTGATCGCCTCAACGCGACCGTCGAGCGGCAGAACGCCATCATCGACGCGCAGGGCAAGACCATCGAGCAGGTGCGCAGGGAGTCGAAGCGGCAGGCTGACTTCATCGAACGATTGACCAACGGAGGCGAATCTATGCCAGTGAAAGTGGTGGGCTAATGGGATCAGCAGATTTTCGATTGGTCCGGCCGGTAGCGGTCTCCGGCGACGTAGCCTTTTCGCGCGCGTCGCCCGGGACCTATGTTGACAGGAACGGGGTGCTGCAAACAGCGCCGGCGAATACCCTGCGCTGGACGTATGACCAGAGTGATTTGAGTGCGGCGCCGTATGCGGTGTTGGAGTCTGCCGGGACGAACTGGCTCCGACGGACGGACCAACTCACGCACCCGGCATGGGATCTGAGTGCAGGACTCTATGCGGCGAACGCGGGTACTGCCCCGGATGGTAGCAATACCGCCTTGGCCTTTACCCCGAATGCCACAACTAGCAATTTCGCGTGGATGGCTCAGGGATTCAGTAGCGGCGCACCTAATGCATCCCTCGACTGGGTTTATTCGTTTTGGGTCCGAGTCGAAAGTGGGGTCTCGGATATCAGTCTTGCGATTAGCAATCTCGCCATCAGCACCTCGAATGGTGCGTTCCAGGCAGTGGACACGACCTGGCGGCGCCTGTCCTTCGCGCTGAAGCCGGGCGTGCTCGCCAATACCGGGAGTATTGGAGTTGGCCTCGTGGGACGCGCCGGTCAGAAGTATCTGATTTGGGGACCGCAGCTTGAGCGAGGCTCTAAGCCGAGCAGCTATATCGTAAGCAGTGGTGATGGAACCGCGGCACGCGCCGCCGACGTCATTGCTGCTGGCGCCGGCCTGGTAGGTTCGAATGTGCCCATCAACGAGCCGCCCTACAGCAGCGCAGCGACGTTTGCTCAGGGGGTGGTGGTCTACGACCCGGCCACTTTCCTGACCTACCAGTCGGCCATAGCCGGCAACGTCGGGCATGCACTCACCGACACGGCGTCGTGGATCCCGCTGAAGCAAGTGGTGAATCGCCGGCTGATGTTCGACAAGGTGGTGAACAGCCAGACCAAGGCGCCGAACGAAGTCACTGTCCTGGTACAGCCTGGCGAACTGGTGAACACGCTTGGCATCTTGAACGTTGAGGGTGCGAGCGTTACCGTTGCCCAGACCGACAGCGGCTATCTCCAGACGAAGAGCTTGGTAAGCCACGACCCGCTCAGCTGGTACGACTTTTTCTACACTGAGCCGATCCGCGAAGGCGACGTGATCTTTGACGGCATCCCACCGTATGCGGGTTCGGCGCTGTCGATCTCGGTGAGCAACCCGGGTGCAGACGCTGCGATCGGCTGTTACGTCATGGGCCAGGCCCGGACCATTGGCGAGACCGACTGGGGCTTTTCCGGCGGCATCCTGAGCTACTCGACGTCGAATACGGACATCTTCGGAAACGTCACCATGGTGAAGCGGGACAACTCGAAGGTGCTGAACTTCGAAGTCTACATTCGCAAAGGGTTTGAATCGGCTGCCTACCGTCTCCTTGCCAAGGAATACACCGACGTCGAGATCATGGTTATCGGCGCCGAAGACTACTCCATGACCTATGCCTACGGCTTCCTCGGCCAGTGGAACGTCCCCGTCAGCGCTGGGGGCGAAAAGACCGCGCACATTGAATTTAAAGGACTCGCATGATCATTGATGACCTGCCAGACGCACCTGATCCGGTGCTAGACCCGCCCAAGACCTTCAGCTTCAAAGCTGCTGCGATGGTGCTGGCACTGAAGAAGATGGTGACGCAGTTGAAGGTCGCGATCGCCAACATGAACTCCATCGCAGCTGGAGGAGCGTATGCGATTCCGTATGTTTACTCGGCAGTGACCGCCCCCATCGGACTTCCAGCTGGGGGGCGCGCCGCATTCAGCACCGGCGCAAATGCGCAGACCGTCACCCAAATATTCTTTGACACGAAGGACAGTACGGGCACATTGGTTGCCGCTGCGCTGGGGGATTTCAATTCTTCATCGAGCACCGTACGGGGCACTCTCCGTCTTCAAAAAGTTGGAGATCCGTCCAAGTGGGCGCGCTTTAACGTCACCGGATACGTTCCGCAAGCCGGTGGTCTGTACGGGTGGGCAAACGTCGCGCCCCTCGACCAGTCCAGTGCTACCCCTTTCGCGGATGGCGACGCCGTTATGCTGTTCTTCCAGCGCACCGGCGACAAGGGCGACACCGGACCGGCAGCCAACAACGGGCTAGTCCTACTGAGCTCTGCAAACATCACAAGCACGGTATCGCAGATTGATTTCTTGAACGTCATGACGTCGGCTTACGACAAATACGTTGTCGAGGTGGAAGGGCTCACATCGTCTTCCAACGGCATCGTGTCCATGCAGCTCGCGAAGGGTGGCGTCGTTGATAGCGGAGCGTCTTACAACTTCGGGGCGTCTGGCTCGGGATCGTCTTCGACCAACACGATACAGCACCTCGTATCAAACAACGGTACGAAGCACACCGGCACCACAGAAATATTGAACGCGTTGGATGGTACTTCGTACTCGAGGTTGATCCACTCGGAGACCATGACCTACAACAGTTCAATTACCCCGGTAACAGCCTCGGTCAACTACACAACCTGCTACACCCCGACGGGCGTGCTAAGCGGGTTCCGACTGACAACCGGCGGCGGGTCATTCACCACCGGCATTGTCCGTGTCTACGGCATCAAGAATAGCTAAAGGAGCGATATGAACGACCAAGCCACGGCTGACGATGTCGGCCAAGATCCGGCGCTGCCGGCTGTAATCCAGGTGATGGACGATGGCGTGATCCGCGACGCCACGCCCGACGAGATCGCCGAAATTGAAGGGCGCAGCAATGTCGTCCTTCCCCAGGCGCGCCGCATCACCTGCCTGGCCTTCCGCAACCGCTTCACCGACGACGAGAAGGTGATGATCGAGCTGGCCGCCGCCGACAACCCCAACGCGGCGCTCGACGCGCGCAAGCAATCGGCGCGGCTGCGCGCCAACATGGCCGACGTGGCGGCCGCCAGCTTCATCGACCTGGATCGCCCTGACACGCGCGCGGGCGTCCAGCTGCTGGAGACTGCCGGCGTCATCGAGACCGGCCGGGCCCTGGAGATCCTCGATGCCGAGGTCCAGGCCAACGAACGGCCGGAGGGGCTGTGATGGTCGACTACCGCGAACTGCTCAAGAAATACATGGCCGTGGTGGTTGAAGAGGAGGGCGTCACGTTCATCCCACCCACTACGCCGGCATATCCGCTCGACGACGCGGCATCGAAACTGACGCAGCAAGACATCGCCGAGCTGCAGAAGATTGCTCTGGAGCTGTCATGAGCGGCGGCTTCGTTATCGTCCGCCTTACCAGCCGCTGGCCGTATAACCCTGGCAGTCTCGTGATCGGGATCGCCGCGGGTTCGCGCCAGTTTAGCCACGCCATCACCATCATCGGCGAGCGCGCTTACGAGGCGTCGATGACGCACGGCTGCCGCGCGGGAACCGTCGAGCAGCTGATGGAGGGCGTGGCAGTCTACCGCGACATGTGCGTCTGGGTTCCCGACGTCGACGCCGCGCAGGTGTTCGCCGAAGCCCAGGTGGGGAAGCGCTACGACTGGCTCGGCGCCGTCGGCATCCCGTTCACGTATTCCGAGGACTGGAGCGACGATAGCTGCTGGTGGTGCTCCGACCTTTCCTTCGCCATCGTCCTGGCTGGCGGGATCCGGCTCTTTGACCCTGCAGAGATGAAGCGGGCTCGGCCGATCGATCTGCACATGGCGGACTACGCCAAGGGGCCCATCATCCGAACGCGGCGCCCGCCGCAATACCCACCCAACCAACCGGCTCAGGCCGGTTTTTTTACGACCGCAGCCTCCTCTGAAAGGGCCAAATGAACCAATCCCCAACTCCCGGCAGCTTCGACATCGACGCTGTACTCAGCTGGATCCTACTGATTGGCCTGTCCCTCTGGGGCGGCGTTGCCTCCTTCGTTCGCAAGATGAAGGACGGCCACGCGCGGGCCTGGAACTTCACCGAGCTGGTCGGCGAGCTGGTCATCGCCGGCTTCACCGGCGTGCTGGTGGCGAACCTGTGCGACGCCATGGGCCTGCCGGTGCCGATGAAGTACGCGCTGGTCGGCATCATGGCCCACATGGGCAGCCGCGCGCTGTTCAAGCTGGAATCGCTGGCAAACGCAAAGTTCAGCCTGCCGGCCGATGTGCCGGGAAAGGACCAGCCATGATCTCGGCCCTCATTTCCTTCTTCGGTGGCTCGGTCTTCCGGATGATGTGGGGCGAGATCTCGTCCTGGATGACCGCGCGCCAAGACCATTCGTTCGAGATCGAGCGGATGCGCCTGCAGGGCGAACTGGACAGCGCCGCGCATGGCCGCAACATGGAGGCCATCAAGGTGCAGGCCGACCTGGGCGTGCAGACGATTCGCGTGCAGGGTGAAGCCGACCTGGCGCGCATCGATGCCGGCGTGTTCGGCCAGGCCGTCGAGCTGACCGGCAAGCTCACCGGCTTCGCCGTGGTCGATATCTGGAACGGCATCATCCGCCCGATGCTGGCCACCGAATGCATGCTGCTGTGGATGCTGCACCTCTACCGCCACAACTGGACACTGGACGAACAGGGCTGGGCGCTGGTGGGAGCGGCGCTGGGCATCTTCGTCGCTGACCGCGCTCTGCTGAAGCGGGGCAAGTGATGACCCGGGCCGAGTTCGAGGCGCTGGCCGTCCAGGTGGCGGCCGCGCTGGCCCGGCGCTTCGAGGGCCTGTTCCTGCTGCCGTACCTGTGCCCGGCCGGCATTCCGTCGATCGGGTACGGCGCCACATACTACGAGGACGGCACGCGTGTGACGTTGAAGGATCCGACGATCTCGCGCGAGCGCGCGGAACAGCTGCTGCTGTGGATGGTGAAGACGGTCTATCTGCCCGCGGTGCTGAGGCTGTGCCCGCGGGTCGACACGCCGGAGCGCTTGGCCGCGCTGATCGACTTCGCCTTCAACCTGGGCGCCGGCAACCTGGCGGCGAGCACGCTGCGCCGGCGCGTGAACGCCGACCGCTGGGATGAGGTGCCAGCGGAGATTCGGAAGTGGAACCGTGGGGGAGGGCGGGTGCTGCGCGGCCTTGTGCTGCGCCGGGAGGCAGAGGCGGCGCTGATCTGATCTGATAACCGCCGACCGCTTCACTCAGTATCGCGAAACGGCCGCTTGAGCTTGCGCAGAAGTCAAGTCATTAAATAAACGTTTCAATAACGCGACAGATCAAATACAAATTCCATTTGTATTTGGAATGCTGTGAACAAAGAAATCCTTATACGTTGTAAAGAAAACTTGCATAACGTGGATTTCTCGGTATATATCCGTTTATAGGATTGCAACAAAAGCTGCGAAATGTAGTATTTCGCGACCGCGAAATGTCGGCGGAATTTTAATTCGCGAAAACGCTGTAACCAATCCCTATCCTTGCGAGAGTGACGCCAACATTGCTATTCTGTTTGTAGCTGGAGACAGCAACGAAAAAGCCCCGGGACACTTCTCACGGCATCCGGGGCTTTGAATCGTCAACCTACTTACGATGACTCAGTCATCAGAAAGACAATCCGATATGGACGATACCTCTGTCACAACGCAAGGTCAACATCAGGTCAACATTACGGCATCACAATTGGGGCAATTGGCGGATCTTTGCAACTTCATGCAGTTGCTGCGCGCTTGGTGGGAGCATTTCGAAGCAGTGATCCGGCAGCTGGATAAAACCGCCGCGGCAAAAGCCTACGACATCATGATCGAAGGCGTCATTGCCGCACGCCAGCTGGCCAGGGATCTGGGTTTCGACCTGGCGGACCCTGCGTCTTTCAACTGGTCTGCTTCAATCCGGGTTGAGCAGCCGGCATTCGAGTAAGGCAGCGCCCTTGAGCGCCGGCGGGCTACTTGGCTTCGGCCGGCGCCGTGATAGTCTGGCCGGCCGCTTGCCGCGAGCACGCAGTTTTCAAAGCATCCTTCGTGATTCCCTTGGTGGCCAGCACCCGCTCGATTCGCGCGATCTGACCAGTGCACTGGTCGAAGTTGTCGCTGGCCGTCGGAAATGGCTTACCACCGCCGGAACCCAGATTGCTCACAACTTCGTCCATATTTGCTCGCCGCGCCTCGCCGGCTGCACAAAACGCCCTCGTGAGTTCGTCAGCCGACATGTCCTTCATTTCCTGGTACTCGAGCGCGACGCATGGGCCAGCGAAAGCCGGCGCAGTAGCGCATAGAGCGACGAAGAGGAGGGCGAGCTTTTTCATGATCCATCCAGGGCAGGGCGGCATCTAGGCGTGCCGGGTCGCACGCCGAAGTATAGCTCACCGTGAAATTGTGATTCTCACAAATTTTCACCTTACTGGCCTGCAGTATGGTCGGGGATTGACGAGAACTCTCCACTGAAACATTATTGAGGTTTTGATAATTTAAACTGGATGTGTATGAGATCGATGCTTTACGCATTGCTCATCGGCGCATGTATCGCGGCGTGCGGTAAAGCGCAGCAGTCGCCCGAGCAGAAGAAACAAGCGGACGAGATGCAAGCTGGCATGTCCGCGTCCATAACTGCAACGTTTTTTGTGGACGCCATGCGCGCTTGCCATATTGTTGGGTATCGAGAGCTCCACGCCTGCGCCACAAACAATGGAAATCTTCTCCCCGAGATCCAGGCCAAGACTATCGCAGGCTTAGCCGAGAAGCAGGTTGACACGTTCTTTTTCGAGTGTAAGCAGAACTTTGCGCCTGAGTATTGTGCGCAGCTTGTAGAGCGCGCGACGCAAATTGAATGGCGCCGCCCGCCTACCGTCACTGCTGAAGGCACCTAACCTCCAGTTTCAAGCCGGAGAGTCACAACGCTGGCGCTGACCGGCGGCTTACTGCAGTAGTCGGCCCACATCTGCATCAGAACCTTCCGCTTCTCGATGAGGTCGCCGCGACGATAGGCGGCTTCTACCTTGTCGGGGAGCTGGTGGGCAAGCGCGTGCTCGCAAACCTCGCGCGGGAATGAGTTGCCGACCGACTCGGCGCACCAGTCGCGGAAGGTCGACCGGAAGCCGTGAACGGTAATGTCTGCTCGATCCATCCGCCGCAGTACGGCCGTCAAGCTCATATCCGATAGCGGCGCGTCGCCGCGCTGCCCCGGGAATATGTGGTCGCCCAGGCGCGGCATCTTCTTGAGCAACTCCAGCGCAGCGCTCGATAGCGGGACACGGTGCTCACGCCCGGCCTTCATTCGTTCCGCCGGCACCGTCCACACTGCGGTGTCGAGGTCGATCTCGTTCCACTTGGCCCCGCGGATTTCGCCGGACCTGGCGGCAGTGAGAATCCCGAACTCGACGGCGCGCGCCGCGATCCCATCACGCTGGCGCAGGTCGACCATGAAGTCACCGATTTCATGCCAGGGTAGTGCGGCATGGTGCTCAACGCGCGCCACCTTACTTGGATCGGCAAGTAGGTTCTCCAAGTGACCCTTCCAACGTGCCGGATTTTCTCCCACGCGGAATTTGCTGACAGTCGCCCAGTCGAGGATATTTTCTATGCGGCTGCGTACCCGGGTGGCCGTCTCGGTCTTGGTCGTCCAGATCGGTTCCAGGACCCTCACCATCAGCGAGGTGTCGATCGAGGCCACAGGCAGCGCGCCGATGATCGGACTGGCATATGTCGCCATCGTGCTCTTCCACTGCGCCGCGTGCTTCGCGTTCTTCCAGCTGTCCCGGTGGGCGGCGATATATGACGACGCGCAGTCGTCGAACGTGATCGCCTTGGCCCGCTCCAGCGTCTCGGCGAGTTGCTGGGCCTTCCGCCGCTCCAACGGGTCGCCGCCGGCCTGCAGGACCGAGCGACATCCTCGCGCGGCCTCCCGCGCTTCTGCTAAGCTCACGGTGTGAAGGGCGCCGAGCCCCATCTGCTTTTCTTTCCCGCCTCGTGAGTACCGAAAGATCCAGCTTTTCGTAAGCGAGCTCGACACCTGCAGATACAGGCCGGCGCCGTCCGGGTAATACCCCGGCGTCTTGACCCTGCTGACTGCTGCCGCTGTGAGTCTCTCAACTGTTCTCGCCATTCTCTACCCCCGAATCTACCCCCGTTAATGACGTAGATTGTAATAGATTACAGTAGACTTCGGTAGACTAAATGATGAGCATTTCTCCTATGAGAAAGCGCTTAAAGTAGACGATGGTAGACGCCAAAAGATATGGCGGAGGCGGACACCGTCTCCGCCAGAGATTCAAACGAAAAAGCGACCTGCGGGTCGCTTTTTTGTTTTCCGCGGCATGTCGACGAAGCCGGCTTCTCCGCCATGGCACGGATCCATGAGTGTTCACGGGAGAAAAAATTCGCTGTGCTCACAGAGCCGGCGGTTTTTTTTTGAATAGGCGCAGCATACTGGTTTCAGGTTGGACAGTTGTGTCTCGACCTTGCACATTTCGTCGAACGTAACGAGGTAATTATGTATGAGCAAAGATCCCTGACAGGGTACGCTCGCGTTGCTGTCGAGGCGGCTCAACTTGCGGCAGAGGGTGCGCATCCCACTAAAGCTTGGGCGACCAGGGCAGCTGAAGTATTCGAGGGAAAGCCAGCAGCGGAAGTCAAAGGGTGTCCGAAATCCGCGTTTCTTGGGTTGGCAGAGGCCGGTCTCATAAGAGGTGTGGCGCCGGGTGACTATAGCAAGTCAGTCGATAATCGGCGCTACGCTGAAGATGCGAGTGGTAAGCGCCATAACAGCCAGATGGATGTGGTGCTCGCTCTCTGGCATGCTCAGCTCCTGCAACTGCCGCTACACGCAGCGTAAGTGTCTTCAAAAGAGATGATCGACCTTCGGGAGAAACTCCGGTTCGAACCGGGTTGCCGAGGTTAATGGCGGCGCGCAGCTTGCCGGCCGGCGTGAAGCCGCCGAGGACGGAGGAGGTGGGTGTCACTGTCGGGTCATCCGGCATCGGTTCCGAATCAGCGCCGCAACTCCGTCATGATCTTCTCGGCGAGGAAGTCGCAAGGCGGCCGTTTCGACTTGCTGCTCCTCGCCAGGATCACTTCGAGCGCATCGATTTCCGGCAGCCCCTGCGCCTGGCCGAGCAGGCTCATATGGGCAGGGGCGGCGCAGCGCGCCAGCGGCGCCACCGCCAGTCCGGCTTCGACCATGCTCAATAGCCCCATCAGGCTCGGGCTCTCGTAGGAAGTGCGGTAAGGGATCCTGGCGCGCTCGAGGCTGCGGATGGCGTTCTCGCGCGCCACGCTGCCGGGCAGGAAAACGGCAATCGGCAGCGGCCGCTCGCGCCAGATGTCGGGCGCGGCGGGATTCGCCACCCAGACCATCGGCTCGAAGCGCACGAACTGCCCGGACAAGCCCTTTACGCGCGTCGCGCAGACCAGGTCCACCGATCCGTCCTTGACCATGGGCGCCAGCGCCACGCTGGGCAGTCCGACCACCTGGATCTCGACCTTGGGGTAGGTCGCGGAGAATTTCTTGAGGATGGAGGGCAGCAGGGAGGAGGCATAGTCGTCGGGCACGCCGATGACCACGCGGCCCGTCACGTCGGGCCGCACCACCGCGGCCCAGGCTTCGTCGCGCAAGGCCAGCATGCGGCGGGCGTAGGTCAGCATGATCTCGCCGTCCTGCGTCGGCACGACGCTGCGCGGGCCGCGCACGAACAGCGGCTTGCCGAGCGCAGTCTCGAGCGTCTTGATCTGCATGCTCACCGCCGACTGCGAACGGTGGACGACTTCCGCCGCGCGGCTGATGTTGCCGGTGTCGGCGACAGCCACGATCATCGTCAGGACGTCCAGGTCGAGTGCTTTCATCAGTATCAGAAAATCTGATGGTTATGATCAGTATTATGCGGTTTTCTTAGGTTAGCACGTGGTGCATAGTATTGGAAAGGAGGCCAACATGAACGCACGCATCGACCCGTCACTTCTCGCATCGCCCCAGCTGGACTTCGCCACGCTGTGCACCGGCGTGCGCCTGCCCTACATGGCCAGCGGCGCCGGCGAGCCGGTATTGTTCGTCCACGGCTCGCTGTGCGACTACCGCTACTGGGACGGCCAGGCCCGCGTGCTTGCGCAAGGCTTCCACTGCGTGTCGGTCAGCCTGAGCCACTACTGGCCGGCCGCCGATGCCGGCGTGCAGGCTGCGTTCAGCTGGAAGACCCATGTCGAGGAACTGGCCGAATTCATCGCCATGATGGGCCTCGGGCCGGTGCACCTGGTGGGCCACTCGCGCGGCGGCTGCGTCGCCTTCCAGCTGGCGCGCGCGTATCCGGCGCTGGTGAAGACGCTGACGCTGGCCGACCCGGGCGGGGCGCTGCAGATCGACGGCACGCCGGAAGCCTCGCTGCCGCCGGCGACGCTGGCGCTGCGTGCAAACGTCGCCGATCTGATCGAAACCGGGACGGTCGAGGCGGGGCTGGAGATGTTCGTCGACTCGGTCAGCATGCCGGGCATCTGGCGCAAAAGCCCGGCGTCGTTCCGCACGATGGCGATCGATAACGCGGCCACGCTGCCGAAGCAGTTCCGCGATCCTTTGCCGGCCTACACGCGCGCCGCAGCCGCCGAGGTGCAATGCAGGACCCTGCTGATCGCCGGCGAGAAAAGCCCGCGCATGTACCGCACCAACGTGGACAAGCTGGCCGAGTGGATGGCCCAGGCGGAAAAAGCATCGCTCGCGGGCGCCTCGCATGGGATGAACGTCACGCACCCGGCGGCATTCAACCGGCTGATCCAGGCGTTCATCGGGCGTTGATCCCCGGTCCGGGACGATCGTCGTAGAATTGGTTTTATTGTTCCAATTCCCGCGACGATGGACAAATTCCAGGAAATGAAGGTCTTCGCCGCCGTGGTCGACGCCGGCAGCTTCACCGGCGCCGCCCGCGCGCTGGACATGTCGAAGGCGGCGGTCTCGCGCTATGTGGCCGAGCTGGAGGAAAGGCTGGGCCTGCGCCTGCTGCACCGGACCACGCGCAAGCTGTCGCCGACCACGGAAGGCGAGATTTTTCATGCACGCTGCCGCGAGCTGCTGGACAACCTCGACGAAGCCGAGGCCGAAGTCACCTCGCGCAGCGGCGAGGCCAGCGGGCTGTTGAAGGCCAACGTCCCGGTTACCTTCGGCCTGATGCACCTGGCGCCGCTGTGGCCGGCGCTGATGGCGCGCCACCCCAAGCTGGCGCTCGACGTCACCCTGTCCGACCGCGTGGCCGACCTGGTCGAGGAAGGCTACGACCTGGCAGTGCGCATCGGCCAGTTGCCGGCGTCCTCCCTCATCAGCCGCAAGCTGGCTTCCACGCGCCTGGTGCTGTGCGCTTCGCCCGCCTACCTGCAAGCGCGCGGCGAGCCGGCGCACCCGGACGAACTTCCGGCCCACGACGTGATCTCCTACAGCCTGTTCGCCAGCGGCGAAAACTGGACCTTCTCCGGCCCGGAAGGCGAGGTCACGGTGAAGGTGGCGCCGCGGATGCGCACCAACAGCGGCGACACCTGCCGCGCCGCCGCGCTGCAGGACCAGGGCATCATCCTGCAGCCCAGCTTCATGGTCGGCGCCGACCTGGCGCAGGGGACGCTGAGGGAGATCATGCCCGGCTACCGCTCGATCGCGCTCGGCATCTATGCGGTCTATCCATCGCGGAAGTTCTTGTCGCCCAAGGTGCGGGTGCTGGTCGATTTCCTGGTCGAGGCGTTTGCGGCGCCGCCCTGGGTCGACTAAGCTGATTGTTCCTCTTTTCGGAACAGTTTGACCAGTTGCGCCTTGTTTATCTCGGGAGGCGCAGAGCCTAAGATGGGAGCATGTCCACTCAAGGAGGCAGCACCATGGCTCGGCTTCCCACTCTATTCGTTTCGCACGGCTCGCCCATGCTGGCGCTGCAGGACAGTCCCGCGCGCCGCTTTCTGCAGGAACTCGGCAACACCCTGCCGCGGCCCAAGGCGATCGTCGTCGTCTCCGCGCACTGGGAAACCGCCGGCGGCCCGGCCGTGAGCCTGGCGCAGCAGCCCGACACCATCCACGACTTCGGCGGTTTTCCGCGCGCGCTGTTCGAGATGCGCTATCCGGCGCCGGGCGCCCCGCAAGCCGCCGAACGCGCCGCCGCACTGCTCGAAGCCGCGGGGATTCCCGCCGGCCGCAGCACGCAGCGCGGACTCGACCACGGCGCCTGGGTTCCGCTGCGCCTGATGTATCCTGATGCCGATATCCCGGTCGCGCAGCTGTCGGTGGTGCGCGGCGCCGGCGCGGCTGCACACGAAAGCATGGGGAGGGCGCTCGCCGCCTTGCGCGAAGAAGGCGTGCTGGTGCTCGCATCGGGCTCGCTGACGCATAATCTGTACGAGTTCCGCGGCCAGGGCGTCGATGCGCCGGTGCCGGCGTGGGTGAGCGGCTTCGAAGCATGGATGAAGGCGCGCCTGGAAAGCGGCGACCGCGCCGCGCTGCTGGATTACCGCCAGGCCGCACCCTTCGCCGTGCAGAACCACCCGAGCGACGAGCACCTGCTGCCGCTGTTCGTGGCGCTGGGTGCGGCCGGCCCGGACGCGACAGCGACGCAACTGCATTCGAGTTTCGAACATGGCGTGCTTGCCATGGATGCCTACGCTTTTCATTGAAAGGGAAGACCATGCAAACCACTCAGACCACGCAAGCGACGCAATACCAGACCGACGACCAGGGCAAACTGCTGCTGCGCGCCGTCCTCGCCATCCTGCTGCTGTTCCACGGCGTGTCGAAACTCATGGGCGGCATCGGCTTCATCACCGGCATGCTGGAAAAGGCCGGCCTGCCGGGTGCGCTGGGCTACCTGGTGTACATCGGCGAAGTGGTTGCGCCGCTGCTGATCCTGGTGGGTCTGTACACGCGCGCCGCCGCGCTGGTGGTGGCGATCAACATGGTCGTGGCGCTGCTGCTGGTGCACACCAAGCAGTTCTTCACCCTGAACGAGCAGGGCGGCTGGGCGCTGGAGCTGCAGGGCATGTACCTGGCCGGGGCGCTGGCGGTGGCCTTGCTGGGCGCGGGCCGCTACAGCATCGGCGGCAAGACCGGGCGCTTCAACTAGGCCCCTGGCCGCGCCTGCCTTCCGGGCGCGATCAGCGGGTCCAGCAACTGGCCCGCAAGCGAGTCCGCATGCGGCGTGTCGGTACCGTAGCGGGCCGGCCAGTGGCGCGGCAGGTAATGCGTGCCGAACAGCCGGTCCAGGAAGGGCAGGGTCGACGCGTAGTTGCGGTCGATGTGCTCATGGCGGCTGTGATGCCAGTGATGGAAGGCCGGCGTGGTCAGCAGCCATTCCAGCGGGCCCAGGCGCCAGCGCAGGTTGGCATGGATGAAGAAGCCCCAGAAGGTGCCCAGCACCAGGAGCAGGGCGGGCGCGCTGCTGCCGGCGGCGGTCGGGCCGGCCAGGCCCAGCACGTAGAGCGGGACCAGACCGAACAGGCGCGTGACGACCATGTCGACCGGATGCGTGCGGGTGTTGGCCAGGAACTGCATGTGCTCGCTGCTATGGTGCAGCGAATGGAAGCGCCACAGCCACGGCAGCTCGTGGCTGAGCCGGTGGCCCCAGTAGAAGCCGGTTTCGGCAAGCACGAAGGCAAGCGCCATGCGCACCGCCATCGGCAGCGACTGGATCGCCGCGAGCGCGGCGTCCGGCATCAGGTGCCGCCCCGCCATCGCCAGCAGGGCCGTCGGCGCAGCCAGCAGAATGCCCGGCGCCAGGCTGCTGAGGAAGTAATACGCGAGGTTGCGGCGCAGTTCGCCCCGCGCGGCTCCTTCGTGGCGCATGCCGAACCAGTGCTCGAGCGGGACGAAGATGGCGCTCAGCAGCGCCAGCCAGGCGCACAGGCGCAGGGCAAGGACGGCGGCCTCGTGCAAGGAAGCGCTCATGGTCGGCTAGCGGCGGCGCGCGGCCGCTCAGGCTTTCGAACGGCGGCGGCGCGCCAGCAGGCCCGCCAGCATGGCGCCGCCCAGCAGCAGGCTGAGGGTCGACGGTTCCGGCACCGCGCTCTCCATCGATACGTTATCCAGCAGCATGAAGGGCGGCGCGCCCGGCGAACTGCCGACGGCAAGGAAGGACAGCACCTGGCTGGCGCCCGTCGCGGTGAACTGCATGGTGGCCGTCTGCCAGCCGGTGAAGCCGCCATTTTCGAGCGTCAGCTTGCCCGACTTCAGGGTGGCGCCGCCGAAACCGACCTGCCAGTAATTGTCGAGGTTCTTGCCGTTGAAGCCGGCCTGCTGGCCCATCGCGTAATCGAAGCTGAGCAGGTAGCTCGCGCCCGGCGTCAGGCCGTTGACGGTCTGCGACAGCACGCCCGGGTAGTACAGGGCATCCGAGGCGAATACCTGGCCATGTTCGGCCGACGCCGCATAGGCCTTCAGCCCGATCGCGGATGCGCTGGTCGTGATGATGCCGGTATCCAGCACGAAGTTGTAGCCGCCGTCGTTGCCGTTGCTGCTGGTCCAGCCGCTCAAGGTGCTGCGGTTGTCGGCCCCGATCGGGCTGGAGGACAGCTGCTTGTTGCTGCCGTTGGTGGTGAGTTCGAAACTGCCGTTGGCGATCAGCGGCACCGCATTGGCAAAGCTGGCGCCAAGGGCCGCGATGGCGGAAAAGGACAGCAGAATAGGCTTGATGCGCATGCGCACGCTCCGGTAAGTGACAAAAGATGGGTGGGCTGCCGGCAGGTTTTGGGCCGACGACAGCTCGACGGGCATCCGGTCGAACTGGGAGACGTGCAAATCGATGATTTCGATAAATTTATTGCACTTTTGAGATTCTAGCAGAAGATCCATGTGAAAAAGCAATAACAATTGCCGAATTTAAAAGGCCGCAACACCACAGGTACGCCCGCGCCTTTTTTTATTTCCCATGATCAAGTCTTTTCTGTGCTAGTCTGGATCCTTGCTTGAAACAAAGCCCGTTCCACCCTTCGCCTGCCCAGACTTCGCAGGATTAAGCTGTCTCCTCATGACACCCACGGTGTCGCTTGATCCTATGAACTCCTACACGATCGACTCCCCCAAGCGCGTACTGCTCATCGACGACAATGTCGATGCCGCATTCATGATGCAGGCCTTGCTGACGGCACTGGGCTTTACCGTTGAAGTTGCCAACAGCGGCAGCAAGGGCCTCGCCTTGGCGAAGACCTTCCTCCCGGAGGTCATCTTCCTCGACCTGGGCATGCCCGTGATGGACGGCTATGAAGTCGCAAAGGTGCTCAGGCAGACGCCCTTGCTCGAAGATGTCTTCTTGCTGGCCTTGACCGGCTGGAATGATATGGCCACGCGCGCCGCCGTGATAGCGGCCGGCTTCGACCGGCATCTGGTCAAGCCGCCGAACTTCGAACAGATTCATACGATGCTCGAGGCGCATTTCGAATCGCGCGCCATCGGCTGACAGCCGGCCTGGCTGCAGCTAGGCGGGACGCCGCTGCAGGTAGTCGCGCAGGGCGCAGGGCGCCGGATCGCGCTGCAAGCCGCCCGCGCCATCCATCGTCAGCAAGGCGGGCAGCGTATTCTCCATCGCGCCGGTGCCGCCGGCACGCCGCGCCGGCAGGTGCAGTACGGCCCGTCCCGGGCTGGCCAAGGTGCGCATCACCACGTCGAAGGTGCCGCCGGGCTGGCGCTCGGCGCCGGTGTCGCCATCCCATAGCGCCACCAGCAGCTTGGCATGGGCCGCCAGATAGTCGCCCAGCCGCACGTAGGGCGCGGCGCCCTCCAGCGCACCGCCATCCGCAGGCACCTCGAACACGTCCTCCGCGCGGGCCCGCAAGGCCAGATAGCTGTCGCGGAAAGCCGTGGACCCCGGCTCCTCCTGGCTCGCGAGATAGGCCGCCTCCGGCATCGGCAGCGGCACCAGCAAGCGCACGCGATGCGCGCCCAGCCGCGCCTGCAGGTCCAGCGCCTGTTCCGCAAACAGCTGGTCGGCGCCGGCCGCCAGCGCGGACAGGCAGTCCAGCGGCGCCATCTGCGCGATCTCCTCCAGCGCCGCAGACAGCTGCACGCGCAGCCGCGCGACATCGTCCGCATGCAGCGCGCGATGCCCGCTGACCGCGAGCACGAGGGGAGAAGTGGCCGCCATCATCAGCCCAGGTGGTACATGCCTTTTTCGCCGAACAGGCGGTGCCAGTCATGGACTTCGGACATCAGCAGTTCGACCAGGTTGGCCAGGTGTTCCTGCACCTCGGCGATGCCGGCATCGGGCGCCATCGGCAGGTTCAGCCAGGCGTCCAGGCGGTGCGCCATCGAGCCGTAGGACGCGGTCAGGCGCTCCGATTCTTCCTGCGCCGTGAAGCCCTGCAGCGAGGCGGCAAAGGCCGGCACGCCGGTCGAGATCATGGTCAGCGCCGGCGCGTGCCAGATCAGGTGGGCCATCACCGCCGCGATCGTGACCGCGAAGCCGCCCTGCGACACCGCGTGGACGCGGTGGACGATCGCCTGTTCCTCCTGCGCGCGGCGGCAGTGGTAGCGCAGCTGCTGGCGCGCGAGCTGGCGCGCATACTCCAGCGCGGTCGTGGTGTAGGTCCATTCGTCGTCGCGGCAGACGCGTTCCAGCTGCGCCAGCAGGGCCGCGCGGACCTGGTGCCGTTCGTGCTCGTGCGCGGCGGCGCGCGCATCCACGCTTGCGTGATGGTGGCTGGAGAGGGCGGCCAGGTGCGGCGGCAGGGCCGCGTCCTCGGCGTCGAGCTCCTGGTCCGCGCGGCCGTGCAGCCACACCGGCGCGCGTTCCTGGTCCAGCGCCACCAGTACCGGCAGGCAGCGCAGGAACTCCGCGTGGAAGCGCAGGCCCAGCCAGTGCTCGTGCCAGTTGATGCGGTGCGCGTTGCGGAAGGTGATGAACAGCACGATCAGCGTCAGCAGCTCGCCCACCGACACCAGCAGGCGCACCGTCTCCGAGGTGGAAGCCACGCCCCATGCCGCCAGCAGCACCGCCAGCGCCGCGCAGCCGTACAGCACCGTGTAGGCATCGCGCGCGCAGCCGCCGATGCGCTGCGCCAGCGTATCGGAGTCAATCAAAGCGGAGGTCACGCGCTGCAGCAGGGCCGGCCCGATCAGGCGGCCGAGCAGGGCCTGGCTGCTGTCCTGGGACGGCGCCGCCGGCAGGTCGTGCGCCTCCCAGCCGGCCAGCAGCACGCGTTTACGGAAGAAATTGCGGATGCGGCCGGCGCTGCGGCAGCGGATCTCGGACTGGGACATGAATGGATCGTGCTCGAGGTGCTTAATTGGCCTGGGCGCCGCAGCGGCTCAGGAAGTGTTTGCGCTCCACCGCGTCGTCGATCTCCAGCGCCACCGCGGCGATCACGTCCTGGCGGCTGCGGCCGGGCACGGCCGCGCGCTTGACCAGCTGGCGCGCGATCGGGCCGAGGATGCGGGCCAGTTCGAGGGCCACCGGTTCCTGCTCGGCCGGCTGCAGTGAAGGCGCGGCTATGTGGGTGGCGGCTGGCGCGGCCGGCACCACGATGGGCGCGGACGGCGCCGGCGCCGGCGCCAGGTCCTGCGCGGCGCGCGCGCCCAGCACGGCGGTGACGGACTGCTGGAGCTCGGCCAGGCTGGCGTCGAGGTCGCGGCCGAAGGCATCCAGCCAGTGCTGGGTGCTGATGAAATACTCCAGGCTCTTGGACGGCGCCACCGCTTCGATGCGGAAGGGCAGGATGGTCAGGCCCTTGTTCACCGCGCGCTCGACTTCGCGCCGCACCTGCGGCGAGTTGTTCGAGCTGGACGAGAAGATCAGCAGCAGGATGCGGCACTGGTCCATGCCGTTGATGATGGCTTCAGCCCAGTCTTCGCTGGGCCGGATGTCGCGCGGCGCCACCCAGCAGCGCACGCCGGCGCGTTCCAGACAGTGGCAGATCGCGTCGGCGTGGCTCTTGTCGACATGGGAGTGGCTGAGGAAGACGTCGTAGGCCATGGTTCAATCCAGCAGAAGTTCAGTCCAGAAGCGCGAGGGCTTTTTCCATACTGCGGCGCATGCGCGTGAAGGCGGTACTGAGCACCGCCAGTTCGTCGCTGCCGCCTTTCGGGAAGGGCTCGACGTCGGCGCGGCCTTCGCTGACGGCATCCGCGATGCGGGCGATGCGGTGCATGGGCCGCAGCACCAGCCAGTACATCACCGCGTTCACGAACAGCAGCAGGGCGGCGAAGGACAGGGCGAAGCCGGTCATGATCATGTTGACCGTGCGGTCGGCCTTGCGCATCGCCACGTCCAGCGGCACCGAGACGATCTGGCTGCCGATCACTTCGCCCAGCTTCCAGCCAAAGCCGTTGTTCGCGCCGTACAGGGCGACCATGCTGGCGGGCGCCGCGGCCGGGGTGCTGTGGCAGCTCAGGCACTGGGCGTCGTTGATGCGGATCGGGTGCGCCAGGTAGAGCGAGGGGCCGGATTCGCTGTTGCGCTGGCCGATGAATTCCTTGGTATCCGGATGGTCGCGCAGGCGCTGCACCACGTCCGCTTCCCAGTCGACCACGCGGTCGCGCGGATTGGTCGGGTTCAGCGTCGCTTCCTTGTACGAGTAGTCGGGATTCGACTTGTGCAGGGCCGCGAAGCTCTGGGTCGCCGCGTAGGACGGCACGGTCTGCGGCAGGAAGGTCTTCAGCAGCTGCGGCGTCAGCAGGGGCTTGATCTCGCCGGTGGTGTAGCTGCGCGCGGCCATCGCCGATTCCATCATCAGGCGCGCGCTGCCGATGACTTCTTCTTCGGCGTTCTTTTGCAGGACCTGGCGGGTAAAGAAACCGGTGGCGACAAAGCCGACGCCGAACACGGCAACCAGGCCCAGATTGATTTTGACGAGCAGCTTCATGGCGCGACCGGAAGTATGACGGGTTAAGCGCGCGATGATAGCAAAAATAATACTCTTTGTAGAAAGTATTTATGCCTTGTTGTCTAGATTCCGACACACCCGCCCGTCCGCTAGAGGCGTAGCCCGTCAGGAACCGCTTCCCGCGCAGTCCTGCAAGCCTAAGCGACCGAGCCTGCCCGCTGCCGCGTATACATGCCGACCGCTTTGCCGTATATCTCGGTGTCCGTTTCATACCTCAGGCCAAGGCGCGCGGCAACGCGCAGCGACGATTCATTGGCTGAAGTGATGAGCGCTCGAACTTTTGGTTCGCCTCGGATGGCGAACGCATGGTGCAAGACTGCCGCCGCCGCTTCGTTCGCGAATCCTTGGCCCCAAAAGGTGCGATAAGTGTTCCAGCCAAGCTCCATCACGGTAGATTCCTCGCGAAAGAACGCGCCCACGGTCCCGACGAGGCGACCGGTCTCGTTTTCCTCGACAGCCCACCAGCCGGCGCCATGTATGAGCCAGAGTCCCGCTTGCGAACAGAAGATTCGCCATGCAGCATGGCGGTCGGCCTGGACCAGGTGGGCCGCGCTGACTGGGTCGGCCAGATGCGTTGCGAATGCGTCGAAGTCTTCCCGTCGATATTCACGAAGCGTGAGGCGCTCAGTTTGAAGGTGGGGAACAGATGTGATGAATTCACTATTCATGGGCTGGAGTCCGTGTTGTTTTTGCAAGGGGCTGCTTGTGGTCATACCCAGCCGTTTAGCAAAGCATAGCAGGCTGACGTCGACAGGCAGCATAAACCGCACTGCTGTAAATCGGATTCCAGCATCGCGCGGCCTCACATCTGCTTGAACAAATGCGCGAACAGCGGACTGACCTTCAGCCGGTCCGATCGCCCGTGCAGCGCCAGGCTCAGCTTGCCGGTCTCATCGCGGCTGGCGCTGGCCACCTGCTTCATGTTGACGATGCTGCTGCGGCTGACCTGGCAGAACTGGCCCGGGTCCAGCTGCGCCATCAGCTCCTTGAGCGGCAGCCGGATCAGCGCCTCGCTGTCGGCGGTGGCGACGTTGACGTACTTGTCCAGCGCCTGGAAGTAGACCACGTCCTGCACAGGGATCAGGCGCACCACGTTGCCGACCGCCGCGCGGATCGTGCTCAGGCGTTCCGGCGCTTGCGCCTGCGGCAGCAGGACGCGCATCTGCTCGACCAGCTGGGCCAGTCCGCCGCCATCCTGGCGCGCATCGAGGCGGGCGCGCAGACGCTCCACGGTGCGGCGCAGCCGTTCGTCGCTCACCGGCTTCAGCACGTAGTCGGCGGCGGCCTGCTCGAAGGCCTTCAGCGCGTAGTCGTCGTAGGCGGTGACGAACACCACTTCCGGGAAGGGCCGGGCGCCGTCCCAGCGCTCGGCCAGTTCCTCGGCCGCTTCCAGCCCGGTCTGGCCGGGCATCTTGATGTCGAGGAAGAGGACGTCGGGATGCAGCGCCAGCGCCTGCTCGACGGCGGCCAGGCCGTTCGGCGCGGTGGCGACGATCTCGAGTCCGGGCCACAGCCGCTGCAGCGACTGGGCGAGGATGGCGGCGAGGATGGGCTCGTCCTCGGCGATCAGGGCGCGGACGGGGCAGGCAGTGTTCATGCGAACTCCAGGGGTAGGGAAAGCCGGGCCAGGGTGCCTTGCGGCGGGGAGGGCAGCAGTTCGACGCCGGCGCGATCGCCGTACAGCACCTGCAAGCGCTCGCGGGTGGTGGCCAGGCCGATGCCGCCGCCCTCGTGCGGCGCGGCCCGGTCCAGGCCCAGCCCGGTGTCGCATACGGTGATTTCCAGCTGGCCGGCGCGCTGCACGGCCTCGATCGTCACGCTGCCGCCGTCGATCTTCGGCTCGAGCCCGTGGACGACGGCGTTCTCGACGAGCGGCTGCAGCAGCATGGTTGGCAGGCGCGCGGAGCGCAAGGCGTCCGGCAGGTGGCAGCGGTAGGCCAGGCGTGAGCCCATGCGCACCATCATCAGGCCGAGGTAGGCCTCGAGCGCGGCGAATTCCTGGTCCAGCGTGGTGGTTTCCATGCGCGAGACGCTCAGGGTGGCGCGCAGGTACTGGATCAGCTGGTCGAGCATGCGGCTGGCCTGCTGCGGGTCGATGGCGATCAGGCCCTGCAGGTTGGCCAGGGTGTTGAACAGCATGTGCGGCTCGATCTGGGCCTGCAGCAGGCGCAGCTGGGCCTGCAGGGCCTGGCGCTCGACGGCCGCGGCGCGGACGATGGCGTCGCTGCGCTCCAGTTTGATGCGCTCGAGGCGCTCGCGGCTGACGATCACCAGCGAGAACGCGGCAATGCACAGCATCGAGAACAGGATCATGCTGACCTGGCGCGGGTTCGGGTAGCTGGCCAGGCTGGGCCATGTCTCGCCCTGCAGCATGGCGCCGAGCACGATGCCGCAGTAGTGCGCCACCGGCGCGGTCGCCACGATCAGGGCGATGAAGGGCGGCCAGCTGTGGGGCCGGCGCGAAGGGTCGTTCCAGAAGGCCAGGCGGGCGCCGTCGACGACGATCGTGGCGATGGTGCCGATGCAGGTCGAGTAGATCATCTGGCTGGCCAGGATCTGCGGCCGGCCTTCCACCAGCGTGATCAGGACCCCGGTCAGCGCGCTGTAGAAGGCGGCCAGGCGCAGGTCCCGGAGGAAGCGCTGCAGGCGCTGCGGCATGGCCGGGCGCGGCGGCATGGTATCGATGAGGCTTGTCATTCGGGCATTGTGCCCAGCCGCGGCGCCGGCGGCAAGACGGGATGCGACGAAGCCGTACCTGGATGCCGCGAAACCGGATTGGGGCGGCATGAAACGAAACCGGGGAGATCCCCGCGCATGCGGGATAATGCCGACAAGACCTACGCGCAGGAGAAAAACAACATGGAGTTCCAGTTCCTCGGCACCTCATCTGGCACCCCAAGCAAGTCCCGCAACGTGACCGCGCTGGCGCTGCGCTCGCTGGGCGCCTCGCGCGCGGCGCGCCACTGGTCGCTGGTCGACTGCGGCGAGGGCACCCAGCACCGCATCCTGCGCACGCCCTGGTCGCTGCACGAGCTGGCGGCCATCTTCATCACCCACATGCACGGCGACCACTGCTACGGCTTGCCCGGCCTGCTGGCCAGCGCCGGCATGCTGAACCGCACGGCGCCGTTGATCCTGGTGGGCCCGGCGCCGCTGCGGCCTTTTCTCGAGGGCGTGATGGCGACCACCGAACTGGGTTTGCCGTTCCCCATCGAGTTCGTCGACGTGAGGGAGCTGGAGGGCGCCGCACCGCTGCCGGACCTGATCGTGCGGGCGACCGCGCTGTCGCACCGCATGCCCTCCTGGGCCTACAGCTTCACGGAGCGGCAGGTGGAACGCAAGCTCGATACGGCCAAGCTGGAGGCGGGCGGCGTGGCGCGCGGCGAAGCCTGGGGCACGCTGCAGCACGGCCACGAGGTGGTGCTGGACGACGGCCGCGTGCTGCAGCCGCAGGACTGGCTGCTGCCGGGCCGCAAGCCTAGGAAGGTGATCGTCGGCGGCGACAACGACACGCCATGCCTGCTGATCGAGGAGGCGCGCGACGCCGAGGTGCTGATCCACGAGGCCACCTACACGGAAGAGGTATTGAAGAAGGTCGGACCAGGTCCCCAGCACAGCTCCGCGCGCATGACGGCGTCAAGCGCGGCGGCGGCCGGGGTGCCCAACCTGGTGCTGACACATTTCAGCCCGCGCTACCAGGAAGGGGAGGGCTCGCCGTCGATCAGGGACATCGAGAACGAGGCGCGCGAGGTGTATGGCGGACAGCTATTCCTGGCACGGGATTTCGACCGTTACCAGCTGGACCGTGAGGGGCGGCTCAGCATGAGCTTCAGTCGCTGAGCTTCAGTCGCTGAGTTTCAGTCGCTGAGTTTCAGTCGATGTATTTGAGCCCGGCCTTTGCCAGCGGCTCACGCATGTCGTACATGTCCAGCCCCAGCACGCCCGAGGCCAGCCTGGCGCGCTTCTCGCCTTCCATGTCTTCGCGCTTCTGCGCGGCGTCGGCCACGCGCGCCGCATCTCCGGCCGGTACCACCACTACGCCATCGTCATCCGCCACCACCGCATCGCCCGGATTGACGAAGGCGCCGGCGCAGATCACTGGAACGTTGACCGAGCCGAGGGTCGCCTTGATCGTGCCCTTCGAGCTGATCGCCTTCGACCATACCGGGAAGCCCATCTCCTTCAGCACGCGCACGTCGCGCACGCCGGCGTCGATAATCAAGGCCCTGGCGCCGCGCGCCATGAAGCTGGTCGCCAGCAGGTCGCCGAAGAAGCCGTCGGTGCAATCGGCGGTGAGGGCGGCGACGACGATATCGCCTGGCTGGATCTGCTCGGCCGCAACGTGCAGCATCCAGTTGTCGCCCGGGTGCAGCAGCACGGTGACGGCGCTGCCGCCGACCTGGACGCCCGGCCAGATCGGGCGCATGTAAGGTTTCATCAGGCCGACGCGACCCATGGCTTCGTGCACGGTGGCGCTGCCGAAGCCGGCCAGTCGCTCTACGGCGCCGCGGTTGGCGCGTTCGATGTTGCGCTTGACGATGCCGAGCTGGTTCATGAGAGGTGTAGTCATCCTAGAATCCTTTTTGTTTGAGGACGGCGTCCAGGCGGGGATAGACCTTGCGCGCATTGCCCTCGAAAATCTGGAAGCGGTCTTCATCGCTCAGCGCGGCGGCCTGGATGTAGCGTTTGGTGTCGTCGTAGTAGTGGCCGGTTTCCGGATCGATGCCGCGAACGGCGCCGATCATCTCGGACGCGAACAGCACGTTCTTCACCGGGATTACCTTGGTAAGCAGGTCGATGCCCGGCTGGTGATAGACGCAGGTGTCGAAGAAAATATTATTCAGCAGGTGCTCCTGCAGCAGCGGCTTCTTCATCT
Source organism: Telluria sp. GW821-FHT07G12 (assembly GCF_059418525.1). Classification (NCBI taxonomy): domain Bacteria; kingdom Pseudomonadati; phylum Pseudomonadota; class Betaproteobacteria; order Burkholderiales; family Oxalobacteraceae; genus Telluria; species Telluria sp. GW821-FHT07G12. The sequence continues at coordinate 25,225 of NZ_JBWKQA010000006.1, read as the reverse complement.
CCTGGGCCAGACCGCGGAAGCGTCCCCAGTGGTAGGGCACCGCGCCGCCGCCGTGCGGGATCAGGAACTTCAGGGTCGGGAAGTCCTTGAAAAGATCGCTGGTCAGGCACTGCATGAAGGCGGTGGTGTCCGCGTTCAGGTAGTGCGAGCCGGTCGTGTGGAAGCAGGGATTGCAGCTGGTCGAGACGTGAATCATGGCCGGGATGTCGTACTCGACCATCTTTTCGTAGATCGGGTACCAGGAACGATCGAACAGCGGCAGCGAGTTCCAGTGGCCGCCGGACGGGTCCGGGTTCAGGTTGATGCCGACCATGCCGTATTCCCTGATGCAGCGCTCCAGCTCTGGAATGCAGGTCTTGGGGGCGACGCCGGGCGATTGCGGCAGCATGGCCGCGCCGATGAAGTTATCCGGGAACAGCTGGGACACGCGGTAGCACAGCTCATTGCAGATCGCGGCCCAGGTGGCGCTGGTCTCGTAGTTGCCAATGTGGTGGGCCATGAAGCTGGCACGCGGCGAGAAGACGGTCAGGTCCGAGCCGCGTTCCTTCATCAGGCGCAGCTGGTTGTTCTCTATCGATTCGCGTAATTCATCGTCGCTGATGCGCAGGTCGGACACGCGCGGGCCGAGTGAAGGCAACTTCAGGTTGGCGACCTGCTGATTGCGCCATTCCTCCAGCGCTTTCGGCGCGGTCGTGTAATGGCCGTGGCAGTCGATGACCAGGGGCTCTCTCATATTAATTTCCTCTCCAGATGTCTTCTGAAATCAGTACTTCGCCGCGCATGATCGGGCGTGCGGTGCGCAGCAGTGCGGTGCGTACGACCTTTTGGGGGTTGTTCGCGTCGAGTCCGAGCTCGACGCTGAATTCGCCGGTCGGGTGTTCGACCGAGACGGTTTTGGTGAGGCCTTCCGGCACCTGGGCGATACCCTGAGTGACCGAGCCTTCGAGCACGGAGGCGGTGGCGACGGTGACGGCGGCCAGCACCCCGATCGCTTCATGGCAGACGTGCGGAATGAAGCAGCGGGTGGCGACATTGCCGCCGTCGCGTGGCGGGGCGACCAGGCACATCTTCGGATAGCTTTTGGTTTTGACGTCGCCCAGGCCCATCAGCGGACCGACGCTCAGGCGCAGGGCTTCCAGCTTCGCCTTCAGGGCTTCGTTGGCGTTCAACTCGGCCACGCCTTCGTAACCCGTGACGCCCAAGTCGGTGGCACGCACCAGAACCATGGGCATGCCGTTGTCGATCAGGGTGGCTTCGATCTCGAAGGCTTCCTCGCCCTCGACGCGCACGCGGTCCAGCACCCGACCACTGGGCAGCAGGGAAGGGCAGACCGAACCAGCCGTATCCAGAAAATTGATGCTGATCGGCGCCGCCGTGCCGGGCACGCCGTCGATGCGCGCATCCCCCGTGTATTGCAAGCGCCCGTTCGGGGTCGGCACGGTGATCTCGCATTGCATGCCGGTGTTCAGGGTCAGCACCCGCGCCGTGGTACTGCCGTCGCCAACCGGCAGCAGGCCGCGTTCGAGCGCGAAGGGCAGCACGGCGGCCAGCATGTTGCCGCAGTTGGGCGAGGTGTCGACCCTGTCCCTGTCCGGCTGCAGCTGGGCGAACAGAAAGTCGAGGTCGACGCCGGGCGTGGTGCTGGGGCGGACGATGCCGACCTTGCTGGTCAGCGGATGCGCGCCGCCCAGGCCGTCGATCTGGCGCTTGTCGGGCGAGCCCATGGCGGCCAGCAGCACGCGGTCGCGCAGTTGCGGGTCCGCGGGCAGTTCGGATTCGAGGAAGAAGGGACCGCGCGAGGTACCGCCGCGCATCAGCATGCAGGGCACCGGGGTGAGGTCGGAATGGGCTTGTTGGTTCATGGTCTGCTGGCTGTGACGATCGTCCGTCGGATGCTGACAGTATCGGCTGCGGCCTTGCCGCCTTGGTTGCTTTATGGGCACTGATTTGTTCTAATCTGCTTATCGACCTGTCTCGCCGAAGCATCTCTCATGTCTCTCGTCAGCCTTCGCCATCTCCACGCCTTCAGTGCCGTCGCGGCAGCCGGCGGCATCCGCCGCTCCTCCGAAAGCCTGTTCCGCGCTTCCTCGGCGGTGGCGCGCTCGGTGGCCGCGCTGGAGTCGGCGCTCGAGGTCCAGCTATTCGAACGCAAGGGCCGCGGCATGCTGCTGACGGCGGCCGGGGAGCTGGTGCGGCTGCGCGCCGACCGTATCGAGGCCGAGCTGCGCGACGTGCGTGACGACGCCCTGCGCCAGCGCGCCAAGGTCGGCGGCATCGAGGCCCTGCTGAACGAAAGGCGCCTGCAGGCTGCGGCCCTGCTGGCGGAGATGCACTACATGCCGGGCGTGGCGCAGGCGATGGGGACCTCGCAGTCGGCGGTCAGCCAGGCCATTGCGCGTTTGGAGGACATGCTCGGCATGCCGCTGTTTCTGCGCACCGCGCACGGCATGCTGCCCACCGATGCGGGGCGGCGCTGGATCGGGCACTTCGAGCGCGTGCTGGCCGAACTGCGCCATATTCCCGATGACATCGCCGCGCTGGCCGGGGTGGTACAGGGCACGGTGACCATTGGCGCGCTGCCGCTGGCGCGCTCGCAGCTGCTGCCGGCGGCCATTGCGGCGGTACTGCGGCAGCATCCGCGACTGCAGATCCGTTCGCTCGAAAGTCCTTATGACGAACTCAGCGCCGGGGTGCTGAGCGGCCGCATCGATTTCATCATCGGCGCCCTCCGCCCGGCGGTCGGCGATGCCTTCGTGTCGAGCGCGCTGTTCCAGGACAAGGCGGTATTGGTGGCGCGCACCGGCCATCCGCTGGCAGCCGGCACCCACCTGGGGCTGGCGGACCTGGCCGGCTATCCCTGGGTGCTGGGACGCGCCGGCACCCCCTTGCGCGAATCGATCGAGAGCTTCTTCCGCAGCCAGGGTGCGGAGCCGCCGGTGCCGGCCGTCGAAACCGGCGACCTGGCACTGTTGCGCGGCCTGCTGCTCGAGAGCGACATGCTGACCGTGCTGTCTGCGCGCCAGCTGCATCACGAGGTGCGTACCGCCCAGCTGGTGGTGCTGCCGCTCGAAATGCCGGGGCTGGAAAGGCGCATCGGCGTGACCACGCGCCGTGGCGCCCACCTGTCTCCCGGCGCGCGTGCGCTGCTCACGGAAATCGAACACGCCAGCGGCGCCTGGGCCTGAGTCGCCGTCCCTGCATCCATGCTTTCCGGCTTTACATTGCTTAACGCTGATAAGCAGATTGCAACACTGCGCCAGCCGAAAGCAATACATCGGCACAAGTAAAAACCTACACTGTTTGGCAAGTCGCACCCCCATTCCGGGTGCCACGAAGGCGCACGGCCGCTATCACGACAAGACGGCAGGCGTCTTTCCATTACTTGCGTATTCGACCTGGAGACATAATGAATACAGTACAGACGCTCGATGTGCGCCAGCACATCAACAACCGCAAGATGTCCGGCTATCAGTGGCTCTTGCTCTTCCTTTGCTTCCTGATCGTCACCACCGACGGCATGGACGTCGCGATCATAGGTTTCCTGGCGCCGTCGATCACGAAGGAGTGGGGCATTTCCAAGGCCGCTTTCGGTGTCGTCATGAGCGCCGCGCCCATCGGCCTGGCCATCGGCGCACTGCTGATCGGGCCTCTGTCCGACCGTTACGGCCGCAAGCGCCTGCTGATGCTCGCCGTCGCCTGGTTCGGCAGCTTCAGCATCCTGTCCTCGCTTGCCCAGGACGTGGTCATGCTCTCGGTCCTGCGCTTCCTGACCGGCCTCGGGCTGGGCGCGGCGATGCCGAACACCACCACGCTGCTGTCCGAGTATGTGCCCGAGAAGTCACGCGGCAAGCTCATCACCGTCATGTTCACCGGCTTTAACCTGGGCTCCGCGCTGGTCGGCTTCGGCGCGGCGCTGATCCTCGGTCCTTACGGCTGGCGCACGGTGCTGGTCGCCGGCGGCGTCATCCCGCTGCTCTGCATTCCGCTCTACCTGTTCCTGATTCCGGAATCGGTGCGCTTCATGGTCGTCAACAAATACCCGGCCGAACGCATTGCCGCCACCCTGCGCCGCGTGGTGGGCGGCGACACCTTCTCCAGCGCCACCAGCTTCACCATCAGCGAACAGAAGATCGAGAGCAAGGCCAAGGCCAAGACCCTGCTGAATCACGATTTCCGCAGCATCACCGTGTCGCTGTGGGTCACTTATTTCATGGGCCTGATGGTGATCTACCTGCTGTCCGGCTGGCTGCCGACCCTGATCAAGGATGCGGGCCTGCCGATCGAACGTGCCGCCAACATCACCGCCATGTTCCAGCTGGGCGGCACCGTGGGCGCCCTGGTGGTCGGCTACCTGATGGACAAATGGACCGCGAACAAGGTCATCGCCTCGGCCTATGTTGGCGGCGCCGCCTTCGTCCTGATCCTGGCATCCAGCAGCGTGCATTCCGCCCTGTTCTCGGTGTACGTGCTGCTGGCCGGCTTCTGCATGAGCGGCGCCCAGACCGGCCTGAACGCCTTCGCACCGTCCTGCTACCCGACCCTGGTGCGCGCCACCGGCGTCAGTTGGATGCAGGGCATCGGCCGCTTCGGCAGCATCTTCGGTTCCTTCGCCGGCGGCGTGCTGCTGAGCCTGGGCTGGGGCTTCAGCGCGGTGATCGCGATCCTCGCCATCCCGGCCACCATCGCGGCGCTGTCGATCGTGTTCACGCGCTTCGCGGCGCGCAGCCCAGTCACCGCATAAGCGCACATCAAGTTTTACAGGAAGACCATCATGGCCAACATCATCGGCGCAATCGCCTCGTCCCATACCCCGACCATCGGCTTTGCCCTGGACGCCAACAAGCAGCACGACGCCGTCTGGGCGCCGATCTTCAAGGCCTACGAGCCGGTGCGGCAGTGGCTGCATCAAAAGAAGCCCGACGTCCTGCTGGTGATCTACAACGACCACGTGACCTCCTTCTTCTTCGACCACTACTCGGCCTTCGCGCTGGGCATCGGCAGGGAGTGGAAGGTGGCCGACGAGGGCGGCGGCGCGCGCGAACTGCCGCCGGTCCTGGGCCATGCAGGCCTGGCGCGTCACATCGGCGAGTCGCTGATGGCGGACGAATTCGACATGTCTTTCTTCCAGGACAAGCCGCTCGATCACGGCTGCTTCTCGCCGCTGTCCATCATGTGGCCGCACGCCGAAGGGCAGTGGCCGGGCGCCATCGTGCCGCTGCAGTGCGGCGTGTTGCAGTTTCCGGTGCCTTCCGCGCGGCGCTGCTTCAAGCTGGGCCAGGGCCTGCGCCGCGCCATCGAGAGCTTTCCGGAAGACCTGAACGTGGCCATCGTCGCCACCGGCGGCCTGTCGCACCAGGTGCACGGCGAGCGCTGCGGCTTCAATAACACCGAATGGGACCAGCAGTTCCTGGATCTGTTCGAAAAGGATCCGGAAGTCCTGCTGAACATGACCCAGGCCGACTTTGCCCGCCTGGGCGGCTGGGAAAGCGCGGAAATCGTGATGTGGATGGTGATGCGCGGCGCCATGCCGTCCGAGCTGAACTGCCTGCACCGCGAATACTACCTGCCGTCGATGACCGGCATTGCCGTTGCCTTGTACGAGCCTGAAGTGGTCGCCGATCCGGCCCTGAACGCTCGGGCGCACGAACGGCACCGCCAGCACATGGCGCACCAGACCAAAGGCGCCGAAGCGCTCGAAGGCACGTATCCGTTCACGCTGGAACGCAGCGTGGACCACTACCGCATCAACCGCTACCTGCACCAGCTGATCGACCCCGCCTTCCGCCAGCGCTTCCTGGGCAATCCGGATTCGACCTACGAGGAAGCGGGCCTGAGCCAGGAAGAGCGCGACATGATCGATCGCCGCGACTGGCAGGCGATGATCCGCTACGGCGTGATCTTCTTCCTGCTGGAGAAGCTGGGCGCCGTGGTCGGCGTCTCCAACCTGCACATCTACGCGGCGATGCGCGGCCAGTCGCTGGAAGAGTTCCAGAAGACCCGCAACACCAAAGCCCTGTATTCGGTGGCGGGGAAGGGCGCCGCCGGCAGCGCCGCCTGGAACCAGGGCAGCACAGCAGAAACCAAGTAGCCGAAGCGCGAGCCCCGCCCGCACAAGCGCAGTTCCGGCACGCAGCCTGCCTCGCGTGGCGGGTCCGTGCGCGCGTGCGGCATCGAAACGGTATCACCAACAACAAACCGACCCTGGATAGGAAGCATGAAAAAGATCATCGCCACCGCCGCACTCGCGGCCTTCAGCAGCATCGCCCTGTCGGGCGCCGCCCATGCGCAAAGCAGCGTGCAGGTCTACGGCCTGCTCGACGCCGCCGTGGACTACAACACCAACGTCGACGCCACCGGCCGCAGCCGCGTGTGGATGCCCAGCCTGGGCGGCGGCATGTTCCCGTCGCGGCTAGGCTTCAGGGGTTCGGAAGACCTGGGCAACGGCCTGAAGGCGATTTTCACGCTGGAAGGCGGCATCTACGTCGACAGCGGCACCAGCGGCCAGGGCAACCGCCTGTTCGGCCGCCAGGCCTGGGTCGGCCTCGCCGGCAACTGGGGCCAGCTGACCCTGGGTCGCAACTACAACATGCTGTACAACTCGATGCCCGAAGTCGAGATCATCGGCCCGACCCAGTACGGCCTCGGCTCGATCGAACCGGCGATCCCGAACGGCCGCACCGACAACTCGGTGGCGTACAAGGGCACGTTCGACCGCGTGACTGTCGGCGCCAGCTACAGCCTGGGCCGCGACACCTCGAGCGCCGGCGGCCCCGGCGGCACCAACTGCGCAGGCGAGAACGGCGCCGACGCGCAGGCCTGCCGCGAGTGGTCCATCATGGCGCGCTACGACACCCCGACCTGGGGCCTGACCAGCGCCTACGACCGCAAGAACGGCGGTACCGGCGCCGCGGCCGGCCTGACCCGCAGCGACATTCAGGACAGCCGCGTGCACGTGGCCGGCTACACCAAGTTCGGCGGCTGGCGCCTGGCCTTGGGCGGCCTGCGCCGTAACAACGAAGGCGCGCCGGCGGCCCCGCGCAGCAAGCTGTTCTACTTCGACGGCGCCTACAAACTGAACGGCGCGATGACGGTCGACGGCCTGGCAGCGCGCCTGGACTACCGCGACAGCGCCAACGATACCAACCTGTATATGCTGCGCCTGATCTACGACCTGTCGAAGCGCACCTCGACATATGCGGCGATCGGGCACGTGGCCAACAAGGGCACGGCAGCGGTGGCGCTGAGCGCGGGCGGCAGTGTGGGGGCGGGCATGGCGCAGAATGGTTTCATTACCGGGATCAAGCACTCGTTCTGAGTTTGCCCAAGCAAGAGAGCCGGCGTGGGCGAATCCTCGCGCCAGCCGTTAATCGCTCCGCTGAAAGTTTCGGATAGCCTGCCTGCCGGTCAGGAGGCAGGTATCCAGTCCATATCGGAGTGCTGTCATTGGAAGCGGCTTGCATTGAAGGCAGTATGCGAGGTAGTCCTGATAGCCCCGCCTACCCAACAGGGCGTAGGAATTCAGCCCGTAGTGCAAGGCGGCCCAGGCAAGGAGCTGTATGCGATCGAGTCCATCGAGAAAAGATTCGAGGTTGTACAAAACCCAGTCGATGGAATGGGTCAGATACCGTTGCCCGGCTTGATCGATGAAATAAATCCAAGGCTCACCGCCATTCCCAAGTCCGCGATCGCCACCTGTACAGCGAAGCGGAGGTTCGGGAAATTGCTTCTACTGGAAAGGTTCGCTAGTGACGGCATCAAGAAGTTCCATTCCCGTGCTCCGGTTGCGAATTGATCAGGAATCGTCTGCAACTTTGACAGCAGCTTGCTTTCCCGGTTCCGGAACTTAGGGCGCTCAGCCCAGATCCTCGTGGTGATCCGCCACACCCTGCTTCCAGTAGGCGGACACCCGCATGTGCTGCTTGGGGACGCCTTTCTCGAGCAGCACCTGGCGCACCTGCGCCATCAAGGCCGCCTCGCCGCCGCCCCAGGCGAATCCGGTCTCCGTCGCCGGCAGATCCAGTGCCCGCAGCGCTGCCAGCAGCGCCTCGTTCGAGCTAAGCCACTGCACCTCGGCCTGCGCAGCCCCGCCAAACGCCCGCCGGTCGGCCTCGTCCGCCAGCACCAGCACGAAGGCCCGGCTCCTGGCCGGCAGCTCTTCCAGCCTGCGCGAGATCGCCGGCAGCGCCGTCGCATCGCCCACCAGCAGGTGCCAGCCGAGGGTCAAAGGCACGATCATCGAGCCGCGCGGGCCGCCCACCAGCAGGCGCTCGCCCACCTTGGCCGTGCGCGCCCAGTCGGACGCCGCGCCGCTGCCGTGCAGTGCAAACTCGATCGTCAGCTCGCGCGCTTCCCGGCTGAAGCGCCGTGGGGTATAGTCGCGCCGCAGCTGTCCTTCGCCGGCGTCGCCGAACATCAGTTTGACGTGGTCGTCGAAGCCCAGGGAAGTGAAGTCGGCCAGCGCCTCGCCCTTGAAGGTGACGGCGACGAAGCCGGGCGACAGGCTGTCGATGGCGGCCACTTCCAGGTCGCGCAGCTTGAGTTCGTGGCGCACGCGCTGCACCAGCGGCGCGGTGTCGGAGGTAGTTGTTGCGTCGTGCATCGTCGATGCTCCGTATTAGTTGATAATGTCATCCATTATGTCGAAACTAGTTGATCAAGTCAACCAAAATCCCGGCCGTCCGGTCGACGATGTATTAGAGACCATGCATGCGATCATGCATCTCTACCGTTCGGCCCAGCACCGCAGCCTGCGCGACGGCCCCAACGACCTGGCCTACATGGAGGTCAAGGCGCTGGGCTTCTTCGCCCGCCATCCGGGCGCCACGCAGAGCGAGCTGGTGGCGCATTCCGGCCGCGACAAGGCGCAGGTGGCGCGCCAGATCCGCGCTCTGCGCGAGCGCGGCCTGCTGGAAGCCCAGGCGGACGAGGCCGACCGCCGCAGCTCGCGCCTGAACCTGTCGGAAGAGGGGCGGGCCGTGCACAAGGCCCTGCACAGCAATGACGGCCGCCTGAAGGACGCTGCGCTGCAGGGCTTCAGCGAAGAAGAACAGGCCGCGCTGCGGGACCTGCTGGCGCGGGTGCGCGCCAACCTGCAGGCCATGCCCGATTAAAAGGGCAGGCTGCCCTGCGCTTCGTTCTACAGCTGGGTGTCGGAAGGGTAGGTGATGCGGGTGCCCTCAACCTGGGCGAAGGCCGTGAGCTTGTGCGGCTTCGGCGTCTGCGGGCCGATGATGTCCTCGATGCTGCGGTTCGAATGGCCGATGGTGGCGACGGTTTCCATGCTTTGATTCTTGCACAGCTGTCCCCATATGCGGCGCATGCGAACACTGCTCCGGAGCCTGGCGCTTGCCATCGTCCTGATCGCCCTCGAGGGCCTGCTGCGGCCGTGGCTGAACAATCTCGCCTACGCCATCCGCCTCGGTGCGATGCCGACGCCGCAATCGCTGCCGGTACCTGTTGCCGGTGTAAAACCATCGCAGCTGGCCGATACCTGGGGCGGCGCCCGCAGCGAGGGCCGCAAGCACGAAGGCATCGACATCTTTGCCAGACGCGGCACGCCGGTGCTGGCGTCCACCGAAGGCATCGTGATGCGGGTCGGCACCAACCGGCTGGGCGGCCAGGTGGTGTGGGTGCTGGGGCCGGGCGGGCAGCGCCACTACTACGCGCATCTGGACAGCTACGGCGACGTGCACGCCGGCATGCGCATCGATGCCGGCAGGATCGTTGGCTATGTCGGCAACACGGGCAACGCCGCGACCACGCCGCCGCACCTGCATTACGGTATCTATACGGCGGGCGGCGCCATCAATCCGTTTCCGTTTTTACGGACGGCCGATCGCTACGGCCTCAGGGCGCCGGGGCGGCGCTCGACACCGGCGGTGGATCCGATCTGACTTCTTCCTCCTCAGGCTCGCTGCCGTCGCTGTGGTGGAAGGGCGCGAACCAGCAAGCCAGGAAGGACGGGATGGTCGCGATCATCACGAACACGAAGTAGGACACATAGCCCATCATTTCCTGCAGGTGGCCGCTGATCACGCCGGTCACCATCATGCACAGTCCCATCAGCCCGGTGCCGAAGGCGTAGTGGGTGGTGGTGTAGGGACCCGGCGCCAGCTGCTGCATCAGGTAGATCATGAAGCCCACCGAGCCGAAGCCGAAGAAGAACTTCTCGACCACGACGCCGGCGGTGATGGCCAGCACGCTGGATGGCAGCGCGATGCTCATGACCAGGAAGGTCGCATTCGGGATGTTGATCGCGCAGCACAGCAGGAACAGGGTGCGCTTCAGGCCGCGGCGGGCGACGAACCAGCCGCCCAGCAGGGAACCCAGCAGCACCGCCGCCAGACCGTAGGTGCCGTAGATGACGCCGAGCTGCTCGTTCGACAGCCCGAGCCCGCCGCGCGAGCCCGCGTCGACCATGAAGAAGGGGCCGATCTTTTCGAGGAAGCCGATACTGAGGCGGAACAGGAAGGCGAAGGCGACCATCTTCCACACGCCCGGCTTCTGGAAGAAGGTGACGAAGGAATCGCGCAGGATGTGCCAGGCGCCGCCCATGCTGGTCGGGGTGTTCTGGGCGCGCGCGCCTTCCGGCATGAAGCGCGCGTGCCACAGCGCCATCGCCAGCGTGATGCCGGCCACGATGAAGAAGACCACGCGCCAGGCTTCCATCCAGTCCGGGCCGAACACGCGCGGGTCGTGGTGGAAGACCTCCGCATGCAGGCGCCCGCTCAGGTAGACCAGGAAGCCGGAAGCGACGATCGGGCCGATGTTCCAGGACAGGCTCTGCACCCCGCAATACAAGGCTTGCGCACGGCCGTCGAGCGAGGTCACGTAGACGCCGTCGCTGGCGATGTCCTGGGTGGCGCCGAGGAAGGACATCAGCCAGAACAGCGGCAGCATCACCGTCATGTAGTCGGGCAGGCCCATGGCCAGGCTGGCGCCGGCGAAGCCGAGGCCGATCAGCACCTGCGCGCACAGCACGAAGAATTTCTTGGTGCGGTACATCTCGACGATGGGCGCGAACAGCGGCTTGATCGTGTAGGCCAGGATCAGCATGCTGGAGTAGGCGGCGGCGCGGCCGTTGTCCATGCCCAGGTTCTTGAACATGATGGCCGTGACGCTGGTTAGCATCATGTAGCCGAGGGCCATCGTGAAATAGCCGGTCGGGACCCACAGCAGGGGCGAACGGCGCACGGCCGTTGGTTCAGGCGTAGGCATGGTGGCCTCCTTCGATGAGGGCGGGGCGCGCCCCGAGGTGTTTGGCCAGCATGGTGGCCGCGCCGGACAGCGCCGGCGTGGGCGCATGGATCACGAAGCAGGGGATCTGCGCCGTGAAGCCGGAGAAGCGTCCCTTGTGCTCGAAGCGGGCGCGGAAGGGCGATTCGGCAAACCAGCTGCCCAGGCGCGGCACCACGCCGCCGCCGATGTAGATGCCGCCGCGCGCACACAAGGTGACCGCCAGGTTGGCCGCCATGGTGCCCAGCATGCCGCAGAAGACTTCCAGGGTTTCGCGGCACAGCGGCTCGCCGGCCAGGCCGCGCTCGACGATCAGTGCGGGCGAGGCCTTCTGCGCCGGCGCGCTGCGCATGCTGCTCAGGGCTTCATGGATCAGGGTCAGGCCCGGTCCGGAGACCAGTCGCTCGGCCGACAGATGCGGATAGCGCTGCCAGCAGAAGGACTGGATGCGCTGCTCGCGCTCGTCGGCCGGAGAAAAGGCCACGTGGCCGCCTTCGCTCTGCAGCACGGTCCAGCCGACCGGGTCGTGGCAGGCCGGCACCAGGCCGGCCACGCCCAGGCCCGTACCGGCGCCGAGCACGCCGATCACGGCATCCGGGCGCGCCGCGCCGCCGCCCACCTTGACCAGGTCGGCGGCCGCCAGATCCGGCACCGACATCGCCAGCGCCGCGAAATCGTTCACCACCAGCAGCGTGTCGAGGCCGAGATCTTCGCGCGCCTCTTCGATCGAGAACTGCCAGTGGTGGTTGGTCATCCGGATGAAGTCGCCCTCGACCGGATTGGCGATCGCCACCACGGCATGTTTCACGCTCGTGCGGCGGTGGCGGCGCAAGTAGGCGCGCACGGCGTCGACGAAGCGCGGGTGGCCGTCGCAGGCCAGGGTCGCGCCGTCGGTGATGTGGCCGGGCGCCCGTTCCAGTGCAAAGCGGGCATTGGTGCCGCCGATGTCGGCCACCAGGCGCGGGCCGTCAGGGTAGTCGTCGCGCTCCATGGGGCTCAAGCGGCTTGTCGGGACTGGCGCTGGCCGGCGATGAAGTCGCGGTACCACAGCGCGCTGGCCTTCGGGATGCGCGCCTGGGTCGCGTAATCGACGTAGACGATGCCGAAGCGCTTGGTGTAGCCCGAGTTCCACTCGAAGTTGTCCAGCAGGCTCCAGAGGAAGTAGCCGCGCACGTCCACGCCCTGGTCCATCGCCGCCTTCAGCGCTTCCAGGTGGGTGCGCACGTAGTCGAGGCGCACGGTGTCCTGCACCTCGCCGTGTTCGACGCGGTCGACGGCCGCCATGCCGTTCTCGGTAATGTAGATGGGCGGCAGTTCGTATTCGGCCTTCAGCTGCAGCAGCAAGTCGGTCAGGCCCTGCGGGTAGATTTCCCAGCCCATGTCGGTGAAGCCCATGCCGCCTTGTGGTTTACGCGGCGGGACCTCGGTGCTCATCACCTCGCGGCGGTAGTAGTTCACGCCCAGGAAATCGATGGGCTGGGCGATGATGTCGAAGTCGCCCTCCTGCACGTCCGGGGCGTTGGCGCCGTGGTGGGCGAGGGCCAGCTCCGGGTAGCGGCGCTTGAAGATCGGGTCCATGAACCACTGCACCGAGCGCGCCCATTCCAGCTTCGCCAGCGCGCGGTCGGCTTCGGAATCGGTGGCCGGTTCGGCGGTCCACTGGTTCAGCACGATGCCGAGCTCGGATTTCGGATTCGCGGCGCGCATCGACTGCATTGCCAGGCCGTGCGACAGAAGCAGGTGGTGCGAGACCTGGACCGCCTGCTTCTGGTCCGCCACGCCCGGCGCGAACTGCGCGTTGCCGTAGCCGAGGTTGGCCGTGCACCAGGGTTCGTTGTGGGTGGCGATGGTCACCAGGCGGTCGCCGAAGCGGCGCGCCACTTCATGGGCATAATCGGCGAAGCGGTGGGCGGTGTCGCGCGACATCCAGCCGCCCTCAATCTGCAGGCCCTGCGGCAGGTCCCAGTGATACAGGGTCAGGTGGGGCGCGATGCCCTTGTCCTGCAGCGCATCCATCAGGCGCTTGTAGAAGTCGAAACCCTTTTCGTTCCATGCACCTTTGCCCGCCGGCTGCACGCGCGCCCACGCCATCGAGAAGCGGTAGGCGTCCACGCCCAGCGAGGCCATGAGCGCGACGTCTTCGCGATACAGGTTGTAGTGGTCGCAGGCGACGTCACCGTTGCTGCGGTCGTCGATCTTGGCCGGAATGCGGCAGAAGCTGTCCCAGATCGAGGGACCTTTGCCGTCCGCTTCGGAAGCGCCTTCGATCTGGAAGGCGCTGGTGGCGACGCCCCATGTGAAATTGGCAGGAAAATGCATGGAATGGGTCATGGTTGTGTGAAGGTCGTTCGGCTTGCGTGAAATCGATTTCATACTACAGCCACCGATATTTGCATGTCAAATTGTTTATCGGAAAAAGGATTGATCGGTTTTGCGCGGCAGCGGGGCATTCACGGCCTCGCGGCGAAGATCTGAAACCGGTTTCAACGATGTTGTCCAATGTTATACTGAACGGATGAGAAAAGAGCCCAGCCCAAGCACCCCGATCGTCACGGTCCACGAAGTCGCCCGCGTCGCCGGGGTGTCTGCGGCCACCGTCTCGCGCTTCCTGAATGGCACCGCCAAGGTGTCGGACGAAAAGCGCAAGGCGATCGAAAGCGTGATCGACAAGCTGAACTACAAGCCGAACGTGCTGGCGCGGAACCTCAAGACCGGCAGCTCGCGCACCATCGGCGTGCTGACCCAGTCGCTGGTCTCGGGCTATTTTGCGGACGGCATGGCCGGCATCGACGACGCCCTGCAGGGCACCGGCTACGCGCCGCTGATCGTCTCCGGCCACTGGCATGCGGACGAGGAGGCAGAGCGCATCGAGCTGCTGATCGCGCGCCGCGTCGACGGCCTGGTCATCCTGAGCGGTAACCTGAAGGACGCGCAGATCCTGAAGCTTTCGCAGCGGGTGCCGATCGTCGCCTTCGGCCGCAAGCTGCAGGGCGAGCGGGCCTACGGCTTCAACCTGGACAACTACCGCGGCGCCTGCGAGGCGGTCGAGCACCTGGTGCTGCAGGGCCACCGCCAGATCGCCTTCATCGCCGGCCCGCCGGACCACCGCGATGCGCAGGCCCGCCTGGCCGGTTACCGCGACACGCTGAAGAAGCACAAGATCCAGGAAAGCGCGCCGCTGATCGTGGACGGCGACTTTTCGGAATCCGGCGGCCTGCTGGCGGTCGAGCGCCTGCTGGAGTCCGGCCAGCGCTTCTCCGCCATCTTCGCGGCGAACGACCTGACCGCCTACGGCGCGCGTCTGGCATTGTACCGGCGCGGCATCCGCGTGCCCGAGGACATCTCCCTGATCGGCTTCGACGACCTGCACAGCTCGATGTACACGACGCCGCCGCTGACCACGGTGCGCCAGCCGGTGTTCGACGTCGGCCGCCTGCTCGGCAAGGCGATCGTCCGGATGATAGGCCAGGAACCGCTGGAGCTGGACGTGCCCCAGCTCAGCCTCGTGGTGCGGGAATCGGTGCGGCGCATCTCCTGATCCGCTACCGGCCGCGCCTTGTAGCGGAAATGTCATCAAACTGACATGCGCGCTTCATACAATGCTGCGCATGACCTATTCACTGCGCCTCAAGAATCTCCTGGCTTTCGCGGCCTGCACCGCCGCGCTGGCCGCCGTCTCCATCGACGCCGCCGCGGCATCCCCGAAGGACACCAAGCCGCCCAAGCTGGTGCTGGTGATGGTGATCGACGGCCTGCCATTCGAACAGCTGCAGCGCTACCGTGGCCAGTTCGCGCCCGACGGCGGCCTGCGCCGCCTGCTGGAGCAGGGCACTTACTTCACCAATGCGCATCAGGCCCATGGCGTGACCGTGACGGCGGTCGGTCACTCGGCGGTGCTGAGCGGCGCCTATCCCTACCGCCACGGCATCATCGGCAATAACTGGATGGACGCCGGCGGCCGCCTGGTCTACTGCACCGAGGACGCGAACCACAAATACATCGGCGAAGAGACGGGCGAGCATGACGGCACCTCGCCGGCCAGGCTGCGCGTCGACACCCTCGGCGACCAGTTGCGCTACGCCTCCGGCAACCGCAGCAGGGTGGTGGCGGTGTCCGGCAAGGACCGCGGCGCCATCCTCCTGGCAGGCAAGACCGGCACCGCGTATATGTTCATGGACAAGACCGGCGACTTCGCGTCCAGCACCTACTACATGCAGCAGCACCCGGCCTGGGCCGAGGCCCACAACAAGGCCAAGCCGCAGGATCGCTACTACGCCAAATCCTGGAAGCCGCTGCTGGCCGCGAGCGCCTATGCGGACGATGCGCCGGACCCGGAACCGAGCCTGAAGAGCCCGAACCGCTTTCCCTTCACCTTCTACAGCGAGAGCGGCGAACCAGGCGCCGACTACTACACGCGCCTGAAGGCCAGCCCGGCCATCGACGAGCTGACCCTGGAATTCGCCCGCGCCGCCGTCGAGGGCGAAAGCCTGGGCACGAACCCGAGCGGCGCCACCGACCTGCTGGGCGTGAGCCTGTCCGGGCACGACTACGTGAACCATGCCTACGGCCCGGAAAGCCGGATGTCGCACGACCACCTGCAGCAGCTCGACCGCATGCTGGGCGGCTTCTTCAAGTACATCGACCGGCGCGTCGGCAAGGACAATGTGCTGGTGGTGCTGACCGCTGACCACGGCTTTGCGAATACCGCCGAGTTCTCGCAGAGCCGCCACCTGGACGCCCGCCGCATCGACCCGAAGTCGCTGCTGGCCGGCCTGGAACAGGCGCTGGGCGCGCGCTTCGGCATCGCCGGGCTGGTGAAGAATTCGTATCCGCCCGAGGTCTATCTCGACTACGCGGCGATCGAGCGCCACAAGCTTTCGCGCAAGGAGGTCGAGGACGCCGCCGCGCAGTGGCTGCTGGGCCAGCCGGGCATCGCCGAAGTGTTTACCCGCAGCCAGCTGGAGCAGGGCGTGGCGGGCAAGTCGCGCCTCGGACTCCTGATGCAGCGCGCATGGAACCGCGAGCTGTCCGGCGACCTGATGCTGGTGACGAGCGCCTACTCGTCCTTCGGCGCCGGCGACAGCGGCGCCACTCACGGCACGCCCTGGGCCTACGACACCCAGGTGCCGCTGGTATTGATGGGCAAACCGTGGATCCGCAGCGGCGCGGCGCCGCAATACGCCGAGGTGGTCGACATCGCGCCGACCCTGGCCCACCTGCTGCGCCTGCGCCTGCCTGCCGGCGCCGAGGGGCGGGTGCTGAGCGAAGCGCTGAAATGAGGCGGACATGAAAACTGCCGGAACGTTGATCCGTGCTCCTCAGCCCCACGTGGCGGCTATACTGCACACAACGCCAACCCGGACAGATTCCATGTACGCAGCAGTCGACTTAGGCTCCAACAGCTTCCGCCTCCACATCGGCGAACCCATCGCTGGGCAGATGCACATCGTGCGCACCGCGCGCGACCCGATCCGTCTGGCCGCCGGCCTGGGGCCGGACGGGGCGCTGACCCCGGAGGCGATGGAAACGGCCGTGCGCAGCCTGCGCGATTTCAGCGCCATCCTGCGCCAGCACCGCCTGGACGCCGTGCGCGTGGTCGCCACCAACACCATGCGCGTGGCCACCAATGCCGAGCAGCTGCTGCCGCGCCTGGAAGCGGCGATCGGCTATCCGGTCGAAGTCATCTCCGGCGAGGAAGAAGGACGCCTGATCTACATGGGCGTGGCCTGCGCGCTGGCGCGGCCCGGGGCCGGTCCAGCCGAGCAGCGCCTGGTGATCGACGTCGGCGGCGGCTCGACCGAGGTGATCGCCGGCCGCGGCGACGAGATCCACCTGGTCGAATCCTTCAGCACCGGCACCCATCCGCAGAGCGCGGCATATTTTCCGGGCGGGACCGTCAGCGCCGAGGCCTTCGATGCCGCCGTCAACGCCGCGCGCGCCCTGTTCGAGGACGCCGCCGACCAGTACCGCGCGCACGGCTGGCAGGCCGCCTACGGCTCGTCTGGCACCATCCGCGCAATCAATGAAGTCATCTCGCGCAACCGCCTCGGCGACGGCACGATGTCCGTCGACAGCCTGCTGGCCCTGCGCGACAAACTCATAGCAGCCGGCCACGTCGACGCCTTCGACCTGCCCGGCATCAAGCGCGAACGCGTGATCGTGATGGCGGGTGGGCTCAGCGTGCTACTCGCCGCCATGCAGGAGTTCGGAGTGCGTGCCATGACTGCGATTAATGCCGGCCTGCGCCTGGGCGTGCTGTCCGACCTCGAGCTGCGCGCCCACCGCAGCGACCGCCGCGACAGCGCGATCCAGGATTGCATGCGCCGCTTCGGCGTCGACGAGGGACGCGCCCTGCGCACCGCGGCCATCGCGCGCCAGCTCTACGACCGCCTGGCGACCAGCGACGAAAGCCTGCGCCGCCACCTGCTGTGGGGCTGCATGCTGCACGAGGTGGGGCAGGCGGTCTCGCACACCGGCGCCCACAAGCACGCCGCCTACATCGTCGAACATGCCGACCTGCCGGGCTTCACCAACCGCGAGCAACGCCTGTTGAGCACCATCGTGCTGGCCCAGAAGGGCAACCTGCGCAAGGTGAGGGATGCGCTGGGCGCGCCCGACCTGGCGAGAAGCGTGCTGGCGATCCGCCTGGCCACCGTGTTCATGCACGCGCGCGTGGACGGCGACCTCGATGGCATCAAGCTGCGCATGAAGAACCGCATCGAGATCGACACCCCGCGCGGCTGGCTGCGGCAGCACCCGACGGTGGCGGCCTGGTTCGACAAGGAGGCTGCGGCCTGGGCCGAGGTCGGGGTCGGGTTCCAGGTGGCGCAGGTTTAATTCAAGGCGAGCTTTCGTCGCGCATGCTCTGCGGCTCGCCCTTCCAGAAGTAGATCCCGAGCAGCAGTGCGCCCATCAGCAGACCCCAGGTGCTCAGTACCAGCGGGCCGTGTTGGGCCAGGACGATCTCGCCGCCGATGAGGACGACGAAAAAGACTGCCAGCACGACCCAGCCCTGCCAGACGACGGGCAAGCCCCAGCCCCAGCCATTGCGCGCCGGGCGCACCGGGAACCAGTAGCGCTTGCTGTTTGTTGTGGAAAGCAGAGTGTGTTGTCGCATGAATTCTCCTATCTGCACATCTTACAAAAGCAGAGGAGTGAAAAGACTCGCGAATTGTCACATCAGAAACTTTTAACGATTTAGTTTGACATTGTATTCAGTATGTTCTTTAATTTCTGCATTAACAGAAATAAGAGAAAATCATGCTGAACAGCCCGACCGCGCAGAAATTCATCCTCCACTGGGGCGAAATGGGCACCCGCTGGGGTGTCAACCGCACCGTCGCCCAGATCCACGCGCTGCTGTTCCTGGCCGATCGGCCGCTCAGCGCCGACGACATCGTCGAGACCCTGGGCGTGGCGCGCTCGAACGTCAGCAACAGCCTGAAGGAGCTGCAGAGCTGGAAGCTGGTGAAGGTGACCCACATGCTCGGCGACCGCCGCGACCACTTCACGGCCTTGCAGGATGTCTGGGAAATCTTCCGCGTCATCGTCGAGGAGCGCAAGCGCCGCGAGATCGATCCGACCCTGACCGTGCTGCGCGAATGCGCGATCGAGGGCACTCAGGATCCGGAACTCGACGCGGCGGCGTTGGCGCGCATGCAGACCACGCTGGACTTCCTCGAGATGCTCAGCACCAGCTTCGAGGACTACAAGCACCTGTCGCCGCAGACCCTGCAGCGCATTTTGAAAATGGGCGGCGCCGTGGCGCGCTTCCTGCCGAACGGGAAGGAGGCGTCATGATGCTCACCCTGTATTACGACGGCCTGTGCCCCTTCTGCGTTCGCTCGATGCGCCAGCTGCGCACCTGGGACGCTGCCGGCAAGCTGGCCTTCGTCGACGTCGCCGCGCCCGGGTTCGATCCTTCGGTGCTGGGCGTGCACATGGCGGCGCTGAACCGCGAAGTGCATGGCCGTACGCGTGAAGGCGAGGTCCTGGTGGGCATCGATACCATGTTGGCGGCCTATACCCTGGCCGGCCGCGGATGGCTGGTGTGGCCGCTGCGGGTGCGCCTGCTGCGGCCCGCGCTGGCGAGCGCTTATCGCTGGTTCGCGCGGCACCGCTATGCGATCTCGACGCGCCTGGGCTACCGCCTGCCGGCCGCCTGCGATGGCGATGCCTGCGCCATCGGCAATCCATTCCTGAAGCGATAAGGGAGGATCGAATGGCGCATTCTGGGATCCGGAAGTTTGCAGTGAATTGGCTGATCGCGGTGTGCGCCGTGCACGTGGCGGTTGGCGCGCTGCTGCCCTGGCTGGGCGGGGCGGCGCTGTTTGACGGCTACCACCGGGGCATCGAAAGCGCCTTCTGGCCGGCCGGCGCACCTGTCGAAGCGCGCGGCTTGCAGACCTGGTGGGTCGGCCTGTTCGGTGCGACTATCCAGGCGATGGCACTGTTCATGCTCGCACTGGTCCGCCTGGCGGACCGCCTGCGCCAGCCGTCGATCTGGCTGTGGCTGATCGCCGGCCTCGTGCTCTGGGCGCCGCAGGACATGCTGGTCTCGCTGCGTGCCGATTGCTGGCCGCACGTGGCGGCCGATGTGTTCGCGCTGGCGGTGATGCTGCCACCGCTCGTGTGGCTGTGGCTGCACGACAGGAGGGTAGCCGCATGAACACGCATACCCTGGCATTGCAGTTGATGGCGGCGCAGGGCTGCCTGGGCGCCTTCGACACGCTCTACCACCACGAGCTGACCGAAAGCCTGGCGCAGAAGACGACGGCGCGCAAGGAACTAGCGATCCACGCGGTGCGCGCGCTGATCTACGCGCTGCTGTTCGTAGGCCTGGCTTATTGGGAGTGGCATGGCGCGCTGGCATATGTGCTGGTGGCCGTGTTCGCGGTCGAAATCGTGCTGACCCTGTGGGACTTCGTGGTCGAAGACCGCAGCCGCCTGCTGCCCGCGACGGAACGGGTGACGCATACGGTCCTGGCCATCAACGGCGGCGCTTTCATTACCTTGCTGGCGCTGAACGTGGGCGACTGGGCCGCGCTGCCGGCAGGATTCAGCTGGAGCCCGCAGGGCTGGCTGAGCGCCTTCCTCGCGCTGTGCGGCATCGGGGTCGGCCTGTCGGGCGTGCGCGATGGCTTGGCGGCGCTGCGGCTCGGGCGGCTGACCGATGGCGAACGCGATTCGCCGCCGGTCGTGTTCGACGCGGTCAAGCGCACGGTGCTGGTGACCGGCGCAACCGGCTTCGTCGGCCAGAACCTGGTGCGGGCGCTGCTGCGCGACGGCCATCAGGTGATCGCACTGACGCGCCAGGCCAGGCAGGCCGCCTGGGCCTTCGAGGGCAGGGTGCGCTGCATCGAAGCGATGGACGAGCTGAGCGCGGCGACGCGGGTCGATGTGGTGGTCAACCTGGCCGGCGCCCGCATCCTCGGGCCGCGCTGGAGCGATGCGCGCAAGGAAGCGCTGCGCCGCAGCCGCGTCCAGCTGACCCGGCGCGTGGTCGCGTGGATTGCGCGCGCGGAGCACAAGCCCTTCGTGTTCCTGTCGGCGTCCGCGATCGGCTTCTACGGTATCCAGCCCATCGGAGACCAGGCAGCCTTGGCCGAAGCCGCGCCGCCGCAGCCGATGTTCATGTCCGACCTGTGCCGCGAGTGGGAAGCGGCGGCAGGGGAGGCTGCGCAGTACGGCGTGCGGGTGGAGTGCATGCGCTTTGGCCTGGTGCTCGGGACGGGCGGGGCACTGCCGGCGATGATGCTGCCCATCCTGCTCGGGCTGGGCGGCAGACTGGGCGGCGGGCGCCAGTGGCTGTCATGGATACATGTGGACGACGTGGTGCGTGGCATGGCGCATCGCTGGCAGCAGGCGCTGAGGGCGGGGCAGCCTGTCAGCGCGGAGGCCGGCGTTACCAACTTCACGGCGCCGGAATGCGTCAGCCAGGCGGATTTCAGCCGCACCGCAGCGCGTATCTGGCATCGTCCCGCGATCTTGCCGACGCCCGGCTGGCCGATGCGGCTGGCGCTGGGCGAACAGGCCGACCTGCTGCTGGAGGGGCAGCGGGTCGTACCGGCGCGCCTGGAACGGGAAGGATTCGTGTTCCGCTATCCAGGGCTGGCGCAGGCGCTGCAAAGCCTGAAATAGGAAGTCGGGGCGCCCGCTCGGGCTGGCGCTCCTCTTAAATTATGCAACTAACCGACGAAAGAGTTCAAATCCACAGGCACCGGGCCTGAACGGCCCGACAGCCATCAGTAATTGACGGGGAAGGAGCCTTCCCGCAAAATCCATTGTCATTTCATACACCGCCGCAGGCCAGGGCGCAAAGGAGCACGCATGCACATTTGTCCGCAATGTCACGTCGCCTTGATCCCGGCTCGCCATGCTTTTGTCGTGATGCCGCTGCTGGAAACGCCAATCGGCTGCAGTCACTGCGGCGCCCAGCTGACACTGCGCCGCGGTATGGGCGACGTCCTCACGCAACTGCCGATGTTCCTTACCGCGATGGTGGGAATCCGGTTCGAGGCGCCGATCGCGTTCTTCATGTGGTCGTTGTTCGTTTCGGCCATTGCCGGTATGGCCATCTGGGCCAACTTCGTGCGCTACAAAGTCGTCGAGGAAGCGCTTCCGTTCAAGCCGCACCCATCCAGCCCACCGCGTTGCTGATGGCGTTGAAGGCTTAACGCAGCTTCCCGACCAGATCCGGCCCCACCGCCAGCCGCACGAAGGGCGCCGGATCGGCCTCGCCTTTGTGCGAGATCCAGAATACGCTGGCCTTGCGGATCTTCCAGTCATGCGGTTCGCCGCTGAAGATCAGCGAGGCCACCTGGCCCAGCAGCGGGTTGTGGCCGACGATGACGACCGCCTGGCGCGCGTTCGGCCAGCCGCTCGCTTCAAGGATGGCCTGCGGGGTCGAGTCGGTGTTGAGGGCGTCGACAGTGTGGAACTTGCGGCCCAGCGCCTCGGCGGTCTGTACGCAGCGGGTGGCGGGGCTGGTCAGGATGCGGCACTGCGAGGGCAGCTGGCGGTCGAGCCAGGCGCCGACGCGGGAGGCGTGACGCGAGCCCTTCGGCGTCAGCACGCGCAGCTGGTCGGCCAGTTCGTCGGGCTTGTGTGGTTCAGCCTCGGCGTGACGCCACAGGATCAGTTCCATGCTCATTATCCTTATTGTGTTGGTCCACCGACGCATCGAGGCCCAGCGACTCCATCAGCTGCAGCTGGGCGCTGTAGGGCGTCTGGCTGCCGCGCGGTTTCCGGCGCCGGTAGTGGCCGTCGCTGCCCAGCTCCCAGGCGTTGACGTTGTCCTTCAGGTAGACCTGCAGTCCCTCGCGGATCACGCGTTTCTTGAGCGCCGGGGAGCGGACCGGGAAGGCGATCTCCACGCGGCGGAACAGGTTGCGGTTCATCCAGTCGGCGCTGCTCAGCCAGATGTCGTGCTTGAGGTTGTTGCGGAAGTAGAAGATACGGCTGTGTTCCAGGAAGCGGCCGACGATCGAGCGCACCCGGATGTTCTCGGACAGCCCCGGCACCCCGGGCCGCAGCGAGCAGGCGCCGCGCACGATCAGGTCGATGCGCACGCCGTCGTTCGAGGCGTCGTACAGCGCGCGGATCACGGATTCGTCGGTCAGCGAATTCATCTTCGCGATGATGCGGCCCGGCTTGCCATCGCGCGCGATCGCGGCTTCCTGGCGGATCGCCTTCACCACTTCCTTCTGCAGCGAGAAGGGCGCCAGCCAGATGCTTGACAACTGAGTCGGGCGCGTCATGCTGGTGAGATGGATGAAGACTTCGTTGACGTCGGCGGTGATGTCCTCGCTGGAGGTCAGCAGGCCGAAGTCGGTGTAGTGCTTGGCCGTGGTCGGGTTGTAGTTGCCGGTGCCGAGGTGGGCGTAGCGGCGCAGGCCATCCTGCTCGCGGCGCAGCACCAGGGCGAGCTTGGCGTGGGTCTTCAGGCCCACGACGCCGTACACGACCTGGGCGCCGGCTTCTTCCAGGCGCTCGGCCCAGTTGATGTTGGCTTCCTCATCAAAGCGCGCCATCAGCTCGACGATGACCGTCACTTCCTTGCCGCGCAGCGCCGCGTTGATCAGCGCTTCCATCAGTTCGGAATTCGCGCCGGCGCGGTAGATGGTCTGCTTGATCGCCACCACGTTCGGATCGGCGGCGGCGCAGCGGATGAAGTCGATGACCGGCTCGAAGGACTGGAAGGGATGGTGCAGCAGCACGTCCTGGCGGCCGAGCACCGCGAAGATATCCTGGTGATTGACCAGCTTGGCCGGGAAGCCCGGCACGAAGGGCGCAAACTTCAGCTCGGGCCGTGCATTGCTGTTGACCAGTTCCAGCAGGCGGCCCATGTTGACTGGGCCGTCGACGGCGAACAGGCGCGAGCGCTCGATCGAGAACTGGTCGAGCAGGAAGTCGGCCAGGTGGCGCGGGCAGCCGCGGCCCACCTCGAGGCGCACCGCGAAGCCGTAGTTGCGGCTATGGAGCTCGCTTTGCAGCGCCTGGCGCAAATTCTTGACCTCTTCCTCGTCGACCCACAGGTCGCTGTTGCGGGTCACGCGGAACTGCGAGTAGGACACCACTTCGCGCCCGGTGAACAGGTCGGACATGTGAGCCTGGATCACCGAGGACAGCAGGCAGTAGGAGGCGCCCGGCTTGTCGGACAATTCGTCCGGCAGGCGGATCACGCGCGGCAGCACGCGCGGCGCCTTCATGATCGCGATGCCGGTGCCGCGCCCGAAGGCGTCCTTGCCGGACAGCTCGACGATGAAGTTCAGGCTCTTGTTGATCACGCGCGGGAAAGGGTGCGCGGGATCGAGGCCCACCGGCGTGAGCAGCGGCCGCACTTCCTTGTCGAAGTACTGCTTGACCCAGGCCTTTTGGGCGGCGTTGCGGTCGGAGCGGCGCAGCAGGTGGATGCCGTTCTCGGACAGGCGCGGCAGGATTTCGTCGTTCAGCTGGGCGTACTGGCGCGCAATGATCTGGCGGCATTCCTCGCTGGCGCCGTCGAGGTTGATGCTGGCGGTGTCGTCGGCGCCGCTCTGGTGGCGGTGCTGGGCTAGCAGGCTGGCGACCCGCACTTCGAAGAATTCGTCAAGGTTGCTGCTGACGATGCACAGGAAGCGCAGCCGCTCGAGCAGGGGCACGGACGGATCCTCGGCCTGCGCCAATACGCGCCGGTTGAATTCCAGCAGCGAGATCTCCCGGTTCAGGAAGGAGATCTGGCCGTCGGCGATGGCCGCGGCCAGTGCCGCGTCCGGTTTTGACTTCATATCCATTGGGCTCGAATATTTCACTCGTGGCAACAGAGTATGGAAGCCGAATGTGACAAGAGCGTTACAAGGGCTGTGCCAGGTGAGCGATGACCGTCCCGGCCCACCGAGGCCAGGTCCTGCTCAGATCATAGCGCGCCTTCGGGAATGGTGGCGCGGGGCCGGCGGGTTACTTGCTTTTAGAGAAATGCTCCTCGTACACTGAGAGCGCCTGATAAAACCCGTGGTGGTTGCAAGAGAAACAGCCGCGTACACTGGGCCTTATCGGTCGTCCGGTACCGGCCAGAAGCGGACGTACAGATACCCTTGAGGGGCTAGCAAAATTACGAACTCGACGTTTCACCAAAAATCGTATGTATGTGTTCACGTCTTCGATCAATCACGACCAGTCCTACTGGTAAACAGAGAAGATGGCGACTGGTGTTTCCTTTGTGGGGACATCCATCCCGATAGCGCTGACCATTACCGGGTCGTCGGCCTAGGGCATGTGATTGAACGAGACCCTTCCCTTAGCTCAATTTTGGATCTACTGCCCAACCAAGAAGCCGAGCGAGTCGCGGTTGGGGGACAGTGGATACGGACAGCTCTACAACCTCAGTGAGCTTCAGTCTTATGGCCACAACGAGTCGAGCGACTGCTTCGGGTCTATTGTGTTGAAAAACTCTTGGGCAAGCAGCAGTCCTTGATGAAGTAACTGTACAGGAAGGACGAGCGGCTGGCCC
>NZ_JBWKQA010000005.1:0-479212 GCF_059418525.1 Telluria sp. GW821-FHT07G12 | reverse complement strand
GGGGTGATTGTCGATGTCGAAGCCTCGGCAGTGACCAAGACAGCCGAAGTCGAAGCCACCAAGACCATGATCAATCGAGTGGAAGAGAAATATGCCATGAAGCCACGGCGCTTGGTGGGCGACACGAACTATGGCGTGGCTGCCATGCTGGGGTGGCTGGTCGACGAAAAGGGAATCGCTCCGCACGTGCCGGTATGGGACAAATCCGAGCATCACGATGGCACTTTCAGTCGCACCGACTTTACCTTCGATGCCGCAAACAACCGGTACGTTTGCCCTGCCGGAAAATATTTGAAACCAGCTCAGCGCAGTCAACAGAAAAATCCGTTTCGCTATCGCGCCAGCTCGTACGACTGCCAGGTTTGTCAGCTAAAACCGAGGTGCTGTCCCAACATGATCATTCGTAAAATCGACCGCAGTCCGCATGAGCCTGCGCGCGACGTGGCCAAAGCGATCGGTAAAACGCCGGCCTATCGCGAATCGCGTCGGGAGCGAAAGAAGGTCGAGATGCTGTTTGCCCACCTCAAACGCATTCTCAAGCTCAGGCAATTGCGATTGCGTGGGCCCAGCGGTGCCCACGATGAGTTTCTGCTCGCGGCCACGGTGCAAAATCTTCGTCGAATGGCTAAAAACCTGATACCGGCACGGCGAAACGAGAATCTAGTGATGAGTTAGCCAAACCAAGATGGGCCAGCCGCTCGTCCTTCCTGTACAGTTACTTCATCAAGGACTGCTGCTTGCCCAAGAGTTTTTCAACACAATAGGCCAATAGCGGACGCAAAACGCGTCAAACCTAGCGAGAGGGAGCAAACTGTCTATCGTGAAAAAAGCACTTTTTACCGTCATTTTATTTCTATCGGGCTCCGCGATCGCCGCACCGATACCAGGCGAAGTCGTAGGTATATGGGCCACCAAAAATTCAGAATTTCTTGGGGATGCAGTCCTTAAGGGTGACGCTATTTACCTGGACTCAAACGGGATAGGTGGTTGGATAGGGGGCAATGGACGGGATGTGCTAGGCGTCCAGATTGTCGTCACATCATTTGATCCCGCGAACGGCATCTTGACTTTCAAAATGACTGAGAATGGCAGAAACGGCCCCATCGGAACTCTTGTTTACGATCCTAAGACTCATGTGCTGATATCGGGAGCGGACGGAAAAAGGTTCGAGCAACGCAAGGCTGGGCCACTCTCTGAGCAGCTGCGACGAACGCTGGGATTGGAGCAAAAATAGCTTGTTAAAATTCCGAGTCCCAGTGTTAATGATTGCCATACGTGCGTAAGCTCTCGCGCGGAATAGGTGGATGCCGCTTGGCAACAGTCCGCTTCGGGGCGATAGCAGCCAGCCACATCAAGCAGGTCTCGCCTAGCAACGATCGACAGGATCAACTACCAGCACGCCCCGGAACGCAAACGGAAAACACCATGGGACTCCTGACCTTCAGCATCAACCTCACCCTGGACGGCTGCGTCGACCACCAGGAAGGCATCGCCGACGACGAGACGCACGCCTTCTTCACCCACCTCATGGACGAGAGCGGGGCGATGCTGTGGGGCCGCGTCACCTACGAGATGATGGAGGACTACTGGCCGGCAGTCGCCCGCGGCGACGTGGAAGCGCCACCGGCGATGCGCGAGTGGGCGCGCAAGCTGGAGGACAAGCCGAAGTACGTGGTCTCCTCGACGCGCAAGGACTACTCCTGGACCGAAAGCCACCACATCGCGGAGGACCTGCTCACGGGCGTACAAAAGCTCAAGGATGCGACGCCGAACGGCGTGCTCCTCGGTAGCGGTAAGCTCGCCACACAACTGGACCGCCTTGGTCTGATCGACGAGTACAGATTCCTCGTCCACCCCAGGATCGCCGGCCACGGCCCCACCCTGTACGAGGGTGGGCTGCTCGCCACGCGGCGGCTCGCGTTGATCTCGGCGACGCCGCTCAGTAACGGTGCAGTCGCCATGCACTACCGGCGCGAGTCTTAAACGTCGGCAGTCTTGTCGGGCACGCCGGCGGACTCCGGCGCCTTGATCGACGCCGCATGCTCGCCGCCGCGCAGCCAGCCGAACAGGATCGCCATCATGAAGGGGCCCACGAAGAGGCCGATCACGCCCAGGGTCGAGACGCCGCCGAGCAGGCCGAACAGCACGGCCAGGAAGGGCAGGTTGACGCGCTGGCCGATCAGCTTGGGACGGATGAATTTGTCGACCATGAACAGTTCGACGGCGCCCCAGCTGAACAGTCCCAGGGCCGCGCCCGAATGGCCCTGGCCCAGCAGCAGCAGCGACACCATGGTGAAGGACAGCGGCGCGCCGCCCGGCACCAGGGCCAGGTAGCCGGTGATCACGCCCAGCAGGGCCGGCGCCGGCGCCCCGGCGAGGCCGTAGGCGATGCCGAGCACGATGCCCTCGAGGATGGCGACCGAGCACAGGCCCAGCGCAGTGCCGCGCACCGATAGCGGGAACACCCGGCGCAAGGTGGGATAGTGGGCCGGCAGCAGGCGGTCGCCGGCACGGTCCATCAGGCGCACGACGGCGGGGCCGTGCACGTAGAGCATGAACAGGGTGAGCAGGGCCAGGAACAGGTACAGCGCATTGGCCAGGATGATCGAGCCCCAGGTGCGGGCGGCGCCGGTCAGGTGGGGCATCATGTCGCCGACGATGCTGCGCACCAGGCTGCCGATGCCGCCCGGCCGGGCCAGGTGCTCGTTCCACCACTTGACGGCCGGTTCGGCCACCATCGGCAGGTTGGACAGCCAGGCTGGCACCGGCACGCCGGTTTCGTTCAGGTGGGCCAGCGAGCGCTGTACGCCGGCCAGTTCGCTGCTCAGGGCATTCACCAGCACGAAGCCGGGGCCGGCAAAGGCCGCTACCAGCAGCAGGACCAGGAAGGCCGCGCTGAGCGGCCGCGGCCAGCCGCGCCGGACCAGCCGTTCATACAGAGGCCAGGTGATCACTGCCAGCAGGCCGGCCCAGGCGAGCGAACCGACGAAGTGCTGGAGCACGAACGCGAGTCCGATCGCAAATATGACGGGCAGCGCGGACTGCGCGAATGAATACCGCATGTGTTCCCTGGTCTCCTGGCTGGCCCCGTCTTACGCGCGCTGCAGGGCTGCGATGCGCTCTTCGCAGGACGGGTGGGTGCTGAACAAGGACAGCATACCACCGCCGGCGATGCCGGAGGCCGCCATGTTCTTCGGCAGCTCGCCCGACTCCATGCCGCCGAGGCGGTGCAGCGCGGCGATCATCGGACGCGGGGTGCCCATGATCTGGGCCGAACCGCGGTCGGCGCGGAACTCGCGCTGGCGCGAGAACCAGGCCACGATGATGCTGGCCAGCAGGCCGAACAGCAGGTCGCAGACGATCGAGGTCACGTAGAAGGCGATGCCCGGGCCGCTGGATTCCTCGTCCTTGCGGATGAAGCTGTCGACCGCGTAGGCGACCACGCGCGCCAGGAACACCACGAAGGTATTCACGACGCCCTGGATCAGGGTCAGGGTGACCATGTCGCCGTTGGCAATGTGGGCCACCTCGTGCGCCAGCACGCCTTCGACTTCCTCGTGCGTCATCGAGGCCAGCAGGCCGGTCGACACCGCCACCAGCGACGCGTTTTTCGTCGCGCCGGTGGCGAAGGCGTTCGGGGCGCCGTCGTAGATGGCGACTTCCGGCATCGCGATGCCGGCGCGCTGGGCCTGGCTGGCGACGGTATTCATCAGCCAGGCTTCGGTGGCGTTGGACGGCTGCTGGATGACGCGGGCGCCGGTCGTCCACTTGGCGATCGGTTTCGACATCCACAGCGAGATGAAGGCGCCGCCGAAGCCCATCAGGGCCGCGAAGCCGAGCAGGGCTCCCAGATTCAGACCGTTGGCGGTCAGGTAGCGGTTGACGCCCAGCAGGCTGGCCGATACGCCCAGCACCAGCATGATGGCCACGTTCGTGGCGAGAAAAAGAAAGATGCGTTTCATGATTGCTTACCCTCTGGAGGTTATATTTCCAAGGTGAAGCATAAGCCAGACGGCTCATCGGAAAAAGCGCAGTTTTTGGAAGAATGACTTCGGAAAAATCGAAGCCATGTGCGATATCGTTTTGCTATAGTTTGACGCGTTCGTCCCTTTCCCATCCATACATGGAGGTTGCAATGCGCGGAGCAGGCGGAACCAGCGGCGGTACGGGCCAGTTTTTCCTCGGCCTGGTCATGATGTGCGGCGGCTTTTATTTGCTGCTCAACAGCGTGGTGGTGAGCTCGGCCTTCGGCTGGGGTACGCGCCTGTTCGGCTTCGGCAGTGTCGGTATCACGGGCGGCATCGTCCTGATTCCCTTGATCATCGGCGTCGCCATGATCTTCTACAACGCCCGCAGCGCAGTCGGCTGGCTGCTGGCGGTCGGCTCGCTGGCCGGCCTCGTGTTCGGCGTGATCGCCTCGCTCAGCATGAGCTTGCGCACCATGTCGGCCTTCGAACTCATCTGCATCCTGGTGCTGGCTTTCGGCGGCCTCGGGCTGTTCCTGCGCTCGCTGCGCAGCCATGCGCGCGAAGAAGCCGCGGAAGCCGTCTGATCAATGCAAGCCGGCGTCCGTCTCTTTACGGAGCCGGGCGCGCCAGGCGCCCAGGGCCGACAGGGCCGAGTGGAATTTGCGCTCGATCAGATCGGCCTCCGCCTCGGTGACCCTACCATCGATCAATGCGCTCGACACGGCTTCCGCCACCGCGCCCACTTCGCTCATCACCCGGCACACGGTCTGCGACAGGTCGTCCTGGCGCGCGCTCTCCGGCTGCGGCACCAGGAAAGCGGCCATCCCGTGGCGCACCAGCAGGGCGTGCAGCGGCAGGTGGGCGTCGGGTACGCCGGCTGCATGACAGCGTTCGACGATCAATGAGACCTCTTCGAACGAGGGATAGTGCGAGGCGATGGTCGGCGCCAGCTTGTTGCGCAGGACGTTCACCGACATATCGAGTTCGCGCGCCAGCGCATCGAGTCCGCCGGGGTACTTGCGTGCCACCGTGTAGAGGGCATCGTGCTGGTTCATGTCCAGGTAGCGTCGCGTCATGGTAATCCTTTGATATTTTTACCGGTGCATGTCAACATGCCCTTCGTTATCCTGATTCTAACTTTCGACGGCTCTCCTGACCATGCTGAAGACCTTTACCAAGTATGCACATGTCGCCCTGGCGCTGAGCCTGGCCCTGTCCGTCGCTGCGGCGCCGGTGGACGCCAAGCCGTCGAAGTCCTCGTCCTTCAAGGGCGGCTTCTCGTCGCAGCGTTCGGCGTCGTCGTCGTCGGCTAAGGGCGGCTTCGGCTCCTTCAGCAGCCGCTCGGCGTCGAAGGCATCGGGCAGTAGCGACAGCAGCGCGGCCAGGAAATCGAGCGGCGGCTTCGGCTCCTTCAGCTCGGCGCCGGCCTCCGAGTCGCGCAAGTCGGATTCGGCGCTGTCGCGCAAGCTGGACCGCGAAAGCTCGGAATCGAACGCCCTGCGCACGCTGGATGAACGGCGTGCGGCGCAGGCAGCGCGTAACAACCCGCGTCCGGCGCCAAGCTACGAGCCGCGCGATGCGCGCACGCCGCAGCAGCCGCCGCAAGGCTATGGCTATGGCAATGCGCCGGCGCCCGCACAGCCGCCCATAATCATCAACCAGGGCGGCGGCGGAGGAGGGCTGGGTCACGTGATCGCCGGCGCCGTGCTTGCCAACTCGGTCGCCAACGCCCATGCCCGCAACAACAATGGCAATAACAGCGGCGCCAACGGCGGCTACTACCCGGCGCCGAGCGGTTCCGCCGGCGACTTGGCCAACCAGGCCGGCGCCGGCAGCGTGGGCGGCAGCGCCGGCGCGGCGGCGCCCGCGGCACCGGGGGCGCCAGTGGCCCCTGCACCTGCGGCGCCCGCAAAAGGCGGCTCGGTGTTCGGCACCGTCCTGTGGCTGGGCGTGCTGGCGCTGATCGGCTGGGGCATCTACCGCGTGTGGAAGCGCGCCAGGGCCCGCCGCGAAGCAAACAAACCGAATTATTCGTTCGAAAGGAATTGAGCAGATGGCCTGGAAGGATGTATTCAGCTACGTGCGCGGCGTCGCGGCAAAGAAGGGCGTGGCCGAGGGCGAAGCGCGCATGGACGAAGGCGTGCCGCTGGACGCGCGCATCGGCAGCGTGGTGCAGATGCAGGCTTCGCCCATCATCCGCGCGCAGGCCAACGGCTCGCTGATCGCCATGCCGGAGGCCGGCGACACGCGCATCCTGGCCGTCTCGCAGATGCGCCTGCAGCCGGATACCGAGCTGTATCGCCTCTACCTGGACAAGGGCGACGAGGACGCGAAGGAGAAATTCCTGCAGGTGTTCTGCGGCGACGACGGCAAGGTGGCCGAGATCCTCTACTGCACCCAGCTGGCGCGCGTGATCCCGGAAACCGCCGACGATCAGGACGCCTACACGGGCCAAGCCGGCTACGGCCTCGGCGACCAGGGCTACACGCTGTGGCGCGAGCAGCTCGCCGACACGCTGGACGAGGTGACGCTGGCCACGGCATTCGGCGACAGCGAGCGCATCGACTTCATGCGCGACGCCGGCGGCGCGGCAAACTTCGTCAAGCCCTTCACGGGCCGCGAGATCCGCATCGACGACGCCCAAGGCGTGCACGGCCTGCGCCAGGAGATGTACTTCATGCCCTACGTGCGCGAACTGGCGGGCGGCGGGCGCGAATACTTACTGATCACCACGGAGATCATCGAAAGCGTCGATGGCGATACCTCGAAGCGCGGCATCCATGTCGACTTCGTGATCGGCATCCCGATGGAGCAGGAACGTATCGTCATTCAATGACATCTTTACCCACGAAAGGAAAGACAATGAGCAACGCAAGCGGATGGGGCCTGACTGCACGGCTGGTGTCGAAACACTTCGGCGCACTGGGCGACCGGATCTCGGAGGCGATCGCCAACTTCGATCCGGAGACCGCGACCGAGGCCGACCGCGACCGCCTGGTCGACACCCTGCGCGACACCGCGCAGCTGCTGGCGACGGCCCGCGCCTCCTTCGACAAGGAGCACAAGGACGTGGTCAACCTGCAGACCCTGATCGCCAGCGACGAGCGCGCCGCCGAGAAGCTGGCCGAGCGCCTGGCCGCCGGCACCATCTCGGAAGCCACGGTCACGCTGTTCTGCGACGAGCTGGAAGCGAACAAGGCGCGCCTGCCGCAGGAAGTGCAGGAAGAGGCGGACGCCCGCGCCTACATGGACGAGCTGCAGAAGATCGTCGACGCGCTGTCCAAGCAGCTGGCCGAGTTTGACGCCCAGGCTAGAAAAGCGATCCAGCAGCTGGCGGCCGCCAAGGCGCAGAAGGAACTGCAGGAACTGCGCATGGAGCGCCAGAGCCAGTTGGCCGGCCTGACCAGCATGAAGGGCAATTCGACCGCGCTGAACGCACTCACCAAGCGCGCCCAGGCCGTCAGCAACGAAGCGGCCGGCCTGCGCATCGTCGCCGACATCGGCCAGAAGCCGCTCGACCAGCAGGCCGAACTGGATGCGATCCGCAAGTCGGTGAGCCAGCCGGAGACGGCCGGCGAGACGGCGCTGGAGCGCCTGAAGCGTTTGTCAGGCAAGACCGCGGCCTGATTCTTCTATTCGGAATCGCGCAGCCAGGACTTGCTGTTCGGCCTGGCGGGGACGGGGGCGGCGCTGACCGCCTTGGACTGGACCCGCTTGCCGAACTCGCGCTCGGTCTTGCGCGGCGGCGTCTTCGATTTGGCCAGGTAGGATTTGACGCCAACCGTGCATCGGTAGATCAGCACGCCGACGCCGAGGATCAGCGCGCTGACCGTGATCGCCAAGCCATCGGGTCGGTTTGCGACGACGAAAATGCAGACGAAAACGATGAGGTCGAGGCAGAGAAGAAGGTTGAATCGCGCCTTGAGGTTCGAGGCGACTTCATTGATCGACATGCTGAGTTCCAGGTAAATCTTGCGGCAATGGCTTCATTTTACCATTGCCACATGGAAATATTGCATGACAATGCGCAAAGCCAGGGTTTATTGCGCCCAGTAGTCGATCACCAGCGACTTCTCCAGGCTGGCGCCCAGCGTATCGACAAAAGCCTGGTGCGCCGCATGCAGCAGATAGCCGTTGCGGTCTTCTTCGCTGGCGAAGCTGAGCGTGAAGCAGTGGCTGAAGCCCTGGTTCAGGCCCTCGGGGCTGACGTTGGTCCCCCATTCGTAGGCGGTGATGCCGGGTATGAGGTCTTTCAATCGGCCGAAGCCGGCGACGATGGCGTCGATCTCGTCGTTGGTGGCGCTGTCCTTGAAGGCAAACAGGACGATGTGGCGCAGCGTGGTGTGGGTGTCGATGTTCATGGTCGGTATCGGTAAGTGATGAGTCAGCCGATTTATCTTACACTTGCCAAAAAAAACCGGAGACACGCATGACCCTGCAACGCATCCTGCTGGCCCTTTTCTTGTCCTCATCGCTGGCCCAGGCCGCGGAGCCGGCCCCGCGCGTCGGCGTGCAGCTGTGGTCCGTGAAGGACGATCTCAAGCAGGACTTCGAAGGCACGCTGGCCACACTGGCGGGAATGGGTTTCCAGGGTGTGGAATTCGCCGGCGAGTTTGGCCGCTACGCGAAGGATCCCGCCGGCCTGCGCGCCTTCCTCGACCAACAGAAGCTGCAATGGGCCGGCGCCCACCTCGATTTCGCCGCGCTGTCCGATGCGCGCTTCGCCGAGACCACTGCCTTCTACCGGACCGTGGGCTGCCGCAACCTGGTGATCGCCTGGGACAAGCGCGGCGCATCGGTCGAGGGCGCAGGTGCCATCGCGCGCGAACTGGCCGCACTGTCGTCGAACCTGCAGCCGCTCGGCATGCGGATCGGCTACCACAACCACGCGCAGGAAATGACGGGGCCGGACGGCCGCACGCCTTGGGACGGCATCGCGGCCGGCACGCCGCACGAAGTCATCCTTCAGCAGGACATCGGCTGGACCGTCTTTGCCGGCAAGGACCCGGTGGTGCTGGTCAAGCGCTATCCCGGCCGCACCATTTCTTCCCACTTCAAGGCCAAATTGGTGGAAGGCGGGCAGGGCAAGCCGCTGATCGGTCAGGACCGCACCGACTGGCCCGGTGTGTATGAGGCCGTACGCACAACGGGCGGGGCTGAGTGGATCGTGCTCGAGCAGGAAGAGTATCCGGACGGGCTGCGGCCGCTGGAGGCAGTGGCGGCGTCGATGCGCGGGCTGCAGCGTCTGATTGGACGATAGCCACAAGCAAAAGCCCTGACGCGCACGATAGACAGTCTGTTTGACACATCATAATCGTTGAGCAAGACTGCGATGACGCGTCATGTGGAGGTTGCTACATGGATATTCGCCGAGACAGCAACGAAGTTCTCAAGGCAAGCGCAGCACACACGATCACCTACCGCCCGGACATCGACGGCCTGCGCGCCGTGGCCGTCGGCCTTGTCGTTCTGTTCCACGCCTGGCCCAAGTGGCTGCGTTCCGGCTTCATCGGCGTCGACGTCTTCTTCGTCATCTCCGGTTTCCTGATCACCTCCATCATCCTGAAGGACCTCAAGCAGCGATCCTTTACCATCCGCGGCTTCTACGTGCGCCGCATCCGGCGCATCTTCCCGGCATTGATCACAGTCGTGCTGGCGGTGCTGGCCTTCGGCTGGTACGTGCTGCTTCAGCAGGAGTTCGCCCAGCTGGGCAAGCACGTCGCTGCGGCGGCGGCCTTCGTGTCGAACCTGGTGCTGTGGAGCGAGGCCGGCTACTGGGACAACGAATCCGTCACCAAGCCCTTGCTGCATCTATGGTCGCTGGGCGTGGAGGAGCAGTTCTACCTGGTGTGGCCGATTGCGATGGCGCTCTGCTTCAAGGTCAGGTTCGGCATCCTGGCCTTCCTGGCGCTGACCCTGGGCGGCTCTTTCTTCTACGGCCTGTACGCCACCTTCAACCATCCGGCCGAAGCCTATTTTTCGCCCGTCACCCGGTTCTGGGAACTGGCCTCCGGCGGCCTGGTGGCGTATGCGATGACCAAGCGCAGCCCGCTGCTGCCGCAGCCCCTGCTGGTCTCGAGCGCTGGCCTGGTGCTGCTGGTGCTGGGCGCAGTACTGATCAAGGGGCAGAGTAATTTTCCCGGCGCCTGGGCGCTGCTGCCGGTGCTCGGCACCTGCGCGCTGATCGCCGCCGGCAACGTCTCCTTCATCAACCGCCGCCTGCTCGGCAATCCGCTGATGGTGAAGATCGGCCTGGTCAGCTATCCCTTCTATTTGTGGCACTGGCCGCTGCTGTCCTTCGGCTACATTATCGAGGGTGAAAAGCCGCAGGCGCTTACCAAGGCAGTGCTGGTGCTGGCGGCGCTGGCGCTGGCCTTCCTGACCTACCACCTGATCGAGCGCCCGGTGCAGAAGTCGCCGAACAAGCGCCGCGCCATCCAGGGACTGGTGGCGGCGATGGCCTGCTTCGGCATGCTCGGGGTGATGGTCAAGGCCGGCCTGCTTCCGGAGCGGATGCAATCCACCGCGGTCGCGCGCTACATGGGCGCGCTGAACGACCTCGGTTTCCCGGACCCGGCCATGAAACCGCTGCGCTATCAAGGCTCGCTGTTCCAGCAGCTCGAAGGGCAGGGCAAGGGCACCACGGTCCTGATCGGCGATTCCGTCATGGAGCAGTATGCGCCGCTGGTCTCGCAGGGCTTGCGCGAAGGCCGCTTCGACCGCCGGCGCGTGATCTTCGCGACCCAGGGCGGCTGCCCGCCGATCGAAGGCGCGGTGCGCCTGCCGCGGCTGCGCTATCCGACCTGCACCACCACCGTCAGCGACGCCTGGCGGCTGGCGGCGTCACAGGACGTCGACACCGTGGTGGTCGCGGCTTCCTGGTACGGTTATTTCGCGAACTGGCAGCAGGATGTCGAGATGCCGGTCAATGGCACCATGCAGATCTTCCCCGCGAAGACCGCGCAGCAGGCGGCCTATGCGACGCTGGAGCAGTCCATCGCCCGCCTGCGCGCGGCCGGCAAGCGCGTGTTCCTGGTGCTGCAGCCGCCCTCGGGCAATCCGTTCGACCCGCGCTCGATGATCACCGGTTCGCGCTTCGGTGAAATGAAACCGCGCACCGACATGGAGGCCTTCCGCGTCGACCGCTTCTACAACGACAATGCGGCGCCGCGCCAGCGCCTGCTGCAGATCGCACAGGCGACCGGCGCGGTGCCGATCGATCCGGTCGACACCATCTGCAAGGACGGCATCTGCCCGACCGTGAACGCGGAAGGGGAGCCGATCTACACGGACCCGGTGCACATGCGGCCTTTCTACGTGCGCAGCAAGGTGCATTACCTCGACACGGCGATGCGCTAGAGATTGCGGATGTCGGACGGAGGTGTCGACCAGTTGTCGTTGCGGCCGTCGAGATAAGCGACGGGGGCCGCCGCCAGTATGTCCGCCGGTACGTCGTCCAGGCAGTTGACGCTCACCGCCACATACGCGCCCCAGCGCGGCGATGTGCCTTTGCCGAAGGGCCGCACGCCGCAGGCCGAGCAGAAAACATGCTGCTCGGTGCGCGTGTTGCAGCGGTACTCGGACAGCGCCGCCTCGCCCTGCAGCAGGCGGAAACGGTCCGCAGGGACGATCGCCGCCCAGTTGCGCAGCTTGGTGCACAGCGTGCAGTTGCAGCGGATCGTGCCCTGTGAGAGGTCGATGTCGGCCTCGAAACGGACCGCGCCGCAATGGCAGCTGCCGCGATAGGTGGCGAGGCCGGCCACCGTCAGCGCGCCACCGCGGTGTCCACCACCGGCAGCTCGATGAAGCTGCTGTGATAGATCCGCTGCGTCGCCTTTTTGTAATCCTCCGGCTTGGCCAGGAAGATGTTCTCGACGTAGGTCTGCGGATTGCGGTCATAGAGCGGGAACCAGCTCGACTGCACCTGCACCATGATGCGGTGGCCAGGCAGGAAGACGTGGTTCGCGGTCGGCAGGCCGAAGCGGTAGGACAGCGGCTTGTTGGCGGCCAGCGGCTTCGGCTTGTCGTAGCCCTCGCGGTAGCGGCCACGGAAGATGTCGCCCGAGATCATCAGCTGGTAGCCGCCCATCGCCGGCTGGCTGCCCACCTGGTCCGGGTAGACGTCGATCAGCTTGACCACCCAATCCGAATCGGTGCCGCTGGTCGAGGCGACCAGGTTGGCGATCGGCTCGCCGCTGATCTTCACCGGCGCGGTCAGCACATCCGAGACGAAGGTTGCGACGTCGGTGCGGCCCGAGGCTTCGCGCTGGTCGTCGGCCAGCCAGCGCGGCCAGCTTTGTCCCTTGGCTTCGTCGTAGCCGTAGGGCGGGATCGGGCGCTGGCGGAAGGGCACCGGCTTGGCGGGGTCGGAGACGTATTCGTCGTAGGCCTTCGCATCGGCGGCGGCGCCCAGCACCGCCTTCTGGCCGGCGGCCAGGCGCAGCGCAACCGGCTTGGCCGCACTCGGCCACGACGCCAGGTTGCGCCACTGGTTGGTGCCGGTCTCGAAAGCCGTCACGGTCGGGATGTCGGGCGTGGCCTCGTTGCCTTTCAGGTGGCGGTCGAGGAAGGGCCGCAGCACCGCCTGGCGCCAGTACAGGGCCGTATCGCTGCCGAACTTCAGCGCGCCCAGGCTGCTGCCGTCGCCGATCGCGCCGCCGTGGTTCCACGGACCGAGCGTCAGGTGGACCAGGTTGTTCCTGTCGTTCGGCTTGATCGCCTTGTAGACGGCGACGGGGCCGTAGATGTCCTCGGCGTCCCACAGGCTGTGCACCAGCAGGGTCGGCACCGTGACCGGCTGCCTGGCCAGGATCTTGTCCATAGCCTGCTGCTGCCAGAAGCTGTCGTAGCTCGGGTGCTGCACCACTTTGCGCCAGAAGCCGCTCTGTTCGAGGCCGCGCTGGCGCGCCAGCTCGCCGGCGGATCCGGCGCGCATGTACATGTCGTAGTCGTCGTAGTTCGAGGTGTACCACTTGGCGGAGTTACCGCGCGTGACCACCTGCTCCATGATGTAGGACAGGTTGATCTGGCGGAAGGCGCCGTGGTGGAACCAGTCGTCGCCCATCCAGCCGTCGACCATGGGGTTCATCGGCACCGCCGCCTTCAGCGCCGGGTGCGGATTCACCAGCGCCATCAGCGGCAGGAAGCCGTCGTAGGAGATGCCGATGATGCCGACGCGGCCATTGGTCTCGGGGATGTTCTTGATCAGCCAGTCGATGGTGTCGTACGTATCGGTCGAGTGGTCGACCGGGGTCGGGTTCAAGGGGCCGGACAGCGGCCGGTTCATCACGTAGTCGCCTTCCGAACCGTACTTGCCGCGCACGTCCTGCACCACGCGGATGTAGCCGCCCTGGACGATCACGTCGGCGGCATTGTCGTAGCCGCTCAGGATGGATTCCAGGTCCGAGCTCTCGGCGTGGCTGGTCAGGCTGGAGGCGTCGTAGGGCGTGCGGGTCAGCAGGATGGGCGCGTTCTGGGCGCCCTTCGGCACGATGATGACGGTGTTCAGGCGGGTGCCGTCGCGCATCGGGATCATCACGCTGCGCTTGACGTAGTTGAAGCCGACGGTGGGGGCGTTGAATTCGGCCGGGGTCTCCGAGGGCAGGGCGGGATATTGCGGCGTGGGAGGTGCGGTCTGGGCCTGGGCGATGCCGGCGATGGTCATCGCACAGAGCAGTGCGATACGTGTGCTTGCTGAGGTCATGGTGTCCCTGTTGTTATTTTGAGGCACCGATACATTAGCACGGGATCAGGGCATGCGCGGCTGCTCCGCGAAGCACTGCAGCAGCCAGTCCGCGAACACCCGCACCCGCGCCGACAGCTGGCGCTGGCGCGGATACAGCACCGATACCGGCAGCGTCGGCGGCGGCAGTCCGGGCAGGACGATGCGCAGGCGTCCTGCCGCCAGCTCGCCGTCGATGCGATAGCGCGGCACCTGCACCAGGCCCAGTCCGGCCAGCGCCGCCGCGGTGTAGGCCGAGGCGCCCGCGACCGATACCGCGGCCGGGGGCAGCGCCAGTTTCAGGCCATCGTCCGTCATGAACTCGAGCGGATAAGGGCGGCCGGTGGCGGTGGACACGTAATGGACGGCCCGGTGGCGCGCAAGATCGGCCAGTTCGCGCGGCTCGCCGAAGCGTTCCAGATAGGCGGGGCTGGCCACGGTCAGCTGTTCCAGGTTGGCCGCGCGCCGCGCCACCATCGAGGAATCGTGCAGCTGGCCGGCGCGCAGCACGCAGTCGACACCCTCGCGCACCAGGTCGACCAGCCGGTCCCCTTCGCCCGCGTGCAGCGTGATGCGCGGGTGGCGCGCCAGGAAAGCCGGCATGGCAGGGAACACGAAATGCTCGGCCAGCGTGGGCTGCAGGTTCACGCGCAGCACCCCGGCCGGCTCGGTGTCGCGGAAGGCGCCTTCGGCTTCGTCGAGATCGGCCAGAAGGCGCACGCAGCGCTGGTAGTAGGCCTCGCCGTCCTGGGTCGGGTTGACCACCCGCGTGGTGCGCTCCAGCAGGCGGGCGCCAAGCCGGGACTCAAGGCGCTTGATGGCATTGGTGACGGTGGCGCGCGGCAGCAGCAGATCCTCGGCCGCCTGCGTGAAGCTGCGGCGCTCGACGATGCGGACAAAGATCTGCATCTCCTGGAACCGGTCCATCTGCGTCATCGTCTTCCTCATCCTCCCGTGTGCACGCCGCCGATTATACGGCGGGCCGCGACGGCGCCAGCAGGTCGGCGATGCCGATCCGTTGGGCGAAGTCGATGCGCACCGCTTCCGCTACTTCCAGCACCTCGCGCGCGCCGTCGCCGATGAAGTCGACCACCGTGCGGAAGGGCCGCTGGCCATGCGGCAGACCGACGATGCGCACCAGTTCGTCCGCCACCGCCTGCGGATCGGCTTCCGGCGGCGTCAGGGCCGACAGGCGCTCGCCCACCTGGTCCATCACGCCGTCGTAGCGGGCATAGGCCGCGCTGCGCGCTTCGTCCTTCGGCTTGCCGGCGCTGGGGAAGTGCTCGGTGCCGTGGGTGAATGCGCCCGGCACCACGATCGCTGTTTCGATGTTGAAGCGCGCGACTTCGTAGGACATCGATACTGCCAGCGAATCCATTGCCGCCTTGGCCGCGCCGTAAGGGCCGAGGAAGGGCGGGAAGCCGCCCTTCGTGGTGGTGCTCGAGATCCACAGCAGCAGGCCGGATTCCTGGGCGCGCATCTGCGGAAGGGCGGCGCGGCTGACACGGTGGGCGCCGACGTAGTTGGTGTCGAGGACCGCCATGGTTTCTTCGGCGCTGAAGGCTTCGGCGGGGCCTACGGCCAGGTGGCCGGCGTTCTGCACCAGCACATCGAGGCGGCCCTGCTCGCTCAGGATGGCGTCAACGGCGGCATCGGCGGACGCCTGCGACAGAACGTCCAGCTCGATCGGGATCAGGCGCAGGCCCTCGGCCTCGGCCCAGGCGCGCATTTCGTGGGCGCGGCCGGCATTGCGGCCGCCGATGTCGCGCATCGAGGCGTACACGGTGTGCCCGGCTTGCGCGAGCGACTGGGCCGACAGCTTGCCGATGCCGCTGCCGGCGCCGGTGATCAGGATGATTTTCGGGTTCATGCCAGACCTCCGTTCGCGCGCAGCACCTGGCCATTGACCCAGGCGGCATCCGGGCCCGCGAGGAAGGACACGACGCCGGCAATGTCCTCGGGCTGGCCGAGACGCCCCAGCGGCGCCATGGCGGCGGCCTGCTGGATCTGCTCGTCGGTCTTCCCGTCCAGGAACAGCTCGGTCGCCACCGGACCCGGCGCCACGGCATTGCAGGTGATGCCGCGCCCGCGCAGCTCCTTGGTGAACACGCGGCCGAGGGCCTCCACCGCGGCCTTGGTGGCGACGTACACGCCGTAGGTCGGCGGCGCCATGTGCAGCACGCTGGTCGAGAAGTTGACGATGCGGCCGCCGTCGTTCAGGCGGGTGTAGGCATCGCGCATGGTGTTGAAGGTCCCCTGCACGTTGATCGCGAAGGTCCGTTCGAACACCTCGTCGCTGGTCTCAGCGATGGTCACGTAAGGCAGGACGCCGGCATTGTTGACGAGGACGTCGATGCGGCCGAGCTGCTCTTCGACGATGGCGAACATGCGTTTGACGTCGGCGGCGCTGGCGACGTCGGCGCGCACGGCCAGTGCGCGGCCGCCTTCCTGCTCGATCGAGGCCACCACGGCGGCGGCTTCGGCTTCCTTGCTGGCGTAATTGACGGCGACCGCGAAGCCGTCGCGCGCCAGGCGCCGGGCGATGGCGGCGCCGATGCCGCGCGAAGCGCCGGTGACGAGCGCGACGCGGTTAGGGGTGTTGGAATGGGTGGACTTGCTTTGCATGATGACCTCCTCGTGGTTGACAGTGAGGTCATCTTGACTGATATCGGAAGAAAGATAATTTCTGATATTTTGGTTTTAGAATTCCATTTTAAATAACAATGCCGCCAGCGCGGCGGAGCCGGTCGAACAGGGTGACGCCCTGGCGCCGCGTGCCGGGTCCGCCGAGATGGTCCCACCAGCCGAGCGGGAAGGTCATCTTGCGGTCGGCCATGGCGACGAAATCGTCGAAGCCGCGCTGGGCCTCGCTGAGAGTGATGATGCGGGCGTCGATGTCGGCGGCGATGTCGAGGCAGATGTCGCCGTGCAGGTCGCGCCAGGGCTGGGCGCCGCCCGAAGGATCGCCGCGCCAGGCCCTGATCCGGCTCACCGCATCCCAGGGCACGGCCAGGCCGCGCACCGTGAAGCCGCTGTCGGAGACGAGGATGGCCGGCGCGGACGGCATCCGCAGCCAGCCCGGCCGCCGCAGCAGCCGGGTTTCAAGAACGTTGAGGAGGGCTTTCACTTTTATTGATGGTGCGAGCCGCTGCGGTCGACCAGCAGCAGCTGGCCAAGGCCGCGGGCATCGCCCTTGCCGTTGCCGACCACGTTGACCGAGGCGCTGCCCGGGCCGCGTACCGAGATATCGGTCTGGCCGACGTTCAGGCGGCGGCCTTCGAGGCTGCCGGAGCCGTTGATCTGGACGCTCACCGCGGCTACGCTGCCGGCGATGCGGGCGTTGCCGGGGCCGTCCATCTTGAGCAGCAGGCGCTTGCCGGACATGCCGGCTTCCAGCTCGCCGGAGCCGTGCATTTCGGCGTCCAGGGTGTCCGACACGTTCTGCAGCTTCACGCCGCCCGGGCCGCGGCTGCGGACGATGGCCTTGCCCACCTTCAGGCTGTCGCCGTTCATGTCGCCGGAGCCGCTCGATTCGAGCGTCAGGTTGCCGATACTGCCGCCAAGCTCCGCGTTGCCGGGGCCGCCCAGGCGCAGCTGGCTGGCCGCGGCGTTCAGGCCGCGCGCAGTCAGTTCGCCGGAACCATGGACTTCGGCCTCGAACTTGCGGATGTTCCCGGCGATGCAGGCACTGCCCGGGCCGCGCTGTACGCTGCGCACGCTTTCG
The DNA here is from genome assembly GCF_059418525.1 of Telluria sp. GW821-FHT07G12. Taxonomy (NCBI): domain Bacteria; kingdom Pseudomonadati; phylum Pseudomonadota; class Betaproteobacteria; order Burkholderiales; family Oxalobacteraceae; genus Telluria; species Telluria sp. GW821-FHT07G12. Next base: position 461,799 of record NZ_JBWKQA010000005.1, on the reverse strand, counting down.
ACCGCCAGGTCGCAGCCTTCGAAGTCGCCCGAGCCGCTGCTCTCCAGGCTCAGCTCACGGCTGCTGCCGGACAGTTTCAGCTCGCCCGGACCGCGCATGCGCGCCGTCACGCGCGAGGCGCGCAGGCCGTCGGCTTCCAGGTCGCCCGAGCCGCTCATCTCGGCCGCCAGTTCGTTGCCGACGCCGGCCAGGCGCACGTCGCCGGGGCCATGCATGCTGACGTTGGCGTCGCCGGCCTTCAGGCCGCGCAGGTCGAGGTCCCCGCTGCCGCTGCTTTCCACCACCAGCTGGCGCACCGCGCCGTCGGCGTGCAGGTCGCCGGGGCCGGTGCTGGCCAGGGTGAAGCGCTCGCCGCTTGCGTGGGCCAGGTCGACGTCGCCGCTGCCGCTCATGCGCAGGCTTTTCAGGCCGGCGGCGCCGATCGTGACCGTGGTGGTCTCGCGGCGCTTGCCGAAGCTGAAGGAGAAGCTGACGCGCGAGACCGGACGCACGATCAGGGTGTCGCCGCGCACCAGGACTTCCATGCCGTCCAGCTCCTTGCGCTCGCCCGACACCGTCACGGCCTGGCGCGCCTGGGCGTCGACGATCACGCGGTAGGGACCGGCCAGCTCGATCGCGCTGAAGGCGCCGACCTGGCGCTGCTCGGTGACGATGCCGGCGGCTTGCGCCTGTTGCGGCTGGGCGAAGCTGGCGTGGCTGGCGAGGGTGGCGCAGGTGAGGGCGGCGGCAATGGCGGTCAGTTTGATGGCGGTCTTCATGATCTCGTTGTTATGCTTGAATGTGCGGCGGTGCCGGGAGCCTGAACGATAGGGCAAGCCTGCCTTGTCTGCATGCGAAAAACGACAGACGTGCAAAAACGCGGCGCGAAGTGCAAAAGACCAGGGCTGAGCGGTGCGGCGGCCGGCCCTGGAATTTCGAATGAACCTTCGGTTTTGAGAGGCGCCGTGCGGCTTGTGCGGGTGTATATTGATTGGATGTCCTCGCTAACCGTCCGCAAGCTGAATGTCGACCTGTCCCAGGGCTTTCCGCGCCACTGGTTGGGCGGCGACGTCTATCGCACCGCCTTCCTGAATGCGTTGTCGATGAGTTTCCCGATCGGGGAGCAGATGTTCATCGACAGCGTCCGTGCGGCGCCGCCCGAAGCCATCCTCGACCCGGTGCTGCGCGCCGAGGTGAAGGACTTCGTCGGCCAAGAAGCCAGCCACCGCTTCGTGCACCAGCAGTACAACGCCGAGCTGGCGCGCCAGGGCTTCGACTACACGATGGAGCCGTCGATCAAGGTGCGCGTGGAGCGCATCCGCAAGCTGCCGGTGCCGGATCGCCTGGCCATCACCTGCGCGCTGGAACACTACACGGCCATGCTGGCCGACTACGTGCTGCGCAACCAGGCCTGGCTGGACGGCGCCGATCCGCAGCTGCGCACGCTGTGGAACTGGCACGCGGCCGAGGAACTCGAACACAAGGCGGTCGCCTTCGACGTCTACCGCGCGGCCGGCGGCGGCTACCTGAAACGGGTGCTGTGGTTCCTGCACGTGAGCCTGGTGTTCTGGATGGACACCACGCTGCAGACCGTCCACAACCTGCGGCGCGACGGCGCCCTCTGGCGCCTGGGCACCTGGACCAGCGCCGCGCGCATGTGGTTCGGGCGCCGCGGCCTGGCCTGGAGCCTGCTGAAGCCCAGCCTGGACTACCTGTCGCCGCGCTTTCACCCTTGGCAGCATGACAACCGCGAACTGCTGCAGATGTGGCTGGAGCGCAACGACGACACCTACCGCGAGATCGGCAGCACCGCCCCCTGAAGGACGCTTGCGCGCCGCGAATGGCCGGATCGGGGCACGGATGTCATAATGGATGGCTCGTGCAAGGAGACCCATCGTGATTCGCTATCTGGGCACACGCAAGAATGCGGAAGGTGCCCCCGTCTATGTATTCCTCGTCAATGGCATGGAGAAGGAAGTGCGCGAGCACGCCCTCAAGCAGCATCCCGGCTGCTACGACGCCCTGCCGGCGTCGGTGAAGGCGAAGATCGCCGCCAACCGCGCATGGCTGTCCAAGCTGTGACGGCCTTGCGGCTGTTGCCGCTGCTTCTGGCGATCCTCGCCGGCGCGGCGTCCGCCCAGACCCAGGACAAGCAGCCATCCACCTTCGGCCCCGTGATCGGCGGCGCACTGCTGTGCCGGGACCAGATCGACAACAAATACTTCTATTCCTGGCTCAGCAGCCATTTCGGCGCCCCGTACAAGCACGAGGGCGGGGCCTTCTGGTTCCGCACCGGCGAAGCCACCCTGTGGGGCGCGCCTGTCACCGAGGTGATGGTCAGCGACGATACCAGCGAACTGGTGTTCCTGGTTGCGGTGGCCGAAGTGCCGCCGGACCAGCTGGAGCAGGCGATCCGCGGCGCGGTCGGCGTGCGCTACCCGCCGGCAGATAGTTCCCAATATCCTTTGCGGGTTTCCGCCTCCGGCAGCAAGATCGCTTACTACAATAGCAAAAGCAAAATATACTGCGCGAAGTTCAAACCGCTGCCGCCCGGCCGCTAGGGTATTCCTTGGTATGTACACCAGCTACTTCAATCTGAAGCAACAGCCGTTCTCGATCGCGCCCGACCCGCGCTATCTCTTCATGAGCGAGCGCCACCGTGAGGCGCTGGCGCACCTGCTCTACGGCATCGGCAGCGGCGGCGGCTTCGTCCTGCTGACGGGCGAGATCGGCGCCGGCAAGACCACGGTCTGCCGCTGCTTCATCGAGCAGATCCCCGACAATTGCCGCCTGGCCTATATCTTCAACCCCAAGCTGACGGTCGAGGAATTGCTGCTGACCATCTGCGACGAGTTCCGCATCGAGCTGCCGCCCGCATCCGCCGGTGCGCTGGGCGTGAAGAGTTATGTCGATGCGATCAACGGATACCTGCTGGACAGCCACGCCCAGGGCAACAACAACGTGCTGGTGATCGACGAAGCGCAGAACCTGTCGCCCCAGGTATTGGAACAGCTGCGCCTGCTGACCAACCTGGAGACCAGCGAGCGCAAGCTGCTGCAGATCATCCTGATCGGCCAGCCCGAGCTGCGCAGCATGCTGGCCCAGCCCGAGCTGGAGCAATTGGCCCAGCGCGTGATCGCGCGCTACCACCTGGGGCCGCTGTCCGAATCCGAGACCGGCGCCTACGTCACGCACCGCCTGACGGTGGCGGGCGCGCATCCGGGCAACCCGATTCCCGGCTCGCTGGCGCCGCTGATCCACCGCCTCACGCAGGGCGTTCCGCGCCGCATCAACCTGCTGTGCGACCGCGCGCTGCTTGGCGCCTACGTCGAGAACAGCAGCGTGGTGACGCCGAAGATCCTGCGCCGCGCGGCCGAGGAAGTGTTCGCGAACGAAGCGCCTGTACAGCGCCCCCCGATGCGCTGGCCGCTGGTGGCGGGCGGGGTGCTGGCCGGGGCGGCGATCAGCGCCGCGGCGTGGCAGGCGGTGCCGCGTGCTGCCGCGCCGCCGGCGCCTGCCGCTTCGACCGCGCCTGCGCCACAGCTTGCGAAGAATGCCGTGCAGCCGGCACAGAAGCCTCTCAAAGGCAGCGCTTCGATTCCTGTCGGGGGAACCACGTCCAAACCGCTGCTGCTGGCCACCCACACCGAAGCCCTGCGCGAGCTGGGCGCCCTATGGGGCCAGCAGTTGCCGACGGACGAACCCTGCCAGGGCGCGCCCAAGCTGAACCTGCGCTGCTACCAGGGGCGCGGCGGCATCTACGAACTGCGCCTGCTCGACCGCCCGGCCATCGTCGCCCTGCACGACGGCCAGAACCTCGGCTATGCGGTGTTGTCCTCGATGGATGCCGACAGCGCGGTGCTGAGCGTGAACGGCCAGCGCCAGAAGGTGAGCCTGGGCGCGCTGGCGACCCGCTTCGACGGCGAATTCACGACCCTGTGGAAGCAGCCGCGCGCCTTCCGCGACGAAATCCACCCCGGCGACACCGGCCCGGACGTGGACTGGATCGCCGGCCGCCTGGCGGAACTGAACAAGCTCGAAGCGCCGCGCACCGAGCGGCCGCTGGACGAGCCCACGCGCCGCCTGCTGCGCACTTTCCAGGCCAGGCAGAACCTGAAAGCGGACGGCGTGGCCGGGCCGCGGACCTTCATGCGCCTGAACCAGCTGAGCGGGGTGGACGAACCGCGCCTGCTGGCTTCCAGCGGGACGGGAAAATAATATGTCATACATCCTCGAAGCCCTGAAGAAGGCCCAGGCCGAGCGCCAGCTGGGCAACGCGCCCACCATCCACGCGCCGCAGCCGCTGCAGGCCGCCCAGCCGGGCATGGCTGCCAGCCGCAAGCCGCTGTTCATCGGCCTGGGGGCGGGGGTGCTGGTGGTGGTGCTGGGTGGGCTGTTCGTGTGGCAGCGGTCGCCGGCGCCGGCTGTGCCGTCCGCGGCGTTGACGGCGACGCCGGGTGCCGCCGCGCCGTCCGCTGCTCCTGCCGTGCCGGATGCGCCTGTTCGCGCGCCAGCTGCGCCTTCGCTTGCCGCAGGCGCCGCCTCGGATACGCTGCAAGTCAGCGCACCGCCTGCGCCGCCGCGTCCCGCGCACGCGGCCGAGCCGCCCGCACGCACCACGCCGCCGGTCGCCAGCAGCAGGGCCGGGGCCGATGCCCTCGCATCCACGGCCCCGGCGCACACCCCGGTCGCCACGCCGCCAGCGCCGCCTGCAGTCGCCGCCGCAACGCCGCCGCGTCCAGCCAGCGCCGCACCGGCACCAGCCCTGGCGCCGTCGCCCGAAGACAGCCTGCCTTACCTGCACCAGCTGCCCGACACCATGCAGCGCGACGTCCCGCGCGTGAGCTTCGGCGGCTACATGTATTCGGCCAATCCGGCGGACCGCCTGCTGCTGGTCGACAAGACCCTGCGCCACGAAGGCGAGGAGGTCGCGCCCGGACTGGTGCTGGAGAAGCTGTTGCCGAAGGCGGCCGTGATGAATTACCGCGGCGTCCGCTACCGTGTCGCCTACTGAGGCGGGCAGGGCCGCCGGCGGCCAGGTGCTGGGCGTGATCGGCTGGTCCGGCAGCGGCAAGACCACGCTGCTGGAATACCTGGTCGGCCAGCTGGCGGCCGAGGGCCTGCGCGTCAACGTCATCAAGCACAGCCACCACGACATCGTGCTGGAGCCGCCGCACAAGGACAGCGCGCGCCTGCGCATGGCCGGCGCCGGCGAGGTCATGATCGCCTCTCCCTACCGCTTCGCGATCCAGCACGAGCTGCGCGGCGCGCCCGAGCCCTCGCTGGAGGAGCACCTCGCGCGCCTGGCGCCGGCCGACCTGACCCTGGTCGAGGGCTACAAATGGGCGGCGATCCCCAAGCTCGAAGTGTTCCGGCCCGAGCTGGGACGCAGCGCGATGTACCCGGAGGATGCGAACGTGGTCGCGGTGGCGTCCAGCGTGGCGGCGCCGGCGGACCTTGGGCGCGACATCGCCTGGCTGGCCCTCGACCAGCCGGCCGCGGTCCTGCGCTGGCTGAGGCGGCGGCTGGACGCCTGAGCGGCCGCGAGCGCCGCCCGGCGCCACACGCAGCGGGTAAAAATGCTATCGTTCGGCTTGTTTATCTTTCAAGGCGGCCTGTTGGCTGCCGCATCACCATGCAGAATGCGCCACCCGCCGGTTTTGTCGACGCCAACCTGAGCTTTGCTTCGGGCGGGGGCGAGATGGGCGCCGTCCTGCGCAGCCTGGACTGGGCCGCCACCCCGCTGGGGGCGCTGGAAACCTGGCCGCAGTCGCTGCGCACCGTGGCCGGCATGATGATGAATGCGCGTCACCCGATGTATGTCGCGTGGGGCCCGGAACTCTGCCTGCTCTTCAACGACAGCTACCGCAAGATCCTCGGCGCCAGGGCGGACGATGCGCGCCAGGTGCTCGGCAAGCCTTTCCGCGAAGTCTGGGCGGATGTCTGGGACCAGGTCGGCCCCATGCTGGCCGCCACGCTGCAGGGCGAATCGCTGTGGTTCGAGGACACCCCCTTCACGCTGATGCGCAACGGCTTCCCCGAGCTGATGTATGCGAGCTTTTCCACCAGCCCGGTGCGCGATGAGTCCGGCGGCATCGCCGGCGTGGTGTGCGTCTGCACCGAGACGACCGACAAGGTCCGTTCGCAGCAGGAGCGCGACCGCGTCGAAAAGCGCCTGCGCCTGCTGGACGCGATCGGCGAAGCGACGCGCCTGGCCGCGGAACCGAAGGCGATCATGGAGCACAGCACCCGCCTGCTCGGCGAATACCTGGACGCCACCCGGGTTGCCTACGCCGACCTGGAGGCGGATAACGACCGCTTCACCATCCGTCATGACTGGCGGGTCGAGGGCGCGATCAGCACGGTTGGGGTGTATTCGCTCGATCTGTTCGGCTCGCGCGCTACGTCGAACCTGCGGGTCGGCCGCACGCTGCTGATCAACGACGTCGACCGCGAGCTGGCGCCGGGCGACGGCTTCGAGATGTTCAACCTCATCGGCATCAAGGCCATCATCTGCTGCCCCCTGGTCAAGCAGGGCCGGCTGGTGGCCATGATGGCAGTCCACCAGCAGCAGCCGCGCACCTGGACCGCCGAGGAGGTGGCCCTGGTGGAGGCGGTGGTGGACCGCTGCTGGGCGCACATCGAGCGCGTGCGCTCGACCGAGGCGCTGCGCGAAGCGGACCGCCGCAAGTCGGAATTCCTGGCGACCCTGGCGCACGAGCTGCGCAATCCGCTGGCGCCGATCCGCAACGCCCTCGAACTGCTGCGCCTGGGCGCGGACAAGCCTGGACTGATGGACAAGGTGCGTGCGACCATGGAGCGCCAGGTCGGGCACATGGTCCACCTCATCAACGACCTGCTGGATATTGCCCGCATCTCGAGCGGCAAGGTGGTGCTGAAGATCGAGCGCGTCGACCTGCAGAGCGTTGCGGCCAGCGCGGTCGAGACCAGCCTGCCCCTGATCCAGGCCGCCGGGCACACGCTGGGGCTGCGCCTGCCCGAGGAGCCGGTGTGGCTGGACGTGGATGCCGTGCGCCTGAGCCAGGTGCTGAGCAATCTGCTGTCGAACGCCGCCAAGTACACGCCGCAGGACGGCAGGATCACGGTGTCGGCGCATACCGAGGGCGGCATGGCGGTGATCCAGGTGCTCGATACCGGCATCGGGATCGCGCCGGAGGCGCTCGAGGCCGTGTTCGATATGTTCGCCCAGGCGCCGCAGAGCATCGGCATTTCGAAAGGGGGCCTGGGCATCGGCCTGTCGCTGGTTCGCCACCTGGTGTCCCTGCATGGCGGCAGCGTGACCGCGTCCAGTCCGGGCCCGGGGCAGGGCAGCACCTTCACCGTTCGCCTGCCGCTTGCCGCCCCGCCCGGCGCCGATGCTCAGGACGGCGCGGCGCAGGCCGATGCCGTGGCGCTGGCGCCGGATGCGTTGCGGGTCTTGGTGGCGGACGACAACGTCGACGCTGCCGATACCCTTGCCATCCTGCTGCGGCTCGCCGGCCATGAGGTGCGCGTTGCCTATGAGGGCGAAGAGGCGGTGCGTATCGGCGCCGAGTTCCGCCCGCAGCTGGCCTTCCTCGATATCGGCATGCCGCGCATGGATGGCTACCAGACGGCGCAGGCCCTGCGCGGCTTGCCCGGCATGCATGGCTTGCGCCTGGTGGCGCTGACCGGCTGGGGCGCCGAGGACGACCGCGCCCGCTCGCGCGCCGCCGGTTTCGACCATCATTTGCTCAAACCGGCCTTTCCTGAACAGCTACAGGCTATTCTGGCGGAGGCCTCGGCGCTCTAAAGTTCTGGCCGGGACCGCCGTTAAAAGAGGATGACCCGCATTGGGCATGTAATTCGCCCTCACACAGGAGATCGTCATGGACGTCATGGGTATTGCCAAACTCGCCACCAGTATCGCCGACACCGGCACCCGCCAGGATGTGGGCATCGCCATGCTCAAGAAAGCGCAGGACGTGCAGGCATCGACCGCCAACCAACTGCTGGAAGCCGTCCAGGCTGCTTCGCCGGCGCCTAACCTGCCGGCGCATCTGGGCAAGCACGTCAATACAACTGCCTGAGCCGCAAGCCGGCAGCAGGCCGATAAAAATCAACCGGGCGCGTCAACAGGATCGCGGCCCGGTGCGTTAAAACAGCCACGTACCCGGCGCGAGGCAGGCCGCACAACAGATCCGCTCTTGCCGCCACCATTGCTGCCAACGCGCAGCCACAAAGGCCGACCCCGCCGGTGTACGCATTTCGAAGGAGACTCCCACATGAATAAACGTCAGGCACTCGTTGCTGCCGCGCTCGCGAGCGTGTGCGCCGCCAATGCCTCGGCCAATGGCCAGATGGACATGCAGCCGAAAGGCGAGCAGGAAAAATGCTATGGCGTGGCCAAGGCCGGCCAGAACGATTGCGGCACCGCCACCCATGGCTGCGCCGGCCAGGCCGCGGTCGACAACGACCCCACCGAATGGCGCACCGTCCCCAAGGGCAGCTGCGAGAAGTCCGGCGGCAAGCTGAACCCGCCGCAGCAGAAAAAATAAACCCGTGACAGCGCACCCGGTGCGCGGCGTCGGCATCGGCCTGCGCGTGCCGCACTACCGCCAGCTGATGGAAGAGCGGCCGCCGCTCGGCTGGCTAGAAGTTCATACGGAAAATTACCTGGCCCGCTCGGGCTGGGACTGGCATGTGCTGCAATCGCTGCGGCGCGACTATCCCCTCAGCCTGCACGGCGTCGGGCTCGGCCTTGGGTCAAGCCACGGCTTTTCCGAAGACCATCTGGAGCGCGTGCGCCAGCTGGCCGGGGCGATCGAACCGGCCCTCGTCTCCGAGCACCTGAGCTGGAGCGCGCTGCGCGACCGCCAGCTGAACGACCTGCTGCCGCTGCGCCTCGATAGCGCGGCCCTGGCCCTGGTCGCCGCCCGCGTCGAGCGAGTCCAGGACGTGCTGAAGCGGCGCATCCTGGTCGAAAACGTCTCCACCTATCTCCGCTTTGCCGGCGACGCGATGAGCGAAGCCGAGTTCCTGGCCGCGCTGGCGCGCCGCACCGGCTGCGCCATCCTGCTCGACGTGAACAATCTCTACGTTAACCAGTGCAACCACGGCGAGGACGCGCTTGCCGCGCTGGATACGCTGGCCGGCCTGCCGCCGGGGACGGTCGGCGAACTGCACCTGGGCGGGCACCTGGTCACGGAGCTGGCCGTCATCGACCACCATGGCGACCGCATCGCGCCGCCCGTGTGGTCGCTGTACCGCGAGGCGCTAAGGCGCTTCGGCGCGGTGCCGACCCTGGTCGAGTGGGATACGGACGTGCCGGCGCTCGAGGTGCTGCTGGACGAGGCGCGGGAAGCGGAGCGGATCGCCGCCGAAGCGATGCCGGCGTTTTTGCCCGCTGTGCCGGAGCAGCCGCCTTCCTTCCCGCCGGCGGACAGCAATGCGCTGGCAGACCTGCAGCAAAGCTTCGGCGCCGCCCTGGCCGACAGCGCCCATCTGCCCCTGCTGGCGCCCCAACTGAAGGGCGATGCCGCCCGCCTGGGCATCTACCGCGGCAACCTCGCCGGCGCCTGGCGCCGCGCGCTGGCGAGCGCCTATCCCGTGCTGCGCAAGCGGATCGGCGAGGAGGCCTTCGAGGCTCTGGCGCGTGCCTACGGACGCGCCCACCCGGCGCAGGACCCGGACCTGAACCGCTTCGGCGCCGGACTGGCTGCCTTCGCCGAAGGCGACGACCGTCCCTGGCTGCCCGGGCTGGCGCGGCTCGAATGGGCTGTCCACGAATCCTGGTATGCGCCCGATGCGCCGGCGGACGAACATGGCGGCCCGCGGTCCGTGCTGGCGTCCCTGAGCCCGCAGCAATTCGAGGCCAGCCGCGCCATCCTGCACCCGTCGCTGCGCCTGCATGCCTCGCGCTGGCCGACGGCTGCGATCTGGCTGGGCGAAGAATCCGATGGCCCGAGCCACGCCCTGGTCCTGCGCGCACGCTGGCAGGTGGCGGTGCGCGAGATCGATGCGGCGGAGCACGCGGCGCTGGCGCGGCTAGCGGGAGGGGAAAGCTTTGGCGCCGCCCTCGACGCGGCCTTCGACCTGGATGAGGACGCGCCTATCGCGGCCTGGCTGGACGGCTGGTTGGAGAACGGGGTGATCGTGGGGATACTCGGGGAAGCCGACCCGCCCGCGAAGTGAAGCGGGGCCGGCGCGGGCGCGGTGGCCCGTGGGCTGCAGCGTCAGCGTCAGTGATACTGGAAAGCGCGCAGGATGCGCTCTTCGCCGGTCTTGTCGTGGTGTAGTTCGTTGGCGGCCCGGGTGGCTTCGATCATCCGGGACAGCTGTTCCTCCTCGAAACGGACCAGTTCTTCGTTGGCCGCATTCAACGCCATGGCCAGCTTGGCGCGCGCACTCTGATACACCAGGCCGGTGTAATGGTCGGTGTTCTTGAGCAGTTCTTCCGCGTTTTCGATGACAAGACGCAGGTCGCCAATGAGCCGCTGCTGCGTCATGGAGCTTGGGTCTGGGGTTTCCATCTTCCTCACCTTTTGCCGAAATACGTCTTCAATATAGAGAAGGAGGACTGCCCAAGTTTGTCAACGCGCAAACGTGACCCCTACAGCCGGGGACGGCTAATCCGGTGCGCCCGGCAGGTGCATCCGGCAGGACGCACCTTTTTTTTGTGAGTGGCAGGGAACTTTTTTAGCGGACAGTGATCCGCACATCGCCTACGCTCACGACCTGGCCGGCACGGATCTTGGCAGTCTTGCGCAGTTCCTTCTTGCCGTCGACCGACACCACGCCGCTGGCGACCATGTTCTTGCCGGCACCGCCGCTGTCGACAAAGCCGACGAGCTTGAGCAGCTGGTTGAGTTCGATGAACTCCGATGTCAGTTCAAAAGTTGTTGTTTGCATTCTATCCTCGGTTAAAAATGGACGGCGTACCGTTGAGTTCGCCAGTGCGCCGCCACTCGAACCTGCCTGGCCTCAGCCCGGATCCGGCCGCGTCATCTCGATCGGCACGATCCACTGCTCGAACTGCTGCTCGTCGACGAAGCCGGACCGCAGCGCGGCCTGGCGCAGGGTGAGTCCCTCGTGCTGGGCAGTCTTGGCGATCTGCGCGGCGCGATCATACCCGATATGCGGGGCCAGGGCGGTCACCAGCATCAGCGACTGCTCCATCAGCTCGCCGATGCGCTTGCGGTTCGGTGCGATACCGCGCGCGCAATGCTCGTCGAAGGAGCGCATGCCGTCGGCCAGCAGGCGCGCGCTCTGCAGGAAGTTATGCGCGATCATCGGCTTGAACACGTTCAGCTCGAAATTGCCCATGGAGCCGCCGACGGTGAGGGCGACGTCATTGCCGAATACCTGGCAGCACAGCATGGTCATCGCCTCGCACTGGGTCGGATTGACCTTGCCCGGCATGATCGAGCTGCCCGGCTCGTTTTCGGGAATCGTGATCTCGCCCAGGCCCGAGCGCGGGCCGGAGGCCATCCAGCGCACGTCGTTGGCGATCTTCATCAGCGCCGTGGCGAGGGTCTTGAAGGCGCCGTGCGCCTGCACCATCGCATCGTGGCCGGCCAGGGCCATGAACTTGTTCGGCGCGCTCTTGAATTGCAATCCGGTGCGCGAGGAAATCTCGGCCGCGATGCGGTTCGCGAATTCCGGATGCGCATTCAGGCCGGTGCCGACCGCGGTGCCGCCGGCAGCCAGCTGCAGCAGGCCGGGCAGGGTGGATTTGATGGCTTGCTCGGCGAATTCGAGCTGGGCGACGTAGCCGGAAAATTCCTGGCCCAGGGTCAGCGGGGTGGCGTCCTGCAGGTGGGTGCGGCCGATCTTGACGATGTCGGCGAAATCGCGCGCCTTGACGCTCAGGGTGCCGCGCAGCTGGGCCAGCGCCGGCAGCAGGTCCTTGGCGACGGCCGCCGCCGCGGCGACGTGCATGGCGGTCGGGAACATGTCGTTCGAGGACTGGCCCATGTTCACATGGTCGTTCGGGTGCAGGAGGCGCGCCTCGCCGCGCTCGCCGCCCATCAGTTCGGAGCCGCGGTTGGCCAGCACCTCGTTCATGTTCATGTTGCTCTGGGTGCCGGAGCCGGTCTGCCAGACGGACAGCGGGAATTCGCCGGGATGGCGGCCTTCCAGCACTTCGTCGGCGGCGGCGATGATGGCGTTGGCTTTGTCGGCGGGCAGCTTGCCGAGCGAGCGGTTGACGGCGGCGGCGGCGCGCTTCACCTGGGCCAGCGCGGCGACCAGTTCCGGCGCCATCTTCTCGCTCGAGATGTGGAAGTGATGCAGCGAGCGCTGGGTCTGCGCGCCCCACAGTTGTCCACTTGGCACCTCGATCGGGCCGAAGCTGTCCTTCTCGATCCTGTTATCCATAGAGACGTCCTGACTTTTTGTTGGTAGGGAAGTATCACTAAAGAGTGTACCGCAATGGCCGTTAATGACGCTGAGGCTTCAAATTTGTGAAACTTATGCTCCGCTGCTCCCGCCATTTCCTGTCCCTGCTCGTTCTTGCCAGTGCTTTTGCTACCGTCCACGCGGCCGAACTGGGCGAGGCGCGCGTTTCGTCCCACATCGGGCAGCCGCTGGTCGCCGATATCGAGCTGGCAATGGTCGACGATCCTGCGCAGGCGGTGTCCGTGCGGGTGGCCAGCCCTGAGGTCTACAACGGCGCCGGCATCGCCGTGCCGCCGGTGCTGGCGAACCTGAACCTGTCGGTGATGCGGCGCGACGGCCGCCAGTACCTGCACGTGACCTCGCTGCGGCCGGTCGACAGCGAGCACCTGCACCTCTACCTGGAACTGGTCGACAAGGGCCAGCGCTCGGTGCGCCTGGCGACGCTGTGGCTGACGCCGGATCCGAATCCGGCGCCTGCTCCGGTAGCCGCTCCAGTCCCGGCGCCGGTGGCCCATATCGAAGCGGCGCCCAAGGCCGCGCCCATCGTCGCACCCGCGCCGGCGCCGGCACGCAAGCCGCTTGCCATGCGCAAGCCCGAGCCGGTTCCGGAGCATGCGGAAGAAGAGGGCGCAAAGCAGCCGGTGCCCGCCAAGACGCGCCAGCCTGTCAAAAAAACCACCGAGACCGCCCACGCGGAACCGAAAGCGGCGCCGCTGCCCATCCACGCCCAGCAGCCGGCCGCCCCGGCAGCCTGCGTCCAGCAAGCCGAGCAGGCCAAGGTCTGCGCCGCTCTCGACGGCAAGAATGCCGCGCTCCAGGCAAAGCTGGGCACGCTGGAAGGCAAGGTGAAGTCCCTGCAGGCCACACTGGGCGCGGCGCCAGCCGTGAGCGCGCCGACGTCCACGCCTGCATCCGAGCCTGCCAAGGAAGCACCCGCGCCCGCGCCGGAAGTCGCCAAGGAGCCGCCCGGTCCCAAGCCCATCGGCGCCATCAAGCCGCTGGTGCCGCGCAAGCCAAAGGCGCCGCCGCCGGCGCCCGAGTCCGGCTTGCCCTGGGGCTGGATAGGCGGCGGGGCGGCCCTGCTGCTGGCGCTGGGCGGCGCCCTGATGCTGCTGCGCCGCCGCGCGCGCACCGTCCGCAACGTCGACATCCCGGCCGCGCCGCACCTGCTCGAACGCCTGCGCCAGCGCTTTGCTTCGCGCACCAAACCGGCTCCGGAAGCGGCGCCGGAACCGGCTGCCGAAGCGGTCGAACCGAGCTTCGAATAGGCGCGCACAAACTCGTCTACACAAGTTCAAATTTTGCGTTATACTGAGTCCCATGTGATCTAAATGACCACAAAAACGGCTCAGGATCTGGCCGCAGCCACCACCGATAGCGTGGCGCGATAACCGGATGTTCGTTGAAGAAACGCCTGTAACCGGAAGCGGTTTGCCTGCCTACAATGGCAGGCGGACGCCGGATGCAACCGGCAAGAGGCGACGCCAGGGGATGCCTGGTGCTCGCACTCCCCAATTCCCGAAACCCGCGCTGGCCCGTCCACCGCGGGTTTTTTCATGGCCGCGCACGCCTGACACCAGCGCGACGGCTGGGTTCGCCCGCTTGGCTTAGGATATCGACATCGACGGAGGAAAAACAAGATGAGCGACACAGATCCGGCCCAGCCGCCGCGCGGCGACCTGTTTTCCGAAAACTGTCCTTCGCGCGAAGTGCTCAAGCACGTGACCAGCCGCTGGGGCGTGCTGCTGCTGGTCGCCCTCGGCGACGGCGCCCAGCGCTTCGGCGAGCTGCGCCGCAAGGTCGGCGGCATCAGCGAAAAAATGCTGGCCCAGACCCTGGTGTGGCTGGAGCAGGACGGCTTCGTGCAGCGCATCGTCCAGTCGGCCGCGCCGCCCCGCGTCGAGTACCGGCTGACGCCGCTGGGCGAGGAAATCAGCGGCAAGATGAGCGAGCTGGCGGAATGGATCGAGTTGAATACGGGCGCGATGCTGGCCGCCCAGCGCAAGACGGCCGGCGCCGTCCGCGCCGCTTCATAGCGAACGCTTGCGCATCCTTTCGCCGCTGTTCGACAGGTGGGTGCGCATCGCGGCACGCGCGCCGTCCGTGTCCTGGCGCGCGATCGCATCGACGATATCTTCGTGTTCGCGGTGCATGCGCTCGAAGCTGCCGGGCGGCCGCTCGCGCGCGGACAGGACCTTGCCGAGCTGGCCCTGCAGGTCGACGAAATAGCGGTTGGCGCTGGACTCGGCAAGGATGCGATGGAAGCGCACGTCGGCCTCCACCGTCGACTCGCCCGCGGCCTGCGCGCGGCGCATGTCGTCCAGCGCTTCGCGCAGCGCCGCCAGCTGGGCCTCGGTGCGGCGCGCGGCCGCCAGCGCGGCCGCCTCGGTTTCCATCCCCATGCGCAGTTCCAGGATCGCCAGCGCGGTCTGCTGCGGCGGCTCGAGCACGAAGGTGCCGATGCCGTGGCGCGTTTCCACCAGCCCGGCCGCCTGCAGGTGCGAGATCGCCTCGCGCACCACGGAGCGGCTGACGCCGTATTCCGCCACGATTGCGGCCTCGGTCGGCAGCCGGTCGCCCGGCTTCAGCTCGCCGGTGCGGATGCGTGTCTCGATCCCCTCGACGACGCCGAGGGCGAGGCTGGGCCGTCCCTTGTTCATCGCTTCACGTGCTCCAGCGGATTGGCGATGCCGATGTCGCCGCCCATGCGCGGCTCCCACAGCGCCGCGGAGGGCGGCGTGGCGGCCGCAGCGCCGGTGTGGCGGTCGTAGACGATCTTCCAGCTTGGCGTGCCCTTGATCCGTTCCTGGGCGATGCCGGTGGCTTTCTCGATGGCGGAAGGGTCGGCGGCGCCCTGCAGCGTGAAGCGCACCAGCTGGTCGAGCCTGGGCGACTGCACATCCAGAATCGAAGCCAGCATCACCAGCGGCTGCGCCGCGAAGGAATGGTAGTGCAGGGCCTTGGCGGCGCGCTCCATTTCCAGCGGCAGCGAGCCGTCGGGCGCGACCTGCGACATCGCATGCTCGAACACCTTGCGGCCCCAGGCTACTAGGTGCTCGTCGCCGGTGACGGCGCCGGTCGCGGCCACCGCCAGGCCCTCCCAATAATAGTGGTTGTTGCGCACGCCCTTGCCGGCATCCGCATGGACCAGGGTCGCATCGGCCACCGTCTTCAGCCAGGCGTCGATGGCCTGGCGCTCAGCCTCGTTCGCGGCCGGGCGCAGCTTGGCATAGCCGAGGGCCAGGCCGCCCAGCGCCCACTTGCGCGTGTAGTAGGACTGGTTGCTCGTCATCTTGCCCATCATCGCGTTCTGCTGCGCCCAGGACGACAGCCACTGCAGGCCGCACTGGGCCTCCTCGCGCTTCGATGGCGCGGCCTGGTAGGCGCTGGCATGGCGCGCCACCGCATCCAGGAATTCGTCGACCGGTTTCGTTGCGGCGACGTTGCGCGCCTTGCGCACGGGGTCGACGATCGAGTGGTTCTTGTCGATGTAGTAGCTGTTGGCGTCGATATCGTGGACGGCCGGCGGTGGCGCCTCGCAGGCCTGCGCAGCTTGCAGGCCGAGGGTCAGCAGGGGCGCCAGCAGGGTGGTGCGGATGGTCTTCGGCATTGGCGTGCTTCCTTCAACGATAATGCAGGGTCCACTTGATCGTCAGCGGACGATCGAGGGTGAAATTCTCGGTGGCGCAGCTGACATGGCTGGCCATCGCGCCTTCGGGCGCGCGGTACGGGTCCGCGCCGTGCGTGGCCTCGACCGTGCAGGCATCCAGGCCGCTCACTTCGAAGGCGCTGACGTCGCCCTGGCCGAAGCGCACGGTCCTGCCCTGCAGCGCCGGCGCATCCGACCAGGACGCGAACTCCAGGCTGGCGCGCGTCACCTGCAGCGGCGCCGCCGGCGTGTAGGTGTCGGTGCGCGTGATGATACCCGGTTCGAAGCTGTAGGTGGTCTCCAGCTTGATGCGCTCGTCCTTCAGCGGGCCCTTCTTGCCGAGCTTTGCCAGCGCGTCCTGGCGGTAGCTGACGCGGGCCTTGTTCCCCTTGTTCTCGGTGCGGATGTCCTTGATGTAGGAGACCGGCAGCAGCTGGGTGCCGTCCGCCAGCGTGAACTTCGGCAGCAACTGGGCGTGTTCGGCGCCGCTGTCCGGCGTGCCGGCGACAATCCCCGACGCGAAGGGCAGCGGATAGTAGGGGCTGTTGTCGAACTGGCTGTCGCCGCCGTTGATCATCGCCAGGCTGAAAACGTGACCCTTGTCGCGGTAGATGGCCAGCGCGCGGTCGTAGTCGCCGCGCGCGAACCAGGTGGTGGAAAAGCGTGGGCGTGTCTTGTCCAGCCAGGCCTGCAGGCCGGTCTTCGGCTTTGCATCCTTCATGCCAGCCGCGTTCCAGAAATCGTTCGTGAAGATCAGCTGGTGCGACAGCGAGAAGTTCTCGCCCAGAATGCGGTGCTTGGCGCGGTAGGTGTCGGTGCGGCGGCCGCCGTTCCACATGTCGACCGAGTGCATGCCCGGATTGGTCCAGAAGTCCATGTACTTGGCGACGATGCGGTTGGCGTAGGCATAGGCGTACTGCTTTTCTTCGGGCGTGAGGACGCCCAGATAGGCGGACACCGACAGGATCTCCAGCGCCGCCGTCTCGCCGTAAGGGCCGAGGCTGCGGCCCCAGGTGAAGCCTTCGCCGGCGGTGTTCGCGAAATTCAGCACCACGTCGGCGGACTTGCGCAGCAGGGCCTTCAGTTCCGGCGTGACTTCCATGCCGGTTTCGATGAAGCGCTCGCAGATCTCGGCCACCAGCAGCACGCTGTAGCGGTCGAAGCGGCCTTCACCGGGCGTCTCGTCCGAAAAGCCGAACTTGCCGGAGTAAGTCGCGTAGTGCGTCATCATCTTGTCGAGCAGGACCTTGCTCGCGCTCTCGTCTTCCCAGCCGAGCAGCATGCGCAGGCGCGCGACGCTGAAGGCCACGCCATAGTAATTGGTCGGCAGTTTGATCAGCTCCCACTGCGGCGTGACGAAGGTATGCCAGTCGAGCGTGGTCTTCAGGCGCGCCAGCGTGGCCGGGCTGACCGCCTGCTCCAGCAGGCCGGCCTGCTTCAGCTGGTACAGCGCTTCCAGGTAGTAGTAGATGCCCCAGGTGTGGTTGTCCATGTTCACCGTCATGTCGGTGATGTCCCTGAACTGGCGCAGGCGCTCCTGCAGACGCGGATCGTCCTTGCGCATGTTCAGCAGCACGTGGGCCAGGCCGCTGGCGATTTTCCCCTGCAAGAACTTGTCGTTGCTCTTCAGCGCCTCCACGCCGTCGATGGTTACGTGTTCTTTTTCGGCTACCATCTTGTCGAACAAATACTCGAGCTGCGGATAGAGCTGCTGCTGGACGATCTGGTTCATCGGCATGTCGGCCAGCGGCGGTACGTAGCGCGAGGACGGCGGACGCGGTGCATCTGCGGATGGCGTGGCGCCGAAGGCCGGGGGAAGCGCTGCGGGGAGGAATGCGGCGCTTGCGAGCAGCGCCGCCAGGGTCGACTTGACGAGCTTCATGTGTCTCCTGATGCTGGTTTATGAGCGGTTGGGAGGCCTCTACGTGCCTTGTAAAACGTTTAACTGAAGTATATAGTAATCCTTCCAATCGTCAACATAAGAAAACGTTATCCTAAATACGCTGTGGAGGAGGGTGGATGAAGAAGAATTGGAAGCTGCGAATGGGTCTGGCCGCGGTGTGCGCGGCGTTCGCAAGTACCGCCTGGGCCGGTGGCGAAACCGAGGTCGCGCAGCGGGTCGAGGCGCTGCTGCGGCAGATGAGCATCGAGGAAAAGGTCGGCCAACTGAACCAGCTGTCGGGCAAGGAGTTCAGCACGGGCCCGAACAGCAACGCAGTACGGAATATGGAAAGCGACATCCGCAGCGGCAAGGTCGGCTCCATGCTCAACATCAAAGGCGTGCTTGAGACCCGCCGCGTGCAGGCGCTGGCGCTGCAATCGCGCCTGCACATCCCGCTGCTGTTCGGCCTCGACGTCATCCACGGCTACCAGACCGTGTTCCCGGTGCCGCTGGGCGAAGCCGCGTCCTGGGACCTCGAAGCGATCGAGGAATCGGCGCGCATCGCCGCACGCGAAGCGTCGAGCGCCGGCATCCACTGGACCTTCGCGCCCATGGTCGACATCGGCCGCGATCCGCGCTGGGGCCGGGTCATGGAAGGCGCCGGCGAAGATACCTATCTGGGTTCGCGCATCGCCGCCGCCCGCGTGCGCGGCTTCCAGGGCGCGCAACTGGGCGGCACGTCATCGGTGATGGCGACGGCCAAGCATTTCGCCGGCTACGGCGCCGCGATTGCGGGGCGCGACTACAACGCGGTCGACATGAGCGAGCACCAGCTCTACGAAACCTATCTGCCGCCTTTCAAGGCCGCGTTGGACGCCGGCGCCGCGACCTTCATGAACTCCTTCAATACGCTGAACGGCGTGCCGGCCACCGGCAACGCCATGCTCCAGCGCGAGATCCTGAAAGGGAAGTGGGGCTTCAAGGGCTTCGTCGTCAGCGACTGGGGCTCGGTGCGCGAGATGGTCGTGCACGGCTATGCCAGCGACCTGACGGATGCCGCGGCCAAGGCCATCACCGCCGGCAGCGACATGGACATGGAGAGCAATGCGTATTCGTCCTCATTGGCCGCGCTGGTGAAGAGCGGGAAGGTCGACGTCGCGTTGGTCGACGATGCCGTGCGGCGCGTGCTGACCAAGAAGTTCGAGCTGGGCCTGTTCGACGATCCCTTCCGCTTCTCCGATGCCGCGCGCGAACGGGCCTCGCTGAACGACCCGCGCCACCGCCAGGCGGCGCGCCGCATCGCCGCCGAATCGATGGTGCTGCTGAAGAACGAGGGCAATGCGTTGCCGCTGCGGCCCGGCCTGCGTTCGATTGCCGTGATCGGGCCGCTGGCCGACGCGCGCCGCGACCTGGAAGGCGGCTGGATCGTGCAGTCGAACGCAGCGAAGATGGCGAGCCTGGTCGACGCCGTGCGCGAGCGTGCCGGGCAGGGCGTGCGCGTCGACTACGCGGCCGGCTGCGACGTCGCCTGCCGCGGCAAGGAGGGTTTCGACGCCGCCTTGAAAGCGGCGGCAGCGGCGGACGTGGTGGTCCTCGCCGTCGGCGAAAGCTGGGACATGTCGGGCGAAGCCAAGTCGCGCGCCTACCTTGGCCTGCCGGGACGGCAGGGCGAGCTGTTCGATGCGCTGCGCGCGATCGGCAAGACGCCGGTGGTCGTGATCATGGCCGGACGCCCGCTGATCTTCGAGAACGTGGCCGAGCAGGCCAAGGCCATCCTGTATGCCTGGCATCCGGGCAGCGAAGGCGGGCATGCAATCGCCGACGTGCTGTTCGGCGACGTGAATCCGTCGGCCAAGCTGCCGATGACCTTCCCGCGCAATATGGGACAGATCCCGATCACCTACCAGCAGTACAACACCGGCCGGCCGGTGCAGGACGAGAAGAACGTGGTCTACAAGTCGGCCTACATCGACTCGCCGAACACGCCGCGCTATGCCTTTGGCCATGGGCTGAGCTACACGAGCTTTGCCTATAAAGACCTGCGGCTGTCGAACACCAGCATGGGGCCGGACGGGAAGCTCACCCTGTCGTTCACCCTGGCGAACAGCGGACCGGTGGCGGGGGCGGAGGTGGTGCAGCTGTATCTGCGCGATCCGGTGGCCTCCGTCGTGCGGCCCTTGAAGGAGTTGAAGGGCTTCCAGCGGGTGGTGCTGCAGCCCGGGCAGACGCAGACGGTCAGCTTCGTGATCGATCGCGAGACGCTGGCGTTCTATGATTGGAAACTGGCGTGGGGTGCGGAGGCCGGGAAGTTCGAGCTGATGGTGGGGAGTGCTTCGGATGATATTCGTTTGAGGCAGACGATTGAATTAACCGACCGCTAAACCGTCGTTCCCGCGGAGGCGGGAATCCATACTGAGCGTACTGAATCGCCGCAGCATGGATTCCCGCTTCCGCGGGAAGTCATTTCGGGCAATGCCCGGAATGACGATTACGACTTCGGATACTTCGGCCCATTATTCAAGAACCCACCCCCCTGAAACTTGAGCGTGATGTCCTCGTTATTCGAGTGATCCACCCGCCCGTCGTACAGCTGCGTGAACCCGCGCGAACTCTCCTTCGCCACATACCCCAGATGCCGCGCCTCGCGGTTATCCCACCACTGTCCCGGATTGTCTGAGGTGCAGAAAGCGATGGTGTGGCCGACGGCCGGCGTGAGCAGGGCGCGCCGCAGCATCTCGACCAAATCGTCCAGCGCCAGCCACAGCACGGCCTGGCGATGATTCGACGGCTCCGGGAAGCAGTAGCCGATGCGGAGGCACACGGTCTCGACGCCAAAACGGTCCCAGTAATAGCGCGACAGCGACTCGCCGAACACCTTCGACACGCCGTAGTAGCCGTCCGGGCGCGTCGCCATCGAAGCGTCGACCAGGTCGGTGGTCTTGTACATGCCGACCGTGTGATTGGAACTGGCGAACACCACGCGCTTGATGCCCAGCGTGTGCACGGCTTCGTACAGGTTGACCATGCCGTGCACGTTGGCGTTCATGATGGGCGCCCACTCTTCTTCGGTCGAGACGCCGCCGAAGTGGATGACGGCGTCGACGCCCTCGCACATGCGGAACACGTCTTCGCGCTTGCCCAGATCGCCCAGGACGATTTCCTCGCCCTCGCCGGCAGGGCCGAAGTCGTTCAGGTCCGACAAGCGCACGATGTCGGCGAAGGCGTGCAGGTGTTCGCGCAGGCGGCGGCCCAGGCCACCGGCGGCGCCGGTGAACAGAATGCGTTTGAATGGTTTGGTCATTGTTATCTTGTCGTGAAGTAGAACTTAAGCAGGGAAGGGCGCTTCCGGTACGCCCTGCACGCCCGGCCGCAGCAGCAGCACGGCGCCCGCCATGGGACCGCCGGCGCCGTTGCCGGGGTCGATCGAGGTCACCAGCATGGTGTCCAGGCCGGGGCCGCCGAAACTGCACATCGACGGCTTGGCCATCGGGAGCTCGATCCTGCGGTCGAGCTCACCCTGCGGCGTGAAGCGCAGCAGGCAGCCGTCGTCGTTGCCTGCCACCCAGTAGCAGCCGTCGGCGTCGATCGCGGCGCCATCCGGCCTGCCCGTGTAGCCGGCCATGTCGACGAACAGGCGCCGATTGTGCGGCAGGCCTTCATCGGTGTCGTAATCGAAGGACCACACGCGGCGGCGCGTCGGGTGCGAATCCGACAGGTACATGGTGCGGCCATCGGGCGAGAAGGCGAGGCCGTTCTGGGTCACCAGGTCCGACACCACGGCGCCGGACAATCCACGCGCATCGTAGCGGTACAGGCGCCCATCGGGACGCGCAGCCGCCATGTCGCGGAACATGGTGCCGGCCCAGAAGCGGCCCTGGCGGTCGCAGCGGCCGTCATTGAAGCGCATCTCGGGCGTGAGCTCATCCGCGCTCGGAGACGCCAGCAATTGCGCCTCCACGCTGTCGCCATCGCCGAGAGTGAGGCTGAAGACGCCGGTCTCCATGCCGGCGATCAGACGGCCACCGTGCCGGAAGGCGATGCAGGCCGCCATCTCGGGCGTGTTCCAGCTGCGCAGCGCACCGCTGGACGCATCCAGGCGCCAGATCTTCTTCGCCGGGATGTCGACCCAGTACCAGGCGTTTTCATTCGCATTCCAGGCCGGGCTTTCGCCCACGGTGCAGCGCATGTCGCCCACGCGCTCGATGGCGATCGCTTGGGTGTCAGGCATTCTGCAATCCTTTCGGCAGCTCGGCCATCTTGTGCACCGGTACCAGCAGCTTCATCACGACCCAGGCGGCCAGGTAGGCGGTGGCGCAGATGGCAAACATGATCAGGTAGCCGGTCTGGATCTGGCCCAGCGCGCCGTAATAATCGAACAGGGCGCCGCCCAGCTTGGTGACCAGCACGCCGCCGATGCCGCCGGCCAGGCCGCCGATGCCGACCACCGAGCCGACCGCGTTCTTGGGGAACCAGTCCGACGCGGTCGTGAACAGGTTGGCCGACCAGGCCTGGTGGGCGGAGGCGCCGACACCGATCAGGATCACCGGAATCCAGTAGCCCATGGAACCGAGCGGCTGGGCCAGCAGCACCACCAGCGGGCAGAAGGCGATCAGCAGCATCGCCTTCATGCGCGCATCGTAGACGCTGCGGCCGCGCGCGATGAAGTACTTGGGCAGCCAGCCGCCGCCGATGCTGCCGACCATGGTCATGCTGTACAGGACGGTCAGCGGGAAGGACAGCGCGGTGCCGCTCATGCCGTAGGCCGAAGACAAATACTTGGGCAGCCAGAACAGGAAGAACCACCAGATCCCGTCGGTCATGAATTTGCCGAAGGCGAAGGCCCAGGTCTGGCGGCAGCGCAGCAGTTCGCCCCAGGTGGCCTTGCGCGTCTGCGTATCGACGCAGGCTTCGTCCGGCACCTCGGCATCGTGGTTGATGTAGGCCAGTTCGGCCTTGCCCAGGCGGTGGCCCTTGCCCGGTTCTTCGTACAAGCCGCCCCAGAAAGCCATCCACAGGAAGCCGATCGCGCCGATCCACATGAAGGCCGCTTCCCAGCCCCAGATGCTGGCGATGACGGGCACCGAGATCGGCGCCAGGATCGCACCGATGTTGGCGCCGGAGTTGAAGATGCCGGTGGCGAAGGAGCGCTCGGTCTTCGGGAAGAATTCGGCGGTGGCCTTGATCGCGGCCGGGAAGTTGCCGGCCTCGCCGATGGCCAGGATGGCGCGCGAGACGATGAAGCCGGCTACCGAGGCCGGCACCGCGGCCAGGCCGACCGTCGCGAACACGCTGTTGACGGCATTGCCGATGGCAAGCGAGTAGGCGTGGGCGATCGCACCCAGCGACCAGACGAAGATCGCCAGGTGATAGGCGCGCCGGGTGCCGATGCGGTCGACGACGCGGCCGGCGAACAGCAGGGCCACCGCATACACCAGCTGGAAGGCCGCGGCGATGTTCGCGTAGTCGGTGTTCGACCAGCCGAATTCCTTCGACAGCGAAGGGGCCAGCAGGCTCAGGACCTGCCGGTCGAGGTAGTTGATGGTGGTGGCGAAGAACAGCAGGCCGCAAATGGTCCACCTGTAGTTGCCGATGTTGTTGCCGGTATTGCCGCTTGCATTGTGTCTCATGGTCAGTTCGCGTGTTTGTTATGGGGCTGACTTCTCAATGAACGGTAAAACTTATTGCGGTCCTGTCACCTCCAAAGGTTTGGACAGGCGCGCCGCCACATTGCGGACCGTGGCTTCCCACGAAGCTGGGGTCGGGAAATCGCCGCTCTTGCTCCAGCCGGCGCCAAGGTAGTAGACGAAGGGTTTCGTGGGCGTCGCATGGCCGAGCAGCAGGGCGTTACCGTCCAGTTCCAGCGCGCGCACCTGCTGGCCCGGTACGATCAGCGCGCAGGCCGTATGGCCGTGCGGCGGCGCCTCCGGTTCCCAGTAGCTGATCCAGCCGGCGGCGTCCTCTTTCACGAGCCGGCCATCGCCCTTGCGCAGTGAGATGCCCGGACCCGCCTCGATGGCACCCGGACGGTCGCTGTCGAAGGTACTTTCGACGCGGCTGAAGTTGGAGCCGGCGTCGATCGAAATACGCTTGGTCTCCGCGATGCGGCGGCCGTTGGCGTTCCAGCCGTCGTAGCGCAGCTCGAACACGGCGCGCAGCGGGCCATCGGCGATCACCCTGTGGCTGGCGTAGACGTTGGAATCCCAGGCGCGGCCGCCGTCGACCACACTCAACCCACCGCAGCCGCGCGCGGTGCCGACGTGGTAGTTGTCGACGCCTTCGCCATGGTCGAGGTGGTAGGCGCCTTGCCTGTACCACTTGTCCTGGACCGGGCGGCGCACCGACTTCACCCAGACGTCGATGCCGCTGCTGACGTGCTCCTTCGGCTCCTTCAGGATCGCGGGGCCGTAGGTACGATGGGCGATGCGGTCGCTCTCCCAGGCGAAATCGTCGAGGCGCTCGGGCACGAAGCGGGCGTGGGCCTTGACGTCCGGGGCGGGCAGCGGCGGCATGGCGGCGGCCGGCACCAGCAGGAAGCGACGTTTTTCGCCGGGCGCGAAGTTCGCCTGGAACAGCAGGGTATCGCCGAGGCGCTGGGACGGCAGGATGCGCGAGGTCGCCGCCTCGATCACGGCCACCGGCGCCGCGGGCGACTTGACCACGATGCTCTCGTCGGCGCGATAGAAATCGCCCGGATTGGCGGCGCTGACCGTCTGCGCCGGCGCGCGCTGCAGCAGCGCCATGCGGTAGATCTCGCTGCCTGCCATCAGGAAGGCGCCGATGCCGTAGGCTTCGCTCGCATCTTCGGTAAAAGCGCCGGGCGCGCGGCCGATCGGCTGCACGTGGGTCAGCTTGCCGTCCGGCTGGACCTTGGCGTTCAAGGCCTGCCAGGCCCGCAGCACGGCCGGCTCGTAGGCCGCGCGCTCGAGCAGGCCCTGGTTGAGGCCCCAGGCCAGCGCATAGGTGAACAGGCCGGTGCCGCTGGTCTCCTGCATCGGATAGCTGGCCGGGTCGAGCAGGCTGGCGCGCCACAGGCCGTCCTTCTGCTGCAGGCTCACGACCTTCGCCGCCATCTCCCTGAACTGCTGTTCGAAGCGCGCGCGCGACGGGTGGTTCGCCGGCAGGTATTGCAGGGTGCGCGCCAGGCCCGCCATCACCCAGCCGTTGCCGCGCGCCCAGAACACCTTGGCGCCGTTGGCTTCATGCTGGCCGAAGTAATTGCTGTCGCGGTAGTAGAGGTGCTCGGCCTTGTCGTACAGGTAGTCCGAGGTGCGCCACCATTGCGCGACCGCGTGATCGAGATAGCGCTGGTCGCCGGTGGCCGCGTACAGGCGCATCCAGGCCGGTGGCCCCATGAACAGGGCGTCGCACCACGACCAGCGGTCCTGGTTGCCGGGCTCCGTGAACAACAGCGTGCCTTCGTGCGGGTTGGCGAGGATGTCGTCGAACTGCGCGCGCATCGGCGCCAGCATCTCGGGCTGGCGCAGCTGCAGGTAGAGCTCCGCATAGGTCTGGCCGACCGCCTGGTCATCCGCGTGATAGGTGCGCGGGCCCAGCTTCCAGCCGTTCTTCACGCCCATCGCGACCATCGCATCGCGGTAGCGGCGATTGCTGGAGAGGTTGGCGAGGGCCATCAGGCCGGCGTCGCCGACTGCCTCGGCCCAGTGGGTCGGTTCGTGGAAGGCGGGATGATCGAGCTGCCAGTCGGCGACGCGCTCCATCGGTGTCAGCACAGTGGCGGGCGTAGGGGCCTGGGCCTGCGCGAAGGCAGGCGCGATGGCCACGATGGCAGGCAGGCCTGCCAGGGCAAAGCGAAGGTTCGGCATATGTCTCGTCGTTTTATCGCAGCGTGAACGCCGCCGTTTGTTAAACGTTTTCCAAAGAATATGGCAAGTTCTTCGGAAAGTAAAGCGTCGAGACGGGCCTGGGAGAGCTTAAGTGCGCGGTTGGGTAGAGGAGCGCAGAATCAATTGGGGAGCGACCTTGGTCAGCTTCTCGACCTCTTCACCACGAATCACTGCCAGCAGCTTTTCCATGGCCGATGCGCCCATCCGCTCGCTCTGCAGGTCGACGGTAGTCAGCGCCGGCGTGACGTATTTGCCGTAGGGGATATTGTCGAAGCCGACCACCGAGATATCGCGCGGCACCGACACGCCCAGGTTGGCCGCTTCCTTCATGAAGCCGAGCGCCATCAGGTCGTTGTAGCAGATCAGGGCGTCCGGCGCATTGCTGCCCAGGACGATGCTCGAGCACAGGCGCTCGCCCTCGGCCAGCGAGGGGCTGTCGCCGTCGAACACCGTCAAGGACAGGCCGGCCGCGTCGAGGCATTCGCGGATGCCGCCCAGGCGTTCCTCGTCGCGGCGCGACTTCGAGAAACCGAGGTAGGCGATGCGCTTGTGGCCCAGCATTTTCAGGTGCTGGGTCAGCATGAAGGCGCCGCCATGATCGTCGCTGGCGACGGTCGGCAAGGGCAGCTCGGACAGGGTGCCGAAGAACACCAGCGGCTTGTCGATTTCCGCCATCCAGCCCATCTCCTTTTCGCGCAGGCGCGAGGCGACGATCATGCCGTCCACGCGCCGGCTCAGGTCTTCCAGCACGCGCCGCTCGCGGCTCGGGCTTTCCTCGGTGTCGACCACCAGCACCGACAGGCCGTGGTCGTTGGCGACCCGCTGCGCGCCCTTGAGGATGCTGCTGAAGTGGGGGTTGGTGATGTCCAGTACCGACAGGCCGATGGTGTCGGTGCGCCCGGTGATCATCGACTTGGCCAGCGGGTTCGACTTGTAGCCCAGGCTCGCGATGGCGGCATCGATCGCCGCTTCGACCTTGGCCGAGAAACGCTGCGTGCCATTGATGTATTTCGATACCGTGGCAATGGATACGTTGGAGGCGGCGGCAACGTCGCGGAGGGTCGGGGCAGTCTTTTTCATGGCGGATAGTGTTACTTAGGCAAGCATCTTAGCATGCGCTCTCGCCACCTCGGCAAGTTGACGGTGGGGCAATTTGGAGATAATCTAGTTAAACGTTTACCAAAATCGGAGCAGGCCTCATGAATCAAGCGTTTTCACCCAAGCCTTTCCAGCGCCTCCTGTTGACCGGCGCCGGCGGCGGACTCGGCGTCATGCTGCGCGAGCGCATCAAGCCGTGGGCGGAAAACGTCCGTCTCAGCGACGTCAAGGAGATCGCGCCGGCGGGCGAGGGCGAGGAAGTGGTGCAGTGCGACCTGGCCGACCGCGAGGCGGTGATGGCGCTGACGGAAGGCGTCGACGCGGTGCTGCACTTCGGCGGCGTCTCGGTCGAGGACAGCTTCGAGAACATCATGCAGGCCAACATCCTCGGCCTGCATCACCTGTACGAGGCGGTGCACAAGCGCGGCATCCGGCGCGTGATCTACGCCAGCTCCAGCCACGTGGTCGGCTACTACCCGACCACGCAGGTCGTCGACGCGAATGTGCCGCTGCGCCCCGACGGCATCTACGGCGTGTCGAAGTGCTTCGGCGAGGCCCTATCACGCTATTACTTCGACCGCTTCGGCATCGAGACCGTCTGCCTGCGCATCGGCTCCTCCTTCGATGCGCCGCGTAATGCGCGCATGATGACGACCTTCCTGGCTTACGACGACCTGGTGGAACTGGTGCGCTGCGCGCTGTTCACGCCGCGGGTGGGGCATACGATCACCTACGGCGTGTCCGACAATGATGTGCAATGGTGGGACAACCGCGAGGCGGCGCATCTGGGATTCGTGCCGCAGAAGAGTTCGCGGGTGTTTGCGGAGCGCTTTCCGCAGACCGGGGTGTGGCCGCCGGCGGATGATATCGCGGCGACCTATCAGGGCGGCCCCTTCCTGCTGGCGGGGCCGATCTACAAGGATTGATCAGTCCTTGCGCAGCACCACGTGGGTCGCGGCCGCCGTCGGCACATGCTCGACGCAGCGGAAGCCCAGGGCGTTCATATCAATCCCCGTGAACAGGGATTCGCCCGATCCCAGCAGCACCGGCGAGATCGCCAGATGCATCTCGTCCACCAGCCCGGCCTGCAGGAACTCGCGCACCGTCGCCACGCCGCCGCCCAGGCGCATATCCTTGCCCTTCGCGGCAGCGCGAGCCTGCTCATAGGCTGACTCGATGCCGTCGGTGACGAAATAGAAGGTCGTGCCGCCTTTCATTTCCAGCGGCGGGCGCGGATGGTGGGTCAGCACGAACACCGGAACGTGGTAGGGCGGCTCATCGCCCCACCAGCCTTTCCACTCATCGTCCGGCCAGGCGCCGCGGACCGGCCCGAACATGTTGCGGCCCATGATCCAGGCGCCGACGTTCTCGAAGCCGCGCGCGGCAAAGTCTTCGTCCGGACCGTCGGTCCCTTTGCCTTCGTTGCCGATCATGGTCTGGAAAGTGCGGGTGCCGCGGAACCACTGGTGCAGTCCGCCGGCGTTTTCGCCCATGGGATTCTCCAGGCTCTGGTTCGGGCCGGCGCCATAGCCGTCAAGGGAAATGGAAAAGCCTCGTACTTTTAGTTCGGACATCTTGTCTCCGTGTTGATGGGCTGAAGGCCAACTATACAAAATCCGTGGCCAAACGGATCGCTGCAAAAAGCCACCGGCGGATAGCCCGGCACCCGATGCACCTGCTCGCTCTTCGCGCCGGCGCCCAGCGCTCTGGCCAGTGTCGCCTCGAAATCCTCGACGCGGAAATCGATGTGCACCGGCGTCCAGTGCCGCTCGTACCTGCGCACGTCGTCGCTGCCTTTCGCCGGATGGCTGCCCGCCGGCTTGGCCACCAGGCCGATCGTCGCTTCGCCGGCGCTCAGGACCGCGTAGCCGGGATGCGGGCGGGAGGTCTCGGCAAATCCGAAGGCTTCGCCGAAAAACTGCAGGCCGGCCTCGATGGAGGGGACGTCGATGGAAACGGTCACTTTCATATTATTTTCCAATTGGCAAAACTTCCGGCGCTGGCGCTGCCTGGTTCAGCAGGGAGCGCGGCCGCGCATAGACAAAGTAGACTACCAGGCCCAGCGCCAGCCAGGCCAGGAAGGCGGCCCAGGTGGTCTTGCTCAGGAAGGCCATCAGCACGGCGCAGAACGCGATCGCGAGCATGGGCACGTAGGGCACGCCGGGGCAGCGGAAGGCGCGGTGCAGCTCGGGGCGCTTCTTGCGCAGTACGATCACCGCTACCGATACCAGGCAGAAGGCCGCCAGCGTGCCCATGTTGACCAGTTCGCCGAGTACGCCCAGCGGCACCACGGCACTCAGCAGGCCGAAGATGATGCCGACGATCCAGGTGGCGAAGAAGGGCGTGCCGAAGCGTGGATGGATGTTGGACAGGCGGGGTGGCAGCAGGCCGTCGCGCGACATGGCGAACAGGATGCGCGTCTGGCCATAGGCCATCACCAGGATCACGGTCGTCATGCCGAGGATGGCGCCGAGATCGACGAAGGCGGCGAACCAGGTTTCGTGCGCATACTGCAGGGCCAGCGACACCGGATGGTCGATGCCGAGGAATTTCGCGTACGGGACGATGCCGGTCATGATGGCGGTGACGATGATGTACATGATCGTGCAGATCGCCAGCGTGCCGATCAGGCCGATGGGCAGGTCGCGCTCGGGGCGCTTCACCTCTTCGGCGGCGGAGGTGACGGAATCGAAACCGATGAAGGCGAAGAACATGAGGGCGGCCGCGCTCAGCGTGCCGCCGGCGCCATGCGGCATGAAGGGATGCCAGTTGGCCGGCTGGACGTGGCGCGCGCCCACCAGGATGAACAGCAGCACGACGCCGAGCTTGATGATCACCATGATGTTGTTCACGCGCGCGGATTCGCGCACGCCCAGCGACAGCATCGCCGTGAGCACCATCATGATGCAGAAGGCCGGCAGGTTGAACCAGGTATGCAGGCCCGGCACCGCACCTGGCGCGGCCCGCAGCGCTTCCGGCAGGATCAGGCCGAAGCTCTCCATCAGGGACTGGAAATAGCCGGACCAGCCCACCGCCACCGCGGACGTCGCCAGGCCGTATTCGAGCAGCAGGTCCCAGCCGATGATCCAGGCCACCAGTTCGCCCATCGTGACGTAGCTGTAGGTGTAGATCGAGCCCGCCACCGGGACGGTGGAGGCGAATTCCGCGTAGCACAGGGCCGCCAGCCCGCAACACACGCCGGCGATGATGAAGGACAGGGTCAGGGCCGGGCCGGCCGTGACGGCGCCGGTTCCGGTCAGGACGAAGATGCCGGTGCCGATCACCGCGCCGATTCCCATCAGGATCAGGTCGAAGGGGCCGAGGACTTTTTTCAGGCCGCCGGGCTTGCGGCTCATGGCCATCATCTGGTCGAGATTTTTTGTTCTGAACAAGCTCATGTGCGCTCTTTGTCGGGAAGTGATTCGGGAAGTGATTCAGGATGTGCTGCTGCTCTTGTGCGGCCGGGCCGGCAAGGACATGCCCGGCTGCCAGCGGCGGGACAGGCATTGCGCCTGCGAGATCTGC
This sequence comes from Telluria sp. GW821-FHT07G12, assembly GCF_059418525.1. Lineage (NCBI taxonomy): Bacteria > Pseudomonadati > Pseudomonadota > Betaproteobacteria > Burkholderiales > Oxalobacteraceae > Telluria > Telluria sp. GW821-FHT07G12. Next base: position 431,444 of record NZ_JBWKQA010000005.1, on the reverse strand, counting down.
TGCTCCGTCATCCGGCGCGCGAGCTCGGAACGCTGCTCGCCGGCGTTGCGGTGGCCCCTGGCGGCAGCGAGGTCCCACAGCATGTAAGCGGTCACCGCATCCTCAGGCAGGCCGGCCACGTGGTAGCGGTACATCAGGCCGAGGGCATACTGCGCGTCCGGATGGCCCTGCTCGGCAGCCTTGCGGAACCAGGAGATGGCCAGCGCCTGGTCCTGGGGCACCGCGTTGCCCGTGTAATACATGGCGCCGACCACGTATTCGGCGGCGGGCAAGCCCTGCAGCGCCGCCTTGTGGTGCCATGAAAACGCTTCCTTGTAATCGCGCGGCACGCCATGGCCCATGTAGTACATCAGGCCGAGCAAATGCTCCGCATCCGCATTGCCGGCCCTGGCAAGCGGCGCGATTTCCTTCAGCGCGACGGCGTAATCCTGCTCCTTGTAGGCAGCGACGCCTTCGGCCAGGCCCGCCAGCGAAGCGGCATGCAGGCCAAGTCCGAGCATTGTTGCAGCGATCAGCTTTTTCATAGTCTCCTCACCTTTCCTTGTCGACGAATGAAAGGATGGAATTCGACAGATCCATGAAAAGATATTTATTGACAGACTATAATCAGCGGGCTGGTACCATGTAAGGGCCACCCGGCGCCTGTTTGATAGGACTACACATGGACTACGGCCTCCTGCTCGCGGACTTCGAGCGCCACAACGATGTGAGCGGCTGGCCGCGCCAGCGCACGGTGCACGCCTGCCTGCGCGCGGCCATCCTCGGCGGGCGCCTGGTTGCCGGGCACCGCCTGCTGTCGACGCGGATGCTGGCGCGCGAGCTGGGTATTGCACGCAACACGGTCCTGTACGCCTACGAACAGCTGATGGCGGAAGGGCTGCTGCTCACCTCCCGGCGCGGCACAGCGGTGGCGCAAGTGACGAGATCCACGCCCGCGCGCGACAGTGCGGACCCCGTGCCGTCCACCCTGTCGCGCCGGGCGCAGGCGCTGGCCGGCATGTCCTCGCCCGGCTTCCTGAGCGGCGCGTTTGCCCTCGGCGTGCCCGCACTCGACGCCTTTCCCATGGCTGCCTGGCGCCGCCTGCTGGACCGCGCCTGGCGCGAGACCGGACCCTTCGAATTCGATTACTGCGACCCCACCGGCCTGCCGGTGCTGCGCAAGGCGATTGCCGACTATCTGCAGGCTGCGCGCGGCGTGCGCTGCGACCCCGAACAGGTGGTGGTCACCAACGGCACCCAGGCCAGCCTGGAGCTGTGCGTCCAGCTGTTTGCCGATGCCGGGGACACGGCCTGGATCGAAAGTCCAGGCTATCTGGGAGCGTTGTCGGCCTTTCGCGGCGGCCAGCTGCGCACGGTCGGCATCCCGGTGGATGAAGAGGGCATCGCCCCGAACGCCGACGATTGGCGCCGCACGCCGCCGCGTCTCATCTATGCCAGCCCCTCGCACCAGTACCCGACCGGCGGGGTACTGGACATGCGCCGCAGGCTGGAACTGCTGGAAAACGCCGGCCGCGCGGGCGCGCTGATCATCGAAGACGATTACGACAGCGAGTTCCGGCACGACGGCCCGCCGCTGCCGGCGATGCAGGGCCTGGCGCCTTCCGCACCGGTGATTTATCTGGGCACCTTCAGCAAGACCATGTTCCCGGCCATGCGTACCGGCTTCATGGTGCTGCCCGCCGGCCTGGCCGAGGCCGCGCATCCGGCGCTGGCGCGCATGCCCATGCACGGGCGGGTGCCGGAGCAGCGCGCACTGGCGGCGTTCTTGAGCAGCGGGCAGTTCGTGCAGCACCTGCGCCGCATGCGGCGGTTGTACCGCGAGCGGCGCGATGCCTTGCTCGAGGCCCTGGACCGGCATGTCGGGAATGCGGCGCTGGTCCATGGCGCCGGCACCGGCATGCATTTGTCGCTGCGCTTTGCCGATCCGGCCTGGCGCGACGACCGGATCAGCGATGCGGCGCTCGCTGCCGGCATCGCCGTGCACTGCATGACGCGCCACGAGACCGGCCTGCGCAAGACGGATTGGACCGGCCTCCTGCTGGGCTACAGCCAGGTGCCGGCCGGGGACATCGACGATGCGGTAAAACGCCTGGCGGCGATTGCGCACCGAGCTTAGTCGTACTGGCGCTGCTTCTGCTCGTAATAACGCTTCAGGGTCCAGAAGGCCTGCTTCTTCTTGCCGTCATCGGAAATCAGGCCCTTGCGGTTCCAGAAGTCCTGGAAATAGGGATGCGTACGCCGCGGCGACCGAAAATCCACCAGCACCCAGGGCGTCATTCCGCGCAGGCCCGGGATCCCATCCAGCATCTTGAACTGGTTGCGGTACAGGGCATCTTGATACTCCTCGCTCCAGCGTGTATCGGCGTCCGCGTGATAGCCGCCCAATGCATCGGCGCCGAACTCGGTAATCACCACCGGCTTGTTCAGGCGGATGTCGAATCTGAAGTCCAGCATCTCCGCATTGCTGGCCCAGTACCAGCCGGCGTATTCGTTGAAGCTGGCCAGGTCGAGCAGGTCGGCCAGCGGATCCTCGATCGTGATCGACTTGCCTTTGCGGTGGATCTCCAGCGCGGCCGCCACCAGGCGCGTGTCGTCGAGTGAGCGCGCGGTCTTGGCCAGCCCGCCCATGAAGGCATTGCGCGGCGCGGAGATCGGCGTCTCGTTCCCGATCGACCAGACCACGACGCTGGCGCGGTTCTTGTCGCGCACGATCAGGTCCGTCAGCTGGGCCTGGGCGTTGGCGAAGGTTTCCGGCTTGTCCCAGGAGATGGTCCAGTAGACCGGCACTTCGGCCCAGACCATCAGGCCCATCTCGTCGGCCAGGCGGATCATCTCTTCGCTGTGCGGGTAGTGGGCCAGGCGCACGTAATTGCAGTTCATCTCCTTGGCCCATTGCAGCAGCATGCGCATGTCGCCGCTGCTGCGCAGGCGGCCCGGAATCAGCGGGTTCTCGTCGTGCAGCGAGATTCCGCGCAGGAAGACGCGCTTACCGTTCAGGAGGATGTCCTCGCCGCGCGTTTCGATGGTGCGGAAGCCGATGCGGTCGACCACCTTGTCATCGCCGGCCGTCAGCGTCACCGAGTACAATTTCGGCAGTTCGGGTGACCACAGGTCCAGCTTGCTGACCGGGATGCTGACGGCGGCGCGGCCGCGCGCATCGGTCTGCACGCTGGCCTGGATGCCGGCTTCCGGTATCGACACCGTCACCTTCTGCGGCCCCGACGCGCCGGCCATCTGCACATAACCCTCGATGCGATGGGCGTCGCCTTTCGCCAGCTGCAGCTTGTAGTCGGCGATGTGCGTGGCCGGCACTTCGGCCAACAGCACGTCGCGGGTGATGCCGCCGTAGTTCCACCAGTCCGTGTTCAGGGTCGGGATGGCGTCCTGGTGGCGCGTGTTGTCCGCCTTGACCACCACGAAGTTGCGGCCCCTGACCAGTTTATCGGTGACGTCGAGCTGGAAGGGTGTAAAACCGCCGCGGTGCATGCCCAGCTTCTTGCCGTTCAGGTAGACGTGGGCTTCGTAGTTCACCGCGCCGAAGTACAGCATGTAGCGCTTGCCCTGCACGGGCTGGGCTTCGAACACCTGGCGCAGCCACAGCGTGCCTTCGTAGAGCTGCAGCTTCTCGGCCTGCGAGTTCCAGTCGCCTGGGATCTTCATGGTCGGCGCACGGTCGAAATCGTATTCGACCCAGTCGCCCTTGTCCTTCGGCTTGCGGTCGTCGTAGAAGCCGCCCTTGCCGCTGCTCGACGCGTCGAAGGGCACGTGGCGGTAGTCGTAGTAGCCGGTCTCGTAGGGGTCGATGATGTAGCTCCAGCGGCCGTTCAGGCTCAGGTGGCTGCGGCCGTAGATGTTCTGCAGCGGCGTTACCAGGCTGTCGGCGCGTTTGGTGACCGGTGTGCCGGCCAGCTGGACGTCAACCGGATCCGCGGCGTGGGCCATGGCCGCACAGGCGGCGAGGAGCAGGGCAATAATGCGGTGTCTCATTCTCTCTCCAAGTAACGACAATGCCGTCCGGGAGGGGCCGGACGGCATCGAAAGGCTCTTGCGATGATACTGCAGCGTCAGAACTTCACGTCGAGCTTCGCGCTGAAATAACGGAAGACGTCACGCGGCGGCACCCAGCTGTTGACCGTGATGGACGGCGACGAGGAGGTCGGGCCGGCGCGGTAGGACGGGCCGCTGGCGTTCGCGTTGCCGATGTAGAAGCGGTCGAACAGGTTATTCACGCGGAAGCTCAGGGTATAGCGGCCGCCGTTGTCGCGCACGCCGAAGCCCAGGTCGGCGATGGTGTAGCCGTCGTTGACCGAGCGTGGGTCGTTGTTGATGTTGGTCTGGTAGTCGCTCTGGTAGCGCACGTTGCCGTTGACGAAGGCCGAGAAGGGCAGGCTGGCGAACTTCCAGTCGTAGTTGCTGCCGATGTTGACCTTGACCTTCGGGGTGCCCGGGAAGATCCCGCCGGAGAGGTCCTGCACACCGGTGGTCGAACCCGCGACGATGGCGTAGCAGGCGCGGTTCCAGCCGGCCAGCGATCCGTTTTCTCCCTTGCCGGTGGTGCCGATGGCCGGGTTGGTGTTGTCCTGGTAGCAGGGGCCGTTCTTCCAGTCGACGATGGTCGGGCGGGTGTAGGCCACCGAAGCCTTGACCGTCAGGCCGGTGGTAACGATGAAGCTGGTGTCCAGTTCGAAGCCCTTGGTGCGCACTTTCGGGATCGAGTTCAGCTGCGTGTAGATGGTCGGGTCGTTCGGCAGTACGAAGGAGGTGTTCTGCTGATAGCCCTTGAAGTCCGTCTTGTAGGCCACCGCCGCCACCGACATGCGGCCGTGGAACAGGTTGGCCTTGGTGCCGAGTTCATAGGTGCGGCTGGTTTCCGGATCGACCGGGAAGGCCGCCGAGGCCTTCAGGCCGCTGGTCACGTCGTAGGCCTTGCCCTTGTGGCCGGTGGCGGTCATGGCGTACACCATCAGGTCGGGCGTGACCTGCTTCTGGACGCTCAGCTTGCCGGTGTTGGCCACGTCCATGTTGCCGCTGCTCGAGAACTGGTCGACGCCGACGGGGCCCGGCTTGAAGGTCGCGCGGTCCAGCTGGTCGGTGTAGAAGTTGCGGATGTAGTTGTAGCCCGATTCCTCGATGTTGTGGCGGGCGCCGGCAACCAGGGTCCAGGTGGGCGCGAAGTCCCAGGTCACCTGGCCGAACACCGCCTTGTTGATGTTGTAGATGTCGGTGTAGTAGTTGGTCGGGCTCGACGGCGAGTTGGCCGTGCAGGTGCTCGGCGCCACGCAGAAGCCGCGGATGAAGTGGCGGTCGATCGTGTTCTTGGCCCACCACAGGCCGGCCACATAGCGGAAGTTGCTGGCGTCCGGCGAGACCAGGCGCAGTTCCTGGGTCTTCGAGTTGATCTCGTAGGTGCCGAACTGGTTGTTACCGACGCTGAACTTGGTCTCGCCGGGGCGGGCGATGGTCGGGACGTCGACGAAGTCCTGGTCGCGGTAGTCGTTGGCCGTGTAGTGCTCGTACGAGGAGATCGACATCAGGGTCGCATCGCTCGGCAGGCGGTACGAGAATTTCAGGCCGGTGCCGGCGGTCTTCGAGTTGATCCCGGTCGGGAAGTCGCGCCGCACGTTGCGGTTGTTCTTGTCGTAGGGGTTGATGCCGGCCAGCGTGAGCGATGCCGGCAGCTGCGGGTTACCGTTCATGTAGGCGGTGGCCAGGTCGGCGTCGGTGCGCACCAGATTGCCCGCGGCGGCCGAACCGGTGGTGCGGTAGAAGCCGTTCACGGCGGTCACGCCGCGGCTGTTCTCCTGCTTGTTGTAGTGCGGGAGGATGTCGATGTCGAGGTCGCGGATCGGGGTCCAGGTCAGCTTGCCCATGAAGGTGTTGCCGGAGGAGCCGTTGACCTTTTCGCCGGTCGTCAGGTTGGTGAAGTTACCCGGCATCTCGTTCTTGTTGGCGGCCAGGCGCATGGCGAAGGTATCCGAGACGCGGCCGCCGGCCGATGCGGCCACGCGCCATTCGCCGTCGTCGGTGCGGTAGTAGCTGCCGCGGTAGGTCATCGGACCGGCGACCGGCTTGGTCACGATGTTGATCGCGCCGGCCACCGCCGATTTGCCGAACAGGGTGCTCTGCGGGCCTTTCAGGACTTCGATGCGGGACACGTCCGCCAGGTCGCGGAAGGCCTGGAACTGCACGGCGATCGGGATATCGTCGATGATGACGGCGACGTCGGATTCGACGCCGATACCCACCGAGACGGTGCCGATGCCGCGCATGAACAGGGCGTTGTTGGCGGCCGTGGTGCCCGAGGCCTGGGTCAGCGAGGGGGTGAGGTTGATCACGTCCTCGATCTCGCGGATATTGTTCGCCTGGATCTCCTGCTCGGAGATGACGGAGATCGCCATCGGCACGTTTTCCAGGCGCTCGACGCGCTTGTTGGCGGTGACGACCACCGACTGGATCTTGTTCGGGTCGGGCTGGGCCTCCTGCGCTTCCTGGGCCCAGGCCGGCAGCGTCCACTGGGCGATGGCGAGTGCGACGACGGCGGACAGGGGCTTGAGCGCAATGTGGGCGCGCCCGGTATGGTGCTTCTGCATGTGTGTCTCCTCTTGATTTTTTATTGAGATTGCGTCGCCCGCAGGCGCAGTAAAGCTTCCAGGAAGTAGTAGTCCGCGTAATTCAGCGGCACGTCGATCTCCTTGCCGGCCGGCTTGTGGCCGGTCGCATGCTTGAGCAGGAATCCGTGGTTCTCGCCGGGCGCGGCCAGATAGTCGCTGGAGGACAGGCTGCGCAGCTGGCGCTCGGCGAAGGCGCGGTAGCGCGCGGCATTCGGGGCGTCGACGAAGCCGGCGAGTTCCAGCAGCGCCGAGCTGGTGATGGCGGCGGCGGAGGCATCGCGCGGGGCGTTGGGGATGGCGGTGTCGTCGAAGTCCCAGTAAGGGATGGCATCGGCTGGCAGGCGGGGGTGATGGATGAAGAAGTCGGCGATGCGGCGCGCCTGGGCCAGGTACTCCGGCTTTTTCGTTTCACGGTACATCATGGTGTAGCCGTACAGGCCCCAGGCCTGGCCGCGCGCCCACGAGGAGTTATCGGCGAAGCCTTGGACCGTGACCTTGCCGCGCACTTCGCCGGTTTGCGGATCGTAGTCGACCAGGTGGTAGCTCGAGCTGTCGGGGCGGAAGTGGTTGCGCAGGGTGGTGTCGGCGTGGGCGATGGCGATCTCGCGGTAGCGCGGCTCGTTGGCTGCCTTAGCCGCCCACATGAGGAGTTCGAGGTTCATCATGTTGTCGACGATGACCGGGAATTTCCAGGTGCTGTCCTTCCACAGGTCCCAGGACTGGATGGCGCCGACTTTCGGATTGAAGCGGGTGATGAGGGTGGTGGCGCCGGCCAGCAGGGCGTCGCGGTAGGCCGGATCCTTGGTCAGGCGGTAGCCGTTTCCGTAGCCACTGCCCAGCATGAAGCCGAGGTCGTGCTGGGACTTGTCGAACTTGGCCGGGGCGGTGTCGAGGGTGTAGCGGATCGCGGCCGTTTTCCAGGCCGGGTCGCCGGTGGCTTCGAACAGATACCACAGCGAGCCTGGGAAGAAGCCGCTGGTCCAGTCCTTCGGGCCGACCGTCACCAGTGCGCCTTTGTCGACGGTGCGCGGGAAACCCGGCTTGCCCTGGACCGAGGCCAGCAGGCTGCGGTACTGGGCGGCCGCGATCTGGAAATCCCGCTTGACGAGATCGGCGACCGGCTCGGCTGCCAGCGCCTGGGTGCCGATGGCAGCAAGGACGATTCCGCAGGCAAACGTTTTCGCAGCGCGGCTGGCGGCTCGGCGGCATGCGTCCAACATGGTTCGTCTCCTTGTGCCTGTCATTGTTGTGAGAATCCTAATCACAAGAAACGGCCATGTCAACAACTTTAGGAAAACGATTAACTTAAGGTTTTTTGAATTGGTCTGTCCAGTTTCATAGGGAGATATGTAGCTTTATTTCCTGCGCCCATGAAAACAAGCGAGATCAGAGAAAACGTTTTGCTTGCTGTTGTGCAGCAAAAAGGAGTAGAGGGATAAGCAACAAAAAACCCCTGGGACGCGAGTCGCAGGGGTTGATTGGTGGGGGAGTGAAACGCTTAGTGGGCGCTCATTGCCCGTTCGATCTGGCCGTGCCAGGGTTCGGTGACGTCGCGCACGGCGCGGTCGTTGGCCATGATCTGCTTGAGCAGGTCGATCTTGCGCAGGCGCTGGGCGCCTTCCAGCGGCGGCACGCCCGATTTGGTAGCGCTCACCTGCAGGGACACCTGGGTTTCCAGCCGAGCCAAGCCATCGAAGTCGCCATCCTGGGCAGCAACTGCCATGCGGCCGCTGAGAGCGGCGATGTTTTCGTACATGGCGAGGACTTCGTTGGACGTCATGATGCACCAAGAGCAATTTTTTCCGGCCGGATTGCCGGGTATCTGGGTCGTTATCGGCCCAGATTTTTGAAACTTTAGGGTTTTCGAAAGATTTTTTTAAAAAATTTTTCGCAAACTCGATTCATGAGATTTTGCCTGTATTCAACTTGATCCAGCGCACGGAAGAGATGGGCAGAAAGCGATCTGCTCCCCGGATTGTGCAATCCAGCCCGGCTTTTTGCAGTTTGTCGCAATCCTGTCATCCTTGCCATTCGGCTTGGTTATAGTGCAAGCTGGATCGCTGCGCCAAAGCAGCGCCGACAATAACAAGACGAGAGAGAAAGGGAGAAAGTCCATGAGACCAATCCAGGCGATCGGCGCTACCGCGCTGGCCCTTGCCGCCATCGGCGCCCATGCCGAAGCACCGTATTCTTTTGACAAGACGCCGGGCAAGCTGCCCAAGGACGTCATCCCGGTGGAATACCAGGCCCACCTGGCGCCGGATATCGCCGCCAATATCTTCAGCGGCACGGAAACGGTGGAGATCGAGGTATTGAAAGCCACCTCGACGATCATGCTGAACGCCGCCGCGCTGGAAATCGACAGCGCCACGCTCTCCGGCAAGGGACTCAAGCAGCTCAAGCTGAGCCCGGTGCTGGACGAGAAGCAGGAAACCCTGAGCTTCACCCTGCCGCAAGAACTGGCGCCGGGCCGCTATCGCCTCGAGCTGGCCTTCCGCGGCAAGATCAATCGCGAAGGGCGCGGCCTGTTCTATGTGAACTACCAGGCCGGGAAGGCGGACAAGAAGCTGATCGCCACCACCATGGAGCCGACTGACGCGCGGCGCATGCTGCCGACCTGGGACGAGCCGGCCTTCCGCGCCAAGTTTCGCCTGTCGGTCGACCTGCCGTCCGGCCTGAAAGCATTCTCGAATACCCCGGTCGACAAGCAGGCCAACATCGCCGGCGGCAAGCAGCGCATCAGCTTCAAGCCGACCCCGAAGATGCCGAGCTACCTGGTAGTGCTGGCCGCGGGCGAGTTCGAGCGCATCAGCACGAAGCAGGACGGCGTCGAGATCGGCGTCGTCACCACCGAGGGCAAAAAGGAGAAGGGCGCCTTTGCCCTTAACGCCAGCCGCGACCTGCTGCACTTCTATAACAACTACTTCGGCGTGCCTTACCCGCTGGCCAAGCTGGACCAGATCGCGATCCCGAACGGCTTCAATGGCGCGATGGAGAACTGGGGCGGCATCGTCTACAACGAAAACACCCTGCTGTACGATCCGAAGACCAGCCCGGAGCACATCCGCCAGATGACCTTCTCGGTCAACGCCCACGAAATGGCGCACCAGTGGTTCGGCAATCTGGTGACCATGGCCTGGTGGGACAACCTGTGGCTGAACGAGGGCTTCGCCTCCTGGATGGCGTCCAAGGCCACCGAGCACTTCCACCCGGAGTGGCGCCCCTACCTGGCCAACATCGGCGACCGCGAACGCGTCATGAACCTCGACGCGCGCAAGACCACGCACCCGATCCAGACCCCGGTCGAGACCGAAGCCCAGGCCGCCGACGCCTTCGACGACATCACCTACGAAAAGGGCCAGGCCTTCCTGCGCATGCTCGAGGCCTACCTGGGCGAAGACGCCTTCCGCAAGGGCATCCGCGCCTATATGCAGAAGCACCAGTATTCGAACACGACTTCCGCCGACCTGTGGGCGGCGCTCGAGCATGCCTCGGGCAAGCCGGTCGGCAAGCTGGCCTCGGACTGGACCACCCAGCCGGGCTTCCCGCTGATCAAAGTCGAACAGGCTTGCGAGGACGGCAAGCGCAAGGTGACCCTCAGCCAGCAGCAGTTCCGCCTGGACGAGCCGGCCACGGATAACCGCCTGTGGAGCGTGCCGCTGCAGGTCGGCACCGTGAACGGCAAGTCGATGACGACCCTGCTGAGCGGCGCCACCGCCAGGGTGACGCTGCCCGGCTGCGAGGGCGCGCTGGTGGTCGACCCGCACAGCGTCGGCTACTTCCGCATCCAGTACGACCGCGCCACCTTCGACGCGCTGGCCAGCCAGGCCGCGCGCCTGCCGGACGCCACCCGCCTCAAGCTCCTGAACGATACTTGGACCCAGGTCACGGCCGGCCTGGTCCCGCTCGACGCCTGGCTGAAACTGGCGGCGCAGCTGGGCGATGAGCCGCGTCTGGCGGTGTGGGAATCCATCCTCGGCAACCTCGGCTTCCTGGATTCCCTGGCGCGCGGCGAGCCGGAGCGTCCGCTGGTGCGCCGCTTGATCGTCGGCTTCGCCAAGCCCAAGCTTGTCAAACTGGGCTGGGACGAGAAGCCCGCCGAGACGGTCGAAGACGCCCAGCTGCGCGCGCTGCTGGCCGGCGCCCTGGCGCGTGCCGGCGACGAGGAGGCGATCGCGCAGGCGCGCAGCCGCTTCAAGCGCTGGCTGAGCGACCCGGCCTCCGTCAGCCCGGCGATGATCGGTTTCGTGACTTCCGCCGCCGGCCGCTATGCCGACCAGCAGACCTTCGAGGCCATCGCCGCGCGCATGCAGCAGACCCAGAACAACGAGGAGCGCTCGCGCCTGCTGGGCGCACTGATCCAGGTGCAGGATCCGGCGCTGGCGGACAAGGTGCTGCAGATGGCGCTGTCGCCGAACACGCCGCCGACCCAGGTGGCCGGCATCGTGCAGGGCGTGGGCCGCTCCCACCTCGACCAGGCCTGGAACTTCGCCGTCGCCAACCGCGAGCAGCTGATGAAGACCCAGGATTCGGTCAACCGCAACCGCGCCTTCCCGGGCATCGTCGCCGCGTCCTCGAACGCCGGCGACGCCCAGCGCATGGAAGACTTCGTTCGCCAGAACTTCGAAGCCGATGCGCAGGTCGAAGCGCAGCGGGTTGCCAGCGGCGTGCGCGTGCGCGCGGCCCAGAAGGCGCGCCTGCTGCCGCAAGTGCGCGAGGCGCTGAAATGAAATCCAGGTACTACAATAAGACGATCACTCACCAAGAAGGGAACTACATGAAGACCAGCTGGACTCCAGTGAAAACCGCCATCGTGCTCGCCCTGTGCGGCGCCGCCGTCGTGGCTATGCCTGGCCAGGCGCAGCAGGCTGCCGCACCGAAAGTCGAAGCATCCCAGGCGAATGCCGCCGTGCGTCCGGGCGACGATTTCTTCGCCTACGCCAACGGCGACTGGCTCTCGAAAACCGAGATCCCGGCCGACCGCAGCTCCTGGGGCGCGATGGGCGCGCTGGCGGAAGAGACCAACCAGCGCATCGTCAAGATGATCGAAGACCTCGCCAACGACAAGAAGCTGAACGGCGAAGCGCGCAAGGTGTCGGACTACTTCCGCGCCTACATGAACGAGCAGGCCATCGAAGGCAAGGGCACCGCGCCTCTGAAGCCGCTGCTGGCGAAGATCGACGGCATCAAGGACAAGGCCGGCCTCACGCGCGCGCTGGGCGAATCGATCCGCGCCGACGTCGACCCGCTGAACAACACCAACTTCTTCACCGAGAACCTGTTCGGCCTGTGGGTCGCGCAAGGCCTGCACGACACCACCCGCCACATGCCCTACATCCTGCAGGGCGGCCTGGGCATGCCGGACCGCGCCTACTACCTGGACAGCAGCGAACGCATGGCCGGGCTGCGTACCAAGTACCAGCAGCACATCGCGGCGATGCTGAAAATGGCCGGCTACAGCGATGCCGACGCGCGCGCCGCCAAGGTGTTCGCGCTGGAAGTCGAGCTCGCGAACAGCCACGCCAGCCGCGCCGATTCGGCCGATGTGCTGAAGGCCGATAACACCTGGACCGTGAAGGACTTCGCGTCCAAGGCGCCGGGCATGGACTGGAACGCCTTCTTCAAGGCCGCCAAGCTGGGCGACCAGCAGAAGTTCATCGTCTGGCATCCGACTGCGATGGCGGGCGAGGCCGCGCTGGTGGACAAGGTCGACCTGGCCACCTGGAAGGATTACCTCGCCTTCCATCGCATCAACCAGATGGCGAATGTGCTGCCGAAGGCCTTCGCCGACCAGCGCTTCGACTTCTACGGCAAGTCGCTGAGCGGCACGCCGCAGCAGTCGCTCCGCTGGAAGCGCGCACTCGGCGCCACCAACGGCGCGATGGACGAGGCGGTCGGCAAGATTTACGTGGCCAAGTACTTCCCGGCCGAGAACAAGGCCCGCCTGCAGCAGATGGTCAGCAATATCGTCGATGCCTTCGGCAAGCGCGTGGACAAGCTGGACTGGATGGCCCCGGCCACCCGCGCCCAGGCCAAGGAAAAGCTGAAGACCCTGTACGTGGGCGTGGCCTACCCGGACAAGTGGAAGTCGTATGAAGGCCTGAAGGTCGTGGCCGACGACGCCTTCGGCAACGCCGTGCGCGCCGACGAATTCCACACCGCGCAGGAGATCGCCAAGCTGCACCGCAAGCCGGACCGCACCGAATGGTCGATGCCGCCGCAGCTGGTCAATGCCGTCAACCTGCCGCTGCAGAACGCGCTGAACTTCCCGGCCGCGATCCTGCAGCCGCCGTTCTTCGATCCGAAAGCGTCGGACGCCACCAACTACGGCGCGATCGGCGCCATCATCGGCCACGAGATCAGCCACAGCTTCGACGACCAGGGCGCCCAGTTCGACGCCCAGGGCCGCCTGCGCGACTGGTGGACCAAGCAGGATGCGGAGCACTTCAAGACCGCGTCGAGCAAGCTGGTGGAGCAGTACAACGGCTACAAGCCTTTCAGCGACCTCGCCGTCAACGGCCAGCTGACCCTGTCGGAAAACCTGGCCGACCTGGCCGGCCTGGCTGCGTCCTACGACGCCTACCGGGCCGCCTCGGGCACAGGTAAGGAAAAAAGCGCGACGCCGGAAGGCGACCGCCAGTTCTTCATGGGCTACGCGCACAGCTGGCGCAACAAGGCGCGCGAAGCCGCCGAGCGCCGCGGCATCCTGACCGACGGCCACGCGCCGCCGCAGTACCGCACCGCCACCGTGCGCAACCTGGATGCCTGGTACAAGGCCTTCGACGTTCAGCCAGGCCAGAAGCTGTATCTGGCGCCGGAAGAGCGTGTGCGCGTCTGGTAATAGTTTTTAGAAGGTAACGGACGCCGGCGTCAAGGAAGCCAGGCCTAGAATCAATGGCCTGGCATTCCTTCCGCAGGTGGTCCATGAAGCAGCATTATCTCGACCTCAAACGGCGCGTCTTGCGCGCCCATCCTTGCATGACACAGGACGACGACTTCCGGGAAATTTCCGAACGCACCCTGCATCACTACGACCTCAGTGCGCCGCGCTTCTTCGCGGGCACCATCGATCATGACGTCAGCCAGAACATCGCTGCTTTGCTGGATGCGATCGAGGCCGAAGCGCCATACACCATTCTCGACCTCGGCTGCGGGCCGGGGCGCGACCTCAAAACCTTTCGCGACATGGGCCACCGCGCCATCGGCCTGGACGGCAGCGTTCGCTTCGTGGACATGGCCGCGCAGTACAGCGGCTGCGAAGTGTGGCTGCAGAACTTTATCGATCTCGATCTGCCGGACGCGCTGTTCGACGGCATCTACGCCAACGCTTCGCTCTTTCACGTACCGCGCAGCCTGCTGCCCAAGGTGCTGGGCGAACTGTATGACTCCCTGAAGCCGGGCGGCGTGCTGTTCAGCTCCAACCCGCGCGGCAATAACGAAGAAGGCTGGAACGGCCCGCGCTGGGGCAGCTTCCATGACTATCCCGCCTGGGAAGCCTTTGTCACCGATGCCGGCTTCGTACCGATTCATCACTACTACCGCCCGGCCGGCTTGCCGCGCGATCAGCAGCCGTGGCTGGCAAGTGTCTGGCGTAAGCCCGCTTAAGTTTCACCTAACTAAATTGATTCCACTACGTTAACCGGCGAACAGAGTGAGGGCCGCAATCGGCCCAAGATGGACCTGTACCGCTCGACAGCCGGGTGGTACGACGGGACCTCGACACCGCCACCAATCTCGGCGGTCCACCGGATGGGATGCGCAGCGGGTCGAGGGTTCGTTAACCAATCGAAAGGAGGTGTCCATATGAATGAGGACCAGATCAAAGGCAAGGCCAAAGACATTGGCGGCAAGATTCAAGAAGGTGTCGGCAAAGCCGTTGGTAGCAGCGAGCAGCAAGCCAAAGGCCTGAACAAACAGGTTGAAGGCAAGGTGCAGGAAAAGGTCGGCGACGCGAAAGATATCGTCGGCAAGGGTAACCGCTGATCTGCATTGCCTAGGCGTGTATCCTCCAAAACAGCCGCCTCCGGGCGGCTGTTTTCTTTGTCATTTCCATATAGAATCCCGGTGATGAACACCTTGCAAAAACGGATCATCTCCACCATTGTCCTTGTCCTGATCGCCGGCGTGGCGGCGTATTGGTATTGGTCTCCTTACCTGGCAATGCGCCAGCTACGCGAGGCTGCAGTGACGGCCGATGCCGCGCGCTTCAATGAGCATGTGGACTTCCCGCGCTTGCGCGAGAGTCTGAAAAGCCAGTTCGCGGCGCGCCTGCATGGGGATGAAGCGGAGCAGGGCGGCAATAACTTCGGCCGCATGCTGGCGGGTGTCGTGGTCGATAAACTCATCGACACGGCTATCCGCCCGGAAACGATCATGTTTGCGATGCGTGAAGGGAAGTTCAAGATCGAGAACGGCGGGACGCGCGAAGGCGAACCCGGTACGGGCGAGCGCAAGAAGGTCGTCTGGAGCACGGAACGCCAGGGGCTCGATACCATCCTCTTCCATGTCGAAGGGGACGGCAGCGCCAAGCCGAAAGGCAAGATGGCGCTCGTGATGCAGCGCCAGGGCTTCGCTGACTGGAAGCTGACCGATATCCGGTTGCCGAACTAAGCGCGTTCCGGCCGCGTCGACAGCGCCACGATCGCCGTACCCGCGGCCACGATCAGTGCGTCTTCGATGAGTCCGCTGCGGGTCTGGCCGATACGCGCCATGGCCTGTTTGCGCGCGGCCAGCGTCAGGTAAGCGAGCGGTACCGCAGTTGCGACTGCGAGCGCCGCACCGGTCTTCTCCTGGCCGCGCGGCGCCAATGCAGCACCGGCGATCCCCGCGCTCATCACGCGCGCCAGCAGACCCAGGAAGACGGTGCGGTCGGGCGCCGTCTTCATCTTGTCTCCGAACAGTTCTCCTACCCCCATGGCGAGGGCGCCGTATTTGAACAATGGGCGGTCCAGCAAGGCCAGTTCGCCCGGCGTGTCACGGTCTGCGAGGCGCGCCGTTGCAATCGTGGCCATGGGCGTCATCGAGCGTGCGCTGGCGACGGCGCCGATCAGAGCGGAGGGGAGCAAGCTACGCAGGTTCATCTTTTGCCTTTACATTTGCTGGGAAATTCCATACTAGCCATTAATCGCTCGGCGGCGCGCCATCTTGCTTATCGGATCGATCGCCGAGGATGTCTTCCACGTACAGCATCTTCACCAGCACCATTAGCGTGGCCGTCATCGGCGTCGCCAGCGCGATGCCGGCAAAGCCGAAGATGGTGCCGAAGATCAGTTGCATCACGATGATGAGCGCCGGCGCGATCTCCACCGCCCAGGAATCGATCAGCGGCTGCACGATATAGCCCTGCACCAGCTGGATGCCGCCGAACAGCATCATCGTATAGAGGGCCAGCTGCGGGTCGACGGACAGGGCGATCAGCACCGCCGGCACGCCCGCCATGATGGGGCCGAGGTAGGGGATGAAGTCGAGCAGGCCGGCGATGATGCCGAGGATGAGCGCCAGCGGCACGCCCAGCAGGCTCAGCCCGACCGCAGTCGCGGTGCCGGCGATCAGCATCGAGCAGGACGTGCCCAGCAGCCAGCGCGCCAGGGTGCCGCCGATCTCGTTCAGCACCTGGCCTGCGCGCTCGCGTTTGGCCGGCGGCACCAGCCGGATGAAGCCGCGCCGGTAGACGCCCGGCGACACCGCGAAATAGATGCCGACGAACAGGATGATGGCGACGTTGCCGATCGCGCCCAGCAGGCCGCCGAAGAACAGGCCGGCATTCGGCACCATCTGCCCCAGGTATTGCATGAGCTGCTTGGGCTGCGGCAAATCCCTCGCGATGCGTCTGAGCAGCGGGTGCTGTTCGACCATCTGCTGCAGGCGCTCGATCGAGGTCGGAATCGTCTTTGCCAGCTGGTTGGCCTGTTCGGAAATCTGCGGCGCCATTGCCCAGCCGCCCAGCCCGATGATGAGCACCAGCATGCCCACCACGATGGCCAGGGACAGCTTGCGGTTGATGTGGCAGCGGCGCGAGAGGATGGCGCTGAGCTCGAACAGCAGGATGGCGAACAGGACGCAGGCGAACACCAGCAGCAGGGCGTCGGCCGCGAACCAGATGCCGGCCAGCAGTGCCAGGAACAGCGCCGCGATGCCGTCGACGAGGGCGGGACGCCGCATCAGGCCGCCTGGTTCAGGGGAGGGTGCTTGCTTACTCATGGAAAAATGCTATCAGCGGGCCGTATCGACCGTCGCGCGGCTGAGCTATGTGCGTGCGCGAACGGAGCCGGCAGTCAAGCTTTCTTATCATTGAGTCACTGTTTAACGAAAGGAGAGCACCATGAACTCGAACCAAGTCGAAGGCAAACTGCAAGACATCGGTGGCAAGATCCAGGAAGAAGCCGGCAAGCTGGTCGGTAGCGAAGAGCAGCAGGTCAAGGGCCTGAAGAACCAGGTCGAAGGCAAGACCCAGGAGAAGCTGGGCGACGCGCAGGAGAAGCTGCACGACGCAACCAAATAAGTAGGGTGGGCACGCCGTGCCCACGCGCACGATCGCCACAAAAAAACAGCCGCTCGAGAGCGGCTGTTTTTTTACGTCATGCGTGGGCTCGGAGAGCCCACCCTACGGGTTACTTCGCGTTGGTACCGCCCAGGTTCTTCTTGAAGAAGGCCTCGATCATCCCATACACGTGACGCTGGCCCGCGCGCGAGGAAATGCCGTGCTTGGCGCCCGGATAGGTCATCAGCTCGAAGCGCACGTTGCGGTTCACCAGCGCATCGATCAGGCGCGTCGAGTTGGTGAACAGCACGTTGTCGTCGGCCATGCCGTGCACCAGCAGCAGCGGCGACTTCAGGCCGTCCAGGTGGGCGAACACGCCGCTCTGCTTGTAGGCTTCCGGATTCGACTTCGGCGTCGCGCCCACGAACTGCTCGGTGTAGTGGGTGTCGTACAGCGCCCAGTCGGTCACCGGCGCCACCGACACGCCCATCGCGATCTTGTCCGAACCGGCTTCCAGCAGGCGCAGGGTCATGTAGCCGCCGTAGCTCCAGCCGAACACGCCGACGCGCTTGGCATCGACGAACTTCTGCTTGGCCAGCCAGTCGACGCCGGTCAGCTGATCTTCGACTTCGTGCTTGCCCAGTTCGCCGTAGATGACGTCGGTGAAGGCGCGCTCGCGGCGCGAGGAGCCGCGGTTATCCAGCGTGAACACGACGAAGCCCTGCTGCGCCATGTATTGCTTGAACAGATTGCCCCAGCCGCGGGTGACCTGCTGCGAGTGCGGGCCGCCGTAGACGAACAGGAAGACCGGATAGCGCTTGGCCGGGTTGAAGTTGGCCGGCTTGATCATCGAGTAGTACAGGGCCTGGCCGTCGTGCGCCTTGATGCTGCCGAACTCGGTCGGCAGGTGGTCGGCCATGTACTTGGCGTACGGGTGATCCTTGTTCAGCTCGTTATGCTCGAGCCACTCGACCATCGAACCATCGGCGTTGCGGATCGACACTTGCGGCGGGGTCTTCGGATCGGAGAAGGTGTCCACGAAGATCTTGCCGTTGCGCGAGAAGGCGGAGCTGTGCATGCCGTCGGCCTTGGTGATGCGCACCGGCTTGTCGGCATTGCTGCCGTCCAGGTTCAGCGCGTAGGTCTGCTTGTCGATGACAGCATCCTTGTTCGAGCCGATGTAGACCTTGCCTGCGTCCTCGTCGACCGCCAGGATTTCGTCGACGCCCCATTCACCCTTGGTGAGCGGGTACAGTTCCTTGCCGTTCAGGTCGAACAGGTAGAGGTGGTTGCGGCCGGTGCGCTCCGAAGCCCAGATGAAGGCCGGGCGGTTCTTCAGGAACTTGAGGTCGTCGTGGATGCTGACCCAGGTCTTCGAGGTTTCGGTCAGCAGGGTGCGCTGGGCCAGGCTGGCGGCATCGACGGCGATCAGGTCGAGGCGCTTCTGGTCGCGCGACTGGCGCTGGTAGACCAGGGTCTTGCCGTCCGTGGCCCAGTCGGCGCGCACCAGGTAGATGTCTTTCTCGGCGCCGAGATCGACCTTCTTCTGCGCGCCCGAGGCCGGGTCAACGATCATCAGGTCGACCAGCACGTTCGGGTCGCCGGCGGCCGGGTAGCGCTGGTCGATGACTTCGGTGCGGTCGGCAAAGATCTCGAAGCGGCGCGCGACCGGCACCGGGGCTTCGTCGTAGCGTTTGTAGGCGATCGCGGAATCGTCCGGCGCCCAGTAGTAACCGGTGCGCTGGCCCATTTCTTCCTGGGCGACGAATTCGGCTTCGCCATTGTGGATGGTGCCCTTGCCGTCCGTGGTCAGCTGGCGTTCCTTGCCCGTCGACAGGTCGATCACGACCAGGTTCTGGTCGCGCACGAAGGAGACGTAGCGGCCTTTCGGCGAGATCTTCGGATCGCCGACGTTACCCGAGGCGACCTTGCGCGCGGTATCCGGATTGGCGGCATCGACCAGGTAGAGGTCGCCGGCGATCGGCACCAGGATCTGCTTGCCATCCGGCGACCAGCTGTAGCTGATGATGCCCGACAGGCTGGCGGTACGCGCGCGTTCGCGGCGCGCCTTTTCTTCCAGCGACAGGTTTTCCGTCGGGACCAGCTTCTTGGAGTCGACCAGGCGGTGCGTGGTCTTGTCCTTCATGTTGTATTCCCACAGGTCCAGCTGGAACTGGTTGTCCGCGCGGCCGCGCAGGAAGGTCACGCGTTCGCCGTCGGGCGACACGCGTACGTTACGAACGCCAGGGCCGGACAACGCCGGGTCGGCGTAGATGCGGTCCAGGGTCAGGCGTTCCGCGGATGCGGGAACGGCCGCCAGGGCGGCAACAAGGGCAAGAATGAGGCGCATTTGGAATGTCTCGCGGGGAAAGATTAATTATGTGCAACGGGCGAGACGATACCAGAGTAAGGGCTTGAGCGCTGTAAATATGTAGGTGCAAATAGTATGCAGGCAGCAGTTTCCTCTACACTTGCCGCACTCTGGCCAAGCACAAGGATGAGGACGAATGAACGACAGCGCGCTGCGGGTGGGATTGATCGGCTTCGGCTATGCCGGCAGGACTTTCCATGCACCTTTGATCGGCACCACGCCCGGCCTCGCGCTCGTCGCCGTGGCAAGCAGCGATGCGGCCAAGGTGCGCGCCAGCCTCGGCGATGGGCCGCTCGTGTATGCCGGCGCCCGGGCCATGATCGAGGAGGCCGCGCTCGACCTGGTCGTGATCGCCAGTCCGAACGCGACGCACTTCGAGCTGGCATCGCTGGCCCTGGCTGCCGGCAGGCACGTGGTGGTCGACAAGCCTTTCACGGCGACGGCGGAACAGGCCGGCCAGCTTGCGCAGCTCGCTGCCGACAAGGGCCTGCTGCTGAGCGTCTTCCACAACCGCCGCTGGGACAGCACGACGCGCACGGCGCTGCGCCTGCTGGACGACGGCCTGCTGGGCAGCATCCGCTACGCCAGCATGCACTACGACCGCTACCGGCCGCAGCCGCAAGACCGCTGGAAGGAAAGCGCGGAGGCCGGCGGCGGCCTGTGGATGGACCTGGCCCCGCATCTGCTGGACGAGGCCATGTGCTACTTCGGCCGGCCGCTGGCGATCCAGGCCGATATCGCCTGCCTGCGCCCGGGCGCCCGCGCCGACGACAGCTTCCATGCGCGGCTGCGCTATCCCGACGGCCTCAGGGTGGACCTGCACGCCAGCATGCTCGGCGCCATGCCGCGTCCGCGCCTGGTGCTGCAGGGCACGCGCGGCTCTTACGTCAAGCAGGGACTGGATCCGCAGGAAGCGAGCCTGAAGGCGGGCATCCATCCGACAGGGGACGATGCGGCCTGGGGCATCGATGCGGAGAGCGGTGTCGCCGCCGTCGAACAGGATGGTGTATTGCGGATGCGGGAGATCCCGACCGAGAACGGCGCCTATCCCGCTTACTACCGGCAGATCGAAGCAGCGATCCGCGGCCGTGGCGCGAATCCGGTGCCGCCGGAGCAAGCGGTCTTCGTCATGCGGCTGCTCGACGCGGGACGGGAGAGCAGCACCCGGCGCTGCGAGGTGCTGCTCGGAAGCTGACCCTGCTCAGGCCGCTGCGGAGAAGGAGTCGTGCGTAGGGAAGCGCTTGCGCATCCATTCGGCGTCGAGGCGCAGGACGTTCACGAGCTCGGCCGGCAGCGTGTCGAGCACGGCAGGATCGTCGCTGGGCGTGTCGGCCAGCAGGCTCGCGAGGTGGATGATGCCGCCCAGCTTGCAGAAAGGATGCGCGGCCAGCGGATCGGACGAGGCGGCGAGGGCGGCAACGATCTGTGCCGGAAAATTCCAGCGCCGTCCCAGCTCGGCCGTGATCTCGCCTTCGGAAATGCCGAGCAGACGTTGCTCGCGCTCCCAGCGGCCACCCGGCAGGTGAGGCTGTTGCTCGATTTCGGCAAACGCGGTGGGGGCGACCTGGTAGATCAGCAGTTCGCCGAGGCGCAGCATCATGCCGGCCAGCCAGGCTTCGTTGCCATCCACGCCTGAGCCGCCCGCCAGCCATTTCGCGTAGCCGGCGCAGGCCATGCTGCTCTTCCAGAACTCATCGGAATCCAGGCCGGGCAGGGAAGGGAAAGCGTCCGAGAAGCAGGCAGCCAGGGCCAGCGTACGGATGTGCGCCATGCCGGTCAGCGAGATCGCCTCGTCCAGCGTGCTGACCGAACGCCGCGCGCCGAAATGCGCGCTGTTCGCCAGGCGCATCAGCTTGGCAGTAAGCGCCGGATCGCGCGCGATGATGGCGGCGACACTCTTCGCCGAGGCGTCCTCGTCGTCCAGGGTGGCGATCAAGGCTTGGGCAACTTCGGAGATCGTGGGGAGTTTGACGTCGGCAAAGAACTGGGCGAGGCTGGGCATGACTACCTTTCAAGAAACGCAGTGTGCGTAAATATGCGTCCTTGAGTGTAAGTCCTGAATGGAGTTGCGCTCCAGTAATTTCCAACAATTTGTGACTAGCTGTTGCTCTCTTGCACGCGCTGCTTCGACAACTTGTTCAGCGACCAGGCCAGCAGCACCGCCGCCACGGTCAGCCCCAGGATCAGCCCGATCCAGAAACCGGTGGCCTGCATCGGTGCGGCGGGCGACCATGGGAACCAGGCCGGCGCCCAGCCAAGGATCCAGCCGACCGGCAGGGCCACGCCCCAGAAGGCGATCATCTGGATCAGCATTGGCGAACGCGTGACTTTATAGCCGCGGATCGCGGAGGCTGCCGCCACCTGGGTCGAATCGGACAGCTGGAAAATCGCCGCCAACAGCAGCAGCATGGCGCAGGTGGCCTGCACCTGCGGGTCCGACGAGTACATCGCCGCGATCTGCCAGCGGAACAGGGCGATCCCCAGCGCCGACAGCGCGCCGAAGGACACGCACATGCCGGTGCCGATCCAGGCCACCGAGCGCGCCTTGACCGGGTTGCCTTCGCCCATCGATTGGCCGACGCGGGTCAGCGCGCCGATCGAAAAGCTCAGCGGCACCATGAACACTAGAGAGGTGAAGTTCAGCGCCACCTGGTGCGCCGACACCTGCACCACGCCAAAGCGGGCCACCAGCAGGCTGACCACGCCGAAGGCGCTGACTTCGGCGAAGTGGGTCACGCCGATCGGCAGGCCAAGGCGCAGCATGCTGCCGATCTCGGACCAGTTCGGGCCTTCCCAATGCGTGAACGGGTAGGTGGTGTGGTAGACGTTTGACACCTTGATCCAGCCGATCATCGCGGCCAGCATCAGCCACATTCCGGTGGCGGTGGAGATCGCACAGCCCAGCGCCCCGAGTTTCGGAAAACCGAAGCTGCCGAAGATGAACAGCCAGTTGACGACGATGTTGTACAGCAGGCCGAGGAGGGCGATGACCATGATCGGCTTGGTCTGGTTGATGCTGGTCGTGTAGCCGTACAGCGCGCGGTAGCAGGCAAAGGCCGGCATGCCGAGGCTGATGATGTGCAGGAAAGTCTTGGCGCGATCCGCCACGGCCTGCTCGAGACCGATGTGGTCGAACAGCAGGGTGCACAGGTTGGCGGCGATACAGCCGGCAATGCCGACGATCAGGCCCATCCACAGCGATTCGCGCACCGAGTGCGAGATCCTGTCGAAGCGGCCGGCGCCCATCTCGTGCGCGACCACCGAGTTCACCGCCATCATGATGCCCATCACGGTGACCAGGATGATGGACCAGACCGAGGTGCCGAGCGACACTGCGGCCAGTTCGGCGGCGCTGACGTGGCCGGTCATCGCCACGTCCGCCACGCCCATGCCGACGGTCGCGAGCTGGCCGACCAGCATCGGCCACGACAGGCGCCAGAGGGTGGCGATCTCGGTGCGGACGGGTGATGAAGTATGCGTGGCAGTAATAGTGGATGTCATGGCGCGGCTACCGGATGGGAGCCCGCCATTTTACCCGGACTCAGCGCAGTCCCGTCTCCCGCGCCGGCACCGTTTTCAGGAAGGCATACAGGGCCTTGGCGTCGGTATCGTTGATCTGCTTGAGCGAGGCGAAAGGCATCACCGGGCTGATCGGCTTGCCATCCGGCCGGTGCCCGGAACGCAGCATGGCGATGAAGGCGTCCGGCGTCGGGTAGCGCGCCATGGCGCTGCCCTTTCCCGGCGTCAGGTTGGCGGCGGCGGGCCAGGCCGGCGGACTGCCGGGGATCCTGCCGCCGCTCAGCGTGGCGCCGTGGCAGCCGATGCAGGCATTCGCCATGTAGGCGCCATGTTCGACGGTGACGGCGGCGGCAACCGGCCGTGCCGGCGCCAGCGTGTGGTCGATCTTCTCGGAGGCGTCCTTGATGAGGCCGAAGGCGTACATGGCCTTGACCGGCGTCGGCAACTGGATCGTGGCCCGGTTGCCGGCCACCGGCGGTAGTTGCTGCAGGTAGGCGATCAGGGCCGCCGTGTCTTCTTCGGTGAGGCGGGCGTAGTCTTCGCTCGGCATGACCATCACCGGCTGGCCGTTGGGCTTGATGCCGTGGCGGATGGTCCGCACCCAGTCGACGACCTGGTAAGCCGCCGTCGCGCCGTTGGGGCCTGTCGTGATGTTCGGAGCGACCACCAGCATGCCGCCATCCTGGATGACGGTCTTGCCGGCGCCGTTGGCGCCGTGGCACTCGGCGCAGCCGCGCGTGCTGTACAGGTAGCGGCCATGCTCGACACGGGCGGCATCGGGCGCGACGCTGAGCGCCGGGATCTGGATGGCGACGGTGCGCACCATCTTGCGCTCGCCGATCGATTTGCCGAGCACGGCCGCCGCAACGCCACCCAGTGCGAGCGCAACCAGCGCGATGCTGGTGCTTTTTACCCATTTATTCATTATCGTCTCCCGTAAAGACATCCCGTTGCCAATTTAGCATTGCTCAGCGCTTATGCCTAGCTGGTCGTAGGCCGGGACCCAGGTCCTACCCATTCTGGGCAAAACGATGAGCTCAGGGATGCGCGGGATCATGAGTCGTACGCGCCGTGCATGCGTAGTTGAACTATCAAGTTATGCCCACACATAGAGGGGCATCCATCCAATCCCTTCGGGAGCTACGCTCGTGGAATACAAGGACTACTACCAGACGCTCGGTGTCGAACGGACCGCATCCGCCGACGACATCAAGAAGGCTTACCGCAAGCTGGTCCGGCAATACCACCCGGACGTCAGCAAGCACAAGGACGCGACCGAGAAGACCAAGGAAATCAACGAGGCCTACGACGTGCTGGGCGACGCCGAGAAGCGCGCCGCCTACGACGATCTCGGCCAGGGACGGCGCCACGGCCAGGAATTCCAGCCCCCGCCCGACTGGGGCCAGCAATACGATTTCGGTGGCGGCGGAGGCGGGGCCAGCGCCGAGGACATCTTCGCGGACCTGTTCGCCCACATGGGCCGGGGCCGCCGCGGCGGCATGGGCGGCATGGGCGGCGGTGGAGGCGGCTTCCAGATGCGCGGCGAGGACATCCACGCCGCCATTTCCATCGACCTGCGCGACGCCTTCCAGGGCGCCACGCGTACCATCAGCCTGCGCGCGGGGCAGCAGGAAAAGACGCTGAGCGTGAACATTCCGAAGGGCGTTACGCCGGGTCAGCAGCTGCGCCTGGCGGGCCAGGGCCATCCGGGAATGGGCGGGGCCGGCGCGGGCGACCTCTACCTGGAGATCCAGTTCAACCAGGATGCCCGCTACCGGGTCGAGGGCGCCAACGTCTACCAGAACGTGCCGGTGGCGCCGTGGGAAGCGGCGCTCGGCGCCAGTATTTCAGTGCCGACGCCGTCCGGCACGGTCGAGGTGACTGTGCCGCCGGGCTCGCAGAGCGGCCGCAAGCTGCGCTTGAAGGGCAGGGGGATCCCGTCATCGACGCCGGGCGACCTCTACCTGATCCTGGACGTGGTGCTGCCGCCGGCCACCAGCGAACGTGCGCGCGCGCTGTACGAGCAGATGGCGCGCGAGCTAGCCTTCAACCCACGCGAACGCATAGGAGCTTGAGCGATGCAAGAGATGACGATCGTGAGCGGCGTGCTGCTGGACGATGCCGCCCTGACCCTGGAGGAGCTGGCGCGCGCCTGCAACGTGGAGCCGGACTGGGTGGTGCGGCGGGTGCAGGCGGGCATCCTCGGCGGCCAGCCGACGCTGCAGATTACCGAATGGCGCTTCCGCAGCGGCGACCTGCTGCGCGCACGCAGCCTGCTGAGGGTGGAACGCGACTTCGACGCCAACGAGGACGTGGCCGCGCTGGTGGTCGACCTCGGCGACGAGGTGCATCGCCTGCGGGCGCGCCTGCACGCGCTGGGTTTCAATTAACTAACCTCGAGCACACTGACGCCCGCTGCCGACCAACATTAGGATCGGCCCAGCGAAAGCGATACAAGGTATCGGCCATAAGGAAGAGCTATACAATAGCATTCGCTAATGGCTTTGATGAAATTTTAGCAACCCCTTGAGGAGCGGGCTTGGCTTGCAAGTTGGCGCAACCATGAAGGTAATGAAAAGGATGGGCAGCGGTTACCGGAACAGTGATTTCTTTTCCTGAAAAGTAAACAGTGCTATCCGAGGCCTGCAGAGGGCGCAAAAAAGAGTCCGCCAGCCTGAGCTGGCGGACGACTGCATATTCCTAGCGGAGTCGCAAAAGAAATTGAAGCAAAATCACTAATTTAATGCCTCAAATAGGTTATAACGCGTTTCTTTGCGCTACATTGGCTGGCGCGTTAAACCTTTTTCATTTAGTAGAAACTATCGGAGGCCACTCCGACCAGTTGAACTGGTGGCTGGTTCGAATAAACCGTCGAATCTGCTTCGACTACCGGTGCTTCGTCAAGCCAGTTTGGGCCAGCAGGCTTTCCCATATTGATGATAGTACCATCCCACTCCCGATATCCGCCGCCGCCATTAGTAACGAGACCGTCGTAACCCATATTGTTCTCCTTCAAAGATGGTTGTTCACTATTGCATGGTGTTTAGAATCGCGAGCCTCTGCGATCAATACATTCTGCAGTTCAATTTTTACTTATTCTAAATCTCGAGTCAATACATTTATTCAATGTGAATATTCACTGATATGAGGTTGATATCGATTAGCGTGCATACTCACCGTTTGCGAACGAATCAGAAAAAATGTCAGGTTTATTATTTCGTTTGATGGTGCCGACCTTTGAGGGCAACGACGTCACGTTCGCGACATCTAAGATCTCGTTTAGCGTTGCGTGCAACCCGTCCGCCATGTTTTTCACGCAGCCTCAACGAAAATCGCATCGTTTGCTGTTACCTTTGCCAATCAAGTACATCTATTTGCTATCTGCGTCGAGCAGGCATGCGGCGTCTCGATGGCTATAAGAGGGTAAATTCATCTGTGATCAGGTAAGTCGGATGCGCCCACTCAGTGTGGCGTAGTTGCATTTGACGGCTAGCCGGTGAATTTGTGGGGTCTTTTGTAGGGGAATCGGCAAACACGAGCGATAGAAAAGTACCCGCTCCACAGGTTTGCAAAAGCCGCCAGAAGGCAAGATACCCGATCAAGTGAATTAACATGTTGAGTTCCTGTGGGGCGATAGCCGTCGTATTGACCCGTAATATTCCCACTTTCAGCTTCGGCAGTTTGCCTACCCCTGGTAGGTCGCGTACGTAATGCCAAACTGCCCTCGTGCCCTTGCTATGGCAAGCTGACTCAATACCTGCAGAGGTGTGTTTCGGACAATTAGATGTTTAAGCCGAATCGACATCGACTGGTCTTATTGGATAAGCAAGGCGAAGAAAAAGATGCCCAGAACGTGAGCCGGACCCTGTGACCTTATATGAGAGCGTTGATTGAGAAATTAGTCTGATAGCGACGAGACCACAACTCTTCTTTTTCGCTCTTTTGAGTTTATAGCAGGCTCGTCCAAATTTGCGGTGAACAAAAAACCAGGCCGAAGCCTGGTTTGGATTAGGTCTGGGCGATTGTGCGCTTAGAACTTGTAGGTCGCAGCAACCGACACGCGGCGGAACTGTGCGACGTAGCCGTCGCGCCAGGTGATCGGATAATCCTGTTCGAAGATGTTGGTGACGAACAGGCTCAGCTTCACGTGATCGATACCCGAGTAGGTCAGCGAGTAGTCGAAGGTGGTGTTGCTGCCGACGTGGTTACAGGTGGCCATGTTCTCCGGAGCGACCTTCTGCGTCACGCAATAGGTCGGCGAGGAGTTGCTGTTGTTGCCCCAGCCACTGTTGTAGTTCATGGTGATCGAGTGGTCGAAATCACCCTTCTTCATGTACAGCTTGGTCACGGTCTTCAGGCGCGACGCCGGGAAGTCGAAGAAGTCCCAGGTACCGGCGATGTTCTCGTCATACGCGCCCAGCGCTTGGCTGTAGTTCTGGTACTTCCAGACGTAGGAACCGTCGAGTTTCACACGGAAGTCGGTGCCCATGAACTTGAAGCGGCCCGATGCGTCGAAGTCGAAGCCCGAGACGCGGGTACGGCCACTGTTGACGTAAGGGTTGTACACCAGACCCAACTGGCCGACGCCACCGTAATTGATGGTGTTGCCCGGCGCGTACTTCTTCACCAGTGCCAGGAACTCGTTGTCGTTGGCGGTGTTGTCGACACGGATCAGCTGGCCGGCCGGCAGGCTGGCTTCGCCTTTCAGGACGTCGGTTACGGCACGGGTGCCGATCTCGTTGCGGCGCTCGATGAAGTAGTAATCGAGACCGGCGCTCCAGTTCTTGATCGGCTCGAACACGGCGCCCAGGGTCAGCGAACGCGAGGTTTCCGGCTTCAGATCCGGATTCGAGGACACGAAGCTCGGCAGGCCGGCGGAGCATTCCGCGTTGCGGAAGTTGTTCGCCAGCGTCTTGTCGGCGGTGGTCGCGCCGGCAGCGCCTTGCACCAGGGCGTTCAGCTGGTTGGCAACCGGACAGCGGCGCAGGTCGTTGACACCCGTGGCAACCGAGCTACGGCCCAGGCCGTTACCGGATTCGACGATGTTAGGCGCACGGAAACCGCCCGATGCAGTGGCGCGCAGAAGCAGGCTGTCGGTGACGTTGTAGCGCAGGCCCAGCTTCGGCGACAGGTGAGCCTCAAAGTCGCCGCTCTTGTCGGCGCGCAGCGCCGCGTTCATCTCGAGACCTTTCAGCAGCGGGACGTTGGCTTCGGTGAACAGCGCGTATTCGTTACGCGAATCGTCCACCTGCAGGCCGAAGATGCCGACCAGGTCGCCGCGCAGCACATTGTCCGAGCTCTTCATCCAGTAGGAGTTCTGGCTGATATTGGTGCCGAACGCAACGTTCAGCGGACCGGCCGGCAGCTGGGCCACGGTGCCCGACACGGTTGCGTCGAAGAACTTGACCTTGGCTTCACCTTTGGTGGTACGGACCGGGAACATCGCTTCCAGCAAGGCAGGATCGTTCTGCTTGCCGAACACGTAGGTCTTGTTGACGATCGCGTCGGTGTAGCCCTTGGCGCTGACGGCGCGGGTGGCCTTGGTAGCGCTCGAATGCGAGTAGCCGAGTGCCGATTTCCAGTCCCAGGTGCCGATGGTGCCGTCCAGGGCCAGCATGACGCGCTGCTGGTCGGAATCGGTGCGGTTGAAGTTGAAGCCGTTACCGGTGTCCATCATGCGCGCGCGGTACTCGGTCGGCGTGCTGTACGGGTTCATCGGGTGGCCAACTGGCAGCTTCGGATACGAGAACGGGCCGACCATTTTGCCGCCCAGTACGTTGTACCAGATGCTCTGCGAGCTAGTGGCGCTGCCGTTGCTGACGCTGAACGGGGCCACGATGTACTCGCTGACTTCGCCGGCGGTCGTGACTTCAAAGTTGGCGTTGATGTCCTGGCCGATGCGGAAGTGGGTGCTGCTGACGAGCGCATGGCGCTTGTTGTCCGTCCTCAAGCCGGTGTACGGCGTGGCATCCCATTTGCACAGCTTGTCGGTCGGATCGATATCGGCAGCCGGGCAGCCCGGTGCGGCGACGATGTTGGTGCTGCTCAGGAAATAGTTACCGGTCGGCGAGAACGAGCTCTTCGCATCGTAGGTCGAGCGGCCCGGGGTCAGGCGGTGCCAGGCCGGGTAGTGCTCAGCCAGATCGCCCTGGCTGTAACCGTCGGTTTTGTAGGCTTCGGCGCTGAGGTAGGTGTTAAAGCCGTTCTTGTCGATGTCGCCGTAGCCCCAGATTGCCGAGATGTTACGGTTGCGTGCGTCCTGGAAGTGCGGCGCTTCGCCGTACTGACCCTTGATCTGGAAACCCTGGTAATTGCTGCGCAGGATGATGTTGACCACGCCGGCAATGGCGTCGGAGCCGTAGATTGCCGAAGCACCATCCTTCAGGACCTCGATGCGCTCGATGGCGTCGCTGGCGATGGCATCCAGGTTGGTAAAGTTCTGCTGCGCACCGTCGGCCAGGCCATAGGGCGCAATGCGGCGGCCGTTGACCAGGACCAGCGTCGCGACCTTGCTCAGGCCGCGCATGCTGACGCCGGAAGAGCCGGTGGCGAAGCTGCCCGAGCTGGCGGAGGCCGAGCTGATGTCGGTGCTGACCGAGGACATGGCGGTCAGGATGCCCAGCGCCGTGTTCTGGCCGGTCTTTTCGATATCCTCACGGGTGAGGACCTGGATCGAGCCGGCGGTTTCCGCCGCGGTACGCTTGATGCTGGAGCCGGTGACTTCGACGCGCTGGATCTTCGGTTCAGGCTGGGTAGCCTCTTGTGCAGCGACGAGGGCAGGAATGGCCAGGGTGACGGCCAGTGCCAAGGTTTTCTTGTTAAAAATGCTTTTCTGCTTCACAACGACTCCTGGAATGGAAATTTATCGAGCAATCGCGTAAAGCGGTCAGTATTTTCTGGCTCGTAGTCAATACGCGTATAAATACTTTTGCATAAGATTGAGGTGGTGCAAAGAAGCAAGTATGCATTTCTGAAATATTTCGTTACTTTTCACGGAGCACGTTGGGTTTTTGATACATTTTGTTACGTTGATGAAGATTTTGTGAAGTTGGCGGAACGAAATTTTTTGGGGACGCGAGTGGGCGGCAGGAAATTGCTGCGGTGCGGGATGGTGGGAACCGTTGCGGCTGAGCTGGCAGGTGGAGGTAAGGCGCAGTCGCTGCGCGACTGCTTGGTCAAGCGAATCGGAGAGCCCTTGCGCTTGTCAGCGCAAGGTCGCTCCGCCGGCTCGCCGCGGTGCGGCGAAAAACCCCGGCTCCGCCCCGCGTCCGTGCCGGACGCGGATCCGATTCCTGTCGTTTCAAGCAAGTATTCAAAAACAAAGCCCCACCGGCTTGCGCTGGCAGGGCTTTATTTTTGAATACTGGTGGAGGCGGCGGGAATCGAACCCGCGTCCGCAAGCACTCTACAGACAGTTCTACATACTTAGCACTATCATTTAATTTAACCAGCACAACGGGGATGTGCACCCTGTGTACTAGCGAGTTACCTTAAATTTCGGAAGCAACCAAGTAACCCGGTTGAGTCCTAGCCTCTCTAAATGACTCTACTTGCCTTGCGGCCCACCCGAGAGGCGAGGTGGTGTAGAGCTAGCAGCGATTAAGCTGCGAGTGCGTACGAGTTATCGTTTGCAGTTATTGATTTCTGGATGTATTTACGAGGTAACCAGTCCTCGGTATGCCCTGCGCTGCTTTGCAACCCACGTCGAAACCAGGTCGCCCCCCAACGAAGAACCTCCATTGTATCGCAAACGGAGGTGGTGTGCAGTGATGCAGATCTCATGAATCGTCTGTGAAAGTTAACTTTCGATAGACTTTTGTTGTCAAACACGGACTATCATCTCAGCTGCTGGAGATTCCGAATGATCAACAACGAGGTTCGAATGACTTGTATCGTCTGCGGCACCCCACAAGCCGCCGGTTTGACCGGCTGGCATGCGTCCTGCCATGAATGTGGGTACGAAAGCGCCGCTTTGCAAGGAGCGATCAACGAGAAGCCGGCCGGTGCGCCGGTCGATGAGGATGAGCGTGAACTGGGCCTGAAGGGCCTGCGGCAGGAAAATTTCCGGGATATCGTCGATCTCGCACGGCGGCTGGCCCGGCCGGGGGCGAGCAGCCTGCTCGACGTCGGCTGCGCCCATGGCTGGTTCCTGGAAACCGCCCGCGAGCGCTTCGAAGTGCTCGGCATCGAGCCGGATGCCGTGGTCGGCGGACGCACGGCGGCGCGCGGCTTGCCTGTGCGCCAGGGATATTTTCCGGATGCGCTGCAGCCCGGCGAAGCCTTCGACGTCATCGTCTTCAACGACGTCATCGAACACATTCCGGACATCCGCGCCGCGCTCGACGCCTGCCATGCGCGCCTGAACGAGGGCGGCCTGCTGATCCTGAACCTGCCCAACAGTGCGGGTTTCTTCTACCGCCTGTCGAAGGCCTTCGCCAAGATGGGCTGGCGCAGCCCCTTCGAGCGCCTGTGGCAGAAAGACCTGCCGTCGCCGCACGTCCATTACTTCCGTCCCGCCAACCTGGAGCGCCTGGTGGCCAAGCATGGCTTCGAGCGCGTCCATTCGGGCGAGCTGCCCTCGCTGCGCGCCAAGGGCCTGCTGGAGCGCATCCGCTGTGCCGGCAATATCTCCGGCCCTTCGCTCTACCTGCAATACCTTGCCGCGCTGTGCGCGATTCCGCTGCTGGGCCTGTTCCCGAGCGACATCATCGTCAGCGTCTTCCGCAAGACGTAAAAAAACCGCGGGGCTTGCGCGCCCGCGGCTTTCTTCAAGTGTAACAACGATCAGCGGTTGATCATCTGGTTGCCGATCATGCCGCCGCCGATGATGCCGGCCACGGTTGCCAGTTTCTTGCCATTACCGCCGCCGACCTGGTTACCGATCAGGCCGCCGATCACAGCGCCGGTGCCGATGCCGATGTAGTTCGGCTGCGGTGCCGGACGCGGTGCCGGTGCGTAGTAATCGTTGCGGGCGTAGCCATCGTTACGCGCATAGGTGTGGTGCACCACCGTGCGCGGACGCGGCTTGGCCGGCACTTCCTTGATGATGGTTTCCTTGATCACCACCGGGGCCGGGGCGGCGGCAGCCACCGGCTGCGCATACATCGCGGTGGCCGGCTGGGCATAGGTGCCCTGCGCAGTCTGGACATAGCCCGACGGCAGCGCTTGCGCCTGGATCGGGGTCATCTGGACGGCCGGAGCGGCCATCTGCGGCTGTGCGCCGGCATACGCCTGACCGGAGGTCGGCACATAGGCGTTCTGCGAGCTCATCAGTGCCGCGGCTTGCGGCGACGGGGCGCTGTTCGAGCTCGGCAGGACGCCGGTGATCGCGGCGGTGCCGACCAGGCTGACGACGATGACCGATGCGGCGGCAGCTGCCATCAGCGGGTGGATACGGTTGGTGGTGGTCTTGATCGCTTCCATGTTCTCTGCTCCTGCAACGTTGTGTTGTCCGATGGGAGTAGATTACTGGCGATAATCATGGAGAGATAGACCGCCCCCTGTATCAATCGTAAAGATATGTATCAGGCCGCTCGCGCCGCATTGATGACTTCACGCAGCACCTGCAGCAGGTGCTGCGGCGTATCGAGCAGGTAGTCGGCGCCCCAGGTGGCGGGCGGGATCTCGCCGCAATAGCCCCAGCCGCAGGCGACCGTCACCATGCCGGCGGCGCGGCCGGCTTCGACGTCGCGCAGATCGTCGCCGACGTACCAGCAAGCCTCGGCAGGCAGGTTCAGCAGGCGGGCGCCTTCGAGCAGCGGGGCAGGGTGGGGCTTGGCGAAGCCGGTGGTGTCGCCGGACACCACGCAGCCGGCGTGCGCCAGGCCGATCTGCGGGATCAGCGGGTCCGTAAAGCGCATCGGCTTGTTGGTGACGACGCCCCAGGCCATGCCGGCCTCTTCGATGCCCTTCAGCAGCTCCGGCACGCCGTCGAACAGCGTGGTTTCCACCGCCATTGCCGACTGGTAGCGGTCGAACCATTGCAGGCGCAGCTCTTCGTAGCCGTCGTCGCCCGGCTGCAGGCCGAAGGCGGCGCCGATCATGCCGCGGGCGCCGGCCGAGGCGGTCGGGCGCAGCACCTCGTAGGGCGTCGGGGCGAGGCCGCGCTCGGTGCGCAGCCAGTTGACGGCGGCGGCGAGGTCGGGCGCGGTATCGGCCAGCGTGCCGTCGAGGTCGAACAGGACGGCGCGCGGGGCGGGCAGGCGGGAAGGAAAGGTCATGCGGCTATTGTCGGTGCGGGATTACAGAGGCTTGGTACAGGCGACCATGTAGTTCACGTCGGTGTCCTGATTCAGCGAATAAATCTTGGTCAGCGGGTTGTAGCTCAGGCCCTTCAAGCCGTCGACCTGGAGGCCGGCGGCGCGGATGAAGCTGGAGAGCTCGGCCGGCGTGATGAACTTGGCGTAGTCGTGGGTGCCGCGCGGCAGCATGCGCAGCACGTACTCGGCGCCGATCACCGCGAACAGGTAGGACTTCGGATTGCGGTTCAGGGTAGAGAAGAACACGTGGCCGCCCGGTTTCACGAGCGTGGCCGCGGCGCGCACGATGGCGGCCGGATCGGGCACGTGCTCGAGCATTTCCATGCAGGTGACGACGTCGAACTGGCCCGGCTCCTCGGCGGCCATGTCTTCGGCGGCGATGAGCTTGTAGCGCACCTCCACGCCGGATTCCAGGCTGTGCAGGTCGGCCACTTTCAGCGCCTTTTTCGACAGGTCGATGCCGGTCACTTTCGCGCCCTTGCGCGCCATCGATTCGGACAGCACGCCGCCACCGCAGCCGATGTCGATCACGTTCTTGCCGGACAGCGGCACGCGCGCGTTGATCCACTCCAGGCGCAGCGGATTGATCTCGTGCAGCGGACGGAACTCGGACGTCGGGTCCCACCAGCGGTGGGCCAGTTCGCTGAACTTCTGGATTTCCAAGGGGTCGGCGTTAGCCGTCATCGGTGCTTGCATAGTCATAGGTCGCGAAGTAATAGTTCCGCATGATAGCGGAAATGCTGCAGCGCGCAGGTTGGGGTACAGAAAAAAATGGATCCCCGCTTTCGCGGGGACGACGTAGGGGCATAAAAAAACCCCGCCGAAGCGGGGTTCATGTGGCGCTCAGACCAGCTTACTGCTGCTGGGTGCTGCGGGTGCCGACCACTTCGATTTCCACGCGGCGGTTCTTGGCGCGGCCGGCGGCGGTCTTGTTGTCGGCCACAGGCTGCTTCTCGCCCTTGCCTTCGGTGTAGATGCGGTTCGATTCCACGCCCTTGCTCTGCAGATAGGCCTTGACGGCTTCAGCGCGGCGGACCGACAGCTTCTGGTTGTAGGCATCGGTGCCGATCGAGTCGGTGTGGCCGACGGCGATGATGACTTCCAGGTTGATGTCCTTCAGCTTCGAGGTCAGGTCATCCAGCGATGCCTTGCCGGCCGGCTTCAGCACAGCCTTGTCGAAGTCGAAGAAGGCGTCAGCCGAGTAGCTCACTTTTTCCGAGGTCGGGACCGGAGCCGGTGCCGGGGCAGGAGCCGGGGCAGGAGCCGGTGCTTCAACCGGAGCCGGCGGCGGCGGCGGAGCGACGCACTTGCCGTTTTCCAGTTTCTCAGGCGGGACGCACAGCGGCGCGTCGCAGCCCGGGACCGCGTCGGCCGGGGTCCAGTAGCCGGTACGCCAGCACAGGCCGAAAGGATTGCGCGCGATCACGCCGCGGGCATCCTGCACGTAGGCGCTGTAGGGCGTCGGCGCCATGATGTCGGTCGTCAGCGGCGCATACGGAGGTGCGCTCTGCGCGAAAGCGCTGCTGGCGGCCGAGGCTGCGAGCATGAGGAATGCCAGTTTTTTCATATTTTTTCTTCCTTTCGGTAAATTCTTTCCCGCTGCGAAACAGTGCGAAGCAGGTCTTTAAGCGAGCACATGGCAGAAGCATAACATTCCGCACAGACGTGCCTGTTTCGCATTGTGAAACATGCAATTAACTTCTCGGCCATTTTGCCACATACGCCACATCCGCACGACCGCAGCCAGCTCAATTGCGGCGCATGGGATTTGTCGCGTTGTTTCTGCGCAACAACGTGTTGTGAACAGTTCGCAAGATTGACGAATGTTTATGACAAGCATGTGTCAACTTGGCAATTGTGCACACTCTTGCCGTGCTGATCTTGCTTTCAAAATCGGGTGCTGATATATGGCGCGCGTGGTAAAATCATGAGCTTAGGAATTCAAATTTACCGCTGAAAAAAGCCGACCCGCCAATGGATCAATTCGCAAAAGAAACAATTCCAATTTCGCTGGAAGAAGAGATGCGCAAGAGCTACCTCGATTACGCCATGAGCGTGATCGTGGGCCGCGCTCTGCCGGATGCGCGTGACGGTCTCAAGCCGGTGCATCGCCGTGTGCTGTTCGCGATGCACGAGATGAACAACGTGTGGAACCGCCCTTACCTGAAGTGCGCCCGCGTGGTTGGCGAGACCATGGGTAAATTCCACCCGCACGGCGACGCCTCGATCTACGATACCCTGGTACGTATGGCGCAGGATTTCTCGCTGCGCTACACCCTGGTCGACGGCCAGGGTAACTTCGGTTCGATCGACGGCGACAGCGCCGCGGCAATGCGTTACACCGAGTGCCGCCTGGACAAGATCTCCCAGGAGCTGCTGGCCGACATCGACAAGGACACCGTCGACTTCCAGCCGAACTACGACGGCAAGGAAAAGGAACCGACGGTCCTGCCAACCCGCATCCCGAACCTGCTGGTGAACGGCTCATCGGGCATTGCGGTCGGCATGGCGACCAACATTCCGCCGCACAACCTGTCCGAAGTCATCAACGGCGCGCTGCACGTGCTGCGCAATCCGGACTGCACCATCGACGAACTGATCGAGCTGATCCCGGCGCCGGACTTCCCGACCGCCGGGATCATCTATGGCGTATCGGGCGTGCGTGACGGTTACCGCACCGGCCGCGGCCGCGTGGTGATGCGCGCCAAGACCCACTTCGAGGAATACGGCAAGGACGGCGGCCGCATCGCGATCATCGTCGACGAGCTGCCGTACCAGGTAAATAAGAAGTCGCTGCTCGAGCGTATTGCCGAGAACGTGCGCGACAAGAAGCTGGAAGGCATTTCCGACATCCGCGACGAGTCCGACAAGTCGGGCATGCGCGTGGTGATCGAGCTGAAGCGCGGCGAAGTGCCGGAAGTGGTGCTGAACAACCTGTACAAGCAGACCCAGCTGCAGGACACCTTCGGCATGAACATGGTGGCGCTGGTCAACGGCCAGCCGAAGCTGCTGAACCTCAAGCAGATGCTCGAGAGCTTCCTGTCGCACCGCCGCGAAGTGGTTACCCGCCGCACCGTGTTCGAACTGCGCAAGGCGCGCGAGCGCGGCCACATGCTGGAAGGCCTGGCCGTCGCGCTGGCGAACATCGACGAGTTCATCGCCATCATCAAGGCCGCGCCGACCCCGCCGGTCGCGAAGGTCGAGCTGATGCAGCGTACCTGGGATTCGTCCCTGGTGCGCGAGATGCTGAACCGTACCGAAACCGGCGCCGCCGGCGGTATCGAAGCCTTCCGTCCTGAGCACCTGCCGAAGCACTACGGCATGCAGGCGGACGGCATGTACCGCCTGTCCGACGAGCAGACCCAGGAAATCCTGCAGATGCGCCTGCAGCGCCTGACCGGTCTCGAGCAGGACAAGATCGTCAACGAGTACAAGGAAGTGATGGCCCACATCGCCGACCTGCTCGACATCCTGGCCAAGCCGGAACGCGTCACCTCGATCATCGTCGACGAGATGGGCCAGATCAAGGCCGACTACACCGAGAACGGCAAGGACGTGCGCCGCTCGGCCATCGAGCACAACGCCAGCGACCTCGAAACCGAAGACCTGATCACCCCGCAGGACATGGTGGTGACCCTGTCGCACACCGGCTACATGAAGTCGCAGCCGATCTCGGAATACCGCGCCCAGAAGCGCGGCGGCCGCGGCAAGCAGGCGATGGCGACCAAGGACGAGGACTGGATCGACCAGCTGTTCATCGCCAACACCCACGACTACATGCTGTGCTTCAGCAACCGCGGCCGGATGTACTGGCTGAAGGTGTGGGAAGTGCCGCAGGGCTCGCGCAACTCGCGCGGCAAGCCGATCGTCAACATGTTCCCGCTGCAGGACGGCGAGAAGATCACGGTGATCCTGCCGCTGTCGGGCGAAAACTCGAGCTTCCCGGAAGACCATTACGTCTTCATGTCGACCAGCCTGGGTACCGTCAAGAAGACCCCGCTGCGCGACTTCAGCAACCCACGCAAGGCCGGCATCATCGCGGTCGACCTGGACGAGGGCGACTTCCTGATCGGCGCCGCGCTCACCGACGGCAAGCACGACGTGATGCTGTTCTCGGACGCCGGCAAGGCTGTGCGCTTCGACGAGAACGACGTGCGCCCGATGGGCCGTACCGCGCGCGGCGTGCGCGGCATGAACCTGGAAGAGGGCCAGAACGTGATCGCGCTGCTGGTGGCCGAGAACGAGCAGCAGTCGGTCCTGACGGCCACCGAGAACGGCTTCGGCAAGCGTACCCCGATCACGGAGTACACCCGCCACGGCCGCGGCACCAAGGGCATGATCGCGATCCAGACCTCCGAGCGTAACGGCAAGGTGGTGGCGGCGACCCTGGTCGACGCCAGCGACGAGATCATGCTGATCACGACCGGCGGCGTGCTGATCCGTACCCGCGTGTCCGAGATCCGCGAGATGGGCCGCGCGACCCAGGGCGTGACCCTGATCGCAGTGGAAGACGGCACCAAGCTGTCCGGCCTGCAGCGCGTGGTCGAGAGCGACGTCGACGAAGTGGAATTGGAGCCGGCGCCGGAATAATTTTCCGCGGCTCTGCTCGAAACGGCCCCTGCAGCGATGCACGGGCCGTTTTTATTTGGCCGCCCATGCTGCAATGCGGCGAAAAATCGGCCGGGCTGAGGATTTTTTGCAAGTTTCGTGCGAAAATCAGGGTCTCCGTCATCGATGCCATGACGTCAACAGGCTCGCCAAGCAGCCGTCCATCAAAGGGGTCATCATGAAAAAAGCCTTCGCCGCTATTGCTTCCGCCATCGTCCTGTGCAGCGCGCCCGCGTTCAGCCAGGCTGCGGCGCCCGTGGCTTCCGCCGATCCGGCCGTCGTCAAGGCGACCGAGCAGATGTTTGCGGCAATGAAGGTGCGCGAGATGATGACCAACATGATGGCGCAGATGGAGCGACAGATGCCGGCCCAGGCGCGCATGGCGGCCAGTGCTGCGATCAGCAATAATCCGAACCTGACGCCGCAGCAGAAGGAAGAGCAGCTGAAGAAAGCCGACGAGGCGTCCCGCGCCGCTGCCGCGCAGGCGCATGCCGTGTTCTCCGATCCGACCCTGGTCGACGACATGATGGCGGAGATGGTGCCGCTGTATGCCGAAACCTATACGCTGGACGAGATCCGCCAGCTGACGGCCTTCTACGCGTCGCCGCTGGGCCAGAAGATGCAGGCCAAGATGCCTGAGCTGATGAATCGCAGCCTGCAGATCAGCCAGCGCGTGATGATGCCGCGCATTCAGAAGGCGATGGCGCAAGCCCAGCAAGCCGCAGCCGGCAAGTGAGGCCAGAGGCACGATGACCCAGGTATTCAATTTCTCCGCCGGCCCGGCGGTCCTCCCGAAGGAAGTCCTGCAACAGGCCGCGAGCGAAATGCTCGACTGGCACGGCAGCGGCATGTCGGTGATGGAGGTGAGCCACCGCGGCCCCGAATTCATTTCGATCTACCAGCAGGCCGAAGCCGACCTGCGCGAACTGCTGAACGTTCCTTCGAACTACAAGATCCTGTTCATGCAGGGCGGGGGACTGGGCCAGAACTCCCTGATTCCGCTGAACCTGGCGGACCGCAAGGCCCAGCCGGCGACGATCGACTTCGTGCAGACCGGTTCCTGGTCCAGCAAGTCGATCAAGGAAGCGGCGCGTTATGCGAAGGTGAACGTGGCGGCGTCCGGCGCGGCGAGCGGCTTCACCACCGTGCCGCCGCAGGAGACGTGGGAGCTGAGCGGGAACGCCGCCTACCTGCACGTCTGCACCAACGAGACCATCGATGGCGTCGAGTTCAATTTCGTGCCGACCGTGCAGGGTGACACCCCGCTGGTGGCCGACATGTCCTCGCACATCCTGTCGCGCACCGTCGACGTCTCGAAGTACGGCGTGATCTTCGCCGGCGCCCAGAAGAACATCGGCCCGGCCGGCCTGACCCTGGTGATCGTGCGCGAAGACCTGCTGGACAACGCATTGCCGATCTGCCCGGGTGTCTTCAACTGGCGCGCAGTGGCGGAGGCCGACTCCATGCTGAACACCCCGCCGACCTACGCGATCTACATCGCCGGCCTGGTGTTCGCCCACCTGAAGCAGCTGGGCGGCGTGGCGGCGATGGAGCGGCGCAACATCGAAAAAGCGCGCCTGCTGTACGAGGCGCTGGATGCCGACGATTTCTACCGGAACCGCGTGGCGCCCGACTGCCGTTCGCGCATGAACATACCGTTCTACCTGCGCGACGAATCCCTGAACGACCAATTCCTGGCCGGCGCCAAGGCGCGCGGGCTGCTGCAACTGAAGGGCCACAAGTCCGTCGGCGGTATGCGGGCATCGATCTACAACGCGATGCCGATCGAGGGCGTGCAAGCCCTGGTCGATTATTTGAACGAGTTTGCGGGGCGTTGATTCGCTCATACCTCGTCGTTCCCGCGAAGGCGGGAACCCATGCTGAGCTTTCGAAGTCGCACACTCGGCATGGATTCCCGCTTTCGCGGGAATGACGGCAGCAAACCACAATCACGAGCAGACAATGACAGACAAACTACAACCCCTGCGCGAACAGATCGACGCGATCGACGCGCAAATCCTCGACCTCCTCAGCCGCCGCGGCAAGGTGGCGCAGGAAGTCGGCCACGTGAAGGCCGAGACCAATGCCCCTGTGTTCCGTCCCGAGCGCGAAGCCCAGGTCCTGCGCAAGGTCGCGGACAACAATCCCGGCCCGCTGAAGGACCAGGACATCCAGACCATCTTCCGCGAGATCATGTCGTCCTGCCGCGCGCTCGAAAAGCGCGTCACGGTTGCCTATCTCGGCCCCACCGGCACCTTCAGCGAGCAGGCCGTGTTCCAGCATTTCGGCAGCGCCGTCGAAGGCTTGCCCTGCGTGTCGATCGACGAGGTGTTCCGCGCCACCGAGGCCGGCACCGCCGACTACGGCGTGGTCCCGGTCGAGAACTCGTCGGAAGGCGCGATCAACCGCACCCTCGACCTGATGCTCGCCACCACCGCCATCATCAGCGGCGAAGTCTCGATCCCGGTCCACCACAGCCTCATGACCCGCACCGGCAGCATGGATGGCGTGACGGTCGTGTGCGCGCATTCGCAGGCGCTGGCGCAGTGCCAGGCCTGGCTGAACCTGCACCACCCGAACGTCGAGCGCCGCGCCGTCGCCTCGAATGCTGAAGCGGCCGTGCTGGCCAGCCAGGACCCGACCGTCGCTGCGATCGCCAGCGAGATGGCGGGCGAGCAGTACAAGCTCGGCGTCGTGCAGGCCCACATCCAGGACGATCCGCACAACCGCACCCGCTTCGCCGTCATCGGCCGCCAGGCCGCCGGCCCGTCCGGCACGGACCGCACCTCGCTGGTGCTGGCGGTGCCGAACACCGCGGGCGCCGTCTACAAGCTGCTGGCGCCGCTGGCCACGCATGGCGTGTCGATGACGCGCTTCGAATCGCGCCCGGCCCGCATCGGCACCTGGGAGTACTACTTCTACGTCGACGTCGAAGGCCATCAGCAGGATGCTGCGGTCAAGCGCGCGCTCGACGAGCTGAAGGCCAACGCCGCCTTCTTCAAGGTCTTGGGTAGTTACCCGGTCGGCCTGTAATCCATTCTTCAATTAGTCATCGAGAGTCCCCATGTCGCAATTCGGTCCAGAATACGTCCGCGCCATCGCCCCCTACCAGGCAGGCAAACCCATCTCCGAAGTCGCCCGCGAATTCGGCCTGGATGAGGCCAGCATCGTCAAGCTGGCGTCCAACGAGAACCCCTTCGGTGTGCCCGAATCGGCAAAACAGGCGATGGCCCAGGCTGCCGCGGAGCTGGGCCGCTACCCGGACGCCAACGGCTTCGAGCTGAAGGCCGCGCTGGCCAAGCGCTACGACGTGCCGGCCGACTGGATCACCCTCGGCAACGGCTCCAACGACATCCTCGAGATCGCCGCCCATGCCTTCGTGCAGAAGGGCCAGGCCGTGGTCTATGCGCAGTATTCCTTCGCCGTGTACGCGCTGGCCGCGCAGGGCGTGGGCGCGCGCGGCATCGTGGTGCCGGCCAAGGATTACGGACATGACCTCGATGCGATGGCGGCCGCCATCGACGCGGACACGAAGCTGGTCTTCATCGCCAATCCGAACAACCCGACCGGCACCTTCATCGCGGCCGCCGAGATCGAAGCCTTCCTGGCCAAGGTGCCGGCCAACGTCGTGGTCGTGCTGGACGAGGCCTACAACGAATACCTGGAGCAGAAGGACCAGTTCGAGTCGACCCAGTGGGTCCGCAAGTTCCCCAACCTGATCGTCTCGCGCACCTTCTCGAAAGCTTATGGCCTGGCCGGCCTGCGCGTCGGCTTCGCGATCGCCCAGCCGGCGGTGACGGACCTGATGAACCGCATCCGCCAGCCTTTCAACGTCAATTCGCTGGCCCAGGCTGCCGCCATCGCCGCGCTGAACGACAAGGACTTCCTGCAGAAGGGCTTTGAGAACAACCGCGCCGGCTACCGGCAGCTGACGGCCGCTTTTGAAGAGCTCAAGCTGGAGTACGTGCCCTCGCACGGCAACTTCGTGCTGGTGAAGGTCGGCGACGACGATGGCGCCGGCGCGCGCGTGAACATGGCCTTGCTGAAGCAGGGCGTGATCGTGCGCCCGGTCGGCGCTTACGGCCTGCCGCAGTGGCTGCGCATTTCGATCGGCCTGCCGGAAGAGAATGCACGCCTGATCGAAGCACTGCGCGAGGCGCTCAAGCAGGCGCTGAGCTGAATGTTCAATAAAGTCGTCATCGTCGGCGTCGGCTTGATCGGCGGCTCGTTCGCGCTGGGTCTGAAGGCGGCCGGCGCGGTCGGCACCGTCGTCGGGCTCGAACGCTCGGGTGAGGCCCTCGCGCGGGCGCTCCAGCTTGGCATCGTCGACCAGGCCTACACGACGCCGGAGCACGCGCTGCGCGGCGCGGACCTGGTCATGATCGCAGCGCCGGTCGCGCAGACGCCGGCCATCCTGCAGGGGCTGCTGCCCTGGCTGGAGCCGGACACCATCGTCACCGACGCCGGCAGCACCAAGTCGGACGTGGTCGCCAATGCGCGCCGCGTGATGGGGGAGCGCATCTTTCAATTCGTGCCGGGCCACCCGATCGCGGGTCGTGAGTCGAACGGTCCGGATGCCGCCATCCCCGATCTCTACCGCGGCAAGAAGGCCGTGCTGACGCCGCTGCCGGAAAATCCGCAAGCCAGCGTCGACCGGGTCGCGGCGGC
Organism: Telluria sp. GW821-FHT07G12; assembly: GCF_059418525.1. Lineage (NCBI taxonomy): Bacteria > Pseudomonadati > Pseudomonadota > Betaproteobacteria > Burkholderiales > Oxalobacteraceae > Telluria > Telluria sp. GW821-FHT07G12. The sequence continues at coordinate 388,928 of NZ_JBWKQA010000005.1, read as the reverse complement.
CTGGCGCGCATGCGGCGCCATCATCCACGTCCTCGCGCCGGGCGAGCACGACAAGGTGTTCGCCGCCGTCAGCCATTTGCCGCACCTGCTGGCCTACGCGCTGGTGGATGACATCGCCAACAAGGCGCATGCCGATCTGCTTTTCCAGTATGCCGCGAGCGGCTTCCGCGACTTCACCCGCATCGCCGGCTCATCGCCCGAAATGTGGCGCGACATCAGCCTCGCCAACCGCGACGCGCTGCTCGGTGAGCTGGATGCCTATCTGGCACAATTACATGGCCTGCGCGCGTGCCTCGCGAACGCCGACGGCCCCGGGCTCGAGGCCGTCTACGGCAACGCCCAGCGTGCGCGGCGCGCCTGGATCGATGCGATCGAGGCCGCCGAAAAACCGCCTGCCCAGGAATCAGGAACAGAATGAGTCAAGCTAAACACTACCCCGAACACCTCGATCTCGAGCCCGTGATGCACGTCGAAGGCACGGTGCGCCTGCCTGGCTCGAAGAGCATCTCCAACCGCACGCTGCTGCTGGCGGCGCTCAGCGAGGGCACGACCACCATCCACGACCTGCTGGCCTCGGACGACACCCTGGTCATGCTCAGCGCCCTGCAAAAGCTGGGCATCCAGTGGGAGCAGATCGACGAGCGCACCCACGTCGTGCACGGCGCCGGCGGCGTTCTGCCGATGCATGAGGCGGATCTCTTCATGGGCAACGCCGGCACCGCGATCCGTCCGTTGACCGCGGCCCTGGCCGTGATCGGCGGCGACTACACGCTGCATGGCGTGCAGCGCATGCACGAGCGCCCGATCGGCGACCTGGTCGACGCCCTGAACGCGGTCGGCGCCCAGATCGAATACACCGGCAATGAAGGCTACCCGCCGCTGCGCATCCGCCGCGGCCACATCGTCGCCAACCGCATGTCGGTGCGCGGCAATGTGTCGAGCCAGTTCCTGACCGCGCTGCTGATGGCCGCGCCGCTGATGGCAAAAGGCCACCCGGTGACCATCGAGGTCGAGGGCGAGCTGATCTCGAAGCCGTACATCGAGATCACCCTGAACCTGATGCGCCGCTTCGGCGTGACGGTCGAGCAGGACGGCTGGAGCAGCTTCACGGTGCAGCCGGGGCAGAAGTACCAGTCGCCGGGCAGCATCCACGTGGAAGGCGACGCCTCGTCGGCCTCCTACTTCCTGGCGGCCGGCGCGATTGCCGGCGGACCGGTGCGGGTCGAGGGCGTGGGCCGCGACAGCATCCAGGGCGACGTGCGCTTTGCCGACGCGCTGGAGCAGATGGGCGTGACGATCGTGAAAGGCGACACCTGGATCGAGGCGCGTTCGAACGGCGTGCTGAAGGCCATCGACGCCGACTTCAACCACATTCCGGACGCCGCCATGACCATCGCCGTGGCCGCGTTGTATGCCGACGGCACCTCCACCTTGCGCAATATCGCCAGCTGGCGCGTGAAGGAAACCGACCGCCTGGCGGCCATGGCCACCGAGCTGCGCAAGGTCGGCGCCATCGTGGAGGAGGGCGCGGACTACCTGCGCGTGACGCCGCCGGCCGCGCTGCAGCCGGCCACCATCGACACCTACGACGACCACCGGATGGCGATGTGCTTCTCGCTGGCCTCGCTGGACGGCAAGGCGCGCCGCGGCAACGCCATGCGCATCAATGACCCGAAGTGCGTGGCCAAGACCTTCCCGGATTACTTCGAAACGTTTGCCGGGATCGCCAAAACCGATCTATTCTGACGGTTTCAATGTAGGGCGGGGTAATGCGCAGCATTACGAGCGTGCCCACGCGTGAGGTTCGCATCATGCCGACATCCGCGTGGGCACGGTGTGCCCACCCTACGTATTGGTAAACAAACAATATACGCATGCCACAATCTAATATCCCCGTCATCACCATCGACGGCCCGACCGCGTCCGGCAAGGGCACGGTGGCCCACCGCGTGGCTGACCACCTCGGCTTCCACCTGCTCGATTCCGGCGCCCTGTACCGCCTGACCGCGCTGTCGGCGCTGCGCCGCGGCACCGATTTGAAGGATGAGCACGCCATGGCCAAGGTGGCCGAGCACCTGCCGGCCCGCTTCAACGGCGGCCACATCTACCTGGGCACGGAAGACGTCAGCAATGCCATCCGCGCCGAGGACGTCGGCAACACGGCCTCGAAAATCGCCGCCTTGCCGGCGGTGCGCCAGGCCCTGTTCGGCCTGCAGCTGGGCTTTCGCGAAACCCCGGGCCTGGTGGCCGACGGGCGCGACATGGGCACCGTGATCTTTCCTGGCGCGAAGTGCAAGGTGTTCCTGACAGCAAGTGTTGAGGCACGTGCGCAACGCCGGTATAAGCAATTGATTGACAAAGGGTTTTCTGCTAATATGGACGATCTGCTGGCGGATTTGCAGTCCCGCGATGCGCGCGATACTCAGCGCGCCGTGGCGCCGCTGGTGCCGGCAGAGGGTGCGCATATCCTCGATACCTCGGACATGACCGTTGACGAAGCGGTCGCCAAAGTGCTCGATTGGTACGCGCACAGCTAGTGGTGCCTGGGGCTTGCCCCGGGTGTGTTTCAACCTGACCCAGTTCAGAAGGCATATCGCCGTTCTGCTGGCTAACCTTTCAAAAACTCATGGCTACTGCAGCAAATCAAGATACCGGTATGGAAAGCTTCGCAGCACTCTTCGAAGAGTCGCTGTCGCGTCAAGACATGCGTTCGGGCGAAGTCATCTCGGCCGAAGTCGTGCGTCTGGATCACAACTTCGTGATCGTCAACGCAGGCCTGAAGTCGGAAGCTTTCATCCCGGTCGAAGAATTCAAGAATGACCAGGGCGAACTGGAAGTCCAGATTGGCGACTTCGTTTCCGTGGCCATCGAATCGCTGGAAAACGGTTTCGGCGATACCATCCTGTCGCGCGACAAGGCCAAGCGCCTGGCATCGTGGCTGGCTCTGGAAAAAGCAATGGAGTCGGGCGAGATCGTCACCGGCACCGTGAACGGCAAAGTCAAGGGCGGCCTGACCGTTCTGACCAACGGCATCCGCGCCTTCCTGCCGGGTTCGCTGGTCGACACCCGTCCGGTCAAGGACACCACCCCGTTCGAAGGCAAGACCCTCGAATTCAAGGTTATCAAGCTGGACCGCAAGCGTAACAACGTCGTGCTGTCGCGTCGCGCCGTCATCGAAGCATCGATGGGCGAAGAGCGCGCGAAGCTGATGGAAACGCTGAAAGAAGGCACCGTGGTCACCGGCGTCGTCAAGAACATCACCGACTACGGTGCGTTCGTCGACCTGGGCGGCATCGACGGCCTGCTGCACATCACCGACCTGGCATGGCGTCGTGTGCGTCACCCGTCGGAAGTCCTGACCGTCGGCCAGGAAATCACCGCCAAGGTCCTGAAGTACGATCAGGAAAAGAACCGCGTTTCGCTGGGCGTGAAGCAGCTGGGCGACGATCCGTGGACCGGTCTGTCGCGTCGTTACCCGCAAGGCACCCGTCTGTTCGGTAAAGTCACCAACCTGACCGACTACGGCGCGTTCGTGGAAGTCGAGCAGGGCATCGAAGGCCTGGTGCACGTCTCCGAAATGGACTGGACCAACAAGAACGTGGCTCCGAACAAGGTTGTCCAGCTGGGCGACGAAGTCGAAGTCATGGTCCTGGAAATCGACGAAGAGCGTCGCCGTATCTCGCTGGGCATGAAGCAGTGCAAGGCGAATCCGTGGGACGACTTCGGCATGACCCACAAGAAGGGCGACAAGGTCAAGGGTTCGATCAAGTCGATCACCGACTTCGGCGTGTTCATCGGCCTGCCGGGCAACATCGACGGCCTGGTGCACCTGTCGGACCTGTCCTGGACCGAAGCCGGCGAAGAAGCCGTGCGCAAGTTCAAGAAGGGCGACGAGCTGGAAGCCGTTGTTCTGGCAATCGACGTCGAGCGCGAGCGTGTCTCGCTGGGCGTGAAGCAGCTGGAAGGCGACCCGTTCAACAACTACGCTTCGCTGAACGACAAGGGTACCCTGGTCACCGGCACCGTGAAGTCGGTTGAGCCGAAAGGCGCCGTGATCGCGCTGAACGAAGAAGTCGAAGGCTACCTGCGCGCTTCGGAAATCTCGCGTGACCGCGTGGAAGACGCCGGCACCCACCTGAAAGTGGGCGACAAGGTCGAAGCCCTGGTCATCAACGTCGACCGCAAGGCTCGCAGCATCCAGCTGTCGATCAAGGCGAAAGACAATGCCGACACCCAGGAAGCCATGCAGAAGCTGGCTTCGGACAACAGCGCTGCTTCCGGCACCACCTCGCTGGGCGCACTGCTGAAGGCCAAGTTCGACAACAAAGGCTAATAACCTGGAATAGCGCAGATGACCAAGTCCGAGCTGATCAACCGCCTGGCTGAGCGTTACTCTCAGCTGGTGGCAAAAGATGCGGAATACGCTGTCAAGACCATCCTCGATGCGATGACCAACGCCCTGGCGACCGGCCAGCGCATCGAGATCCGGGGTTTCGGCAGCTTCGCGCTGAACAGCCGGCCGCCCCGCATCGGACGCAATCCGAAGTCCGGCGACAAGGTGATGGTGCCCGAAAAGCGGGTGCCCCACTTCAAGCCGGGCAAGCAGTTGCGCGAGCGGGTCGACGCGATGGTCGGGCAACCGATCATCGAAGACTGAGTCGTCTGCCGTCCGGCAGGCAGAAACGGCGTCTCTTCGGAGATGCCGTTTTTTTTCGCCGTTTTGAAAACTCGATCCAAATATGCGACACTTCGCCTTTGACGTGTTTCCTGACAGGACCTAATGAGATGAAGATTGTTTCCACCATCCTCGGATGCATCCTGTTCGTCCTCTTTTTCGGCTTCGCTCTCAAGAACACCGATCCGGTGGACCTGCATTTCTTCCTGGGCTACGAATTGCGTGGCCCCCTGGTGCTGATGCTGCTGGCCTTCTTTATCGCCGGCGCCTTCCTCGGCATTCTCGCGGTCACGCCGACCGTGTTCCGTCACCGCCGCGAAAGCTCCCAGCACAAGAACACCATCCAGGCCCTGCAGAGCGCCGCCGGCACCGCCGCCAGCGCCCCGCAACCCGACAGCGTCACGCCGCGCTGAACTGTCCTCATAACAGAACAAGAATCACATGGAATTTGAAATCTGGTGGCTGCTCGGCATCCCCGTCTTTTTTGCCCTCGGCTGGATCGCCGCCCGCGTCGACATCAAGCAGCTGGTTTCCGAATCGCGCAGCCTGCCGCGCGGTTACTTCAAGGGCCTGAACTTCCTCCTCAACGAGCAGCCGGACAAGGCGATCGACGCCTTCATCGAAATCGTCAAGCTCGATCCGGAAACGGCCGAGATGCACTTCGCGCTGGGTAACCTGTTCCGCCGCCGCGGCGAGACCGAGCGCGCCATCCGCGTCCACCAGAACCTGCTGTCGCGTCCCGACCTGCCGATCGAGCAGCAGGTGCACGCCCAGTACGAACTCGGCATGGACTACCTGAAAGCCGGCCTGCTCGACCGCGCCGAGGAAACCTTCAACCTGCTGGTCGACACCCAGTACGGCGTACAGGCCCGGCGTGCGCTGCTCGAGATCTTCCAGCGCGAAAAGGAATGGCGCCGCGCGATCGCCGCCGCGGAAGGCCTGCAGGAATCCGGCGCCGGTGCCCAGCACAAGGAAATCGCCCAGTTCTATTGCGAGCTGGCCCAGGACGCGCTGGTCCACATGCAGCCCGCCGACGCCATGCAGCTGCTCGATAAAGCCCTGCAGGCCGACCGCAAGAGCGTGCGCGCGACCATGCTGTACGGCGACGCCCAGACCGCCCAGGGCGACATCGAAGGCGCGCTGAAGACCTGGCGCCGCGTCGAGCAGCAGAGCGTGCCGCACGTGGCCCTGGTGGCCGCCCGCCTCATGGATGGCTACAGAAAGGTCGGCCGGCCGCAGGAAGGCGTCAACCTGCTGCGCTCCTACCTGGCGGAAGCGTCGTCCATTGATCTGATCGAGGTGGTGTTCAAGGCCGTCATCGAACTGAACGGCGTGGAAGCTGCCAAACAACTGGTGGTCGAAGAATTGCGCCGCAATCCGACTTTGCTGGGCCTGGACAAACTGCTCGAAGCGCGGCTCATGGATGCGCCGGCAAACGTCTGGGAAGAACTCTCGATGGTGAAGAACCTCGTCCACGGCTATACGCAGAAGCTGGCGCGCTACCAGTGCAGCCACTGCGGTTTCAAGGCCCGCCAGTACTACTGGCAATGCCCGGGTTGCAGCAAGTGGGAAACCTACCCGCCGCGCCGCACCGAAGAATTGAATGTGATGAACTAAGGTCCTGAAAAGATGAAAATTACGATTATCGGCACCGGCTACGTCGGTCTCGTCACCGGCGCCTGCCTGGCGGAACTCGGCAACGATGTGTTCTGCCTCGACGTCGACCAGCGCAAGATCGACATGCTGAACGACGGCGGCATCCCCATCCACGAACCAGGCCTGGAGGAAGTTGTCGCGCGCAACCGCGCCGCCGGCCGCCTGCACTTCTCGACCGACGTCGCCGCCAGCGTGGCCCACGGCCAGCTGCAGTTCATCGCCGTCGGCACCCCGCCGGATGAAGACGGATCGGCCGACCTGCAGTACGTGCTGGCCGCGGCCCGCAACATCGGCCGCTACATGGACGGCTTCAAGGTCATCGTCGACAAGTCGACCGTGCCGGTGGGCACCGCCGACCGCGTCTCGGCAGCGATCAAGGAAGAGCTGAGCGCGCGCGGCGTGCAGACCGAATTCACCGTGGTCTCGAATCCGGAATTCCTGAAAGAGGGCGCCGCCGTCGAGGACTTCATGCGCCCGGACCGCATCGTCATCGGCCACGACAGCTCGGCCAACGGCCAGCGCGCGCGCGAGCTCATGAAGCTGCTGTACGCCCCGTTCAACCGCAACCACGAGCGCACCTACTGGATGGACGTGCGCTCGGCCGAGTTCACGAAGTACGCGGCGAACGCCATGCTGGCGACCCGCATCTCCTTCATGAACGAACTGGCCAACCTGGCCGACAAAGTGGGCGCCGACATCGAAGCGGTGCGCCACGGCATCGGTTCCGACCCGCGCATCGGCCACAGCTTCCTGTACGCCGGCGCCGGCTACGGCGGCTCCTGCTTCCCGAAGGACGTGCAGGCGATCGAGCGCACCGCGCGCCAGTATGGCCAGGACCTCTTGATCCTGAGCGCGGTGGAAGCCGTCAACGAGCGCCAGAAGCATGTGCTGGGCCGCAAGGTCGTGGCGCGCTTCGGCGAAGACCTGTCCGGCCAGCGTTTCGCGGTCTGGGGCCTGGCCTTCAAGCCGAACACCGACGACATGCGCGAAGCGCCGTCGCGCGTGCTGCTGCAGGAACTGATCGCGCGCGGCGCCAGCGTCTCGGTGTACGACCCAGTGGCGATGGAAGAAGCGCGGCGCGTGCTGGCCCTGGATCTTGGCGAGGACAAGCTGTCCCGCATCGACTTCAAGGATGCGCCGATGGACGCGCTGGACGGCGCCGAGGCGCTGGTGATCGTCACCGAATGGAAGGCCTTCCGCAGCCCCGACTTCGAGCAGGTCAAGGCGCGCCTGAAGCAGCCGGTGATCATCGACGGCCGCAACCTGTACGAGCCGTCCCAGATGACCGACCTGGGCGTCGAATACCACGGGATCGGCCGCTCGGTCCTGACCAGCAAGTGAGGTAGATGATGGGCAAGGATATCACCAGCCGCCTGCTGCCGACCGACAGCTACCGCCAGGCCGAAGCGCCGGACCTGGATGCCGTCCGCCTGCTGGTGGTCGGCGACGTCATGCTTGACCGCTACTGGTTCGGCGACGTCTCGCGCATCTCGCCGGAAGCCCCGGTGCCGGTGGTGCGCATCGAGAAGCGCGAAGCCCGTCTGGGCGGCGCCGCCAACGTGGCGCGCAACGCTGCCGCCCTCGGCGCCCATTGCGGCCTGCTGGGCGTGGTCGGCAACGACGAGGCCGGCGACGAGGTCGAGCAGATCCTGCGCGAGTCCAGCATAGCCACCTACCTGAAGCGCGACGAGCAGATTTCCACCATCGTCAAGCTGCGCGTGATCGGGCGCCAGCAGCAGATGGTGCGCATCGACTTCGAGGAAGCGCCCAGCGAGACCACGCTGCGCGACAAGCTGACCCAGTTCAAGGCTGTCCTGCCGGACTACGACGTGATCATCTTCTCGGACTACAACAAGGGCAGCCTGGTGAACGTGGCCGAGATGATCCGCATGGCGCGCGAGGCCGGCAAGACCGTGATGGTCGACCCGAAAGGCGACGATTTCACGCCTTACCGCGGCGCCACCATGCTGACCCCGAACAAGTCGGAGCTGAAGCGCATCGTCGGCACCTGGAAGACCGAAGAGCAACTGACCCAGAAGGCCCAGAACCTGCGCGAAGAGCTCGGCCTGACCGCGCTGCTGCTGACCCGTTCGGAAGAGGGCATGAGCCTCTACACGGCCGAGGAAGTGCTGCACGTGCAAGCCGATGCGCGCGAGGTGTTCGACGTCTCCGGCGCCGGCGACACCGTGATCGCGACCATGGCCGCGATGCTGGGCGCAGGCGCATCGCTGGAGGAAGCGCTGGCCACCGCCAACCGCGCCGGCGGCATCGTGGTCGGCAAGCTGGGTACGGCCACCGTCACCCGCGACGAGCTGTTCGCGCATCGCCGCCGCACCGACGACTCCCAGCCATAATTGAGCTGTCACAAGCGCCGGCGTCAACGCCCGGCGTTCTGGTCCGTTAACCAAGCCGGGCGGCGCCTGCCGTCCGCTTTCCAACCAACGGAGAAAACCAGATGATCAAGAAATTGTTCCTTGCAATCGCCGCACTGTCTGCATCGATGAGCATGGCGTTCGCCCAGGTCGACGTCAACAAGGCCGATGCCGCGGCGCTGGACTCGGTAAAGGGCGTCGGCCCGAGCATGTCGAAGGCCATCATCGACGAACGCGCCAAGGGTGAATTCAAGGACTGGGCGGACTTCCAGAAGCGCGTGAAAGGCGTGGGCGAAAAGCGCGCCGCCAAGCTGTCGGAAGCCGGCCTGCAGGTGAACGGCAAGGCGAAGGACGGCGCGCCGATGGGCAAGGTGGATGACAAGGCTGCGGCCAAGCCGGCGGCCAAGGCGTCGAAGTCGGCTGCCAAGCCCGAAGCTGCCGGCAAAGCGGCCAGCTGATACGTAGGGTGGGCACCCCGTGCCCACGCACACGTTTGCATGATGCCGGCGTGCGCGTGGGCGCGGGGCGCCCACCCTACATTGCTTTCCAGCCCCGCTCAATACGCCGCTGTTGATCTCGGATTAGAATGGCGTTTTGAGATCGCAAGAAAGCAGAAGCAACCCATGGCATACAAGACCATCCAGGACACGATCGGCAACACCCCGCTGGTACAGCTGGTCCGCATTCCCGGCGCTGACGCCGCGGCCCGCAACAACGTCATTCTCGGCAAACTCGAAGGCAACAACCCGGCAGGTTCGGTCAAGGACCGCGCCGCCATTTCCATGCTGCGCGGCGCCGAAGAGCGCGGCCAGATCAAGCCGGGCGACACCCTGATCGAGGCCACCAGCGGCAACACCGGTATCGCACTGGCGATGGCGGCGGCGATCAAGGGCTACAAGATGCTCCTGATCATGCCGGACAACCTGTCGATCGAACGCCGCCAGAGCATGGCCGCCTACGGCGCCCAGATCATCCTGACCCCGAAGACGGGCGGCATGGAGTATGCGCGCGACCTCGCCGAATCGATGCAGAAGGACGGCAAGGGCATCATCCTCGACCAGTTCGCCAACCAGGACAACCCGCGCGCCCACTACGAGACCACCGGTCCCGAAATCTGGCGCGACACCGAAGGCCGCGTCACGCACTTCGTCAGCGCGATGGGCACCACCGGCACCATCATGGGTGTGTCGCACTACCTGAAGGAAAAGAACGAGGCGATCCGTATCATCGGCGCCCAGCCGGAAGAGGGTTCGTCGATCCCGGGCATCCGCAAATGGCCGGAAGCCTACCTGCCGAAGATCTTCGACAGGGCGCGTGTCGACCAGGTCGAGAACGTGACGCAGGCTGCTGCGGAACAGATGGCGCGCCGTCTGGCGGCCGAAGAGGGGATCTTCTGCGGTATTTCCGCGGCCGGCGCCTGCGAAATCGCGTTGCGCATTTCGCAGACCGTGGAGAATGCGACGATCGTGTTCGTCGTCTGCGACCGCGGCGATCGTTATCTGTCGACGGGTGTGTTCCCCGCCTGATTGTGCTGGATTAGGTCCTGATGCCCGGCGCGAGGTTTTGGCGCTGGGTGTCTCCCCTCACGAGGAAGAATTGCTGCTGCTGACGGTGCGGCGACTTCGTTAAGCCGCCGTCCGTAGTCGCGCCCACGGTTTATTCCGCGCCGGCGCCGGCGTTGCTGTCCTTGTCTTTCGGCTTGAACTGCTTGTCGCTGATACGGAATTTTGCGCGACGGTCGCCCATCAGATAGCGCAGGTCGCGGATCGACAGGTCGCTGACTTCGTGCATGCGGATCAGCAGCGAAGCGCCGACCGGCAGGCGGTGGTGGCGGATCTTGGAGATGACCGGCGGTGCGACTTCCAGGGCGCGCGACAGGGCCGCATCGTTCTTCAGGCGCAGGTTCTCGATCAGGGTGTCGAGCAGGCGGTTCGGGTTGTACTGCAGCAGTTCGTCGTTCTCCGAATCGCTGTTCATATCAATGCCGACTTGGTTCGTCATGATGTCACTATTCCTATTTTTGGGTTGAAGGAGCTCGCTGGCGGCTGTTATTTCCCAACAAGGTTACGAGAATTTCTACTAAATTATACAACTAATTTCTAATTTAGTACTTAAGAGCAATAAGGAACCGTTGCATCTGCTCAGTCCGTTGTCTTGCTGAAACAATAGCCGCAATGCAATTCTCTCATAAACTCACTGAAAAATTAATTGCTTTTTATTTAAACTTAAGTGTAAAGCAATTCTCGATGCGCTGCCGCACGTTTCCAAACAGCATAATGAAATGCCAAGAATAGTGGGGGTATGAGGATGAAAGGTCTGTTTCCTAGGAGAACTAACATGAGGAAACATGGATACTCCTAGGGAGTATCCTGTTGTCAGTACTGCATTAACTCAGCAGTAACAGGTGTTGTATCGTTACAAAGAGATACAAAGTTTCTGGCCAGTTAACAGTCAAATGCCGCGTGCCAGACGCACAGCCCGGCCCAGTTCGACCACCGACATGGCATAGAAATAACTCCGATTATATTTTGTGATAGCAAAGAAGTTAGCATTTGCCACCCAGTACTCGGTCGGGTCGGCGCCGTTCTGCAGGTCGATCAGGCCATAGTTGCGCTGTTCCGGCAGGGCGGTGCGGGTGACGACGCCAGCGCCTCGCAGCTCGGCCGCCCCGTAGCGCGCCTCCAGGCCGCCCAGCAGCGGTTCCCAGGCCAGGTTGGGCGCCACGTCGGCCGCAAACACCGAGGGGCCCGTCGCGCTGCGGTCCCAGCCATGGGCGACCAGGAAATTGGCCACGCTGCCGATCGCATCGGCGGGCGAGTTGCGCAGGTCAACGATGCTGTCGCCGTCGTAGTCGACCCCATACTTCAGGATATTGCTCGGCATGAACTGCGGCATGCCGACTGCGCCGGCAAACGAACCCAGCAGCGAGAACGGATCGATGCCTTCCTTGCGCGCCAGCAGCATGGTCTGTTCGAGCTCGCTGCGGAAGAACTGCATGCGGTCGTTGCGGTTCGGCGATTCCGGATAGGCGAAGGCGAGGGTGGCCAGCACGTCCATCACGCGGAAGCGCCCGGTATCGCGGCCGTAGATGGTCTCGATACCGATGATCCCGGCGATGATCTCGGCCGGGACGCCGTACTGCGCTTCGGCGCGCGCCAGCTGGTCCGCGTTTTCGTTCCAGAAGCGCACGCCGGCATTGATGCGGATCGGCTCGATGAAGCGCTCGCTGTAGGCTTGCCAGTTCTTCGGCTTGCCCGGCGGCGCCGGTTTTACGAGCTGGACTGCGGAATCGATGAAGCGCAGCTTGGCCACCACGGCTTCCACCCCGGCGCGCTCGAAGCCGTTGCGGTTCACCATGTCGTCTTCGAAGTCGCGCACCGCCTGCCACTCGCCGAAGTTGACCTGCTCGCCGTCGTAGTCGATGGCAGGGCGCTTCGGCGCAGGCGCGGCCTTGGCGGTCTTGCCCTTGGCTTTTGCGGCGGCTTTGCCGGCCTTGGCCGATTTGGCCGTTTTGGCAAGCTTGGCGCTGGTATGGTGGATCGAGGAAGCGGCGATGGCGTGGGACGCCTGCCCGGCGCCAAGGGCGAAGGCAAGCAACAGCGGAGCAAAGGATTTCATCGAACTCGGGACAGCAACTGTTTCAAGGTGGTCAGCAGGCCGGCGCCCTGGGGCTGGGACTGCGGTGGCGGTGCGTAGCGCCAGGCACTGTAGCGGCGCAGGAATTCGGCCGCGGCGGCCTTCGGTTCGGGGGCCAGGGCGGCGCCGGCGACACGCGCGGCATAGGCCGTCGGTCCTTCGTCCGGCGCACGCGGCAGGCCCAGTTGGCCGAGGCGGTGGCACAAGGCCGAGTATAGCTTATCGACCGGGTCTTCCCGTCTTTGCCGTGAGAATTTTCCGGCGATCAGCAACAGCACCCAGGCCAGTGCCAAGAGGGCGAGGCTGCGCCAGCCGAGCAGATTTTCCTGCAGTGTTTCCATCAATGCATGCTGGCGCTGCGCCGTGTAGTTCAGCACCCACTGGTTCCAGCCATTGTTGGCGGCGCCGATCGCATAGCGGACCTTTGCCAGAAAGGAATCGGGCGCCGGCTGCATCAGCCGCCCCAGGCCCTCGAAGCCGAAGGGGGCTGGGGCCGGCAAGGCCTGCGCCAGGCTGCGCTGCACGCGCTCGGGCGCCACCGCCGCGGTCGGGTCGATCCGGACCCAGCCCAGGCGCGGCAGCCAGACTTCGCTCCAGGCATGGGCGTCGGACTGGCGCACCGTGAAGTAGCCGTCGATCGGATTCAGTTCGCCGCCCTGGTAGCCGGTAACCACGCGCGCCGGAATGCCGGCCGCGCGCATCAGGAACACGAAGGCGCCGGCGTAGTGCTCGCAGAAGCCGGCGCGGGTCTGGTACAGGAATTCGTCGACCGCGTCGCCGCCCAATAGCGGCGGCTGCAGCGTGTACGAATAGCCGCCCGTGGAAAACTGGCGCAGCACTGCTTCGACCCGCCGCATCGGCGCCGGATAGTCCTGGCGCAGGCGCTCGCCGGCCGCGAGGGCGCGCGGGTTGCGGCCATAGGGCAGCAGCAGCCACTGGTAGGCGTTTTCCAGCGTCTCGCCGGCCTGCAGCTTGAATTCCAGGTAGGAGCTCAGCTCGTAGCGGATGCGCTCGCGCACCGGGGCCGGGGCCTGCAGTTCGAGTTCGCCGGTGACGGTCGCAAGCCCGTTGGGCAGCTGCGGCAGTTCGCGCGGGAGCTCGAGCGCGAACAGCCAGCGCGTATCGGACGGCTCCAGCGTGACCTGGTAGTGCAACGCTGCGCCGCGCACGGCGATCGATACCGGCTGCGGCGTCTTTCGGCCGAGCTGGGGGCGCGGCAGCAGGCGGGTCCAGGTGCGGCCGTCGTAGGCGCCCAGCACCGGCCCGCGCCAGTACAGCTGCGGCTGGGCCGGCGGCGGGCCGTCGAACTTCACGCGGAAGGCCGGGTCGTCCGACTGCGCCAGGTTCGAGAACTGGCCCGGGGCCATGGTATCGGACAGGCCGACGCGGGCGCTGTGCGCATCGTCGGGCAGGCCCCACAGCGGTCCGTCGACGCGCGGGAACAGGATGAAGCCGAGCGCCGCCAGCGGCGCCGCCAGCGCCAGGATCTTCGCGCCCATCAGCAGGCGGGTACGCAGGGGCGGCACGGCGCCGGTCAGCTGGAACGACAGCTGTGTCGTCAGCAGCGCCAGGATCGAGGCGATCATCAAGACAGCTGTGCCGATGCTCTGCGAGTAGAAGAAGTTCGTCAGCACCAGGAAGAAGCACAGGAACACCACCACGAACAGGTCGCGCCGCGCGTGCATCTCCAGCATCTTGAAGGCCACCAGCAGCACCAGCATCGCGACTCCGGCGTCGCGCCCGAGCACCGTGTGGTAGGTGTAAAGCACGCCGCCCATCGCGGCGATCGCCAGCGGCACCAGCAGCAGGTTGGCCGGCATGCGCCTGCCCAGCATCGTCAGGACGGCGCGCCAGACCAGCGTGCCGCCGCACACCAGCGTCACCCAGGGCGGCAGGTGGGCCGTGTGCGGCAGCAGCACCAGCACGGTGCTGGCGAGCAGCAGCAGGGTGTCCTGTTTGTCCCGCGACAGCGGCACCGGCAAGCGCAGGATTCTCATCGGTCCCCGCCCGCGATGCCGTACAGGGCCAGCGCTTCCAGGCAGGCCGCCTGGTGGGCCGGGCCGAGCGCCGCCGCCATGCTTTGCCGGCCCAGGCGCAGCGCATAGGGTAGGGAACGTAGCTCCGCCTCGAGCACCCAGCGCGTCAGGCGCGAGAGCCTGTCTTCGAGGTCCAGCCACGGGTCGAGGGCGTCGAGGTCGAGCACCAGTTCGTCGAGCGAGCCGCCTTCGAACTGCTTGCTCACCAGTTGGCCGCCCAGCGAGGGATCGAGGCGGGCGATGTGGCGCCAGGCCAGCTGGCGCAGCGGGTCGCCCGGCTGGTAGCTGCGCACGCCGGCGAAATCGTCGCTGCCGGCGCTGCCGAAGCCGTCCGGGCTAGGGTGGCCGCTGACCGGTAGCGGCGGCGCATCCTGTTCGGGGAAAGGGTAGACCAGCGCGCGGCTGTCCGGCTGCCAGTAGCTCCAGGCATTGAACAGGCCGAGCGGAAAACGGGTCGACAGGCGCACGCGCGGCGCCTTCATCCAGCCGCGCTGTTTGCTGGTGCTGGAGAGGACCACGGTGGTGCCGGAGCCGGCCGCCACGTCGACGGCATGGCGCGGATCGCTGGCGGTATCGAGGTCGATCCAGACCGCGAAGCGGGCCAGGCGCGTGCGGTTGGACAGCTGCAGCTCGAAGGGCGCTTCCTCGCCCGCGAACACGGCGCCCGCGCGGCCGGGGCGCAGGTGCAGGTGGGCCAGGTTGCGGTAGGTGTAGATCATGTCGACCAGCCCGCAGGCGGCGGCGACGAAGGTGAGGCCGAAGCCGAGGCCCAGGCTGTAGTTGATCGAGCCGACCAGCAGCGCCAGCAGCAGCGCGCCGAAGCCGAGGCCGGCGCGGGTGGGCAGGATGTAGACGCGGCGCTGGTTCAGTTCCACCTCGCCGCGGTCGCGCGCGGTGGTGCGCTCGCGCCAGGTGCTGCGCCGGCCGCGCAGCCAGGCGAAGATGCGGGCGCCGAGCGGAAGTCTTGCCACAGCCGCCGTCGTCATCTCAGAGCGGTACCGATTTCTGCAGCTGCAGCACCAGGTCGCGGCTGGCGCTGCCGCCCCCGTGCGTGGCCTTCAGCGGCCGCAGGCGGTGCGCGCAGACCGGCACCAGCAGGGTCTGGATATCTTCCGGGATCACGTGGTCGCGTCCCTCCAGCGCGGCCCAGGCGCGCGCCGCCTGCAGCAGGGCCAGCACGGCGCGCGGCGACAGACCTTCGGCGAACAGCTTGCCCGAGCGCGATTCCTGAGCCAGGGCCTGCAGATAATCGATCAGCGAGCCGGAGGCGTGGATCGCGCGCAGCGAGCGCTGGGCATCCATCAGCTCTTCCGGGCGCATGACCGGCTGCAGCGTCTTCAGCATGGCGCGCCTATCCTCGCCCATCAGCAGGGCGCGCTCGGCGCTGGCGTCGGGGTAGCCCAGCGAGAGGCATATCAGGAAGCGGTCGAGCTGGGATTCCGGCAGCGGGAAGGTGCCGACCTGGTGCGCCGGGTTCTGCGTGGCGATCACGAAGAAGGGTTCCGGAAGTAGCCGCGTGACGCCGTCGGCCGTCACCTGGCGCTCCTCCATCGCCTCCAGCAAGCCGGACTGGGTCTTGGGCGTGGCGCGGTTGATCTCGTCGGCCAGCAGCACCTGGGTGAAGATCGGGCCGGGGTGGAATACGAAGCCGTTCTTTTCGCGCTCGTACACCGAGATGCCGGCGACGTCCGCCGGCAGCAGGTCGCTGGTGAACTGCACGCGGTTGAACTGCAGGCCGAGGGTCAGGGCGAGGGCATGCGCCAGCGTGGTCTTGCCGACCCCGGGCACGTCGTCGATCAGCAGGTGGCCGCCGGCCAGCAGGCAGGTGAGGGCAAGGCGGACCTGCTGGTCCTTGCCCACCACGATCTGGCCGACCTGGCGGGCGGCGGAGTGTAATTGTTTGAACATGGATGGCTTTTTCTCGTCGATCCCTTGTGCATGGTAGATTAACGCCATTGGCAATCTACCATGCGCAGCACATGAGCACAGCAATATACAGCCACCCGGACTGTTCCCTGCACGAGATGGGCGACTGGCACCCCGAAACACCGGCGCGCCTCCAGGCGATCGAGGACCAGCTGATCCTGGCGCGCCTGGACGGCCTGGTCGAGCGCCGCGGCGGTTCCCTGGCCGACGAGGCGGCGATCCTGCGCAACCACAGCCGGGGCGCGCTCGATCTGGTGCGCGAGAACCTGCCGGCCGCCGGCGAGCATTATCCGCTCGACGGCGACACCCTGCTGTGCAGGCACAGCTACCAGGCCGCCCTGCGCGCCGCCGGCCTGGCGCTGGCCGCCACCGACGACGTCATCGCCGGCACGGTCGACAACGCCTTCTGCGCGATCCGCCCGCCGGGCCACCATGCGCGTCCGGGCGAGCCGATGGGCTTCTGCCTGTTCAACAACGTCGCCATCGCCGCCCGCCACGCACTCGAGGTGCATGGGCTCGAGCGGGTCGCCATCGTCGACTTCGACGTCCACCACGGCAATGGCACCGACGAATCCTTCCGCGACGACCCGCGCGTGCTGATGGCTAGCTTTTTTCAGCATCCCTTCTATCCATACACCGAACCGGGCCCGGTGACGCCGACCAGCGTTAACATTCCGGTGCCGGCCTACAGCGGCGGCGAGGTGGTGCGCAAGCTGGTGCAGGAGCAGTGGCTGCCGGCTCTGCACGCCCACCGCCCGCAGATGATCTTCATTTCGGCCGGCTTCGACGCCCACAAGGAGGATGACCTGGGCGGCATGGCGCTGGTCGAGGCCGATTACGCCTGGATCACCCACCAACTGGTCGAGGTCGCGCGCCAGCATGCCAAAGGCCGCATCGTCAGCTGCCTGGAAGGCGGCTACAACCTATCAGCCCTGGGACGCAGCGTGGCGGTGCACGTCAAGGCATTGGCCGAGCTGGACTGAGAACCAAGGTAACGCAAGCATATCTAACCCTCCATAAAGACAAGCCTGGAGGGGAAGATGAAACTGCTGCGCACCTTCGTTGCGTTGTGCCTGCTCGCGGCCGCGGGAATGGCATCGGCAACCAATTACACCCTGTGGATCAACGGCCGCACCGGCGGCGGCGCCATCGGCAACTACAACAGCTGGAACTACTGGGGGCTCTCCACGGGGGAGGCCGGCGTCAACAAGAGGTCCGTCAACTGGGATGGCCGCAGCAGCATCGCCAGCCAGAGCATCCTGATCCGCAACGCGCTCGACTGCTTCTGCACCGGTAACAACTGGTGCTATATCGGGACCCACAGCGCGGGCGATCTGATGATCGGCTACACCCTGGCCAACTACGGCGGCTCGGCACGGCTGCGCAAGAACGCGGCGGCGAATGCATCCGGCGTATGCGGCAATGCCGGCGGTTCCCAGACAGGCTGGAACATCAAATGGGTACGCGCCGCGGCCGGCTCGGGTGGCGGCTCGGAATTGGCGGACATCGGCGCCTGGACCACCTCGGAACCGCTGGTGCAGGACGTGAAGACCAGCACCGCGCGCGCCATGTACAACCATAACGAGACACGCGGCATCTGGTTCTACATGTATGCCGGCGCCGCCGGCGGCTTCGGTTCGGCCTTCCTCCCGGGCCAGGACGACGGCGTCGAGGCCTACCACAGCGCGGGCGGGGTGTCCGGCAGTTCCGGCCGCTCCCTCTGCAATCCCGGTGACTGGTTCTGCAACGACCTCAGGCTGGGCACGGAGCCGAACCAGGGCGGCAGCACCAAGTGGGCTTACCATTCGGTCGCCTTCCGCGACGATAGCGAAACCTTCGGCCACTCTACCGAGAGCAACTGGAGCGGCATCGTGTCCCTCGTGCGGGTCGCGATGATCAACTACGCGCGCTGATTTGCCATTTCCGCCACACTCATCAAATTGGCTCGTGCGGTAATTGACTAGTACATATGTCCCATCTACATTCGACTCAGCTGTAGCACGGTCGTGCGGATTTTTTTTGCGTGCGCCCGTGCGTCGGCAAACACAATCAACGATAACGATACGAGTGGAGATACGATGAGACTACTGCGCTTGATGATCGCGCTGTGCCTGCTCGCGGTAAGCGGGCTGGCATCGGCAACCAATTACACTTTATGGATCAACGGCCGCACAGGAGGCGGCACGATCGGCGATTACAACAGCTTCACCTACTGGGGCCCGTCGTCGACCGCGGCCGGCGTCAACAAGAAGGCCGTCAATTGGGACGGCTACAACAGCATCTCCTCGCAAAGCGGCCACATCCGCGATGCACTCGACTGCTTCTGCACCGGTAACAACTGGTGCTACATCGCGACCCACAGCGCCGGCGACCTGATGATCGGCTATGTGCTCGCCAACTACGGTGGCTCGGCGCGCGTGAAGAAGAACGCCACGCCGAATTCGTCCGGCGTCTGCGGCAATTCGGACGGCACTTCGCAAACCGGCTGGAACATCAAGTGGGTGCGCGCCGCCTCGGGCGCCGGCGGCGGCTCCGAGCTGGCCGATTACGGCTCCTGGGCAGTGGGCGACCCGCTCACCCAGGACCTGAAGACGGCCACCGCACGCGCCATGTACAACCACAACACCACGCGCAATATCTGGTTCTACATGTACGCCGGCGCCAAGGGCACGGCCTATTCCGGCATCCTGCCGGGCCAGGACGACGAGGCAGTGGCTTACCACAGCTCCGGCGGCGTTTCGGGCAGCTCCGGAGGCTCCTACTGCAACCCCAGCGACTGGCTGTGCAACGACCTGACCCTCGGCACCGCCGCCAACGAAGGCGGCTCGACCAAGTGGAGCTATCACTCGGTATCCTTCCGGGATGACAGCGAAGCCTATAACCATTACGCGAACGGGAACTGGCAGGGCATCGTTTCCGTCGTCCGAAGTGCGATGGTGAGCAGTGCCCTCTAAGAAATCACCGCAACAGCCGCGCCGCCCGGTGCAGCCCAGGTCCGCCCCGCGGCCCTGGCTGCGCCGGCTGGCGCTGCCCATCTTTGCGCTGGCGATGCTGGCCGCCCTGGTCTGGAGCCTGCTGCCCCATCCCGGCCCGGCCCCTGCCGCCACCGCAGCCGCAGCCCCGGCGCCGCAAGGCCAGCCATTCTTTCATCCGGTAGGGGAGAGCAGCCTGCCGGCCGTCGACGAACGCGGCCAGCGCCGCCAGCAACTGGTCAGCAACTACCAGCTGGCCGACCACACCCTCTGCAGCTACCGCGAGGGCAGCCAGTACCCGGTCGGATCGCGCCCGATGGCGGAGAACGCCGACCAGAACTACCCGAACAATCCGGTCACCGACGTGCAGCCGATGCACCTGCAGGGAGGCGGCGTGGAGGGCAGCGTGCAGCTGCAGACTTCGCAGTCGCGGGTCTACATGGCGTCCAACGAGGCGGTCGCCTTCTCGCTGCGCGCCGTGAACGCCGCCGGCCAGGTGCAGCCGCTGGTCATTACCCGCGCCGTCTCGCAAGGCATCACTTACAAGGGCAGCCGCCAGACCCCGCAGGTGAGCGTACCCTTCCTGGACGATGGCAGCGGCGCCGACCCGGTCCCGAACGACGGCGCCTTCGCCGGCGTGCTGGCGCCCGCGCAAACCGGCCTGGCCGGCTTCAACGGCACCATCCGCACCCAGGTCAGCTACAACGTCAACGGCAAGAACGGCATGGTGGTGTTCGACGTGATCTACACGCCCGAGCTGCCGGCGGTCTGGGCCGGCCAGGTCCGCGAGGCGGTCGAGAACGGCTCGCTGGTCTTCATCCTGCCGATCGAGGTGCGCATGCCCGGGCGCTACGTCATCAGCGGCCGCGTCGACGATGCGCGCGGCAAGCCCTTCGCCCTGCTGACCTTCAACGACCTGCTCGGTCCCGGCCCGAACCTCGTCAAGCTGACCATGTTCGGCAAGCTGATGCGCGACCAGGAAGCGGCGCTGCCGCTCACCCTGCGCGACGTCGACGGCTACCTGCTGAAGGAAAACACCGACCCCGACCGCGCCCTGATGCCGCGCCTGGAAGGGAAGGTCTTCACCGGCAAGAACCATCCATTGAAGGGATTTTCCGATGCCGAATGGCAGAGCGAGGAGCGGACCCGCTACCTGACCGAATTCGGGAAAGATGTCACGCTGGCGAAGAACGAGCTGCAGGCCTTCGACCCCAACCAGCCGCTGCCGCCGAGCGAGTGCGCACCAAAGGAGGGAGCGCGTTAGAATAAGGACAATGACCGCATCCCTATTCACTTACGACAAGCCGCGCTTGCTCCAGGCGCTGGCGGCAATGAGCTCGCCGGCGCGGCTGGCTTGCGCCACCGCGGCCGCGACGCGGCTGATGCCGGTCTGCGAGCGTTTCGCGGTTGTGCAGGCAACCGGCAAGCAGGACAGGGCGCGCGAGATCGTCGCCGAGCTGTGGCAGTGCATCCTGGCGGACGACGCCGGCCAGCAGCCGTGGACGGCGCTGCTGGACGAGGTGATGGCCATGATCCCGGGCCAGGAGGTGGATGGCGGCCTGTTGACGATGATGGCCGAGGATGCGCTGGCCTCGCTGGCCTATGCGGTGCGGTGCCTGCTGGTCGACGAAGCCCAGGAAGCCGAGTGGGCGGTCGGGCGCGAGTACGACGCCACCGATCAGGCTGCCATCAAGCTGACAGGCGTGGTCCCGAATACCCCGAAAAAGGAAGCCCGGCTGCTGGCCCACCCCCTGATCCAGCGCACGCTCGGACGCCAGCATGACGACCTCGTTTTGCTGCGGCGCGGCGATTTTGCGGAGCTGCTGCGCCAGGCCGTGGCGAACCCGACCTTTACCGAACAGGAGCTTACAGGCTTTGCCAGCGTAAAATAGCGTCTTGTACGCACAATATTGAGAGTAAGCATGTCGATTCAATGGTTCCCGGGCCACATGGCCGCCGCCCGCAAGGCGGCTGCGGAGCAGATGGAAAACACGGACGTGGTCATCGAAGTCCTGGATGCGCGCCTGCCCGAGGCGAGCAGCAACCCGATGGTCGAAGAGCTGCGCAAGTTTCGCCAGCGCCCCTGCCTGAAGGTCCTGAACAAGACCGACCTGGCCGACCCCGCCGCCACCGCCGCCTGGGCCGCCTGGTACGACGCCCAGGACGGCGTCACGGCCTATCCGATGACGACCAAGAAGCCGTCCGACGTCGCCCGCATCCCCGATCTGTGCAAGGCGCTGGCGCCGCACCGTGGCGTGCCGACCAAGCCGCTGCGCATCATGATCATGGGTATCCCGAACGTCGGCAAGTCGACCCTGATGAACGCACTGCTGAAAAAGCGCGTAGCCAAGGTCGGCGACGAGCCGGCCGTCACCAAGGCTCAGCAGAAGATCTACCTGGACAAGTTCACGGTGCTGGTCGACACCCCCGGCATGCTGTGGCCGAAGATCGCCATGGAAAGCGACGGCCTGATGCTGGCCGCCAGCCACGCGGTCGGCACCAATGCCGTGATCGAGGAAGAAGTGGCCGAATTCCTGGGCGCGCTGCTGCTGCAGCGCTACCCGCAGCTGCTGACCGAGCGCTACGGCGTGAAGACCGAGGGCATGGACGGCTTCGGCGTGATCGAGGCCGTGGCTGCACGCCGCGGCTTCCGCGTGCGCGGCGGCGACTACGACTACGAAAAGGCGGCCCACGTGCTGCTGCAGGACTACCGCCAGGGCGCGCTGGGCCGCATCAGCCTGGAGACGCCGGCGACCCGTGCCGAGGCGCTGGAAAAGCACCGGATCGAGATGGAAGAGAAGGCGCGCATCGCTGCCGAAAAGGCGGCGAAAAAGGCCGAGGAAGCGGCGCGCGGCAAGCGCGGCACTTAAGGCTGATCGCAAGCCCAGGGACGGGCGCCCAGCGACTGCTTGAGCAGGTCGAGGAAGCGCATGGTCCTGGCCGAGCGCTGCCTTTGCTCCGACCCAAGCAGGGCGACGATGTCGGCGCCGGGCAAATCGTGGTCCGGGAGTATCCGCACCAGCGTCCCATGACGCAGTTCCTGCGCCACGTCCCACTCGGAGCGCAGCATGATGCCGTGCCCCTTGAGCGCCCACTGCTTGACGACCCGGCCATCGTTGCTCGTGAGCCGGGGCCGTATCCTGATCGACGCATCGCTGTCCGAGCCCGGCGCCCGCAAACGCCACATCGTCACGTCTTCCGCATTCTCCTGCAGCGAAATGCAGGCGTGATGGCGCAGGTCCGCGATGCTGGCCGGCTGGCCGCAGCGCGCCACATAATCCTTCGATGCGCACAGGAAGCGGCGGTTCTTCGCCAGGACCGTCTGCAGCATCGACGAATCCGGCAAGGCGCCGATATGAATCACGATGTCCCAGGCCTCCGGGGTCTGGCGATTCGGGCTGTCCGACAGCACCAGCTCCACCGACACGTTCTTGTGCTGCGCCTGGAATTGCGCGGCAAGCTCGGCGACGTACTCGTTGCCAAAGCCGAGCGGCGCCAGTATGCGCAGGCGCCCGACCAGCTCATTCTTGCGGTCGTGGAGGGACTCCTGCAGCTCATCCATTTCAGCCAGGATCAGGCGCGCCCGCTCGGCCAGCAGTTGCCCCTCGTCGGTCAGGCTGGTCGTCCTGCCTTGGCGGTTGAGCAGTTTCAGCTTCAGCTTGTCCTCGATCGCCTGCAATCGCTGGGTGATGGAGGAGGGCGTCACATTGAGCACCCTCGCGGTCTGGGCGAGCGAGGGCTGGCTGGCCAGGATGCAGAAGAATCGCAGGTCTTCGCTATTGATCATTAAGGCTGGGCTTAATTAATGAGTTAGAAACATTAATCATAATCCGTCTGATGGATTGCTAGAATGCATCGCATGCAAACTTATTGAACAGCCATGCCGATGCCTGGAAAACTGAACGTGCTTGTCTTCATGTTGTGCCTGCTGAGCGGCGCGCCGGCGCCCGCGCAAACGGCGTCCTCCGAACCGGTGTATTCCCCGCAAGCGCTGCAACAGGACTTGCGCTTCCTGCGCGAGGAGATCGACAGGATCCATCCCGAGCCCGGCCTGTTCTCGAGCCGCGAAACCTTGCGCAAGGCTTATGGCAGGGTCGAAGAGAGCCTGCGGCAGCCCTTGACGCGCGACCAGGCCTGGCAGGCGTTCGCGGCGCTCAATCCGGTATTCGCCGATGCCCACATGTTCGTGGTCGATCCCGCGTGGAAAGCGCGCACCGGGGCGCATCTGGCGGCGGGCGGCAGGCTCTTTCCCTACGAGGTGCAGGTCTCGACCGATGGCGAGATCTTCATTCGCGCTGAACTCGACGGCAGTCCCAGCGCCCTGGCCGGCACGCGCATCGAACAGATCGACGGCCTGCCGGCCTCGCAGGTCGCGCAGCGCTTGCTGGCGCTGATGGCGGGCGACACGCCGGCACTGCGGGCGAATCTGCTGTCCCGGCGCATGTGGTCCGAATACTGGCGGGTGTTCGGCGCACCGCGCGAGTTCGACCTGGTCGTCGCCAGGCCCGATGGACCGGCGCACATCCGCGTGGCAGGCAGCAGCAAGCTGCCTTCTTCGCTGGACATGGAGGGGCCGGCCGGCTTCGGGAAGACCTTCCAGTTTGAACTGCTGCCCGGGAACGCGGCGCTGCTGACCATCAACCAGTTTCTCTGGCCCGACCAACAGGCCTTCAAGGCCTTCACCAAAGACGCCTTCACCAGGATCCGCGATGCCAAGGTGAAGACGCTGATCATCGACATACGCGAAAACACCGGTGGCGACGACGACATGTGGAAAGCGGGCCTTTTGCCCTACATCGCCGACAAACCCTTCCGCAACGGCTCCAGCTATCTCAAGAAGGTCATCGCGGGGCGCGCAAGTGGCAGCGAAAAGGTCGGCGACGTCGTGCATGGATTCGGCGACACCTGGGTCGAGCCGGACCTGAACAATCCCCTGCATTTTTCGGGCAAGACCTATGTGCTGGTCGGGCGCGTCACCTACTCGTCCGCGGTCCTGTTCAGTAATGTCGTGCAGGACGTCGGCTTCGCCCAGCTGGCTGGCGCCGGCGGCTATGCGCGCAGCCGCCAGACCGGCGGCGTGCAGAACATCGTCTTGCCGAATACCCGTCTTGGGCTTACGATTCCCCGGTTCGTGCTCGACCGTCCCTCGGGCGAGCGCGAGCCCGCGCTGGTTCATCCGGATATCGTTTTGCCGGACAGTCCCTTTGACCGCATGGTGACCGTGAACGCCCTGCTCGAACACATTCGCCGGATACAGAAACCCTCTGCATGAACACTGACATCACTTCCCTTGCGGCGCTGCGCGCGCTGTACCCTGCGCCAGCGGGCCGCACCGTTCTCAAACAGCTGTCCGAACTCGACGGTCATTGCGAGCGCTTCATCGCGCTCTCGCCCTTCGTGGTGCTGGCGACCAGCGGTGCCGACGGCAGGGCGGATGCGTCGCCGCGCGGCGGCGCACCGGGCTTCGTGAAACTCGGGGATCCGTGCACTTTGCTAATCCCGGATGCGCCGGGTAACAACCGGCTCGACTCACTGGAAAACATCGTCAGCACCGGCCAGGCCGGCCTGCTCTTCATGATCCCGGGTATCAACGAGACCCTGCGCGTGAACGGCAAGGCCGTGCTGTCGCTCGACCCCGCCGATGTGGCAGTCTGCACGGACGAACGCCGGGCGCCGAAGCTGGTGATCAAGGTAAGCGTCGAGGAAGCCTATCTGCACTGTGCGAAAGCCTTCATGCGCTCGGGGCTGTGGAAGCCCGAGAGCCAGGTGGCGCGGGCTAGTCTGCCGAGCATGGGGCAGATGATGGCCGACCAGACCGGCATGGCCGGCCCGGTCGAAACGCAGGAAGAGATGGAGGGGCGTTACGCGGCGTCCTTGTAAGCCGCTTCCCCAAACCTGAAACTCGACACCGTCAAGGCCCCGAAAAAGCTGTCCTCGTGATACACGCAGGCCGCCGGCTCCTGCTCGGCCGCCCCCAACGCCACCCACAGCGGCACCAGGTGATCCTCGCGCGGATGCGCATGCCGTGCATAAGGCGCCTCGGCCCAGTTGAGCAGCGCCTGCTCGCGGTCCGCGGGCGAGAGTTCCAGCAGCACATGCTGCAGCCAGGTGTCGAAGGCATGCGAGGCGAGGGCGCCGCCGGGGCCGAACTGGCGCAGGTTGTGGAAGGACAGGCCGCTGCCGACGATCAGCACGCCCTCGTCGCGCAGCGGCGCCAGCGCGCGGCCGGCGGCCAGGTGCACGGCCGGGTCGTAGCCGTGGCGGATCGACAGCTGCACCACCGGCATGTCGGCTTCCGGGTAGACCGGGTAGAGCATCGAGAAGGTGCCGTGGTCGAAGCCGCGCTCGGCATCCAGGCTGGCCGGATGGCCGGCGGTGTTCAGCAGCTCGGCCACGCGCGCGGCCAGCTGCGGGTCGCCCGGCGCCGGGTACTGGATCTGGTAGGTGTGCGGAGGGAAGCCGCCGTAGTCGTAGATCATGCCGGGCGCCGGGTTGGCCGACACCTCGAACCGATCGGTCTCCCAGTGGCTGCTCACCACCAGCACCGCTTTCGGGCGGCTGCCGACCTGGCGCTTGATGTCGACCAGTGAGGCTTCGAGTTTGTCGTAGGCCCCGCCGTACTGAGCCTTCATCCAGGGCCAGGGGCCACCGCCGTGGGAGACGAAATAGGTGGGCAGGCGATTGGACATGGCGGCTCCTTGGTGAGACATTGAAAGAGCCATGGTAACGCAGCCGCCGTTCCCGCGCAGGCGGGAGCGACGGCAGTAACAATTACTGCGGACGCGCCCTCACCAGCGCCATCATCGCAAACAGGCGCGCGCTGCGCATCCAGCCCAGCACCAGCACCGCCAGCTGGGTCAGCAGGAAGGCGGCGGCGGTCCCGCCCGCGCCGATTGCCGGCACGTGCAGGCGCGCCAGCGCCAGCAAGGCGGCGAGCGCCAGGCCGACGCCGGTGACGATGACGTACACGCCCAGCAGCGTGAGCGGACGGCGCAGCATCAGGCGCACGCCGCCCCACCAGGCCACGATGGCCGAGCGGCGCCGGCGTTCGTTGGCGAGCAGGGCGCGGCCGGCGTCGATGGTCGCGTGCATCAGCACGAAGACCACCGCGGTGGCGAATAGCGCAAGGTGCGAAGCGCGCTCGGCATCGCTCTCCAGGATCGCGCTCTCGGCGCTCTTGCCGGCCACCTTGAAGGCGACGCCGGCGACGACGCCGACGATGACCAGCGGGATCGCGCTCCACACCAGCATGCGGAACATGCGCGCGTATTCCTGGGCGCCGCCGGCCAGCAGGTCGATGAAGCCGGGGCGTTTGGTGGCGCGCGCGGCGTGGATGCTCATCCCGGCCAGCAGCGGCGACAGCAGCAGGGTCAGCGCCAGCGCGACGATGCCGCCGCTGCCGATGGCGGCGCCGAAGCGCTCGCGCGCGCTGCCCACCAGGTCGGCGATGGCGAGCATGTCGAGTTTCTCCGCCAGCTGCGGCGCGTGCACCGAGTGGTCGAGGCTGGCGCTCAGCATCTGCCACACCGGCAGGCTGGCCACGAGGGTCGGCAGCAAGAGCAGCACGGCCCACCACAGCATCAGGCGCCACTGCAGCGCGGCGCGCATGGCGCCGAACAGGGGACGCAGGCCATGGCGGCGGCGCACGCCCGCGTTCTGCGGCGCCAGGGAAGGGGAGTCGAGGGTCTGGTCGGTGCTCATCATACGGTCGCGATCAGGGTGAGGAGGTATTCGATGAAGGCGGCGGCGTCCATGCCCCAGCGGCGTGAAGCGCTCGCATCGGCCTTGATGGTGCGGCTGTCGTCGAGCTTGTTGGCGTCGAGGTAGTGCTGGCGCTGCGGATCGAGTTCGGCCGAGACGGCCTTTGCCGGCTTGGTCCAGCTGAACTTGTGCCAGCTCTCGTTGGCGTCCCAGCGCACGTTCTCGACGCTGCCGTCGGCGAACTTCACGGTCAGCAGCTGCGGCACCGCGGCGCCGTAGCGGCGCACCAGCACTTCGGTGCGGAAGGGGTAGGGACCCATGTCTTCCTTGGCCTTCGGATTCGCCTTCTTCCAGGCTTCGCGCTCCTTCTCGACGCGCTTGTCGATGTCGTCCTGCTTGTCCTCGACCCAGTTGCTGCCTGCCTGGCGCGTGCCCGGCAGCGGCAGCACTTCGCGGCTGTTGATTTCCGCGACACGGTCGTCGACCTTGGTCACTGCGTACACCTGCTGGGCGAACACGGCTTCGACGGCGGCGCGCTGGCCGGTCACTTCGGCCAGGGTCTCGCGCAGGTCGGCGGTGCTCGGATGGCGGAACTTCCAGCGGCGGTAGTATTCCTTGAAGGCGCGCTCCATCGGCTCCTTGCCGACGCGCTCTTCGAGGTCGCGCATCAGGGTCGCGGTGCGGCTGTAGACCGGGCCGATGTCCTGCAGGCGGTCGTAGGCGTTCTGGCCCGGCGCGTCGGCCGGGTCGTTGCGCGGAGTGCCCATGCGCTCGGCGGCGAAGGCGTCGAAGCTTGGCGTGATGCCGATCCGGCGCATGAAGGGCGAAGCGGCGTGGATCTTCTGGCCGCGCTCGCGGATCATGCGCAGGTCCCAGTATTCATTCAGGCCTTCGTCCAGCACCGGTTCTTCGAACTCGTTGTTGGCCAGCAGGCCGTAGAAGTAGCCGTGGCCGAATTCGTGGATGGTGACGAAGTCCAGCAGATACTGCTGGCCCAGCTCGGGATCGATCTCGGCATAGCCTTCGGCGGTGAAGAAGGTCGGGTACTCCATGCCGCCGGCTTCCTCGGCGTTGTGGGGCGGGATCACGACCGTCAGCGTTTTATACGGATAGGGGCCGAGTGTGTTCGAGAAGTAGGTTAGCGAATCCTTGGCCGCCTTCATCGCGGGCGCCGCGCTGGCCGCGTACTCGGGCGGGTAGAGCACGGTGACGGTCACGTTCGGGCTGCCCGGTCCGGTCCAGGTCTCGACCATCGGCTTGGCCGAGCGCTTGTCGGCGGTCCAGGCGAAGTCGTGGACGTCGCCCTGCACGTAGCGGTGGGTGAGCATGCCGTTCTTCTCGACCGGGGCGCCCTGCGGCTCGCCGGTGGCGCCGACCGTGTATTCCTTCGGCGCCGAGATGCGCACGTCGTAGCTGCCGAAATCGGCGTAGAACTCGGAGTTCAGGTGCATCTCGTGCGCGTTCCAGCGCGGCGCCGTGGCCCCGCGTTCGCCCGGCAGTTCCAGCACGGCGATCTTCGGGAACCACTGGCCGACCAAGTGGAAGCTGCCGAAGTAGCCGGTGCGCGCCATCACCCGCGGCAGCTGGGTGTGGAAGTCGATGTCCAGCACGGTCGAGGCGCCAGGCGCCACGGCCGTCGGCAGGTCCAAGCGCACCACGGTATGGTCGGTGGCCGGGCCCTTGTCGGGATGGACGAAGGTCCAGGGCACGGTCGCCTCGCCCTGGGTCACGGTGCGCAGGGCGATGTGGCCCCATTCGCCTTCCTTGATTTCGACGCCGGAGCGGAAGGCGCCTTCGCGCTGGCGCTTCTCGGTGAAGAAGGTGCTGCCCGCGCCTTCGAAGGCATTCATGTACAGGTGCACGTAGACGCTTCTGACCGGCACGCTGCTGCGGTTGCGCCAGCTGAGTTTTTCGCGGCCCGTCACCGTGTGCTTGACCGGGTCGAGGGTGGCGTCGATGTCGTAGTGGACGACCCGGTCCGACAGCGTCGGCTCGAGTCCGGTGCGGACGCCGCCCCAGGCGTTCGGCGCGCTCGGTACCAGCACCGCGGCTGCGTTCGGCGCTGCCAGCGCGATGCCGTCCGTTGACGCCGCCGGCGCGGCGGCTGCGGCAGGCGCCGGTGCAGGCTTGTCCGGACCAGCCAGCAGGTCGGCGGTGACCGCCACCCCCGCCGCCAGCAGGACCGCGGCCGCGCCCGTGCGCAAGAATGTGGAACCCAATCTCATTCGAAGACCCCCAAAGTCTGGATGAAGTTTATTAAGTTGCTTTTGTGCTCACACTATATGCGAAAAAACCCCTCAATGACCGTCCGACGGCAGAGATGTTGCTTAATAGGTTTATAATTTCGGGGTTCTGGTGCCCGCATGCGTCGTCGTATGCATGCAGTTAAACGGGAAACACGGAGCGCAGGCGCCCCCGGCGCCGCGCCAACGTGTGCTGCCCCCGCAACGGTAAACAAGCGTCGCTCTTAACGGCGACTGGCTGCTTCAAACACCACTGCGCGCTGTGCGTAGGAAGGTGGAGCGGTCCGTCTTGCTAGCCCGGATACCGGCCAGACAGGGGGAAGCGGGCGCCATGCCGCGCTTCCATGACGAGCCGGCATGCGGGGACGCGCGCCGGCCTAACGACCGACCAAAGAAACATCGATGACTTCCAAGAATCAGCCCGCACTCGCGCTGGCCTGCGCCTTTGCCTTTTCCATTCCCTTTGCCGCCCACGCCGACGAGCCAGCATCGTCGACCGTCGTCATCACCGGTTCGCGCTTTCCCAGCGCCGACACGCTGGAGCCGATCGGCGCCACTGTCATCACCCGCGACGAGATCCGCCAGGCCGGCGTGAACGACGTCAACGGTGCGATCCGCAAGATCGGCGGCGTGTTCGGGCGCCAGAGCCTGGACTCTTCACCCGACTTCGCGCTCGACCTGCGCGGCTTCGGCACGAACGGCGCGCAGAACATGGTGATCCTGGTCGACGGCGTGCGCCTGAACGAGAACGAGCTGGCCAATTCGGTGCTGTCGACCATCCCCATCGACACCGTCGAGCGCATCGAGATCGTGCGCGGCGGCAGCAGCGTACTGTATGGCGAAGGCGCCACCGGCGGCGTGATCCAGATCGTCACGCGCAAGGATGCGCGCTACGCCCAATCGGGCACGCATGGCTCGGTATTCGCCGAAGCCGGCCAGTTCAAGGAGCGCGACCTGCGCGCTTCCCTGTCGCACGTGGCGGGCAATGTCAGCCTGGATGCCGCCGTGGCGCGCCAGGACAACGACAACTACCGCGCCAACAGCGCCTTCACGCAGAACAGCATCTCGGCCGGCGCGCAGCTGGCCTATGTGGGCGGCCGCGCCGGCGTGCGCGTGGAAAGCGCGCGCCAGGATACGCGCCTGCCAGGCTCGCTGACCCTGGCCCAGTTCCAGGCCAATCCGCGCCAGACCCAGACCCCGAAGGATTTCGGCACGCTCGATACCGACCGCGTCACCGCCTTTGCCGACTACCGCATCGGCGAAGTCGACCTGGCGGCCGAGCTGTCGCACCGCGAACGCGACGTCGACTCGAATTACTACTTCGGTTCAAGCGCCTCGGTAACCAAGTACAAAGGGCGCCAGAACCAGTTCTCGCCGCGCGCGCGCTGGCTGCATACGCTGGACGGCGGCATGCTGAACGAATTGGTGACCGGCGTCGACGTCAACGACTGGAAGCGCAAGACCACGTCCGACTACTCGCTGGCCGACGCCAGCCAGAAATCGAAGTCCTTCTACCTGCGCGACGAGCTGCGCTTCGATCCTGCCCACGACGGCCGCATCGCGCTGGGCGCGCGCCGCGAGATCTTCGAGAAGGACTACATCGACGCGATGGCCGGCGGCGTTGCCGACAATGGTTCGCAGGGCCAGAACGCCTGGGAGGCGCAGGGCAGCTACCGCGTGCTGCCGCAGCTGGAGCTGACGGCGCGGGCAGGGCAGAGCTACCGCGTGGCCAACGTCGACGAGAACAGCTTCCGCACCAGCCTGAGCCTGCTGAAGGTGCAGACCTCGCACGACCTGGAATTCGGCGCCAGCTGGGGCAACGAGGTGCAGAAGCTGACGGCGCGCGTGTTCCGCCACAAGCTGGACAACGAGATCTTCTACGACCCGACCGCCTTCGCCAACACCAACCTCGACCCGACCCGCCGCCAGGGCTTCGAAATCGACGCCGAGACCCAGCTGGCGGCCGGCTGGCGCGCCACCGCCCACCTGCAGCACGTGAACGCCAAGTTCACGGAAGGCCCGAACGCCGGCCGCGAGATGGTGCTGGTGCCGAAGAACGTGCTCACCGCCCGCCTGAGCTGGCTGCCGGGCAATGGCCATAGCGCGGACTTCGGCGCGCAATGGGTCGACCGCCAGCGTTACGGCAGCGACTTCGACAACCGCTGCGCCGCCACCATGCCGTCCTACGTGAGCTTCGATGCGCGCTACGCCGTCAAGCTGGGCCCGTGGGAAGTCGCGGTGAGCGGCCTGAACCTGGCCGACCGCCGCTACTACAGCTACGCCTACGGCTGCCAGTCGGGCATCTACCCGAGCGACGGCCGCCAGCTGAAACTCTCGGCGCGCTACGACTTCTGATCACGGCGGTGTAACAAGCGGTAAGCAATGCAAAAAATAAGCCGGGGCTAAGGATGGCGGGCGAAAAAGTGGTAATCTCGCGGTCGTTTGCACAATCAACTCGATAAGGATACTTATGCGTTCCCTGCGTTTCGCCCTGCTTGCCGCCAGCCTCGTTGCCTCGGCCGTGTCCACTGCGGCTTTTGCTTCGCCGACCGACCCGAAGAGCGGCGTCGAGTACGTGACGCTCGCTCAGCCGCAGCCGGTGCAGGCAGCCGGCAAGAAGGTCGAGGTGATCGAGTTCTTCATGTACCACTGCCCGCACTGCAACGCGCTGGAACCGCAGTTCGAACAGTGGGTCAAAAAGCAGGGCGACAACATCGTCCTGAAGCGCGTGCACTTGCCGTTCAGCGGCCCCAACGATCCGGAAGCCCACCTCTACCTGACGCTGGAAGCGATGGGCAAGGTCGACCAGATGCATGAAAAAGTGTTCAAGGCCATCCACCAGGACCGCATCCGCATGAAGGACGACGCCACAGTGATCGACTGGGCCTCGCGCAACGGTCTCGATCGCGCCGCGTTTACCAGCGCGTGGAATTCCTTCGGCGTGATGACCAAGCTGCGCGGCCTGTCGCGGATCGTCGATGCCTACAAGGTCGATGGCGCCCCGACC
The DNA here is from genome assembly GCF_059418525.1 of Telluria sp. GW821-FHT07G12. Taxonomy (NCBI): domain Bacteria; kingdom Pseudomonadati; phylum Pseudomonadota; class Betaproteobacteria; order Burkholderiales; family Oxalobacteraceae; genus Telluria; species Telluria sp. GW821-FHT07G12. The sequence continues at coordinate 356,704 of NZ_JBWKQA010000005.1, read as the reverse complement.
ATCGTCATCGACGGCAAATACCAGACCTCGCCGGCGAAGGTCTACGAATCGGTCAAGGTGAGTAACGAACCCCAGCTGTTCGCGGCCACCCTGCAGGTGATGGACGCACTGGTCGCAAAGGCAGCCAAGACGAAATGAGCGATGCAGAAGGCAAGATTCTGAAGATCTACGACAGGTCCAAGCCGGAAGACGAGGACCTGCATGACGTCAAGTACTACCTGCACTGGCTGTGGGGCGTCGTCGCGGTCCTGGTCGGCATGGTGTTCTGGCTCTGCATCGCCCTCGTGAATGCCGAGAACCAGCGCTATGCCGTGCTGACCAACAAGTGCGCCGACCCCGTGTTCAAGGGCGAGATCGACCGCCTTTGCCTGCGCACCGTGCACTCGCGCGAGCACTGGTGGGAACACCTGTGGTACGGCGTGAGCCATTTGCGGCCGGAAATGCCGGAAAAGCCTCGTCGCTGATCTTCAGGAAACAAGAAACCCGCCCAACCAGGCGGGTTTTTTTTCGCTCCTAAGTTTCCTTTAAGGCAATCCTTTCCGGAAAGAATGTTAAGCTATGCATATCGTTCACGCTCAAAGGAATTGCACCATGCGTCTCCTGCGCCTTGCCGCCGCCTGCCTGCTTGCTACCGCCGTCTCCGGTTCCGCCTTCGCCTCGCCCGCGAACCCGCAGAATGGCGTCGATTACTTGACCCTCGCCCAGCCGCAGCCGGTGCAGACGACCGGCAAGAAGGTCGAGGTGATCGAGTTCTTCATGTACCACTGCCCGGTGTGCAATGGCCTGGAAGCCGGTTTCGAGGAATGGGTGAAAAAGCAGGGCGACCGCATCCAGGTGCGCCGCATCCACATGCCTTATAGCGGCGCGGCCGATCCGGAAGCCCACTTGTACCTGACCCTGGAAGCGCTCGGCCGCCTGGACGACATGCACGCCAAGGTCTTCAACGCCGTGCACCAGCAGCGCATCCGCCTGAACCAGGACGCCGCCATCATCGACTGGGTCTCGAAGAACGGCATCGACCGCGCGGCCTTCCTCGGTGCCTGGAATTCCTTCGGCGTGCAGGCCCGCCTGCGCGGCCTGGAGCGCATCATCGCCAGCTACAAGGTGGATTCGGTGCCGACCATCATCGTCGACGGCAAATACATGACCTCGCCTTCGATGGCCCACGAGAGTATCAAGACCAACAATCCGCAGGAGATGTTCCAGGCGACGCTGCAGATCGCCGACGCGCTGGTCGCGAAGGCGGCGGCATCCAAATAAGCCTAGGCGCTCAATACGCCGTCGGGCAGGGAAATGACAAACCGCGCGCCTCCCAGCGGCGAGCGTTCCACGCGTAAGGTTCCGCCATGCAGCTTGACAGCCTTGCGGGCGATCGACAGCCCGAGTCCGAAGCCGCCGGTGGCGCGGTCGCGGCTGCGGTCGAGCCGGTAGAAGGGTTCGAAGATGCGTTCCCGCTCCGATTCGGGAATGCCGGGGCCGTCGTCGTCGACCAGGATCTCGAGCAGGGCGCCATCGTGGCGGGCGCTCAGCGCCACCGTATGCGCCGCGTATTTCTGGGCATTGCGCAGCAGGTTGCCGACCGCGCGCGCCAGCAGGCGGCGGTCGCCGTCGACGCTGCCCAGCCTGCTGCCGAGCTCGACAAACAGGCTGGCGGGGCGCGGATGCAGGCCCTCGGCGCATTCGCGCAGCACCGGCTCGACCTCGAACAGCGCGCGCTGCGGCTCGGTCGCGTTGTCCAGCTTGCTCATCGAGAGCAGTTCGTTCACCAGCTCGTTCAGCTCCGCCAGGTCGCCATCCATTGCCGCGATGCGCTTGGACAGGGCAGGGTCGCCGGCCTGGTCTTCCAGCAGCTGCAGCGCGAACTGCAGCCGCGCGATGGGCGTGCGCAACTCGTGCGAGACCGAGTGCAGCAGATTTTTCTGGGATTCCAGCAGGCCCTGAATCCGTTCGGCCATCGCATTGATGCGCTCGGCCAGCGGGTAGGCCGCGTCGGACGGTTTCATCTGCGCGCGCGCCGACAGCTTGCCGGCGCCGAACTCGTCGGCCGTGCGTGCCAGCATCTGCAGGCCCTGCCAGTGCGAGCGCGACCACAGCGCGATCGGCACCAGCAGCGCCAGCGCCACCACCACGTAGCGCACCACTTCCTTCAGCAGGGCCTGGCCGAGGTCGATCGGCAGGCTGGAGGCGCGGATCGCTTCCTCGTTGCTGCCAATATAGCGTTCGCCGGCCAGGTCGACGCGCCGGAAGAAGGTCTTGCGGGCCGGATCGAGCACGATCTCGCCGCGCTCGAATGCGGCCAGGGTGGAGCGCGGCAGGTCGGCGCGGGCCTGGCCGAGCGGAACGAGGTCGAAATGGACCTTCGAGACTTCACGCACCTTGTTCAGGCGCCCCAGCCATTCGTCGGCGGGAGCCTGGTCCACATACTGTTCGAGCAGGAAGATCTGGGCCGAGGCCTGGCGCCGCGCGATGTCTTCGAGCGGATCGCCGAACAGGCGCGTAAAAATGAAATAGATGACGAAGCTTGCTGCCGTAATCGACAGCATGACCAGGATAAAGAAACGGAAGAACAGGCGGTTCACGCCGCCACGGGATTCGTCTTGCTCATGGGCGGAATTGTATAGGAGTAATAATTAAAAAAACCATATCTTACAAAGTTAAGACAAAAGCCTGACATGTCGAGGGGGATTCGCTTGCAAGCCATGCGTAGGATGGCTACTCATCAGGTTTTTCCGTTTGGCCCACCTGATGCGCGAGTGACGGTGGGCCTTTTTTTATTCCAGGCGAGCGCCAGCCACACGGCGACGCCCAACAAGACTTCATAAGAGAGGAAGCTGGAGATGGCGATGTTTGCACGTGCGATATTTTCACTGCCGCTCGCCGGCGCAATGCTGGTAGCCGGATTGGCCGGCTGCGGCGGTGGATCGGGCGCCCAGCCCGACCGCCAGGCAGGCCAGGTTACCCAGGGCGTGGCCGTGGGTGAACCGGCCCCGGCGCTGGTGATGACCGACTTCCAGAACCTGGCGCGCGAAGCGATCTGCACCGAAAACCGCAACCGCCTCTTCATCATCGACGGCAAGCAGGTCCTGTGGGACCACGCCGGCAACTGCGCCGACGCATCTTATGAACAGGTGCTGTTCGGCGCCAAGCCGGACCAGGCGCTGTGCTCGCACGGCGACACCATCGCCGGCCCGCGCACCACCTGCCAGGATGCGGCCTCGCGCAGCATGTTCGAGACCATCGTCCAGAACCTCGACAAGCCCGATCTCGGCCTGGGCAGCGCCCACAAGGTCGAACGCTTCAGCTTCCTGCCCAAGGCGGGCACCCAGATGCCGCTCGAACGCATCGCCAAGGACAGCTTTTCCGGCGTGACTGCGAAAAAGAACCTCGTCATCAAGGACGAAGCTGCATGGGCCAGCCTGTGGGCCGAGCACACCGCCGGCCGCAACCCGGCGCCCGCGCTGCCGAAGGTCGACTTCAGCAGCAAGACGCTGGTCGCCGCTTTCGCCGGCGAATCCGGCAGCGGCTGCCATACGATTGCGATCCCGCGCGTGGTCGCCGGCACCAACTCGATCAAGGTCGAGGTCGACGAGCGTGAGCTGCAGACCTTCGACGTCTGCCCGGCCGTGGTCACCCATGCGATGCAGGTCGTGGCGATCGAGCGCAGCGATTTCCCGGTCGAGTTCGTCCCCGCCGCCGGCACCGACGTCGCCTTCAAGACGATCAGCCAGACCAGCCAGTCCGGCGTGGAGGAAGCGCGCAACGTGGTGATCAAGGATGCCGAGGCCTGGAAGCTGCTGTGGGCTTACCATGCGCCCGAGCAGCCGGTGCCGGTGGTCGACTTCAACACCACGATGGTGGTCGGCGTCTTCATGGGCAGCACCAACCCCTGCTATTCGACCTCGATCGCCGGCGTGAGCCGCGTCGACGGCAAGATCGTCGTGCAAAAGATCGACAGGCATCCGCCGATCGGCGTGATGTGCGCGATGCTGGTGACCTACCCGGCGCACCTGGTCGCGATCGAGCGCAGCGAGCTGCCGGTCGAATTTGCGACAGAAGTCGTGCAGCAGAATTGACAGAGTTGGGAGGAGGGAAGACAAGCACGTAGAATATTGTTTTCCTGAATCTTTTTACTCGGCTATATGAACAAGCTTCTTTCCTTCGTCCTGAGCGCCGGCGCATTGGCCAGTGGCACGGTCATGGCCCAGACTCCGGCCACCAATCCGATGCCGGACGGCAGCCGCGACATGTATGCCGGCTTCGGCCTGCAGTCGGCCGCGCGCTACGAGGGATCGGGAAGCCGCAGGGTGTCCGCACTGCCGGTGCTCCAGGTCGAATGGAGCAACGGCGTCTTCGTTTCGGGGATGAGCGCAGGCATGCATCTGTCCAGTTCACCCACTCGCGAGTACGGCCCGCTGCTGGCGATCCAGCCGGGCCGCGACGAATCCGGCACCGGCCAGGGCGCCGACGGCATCGGCGCGACCCTGTCGCCCGGGATTGCCCCGGTGGCCCCGGGGGAGAAGTCCATCGTGCTGACCGGGCGCCTGGCTGGTATGGATGAGATCGGTGCGCGCCTGCAAGTCGGAGCCTTCTACAATACCTATCTGAATCCGCAGTGGCGCCTGACTTCCAGCCTGCTGGTCGGGGCGGGCAGGGACCACGACGGCGCGCGCCTGGACCTGGGCGTGCAGCGCCTGGCCCTGCTCGCCGGCGAGCGCCACCGCGTGTCGCTGTCGGCCGGCGTGGGCCTGGTCAACCGCCAGTACAACGAAAGCTATTTCGGCGTCACCGCGGAGGAAGCCTTGCGCAGCCGCTTCGGCGCTTACCAGCCGGGCGGCGGCTTGCAGGACGTGCATGCCGCCGTGCGCTGGAACTGGGTCCTGAGCCCATCCTGGATGCTGACCTCGAACCTGCAGGCCAAACGCCTGCTGGGCGATGCCGGCAAGAGCCCGCTTACCGAGCGGTCCACCAACGTGACGGTTTCGACCGCCATCGCTTATCGATTCTGACGATGCGTCCTGCCCGACAATTCATCGCATCCCTTGCCCTGCTGCTGGCGGCCGGTTCGGCCGCCGCGCAGGCGCACGACGGGGATGCCGTGAGTTACCGGGATGCGTACCGGGCCATGGTCGTGTTCGAGAAATACGGCGGCCCCAAGAACCTGCTGGTAAGCCAGCTGCAGGTGCTCCCCAGGGAGCGCGGCGCGCTGGCCGAGGGCCTGCAGCTGAGCCTGGCGGGCCGCTCGACCCAGGTCAACCTGCCGCTCGACCAGCTGGGACGCACCGTGTTCCCGCTGCAAAAGGCAGCCTACGACGAGAATGCCGCATTGATGCTGAACCGCAGGGGGCTCGGCTTCAGCCTGCGCCCCCAGGTGTCGATCGCGCTGCGGCCGGACGGCGTGTACGACGTCGCCGAGCTGCGCGCCGCCTGTGTCCAGGCGCTGGGCTTCGCGCGCTACGTCGACGCCTCCCAGCGCTCGCGCCAGTGCGCCGGCGTGCGCTTCGTGTTCCCGAAAAAGGCCGAGGGCGGGGCGCGCCTGCGCCGTCCGGACAGCCCGGAACAGGCGCTGCCGCTGGCGGTGGGCGAGCCGGACGATTTCCCGGTCGTGGTCTACCGCTTTGCCGCCGGCCCCGAGCGCGGCCAGGTGGCGACCTTCAATGCGCCGCTGGCGATTCTTCCGCTGTTCGAATAACAGCACCATGCGCTATTCTTGAGCGCATGACTAAAAAGACCATCCTCATCACCGGCGCCAGCCGCGGCATCGGCGCCGCCTGCGCGCTGCTGGCCGTGCAGCGCGGCTACCAAGTCTGCATCAACTACCGTTCCGGCCTCGATGCCGCCATGGAGCTCGTGCGCGCCATCGAAGACGCCGGCGGCAGCGCCTTCGCCGTGCAGGCCGACGTGTCCCGCGAAGACGAGGTCATGCGCATGTTCGCGGAGATCGACGCGCGCTGCGGCCGCCTCGACGCCCTGGTCAACAACGCCGGCATCCTGGCGCGCCAGATGCGGGTCGAGCAGATGGATGCGGCGCGCATCGAGCGCATCTTCGCCACCAACGTCACCGGCAGTTTCATCTGCGCACGCGAAGCGGTGCGGCGCATGTCGACGAAGCAGGGCGGCAGCGGCGGGGCGATCGTCAACGTCTCCTCGCGCGCCGCCGTGCTGGGCTCGAGCGGCGAGTACGTCGACTACGCGGCCTCGAAGGCGGCGCTGGACGTGCTGACGATCGGGCTGGCGAAGGAAGTGGCGAACGAAGGCATCCGTGTGAACGGCGTGCGGCCCGGCCTGATCGATACGGAGATGCACGCCAGCGGCGGCGAGCCGGGACGCGTCAACCGCCTGCAAGGCTCGGTGCCGATGGGGCGGGGCGGGCAAGCGGAGGAGGTGGCGCGCGCCGTCCTGTGGCTGTTGTCCGATGAAGCTTCCTATACGACGGGAAGCTTCATCGATTGTTCGGGCGGCAGATAATCAGTTCCAGGCCGAGGGCGAGAACAGGTAACCCTCGCCCCACACGGTCTTGATCTTTTCCGACAGGTTGTCGTCGAACTTCTTGCGCAGCTTGGAGATGCAGTTGTCGATGCTGCGGTCCAGGCCATCGAACTCGATGCCGCGCATCTTCTTGAGCAGCTCGTCGCGCGACAGCACGCGCCCGGCCGCCTCGGCCAGCACCAGCAGCAGCTTGTACTCGGTATTGCTGAGCACGCACGGCTGGCCGCGCCAGCTGACGCTGCGGTCGTTGGTCATGATGCGCAAGCCGCCGAATTCCAGCACCCGGGTATCCGGCGCCGCCTTGGCCTGGGTCCGGCGCAGCAGGGCGCGCAGGCGCGCCAGCAGCACGCGCGGCTGGACCGGCTTGTTGACGAAGTCGTCCGCGCCCTGTTCCAGGCCCGAGACTTCGTCGTAGGTGTCTTCGCGCGCCGTCAGGATCAGGATCGGCACCTCGGACTGCTCGCGGATCTGGCGGCAGACGACCATGCCGTCCATGCCGGGCAGCATCAGGTCGAGCACGACGATATCGGGCGCGCTCTGCTTGAAGTGTTCGAGCGCGGTGTCGCCCCGGGTGACGAGGTCCACCGAAAATTCATAACTGGACAGGTATTCCGTGACGAGCTCCGCCAGGCGGGGGTCGTCTTCGACCAACAGTACACGATACATGATGCTCTCCTTGATGCCGGCATTGTATAAGAGCAAGTCCTTGTAAAGCGTAATTGCCGTACAGACTGGACATTTTGATACAGTTTCACGACAAAAGACGACTTGTAAACAAAAAAATCCGCCGGAGCGGATTTCTTCTGGTTACAGAGCCATGAGTTCAGGGCATACGCTTGCGGCGCGCAAGGCTCAGTCCGGCCAGCGCCGCGCCGAACAGGGCCAGGCTTGCCGGTTCCGACACATCGCTCGGGGCGGAGGCCTCGAACTTGCCGATCGTGCCGACAAAGCGGTCAGGATAGTTGCCGAGCGAGAAATAGGTCCTGCCAAAGGCGGTCCCGTCGATCGTCGTCGGCAGGTCCAGGCTGGACAGCGCCTTCATCGTGGAATCGACCAGGTCGAACTCGAAGGCGCCGAAAGGCGAGGTGTTGGCGCGGAAGATCACTTCGTCGCCGCCCCACATCGAAAAATCGTTCACGATCATGGCATACAGACTCAGCGTTTCCGTATGGCCGCCGAACGTGACCGTGGTCGTTACCGACGGCGTGGTGTAGTACTGGTAGCCGGTGCCTTGCCAGGCGTTGCCGTTGGATTTGACCGCACCGGTGGTGTCGTAGGTAATGGTGCCGCTGATCTTGTCGCCGACGTTCACGCCCGTGCTGGCCTGGGTGGCGGTGGCGGCCCAGTCGAAGCTCAGCGGCGTCGCGTTGGCGGCGCTGGTGGCGACGAAGGCAGCGCTTGCCAGAGCGGCTGCGCGGAGGGTGTTGAAAACGGTCGATTTCATGGTTGCCTTAAATTAATATAAAGAAATATAAGGTGATATTAAGAAACATCTGTGCCAACAGGAAAATTGTGAGAGTAATCAAAGCCTTGAAACTTCGAGCGTCCACTCCAGGGTGCCGGGTGTAAAGAATCTCGACAGCGGATTTGTGACTGCCAGTCATAAATACTGGGGCTTGTCGCGAGCTGCCTGCGGCAGTTCGTGTACCGGCAGGCCTTGCGGGGCAGGGCGAGCTGACTACCGGCGTCCGGCGACGATGACGATTTCGATCCTGGCATCGCGTGGGATGCGCGCCACCTGGATCGTGGCGCGGGCCGGCGGATCCTTCTTGAAGTACTGGCCGTGGACCGCGTTCATGGCCGCGAACTCGTTCAGGTCCTGCATGTAGACGGTGCTCGAAAGGACGTCGTCATAGCTCAGGCCCTGCGAAGCCAGCCCCGCGCCGACGTAGTCGAGCACGTGCCAGTGCTATAACTTTTCGATCTGCCGGTCGATCGCCTTGCGCGCCCGCTCGTTGCGCTCACTGTAGCGGTCCGTCAGATAATCGGCGCGGCCGCGCAGCAGCAGCGTCATCTTGACCAGCTCCTCCATCACGTCGACGACGCGGTCGTAGTAGGCCGATGGCCGCATGCGGCCGGCCTCGTCGAACTCCTTGTAGGCCATCGGCACCGAGGACTGGTTCGGAATGGTGAACATGCGCATCCAGCGCCCCAGCAGGCGCAGGGTATTCACGACATTGAAGGACTGCGATCCGCCGCAGACCTGCATTACCGCCAGCGTGCGCCCCTGGCTCGGCCGGATCGCACCCATCTCCAGCGGAATCCAGTCGATCTGGTTTTTCATGACCGCGGTGACCGCGCCGTGGCGTTCCGGGCTGCACCACACCTGGCCTTCCGACCACAGGCACAGCTCGCGCAGCTCGACCACCTTCGGATGCGTCTCCGGCACGCTGCCCACCATCGGCAGTTCCATCGGATCGAAGATCTTCACCTCCGCGCCGAAGTGCTCCAGGATGCGCGCGGCTTCGAAGGTCAGGAAGCGGCTGAAGGAGCGTTCGCGCAGGGACCCGTACAGCATCAGGATGCGCGGCGGGTGGTCCATTTGGCCGGCCGGTTCGAGCTTGTCGAGGGTGGGCAGGTCCAGCAGCTCGGGCTTGATGTTGGGGAGGTCGGAGATCTTGTCCATGTCGGTTCCTTGGGCTCAGCTTAAACGGATGGCGAGCGCGCACAGGGTCGCCAGCAGGATCGGCAGCGTCAGCAGGATGCCGGTCCGGAAGTAGGCGCCCCAGGAGATGCGGATGCCCTTCGCCGACAGCACGTGCAGCCAGAGCAGGGTGGCGAGGCTGCCGATGGGCGTGATCTTCGGCCCGAGGTCGGCGCCGATGACGTTCGCGTACACCATCGCCTCGCGCACCACGCCCTCGGCGGCGCTGGCGTCGATGGCCAGTGCACCCACCAGCACGGTCGGCATATTATTCATGATCGACGACAGGATGGCGGTGATGAAGCCGGTGCCGAGCGCCGCGCCCCAGACGCCATGTTCGGCGCAGCGGTCGAGGAGAGCGGTCAGGTAATTGGTCAGTCCCGCATTGCGCAGGCCGTACACCACCAGGTACATCCCCAGCGAGAACACGACCACCTGCCACGGCGCCCCGCGCAGGACCTCGCGGGTCGAGATCCTGTGGCCGCGCGCCGCCACCGCGAGCAGCAACACGGCGCCTACCGCGGCCACGGCGCTGATCGGCACGCCGGCATCGTCCAGCCAGAAGAAGCCCGCCAGCAGCATCGCCAGCACCCACCAGCCGGTCAGGAAGGTGGCGCGGTCGTGGATCGCATCGGCCGGGCGCTTGAGCTGGGCCAGGTCGTAGTCGGCGGGGATGTCCTTGCGGAAGAAGCAGAGCAGCGCGGCCAGCGTCGCGGCCACCGACACCAGGTTCACCGGCGCCATCACCGCAGCGTAGCGGGCGAAGCCGACATCGAAGTAGTCGCTCGAGACGATGTTGACGAGATTCGATACCACCAGCGGCAGGCTGGCGGTATCGGCGATGAAGCCGGCCGCCATCACGAAGGCCAGCGTGGCGCGGGGCGAAAAGCGCAGCGCCGCCAGCATCGCGATGACGATGGGCGTGAGGATCAGCGCGGCGCCGTCGTTCGCGAACAGCGCGGCCACGGCGGCGCCCAGCAGCACCAGCATCGTGAACAGGCGCCGGCCATTGCCGCCGCCCCAGCGCGCCACGTGCATCGCGGCCCACTCGAAGAAGCCGGCCTTGTCGAGCAGCAGGCTGATGACGATCACGGCGACGAAGGCGCCGGTGGCATTCCAGACGATGTGCCAGACGGTCGGGATGTCGCTGACGTGGATGACGCCGGCGAGCAGGGCCACGGCCGCGCCGGCGGACGCGCTCCAGCCGATGCCCAGGCCGCGCGGCTGCCAGATGACGAGGGTGAGGGTGGCCAGGAAGATGAGGAAAGCGATGAGCACGAAAGTCCTTCAGGCGCCGATGCTGCCGATGCGGTCGAGTTCAGCCTTGAGCTTCGCGCGGTCGTCTTTCAGTTCGTCCAGCGGCAGCGCCAGGAAGGCTTCGATGCGGGCGCGCAGGATCGCATAGGCTTGTTCGAAGGCGGCGTCGATTTCTTCTTTGCTGCCTGTGACGTGGCTGGGATCTTCCACGCCCCAGTGCGTGCGCATAACCGAGCCCAGATAGGCCGGGCAGGTTTCGCCGGCGGCGCTGGCGCAGACGGTCACCACGATGTCCGGCGTCACCGGCAGCGCGTTCCAGGATTTGCTGTAGTAGCCCTCGGTCGGGATGCCTTTGGCGGCGAGCAGGGCGAGTGCGCCAACATTGAGCTTGCCGGTGGGCTGGCTGCCGGCGCTGATGGCGTGCCAGCCTGCGGGGGCCAGGTGGTTGAAGACGGCTTCGCTGATGAGGGAGCGGCAGGAGTTGCCGGTGCAGAGGAAGAGGACGTTCATGGGAGGGCTTCAGGGCTTGCAGGACGTGATGCAGGGCATGCCGCCGCAGCAGTTTTCGGTCAGGAAGCCGAGCAGGGCGTTCATGGTGTCGAACTGCGCGGCGTAGATGACGAAGCGGCCTTCCTGGCGCGGCACGATCAGGTTCGCGTGGGTGAGCTCCTTCAAGTGGAAGGAGAGCGAGGAGGGCGGGATATTCAGCGCCTCCGCGATCCTGCTGGCAGCGAGGCCCTCGGGGCCGGCCTGCACCAGCAAGCGGTAGGTCGCCAGGCGGGATTCCTGGGCGAGGGCGGCCAGGGCTGTTACTGCATCCTTGTTTTCCATACGCGCTTTCGTTCGATTCTATATTTCGAATATAGTCGAATTGTTAGCGCGACTACAAGGCCGTAAACGGACACAGCCCGCAAAAGCGGGCTGTGTGTCAGCGTGTTCCGAAGCGGATTACGCGAAGTTCTGGTTCACGAAGTCCCAGTTGACGATGTTCCACCACGACTCGACGAACTTCGGACGGGCGTTGCGGTAGTCGATGTAGTAGGCGTGCTCCCAGACGTCGACGGTCAGCAGGGCCTTGTTCTCGGTGGTCAACGGGGTGCCGGCGTTCGAGGTGTTGACGATGTCGACGCTGCCGTCGGTCTTCTTCACCAGCCAGGTCCAGCCCGAACCGAAGTTGCCCACGGCCGACTTCTGGAACTCTTCCTTGAACTTGTCGAACGAGCCCCACGTGGCGTTGATGGCGTCAGCCACCGGGCCGGTCGGCGCGCCGCCGCCGTTAGGCTTCATGCAGTTCCAGAAGAAGGTGTGGTTCCACACCTGGGCGGAGTTGTTGAAGATGCCGCCTTGCGATTTCTTGATGATCTCTTCCAGGGACAGGTTTTCGAACTCGGTGCCCTTGATCAGGTTGTTCAGGTTGGTGACGTAAGCCTGGTGGTGCTTGCCATAGTGGAATTCCAGCGTTTCAGCCGACATCGTCGGCTGGAGGGCATCCTTGGCGTACGGCAGCGGCGGCAGAGTATGTTCCATGTCTTATTCCTTGATTGGTTGGAAACGGGTCGTTCTTCTGAAACGGTCGCATATTCTAAACCGGATGCGACAAGGTTGCATGTTTGGCTTTGGTTTCGTTCAAGCCGCTACTCGAGCCACGGCTGCACGCTGGCCACGCCGACTTCTGCGCTGCCCTCGGCCAGCCGCACCACGATGGTGTCGCGTGGCTTGATCTGGCCCGGCGAGTGCAGCACCTTGCCCTTGGCATTGCTGACGATCGCATAGCCGCGCTCCAGCGTGCGCTGCGGGTTCAGCAGTTCCAGCTGGGCCGACAACGCGCCGAGCGCCTCGCGCCGCTGGCGCAGCTGGCTCGTCATGCTGGCCGCCAGCTGGCGCCTCTCCGACGACAGCAGGGCCCGCAGCGAGCGCACGTCCGGCAGGTGGCGGGCCCAGCGCTGCTGCAGCTGGGCCAGCAGCACGCCGTTGCGGTTGACCGGCGCGCGCACCGCATGCGTCAGACTGCTGGCCATGCCCAGTAGTTTCAGGCGCTGGTGGGCGATCCGGTCCGAAGGACTGATCATCCGGCGGCTAAGGCTGTCCAGGGTCTGGTTGGCCTCGGACAGGATGCGCTCCATGGCGCGGCGCAGGTCGTCGGCATCCGCTTCCAGCGAGCTCATCCAATCGTCGCGGGCCGTCGCGGCCAGCTCGGCGGCGGCGGTCGGGGTGGCGGCGCGCAGGTCGGCGGCAAAGTCGGCGATCGTGAAGTCGGTCTCGTGGCCGACCCCCGAGATCACCGGCATGGACGCCGCGTTGATGGCGCGCGCCACGACTTCCTCGTTGAAGCTCCACAAGTCCTCGATCGAGCCGCCGCCGCGGCAGACCAGCAGCACGTCGACCTCTTGCCGGCGCGAGGCGGTGGCGATGGCCTCGGCGATCTTCTCGGCCGCGCCCTGGCCCTGCACCGGAGCGGGGTAGAGCACCACGCGCACGTGCGGCGCGCGGCGCTTCAGCGCAATGAGAATGTCGCGCAGGGCCGCCGCCTGCAGGCTGGTGACGATGCCGATGGCGCGCGTGAACAGCGGCAGCGGGCGCTTGCGCTCCTGGTCGAACAGGCCCTCGTTGCCCAGCCTTTCCTTCAGGCGCATGAAGGCTTCGTACAGGGCGCCGACGCCGGCGCGGCGGATGGCCTCGACATTGATCTGGTAGTCGCCGCGCGCGCCGTACAGGGTGACCAGGGCGCGCACTTCGACCTTGTCGCCTTCGCGCGGCGTGAAGCCGGCGTACTGGGCGCGGCCGCGGAACATCACGGCCCGCACCTGGGCGGCATCGTCCTTCAGCGTGAAGTACCAGTGGCCGGAGGCCGCGCGCGTGAAGTTCGAGATTTCCCCACCTATCCACACCAGCGGAAAGGAGCGTTCCAGCAGGCGCGCCACTTGCTGGTTGAGTGCGGTAACGGTGAGAACGGGTGGGGCGGCGTAAGCCGGATCGGCGTCGGATGGGGGAAACATAGGCTTGGGCTAAAGTGAACTGTCCACAAAACGATGGCTGCATATTGTCGACGCCATATCTGCGGTACTACAACAAATAGTTTTTGTAAACGCTTGATTATTAATGCTTATTCTTGCTGCTCGATTTCGATGCAGAAACAAAATTTCCTTACGGATCAAAGACTTGTTGTGCCCGGGTGGCACTTGGCCACAATCTTATCCACAGAATCTGTGAGGAAGTGGATAAGTGCTCCAGGGTATCCACCGTGCGTAAAAATCAGGCATGCATGTGTTTTTTCAAAGCAATCAAGTACTTAGGCCGCTGTTCAGGGCCTTGCGCACATTGTTTTCCACAATTTATGTGCACACCTGGCCCATCCGGGCACTTGAACCGTGCACAAGTGCATAAGTCAGGCCCTGCCTAAAAATGCTGCAGCGGTAATTTTTCCTTTACTTTCAAAGACTTTGATCTTGATCAAGGCCCTTGCTCACAATCTTTTCCACAAAATTTGTGAAGAAGAGGAGGTAATGGGGACAAGTCCCTCGGCTAGTCGCGATCGAGTCCGGCGCTGGCCACGAATAGCAGGTGCGCAGCCCCTCTTCGATTTTCGTCAGGGATCGGACTATACCAGTGTGGCGCGTTCATTACCTGTCATGCAAGCGGGCGACTGGACAGGGTGTTTGCCTAAAATTTGGGCTGGCTTGTCTTTTCTCTTTGGATTCAAGGGCTTGAGATCTGACAAGCAGTCTTGCTCACATTGTTTTCCACAGTTTGTGTGCAAAGCCGGGCAGCAATGCGTGTAACCCCGGCTGCCTAAAAAACGGGCTCTAGAACTATTTTGTTTTAAATCAATACGTTATGGAGAATATGTGCGTTTGCGCACAATTTTGTCCACAAAAATTGTGAAGAAGCGGGCTGGGCCGCAGCAGCGTTCTCCGGCGCTTGAACTGCCAAAATTTTCATCGGGAAAATTTCCATCAATAAAATCAATAACTTACCTTGAGGAAAGCTCAATCCGCACAAATTTATCCACAGAAATTGTGGGCAAGTCCGCACCGCTGAACCTGTGTTTGTTGTGCTTGGGAAACCTACTGCGGTGCCTGCCAAGTTTTTACGCATGGAAAAATATCCTTTAAGAATCAAGTATCTTTCCTATCGTAAAGCCTCTTGCGCACACTTTTATCCACAGAAAGTGTGCAGAACTCTACTTGCCGCAAAGCTGGCAACACGTTACATTGCGCAATTCGTTTCCGCCTTGTTTTTTTACCCATCCAGGAGTTACTTTTGCTCGCCATTCTCCAAGCCGCCGGCTGGCCCATCTGGCTGTTGCTGATTGCCTCGATCATCGCACTGGCGCTGATCATCGAACGCCTGATCTACCTGCGCCGCGAGAAAATCCTGCCGCGCCAGCTGCTCGACGAAGTCATCCAGGTTTATCGCAGCGGCAAGGTCACGCCGGACATCATCGACAAGCTGCAGACCAATTCGCCGCTGGGCGCCGTGCTGGCGGCTGCGCTGCGCAACGTCGACGCCCCGCGCGACGTCATGAAAGAGTCGATCGAAGAGGCGGGCAGGGGCGTGGCCCACGTGCTCGAGCGCTTCCTGACCACGCTGGGCACCATCGCTTCGCTGGCGCCGCTGATGGGCCTGTTCGGCACCGTGGTCGGCATGATCGAGATCTTCGGCGCCCAGAACGCCTCCGGCACCAATCCGGCCCAGCTGGCGCACGGCATCTCAGTGGCCCTGTATAACACCGGCTTCGGCCTGGCGATCGCAATGCCGGCCCTGGTGTTCTACCGCCACTTCCGCGCGCTGGTCGACAGCTTCATCATCGACATGGAGCTGCAGGCGGTGAAATTCGTCGACGTCGTCCACGGTGCCCGCAAATGATCGACTTTCGCCGCGGCCGCAAGCGCGAGGATCCGGAGATCAACCTGATCCCGTTCATCGACGTGCTGCTCGTGGTGCTGATCTTCCTGATGGTCACCACCACCTACAGCAAGTTCACCGAGCTGCAGATCACCCTGCCGACCGCCGACGCCGAGAAGGCGATCGACAAGCCCTTCGAGATCAACGTCACCGTCGATGCCAAGGGTAATTACACCGTGAACAATGTGCCGGTGTCCTTCCACGGCGTGGCCGGCCTGGCCGAGGACCTCAAGCATGCTGCCGCGACCGGCCCGGACGGCCAGCCGCTGGCGAGCCCGGCCAAGGATCCGGTGATCATCGTGAATGCCGACCAGTTCGCCATGCACCAGATGGTGATCAATGTGCTGGAAGCAGCACGGATGGCCGGGTATGACAAGCTGACGTTTGCGGCGCAGAGCGGCGGGCAGAAGTAACAAGTGACTCGTCAAGCCGGGCATTGCCCGGCTCGACTTCCCGCGAAGGCGGGAATCCATGCTGAGTGTTCGAAGTTCGTACGTCTGAAGCGTTAAACAGCTTCCGACATACCGAATTCTGTTGCTCAGTATGGGTTCCCGCTTTCGCGGGAACGACGTTTACAAGCTAACGTTTTTCTCATGGCTTCATCCCTCGAATCCACACTCACCCGTGCCTGGCTGCGCCGCGGCCCCCTGGCCCTCGCCCTGTGGCCGCTATCTCTGCTGTTCCGCCTGCTGGCGGCCCTGCGCGTAGCGCTGTTCCGCACCGGCATCCTGAAGTCCGAGCGCCTGCCCGTGCCGGTCATTGTGGTCGGCAATATCTTCATCGGCGGCACCGGCAAGACCCCACTGACCATCTGGCTGGTCGAGCAGCTGCGCGCCGCCGGCCTGAAGCCGGGCGTCATTTCGCGCGGCCACGGCGGGGAAGGGGACAGCGGTCCGCGCGAAGTCGTGCCAGGCGCGAGCGCGCGCGAGGTCGGTGACGAGCCCCTTCTCATTGCAAACCGTACCGGCTGCCCGGTCGTGGTCGGACGACGCCGTGCCCAGGCCGGCCGCCACCTGCTGGAACGCCATCCCGAGGTGAACGTGCTGGTGACCGACGACGGCCTCCAGCACTACGCCCTGCAGCGCGACGTCGAGCTGGTGCTGTTCGATGGCCGCGGCGTCGGCAACGGCTGGACCCTGCCTGCCGGGCCGCTGCGCGAGCCGCCTTCGCGCCGGCGCGACTTCACGGTGGTGAACACACCCGAGCTGACGCCTGCGCTGGCGCTGGCGGTCGGCGGCCGGCCCTACCGGATGCAGCTGGCGGGCGAATATGCCGAGCAATTGCGCGACCCCCAGCAGCGCCTGCCGCTGTCCGCACTGGCCGGGACGATGGCGACGACAATCGCCACCAAGCGCATCGTGGCCGCCGCCGGCATCGGCAACCCGTCGCGCTTCTTCGCGATGCTGAAGGCGGCCGGCCTGCAGTTCCAGGAACTGCCGCTGCCAGACCACCACGACTTCCTCGACGACCCGTTCAAGGGCCTGGATGCCGAGCTCATCCTGGTGACCGAGAAGGATGCAGTAAAATGTCGGCAACTTGAACATCTGAACAACGACCCGCGCCTGTGGGTCGTCCCGGTCACCGCGCAAATCGATCCTGCGCTGGCCGCTCAAATCGTGGAGAAATGTCGTGGACGCCCGACTGCTTGATATCCTGGTCTGCCCCCTGTGCAAGGGACCGCTCGAATATGACAAGAAAGCGCAGGAACTGATCTGCCGCCCGGACCGCCTGGCCTATCCGATCCGCGACGGCATCCCGATCATGTGGGCCGACCAGGCCCGCAAGGTCGAGCCGTCGATCTGACGCCATGAGCTTCGTCGTCATCATCCCGGCGCGCCTGGCTTCGACGCGGCTGCCGAACAAGCCGCTCGCCGACCTGGGCGGCAAGCCCATGGTGGTGCGCGTGGCCGAGCGTGCGAAGGAATCGGGCGCGGCCCGCATCGTGGTCGCCACCGACCACGCCGACATCCTTGCCGCCTGCGCCGCGCACGGCATCGAAGCCTGCATGACGCTTGCCTCCCACCCGTCCGGCACCGACCGCATCGCCGAAGTCGCGCGCACCCTCGGGCTGCCTGACGACGCGGTGGTGGTCAACCTGCAGGGCGACGAGCCGCTGATCGACCCGGCCCTGCTGTCCGCCTGTGCTGCCCGCATCGGCCTCGACGTGCCGATGGCCACCTGCGCCCATCCTCTGCACGATGCCGCGGACGCCTTCAACCCGAACGTGGTCAAGGTCGTGCTCGACAAACTGGGCCGGGCTCTCTATTTTTCGCGCGCCGCTATTCCCTGGCACCGCGACGCTTTCGCACAAAACCGCGAACAATTGCCGTCTGGATATACTCCGCTGCGTCACATCGGCCTGTATGCCTACAGCAACGCCTTCCTCCAGCAATACCCCCAGCTGGAACCGTCGCCGCTGGAGACGATCGAAGCGCTGGAACAGCTGCGCGTCCTCTGGCATGGCGTGCCGATCGCCGTGCACGTGACCGACAGTGCGCCGGCCGCCGGCGTCGATACCCCGGAAGACTTGGAGCAGGTGCGTTCTTACTTCGCGTCTTGATCCGGTTAGAAATATCCTCGGATACGGTCTGCGCCAGCTCAAGCAGCCCCTGCGATCGCTCCCCCGCAGTGGCGTTGGACGCTGCTTTTGTGGTAACTTTCGTATCCAGCTAGTCAAATATGCATCAACACCTTTTAGGAAATCCTTCATGCGTCTCATTCTGTTAGGAGCCCCCGGCGCCGGTAAAGGCACCCAGGCGAATTTCATTAAAGAAAAATACAACATCCCCCAGATCTCCACCGGCGACATGCTGCGCGCCGCCATCAAGGCAGGCACCGAGCTGGGCCTGGCGGCGAAGAAGGTGATGGACGCAGGCCAGCTGGTGTCGGACGACATCATCATCGGCCTGGTGAAGGAGCGCCTGAAGGACGCCGATTGCGCCAACGGTTACCTGTTCGACGGTTTCCCGCGCACCATCGCGCAAGCCGACGCCATGAAGGAAAGCGGCGTCAACATCGATTACGTGCTGGAGATCGACGTGCCGGACGAGATGATCGTCGAGCGCATGACCGGCCGCCGCACCCACCAGCCTTCGGGCCGCGTGTACCACGTCAAGTTCAACCCGCCGAAAGTGGAAGGCAAGGACGACGTCACCGGCGAACCGCTGATCCAGCGTGACGACGACCAGGAAGAGACCGTCAAGAAGCGTCTGGCCGTGTACCACAACCAGACCGAAGTGCTGCTCGGCTACTACAACAAGTGGGCGCAGTCGGGCCTGCCTGGCGCACCGAAATACCGCAAGATCTCGGGCGTGGGCCCGGTCGATCAGGTGCGCGAAGCGGCCTTCGCTGCGCTGGCCGAGTAAGCCATTTCAAAGGAGTGCCAGAGAAACCCTCAGGGCAAGGCGCATCGTCGAAGACAGTACGTTAGTACGGCGAGACGATGCAACGCAGCCATGAGGGTTTGTCAGGCTCTCCTGGCGGCCTGCGGGCCGCCGCGAGTTATCGGGGCGCCGCACGTCGCGCCGCCCGTTGGCTCCGGATGACACATAGCCATCCGTCCAGGTTTTTGGATCAAGTTCGCAGGTTTGCGTAGTTCTGATCGAAGGACAAGGGGGGAGACTATATGGCATCCACACAGCTGGGCTTCGCCGTCGCTTGCGGCGTCATCGCGGTACTTTATGGATTGTGGTCACGCAGTTGGGTCCTGCAACAGGATCCCGGCAACGGCCGCATGCAGGAAATTTCGCTGGCCATCCAGCAGGGCGCGTCCGCCTATCTGGCGCGCCAGTACCGCACCATCGCGATCGTCGGCGTCGTTCTGCTGATCGCCATTTTCTTCCTCCTCGGCGGCATGACGGCGGGCGGCTTCCTGGCCGGGGCCGTGCTGTCCGGCGCCTGCGGCTTCATCGGCATGAACGTCTCGGTGCGCGCCAATGTGCGCACCGCCCAGGCCGCCTCGCACGGGCTGGACCAGGCCCTGCACGTCGCCTTCCGCGGCGGCGCCATCACCGGCATGCTGGTAGTCGGGCTGGGGCTGCTCGGGGTCTCGCTGTTCTACTGGCTGCTGATATCGCGGGCCGATCCCACGTTGACGCCGCACGACACCATACAGCCGCTGGTCGGCCTGGCCTTCGGCGCCTCCCTGATCTCGATCTTCGCGCGCCTGGGCGGCGGCATCTTCACCAAGGGCGCGGACGTCGGCGCCGACCTCGTCGGCAAGGTCGAGGCCGGCATCCCCGAGGACGATCCGCGCAACCCGGCCGTCATCGCCGACAACGTGGGCGACAACGTCGGCGACTGCGCCGGCATGGCGGCCGACCTGTTCGAAACCTATGTCGTGACCCTGGTCGCCACCATGCTGCTGGGGGCGCTCATGGGCGACGGCACTGCCGGAGCACGACCGGGCAGCGCGGCGGTCATCTTCCCGATGCTGCTGGGCGCGGTGTCCATCATCGCCTCGATCGTCGGCTGCTCGCTGGTCAAGAACCGGCCAGGGAAAAAAATCATGTCGGCCCTGTACACTGGGCTGTGGTGGTCGGCCGGGCTGTCGCTGATCGGCTTTGTCGCGGTCACCTGGCTGGTGTGGCCGGACGACGGCATGCGCTGGCGCATGCTGGGCTGCGCCCTGGTCGGCATCGTGCTGACCGGCTCGATGGTCTACATCACCGAGTATTACACCGGCACCGAGTTCAAGCCCGTGCAGCACATCGCCGAGGCCTCGACCACCGGCCACGGCACCAACATCATCGCGGGCCTGGGTGTGTCGATGAAGGCGACCTCCTACCCGGTGCTGATGGTCTGCGCCGCGATCCTGCTGGCCTATGCACTGGCCGGGCTGTACGGGATCGCGATCGCCGCCACGTCCATGCTGTCGATGGCCGGCATCATCGTCGCGCTGGACGCTTACGGCCCGATCACCGACAACGCCGGCGGCATTGCCGAGATGAGCGGCCTGCCGGACAGCGTGCGCGCCGTCACCGATCCGCTGGATGCGGTCGGCAACACCACCAAGGCCGTCACCAAGGGCTATGCGATCGGCTCGGCAGGCCTGGCGGCGCTGGTGCTGTTCGCCGACTACACGCATGCGCTGGAGGCGGGCGGCACCCACATCAGCTTCGAGCTCTCGAATCCGATGGTGATCGTCGGCCTGTTCATCGGCGGCCTGGTGCCCTACCTGTTCGGGGCGCTGGCGATGGAGGCGGTGGGGCGGGCCGCGGGCGCCGTGGTGGTCGAGGTGCGGCGCCAGTTCCGCGAGATCGTCGGCATCATGGACGGCACCGGCAAGCCGGAATACGACAAGGCGGTGGACATGCTGACCGCCTCGGCGATACGCGAGATGGTGGTGCCGTCGCTGCTGCCGGTGGTGGTGCCGGTGGCCGTCGGCATGCTGCTGGGCCCGGTGGCGCTGGGCGGCATGCTGATGGGGACCATCGTGACCGGCCTGTTCGTGGCGATTTCGATGACCACCGGCGGCGGCGCCTGGGACAACGCCAAGAAGTACATCGAGGACAACCACTTCGGCGGCAAGGGCTCGGACGCGCACAAGGCGGCCGTCACCGGCGACACCGTGGGCGATCCCTACAAGGACACAGCCGGACCGGCGGTGAATCCGCTCATCAAGATCATCAACATCGTCGCGCTGCTGTTGGTGCCGCTGTTGCCGGTCGGCGGCGGCTGGCTGGCGGTGAAGGCGCCGGAGCTGACGCCGCAGATGTTGCGCGCACCCGGTGCACCGCCGGCTGCCGCGGTGGCCGTCCGGACGCTCAGCGCCCCAGTGCCGCCGTCAGCGCTTGCCGCAGCGACGCCTGGTCCGAATCGCCCTGGTAGCGAACGCCGTTGATGAAGAAGCTCGGCGTCCTGGCGGCGCCGTCGTGGTGGGCGCGCTCGAGGTCGCCCTGCACGCGCGGGCGGTGACGGCGCTCCAGGACCTCGGTGCGGAAGCGCTCGATGTCGAGGTCCAGGCTTTCGGCCAGCACGGCCAGGTCCTGCTTGTCCATGACCGTGCGTTGCTGCTCGAACAGGATGTCGTGCATCTCCCAGAACTTGCCCTGGCTGGCGGCGGCTTCGGCCGCTTCCGCCGCCAGCTCGGCGAGCGGGTGGAGCTCGGCCAGCGGCAGGTGGCGGAACACGAGCCGCACGCCGCCCAGTTCGTCACCGAGCTCGGTCAGCGCGGCGTGCGCCCGGGCGCAGTAGGGGCACTGGAAGTCGCCATATTCGATCAGCGTCAGCGCCGCATCCTCGGCGCCGCGCACGTGTTCATCGGGGCCGATCTGGTCTACACGGTCCATCATTCCTCCTGTGTTCTCGACGGAGGAATGATGGCATGCGTGGGCTATCGCCGCCGCGAGTTTCGACCAGGAAATAACGAGCTTTCAAGAAGCCCTCAGGGCAAGGCGTATCGGCGAAGACAGTACGCTAGTACGGCGAGACGATGCAACGCCGCCATGAGGGCTTATTGGAAGCTCTAGAATACGCACATCTTGTCGGCTTCCTCGCGCAGCCATGGCCGGAAATCCGGATGCGCAATCGCGATCAGCGCCTGCGCGCGCTGTTTGGCCGACTTGCCGCGCAGCTGGGCCACGCCCCATTCCGTGACGACGTAGTTGACGTCGTTCTTGCTGGTGGTGGCGTGGGTGCCGGGCGAGAGCGTCGGCACGATGCGCGAGACGGTGCCGTCCTTGGCGGTCGAGGGCAGCACGATGAAGGACTTGCCCCCGCGCGAGCGGTTGGCGGCGCGCACGAAGTCGACCTGGCCGCCGGTGCCGGAATAGGGCAGGTGGCCGATGCTCTCGCTGCCGCACTGGCCCAGCAGGTCGACCTGCAGGCTGGCGTTGATCGTCACCAGCTTGTCGTTCTGGCCCGCGATGTAGGGATCGTTGGTGAAGTTGGACGGGTGCATCTCCAGCATTGGGTTCTGGTGCATGAATTCGTACAGCTTGCGCGAGCCGAGCGCGAAGGTGGCGACCATCTTGCCCGGCAACATGGTCTTCTTGCTGTTGTTGACGGCGCCGGATTCGACCAGGGTGAGGATGCCGTCGCCGATCATCTCGGTGTGGATGCCGAGGTCGCGCTTGCCCGTCAGCTGCATCACCACCGCGTCCGGAATGCCGCCGTAGCCGATCTGCAGGGTCGAGCCGTCCTCGATGTGCTCGGCGACGAGGGCGCCGATGGCTTCCTGCACCGGGCCGATCTTCGGCAGGCCGACTTCCAGGATCGGCTCTTCGCTTTCGACGATGGCCGTGACCTGCGACAGGTGGACGTGGCACTGGCCGTGGGTAAAGGGCACGTTCGGATTCACCTCGAGCACCACGGCGCGCGCCTTGGCGACCGCCGCCATCGTGTAGTCGGCGCCCAGGCTGAGGGCGAAGTGGCCGGAAGCGCTCATGGGCGAAGCCATGGCGAACACGACGTCGGCGGGCATCAGGCCGCGCTCGATCAGGGCCGGGATCTCGGAAAAATAGTTGGGAATGAAATCGCACCAGCCACCCTGGCCGCCGGCGCGCGAGGCGCCGCCGAAGAACAGGGCCGCGTGGCGCACGTGGGGCCGGCAAGCCTGCTCGAAGTAGCCGTACTTGCGCATCGCTAGGATCTGCGCGACCTTGATGTCATTGAAGCGCCGGTGCTGCTCGGACAGCGCATGCAGCAGGGTGGGCGGCTCGCCGACGCCGGTCGGCACGATGATCATGTCACCGTCGAGCAAGTGATCGAGGGCGTAGAGTGCGCTGCCGCGTTTCGACTGATACATCTCCTGCAGGTTCTGCATGGTCGTCTCCTGTCGTTTTTATGTGATGCGCTGATGCTGTCCAGCATAGCAAACTACCTGCCGAAGATGACAGGGAGCTGACAGCTTGTGCTAGAGTGAATCAGTTTTAAACCGACAACTTTTAGAAGCGGAGATCGTATGAAACGGGTGACTGGCATTGGCGGCATTTTCTTCAACGCAAAAGACCCGGCGACGATGCGCGCCTGGTACAAGCAGCACCTCGGCATCGATGTGATGGACTGGGGCGGGACCGCCTTCAGCTGGAGCGACGACGAAGGCAAGCCGACCGGCGGCATGACGGTCTGGTCGATCAACGCGGCCGACACCACGCTGTACGAGCCGAGCAAGTCCTCCTTCATGATCAACTACCGGGTCGCCGACCTGGCCGGCCTGCTGCAGGCCTTGCGCGACGAGGGCTGCCAGGTGCTGGAGAAGACCGAGGACGGCGAATACGGCAAGTTCGGCTGGGTCATCGACCCCGAAGGCAACAAGGTCGAGCTGTGGGAGCCGCCACCGGGCCAGTAAGCGTCTCATGCGAGGGGAGGGCAGCCGCGCGCCCTCCGCCCCCGCCGCATCCGATAATGGGCTCATCCAGCTAAACGAGGTGAGCCATGAGACAGATCCTCCTATCCGGCGCCATGGCGCTGTCCGTGCTGCTTGCCGGGTCGGCCCAGGCGCACCAGACCCAGGTCCAGCCGCAGGTGCAAAGCCCGCAGCAGACCCAACAGGCGCAGCAGGCCCGCCAGCAGGCCGAATCCTATCTGCGCAAGGAAGAGTCCGCCGCTACCGGCCGCCAGAACCAGAACACGGACCGCGCCAACCAGGATGCCGCCGTGGCCGACGAAGCGGCCGGCCACAGCGATGCCAGCCGGCCCGCGCGCGGCACCAGCCCGAACGCGGCCGCAAGCCCGAATACCACCCGTCCCGCCGGCGGCACGCCGCCGCCCAGCTACGGTCCGGTACTGAATCCGCGCCAGCGGCAAGCCACCGACCCCACGCGCAAGGACCCGGCCGAGGTCCACGACGAAACCGACACCCTGACCCGCGACGCCCCGCCGCAGCAAGCGCCGCAATCGCAGCAGCCGAAACCGAAGCAGCAGAAGCAGGCCAGGCAGGCCCCGCGCCGGCGCGAAGCCTGGCAGCCCGCCGGCCCGCTGGCGCCGCGTCCGCTGAACGGCAGCGAGGCCGCGGCGATCGGCTATGGCGCCGTCCCGGTGCCGGCGCCGGCGCAGCCGCCGCAGCCGGTGGTGCCGAGTACGGCGCCGCTGAATTCCTGTGTCGGCGGGGCTTGCCGCGACGCTGCCGGCGGCAGCTACAACCTGGGCACCACCGGTAGCGGCGTCAACAGCAGCGGGCGTCCGTGCACCCGCAACGGCGCCACCGTCCAGTGCTTGTAAATATGGTGTTTCACGCTGAAGCTCGCTACAATCCGATGGTTGACGTTTACGTAAACGTTAAAAGCCATAGTCAAAAACCGGAGGAGACAGCAGCATGCAGATTCAGAACAATGTATTCATCGTGACCGGCGGCGCGTCCGGCCTGGGCGCCGCCACCGCGCGCATGATCGTGGACGCCGGCGGCATGGTCGTGCTGGCCGACGTGCAGGCGGAAGCCGGCGAGAAGCTGGCCGCCGAGCTGGGCGCCGGCAAGGCGCGCTTCGTGAAGTGCGACGTGACCTCGGAAGGCGACGGCATGGCCGTGGTCGAAGCGGCTGCCGCCATGGGCACGCTCCGCGGCCTGGTCAACTGCGCCGGCGTGGCGCCGGCCATCAAGACCGTCGGCAAGGACGGCCCGCACCCGCTGGACGCCTTCCAGCGCGCGATCAACATCAACCTGGTCGGCACCTTCAACATGTGCCGCCTGGCGGCCGACGCCATGGGCAAGACCGAAGGTCTGGAGCACGGCGAGCGCGGCGTGATCATCAACACCGCTTCGGTCGCGGCCTTCGACGGCCAGATCGGCCAGGCTGCCTACGGCGCCTCGAAAGCCGGCGTGGCCGGCATGACGCTGCCGATGGCGCGCGACCTGTCGCGCAGCGGCATCCGCGTGATGACCATCGCCCCGGGCATTTTCGAGACCCCGATGTTGATGGGCATGCCGCAGGAAGTGCGCGATGCGCTCGGCAAGATGGTCCCGTTCCCCCAGCGTCTCGGCATGTCGGGCGAATACGCCCACCTGGCCAGGACCATCATCGAAAACACGATGCTGAACGGCGAAACGATCCGCCTGGATGGCGCGATCCGCATGCAGCCGAAGTAATCGTCGGAAACGAGCTTGTCGTGAGCAACTTGCTCATTTGATGTAGGATGCTCTGGATATCGGGCGTGCAGCCTCGGCCGCACGCCCTGTTTTTTTCCGGAGATCCGAATGCAATTGAAGTTCAAGCTGCTCGCCCTCGCGGCCTTCCTGGCCAGCGCCCAACACCTCCCCGTCCTCGCCCAGGACTCGCTTCAGAAATCCCCCGAAGCCGCAACCGGCTATGCCGAAAAGGCCGGCTGGGCCGCGCGCAAGTACATGGTGGCGGCCGCCAATCCGCTGGCGGTCGAGGCGGGCTACGAGATGCTGAAGCAGGGCGGCAGCGCGATCGACGCCGGCATCGCATCCCAGCTGGTGCTGACCCTGGTCGAGCCGCAATCCTCGGGCATCGGCGGCGGCGCCTTCCTGATGTACTACGACGGCAAGAAGGTGCAGGCCTTCGACGGCCGCGAGACCGCGCCTTCGAAAGCCGACGAGCATTTGTTCCAGCACCCGGACGGCACGCCGCTGTCGCGCACCGAGGGTGTCGTCGGCGGCCGCTCGACCGGCGCGCCGGGCGTGCTGCGCATGCTGGAACTGGCCCACCGCGAGCATGGCAAGCTGCCCTGGAAGACCCTGTTCGGGCCGGCGATCCGCCTGTCCGAGAACGGCTTCAAGGTCAGCCCGCGCCTGAACGGCCTGCTGGCCTGGGACCCGTACATCCGCAAGGACCCGACCGCGCGCGCCTATTTCTACGGCCCAGACGGTAACCCGCGCCCGGTCGGCTATCTGCTGAAGAACCCGGAGCTGGCGCGCACCCTGCGCGAGATCGCCGAGGGCGGCGCTGAAGTGTTCTACAAAGGCCGCATCGCGCGCGACATCGAGGCCAAGGTGAAGAGCCACCCGACCAATCCGGGCCTGCTCACCGCCGCCGACATCGCCGCTTATCAGCCCAAGCTGCGCGAGCCGGTCTGCAACGACTATCGCAGCTTTACCGTGTGCGGCATGCCGCCGCCGTCCTCGGGCGGCATCGCCGTCGCGCAGATGCTGGGCATGTTCGAGACCCGCGACATGAAGGCGCTGGCGCCGACCAAGGGCATCCCGAGCGCCGATGCCGTGCACGTGTTCTCGGAAGTCGGGCGCCTGGCCTATGCGGACCGCGACCGCTACGCCGCCGACACCGACTTCGTGCCGTTGCCGGGACGCGGCGTTCCGGCCCTGCTGGACAAGAACTACCTCGCCAAGCGCGCCAGCCTGGTCGGGCCGCGCTCGATGGGCAAGGCCGAGGCCGGCAATCCGCCGGGCGTCGAAACCGCCTGGAACTGGGGCCTGGACAATTCGATCGAAGCCCACTCGACCTCGCACATCGTGGCGGTCGACCAGTACGGCGCCGGCCTGTCGATGACCACCAGCGTCGAGGATGCCTTCGGCTCGCGCCAGATGGTCGACGGCTTCATCCTTAATAACCAGCTGACCGATTTCTCCTTCGACTCGAAGGATGCCAGCGGCCCGATCGCCAACCGCGTCGAGCCGGGCAAGCGTCCGCGCAGCGCGATGAGCCCGACCATCGTCTTCGACAAGAAGACCGGGCGCTTCGTCGAGGCCATCGGTTCGCCGGGCGGCCCGCTGATCATCAACTACGTGGCGAAAGTCCTGGTCGGTACCCTCGACTGGGGCCTGAACATGCAGGAGGCGATCGCGCTCCCCAACTTCGGCAGCCGCAACGGTCCGACCGAGCTGGAAGCGGGGCGCTTCCCGTCCGCGACCATCGAGCAATTGAAGGCACGCGGCCATGCCGTCCGCGTCTTCGAACAGACTTCCGGCCTGCAGGGCATCGAGCGCATGAACATTCGTGGCGTGTCGCTGTGGTTCGGCGGCGCCGACCCGCGCCGTGAAGGTGTGGCAAAAGGCGACTAAAGCCTTGGCAAAAGCCTAATTATTCCACTCGGTAGGGTCAGAGTTTGTTACTCTTGCCGAGTGGATATTAAACATGACTTCATAGGGCGCTCGCGGCAGCGCCTTTGCGCGTTGTTGATGCTGGCGCTGGCCTGCCTGCTGGGCGGGATGGCGCACGCCGCGCCGGCGCCGACCCTGCGTTTCGAGCATCTGTCGGTGGAGGACGGCCTGGCCCAGGAATCGGTGCTGGCGATCGTCCAGGACCGCGACGGTTTCATGTGGTTCGGCACTCAGTCGGGCCTGTCGCGCTACGACGGCTACCGCTTCACCAACTTCCGCAACGTGGTGGGCGATCCGAAGTCGCTGGCCAACAACTGGGTGCGCGTGCTCTACGCCGACCGCAAGGGACGGCTGTGGATCGGCACCGACGGCGGCCTCGCGCTCTACCATCCGGAGAGCAGCAGCTTTTCCAACTACGTGCCCGACGAGCCGGCCAAGCGCGGCAACGGCAACCGTCACATCCGCGCCATCGTCGACGACGGCAAGGAGGGCCTGTGGCTGGCCACCGGCGACGGCCTGCAGCACTTCGACATCGCGACCAGGCGCTTCGCCACCTGGCACCACGTGCCCGGCGTGGCCGACAGCCTGGTCTCCGACAAGCTCACCTCGCTGGCGCTGGCGCCGGACGGCCGGCTGTGGGTCGGCACCACCAGCGGGCTGGACAGCCTGGCGCCGGACCTGATGCGCTTTACCCACCACCCATCGCCGCAGGGCGGCAAGTTCGACGCGGTGCAGGCCCTGCTGCTGGACGCCAGCAAGCGCCTGTGGATCGCCAGCCAGGGCGGCCTCGAGCGCCGCGCGCTCGACAAGCCGGACAGCGTCGCACGCTTCGACGAGGCGGAAGGCATGCCGCATGGCGATGTCGGCATCCTGTACCAGGACGCCGCAGGCCAGATCTGGGTCGGCACCCACGACCGCGGCCTGTACCGCTGGCTGCCGGCGGCCGGCCGCTTCGAGCATTATCCGCACCGCATCACCGACCAGTACAGCCTGGGCGACAACCAGGTCTCGGCCCTGTACGGCGACCGCGTCGGCACCTTCTGGGTCGGCACCTGGTCCAACGGCGTCTCGCGCGCCGACCTCGGCGGCGGCGGCTTCGCCCGCATCAAGCGCGGCCCGGACCTGCCGTCCACGCTCAACGACAACAAGGTGCGCGGCATTGCCTGGGACGGCGCCGGCAAGCTGTGGCTGGCCACCAGCGGCGGCCTCCATCACTTCGATCCGGCAAGCGGGCAGGAAAAGACCTGGCGCTTGACGCCGGGCGAGTCCGATGTAGCGGCCGAAACGACAGCCTACGCCGTGACCACGGCGCCGGACGGCACGCTCTGGCTGGGCGCGCAGAACGGCCTGATCCGCTTCGATCCGAAGACCGGCAAGATGACGCGGCGCCAGCTGGTGCCGGGCGACATCGACGCCAACTTCGTGCGCAACCTGATGGTGGCGCATGACGGCGTGCTGTGGATCGCCACCCGCGGCGGCCTGCACCGGCTCGACCCGAAGACCGGCAAGCTGGACACCTGGCAGCACGATCCGGCGGTGGGCGCGAGCCTGGCCGACAACGTGGTGCGGCCGATGCTGGAAGACCGCCAGGGCCGGCTGTGGATCGGCACCTTCGATGGCCTCGACCTGCTCGACCGCACGACCGGCAAGTTCCGCCACTTCCGCCACGACCCGAACGACACCACCAGCCTGAGTCACGACGAGGTCCACTACCTGATGGAAGACCGCCGCGGCACCCTGTGGGTCGGCACCGCCGTCGGCCTGAACAAGATGGTGATCGGCAGCGACGGCACCCCGCGCTTCCAGCGCTACACCAGCGCCGACGGCCTGGTCGACGATGCGGTGGCGTCGATGCTGGAAGACCAGGACGGCCAGATCTGGGTCAGCACCTCCAGCAATATCGCGCGCCTGGATCCGGTCAGCGGCAGCTGGCGCCTGTTCGACGCCGCCGACGGCACCATCGAAGGCGCCTATTTCGACGCCTCTGCGCTGCGCGCGCCGGATGGCACCCTGTACTTCGGCGGCATGAACGGCATCACCGCCTTCCATCCGCGCGCGTTGCACGACAACCTGATCGCGCCGCGCGCCGTCATCACCGGCCTGCGCATCTTCGGCGACCCGGTGCAGAAACGCCATCCGGGCCTGGCCTCGTGGCCGATCGAACGCGCGGCCGGGATCACGCTGCCGGCCTCGGACGCCGTGTTCACGCTGGAGTTCTCGGCGCTGCACTTCGCGGCGCCGCAGCGCAACCGCTTCGCCTACCGCCTAGCCGGCTTCGACCAGGACTGGACCGCCGCCGACGCCGGCAAGCGCTTCGCCACCTATACCAACCTCGATCCGGGCCATTACACCTTCCAGGTACGCACCGCCAACAAGGACGGGGTCTGGAGCGACGCCCCGGCCAGCTTCGAGATCACGGTGCTGCCGCCGTACTGGAAGACATGGTGGTTCCGCGGCCTGGTCGCGCTGCTGGTGGTCGGCATCGGCTACGGCATCTTCCGCATCCGCGTGGACGGGCTGCGGCGCCAGAAGGACCTGCTCGAGCACCAGGTCAGCGCGCGCACCGAGCGCATCGAGCAGCAGAACCGCCTGCTCGAGCACCAGACCGCCGAGCTGCGCGAGCAGCAGCGTCAGGTGCGCCGCCGCACCGACGAGCTGGCGCGCGCCAACGGCGCCCTGCAGGAAAACGAGGAGCGCCTGTACCTGGCCAAGCAGCGCGCCGAAGACGCCACGCGCCAGAAGTCCGAATTCCTGGCCAACATGAGCCACGAGATGCGCACACCGCTGGCCGGCGTGATCGGCATGCTCGGCTTCGCGCTGCGCGACGGCCAGCTGAAGGATTCCACCCGTGAGCAGATCCTGCGCGGCCAGGCCAACGCCCAGTCGCTGCTGGCGATCATCAACGACCTGCTGGACTTCTCGAAGATCGAGGCCGGCAAGCTGACCATCGAGAACATCGACTTCGCCCTCGACGAGACCATCGGCCAGGTGGTGACCCTGTTCGAGGAGCAGGCCGGCGCGCACAGCGTGGGCTTCGCGGTCCACCTCGACCCGGACCTGCCGCGCTTCGTGGTGGGCGATCCGACCCGCTTGCGCCAGGTGCTGGTCAACCTGGTCGGCAACGCCTTCAAGTTCACCGAGAGCGGCACCGTCACAGTACGTGTCGAGCGCCGCCCGGAAGACCAGGCCAACGCCTGGCAGCACATGATCCGCTTCTCGGTCGAGGACACCGGCATCGGCATCGAAGCGGAAGCGTTGCCGCGCCTGTTCCAGCAGTTCGAGCAGGCCGACGCCACCACCACCCGCCGCTACGGCGGCACTGGCCTGGGCCTGGCGATCTGCCGCCAGCTGGTCGAGCTGATGGGCGGCTCCATCGGCGCCGCCAGCACGCCGGGCGAGGGCTCGACCTTCAGCTTCGTGCTGCCGCTGGCCGACGGCGTGCAGCCGCCGGTGGTGGAGCAGGCGCCGCTCGAGCCGCACACGCACCGCCTGCGCGTGCTGTGCGCCGAGGACTACCCGACCAACCAGATCATCGTGCGCACCATGCTGGAAGAGCTTGGCCACCAGGTCGACGTGGTCGACAACGGCGCGCTTGCGGTGGCGGCCTGCGCGCGCACCCGCTACGACCTGATCCTGATGGACGGCCGCATGCCGGAGATGGACGGCGCCACCGCCACCCGCCTGATCCGCGCCGGCGGCCCGATCGAGGCGCCGGTGCTGGACCAGGGCCTGATGATCGTGGCCCTGACCGCCAACGCCAGCGAGGAAGACCGCTCGCGCTACCTGGCCTGCGGCATGGACGCCTTCCTCACCAAGCCGATCGACGATGCGCACCTGCACTTCCACCTGAGCCGCGCGATCGAGCGCCAGCTGCAGCGCGGCGTGGCATTGCAGCCGATGGTGCCGCCCGAGGCGCGCGGTCCGTCCACGCCCAGCACCGCCGAGCTGGATGCGATGTTCGGCGTGGTCAGCGGGCCGCCGCCGGCGCCGCTTACGCAGCCGGCGATACCGGGCGCGCCGCAGCGCTACGGCCGCCGCGCCACCGACCTGAAGGGCCGGATGCGCGCCGCCTTCGCCGCCGACCTGCCGCGCCGCCGCGGCGAGCTCGACGCAGCCCTGGCAGCCGGCGACCTCGACACCTGCGGCCGCCTGCTGCACGGCATGCGCGGCAGCGCCGGCTACCTGGGCGAGGCCGAGCTGCACCAGTTGTGCACGGAGCTCGAACGCGACGCCGACAGCGGCCGCATCGAGCAACTGAAGTCGCGCCTGCCCAAGTTATTGAACATGCTTGCACGTTTCGAAGAAACCACGGCGTGAATCGTGCGCACCGGGTCGCTCTGTATAATTTGCTTCATAACAATAGTGAGATTGGCGGAGGCGCGGTGAAAGTTCTGATAGTCGACGACGACGTGGTTTCACGCATGATGCTGATGCACATGATCGACAGCGCCGGCCGCTACGACGTGCTGGAAGCCGAAGACGGCGAGGAAGCCTGGCGCCAGCTCGACGCCGGCACCCGCCCGGCGATGCTGTTCTGCGACCTGCGCATGCCGCGCCTGTCCGGCATGGAGCTGCTGGCCCGGGTCAAGGCCGATGAGCGCTTCGCCGGCCTGCCTTTCGTGCTGGTCTCGGCGGCTTCCGACGGCGCCACCATGGAGCAGGCGCTCGGCCTGGGCGCCGACGGCTACATCGTCAAGCCCTTCGACGGCGACAAGGTGCGCGGCTTCCTGAACAACCTTTCCGGGGAGGAAGAAAACCCGGACGAAAGCCCGGAGGCCACCATGCGCCGCCTGGGCATCGACGCCACCCGCCTGCTGCTCTACCTGGGCGGCCTGCACCGCCAGCTGGCGAGCGCCGGCGCCGACCTCGGACAGCTGCTTGCGGCCGGCCAGCTCGATGCCGCGCGCGCCCATCTGGGCCGGCTGGCCGAAGGCTGCCGCACCCTCGGCCTCATGAAAGCCGCCGCCGCGCTCGAGACCCAGGCCGCCTTGCCGCTGCCGGCCGCCGCCACCGCGAGCGAGCTCGAATTCGCCGGCGCCGCGGTGCTGCGCCAGACCGAGGCCGCCCGCCGCCTGGCACCCTTGTAGAGCGCGTCACCGCACAGACCGCTTTTGGCAGCCTGTGCCAATTGCGCGCCGTCCATGAGTGATTTCTTATTACAATGCGCCGGATGAGTGTATTTCCATGGACAGTACGGTGAACGATTCCCTAGGCTTTCTCACGGGCGGCGGCCTGATGGGGGAGCGCATCGCCGCGCATGACTGGTCGGCAACCGATCTGGGCCCGATCGGCGCATGGCCGGCCGCCCTGCGCACGACCCTT
Source organism: Telluria sp. GW821-FHT07G12 (assembly GCF_059418525.1). NCBI lineage: Bacteria > Pseudomonadati > Pseudomonadota > Betaproteobacteria > Burkholderiales > Oxalobacteraceae > Telluria > Telluria sp. GW821-FHT07G12. The sequence continues at coordinate 324,134 of NZ_JBWKQA010000005.1, read as the reverse complement.
GGCACCGTCCTCAATTCGAAATTCCCGACGTATCTGTGCTGGGGGCCGGATCTGGTCGGCTTCTACAACGACGCCTACCTGCCCATCGTCGGCACCAAGGACGTGCTCGGCCTGCCGTTCCGCGAGGCCTGGGGCGAAGCCTGGGAGACGGTCGGGCCGATCGCCGAGCGCGCCTACGCGGGCGAAGCCAGCTACTACGAAGACCTGCCGGTGACCAGCGAGCGTCTCGGCTATCCGGCGCAGCACCATTACACGTTTTCCTATAGCCCGGTGCGCGACGAACAGGGCCGCGTCGGCGGCATCCTGTGCACCGTGTTCGAGACCACGAACAAAGTCCGGGCAATCGACGAACTGCAGCACCTGAACGAAAGCCTGAGCCACCAGGTGGCCGCGCACGCCGCCGACCGCGACCGCCTGTGGCGCATCTCGCCGGACGTGATGGCGGCGGCCTCGCTGGCGACCGGGCGCTTCCTGACCGTCAACCCGGCCTTTACGGAAAGCTTCGGCTGGACCGCCGAGGAGGCGACCACGCGGCCCTTCATGGACATGGTCCATCCGGACGACCGCGAGGACGTGGCGCGCCACATGCTGATCCTGGCCGCGGGCACGCCCCTGGTCAACTACGAGACCCGGGTGCTGCACAAGGGCGGCTCCTACCGCTGGGTACAGTGGACGATCTCGCCGGAAGGCGAACTGCTGTACGGCGTGGCGCGCGACATCACGGCCGAGAAGCACCAGGCCGACGCCCTGCGCCAGGCCGAGGATGCGCTGCGCCAGTCGCAGAAGATGGAAGCGGTGGGCCAGCTGACCGGCGGCCTGGCGCACGACTTCAACAACATGCTGGCCGGCGTGGCGGGCCATCTGGAGCTGATGAAGCTGCGCCTGCGCATGGGCCAGACCGGCGACCTGCCGACACGCATCGACGCCGCCCTCGGCGTGACCCAGCGCGCCGCCGCGCTGACGCACCGCCTGCTGGCCTTCTCGCGCCGCCAGGCGCTGGACCCGAAGCCCACCAGCGTGAACGCCCTCGTCGAGTCGATGACCGACCTGGTCAAGCGCTCGGCCGGCCCGGCGATCACCCTGCGCACCCATCTGCAGCCGGCGCTGTGGACCACGCTGTGCGACCCGAACCAGCTCGAGAGCGCGCTGCTGAACCTGGCCAACAATGCGCGCGACGCCATGCCGGAAGGCGGCGCCATCGTCATCGAAACCGAGAACGCCGTCATCGCGCCGCTGCAGGCGGGCCGCTACGGCGACCTGAAACCCGGCGAATACGTGCTGGTGACGGTGCGCGACAGCGGCGCCGGCATGCCGCCGGACGTGCTGGCGCGCGCCTTCGATCCCTTCTTCACGACCAAGCCGATGGGGCAGGGCACGGGCCTCGGGCTGTCGATGGTGTACGGCTTCGCGCGCCAGTCGGGCGGCCATGTGCGCATCGATTCGAATCCGGGGCAGGGCACCGAAGTGCGCCTGCTGCTGCCGCGCCTGATGGCCGAGATGCCGGCGCCGCAGGCCGTGGACGGCGACGCACCGCTGCCGGCCGCCAGCCGCAAGGGCCTGGTGCTGGTGGTCGACGACGAAGCCGACATCCGCAACGTGATGGCCGAAGTCCTGCGCCTGCAGGGCTATACGGTGATGGAGGCGGCCGACGCCCCGCAAGCCCTGCGCCAGCTGCAGGAGCGGGGGCAGGAGCGCGGCCGCGGCGGTCGTCCGGACATGCTGGTCACCGACGTCGGCCTGCCGAACGGCATGAACGGCCGCCAGCTGGCCGACCAGGTGCGCATGCTGTGGCCGCAGATTCCGGTGCTGCTGGTGACCGGCTACGCCGAGAGCACGGTGATGCGCAACGAGACCCTGCCGGCGCAAATGGAGCTGCTGACCAAGCCCTTTGCCATGACGGCGCTGGCGGCGAAAGTCGGGGCGATGCTGGCGGCGGGGCCCGGCGCCGGCGCGGCGCAGGCTGCGGACACCGGCGCGGCCGACGAGGTGCCGGCCTGAGCGGATCTGCGCCGCCGGCTGCGCGGAGCATCCTGTTCTCCTCGCCCATGGTGCGCGCGCTGCTGGCCGGGACCAAGACCCAGACGCGGCGCGCCCTGCGTACCCCGCAAGACGCAACACGCAATCGCTTCGGTCAGCCCGGCGACCTGCTGTGGGTGCGCGAAACCTTCTTTGCCTTCGGCCGCTGGGAGACCCGCTTCAACGCGGCGAAGCAGCGCGAGGAATGGTATTTCACTGACATGACCCTGGCCGCCGGCCATGCCTGGCGCTACGCCGCAGACGACGGTGTTGGCGCCGATCCGCATGCGCGGCGTGAGGCAGGGGCTGCGCCGGCCTGGCACAAGCGGCCTGCATTGTTCATGCCGCGTGCGGCCAGCCGGATACTGCTCGAGATTGTCGACGTGCGCGTCGAGCGCTTGCAGGCGATCAGTGTGGCGGATGCGCTGGCGGAGGGGCTTCCAGCCGGCGCGGAGCGCGATCCGGTGCTGGCTTATCGCGGCATCTGGGAAGGCATCAATGGACCGGAGAGCTGGAAGGCGAATCCGCTGGTGTGGGTAGTGGAGTTTGCGAAAAGACCACTTGCGCCGACCTTGAGTCAGAATATATGATTCGTATATGGATCATATACGGAGGATATAGATGGGCATCGTCAACATCGAAGAGGATCTGCATGACCAGATCCGCAAGGCGAGCGGCGTCTCCTGCCGCTCGATCAACGCGCAAGCCGCGTTCTGGATCAAGATCGGCATGCTGGCCGAGCTGAATCCGACCCAGAGTTTCAACGAGATCATGGCGCGCGAACTGAGGGCCGCAGGGGTAGTGACACCGGCGCTCAAGGTGGCCTCATGACCAAGCGGCCGGAGGAGATCGTCCTGATGGCCGAGGCGGGGCGCCTGCTCGCGGACGTGTTCGGCTACCTGGACAGTCTGCAGCTGATCGGCATGTCGACCATGGCGGTCAACGACCTGGTCGACGCCTATATCGTGGACACGCTCAAGTCACGCCCCGCCAGCAAGGGGCAGTACGGCTATGCCTATGCGCTGAATTCTTCCCGCAACAACGTCGTCTGCCATGGCGTTCCCTCGCCGGACGAGATCCTGAAAAGCGGGGACATCGTCAACTTCGACATCACGCTGGAGAAGAACGGCTACATCGCCGATTCCAGCAAGACCTATCTGGTGGGCGAGGTGTCGCCGGCCGCCAAACGGCTGGTGCAGGTCACCTATGAGGCCATGTGGAAGGGCATCAAGGCGGTGCGCCCGGGCGCGCGGCTGGGCGACGTCGGGCATGCGATCGAGCGCCATGCGCGCCGGCACGGCTATTCGGTGGTGCGCGAGTACTGCGGGCACGGCATCGGCCGCGAAATGCACGAGGAGCCGCAAGTCCTGCACTGGGGCAAGCCGCAGACAGGGCTGATGCTGCGCGAAGGGATGGTGTTCACCATCGAGCCGATGCTGAACCAGGGCCGGCATTCGGTGCGGACCGAGGACGATGGCTGGACGGTGGTGACGCGCGACGGGCAGCTGTCCGCACAGTTCGAGCACACCGTGGCGGTGACCCGGCACGGGGTGCGGGTGTTGACCTTGCGAGGCGAGGAAACTGCTGGGTTGCTTTCTTGAGAAACGGCAGTTGATATGAGCTAGATCAAACCCTTCTTGGGTTCGCTTCAATATCGTCAATAGATTCGCTTGAGGCTGCTTAACACAGTCGACAGCGTAATTGTTGAGGTAGAACAAAGCTACCAAGGAGTTTGAGATGGATCATGCAACTCTAGGCAGGCGAGCGTTCATCGAACGCTCCGCGTTTGCATTGGGCGCAGCCTTTGTGCCCATGGAAGTATTCGGGCAGTCGCTGTTGATGGTGCGTCCCGAATGGCAGGCCTTCAAGACCACGCCGCGCTACGACTCGCTGCTCAAGGCGGTCAGGCTGATGAAGGCGAATACCAATCCAAAGGATGCGAAGAGCTGGGCATACTGGACCAACGTCCACATCAATTATTGTCCGCATGAGGTCGCCTATTTCCTGGCTTGGCATCGTGGCTACCTCTACTATTTCGAACGCCAGCTGCGCACCGTCTCCGGCGACAGCCAGCTCGTGCTTCCCTACTGGGACTACTATACCAACCCACAGCTGCCGGCCGAGTTCACGAATCCGAACAACAATAATCCGCTCTATGTCGAGCGGGTCAACACGAATGTCCAGCAGGCCCTTAGCATGGCACCTTTCGCGGGTACGTTGCTCAACTTCCAGCGCGGCCAGGACAACGCCTACGAACCGACTTTCGAGGATGCTCCGCACAATCCGGTGCATAACCTCATCGGCAACGCGATGGCGGACATGATATCCCCCAACGATCCCATCTTCTGGTTGCACCATGCGAATGTCGACCGGCTATGGGTCGCATGGGTCGCCGCCGGCGGTGGACGCAAGATGCCGGCGAGGACCAATTCGTACTGGTCGGGCAAGCACGTCTACACGAACTCCATCAGCATGTATCGTTCGCAAACCATCGACACCCGATCGATCCTGGGCTACCGGTATCAGAACGAAACCATGCCGAGCGCACTCCCTCTGGCGCAGGTAACAGGCGAACCAAACGATGCACGGCTGTTCCGCGTGCAGGCAAGCATGAGCAGCCTGCCCGGCGCGATGCCCTCTATCGGCTCCTTCCAGCTGTCGACGCCACGCCAGACCAGTGACACCACCTTTGCACTGGGCGGTGCCTTGAATGTCGGGCTTTCCGAACGCTCGGTGAGCGTACAGTTGCCGGTCAGCGCGGAGCACAGCCAGGCGCTGGCCGCCATCGCGAAAAACAAGCAGGCAAGCATTGCCGGCGTGGCGCAGACTTACCGGTCCGCGCATCTGGTGCTGGACGGTATCGAACTTTCCGAGGAGGGCAGGAAAGGAGGCTATTTCTACAAGGTTTACTTGAATATCCCGTCGAGTAAGCGCTCTGGAAGCGAGAAGGGCGCCGTCTATCTCGGTACGCTCGGCCCCTTCGAAATCCATGCGGCGGCTCACCATGGCAGCGAACATGGCCCTTTGGGTCTTCGCTACAAGGTCAAGCGCGCCTTTGCCGGGGCAACGGCGACGGAACTCGGCATGATGTCCGTGTCTTTCGTGCGCGTCAGCGGCACCAGCACGCCCAAAGGAGGGGTCATCGGTATTGGCGAAGTACGCCTGGAAGCCGCCACCGACGCCGATGGATCGTAGAGCTTGTCAAGGCAGCCATGACGGAATCCTTGTCGAGCAATGCGATGGAACTGGATGGCGCCGACTGGTATGCACGCGCCGAAAGCGTCATCGGCGCGGACATCTGCTGTTTCGACGCAGTTCCCGCGTTTCTTGCGAGCGAACTCGACGCCTTATACCAGCATTTCAATTCGTCGCTGCAGCATTTCGCGTTCCGCGCTCGCGCCGAGGGCGCCCGCGCCTATGTCGCAAGGCGTGACGGGCGCTTTCTTGCCGTTTTCCTTTTTCATGTGGAGAAAGGAAGAATCCAGGTGCTCAACGAGATGGTGGCGATTCCAGTCGAGGAGATCGAGCGGTTCGCGCGCTTTGCCTTTGCCCGTTTTGCGGAAGCTTCGACCATCAGCTTTTCCCTCATCGGCGTTGATGTCGCGGCACTTTCCTTACCTTTCCAGCAGTATGGCCATTCGGAAGATATCGTGGTCAGTCTCCCGGAGTCTGCCGATGCCTACCTGGCCAAGCTGGGATCGAAGACCCGGCACAACATCAGGCACCAGCTAAAAGCGCTTTCCCGTGATCGGCCGGAGCTGTGCTTCCAGACCTTCGAGCAGGCGGAAATCGAACCGGAGACATTGAGCGCGCTGTTCGCACTGAAACGCAGGAACACGGACTCGAAAGGCATCGAGTTCGGCATGTCTTGCGAAGAAGCCGACTGGATGATGCAGCAGGCCCAGGCAGGAGGCCTGCTGCTTGTGGCCGTGGCAGGAGAACGGATTTGCGGCGGCAGCTTGAGCCTGAAGCTGGGCGACCATTATTTTGCCTATGTGACCGCCTTCGAGCCCGAATTTGAAAAATATAGTCTGGGAATGTTGTGCTGCTATCTTGCGATGCTGGAAAAGATCGCCCGCAAGGCAAAGGAAGCGCATTTGAGCTGGGGGCGTCAACAATATAAATTCAGACTGCTCGGGATCCAGCGCGATATGGCGAACGTCGACCTCTACCGGTCGCGTCTTGCATACTGGCGGCATGCTCCCATCCGTGCGCAACGTGCCGCCATCGGCTATGCGGAGGAGTGCAAGCGTATCCTGCTGGATAACGAGCACCGCTCCGGCATGGTCCCGGGTTTGTTCCGCACGGCCATCGGCGCCATGCGTTTTATGAAGCGTACGCGTGTCCGCTATCGGGATCGCTTGAAACCACCGGCATGAGCTCACCCAAGGATCCAGACATGGATCCTTTTTTTTGCATACCCTCCGAATAGATTTCGGCCGATTCCTAACTGATTAGACGTAGAGCAGTTTGATTTAAATCAAATGTCATAAATTGAACCGCGCTTTTTCTTCAAACAGAACCCGGTGCACACGAGCTGAAATTCGCTGTATTGCGCAGATCTCGCTATGTCGTTTGATCTAAATCAAGTACGGATGAACTCGCTTCCGCCATCCATCCTGGATAGCTACCATAAGTACATAGATTACTGGTAAGAGCGAGGCAGGCATGGCACATACGATCGTTGAGGACATGCGTGGCCGCCTTCCGGAAATCAGACCCGAGTTTCGTTGCTACCGGCAGGGTATTCCGGATGTCTTAGCCAGAAAAATTGATTTGCTCTATGGCGCCCTGTTTTCCTCGCCATTGCAACTCCGGTTATCGGGGAAATTACACGACGAAACCTGGGTGTATCAATCGGCATCTGCCGCATCCATACATTCAATTTTCCTGTTCGAATGTGATGGACCTGAAATCAAGGTATTGAACGAGCAGATCAGGACAAATCCTTCAGAGATCGAACGCTTCGTTGAGTATCTTTTCGACCTGCACCCGGCAGTGAGCAGCCTTGTTTTCTTCGGCATCGATACGGGCACGCTCGCAATCAGACATCCCTATCAACGCTTTTTTTGCGCGGAAGACATTGTCATTTCCGGATATGACTCAGAGCAGGCTTATGTGGAAAACCTTGGCAGAAGCACGAAAAGGAATATCCGGCGAAGAAGCGCAGCGCTGGTAGAGCAGTATCCGACTTCCCGGTTCGTGGTGATCGACGCGGATGCCATCACTCCCGAGCTGGTCGAACGCGTCATCATGTTCAATCGCGCCAGCATGGCGCGCAAGAGCCGGACCTCCACTTATCAAGACGAAGATGTGCATCGCCTGGCGCTTCTTGCCGCTCACGGCGGCCTGGCCGGCACGGTACGCGTCGAAGGCGAAATCGTTGCAGCGACTGTCTGCGCGCGGATCGGGAACTGCTTCTACATGCTTACCACCGGATATGATTTCAGGTTGGAAGGTTTCAGCCTCGGTCTTCTGTGCTGTTATTGGACCGCCCGTGAATGCCTGCGGCGCGGCGCCCGGGAGATCAACCTCATGGGCGGGCGGCTCGACTACAAGTACAGCTTGGGAGGCAGATCGCGAAAATACGATGCGCTGTGCGTTTACCGATCGCGCGCAGGCATGCTGCGTAACGTCCGCAGAGTCGTCGACACGGCTGCGAACGGTCTCTTTCTCGAAGCAAAGTTTGCACTGCTCGATTGCGAACGCAAGGATGGCGCCGCGGCGCGCCTGGTTGCGCGCGGTGTTCGCGCATGGCGTTCCGCGAAAACCCATCGCCGCCAGGGGCTGACATGAATGCCGGCCTCGGCATGTGCGCTCACCAGGACGCGCAGGCATGTTCGGAAGACGTGTATGAAAACGTGATTCCGGACTTCGTGCCAGCCGAACTGGAGCGCTTGTACGGCAACACGTTTTCCTCTTTTCTTGCCGAGCACGTTCAAGAGGCCGATACCTGTACATATGTCGCCTGCAAAGCCGGCGTGGCAGACACCATCCTGCTTTTCAAGATGCGTAAGCGCAGGATCCAGGTGCTGAATGCGGCGATCCACATCGCACCGGAGCAGATCCGGCGCTTCGCGTCGTTCATCCTTGCGCGCTACCCTACCATACAGGTGATCGGTCTGACGTCGGTGACGTCGGGACTGCTGGGTAATGAATACCCGATCCAGCGCTTCCGCATTTCCGAAGATTACGTGCTCTCCCTGCCGTCCACGGTGGCAGCCTACAAAGCTGGTCTCGGCAAGGCGACGGCATCGGGTATGCGCGCCAAGCAGAACAGGCTCATGCGCGATATTCCCGAGGTCTCGTTCCAGGTCCGCTCCGGTACCGATATCGACGACAGCATGCTCCAGGCGATCTTCTGCCTGAAGAACGCAGGCCGGCGTGGACGGCTGGACGAGGAGCAGCAAGCCTGGCTGCGCAAGGTCGTGCGCACACATGGCTTCCTCGGCGTAACGCTCATCGATGGCTGCGTTGGCGCCGCAGCCTTGTCCACGCGTATCGGTTCGAGGCTCTTCCTGCATGTGCTGGCCCACGATCGGGCTTTCGACACCTACAGCCTTGGCATGCTCAACACCTATCTGGCTGTGTGTGCGGGCATTCAGGATGGCGCTCGCGAATACCACTTTCTGTGGGGAAGCGGCATCTGGAAGCGGCGGCTCGGGGCGGCCGAACGACAGCTGGAAAATATCTTCGTATATCGCTCACGGGCGGCTCGCCTCGCTTGCTCCCGGCTGGTGATCGCCAACCTGGTCTCGGCGCACTGGCGGCGTCTGCGCCTTGGCATGCTCGCGGCAAGCGAAGCGGAAAGCCGCTACGCCTGGCTGGTCCGGCCTTGCTTGAACGGCTGGTATCGCTTCAAGGGAGCACTGGCATGAAAGTTCTGCTGGTTCATAACCGCTACCAGCAGGCCGGCGGTGAAGATGCCGTGGTTCGTGCCGAAAGCGCCTTGTTACGCAGTCATGGCCATGAAGTGCGCTTGTACGAACGGAGCAACGACGAATTGCTCCGCATGCCGGTGTTGAAGGCGGGGGCCGGGGCCGTGTGGTCGCGCAGCGCGTCCAGCGAGATCGATGCGGTGTGCGGGACCTTCCAGCCGGACGTGGTGCACGTCCATAACACCTTCCTCATGATTTCGCCTGCCGTGTACTGGATCGCTGCGCGCAGGCGAATTCCTGTCGTGCAGACCTTGCACAACTTTCGCCTCTTGTGCCCTCAGGGCACTTTCCTGCGAAATGGGGCCGTATGCCAGGACTGTCTCAAACACCAGCCCTGGCGCGCGATTCCCCGGAAGTGCTATCGGGGATCCGCAACCCAATCGTCGTTGCTGGCCGGCCTGCTTGCAGCCCATTCCTGGCTCGGCACCTATCGCGACAAAGTGACGCGCTACATCGCGCTGAGCGGTTTTTCACGCACTTGCTTCATCGATGGCGGCTTGCCTGCCGAGAAGCTGCGCATCAAGCCCAACTTCGTCGATTGCGCCATCGAGCCGGCCTGGGATGGCCGCAGGGGCGGCCTGTACGTCGGGCGGCTGTCGGAAGAAAAAGGCGTGGCGACTCTGCTCGAGGCGATCCGCATCCTGGGCAGTAATCCGCTTACTGTCATCGGCGGCGGACCAGGTGCTGACGATGTCGCGCGGGCCTTGGGGGAACGCTATCTCGGCGTGCAGGACAGCGAGAACGTCGCATGCCGAATGCGCGCGGCGGCCTACCTTGTATTGCCGAGTATCGGACATGAGCAGATGCCCATGACGCTGCTGGAAGCATTTGCGAACGGCTTGCCGGTCATTGCGAGCCGGCGCGGCGCACTGGCCGACATCGTCGAGCACGGCGTGACCGGTCTTCTGGCCCGCCCAGGTGACGCCGCGGATCTTGCCGCGACTATCGCATGGGCGGAAACACATCCTGACGACATGGAGGAAATGGGGCGCGCGGCGCGCACCGAGTGGGAGAGGAAATACACCGCATCGATCAACTACAACATTCTGGTGGATATCTATGAAGACGCAATCGCAGCAGCGCATGGAAGAGGGAGCATTACGCAGGGGGAGCAAGGTGCTCGGGACCTGGATTGACGCCCTGGCATGGGACGAAGCGGTCGAGCAGGTGGTCGATTGGGGGGCCTTGCACGCCTCGCGCTACATTTGCGTCTGCAATGTGCATTCCGTCGTAACCGCGACCGGCGATGTCGAGTTCCGGCAGGCGCTCGGTGCTGCCGATCTGGCAACCTGCGACGGCGCGCCGATCGCCTGGAGCTTGCGGCGGCTCGGCTTTCCGAAGCAGGAACGCATCGCCGGGCCCGACCTCATGTGGCGCTATCTGCGCCGCGCCGAAGCGCTGGGACACCGGGTCTATCTTTATGGGAGCACCGACCAGACCCTGCGCCGGCTTAGAGACCGCCTGGCCCTGGAGTTCCCCGGAATGGTGGTGGCCGGTACGCACGCTCCCCGGTTCGGGCCTTGCTCCCGCGCCGATGACGAAGCCGACATTGCAGCGATCAATGCCAGCGGGGCCAATGTCGTGTTTGTGGGACTCGGTTGCCCGAAGCAGGAGAAATGGATGGCGTCCCATCGCGAGCACATCCATGCCGTCATGGTCGGCGTGGGCGCCGCCTTCGACTACCACGCGGGAACACGGCCTCGCGCACCGGTCTGGCTGCAGGATCATGGCCTGGAATGGCTGTATCGCCTGGCCACCGAACCGCGGCGGCTGATGCGGCGCTATCTGGTGACCAACACCTTGTTCATGGTCGGGATCTCGCTGCAGCTGGTACAAGGAAAACTCGCCACGAAGCGCCGCCAATGGCATGGCGACGTCGAGGCAGGTGAAGCCTATCAGGACCTGCATTGACCGGAGAGCCCCATGCGGATTTGCATTCCCCAGATTCTTGGCCATCGTGGCGCTGGCTTAGGCAATGAACTATTTCCTTGGGCCAAGGCCTTTTTGGCGGGACAAGCTCTGGGAGCGCGCGTGATGCATCCCGCCTGGGGGCTCAACAAGCGTGGATACTACCGGGACTTCGGCACCAGCCGGCTGGACTGGCTGCAACAGCGCGCGATCAAGAGCGTCCTGCCGGTGGTCCACTTCGACGAAGCCGCTTACCGCGCTACCGGCAAGCTCGCCTACGGTGACGCGGTGGCACAATTCGTGGCAACCGAAGAGCTCGACCGGCGCGGCCGTTTCGTTTTCCTTGCCAGCGGCATGTGGGGCGGGTTTCAGGCCATCCAGCAGGCGCGTATCTTCGTTCTTGCGGAGCTTCTGAAAGCACGCCAGGCCGTAGCGAACCTTCACGCCACGCTGACCCGCGTCCGGCCGGGCAGGGCGCTGGTGGCGGTGCATATTCGGCGCGGCGATTTCCTGCAAGCCGACGCTGTCGATGGCTACCGTGGACGTTTCAATGTCGCGCTCCCGCTCGCCTGGTACATCGCAACATGTTCGGCTCTCAAGCGGGATTTCGGCAACCGCATCGAATTTCTCCTTATCACGGACGCGCCAGCGGGAGAACTCCAGGAGTTCATTGATGCCTTTCATCCTTTGACGACCTTTCATCTCCGCCAGACCGCCTGCAGCGACCTGTTGGCGATGGCTTTCGCCGACGCCCTCGTTTGCTCGGTGTCCTCGTACAGCATGTGGGGAGCGTTTCTGTCGCGGGCACCGTATATCTGGTGCGCGGCGAACCTGCAGGATCATGACGGGTATGGCTCGCTTTGGGGTGACGAGCCGGCCCAGCAGGCGCCGGCGGGGGCTACCGCCATCAACCTGCGGCGCTGCCGTACTTGCACGAAGCAGGGACGCGGGCCTGGCAGCGGACGGGGAACGCCGGTCGGCTGGTCGGGCGAGGTGCCGCCGGCGTTTATCGACAGTCTGCTAGCGCGCCTGGACGAGCGCGCCGAAGAGCGGGACTTGATCCTGTACGGTGTCGTTCCGCCCGAGGTAAGCGAAGCGTTGGCACCGTCCAGTGCGCCGCTGAGCTGTCAGCGGCCATGATGCGCTGCGCCAGCGCGCTGGTGCAGGATGAAAACCGAGTTCTTGTCCTGGCCCGACCAGGATTTCCAGCCGGTGTAGCCGTTGGTGACACCGGCCGACTTGCCATCCCAGTAGCGCTGGAACACGTTCACGTTGGTGCTGGTGTAAGTGTTGTAGTTGAAGGTGCCGAAGGTTTTCAGGTTGGCGCCTGTCTCCATGTTGTAGGTCTGCTCGCTGCCGGTGGTCTTGAACGTGTTGTTCGTGACTTGATTGTTGCGGATGTTGCCGCTGTCCTGGCCGAACACCAGGTGGGTGATGGCGTTGGACGCAAACGTGTTATTCGTGATCACGTTATTGAAGGCGTTGTGCAAGGTCATACCGCGGGTGTTGTTCGAGATCGTGTTCTTGTTGACCGTCACGCCGTTGGCGAAGTCGTCCAGGTAGATGCCGATGCCTTCGGTACCCTTGACGTTGGTGACGGTATTGCCTTCGATCTTGAGCGTCAGCGGCAGCTGGTCGCGGGCGCCGGTATAGATGCCGGCGCAGTCGGTGAGGCGGACGCAGGCACCGTCGACGACACTGCCCAGCAGATTGGTGCGGCGGTTATGCAGCACGCTGATGCCGTGGTAGGCCGAGTTGGTCACACGCACATTCTGGATCAGGTTGTCCGAACCGTCGCCGAAGAAGATGCCGCCGTCGCTCGGCGTGGTCATGCCCACCGTGCCGCTGTTGCTGACGGTCGTGTTGGTCACCTTGGCGCCGACGATCGAATACCAGCCGTCGATACCGTTGCGGCGCGAATTGGTCACGCTGCTCTGGTCGACCGTCAAGCCATTGCTGCCGCTGGCCCAGATACCGTCCATTTCGCTGTTGACGATGTCGGTGTTGAGCACTTTCAAGGTTTTCGCGGTGTTGGCGCTGATACCGTTATTGGCAGCAAAGATCTTGATGTTGTTGACCGTGATGCCGCTCGAGTTATCGGCATTGATACCGTTGGCGCTCGGCGAGGCCCAGGCCCGGCCCTCGGGACTCAGGCCGTCGGCGGTCCAGATGTACAGGCGACCGTTCTGCACCGCCCATTCGCCGGCGGTATCGAGCATCCACAGCTTGCCTTCGACGTAGAAGGGCTTGGCGGTGCTGACGCTATTGGTGCTCAGCGCCTGCATCTTGGCCACCGACTGGTTGTCCAGGTAGACCATGTTGGCGCCGCTCAGATCGCTGCTGGGCATGCCCGAGGTCGAGGTGGCCCAGCCCGAGTTCGGCCAGTGCGCCTTGCTCATCGGTGCGCCGCTGATCGCGACCTGGACCGGAGTGAAGGCGATCGGAGCGCTCCAGATGTTGCCGCTGTACTTGGTCCAGCCGGTAACCGCGTTACCCGGGGAGATGGTCGCCTTGCCGCAGGTGCCGGCGGTGGTGACGGTCACGTTCGACTTGCCGTTCAGCTCCAGCGTGCCCTGGTAGGTTTTGCCGCACTCCAGGCTCACGGTGGTGCCGTTGGCGATGCTGGTCGGCAGGCGCAGCAAGGCTTGCGGTCCGGGTCTGGGCTTCAGGCGCGGAACCGGCGCGAGATTCAGCGCGGCCAACGCCAGCAGGGCTGCCGCTGTAGATCGGTTTGCTGTCACCTGCCGATTGTAGCGGACATGAAAAAGCCCCGGGACGCAAAGCGCCCCGGGGCCGATACTCAGGCGACGAACTTATCGCTTACAGCTTGCCGTTCATGGTCGAGTTCTTGTCCTGGCCCGACCAGGATTTCCAGCCGGTGTAGCCGTTGGTGACGCCGGCCGACTTGCCATCCCAGTAGCGCTGGAACACGTTCACGTTGGTGCTGGTGTAAGTGTTGTAGTTGAAGGTGCCGAAGGTTTTCAGGTTGGCGCCTGTCTCCATGTTGTAGGTCTGCTCGCTGCCCGTGGTCTTGAACGTGTTGTTCGTGACCTGGTTGTTGCGGATGTTGCCGCTGTCCTGGCCGAACACCAGGTGGGTGATGGCGTTGGACGCAAACGTGTTATTCGTGATCACGTTATTGAAGGCGTTGTGCAAGGTCATACCGCGGGTGTTGTTCGAGATCGTGTTCTTGTTGACCGTCACGCCGTTGGCGAAGTCGTCCAGGTAGATGCCGATGCCTTCGGTGCCCTTGACGTTGGTGACGGTATTGCCTTCGATCTTGAGCGTCAGCGGCAGCTGGTCGCGGGCGCCGGTATAGATGCCGGCGCAGTCGGTGAGGCGGACGCAGGCACCGTCGACGACACTGCCCAGCAGATTGGTGCGGCGGTTATGCAGCACGCTGATGCCGTGGTAGGCCGAGTTGGTCACACGCACATTCTGGATCAGGTTGTCCGAACCGTCGCCGAAGAAGATGCCGCCGTCGCTCGGCGTGGTCATGCCCACCGTGCCGCTGTTGCTGACGGTCGTGTTGGTCACCTTGGCGCCGACGATCGAATACCAGCCGTCGATACCGTTGCGGCGCGAATTGGTCACGCTGCTCTGGTCTACCGTCAAGCCATTGCTGCCGCTGGCCCAGATACCGTCCATTTCGCTGTTGACGATGTCGGTGTTGAGCACTTTCAAGGTTTTCGCGGTGTTGGCGCTGATGCCGTTATTGGCAGCAAAGATCTTGATGTTGTTGACCGTGATGCCGCTCGAGTTATCGGCATTGATGCCGTTGGCGCTCGGCGAGGCCCAGGCCCGGCCTTCGGGGCTCAGGCCGTCGGCGGTCCAGATGTACAGGCGACCGTTCTGCACCGCCCATTCGCCGGCGGTATCGAGCATCCACAGCTTGCCTTCGACGTAGAAGGGCTTGGCGGTGCTGACGCTATTGGTGCTCAGCGCCTGCATCTTGGCCACCGACTGGTTGTCCAGGTAGACCATGTTGGCGCCGCTCAGATCGCTGCTGGGCATGCCCGAGGTCGAGGTGGCCCAGCCCGAGTTCGGCCAGTGCGCCTTGCTCATCGGTGCGCCGCTGATCGCGACCTGGACCGGAGTGAAGGCGATCGGAGCGCTCCAGATGTTGCCGCTGTACTTGGTCCAGCCGGTAACCGCGTTACCCGGGGAGATGGTCGCCTTGCCGCAGGTGCCGGCAGTGGTGACGGTCACGTTCGACTTGCCGTTCAGCTCCAGCGTGCCCTGGTAGGTTTTGCCGCACTCCAGGCTCACGGTGGTGCCGTTGGCGATGCTGGTCGGCAGGCGCAGCACGGTGGTCGACGGCTGGGTCGGCGCCGGCGTCGGCGTGGTGGGCGTGGTCGTGCCCGAGGTATCGCTCGAATAGGCGCAGGTCTTGCCAACGCCCGGGGCCGGATCGCCGAAGACCGAGTTGCCGCAGACGACGGACGTGGTCACC
The DNA here is from genome assembly GCF_059418525.1 of Telluria sp. GW821-FHT07G12. Classification (NCBI taxonomy): domain Bacteria; kingdom Pseudomonadati; phylum Pseudomonadota; class Betaproteobacteria; order Burkholderiales; family Oxalobacteraceae; genus Telluria; species Telluria sp. GW821-FHT07G12. The sequence goes on along the minus strand of NZ_JBWKQA010000005.1, from coordinate 308,819 downwards.
GTCTTGTACGCCCATTTGTCAGTGGTGCCATAGCGTACCTGGCGGGTACCGGGCACGGAACAGGTGCCGTTTTCGGTAGCGCATTGGGTCCAGGTGGTGGTGGTGGTGGCTGGCGGGGTCGTGGTAGCGACCGGCATGACGGCGCAGGTCTTGCCGACGCCCGGGGCCGGGTCGCCGAACACGCTGTTCGTGCACTGCACGGGGCCGGTCATGGTCTTGTAGACGTAGCCGGTGCTGGCGCCGTATCGTACCTGCTGGGTACCGGTGAAGGAGCAGGTGCCGTTTTCGGTTGCGCACTGGGTCCAGGTCGACGTCGAGATCGTTGCGGCATAGGCCGGCGCACCGGCAGCGGAGCTGGCGCTTGCATTGTCCTGGGTCGAACCTGCGCCGCAGGCAGCCAGGCCGGTAGCCAGTGCCGAGGCGACGATGAGGCGGGAGAAGGTGGTCGATTGGTTGGTGCAAAAATCTTTATTCAGTTGCATATTGAATCCTGATTAGCCCTAACAGTAATCACTCTTGCAAGAAGAATGCTGAATGGAAAATTTGATAGATTGCACATGATGCGTTTGCGTCGATGCGCGGCGAACTTCTATCGAAATCTTGATCGCTGTTGAGTTTCCTCTGAAACATCACGTTTGGATCAATTTTGTTTCCGATGGGCGAATAATACGTGCGGAAAACATTGAACGCTATAAAAAGTTCCCGTGTTCAATAAGAAAAAGTTGTAACAGGAGGAATTTCGATAACGTTCAATTATTTTTCAGGCTGTTAAATTTCTTAAGGTAATTCCAGACGAATATAAGTTTCTCTGAAGCTGTTGTTTCAGGTCAACAGACGTGAAAATCTTGCCGAAAAATGAGATCCAATGCGGATCGAACTGATCAATAGCGGGGAATTAACTGTTTGAAAACTGAAGCGAAGGGCTGTGACCGATCGAGCCTGCGGTGCGCGCAGATCGATGGAGGGAGGAGGAAAGCACAAGCAGACCAGGGTGCCCTGTTATGGGCGGGGTAGTACCGGTCAGGAGTAGAGAGAACTTTCGGCTAATTGACGGTTGCTGAGACGGTTTTCCTGCGGCACCCGGCTTGCCACATAAGCGAAAAAGTCATCAAGCTGCCGCCATGCGCCGAGCTGATCGATTTCAATGCTGTGCGCCCAGAGGTGAAATACACCGCCACGCTCACAACAGTAATTGAACAAGGCATATACGCGTTCTATCCAGTTTTCCGTGAGCAGAGCAAGGTAGAGTCCATGGGCACGTTTGTCCCAGCGCCCGGATTGCAGGAAGTTGCGAAGATAAACTGATCTCGAATGCGGGTAAAACTGGATGGTGGTGGGCACCTCAAAAGGACAAGTACCGGGGTCGATACACAGGTTGGTCGTAGTTCTCGCATATATGAAGCCAGCGGCTTCCACCATAGCGAGGTGAGGCTGCAAAAATTTTCCACCAGGATAACAAAATCCTTTAATTGCATCTCCGACAATATCTTCCAAATGGGATTTGCCTGAAATGATTTGATCATTCGCATCCAGCAAGGACATATTTCTCAAATAGCAATGATCACGCGTGTGCGAGCCAATTTCAAAACCTGACGCCAGTGCCAATAATTGTGATTTGCTTAAGACAGGCGGGCCCTCGCGATTAAAAATCGGAACAAAAAACGTGCCATTCAGACCATGCTTGCACAAGAGTTCGGCCATTTTCATATCCAATGGATTGCCGTCATCTATCGAGCAAGTGAATACTGCTGTCATGTCAACTCCTGCCGCTCAATGCATGTCCCAGCTTACTGCCGTCACATCGCTTTGTCCTGTCCTGCACGCTGCGTCGCTGCATAGCGGCACGCGTCAGCCAGTCCCTGGCACGCCCTGCTGAACGTAAATTCGCCGACGAGCGAATGGCTGCGCCTGGAAAAGGCCGTATATAAATCGGGATCGCTCAATAGCGTGGACGCTCGATCCGCCCAGTAGCCGACATCGAGATCGCACACATAGCCGTTCTCGCCGTCGAGCACAAGTTCTCCCGCTACGCCGGCGTGCGGTGAAACGAGTACCGGCAATCCTGCAGCACAGGCTTCGTTGGTCACGACCCCCCATGGATCCCAACTGGTGGGAAACAGGAAAACCCGGGCCGAACGGTACAAGGCCGGCAGAGCTTCCTGGCTTGCAAATCCATGGAAGACGGCGTCGACCAAGCCTGCGTTGGCAGCAGCATGCCGCTTGACTGCCTGTTCTTCCTTGCCCGAGCCGACGAACAGAATGCGGGTCTTGCGGCCGAGCTTGCTGGCTACGTCAACCGCCACGTCCAGGGCGAAGCAGGGATTTTTAATCCGCTCGAGCCTGCCGCAAAATATGAAATCGAAGCTGCCGTGCCGGAATGGCTCGGTGTCCGAAAACCTGGCGTTCTCCACGGAGAGACAGGCTCTGAAGCAGCGGTTTGCGGCGATACCATAACTCGCGTACAGCTTTTGTCCGCCGCTGCTGGCCCAGACAAATGCGCTCGAGCGGGCATAGACCAGATGCCTGATCCTGCGGTGCACCAGCGACAGGGTTCTTTCCGAATCGAGCGTGCCGTCCGTCATGGCGACATGCGGAATGCGCTTCAGCCATGCGTATAGGAACGCATACAAGTGGGTAGGATTGAACCCCGAGGTGATGACAATGTCCGGCTGCAGCTGGCGCAAGGCTGCGATGACGTCCGGGTTGTTATGGATGAACCGGTCCCTGAACTTGACGACGCGTTCGCGCAGATAAGTACAGCGGAATTCGATGGCCGGTAAATTCCATTCCCGGTTGGGCTCGCGTCCGCAGCAGAAGACGACATGCAGGCTGACGTCTGGCATGGCCGCCAGTTCGTTCAGTGCGGGGATACGGTAGGGCACCGGGCCATTGGTCACGAGCACGATATTCATCAGCTTATCGTCCTTTCATGACTGCCCTGCTGGCCCTGACCGAGGTGGCGAGGATTTTCAGGTAGGGCCAAAGCCAGTAGGCCGGCCACAAAGGCCCGGCGTGGCGCCGGCACAGCACCAGCCAGGGTTTCCAGGGCAGTCCCTTGGGGCCGAGCGCCTGCCTCAGCCTGAGCCGCAGCGGCTGGGCGGGATCGGAAAAGCTGCCGGCTACCGTGTGGTCATTGACACAACGTCCGGCGAAATGCGGCATGACCCACATCGGTATGCCTGCCTGCTTCGCACGCAAACCGTAATCGGTGTCGCCGATGGCATGAACGAATCGCCCGTCGAGATTGCCGAGGATCGCCGCGGCATGCCGGGACACCAGGACGCAGTTGCCGTTGAAGGTATCGCAGGACTGGATTTCCCCGTTCACCGGAATGATCATGAGGCTCAACGGGCGCAAACGGCTGCGCTGGCGTTCCCCGCCATAGCTGGTCCGCCACTGATCGTCGCATGTCGAACCGATCACGATGCCGGCTCGCCCGTGGCGGCCGAGGCAGCGTGCATGCGTGTCGAGCAGCTGCTGCAGGGCATGCGGGAACATGAAGGTATCGTCGTTCAGCCACAGGTAGAAATCGTAGTCGCCCTTGAGCGCCTGGTCCCATGCCAGGCGCATGCCACCGTTCCAGAACAGCTTGCCGTCTCCCTTGAACAGGCGGGTTGCCGGATGCAGCTCGAGAATGGCCTCGGCGCTGCCGTCGGTGCTGTTGTCGTCGGTGACGAAGAAGTCGAGCACGGTGTTGCGCGCCACAGTCTGCGCCAGCACGCAGCCGATGGCCTCGAGTGTCTTCGGCCTCCGGTTGAAGCAGGAGAGGACAACCGCAAGCCTGCACGCGGGGAAGCTGCCGGCGCGGTCCAGAACAGGGTGTTCCATGGCCTTTCCTTTCATGGACCGCCGGTGCGGAAAGGCGCCGGCAAACGCGGCGCCGCGAAACGTGGAACGGTGCGTGATGAGGCGATCGGCATCTGCGCCTGCCGGTGGCTACGCAGATAGCCGATCGCCAGGCCAAGCAGGAGTCCGCTGTCGTAATTGGCCCAATACGGAATGTAATAGGCGTACAGCGCCGACAGTGTGGCTAGCAGAAAATGCGCCCAGTAGCGATCGGCTTTGCGGGTATGGACGAAGGCCGCGCGCCAGACGCTGCCGAACACCCAGAGGGTGGCCAGCAGCCCGATGCTGCCGCCTCTGAATAAGATGTGCAGGAAATGGTTGTGCGGAACCATATCCTGCTTCGTGCCGTCGTCGAGCTCGCTCGGGCTGAATCCTCCGCCATAAGCCTGGCCTACAAGGTAAGTCGGTATACCGGCGCCAAGCCATTTGGCCATCAATTCGTCCCAATAGACGACGCGGCCGACCATGGTGCCTTCGTTCATGCTGACGGCCTGGTCGGCTGAACTTCGGACCGAGGCAAGGACGCTGTTGTCCGCGGGAAGCGCAACCACGAGAACCAGCGGGAGCAGCACCGCGCCCAGAATAGGCAGAGCGCGTATCCGCGTGCCGCCGCCGGCCTTCGCCAGCACCAGGCAAGCGACGCCGACGAACATGCTGATCCATACCGACCGGTGTTGCAAGACTGCGATGGTGGCCAGCTGGACGGGGAGCAAGGGCCATAGCGGCAGCGGCAGGCGGCTACGCATGATGCGGAACAGCAGGCCCAGGCTACCGATTGCGATCACCAGGGTGGAGGCCGAGCTGATGACCCTGAAGCGCACACCGGTCGTATCGTAAGCCATGATTTCCTCGGCATACCGTGGATCGAGGGCGGAGTGCGCCCAACGGTAGATGGCGAGCATGCACAGGCAGGCTGCACAGCCGATCCACAGGTCGACGATCCGCGACACCATGCGGTCGGACCAGCGGACGGAGCCAAAGAAAACAAGGGTGATCCAGAGATAGAAGTGCCCGCGTGCGTCGACCCCGGCTGAGGTTCCATACGATTTCACACCCCACACGGCGAGCCCCAGCTGAATGAGTCCGAGCACCCACCATGGCCAGGGGATCGCGCGCGGACTGGCGAACAGGCAGAAACGAATCATGCATGCGCTTGCCAGGATGAGGAAGAACAGGTCTTCAGGATACAAGGACAGTCCAAAATTGACGACCAGCGGCAGGCGCAAGGCGTCCAGGAAGACCAGCGCGAGAAGCAGGGCCGCGGCATGGACCGGCATGGCCGCGAGCCATCCGGCAGTGCCAGCCAGGAGGGCAAACACGATCATGCACAGCAAGGGCGTGAAAATTGCATTCGACATGATTCATGTCACCTTGCGCCGGCTGGCTTCAATGACCGCGGCATAGAGCTCGAGGTAGGCCGGCACCACGGCGTGCGGCGACCACAATTGCTGCGCCCTGTCGCGTGCTGCCGTCCGGAGGCGCGCGCGCAGCTCGGGCGCGCCGAGTACCCAGGCGATCCCGCGTGCCAGGTCCGCGGCGTCGAAAGCTTGCGCAAGATAGCCCGTTGCCTGGTGCTCGACAACTTCTGGCAGGCCGGTGCAATGAAAGGCGACGACCGGACAGCCGCAGGCGTGCGCTTCGGTGGCCGATTGCGGCAGGTTTTCCAGCCGCGAAGGCGTGACCATGACGTCCGCCGCGCTGTACAGCAATGCCAGCGTCGTGTCGTCGCTGACATGCCCCATCCATTTCACTGGAAACGGCACCGGCAGGGCGCGCCGCGGTTCGCCTTGCCCGAATACCACGCAAGACAGCCGTGTGCCGCCTGCCGCCAGCACGTTCAAGGCTTCCAGTAAAAGATCATAGCCCTTGTTCACGTCCCGGGTCCCGCCGAGCGCGCCGAACAGCACGATGTCCTGGTCGGCAGGAAGGTTCAGCGCATGGCGGCTATGGACGCGGTCGAGCGGCTTGAATACATCCGTTTGCAGCACGTTGGGAATCACCGCTACCGGCCAGTCCTTCATCAGGAAACTCTGCTTGACGCAATTGGCGAGCCAGTTGCTGGGCGCTACCACCTGTACCGGTTTCTTCCATGCGCTGCGCTTGCGGTTCCAGGTGTACCGGTCGAGATCCAGGCCCCATGCGCCGGGCGGACGGTTGTGCGGAAAATAGCCGGTGCGCCAGCGTGCATCGGGTCCATCGTCGCTGATATGCTCGGCGCCGCACAAGGCCCACATGTCGTGGAAGGTCCACACCAGCGGTTTGCGGATCTTGCCCATGTCCTCGATGGACAAGGACTCGCCGCCGACCCAATGCATGTTGACCAGGTCGACGTCGCTGCCATTGATGCGTGCCGCCATGTTCGAGGGAAGCAGGTTCAGCGAGTGGATGCCGGGATTGCCGCTCCGCTGCAGCGCCGCGAGCCGGCCGGCGATCCTGGGCCGTAGATAGCGCTTCGCTTTTTCGAATACATTGGCAGGGCCGCTTACTCCCCAGTCGTCGGTCTGCTTGTCCGCGACCGTCATGCGCGTGTCCGTGGAACACGAGCGCAAGGCGCGGTAAAGCCGGTAGGCCGCACGGCTGGCGCCGCCTACGCTGTCCGAATTGCTGAGGATTTCGATACTCGTCATGGGATTTCCCCGGCCGTTCATGTTTGTGCCACCGGGCCGCGATCCAGGGCAGGCATGGGACGCCATGTTTTTTGCCAGCCAGTGTGATTCGAGCCGTGCGAATTGAGGATCGTGGTCAGCCAGTGCGATACCAGCAGGTCGCCATCGAACTTGCTCCGGTAGCGCACCAGCGCCGCCTGTGAAAAGCGGTCATAGATGTCCGGCCTGCCCAACAGCTCGATCAGCAGCGCGGCGGCGGTGTCGACGTCCTGCAGGGGCCAGTGGTAGCCCTCCACGCCGTGGTCGAAGATCTCGGTAATGCCGCCGACGGCAGGTGCCAGGATCGGGCGGCCGGCAGCCAGCGCCTCGATGAGCGTGATCGGCATGTTTTCGATGCGTGCCGCGTGCGCCAGCACCCGATGGCGCACGATCATGTTGCCGGCGTTCCTGCAAAAGCCCGCGAAGCTCACTTGCTCTTTGATGCCGAGTTCAGCAGCCTGCTGCTGCAGCCTGTCGGCCTCCGGGCCGTTGCCGACCAGAGTGAGAGTGTAGCGGTGCCCGAGCTGCGCGGCCCTTGCCAGGACGCGCAGCAGGAAGGCGTGGTTTTTCCGCGGCTCGAGCGTGCCGATGGAAATGAGGTCGGCGTCGAAGCTGGTCACGGGATCGGATGCGGGTGAATCGGCGATGAAATTTGGAATGACGGTGTGCGAGACACTTTCCAGTTCGGGCATCCTCCGCAAGGTCAGCTTGCGCATGAATTCGGACACGAAGATGATCTGGTCGACCCCGGCGAGGGCCTGGCGCTCCGTGCGGAAAGCGAAGTTCCAGAGCGGTCCATGCACCGTCGTCTCGCCTTTCTGGAACATCTCCTCGGCCACCGACACGTTGTAATGGATGACGATGACGACCCGGCAGTCGTGCGTGGCTTTGAACTGCAAGGCAGCCAGGGCACTTAGCGGATCCTGAGCACACAGCGTGATCGTACGGCCCAGTGCTGTGTAGCGGGGCAGGACGCCGGCAAGCTTGCGTTCGAGTGTCTTGGCTTCGACCCAGGCGTCGAAGATCGCGGCGCGTTCGCGGTCGATTGTGGCTATCATCCGCGCCGCCATGGCCGCGCCTTTCCTTGCGATCCCGCGCCGGGGATAGGGCGCTACAAGTTCGGCGTCGATCTCATGGCATCGGGCCTGGTGCAGCATGTCGTTGAAATGCTTCTCGACGCCGGTCGGACCTTTGCCGTCCAACAGGCTGACGATAAAAAGAGCATGTTTCAAGGCTGTCTCCTCAGATATTCAGAAACTTTTTGATCGGCAAAGCCAGCCGTTCGACGTTCACCAGGCTGCTCATGCTGTTTGTCAGGAAGCCGGCGCCGAAGTGCTGGGCAAGCGCCAGCGATGCGAGTGCCGCCATGCCGGCCACCCCCAGCAGTCTCGGCAACACAGGGAGAGGCCCAAGGGCATAGTCGGTCAGCGCCGCGACCACCGCCACTGCGAGGCCAAACAGTGCCGGAAAGCAAAGGGTGCGCAGGTAATCCTGTAAGCTGGCGCCGGTCAGCCGCAAGGTCGACCTTGTTAACAGCATCCAGCGCAGGATGTAGGTGGCGAGTACCGTCCAGGCAGTGAAGACCAGCGTGTAGTGCGAAGCGAACCACAGCGCGGGAACGAAGAGCAGCGCCGTGCAGGCCTGATTGCGCAGTTCCGCGCCGACCCGGTTGCCGGCCATCAGGATCGGACCTTGGATGGCGAGCAGAGCATTGACCAGGACCGCCAGCGCGAGCGGCGTCACGAGCGGAATCGCGGCCTCCCATGCTCCCCCGTATACGCCCAGTATCAAGGTCCGTGGAATTACCGCCGCCGTAGCGAACAGCGGTACGCATACCAGTGCGACGGCGGCGCTGGTCTCCAGATAGATGCGGCGTACCCGCGGAAGATCGTCCTGATGACGCGAACAGGCAGCGAACAGAACGCCTTGGAAGCCGGTTGCGATGATGCTCATCGGCATGTTCAGCAGGCTCAAGGCCCGGCTATACAGGCCGAGTTCAGCAATGCCGAAAGCCCGCCCGACGAAAGCCGTGTCCAGGTTGCTGATTGCCCAGCTGCTCAGATTGGCGGCAGTAACCTGCATGCCGAATCTGGCGATGTCCGGTGTCTCGCAACGCAGGCATGGCCTCATCGGCACAGGCGCGTCGCGCAGCAGGAGGAAGGTGCTCAGCAGAGACTGTGTCAGCTGCGCCGCAACCAGGCTCCATACCCCGAAGCCCAGCCATGCGCCAGGAATGCCGACAAGCAGATAGCCGCTCAGGTAGCTGGCAATGCCGACTTGCTGCACTTTCTTGAAGTCGAGCGACCGGCGCAACATGGCGGCCGCCGTCTGGCCCGGGCAGTCGATGATGAAGAGGCAGAACAGCGCGCGCAGTACCTGCGCGGCTGCCGGCTTGCCGAAGTAGGCGGCAATGGCGCCGGACGAGATCCAGCCGAGTACCGTCAACAACACCGCGAATGACATCTGGAGGGTGAAGATGAAACGCAGCTCGCGCTCCGACAGGGTCGCCCTCTGCACCAGCGTGGCCCCGAAGCCGAGGTCGGCGACCAGCCTGCCCAAGCCGACGATCATCCATGCCAGCGCGACGATGCCGAAAGGCTCCGGACCCAATAGGCGCGCAAGGAGCACGCCGACAAGGAATTGCGCCAGGCCCCGGGTCAGGTTGCCGAGGTAATTCCAGCGTAGCGCGTGCCAAGCGGAGATGGCCATGGGGCGTCCTTATCCGGACGTCCGGCCGGTCCAGGCTATCCGTGCCGGTGCGACACTATAGGAGTAGTCGGGGATATGGCGCCGGAGCTTGCTGTCGTTGAAGATGACGCCTTCCGGCGAAATGCCGGCCTGGTTCAAGCGGCTCACTGAGGCCGCGATTTCCTCTTCGGTGGTCACGCCCGCGCGCGCCACCAGGAACACTGCGCCTGCATGGGCGCCGATGATGGCGGGATCGGCCACGGCGAGTACGGGCGGCGCATCGATCAGCACCAGGTCATAGTGAACGCTGACGGACCTGAGCCAGACGTCGAGATCGCGCTGCATGAGGAATTCGTGACGCCCGGCGGCGCCGGAACCGGTCGGGATGAAATCGAGGTTCTCGAGTACCTGCCGGCGTATGCCTCGTCCAGGCTCGTCGGTGGCAGCGATTGCCTCGTACAGTCCCTCGTTGTGGCTTTCCCCGAAATAGCGATGCAGGTGTCCGTTGCGCAGATCCATGTCGACCAACAAGACCTTTTTGCCGCTGGCGGCGACGATGGCAGCGGCGTTCGCGGCGACAAAGGATTTTCCCAGATGGGCAGTCGGTCCGGTGATCATCACGATGTTGTTTCGCAGATGGGGCATGGCGAATTGCAGCGCGGCACGGAAGCTGCGCAAGGCTTCAATGGCCGGATCCCCCGGCGCAACGCTGGCCAGCAGTGGCAACGCGTCAGTGCGTGCGCCAGCCTGGCGGCTCAGGCGTTTCTGCTGGCTGCTGTGCGGGATGTCTGCCAGAACCACCTTGGCGTGCAGCGAAGTTTCGATGCGTTGCGCACTGTCAACGCCATCTTTCCATGCCCGGCGCACGAATGCAGCCGCCGTGCCAAGGAGGAGTCCGAGCAGGCCCGCAATGCCGACGATCATCGGGCGATTCGGTTTGACCGGTAGGTCCGGAACCGCAGCGGCATCGATAAGCTGGACATTGCTCAGCTTACTGGCGGCCAGAATGCGCAGCTGCTGTGCGGTGTTGGACAATTGGGCGTAGAGGTCGGTATTGACCTTGATATCGCGGGTCAGATTCAGTTCCTGTTGCTCCAGCCCGGGCAGCGAGCGGATGGCGCCGCCGCTGCTGTCGAGTTCCCGTTCGACCGCCGACAACTGCTCATTCAAGGCGAGCATCGCGGGGTGCTGGTCGCTGAGGTGGGTCTGCAGCTCGCCACGCTTTTGCAGCAATTCGAAGCGTTTAGCGGCGGCCGCGGCCGATTGTTGCAGCTTGACCTTGGCTTCCTCGCCAAGATTGACGGTCCCGTTCCGGTGGCGGAAGGCGTTGTAGGCGGCTTCGGAAGCTTGCAGCTCGCTTTTCAGCAGCGGCAGCCGCTGTTCGAGAATGGCGAGCGATTTCTGTGCCTGCTCGGTGTCATGCGCAAGATTCTGGCGCGTGTATTCTTGCGCGATCTGGTTCAAGGTTGCGCTGACCTGGACCGGGTCGTCTCCTTGAAGCGTCACCTCGATGATGCCGGACTGCTTGCCCATCTCGTTGACGCCCAGCGCTTTCTGGATGGCGTTGACGACCGTCTGTTCCGGCACCCGCACAAGGAAGAATTGTGCACCAGGCCTGCCGTCCAGGCGGCTGATAGCGATATCGACGGCGCCGAGCGCGGTGGCTACTGCCATCGTACGGCCTACCGTCCCGGTCCATGCGCCGGAGAGGCCGTCGTCGACACGGAACTGCCCACCGCCCAGGGCCGTGACCACGAACCGGTGGTTGAGCAGGGCAGGGGGAACCGTAAAGGTTTGCACGTCGATCCGTTCGTCGCCCCAGGTATAGCCGCCGCGGCCGAACAGTCCAGGTTCCGGAAAGCCGTCTCGCGCCATCATGCTCACCAGCCCCGGTAGCGGGAAGCGTTTGGGTTCGGCGATGATGTCCAGGTGCAGCTTGCGTACGCTTGGAAGGATGACCTTACGCGACCGCAACACCTCAATTTCTCCCATGGTCGTCTTCTTTGTCTCGAACAGGGACGCGACATCGCTCAGGACGTTCTTGGTGGCGTTCGGACTCGGCTCCTCGACGCGGACAACGAGATTGGCTTCATAGATCGGGCTGCGGCTGGCCGCATACAGCGTTCCCGCCAGGCCCAGCACCAAGGCGACCGAGATGATCAGCCAGCGACTGTCGAACAGTACCCTAAAATAGGTCTTCAGTTCATCATTTGAACCGTCGATGGCCAGCTCAGCCCCCGCTCCGGCTGCGTGCTCACCCATCCTGGCATTGCTACGCAATCTGGCGTGAAGAGTGCTGTCGTTGGACGTCATGTCGGTCACCATATCGATCGTCGGAATACTGGGAATGCAGGAAAGCCTGGTAAGCCAGTCGCAGGCCGCGGTCCAGCGGTGTCGAAGCGACCCATCCCAGCGACTTCAGTTTAGATACATCGAGCAGCTTTCGCGGCGTACCGTCGGGCTTGGTGCTGTCGAAGACGATCTCGCCGCGGTAACCCACGGTGTCACCCACCAGTCGGGCCAGATTCTCGATGGTGATGTCTTCGCCGCTGCCCACATTGATATGCGACTGCATGGGATCGGTATGCCGGCAGTAGGTCTCATGCTCGAGTTGCATGACGTGCACGCTGGCCGCGGCCATGTCGTCGACGTAGAGGAACTCGCGCATCGGTTTGCCCGTACCCCAGATGACGACTTCCCTGGCACGCGCCAGCTTGGCCTCATGGAAGCGCCGAAGCAGCCCGGGAATCACGTGGCTGTCGTGCGGATGGAAATTGTCGCCAGGGCCATACAGATTGGTCGGCATGACACTGCGAAAATCCGTCCCGTACTGGCGGTTGTAGCTTTCGCACAGCTTGATGCCGGCAATCTTGGCCATGGCATAAGGCTCGTTGGTCGGTTCCAGCGAGCCGCTCATCAGATAATGTTCCCGGATGGGCTGCTCGGCCATCCTTGGATAGATGCACGACGAGCCCAGAAACAGGAGTTTCCTGACGCCGGCACGCCATGCTTCATGCACGACGTTCGCCTGGACCATGATGTTTTCGTAAATGAACTGGGCAGGGTAAGTATTGTTCGCATGGATGCCGCCCACCTTCGCCGCCGCCAGATAGACCTGATCGACCGCTTCGGTCTGGAAGAAGGCACGCACCTGCGCCTGGTCGGTCAGGTCGAGCTGAGCATGACTGCGCGTAATGATGTTCCGGTATCCCCTGGTCTGCAGCACCCGTTTGATGGCCGAGCCCACCAGGCCGCCATGCCCGGCGACGAAAATGCGGTCGTGAACGGCATTCATGGCTTGCTCCCACCAAGTTCTTCATCGAGTCCACGCGATATGAGCAGGCGCTTGCGCCGCGCATTCTGCAAGTCATGACCGACCATCTCACGGGCCATGGCTTCGACGTCCGTGCGTGGCCGCCATCCCAGTGCCTCATGCGCCTTGCCGGGATCGCCGAGCAGCGTTTCGACCTCGGTCGGCCGAAAATACCTCGGATCGACGGAAACGATGGTCTGTCCAACGCAGACACCGTCGCATTTGTCGCCATGGATGGCGCTAACCACGCCCTGTTCATCGACGCCTTCGCCGCTCCAGGCAATCGTCATTCCGAGCTCCGCAGCGGCGATTTCCACGAACTGCCGTACCGAATACTGCCGGCCGGTAGCGATCACGAAGTCCTGCGGCGTTTCCTGCTGCAGCATCAGCCACTGCATCTCGACGTAGTCGCGGGCGTGGCCCCAGTCGCGTAGAGCGTCCAGGTTGCCAAGGTGGCAGATCGATTCCATACCCTGGGCGATATTCGCCAGCGCCTGCGTAATCTTGCGGGTGACGAAAGTCTCGCCGCGACGCGGGGATTCGTGGTTGAACAGGATGCCGTTGCAGGCATACATGCCATAGGCTTCGCGGTAATTGACCGTGATCCAGTAGGCATACAGCTTGGCGACCGCGTAGGGACTGCGCGGATAGAAGGGTGTGGTCTCGCGCTGCGGGCTTTCCTGCACCAGGCCGTAGAGTTCGGACGTGGAGGCCTGGTAGAAGCGGGTTTTCTTTGCGAGTCCCAACACACGTATGCCTTCCAGCAAGCGCAAGGTGCCGATGCCGTCGACATCCGCGGTGTACTCCGGACAATCGAACGACACTGCGACGTGGCTCATCGCACCCAGATTGTAGAGTTCGTCCGGTTCGACCTCACCGATGATGCGGGTAAGGTTGGGCCCATCGCTGAGGTCTCCGTAGTGCAGGCGGAAGGACTGGGCGCCATCGCGATATTCCCTGCACAGGTGATCAAGCCGGCTCGTGTTTGAACACGAGGATCGACGTTGTATCCCATGGACTTCATACCCTTTTCGCAGCAATAACTCGGCAAGGTAAGAACCATCCTGTCCCGTTATTCCAGTAATCAACGCTTTTTTCATTTTTTTCCCGCAGATAAAATCCGGCAAACGACACGGCCTGGACGAATGGATGAGTTATCGATTCCTATCGCTTCTTATTTCCGCAGGGATAATGTCCGCTAGAATCGATCGGTTTAAGTTAAAGCGAAAACTCAAAATTCGTTTGATCTAGATCAGGAGTTAACTCATGAATCCAGTTTGACGATTTTTTAAATACGATGTATCGCGCAGGCGTCGTTAAGCAGGATTCAGTGCGGCCGCTGTTCAATATTGTAAGGAAATGATTTAGAAAAAATGTTGAGCTGTTGAACTCTTTTTCGACCTGTTCAATATTTATAGGAAATGCGTAATAGTCGAATAGAGTCTTTAAACAACAGTGATAAATTTTTTCGTAAATACATCGGCAGATGGCGTAAATTATCAGTTCAGTCCGCTATAAGCTCGACCTCTCTAAATGACTCAGATGTTGTAAATTTAATATTTGTTTGTACAAATATTGAGCGGCTTGCTAACAGGATGAGCAAGCCGAAAGCGCGAGTGCGCTGTAGAACACTAGAGTAATTTAAAGAAAAAACGGGAAAGGCTGCACAGAAAAATGATAAATTTAATCGTGGCAAGTAGTTTTTTCTTACTTCGAGAAGGCCTGAAATCCATCTTTTCGCCGCATAAGGAGCTGCGGGTTGCAGGTGAAGTTTCGTACATGGAAGACGCGCTTGCAGCGCACGCACTGGTGAAAAACTGCGTGACAGTCATCGTGTCGCCCTTGATATGCCGTAATCAAGCGGAAACTTTCAGCTTGGCGTCGGAATGGAAAAGCAGGCGCCTTATTGCCATTACCTTAGGCAAAGATATTGCGGATGTGCAAGCTGCTTTGCAGATTGGCGCAAGGGGAATTCTATCCAGAACTTGCCCGCAGGATCACATATTGCAGGCAGTTCGGGTCGTTGCTGCTGACGAGCTCTATGTATCGCAGGAGATGGCGCTACTTATTGCGGCCAATGCTAAGTCCTTCAGTGGTGTCAATTCTCTAACCAGGCTAACCGAGCGCGAACTTGAGATACTGAAACGTATCGCAATCGGAAGACGGATGTCGACAATTGGCGCTGAGCTGAACATCAGCGTGAAAACCGTTAGTTCGCACAAGTCGAATATTCTCGAAAAGCTGTCGCTGAACTCGGATTCGGACTTGGTGCTGTACGCGATGAAAAACGACTTATTTGACCTGTTTGTCGACCATGCCAAACGGAACAAAAAATTGCACAGCAAAGCAAGAGTCAAGACAGTTCAGATGCCAGATGGAAAAGCTGGATGTCCATGAAGGACCATCATGAAACCCAGTCCGGAACACGAACTGATCGACGACATCGTCACAGGAATATATCCGGACCCGAAATTAATCCGTGAACGATATATTTTGACTCAATCCTTGCTTCTGCTGGTGTTCATCGCCAAGCACAAGCCGGGCAAGCAGCGCGACCACTCGGCGGCAGTGATGAAGGCAGCCATCAGGAAAATGATGGAGCAGCCCGACATGGGCGACTAGGCTTTGCAAGCGCAAAGCAGTGAGGAAGTGGTCCCCCCGACAGGAATCGAACCTGTATCCCACGCTTAGGAGGCATGTGTACTATCCATTGTACTACGGGGAGGACTCTGCGATTCGGCGAGCGGACCCTGCAAAACAGGCCGGGATCGTGAACCGCCCGCAATTATAGCCGAGGATTGGGGGTTTATTGGAAGTGTGGGCCCCGTAGTCGGTACAATGCGCCTTTCTTTCATTGCCGCACACGATCATGGCTGTCATCTCCCTATCCTCCGCGCAACTGGCTTTCGGCCACGTCGCGCTGCTCGACCATGCCGACTTCTCCATCGAGGCCGGCGAGCGCGTCGGTCTCATCGGCCGCAACGGCACCGGCAAGTCATCGCTGCTGAAAATCATTTCCGGCCGTTCCAAACTCGACGATGGCCTGCTGGTCATGCAGCAGGGCCTCAAGATCGCCTACGTCGAACAGGAGCCCAGCTTCGATCCTGCCATGACCGTGTTCGACGCCGTCGCCGGCGGCATGGGCGAGCAGAAGTCCATGCTGGCCGAGTACGAATCGCTGACCGGCCAGTTCGGGCAGGGCAATGACGATGCGGTGATGGAGCGCATGCACGAGCTGCAGGTCAAGCTCGATGCGACCGACGCCTGGAACATCGGCAACAAGGTCGAGACCACGCTGGACCGCCTGGGCCTGAACGGCGAGGCGCAGATGGGCACGCTGTCGGGCGGGATGCAGAAGCGCGTCGCGCTGGCCGTGGCGCTGGTGTCCGCGCCCGACGTGCTGCTGCTGGACGAGCCGACCAACCACCTCGACTTCACTTCGATCCAGTGGCTGGAAGGCCTGCTGCGCGAATACCGCGGCTCGGTGCTGTTCATTACCCACGACCGCCGCTTCCTCGACAACGTCGCCACCCGCATCATCGAGCTCGACCGCGGCCGCCTGCTGTCCTTCCCCGGCAACTTCAGCACTTACCAGGAGCGCAAGAAGGAGCTGCTGGCGATCGAGGAGATCGAGAACGCCAAGTTCGACAAGGTGCTGGCCCAGGAAGAAGTGTGGATCCGCAAGGGCGTGCAGGCACGCCGTACCCGCGACGAAGGCCGCGTGCGCCGCCTGGAAGCGCTGCGCCTGGAGCGCGCTGCGCGCCGCGACCAGCAGGGCCAGGTGAAGCTCGATGTCGGCAGCGGCGAGCGCTCCGGAAAGATCGTGGCGGAACTGGAAAACGTCTCCAAGCGCTACGGCGACAAAGTCATCATCGAAGACTTCACCGGCATCGTGCTGCGCGGCGACAAGGTCGGCCTGATCGGCCCGAACGGCGCCGGCAAGACGACCTTGCTGAAGATCATCCTTGGCGAGGAAACGGCGGACAGCGGCATGGTCAAGCTGGGCACCAAGCTGAACGTGGCCTACTTCGACCAGATGCGGGCCCAGCTGAATGAGGAAGCGAGCCTGGCGGACACCATCTCCCCGGGCAGCGACTGGGTCGAGGTCAACGGCCAGCGCAAGCACGTGATGAGCTACCTGGGCGACTTCCTGTTCGCACCGGAGCGCGCGCGTTCGCCGGTGAAATCGCTGTCCGGCGGCGAGCGCAACCGCCTGCTGCTGGCGCGCCTGTTCGCCAAGCCGGCCAACTGCCTGGTGCTGGACGAGCCGACCAACGATCTCGACATCGACACGCTCGAGTTGCTGGAAGAACTGCTGGCCGAGTACAGCGGCACGGTCTTCCTCGTCAGCCACGACCGGACCTTCCTGGACAATGTCGTCACCGAGGTGATCGTTTCCGAAGGGCAGGGGATGTGGCGCGAATACGTCGGCGGCTACAGCGATTGGGAGCGCGTGAAATCCGAGGCTGCCCGGGCGGCGGCGGCTGCACCGGCCGCTGCTGTAAAGACGAGTTCGGCTAAAACGAATGAAATGTCATCCAGCGCACAGAACGCATCCAGCAAGAAGGTAAAGTTGAGCTACAAGGAACAGCGAGAGCTGGAGGAACTCCCGCAGCTCATCGCCAGCCTTGAAGACGAGCAGTCGGCGATCACGGCCCAGCTGAATTCGCCAGACTTTTACAAGACCAATCCCGCCGATGCGCGCAGAATGAACGCACGTTTTGCGGAGATCGAGGACTTGCTGCTTGATACCCTGGATCGCTGGGAGCGCCTCGAGGCGCGCGCCAAGGGGGAGTAGCATGGCTCGCTAGGATGCGCAGGCCGGGGCCTGCCGAAGATGGAGAGACATGACTGAACATGAAGATCGCATCGCTCCACCTGCCGCGGCAGCCCTTCCGGCGGATGCGCCCATGTTCAACCGTGCGGCATGGGCGCGCATCCTGCCTTTCGCGGCCTATCTGTTCTTCATCGTCGCCGGCGACGTCCTCGAACGCCTGGGCGTCGCGGCTTCCAGCCTGCTCTGGCTCTACCCCCTCAAGATCGCAGCCGTCGCGCTGCTGCTGGCGCTGTTCTGGCGCCAGTATCACGAACTCCGTCCTTTCCGCCTCGGCGCCACACAAGCGCTGACCGCGCTCGCCACCGGCGTGGTGGTGCTGGTCCTGTGGATCAGCCTGGACGCGGGCTGGATGATCATCGGTTCCCCCTCCGGCTTCGACCCGCACAGCGGCGGCCAGATCGACTGGCTGCTGGTCGCCATCCGCATCTTCGGTGCGGCCCTGGTCGTGCCCGTGATGGAAGAACTGTTCTGGCGCTCCTTCCTGATGCGCTGGATTGCCGCACCCGATTTCGAGTCGGTTGAGCTATCTCAACTCGGCCTCAAAAGCTTCATCATCACCGTCCTGCTGTTCGGCTTCGAGCATAACCTGTGGCTGGCCGGCATCGTCGCGGGCGCAGCCTACAGCTTGCTGTACACGCGCCACCGCACGCTGTGGTCGCCCATCCTCGCGCATGCCGTCACCAACGGCTTGCTGGGACTCTGGGTAGTTCGGACCGGCAACTGGTCGTACTGGTAAATCCGTCCAGCGCATTTAACTTTAAGAAGACAAACAATCATGTTGAATCCACGCGTGCGTCCCCTTGTCCTCCTGCTCCTGTCCGCCTTCGCCGCCGTCCCCGCCGGGGCCGGTCCCAACGATGCGCTGCACGTCTACGGCGGCGTTGCCTACGGCCACGACGACAACCTGCTGCGCATTCCCGATGGCCAGCCTGCGTTCGACAACACGCGCGCCGATTCGTGGTGGACGCGTGAAGGCGGTCTGATCTTCGACAAGACTTACAGCCGCCAGCGCATCACGCTCGTCGCCAAGCTGTCGAAGACCAATTTCGACCACTTCAAGCAGCTCGACTACGACGGCAAGGACTTGCAGGCCAACTGGGCCTGGCAGCTGGGCAATCACCTGGAAGGCCGGATCGGCACCACGATGCAGCAGGTGCTGGCGCCGTACACCGATTTCAGCAGCAGCGAACGCAACCTGCGCCGCGTGCGCACCAGCTATGCGGAAGGCGCCTGGCGCTTCCATTCGGCGTGGCGGGTGCGCGCCGGCTTCCAGACCGACAAGTACACCTACGAAGCCATCAGCAACCGCTTCAACAACCGTACCGAGGACGCCACCGAGCTCGAGCTCGACTACCTGCCGCGCAGCGGCAGCACGGTCGGCCTGGTGGCGCGTCACGTGAAGGGCAAGTACCCGTTCCCGCGCCCGGTCGGTCCCTTCACCTTCAACGACAGCTTCACGCAGGACGAGCTGAAGGCGCGCGTGAAATGGATCGCGACCGGCTCGACCACGCTGGAGGCGCTGGTCGGCTACACGCGGCGCAACCAGGCCTCCTTTGGCGACGGCCGGACCAGCGGCCTGGCCGGCAGGATCGACGCGACCTACCAGCCGCGCGGCAAGATGATCTACAAGGCTTCGGTCTGGCGCGACTTCGCCCCGCTCGAGAGCACCCTGGTCAGCTATACCCAGAATACCGGCGCCAAGGTCGGCGCCCAGTGGGACGCGACGGCCAAGATCTCGGTCAATGCCGACGCGATGTACGAGCGCCGCAACTACAACGCGCGCCGCGAATTTTCCGGCTCCGACAACCTGCGCGACTCGGTCCGCACGGAAACCCTGCGCGCGACCTGGCATCCGCGTCCCATGCTGCAGGTGCAGGGCGGGGTGGCGCACCAGACGCGCAGCGGCTCCGCAGCCCTCGGCACTGGCAGCTTCAAGTCGAACAGCGTGACGCTGACGGCCAACGCCCAGTTCTGAGCAGTCCTTCCAGGCTCCTATGACGGTCAATGACATACCACTGATATCGTTTTTCCAGCGGGTGCTCGATCCCCTGATCATCATGGGAACGCTGTACCTGTCCGCGCTGGTGTTCCACGAACCGTTCTCGGGCTACATGCTGGTGCTGATGATCCTGGCCTTCTTCATCTCGTCGGCCGTGTACCAGCACATCGATCCCTACCGCACCTGGCGGAGCGGGCGCATGTGGGCGTATGCGCGCGATACCGTGTTCGGCTGGGCGGTGACCTTGGCCGTGCTGTGGTTCCTCGGCTCGTCGAGCGGGCTGAAGTACTACTACGACGAGCGCGTGCTGATCGGCTGGGCGATCGCCACCCCGGCGATCCTGCTGACCAGCCACATCGCAGCGCGCCTGGCCAATTCGCCAGGCCGCAGCAAAGAGGTGCGCTCGGTGGTCGTGGTCGGCGTCAACGACGTCGGCCTGAAGTTCGCGCGCGTGGTCGAGAAGCACCCGAACCTGTTCATGGCGGTGCGCGGTTTCTTCGACGACCGCACCGACGAGCGCATTCCTGCCGGCATGCATTACCCGATGCTGGGCAAGACCGACGAGCTGGCGCAATACGTGCGGGAACACGGCACCAAGATGATCTTCATCAGTCAGCCGATCTCGGCCCAGCCGCGCATCCGCAAGCTGATCGACGAGCTGCAGGACACCACGGCCTCGGTCTATTTCCTGCCGGACGTTTATATCTTCGACCTGATGCAGGCGCGCTTCGATAACGTCGGCGGCATGCCCGTGATCGCCATCTGCGAGACGCCCTTCATGGGCCTGAACAGCACCATCAAGCGCGCGTCGGACATCGTGCTGGCCTCGTTGATTCTGCTGCTGCTGGCGCCGCTGATGCTGGCGGTGGCGATTGCCGTGAGGCTGAGCTCGCCGGGTCCGGTGATCTTCCGCCAGCGCCGCTACGGCCTGTATGGCGACGAGATCATCGTCTACAAATTCCGTTCGATGACGGTGATGGAAAACGGCGCCGCCGTGGTGCAGGCGCAGAAGAACGACGGCCGCGTGACGAAGATCGGCGGCTTCCTGCGCCGCACCTCGCTGGACGAGCTGCCGCAGTTCATCAACGTGCTGCAGGGACGCATGAGCATCGTCGGCCCGCGCCCGCATGCGGTTGCGCACAACGAGCAGTACCGCAAGCTGATCAAGGGCTACATGTTGCGCCACAAGGTCAAGCCGGGCATTACCGGTTGGGCCCAGGTCAATGGCCTGCGTGGTGAAACCGCCACGCTGGACAAGATGGAAGCGCGCATCCAGTACGACCTCGACTACCTGCGCAACTGGTCGCTGTGGCTGGACCTGTGGATCGTATTGAAGACGGTCAAGGTGGTGCTGACGCGCGAGAACGCCTTTTAAATTCTAGGCGGAAATGGAGTCTTCTTAAAGACGACTTAAAGGAGCGCATTCAATCGGATCGGCGCTTGCGGGGCCGGTTGGGCTGCGTAGAATAATTGATGAGATTGCAATATTTTAAGGGGCATACCAGATAAGGTCTGCTACCTGAAAGGCAAGCAAGAACATGAAAAAAGCGCTGATCACAGGAGTGACCGGACAGGACGGTTCGTACCTCGCCGAGCTGCTGCTCTCGAAAGGTTACGAAGTACACGGGATCAAGCGGCGCGCTTCGTTGTTCAACACGGAGCGCATCGATCACATCTACCAGGATCCCCACGTCGAGAACAAGAATTTCTTCCTGCATTACGGCGACCTGTCGGATACCTCGAACCTGAACCGCATCATGTGCGAGGTCAAACCGGACGAGGTCTATAACCTGGGCGCGATGAGCCATGTGGCGGTGTCCTTCGAGTCGCCGGAATACACGGCGGACGTCGACGGCATCGGCACCCTGCGCCTGCTGGAAGCGATCCGCTTCCTTGGCCTGGAAAAGACGACCCGCTTCTACCAGGCCTCGACGTCCGAACTCTACGGCCTGGTGCAGGAAAGCCCGCAGCGCGAGACCACACCCTTCTATCCGCGCAGTCCCTACGCGGTCGCCAAGCTGTATGCCTACTGGATCACGGTCAATTACCGCGAAGCCTATGGCATGTATGCCTGCAACGGCATCCTGTTCAACCACGAATCCCCGCGTCGCGGCGAGACCTTCGTCACCCGCAAGATCACGCGCGGCCTTGCGAATATCGCGCAGGGCCTGGAGCAGCAGCTCTTCCTCGGCAACCTGGACGCGCTGCGCGACTGGGGCCATGCCCGCGACTATGTCGAGATGCAGTGGCTGATGCTGCAGCAGGACAAGCCCGAAGACTACGTGATCGCCACCGGGCGCCAGTACTCGGTACGTTATTTCGTCGAGCTCGCCGCGCGCGAGCTGGGCATCGAGCTTGCCTGGCAAGGGGAGGGCGTGCACGAACGCGGCGTGATCGCTTCCATCACCGGCGATAAAGCGCCAGGGGTTGCGATAGGGCAACCGATCGTCGCGGTCGATCCCCAATACTTCCGCCCGACGGAGGTCGATACGCTGCTGGGGGACCCGGGCAAGGCGCGCACGCGCCTGGGCTGGGAACCGCGCACCAGTTTCGAAGCGATGGTGCAGGAAATGGTGGCATGCGACCTGGACAAGGCGCGCCGCCACAAGCTGCTGGCATCGCATGGTTACGACGTTGCAATTTCATTGGAGTGAACGTTGAATACTCAGCCTCGCATCTACGTCGCCGGCCATAACGGCCTGGTCGGCTCGGCCATCGTGCGCACCCTGCGCGCGCAAGGCCACACGAACATCGTCACCCGCAGCCACAAGGAACTGGAGCTGACCGACCAGGCCCAGGTCCGCGAATTCTTCCGCACCGAGCGCATCGACCAGGTCTACCTGGCCGCGGCGAAGGTGGGCGGCATCCACGCCAACAACACTTATCCGGCCGACTTCATCTACGACAACATGATGGTGCAGGCCAACGTCGTGCACGAAGCCAGGGTCAACGGCGTGCAGAAGCTGCTGTTCCTGGGCTCGTCCTGCATCTACCCCCGCATGGCGCCGCAGCCGATCAAGGAAGAGTACTTGATGAGCGGCATGCTGGAGCCGACCAACGAGCCGTATGCGATGGCGAAGATCGCCGGCATCAAGCTCTGCGAAAGCTACAACCGCCAGTACGGCACCGATTACCGCAGCGTGATGCCGACCAATCTCTACGGCCCCGGCGACAACTACCACCCGGAAAACAGCCACGTGATCCCGGCTCTGATGCGGCGCTTCCATGAAGCCAAGCTGAACAATGCGCCGGAAGTGGTGATCTGGGGCAGCGGCAAGCCGATGCGCGAGTTCCTGTATGTCGACGACATGGCCTCCGCCTGCGTCCACGTGATGAACCTCGACCACGAGACCTATACCAAATACACCGATCCGATGCATTCGCACATCAACGTTGGCACCGGCGAGGACGTCACCATCGCCGACCTGGCGCGCCTGGTGGGCGACACCGTCGGTTACCGCGGCCGCATCGGTTTCGATACCAGCAAGCCGGACGGCACGCCGCGCAAGCTGCTGGACGTGTCGAAGCTGAAGCAGCTCGGCTGGCAGGCCAGCACGCCGCTGCCGGAAGGCTTGCAGCGCGCCTACGCCGCCTTCGTCGAGCTGACGGAAGCGGAACAGAATCGGGCCGCGGCCTGAAACCGGGAGCCGCACGCAAGCCTACGGTTGAGTGTTAGGCGACGAACAGAGGCGCAAGCGTGCGGCACCCAGAATGCATCAGTAGCAGACTGATCTCTAGAAGATTTTTGACCCTTCTGCATAAAAAGAGTTCCACCAACCCGAGGAAACTAAAGTGAATACACACCACCTGGCTGCCATGAAAACGACATCTGCTCCCTCTACTCCGAAGCGCGTGCTGTGCGCCGCGCTGATCCTGGTTGCGGCAAGCTTGAGCGCATGCGGCGACAAGGCGAAGGAAAAGAAACCGGGACAGGCCCTGGCCAGCGTCAACGGCGAGGAAGTCACCGTGCTGCAGCTGAACGAGGAGCTGCAGCGCGCCGGCGTCACGGCAGCCCAGCAGGACACCGCCAGCAAGCAGCTGCTGCAGGTCCTGATCGACCGCCAGCTGCTGCAGGAGGCGGCGGCCAAGGAAAACCTGGACCGCGATCCCAAGGTCATGCAGGCGATCGACCGCGCCAAGTCGCTGATCATCGCCCAGGCCTACCTGCAAAAGCGTGTCGGCAATCCAGCCAAGCCCTCGGCAAAAGAGGTGGAAGATTACTTCAACGCGCATCCGGAATTCTTCTCCAACCGCAAGCAATTCAGCATGAGCGAAATCGTCATCGCCGCCAGCGATCTCACGCCTGAAGTGCGCGCCGCCGCCGACAGCGCGAAGTCGCTGGAAGAGGTCGCGGTGTGGATGGACGCGCACAAGATCAAGTACGGACGCACCCAGATCACCCGCAGCACCGCCGACGTGCCGCCGCAGCTGTCGTCCAAGCTGCTCGGCATGCCGAAGGGACAGCTGTTCGCGGTCAAGGAAGGCCAGCGCGCGATGTTCATTTCGGTGACCGAGGTCAAGGACGCGCCGGTTTCGCTGGCGGTTGCCGCCCCGCAGATCGAACAGTTCCTGGTCAACAAGAAGAACAAGGAACTGGCGTCGGCCGAGCTGCAGCGCCTGCGTTCCAGCGCCAAGATCGAATACATCAACAAGTCGATGATGCCGGATCCGAAAGCCGCGCCAACCCCGCCGGCCGGCGGCGCGCCGACCAGCGCGGTGGCGGGCGCGGACGCGGCGCCGGTCGCCGACCAGAATGGCGGCGCGCCGAACGCGGTGGCGCCGGCCGCCGGTGCCGGCGCGACCCAGGCGCCAGGCGCCGACAGCAGTACCGACAAGGCGGCGCTCGACCGCGGTGTCGCCGGGCTGAAGTGATACGTTCAACATTGATCAAAAAGAGGGAACAAAAATGAAACGACTCGTACACTGGATGATCGCAGCAACCCTGGCACTCGCCGCCGGCTTCAGCAGCGCCGCCGACGTCGTGCTGGGCCCGGGCGACGTGGTCAAGGCTTCCGTCTATGGCAGCCCGGACCTGGCCACCGAGACCCGCGTGTCGGAAGCCGGCAGCATGACTTTCCCGCTGCTGGGCGAGGTGCAGGTCGGCGGCCTGACCACGCAGCAGGCCGAGAAGAAGATCGGCGGCCTGCTGGAGAAGGGCGGCTACCTGAAGAAGGCCCAGGTCAGCCTCCTGATCACCACGCTGGCCAGCCAGCAGGTGTCGGTGCTGGGCCAGGTCAACCGACCGGGCCGCTACCCGATCGAAGGAAAACGCAAGGTGCTCGATCTGCTGGCGATTGCCGGCGGCGCCAACGCAGAAGGAAGCGACATGGTCACCCTGGTGCGCACCCGTAACGGCACCACCACCCGCGAAACCATCGACATCGTCGACATGGTGCGCAAGGGCGAACTGAACCGCGACTACGAAGTGGCCGGCGGCGACATCATCTTTGTCGAGCGCGCCCCGCGTGCCTACATCACCGGCGAAGTCAACCGTCCGGGTCCGTTCCGCATCGAGCGTGCGATGACCGTGCAGCAGGCCCTGTCGGCCGGCGGCGGCCTGACCCCGCGCGGCACCCAGCGCGGCCTGCGCGTGACCCGCAAGGATGCGAGCGGCGCGGCGCATACGATCGACGTGAAGAACGACGATCTGGTCCAGACTGACGACGTCATCACCGTAAAAGAATCCTGGTTCTGATGATGTGGAGGGGCCTCGATAAACCTACTGCGCGGGCACATTTCCGGCCTGCGATGCTCCGCTACGGCGGACCGGCCGTACCGGATGTACGGCTGCGCTTCTCGGCCAGAACTGAGCCCTGCTCGCTACGGTTTCTCGAGGCCCCGATACGTAGTAAGTGTGCTGAGTATTAATTGATTCGCAGTTGGCATTTGAAGTTTTTTGGTAACCGCAATCCGGGTTTTTTGTCCCACCCTGTCTTAGAAGGTTCATCATGAACGTACATCAATTCCTGCTGATCTTGCTTGCACGGAAGAAGATCATCCTGACGACCCTGCTGGTGACGGTCGCGCTGGCCCTTGGGGTCAGCCTGATCCAGGCCAAGACCTACAAGGCGACAGCATCCGTTCTGTTGAACTACAAGGGTGTGGATCCGCTGACCGGCCTGACCATGCCGGGCCAGCTGCTGCCGGGCTACATGGCTACCCAGATCGACATCATCAGCAGCAAGAACGTGGCGCTGCGGGTGGTCGATGCGCTGCACCTGGCCAATAGCGCGGCCGTCGTCCAGCAGTTCAACGACGATACCGGCGGCCAGGGTTCGGTGCGCGACTGGCTGGCGGACCTGCTGCTGAAGAAGCTCGAGATCGTGCCTTCGCGCGAGTCTTCGGTGGTCGAGATCAGCTTCAAGGGCGCCGATCCCGCATTCGCGGCGGCGGTCGCCAATGCCTTCGCCGACGAGTACGAGAAGATCTCGGTCCAGCTCAAGACCCAGCCGGCCAAGAAAGCGTCCAACTACTTCAACGAACAGACCAAGCAGCTGCGTGACAACCTCGAAGCCGCCCAGGCCCGTCTGTCGAAATACCAGCAGGAGAAGGGCATCGTCAGCCTCGACAACAACCGCGTCGACGTCGAGCTGTCGCGCCTGAATGAACTGTCCGCCCAGCTGGTCCAGGCCCAGACCGCGGCCATGGAAGGCAATTCGCGCCAGTCCGCCGCCGGTTCCGCACTGAGCTCGCCGGACGTGGCCAACAATGCCCTGATCCAGCAGATGCGCGCCAACCTGGCGATCGCCGAAGGCAAGTTTGCCGACACCTCCCAGCGCTACGGCAAGAACCACCCGAGCTACATGGCCGCCCAGGCCGAGCTGAGCAAGGTGCGCGCCGAGCTGAACGCCGCCCTCGGCACTGTCTCGCGCAGTGTGGGCGCCAACGCCCAGGTGCTGCGCGCCCGCGAATCCGAACTGCGCGAAGCCGTGGCCCAGCAGAAGGCCAAGGTGCTGGAACTGAACCGCGCCCGCGACGAGCTCGGCGTGCTGCTGAAAGACCTCGACAGCGCCCAGCGCGCCTTCGACTCCGCTTCGCAGCGTTTCTCGCAGACCCGCATCGAAGCCCAGTCCGAGCAGTCCGATATCTCGCTGCTGAACCCGGCCGTGCCGCCAACCGAACCGGCTGGCCCGCGCGTGCTGCTGAACACCCTGATCGGCATCCTGGCCGGCACCATCCTGGGCGTCGGCCTGGCCCTGCTGCTGGAACTGCTGAACCGCCCGGTGCGCTCGCCGAGCGACGTCAAGGACATGCTGGGCATTCCGGTGCTCGGCACTATCGAATGGAAGCAGGCGGGCCCCCGCACCGGCGGCATCCGCGCCCTGATGACGCCGCGCCGCCTGCTGCGCCTGAATTGAAGCTCCAGAATTGACCGAGGACCGACCATGAATTCTCCGATGCTATCCGCCGTCCCCGCCGACCACGCCGCCGAAATGAGCATGGGCGCGCTCCTGCTCGATTCCGGCAAGCTGAATCCCGAAGACGCCGAACGCGTGCTGCGCATGCAGAAGGAAACCGGGATCCGCTTCGGCGAGGCTGCCGTGCGCCTGGGCCTGGTGAGCGAGGACGATATCCAGCAGATGCTGGCGCGCCAGTTCTCCTATCCCTATCTGCAGAAAGGGCAGGCCGGCCTGTCGCCGAAGCTGATCGCGGCCTACGAACCGTTCTCGCCGCAGGTGGAATCGCTGCGCGCGATCCGCAGCCAGCTGATGCTGCGCTGGTTCGCGCGTGGACGGCGCGCCCTGGCCATCGTCGGCGTCGATCAGGACGACGGCGCGGCGTTGTTCGCCGCCAACCTGGCGATCGTGTTCTCGCAACTGGGTGAACAGACCCTGCTGGTGGACGCCAACCTGCGCTCGCCGCGCCAGCAGGATGCGTTCGCGATCAAGCCGCGCGCCGGCCTGTCCGACCTGCTGGCCGGCCGCGCCGACCTCGACGTGATCGCCCGCGTGCCGGCCTTCGTCGACCTGTCCGTCATGCCGGCCGGGACTCTGCCGCCGAATCCGCAGGAACTGCTGGCGCGCGAAGGCTTCCGCAACCTCAACACCCAACTGGAAAGCCGCTACGACATCGTGCTGTACGACGTGCCGCCTTTCCAGGCCGGGGTCGACGCGGTGGCGGTGGCGAGCCGCGCCGGCGGCGCGCTGCTGGTCACGCGCAAGAACTACACCCGCATCTCGCACATCGGCCGCACCGCCGAGCAGCTGGTCGACGCCGGCTGCGAGATCCTCGGTTCGGTGGTGATGGAGTTCTGAGATGAACACGCTGGCCATGCGTTCGATGCAGCAGTTTCGCGCCGCAATGCCCGAATGGTGGCCGGTGCTGCTGGGCCTGGCCGTGCTGTTCGTGCCGACCTTCTACGACCTGTTCACCGGCGCCTGGGTCGGCGAAGAGCAGGGGCACGGTCCCATCATCTTCGGCCTGGCCCTGTGGCTGATCTACCGCAAGTGGCCGGAGATGCTGGCCGCCACCACGCCGCCGCGCGCCAGCTGGACCGGCTGGCCCATCCTCGTGGTTGGCCTGCTGTGCCACACCCTGGGCCGGTCGCAGAAGATCCTGATGCTGGAAGTCCTGTCCATCATCCTGGTGATGATGGCGGTGCTGCTGGTCAAGCGCGGCGGACGCGCGCTGGGCGTGCTGTGGTTTCCCTTCTTCTTCATGATCTTCATGGTGCCGCTGCCCAGCGAATTCGTGGCCGCGGTGACGATGCCGATGAAAATGGCTGTGTCCTGGGCTACCGAGCACATCCTGTTTGCCTTCGGCTACCCGATCAGCCGCTCCGGCGTGATCCTGCAGATCGGCCAGTACCAGCTGCTGGTGGCGGACGCCTGCGCCGGCCTGCAGACCCTGCTGACCCTGGAAGCGCTGGGCCTGTTCTACCTGAACCTGATGCGCCACCCCTCGGCCTTCCGTAACATCGGCCTGGCGCTGTTCATCATCCCGATTTCGTTCTCGGCCAATGTGATCCGCGTGATCGTGCTGACCCTGATCACCTATTACTATGGCGACGCGGCGGGGCAGGGCTTCCTGCATGGCTTTGCCGGCATGGTGCTGTTCGTCACGGCGCTGGTGCTGATCCTGTCGATTGACTCGGCCCTGCAGTGGTATATCCGCCGCAAGGAGTCATCCGCCGCCGCACCCATGCGCGCGAAGGAGGCAGCATGAACCGCAGATTCGCCGCCAGCATCGTGCTGGGCCTGGCGATGGCCGGGACCACGGCCCTGACGGCGGCCCTGACGCCCAAGCAGAAGATCGCCGACGCCAAGGCCAATTTCAGCCTCGACACCATGATCCCGACGCGCTTCGCCGGCTGGACCGTCGACGCCAGCGTGGTGCCGCTCGCGCCCGAGCCTTCGCAGAAGGAAATGATCGCGGCGCTGTACGACCAGACCCTGTCGCGCACCTATGTGAACGCCCAGGGCCAGCGGGTGATGCTGTCGATCGCCTACGGCGGCGACCAGAGCAAGCAACTGCAGCTGCACCTGCCCGAAGTCTGCTACGTGGCCCAGGGCTTCGACATGCTCAAGAACCACACC
Organism: Telluria sp. GW821-FHT07G12; assembly: GCF_059418525.1. Classification (NCBI taxonomy): domain Bacteria; kingdom Pseudomonadati; phylum Pseudomonadota; class Betaproteobacteria; order Burkholderiales; family Oxalobacteraceae; genus Telluria; species Telluria sp. GW821-FHT07G12. The sequence continues at coordinate 279,955 of NZ_JBWKQA010000005.1, read as the reverse complement.
GACCAGCTGGCGACGCGTTTCGGCACGGTGCCGGTCAAGCGCCTGGTGGCGCGCCAGAACACGCGCAACGAGCCGATCACCTACTGGGTCACGATCGGCGACAAGGCCGTGATGTCGGGCGTCGAGCAGAAGATGTCGCGCCTCATGTACGGCCTGTCGGGCCGGATCCCGGACGGCATGCTGGTGCGGGTATCCACCATAGGAACGGACGAGGCCGGCGCATATGCGCTCCAGGACCGCTTCGTCAACGAGATGCTGGGCGCCCTCGACCGGAACGGCAGGGCCCGGCTGCTGGGTGCCGCCACCAATCACGGATAACGGCCTTCGATGCAGAACCTGACCCTCTACCTGTATACCTCGCTGCCCTTCGTCATCGTCGCACTGCTGTGCGTGCTGGCGGTGATCGGGGCCGGCGTCGGGATGGTGCGGCCGCGCTGGCTGGCCTACGGCTACATGCTGATCTTCTTCCTGATGAATTCGACCAGCTACGGCTCGCTGACGACCGTCTCCTCGCCCGGCATCTACACCCGCGGCTCGGGCATGCTGCTGTTCCCGCTGCTGTTCTGGATGATGCTGGCGTTCTGGTGCTGCGCCCGCGTGTCGGCCACCTTCCAGGGCTATCCCGCGCCGCCGTGCAACCTGCGCTCCTGGTTCCTGGCCTGGTTCCTGCTGCTGGCCGGCCACCTGGCGGTCGGCCTGTTCGCCGACGTCAAGCTGCAGGACATCCTGGCCGTGTCGGGCTTCTCCAACATCATCTGGATGGCGCCCCTGGTCTCGCTGCTGCTGCTGTGTTTCCGCACCCGCGAGGACGCGGTCGATCTGTCGCGCTTCATCATGCTGGCCGGTCTGGGCAGGGCGATGTTCGGCCTGCTGCGCTGGGCCGCTTTCGGTGGCGACCCGAACAACGTGTACGCCAACATGAACGCGATCAAGATCAAGCTGACCTTCTTCGACATCAACGACAGCCTGCTGTGCACGGTCGCCTTCGCAATCGCGGCGGTCAACCTGTTCCAGGTCGTGAAGACCCAGCGCTCGACGTTCTGGCGCTTGGTCGAGTGGGCGACGCTGGGCGCGACCGCCATCTGCGTGGTGCTGTCCTACCGCCGCAGCGCCTGGATCGGTTTCGTGCTGGCGTTCCTGATCATCATGATGCGCTTCCCGATGCGCCGCCGCATCCACCTGCTGGCGCTGGGCGCGCCGGTGGTCGGCGCCGGCCTGCTGTATGCGGCGCTCAAGCGCCTCGGCCAGACCAAGGGCGCGGGCCATGGCCTGTCCAGCCTGTTCTTCGACATGCAGTCGCAGCGCTTCGGCGCCGAGAGCGAGCGCGTGATGGAGCTGAAGTTCGCGCTGGCCGATTTCATTTCGCATCCCCTTACCGGCATCGGTACCTGGGGACGCTACACCGGCTACCAGCACATTTCGTGGCAGGCCAATCCGGACGGCGGCCTGTTCCTGCACAGCGGCGTGCTGCACATCGCCCTGAAAGCCGGCCTGCCGGGCCTGATCCTGCTGGGCGGCACCATCTGGGCCTTCTCCAGCTTCGCCCGCCGCGCGCTGCGCACGGCCTCGCCCGAAGTGCTGGGCCTGGCCACCGCCGGCGCCGCGGGCCTGGCTTTCATGCTGCCCGACCTGCTGGTCGGCACGCCTTTCCCGCAGGTGCGCACGACCCAGATGCTGGCGATCTGCCTGGCCCTGCCTTACGTGGCGATGGCCGTGTGCCGCGCGCAGTCGGCCGTGGAGGTGGCGGTGGAAAGGAAGAAGCGCCAGCACGTCAAGCTGGTGCCGACGCAGGTTGCGGTTCGAGGTTAGCCGAGGATGAACCTGAGCCTGCTACGTAACGCTTTCTCCAACCTGCTCGGCGCCATGATTCCGGCCCTGGTCGCCCTGGGGACGGTCCCGCTCGTGGTCAAGGGCCTCGGCGACGCCAGCTACGGCGTGTATTCGCTGGTCACCGCCATCGTCGGCTATTTTGCCGTCATCGACATCAACGTTACCGCCGGTTCCGTCAAGTTCATCGCCGGTTTCAATGCCAGGCGCGACAATATCGAGGACCGCGAGCGCATCAACGAGACCGTGTTCTTCGGGCTGTCCGTCTATACCCTGCTGGGCGTGGCGGGCGCTCTCGGCCTGTTCTTCGGCGCGCATTTCTTCGTGACCCGCGTGTTCACGGTCGCGCCCGGCCTGGTGCCGGAGGCGACCGCGACCCTGAAGCTGGCCGCGCTCGGCTTCTTCCTCGGCCAGCTGCAATCCTATCTGCAGAGCATTCCGCAGGCGCTGATGCGCTACGACATCGCCAGCCGCATCGAGATGTTGTTCGGCACCGGCGTGCCGCTGCTGACGGTGGCGGTGCTGATGCTGGGCTACGGCCTGTTCGAAGTGATCCTGGTGCGGGTGGTGGCCAGCGCCATCAATTGCGTGGTGCTGTGGCGCTGCATTCGCCGCCTGCTGCCCGACCTGGCCTGGCGCACGCCGGGACCGGCGATCCGGCGCGGCCTGCTGGGCTTTTCCGCCTATTCCTTCCTGAGCCGTTTCGCCACGCTCTCGTATGCCTATGCGGACAAGCTCATCATCGGCGCCCTGGTGGGCGTGACCGGCCTGGCCTACTTCACGGTGGCCTCGACCCTGGCCAACCGTGTGCTGGGCCTGACCTTCCGCCTGTCCGGCGTGTTCTTTCCCGCCACCAGCGCCCTGGCCGCGCGCGGCGAGCTGGAATCGCTGCGCACCCTGTACCTGAAGGCCAGCCGCTACGTCGTCTTCCTCAACGCCTCGGTGCTGGTGCTGGTGTCCGCGTTTTCCTACCAGATCCTGTTCTACTGGATGGGCCCGCAGTTCGCGCGCGCGGGGCAGGTGGTGCTCTCGGTAATGGCGCTGTCGCAATTCATCGACTCGCTCACCAGCCTGCCGTCGCTGGTCAATGACGGCATGGGGCATCCGCGTTACTCGGGCATGTTCGCGCTGGCACGGGCGCTGGTCGGCCTGGTGCTGGTCTACCTCGGCGTGGACGGCTGGGGCATCGTCGGCGCCGCCTGGGGCCACCTGATCGCCTCGATCCTGCTGACCAGCGCCTTCCTGGCCGCGGTGCACGGACGCACAGTGCCGGCGCGCCTGGCCGACCTGCTGCGCCAGGCCTACCTGCCGAGCGTGTTCGGGGTCGGGCTGGTGGCGCTCGTCGCCGGCGCCGGCAACCGCCTGTTCGACCGCGGCCCGCTCGACCTGGTGCTGCTGGTGCTGCTGACGATGGCGCTGCTGTTCACCTGGGGCGCCCTGTTCGTGATCGAGAAGGACGACAAGGACATGGCCTGGTCGCGTGTGAAAGGATTCTTATCGATGAGGAAACCGGTGTGAAGATCCTGATGGTTTCCGAAGACTTGCCGGGCACGCAGATCGGCGGCCTGGGCAAGCATGTGGTCACCCTGTCGAACGCCCTGCTGGAGCAGGGGCACGAAGTCGACATCATGGGACGCAGCGACCGTTTTCACGAAGGCAGCGCGAAGGAGATCGGTTTCAACGGCCGCCTGCTGCCGGGCTTCGACTTTTCCCGGCCCGGCTGGAAGGAATCGCAGCTGGGCTTCTTCAACCCGATCAAGCGTCCCTGGTTCGCGCGCAGCATCGCGCGGGCGCTGCTGCGCGAAGCGGCCAAGTACGATGTCGTGCACTACCACGGCCACCTGCCGATGGCGGGGCGCTATGTGCCCACCGGCGTGAACTTCGTGCAGACCCGCCACGACCAGGGTAGCGAATGCGTGATCCACCTGCGCTTCAAGCAGGAACATGTCTGCACGACCCTGGACGCGCGCGATTGCGCGGCCTGCATCCACCCGACCCCGAACGCGCTGCGGCGCTCCGTGTCGGGGATGGCGGTGCGACGCTACCGTTCGGAGACCTCGGATGCCTTCTCGCGCCACAAGACCATCTTCGTGTCGGATTTCCTGCGCCGCGCCTTCCTGCGCGCCGTGCCGGGCGCCGATTTGTCGCGCGCCCGCGTGATCCACAACTTCATCCGCTATCCCTACCTGCGCGAGCGCGCCGCCGCGCCGGCCGAAGTGGAGAAGGGCGAGGTGCTGCTGGTCGGGCGCATCGATTCCGGCAAGGGCTTCGGCGAGTTCCTGGCCCAGGTCCAGGGCTGGCTGCCGGCGCATGCGCGCGTGAGCATCATCGGCGACGGTCCCCTGCGGCCCCAGCTCGAGCAGAAATATGCGGGCAAGCAGATCCGCTTCCTCGGCTGGCGCGGCTACGACGAGGTGATCCGGATGTCGGCGCGCAGCCATGTGCTGGTGATTCCCTCGGTGTGGGAAGAACCCTGCGGCACCACAGTGCTGGAGGCGCTGGCCCTGGGCAAGCAGTGCCTGGCGCTGGCGCGCGGCGGCACCCCGGAGCTGGCGGCCTACCAATATTACGACGGCCAGCTGCAGCTGGCCGAAACCATGCCGCGGCTGGTGGAGCGGCTGGTCGAGCTGCTGGGACGTGCGCCAGTGACGGTGCCGCTCCCGGCTTCCTTCCCCATGGACGTGTCAAACGCCATCCCCCGGATACTGGACTTCTATGCAGAATAATATGAACAAGCCGACCTTCTCGATCGTCACCTGCACCTGGAACAGCGCCGCCACCCTGGCCGATACCCTCGCGTCGGTGCAGCGCCAGACCTGCCAGGATGTCGAACACATCTTCGTGGACGGCGGTTCCACCGACGGCACCCTGGACCTGATTGCCGCCTACCCGGGCCGCAAGCGCGTGCTGCGCGACGTCGGCGGCGGCATCAGCCGCGCCATGAACCAGGGGATCGAAGCGGCCACCGGCGAATACGTGGCCCACCTGCACTCGGACGACTACTACGCCACCGACGACGTGCTGGCCACGGTGGCCGAGCGCTTCGCCAAGGAGCGGGTCGACTGGGTGTTCGGCAGCGTGCAGGTGCTGAAGGACGGCGAACTGATCCCGCCGTATCCGGTGCTGCCGTTTACTTACCGTTCGTTTGCCGCCGGGCGCGCCTCGGTGCCGCACCCGGCCGTGTTCATCCGCCGCAGCGCCTTCGGGCGGGTCGGCATGTTCGACGAAAAACTGAAGTACGCGATGGACATCGATCTGTGGCTGCGCCTGGGCCGGATTGCCAGGCCGGCAATGGTCGACCGTCCGCTGACCGTGTTCCGCGACCACGCCGGCAGCGTGTCGTCGGCCAACAAGATCAAGGCGCGCCAGGAAGAATTCCAGGTAAGGCGCCGTTACATGAAGCAGGCGCCGCTGGCCTTCGGCATCTACTGCCTGCGCTACATGAAGCGGATGCGCGCCCTGCGGGCGGAGGCGGCGCATTGAGCGGCGCGCCAGCCAAGTGACTTGTGGCATTCGTGACAAGTTTGCCAAATCGCTCTCGGAGTTTCAAAACTGTCTTTTCAGTTAAAAAACTGCCTTAGTCTTTTTGAAAATATTTCTTCTGCAAAGTTGTCGGGACACGCGTTGGATTTTCGCGATGGCCGAGAAAAATCTTTGATTTACAAGGGAATTTTTCCGCAAATCAATTGATGTGCGGTACTATTATTCGTAACCAGACAGCGCTTTTCACTGACAAAAGCGCGCGTCGCCGAATATGCCTGGCGCCACGCCGACGGGCCATCTCTTGTAATTCTCAGTTAATATTCTCGGAGCTCCCACATGAAATTTCATCGGAAAGGAATCGTCCTCGCGGCCGGCCTTGTGTCGCTGTTCTGTTCGTTCAGCGCGCGTGCCGACTGGGCGCAATCCACCGATCCCCTCGTCGTTCAGCCAGCACCGGCCAATGGCCAGGTGCAGGCGCAGAACCCGCCTGGCTTTGCCTGGGCGCGCTACGCGACCGGCCCGGCCAGCTATGAAATCGAGATCACCCCCGTCGGCGGTTCGCCCGTGAAGGCCACCGTCGACCGTAACTGGTACCTGCCGACCAAGGCCCTGGCCCTCGGCAACTACACCTGGCGCGTGCGCCCGGCCGGTTCGACCGACTGGTCGAGCCCGCGTTCCTTCTCGATCACCAGCAAGTCGACCGTGTTCGAAGTGCCGGACAACGCCACCCTGCGTGCGCGCATCCTGGCCAAGGCCCGCCCGCGTTCGCTGCCGGCGAGCACCACCCCGTACTCGACCTGGAACACGGCCAAGAAGACCGAACTCGAGCCTTACCTGAGCCGCCTCACCAACGAAGTCAAGCTGCAGATGGGCGCGCTGCCCGACCTGAGCGATGCGCGCTGGCCGATCGTGATCGGCGCGCCGCTGACGGCGCAGATGGCCGCCCAGCAGACCGATGTCCGCAACAAGATCAACGAAGCGACCCGCCAGATGGAAGCCGCGGCCCTGCTGTGGCGCGTCAAGAAGGATCAGATCTACCTGACCGAGGCGCTCAAGCGCGGCGACCAGCTGGCATCCCTGACCCCGAGCGGCCCGACCAGCTACGCCAACCAGGACCAGGCAACCCGCCAGATCGCACTGTCGCTGATCAAGACCATCGACATGCTGCCGGGCGACATGGACGCGGCGCGCCGCAACCGCTGGCTGGACATCGTGCGCATCCGTACCAACGAGATGTACAACAACCTGGCCGGCGACAACGGCCGCCTGGACCAGTTCCCGTTCGACTCGCACGGCAACACGCTGATGATCTTCATGTCGCTGATCTCGAGCCTGTCACTGGGCGACATCCCGGACGCGCAGAAGTGGTTCGACTTCTGCTTCCGCTCCTACGTCAACACCCCGTCGCCCTGGGCCGGTCCGGAAGGCGGCTACGCCAACGGCACCGCCTACGCCGAGTATGCGGCCGCCTACATGGTCGCCTTGTGGGACTCGATCAACCAGGCGACCGGTGTGAACATGTACGCCAAGCCCTGGACCCTGGGCTTCCTCGACTTCGCGATGATGCTGACCCCGCCGGGCGCCAAGGTCCATGCCTTCGGCGACGGTTCCGAGACCAAGCCGGACCCGCGTGTGTTCCACGCCTTCGCCCAGCGCATGGTCAACCCGCGCGCCAACTGGTACCAGTCCAAGCTGGGCGGCCTCGAGGACGGCATGGCCGTGCTGGAAGCGCCGTACCCAATGCCGATCGCCGGCAACACCGTGTTCTCGCCGCCGTCGAACGAAGCCTATTACCCGAGCACCGGCTGGGTCGCGATCCACAGCGATATCGGCAATGTCAACCGCAGCTCGTTCTACTTCAAGTCGAGCCCCTACGGTTCCTTCAACCACAGCCACGGCGACCAGAACGGCCTGCTGCTGTCGGTGGCCGGCCAGCCGCTGCTGGTCAAGGCCGGCTGGTACGACTGGTACGGTTCGCCGCAATGGACCGACTGGTACCACCAGACGAAGTCGCAGAATGCCGTCACCTTCGACGGTGGCAAGGGCCAGCTGGTGGGCGGCTACCGCGAGCAGCTGCAGCGCAACGGCAAGATCACCGGCTGGTCGGTGAACGGCAACTACGACTACGCGGAAGGCGATGCGACCCCGGCCTATGGCGGCCAGTTGACGATGGCCAAGCGCCAGATCTGGTACATCAAGGGCCAGGACGCCATGCTGGTGCGCGACAAGATGTCGGCCGTGGTTCCGCACACCTACGAGTTCAACGTCCACGCCCCGGTGGCATTCACGGTGGAGAGCCCGTCGAGCGTGAAGATCGCGATCAACGGCCAGTCGGTGTGCCTGCGTGACCTGAACGGCGACGCACCGTTCGCCACCTGGACCGGTCCGGCTCCGAAGGCCGGCGTGACCGAAGCCCACGGCGCCTTCTACCTGAAGAACGACGGCAAGTCGGTGGGCGAGTTCCTGGTCCTGATGGACGTCGGCTGCAAGCGCCCGGCGGTCAAGATCGCGACCAGCGGCAGCTCCCGCGCCGTCACGATCGGCAGCCAGACCATCACCATCAACTAAATCCCGTTAGCGCGGCTGGACTTGTTCCAGCCGCGCGCGCATCCGGGCCGCCAGTTCTTCCTGCAGACGGTGTTCGGCCGCCGACGCCGCATCCATGCGTTCCCCCTGGCGCTCGGCCTCGATGAAGTCGGCTTCGTCGGCAAACAGCGAACGCTCCACCAGCGGATCCAGTTCCCGTGCACGCTGCGCCAGGCGGAAGATCGTGCGCGCCGCGTCCATCCACTCGCCGCGCGCCTGCAGGCTGAGGTGCTGGTGCTGCATCTGGGCCTGCAGCGCGGCCATCAGGCCATCCGAAATCTCCTTGCGCTGGTCTTCCGGATGCTCCTCGAGCACCGGCACCAGCTGGCGGGTCGCCTCGACCAGCCATTGCTGCACCAATACCCGGTGTTCTTCCACCAGCGCCTCCAGCGCGTCGATGACGGCCAGCGAGGTGTGCACGCCCGCCATCGACGACAGCCTTTCCACCGTGAGCACCTTTTCCAGTTCGAGTGCGGTCTGGCGCGCCGCGTAGGCCTGGGACAGGGCCAGGCCATTGTCCTGCAGCTGCAGCATCAGCTGGATCAGGGCTTGTTGGGGTGGGAGTTCCATGGCGTGTACGGTTGGCTTTTGCGTGGGCAGGGTGTGGCCACCCTACGTTAGAATCGGCTCCATGTCGAGTCAACAACCGAACTCTCCGCTGTCGATCGCCTTCATCGTCCGCGACCCGCTGCCGCCGATCCGCGCCGACGTCCTGACCCTGTTCGGCGCCGAGATGCCGCGCTACGGCGTGCACACCGAGCTGGTGGGGCAGGGCGGAACGGACGCGCCGGCATCGCCATGGCCGGCCGGCGGCATGCACGTGGTGGGCAGCCTGCGCTCGCGCTTCGCCAGCGTCTGCTCGCCGCTGTGGGACCTGGTCGGCCTGTGGCGCGCCTTGCGCAAGCAGCGCCCGCACTGCCTGCAGGTGCGCGACAAGATCGCCAGCGGCGTGCTGGGCCGGGTCATGGCGGCGCTGCTGCGCGTGCCTTTCGTGTACTGGATGTCCTTTCCCATCGTCGAAGGCTTCGAAGTGCGCCGCGACGACATCGCGCGCCAGGAGCGGGGCCTCAAGGGCCGCCTGAAATGGGCCGCGCACGCGCTGCGCGCCTGGGCTTCGCGCATCGCGGTCTATAAACTGGTGCTGCCGGGCGCGCGCCACATCTTCGTCCAGAGCGATGCGATGGCCGACTGGCTGGCCGCGAAAGGCTTCGAGCGCGCGCGCATGACGGCGGTGCCGATGGGCGTCGACGCCACCCTGTTCGACCGCGCCACCGTCGCCCCGGTCGAGGACGCGCGCCTGGACGGCCGCCGCGTGGTGCTTTACCTGGGCCGCATCGCGCAGTCGCGCAAGTCTGACTTCCTGCTGGACGTCGCGGCGCAGTTGCGCGAGGCCATGCCCGAGACCCTGCTGGTGATCGCCGGCGATGCCCCCTCGGATGACGAAATGGCCTGGATGCGCCGCGAGATCGTGAAGCGCGGGCTCGAAGACCACGTGCTGCTGACCGGCTGGCTGCCGCAGCGCACGGCGCTCGGCTATGCGGTGCGGGCCGAGGTCGGGCTGTCGCCGATCCCGCGCGGCACCCTGTTCGACGTTTCCTCGCCGACTAAGCTGGTCGAATACCTGGCGCTGGGCATTCCCAGCGTGGCCAACGACATTCCCGACCAGCAGCTCGTCATCGAGCAGAGCGGGGCGGGGCTGTGCGTGCCCATGGAAGCGCACGCGTTTGCCACTGCCACCCTGCAATTATTGAAGGATCCGGAACAAGCCCGGCAGTTCGGGATGCGTGGCCCAGCGTACGTAAAGAGCCATCGCACCTATGATATTCTCGGCCGAAATGTTGCAAGAACTTACAAGAAAATCCTGATGGAGTAAGCCTGCATGACGTGGACCCGGTCGCTCAAGTTCTCCCTGCGTTCGCTCGGGCGTGAGCTGGTCCGCAACATCTGGGGGCGCATCTTCGTCTACCCGGCCCTGGCCAGGAACGAACGCTCGCGCGAGCACCTGGCCCGCTACGTGGCGCAGCGCGCGAAAAAGGTGGGCGTGCCTCTCGACGGCGATCCTTTTACCCTGCCGCGCCTGGCGCCGGGCACGCCGCTGCTGACCAAGCAGGACGTGCGCCAGCATCCTGAAAGCCTGCTGCGCCCGCGCGGCATCGGCTCCCTGATCCGCACCACCATCAAGACCAGCGGCACCTCGGGCACGCCGCTCACCATCGTGCAATCGCTCGGGAACATGGTGCGCGAGGAAGGCTTCGTTTACCGCCAGCTGCGCTGGATAGGCTGGCGCCCCATGCAGCGGCGCGCCTGGATCCGCGGCGACATCGTCTGCGCCGACCATCCGCAGGATGGCCGCTACTGGTGCCGCGACTGGGTCGGCAACATGCTGATGATGTCCTCGTACCACTTGTCCAATGAGACGATCGGCGCCTACGTCGACGCCCTCGAAGCCTTCGAACCGGTCGTGATCCATGCCTACCCATCCTCGATCGCGGCGCTGGCCGCCTGGCTGAACGCGCGCGGACGGCGCTATGCCGGCCGCAAGCTGCGCGGCGTGATGACCTCGTCGGAAACCATGGAGCCGGAGGTGAGGGCGGCGGTCGAGCAAGCCTTCGGCGTGCGGGTGTTCGACTGGTACGGACAGTCCGAGCGGGTGGCTGCGATCGGCAGCTGCGAGCATGGCAGCTACCACGTGATCACCGACTACAGCGGCGTCGCCCTGCTGGAAACCGACCAGGCCGATGTCTGGGAGCTGGTCGGCACCGGCCTGAACAATTTGGCGATGCCGCTGATCCATTACCGTACCGGCGACACGGTCGTCCCGGATGAGCAGCCATGCCCCTGCGGCCGCGTGTTCCCGACCGTTAAGACCGTGCTGGGGCGCCAGGAAAAAGTCATCACCCTGCCGGACGGCCGCATGATCGGCCGTCTGGACCGCATCTTCCAGGGCCACGACCGCCACCTGGTCGAGGGGCAGGTGGCCTACCGCGGCCACGGCCGCTTCCTGTTGCGGGTGGTCGCGACCGAGGGCTGGAGCGAGGCCGACACCCAGGCGATGATCGCCAAATTCCTGCTGCGCGTCCCCGGCGTCGAGGTCAGCGTGCAAAAAGTCGACGCCATTCCGCGCGGCCGCAACGGCAAGTTCGCCTTCGTTGTTGTCGAGGAGGAAGGCGAACCGTGCGCACGCCAGGAAATTCATGATGTATGATCGAAACATTGCCCGTTTAATAATATCGACGAAGAGGATGGGAATGAGGAAGCGCGCTTGAAGCGTTCCGCACCACGCGTGCTGATGGTCGGCACCGCCCTGGAAGGGAAGGGCGGGGTGGCTGCCGTGGTGTCCGTGCTGCGCCGGCATGGCCTGTTCGAGCGCGAAGGTGTGCGCTATGTCGCCACTCACCGCGAAGGCTCGGCTGCCGTCAAGGCCAGGGGCGCGCTGTCGGGCTTCTGGCAGACCCTGCTGGCCTGTTTCAGCCAGCATCCGTCCGTCGTGCACGTGCATGCGGCCTCGCGCGCCAGCTTCGTGCGCAAGTCCATCGTGCTGCTGATCGCGCGGCTGGCGGGCTGCAAGACCATTTTTCATTTGCACGGCGGCGGCTTCCGCCAGTTTGCGACCGTCGAGGCCGGCGCCCTGATGCGGCGCTGGATCCGGCACACGCTGGAAGCGAGTTCCGTCGTGATCACGCTGTCGAACGGCTGGGCCGGCTTCGTGCGCGGCTTCGCGCCGAAGGCGAGGGTGGCGGTGGTGCCGAACTCGGTGCCGCTGCCGAGCGCATCGAGCCTGCCGCCCGAGCCGGGCCGCATCCTGTTCCTGGGCCGGCTGGAGGAAGCAAAAGGCGTGTTCGAGCTGCTGGGCGCCGGGGCACTGTTGGCTGCAAGGGTTCCTTCACTGCGGCTGGTGTTCGGCGGCGAAGGCGATGCCGACGCCCTGCGCAAGAAAGCGGCGGCACTGGGCATCGCCGAGCGCATCGAGCTATTGGGCTGGGTCGGACCGGAAGAGCGCGACGGGCAACTGGCGCGCGCCAGCGTGTTCTGCCTGCCCTCGCATGCGGAAGGGCTGCCGATGTCCATGCTCGAAGCCATGGCGGCGGGCAGGGCGGTGGTCGCCAGCAGCGTGGGTGGGATTCCGGAAACCATCGTCGACGGCGACAACGGCTTGCTGGTGCCGCCGCGCGACGAGGCGGCGCTGGCAAGGGCGCTGGAACAGGTATTGGGCAATGACGCCCTGCGCGCACGATTGGCAGGAAACGCGCGCGTCACAATCGAGCAGCACTATTCAACCGAGGTAGTGTGCGGCCAGCTGTCCGCTCTCTACCGTGAATTGGCGGGGACTCAATGATGAGCGAAGCAACAGGCGTGACCTGGCTGGTGAACCGTTTGCGTTGCATGTCGATGGCCGAGGTCGGCTATCGGATCCAACAGGCGGCGGTGAAGGGCGTGGCGAAACGGGTGCGTCCGCGCGCCGCGCCGCCGCTGCCGCGGGCCCGCACCTTCGGGGTGTCGTCCGCGCCCGCGATGTCCGCCGCCGAGAAGGAAAGCCTGCTGGCCGACGCCGACAGCATTTGCGCCGGCCACGTGGTCCTGTTCGCGAATCGCCGCTTCGACGTCGGCATGCCGCCGTTCTGGAACCGCGACCCGGAAAGCGGCGTCACCGGCCCCTCGGTCTATGCCGGCGACATCGCCATCACGAACCGCGAGCTGGTCGGCGACATCAAGCACGTCTGGGAACTGAACCGCCACCTGCACCTCGTGCGCCTGGCCCAGGCCTGGGCCGCCACCAATGACGTCGCCTGGCTGCATGCGCTGCACCACCAGCTGCGCAGCTGGCTCGACCAGTGTCCGCCGCTCCTGGGGCCCAACTGGACCAGCTCCTTAGAGTTAGGCATCCGCCTGATCAACTGGAGCCTGGTGTGGCAGCTGGTCGGCGGCGAGGGCAGCGGCCTGTTCGCCGGCGAGGATGGCGAACGCCTGCGCGCCGACTGGCTCGATTCCATCCACGCCCACTGCAGCTCGATCGCGCGCCACCTGTCGCGTCACTCCTCGGCCAACAACCACCTGATCGGCGAGCTGGCCGGTCTCTATGTCGGCGCCTCGATCTGGCCCTGCTGGAAATCGTCCGGCGCCTGGCTGGAGCAGGCGCGGCGCGAGCTGGAGCACGAGGCCCAGGCCCAATTCTCGCGCGACGGCGTGAATCGCGAGCAGGCCTTCGCCTATCACATCTTTTCGTCGGAATTCCTGTTCGTTGCCGGACTGGTGGGCCAGGCCTGCGGACATCCATTCTCGCGCGCCTACTGGACCAGCCTGCAGCGTGCGCTGCGCTTCCTGCGCTCGGTGCGCGACGTCGGCGGCAACGTGCCGATGGTGGGCGACGCCGACGACGGCATCGTGTTCCGCATGGACGCTCCGGGCAGCGACCGCGCGGCCCAGCTGCTGGCGCTGGGCGACGCCGTACTGCACAGGCATGACAACGGCTGGACCAGCGAGCACATCGGCGTACGCTGGCTGCTGCACACGCTGCCGGGCAAGCGCCCGGAAGCCGATCCGCACGAATCCGAGACCGGCTGGGCCTTCCCCGACGGCGGTTACCTGCTGTTCGGCTCCCACTTCGGCGAAGCGAACGAGATCAAGGGCATGGTCGACTGCGGCCCGCTGGGCTACCTGGGCATCGCCGCCCACGGCCATGCGGACGCGCTGTCCATGACCCTGTCGGTCGGCGGCGAGGAATGCCTGGTCGATCCGGGGACCTATTCCTACTGGCAAGAGCACAAGTGGCGCGATTATTTCCGCGGCACCTCGGCCCACAACACGGTGCGCATCGACGGCCTCGACCAGTCGGTATCCGGCGGGCGCTTCATGTGGCTGAAAAAGGCGAGGGCGAGCATCGAGCGCATGCCGCAGTCGCCGCACGAGTTCGATTTCCGCGGCTCGCACGACGGCTATGAGCGCCTGGCCGATCCGGTGCGCCACATGCGCAGCGTGCGCTTCGACGCCGCCACCTCGAGCCTGGTCGTGCGCGACGAGTTTGCCGCCAAGAAGCATCACCAAGTCGAGCTGTTCTGGCATTTCGCCCCAGGCCTGAGCGTGCGCCTGGACAGTTCCGGCCTGCACCTGCGCGGCAAGCGCTTCGCGCTGCAGATGCATGCGCATGGCGCCGACCTCAAGCTGGAGCTGGTGCGCGCCAACGAAAATCCGCCGCTGGGCTGGTATTCGCGCTGCTATGAATCCAAGCAGCCTTGCGATGTGCTCAAGATCAGCACCGTATCGTCCGCCGTCCCGGTCGAGTGCAGGTTTACAATAACGTTTTTTTAATACCCCGCAGTTCGCGGTGTTGTTCACATACTAATTATTACTAGGGAAAAGTTTCATGCTTATTTATCTGGTTGCCGGCGCCCGTCCCAATTTCATGAAGATCGCTCCGATCGTCCGCGCGCTGCAGGCTCAGAACCCGAAAACGCTGTCGTACAAGATCATCCACACCGGCCAGCACTACGACCGCGACATGAACGACGTGTTCTTCGAAGAACTCGGCATCCCGCAACCGGACGTCTTCATGGCCGCCGGCGGCGGCAGCCATGCCCAGCAGACCGCCAAGATCATGGTCGGCTTCGAAGAGCTGTGCCAGAACGAGCGCCCGGCCGCCGTGCTGGTAGTGGGCGACGTGAATTCCACGCTGGCCTGCTCGATCGTCGCCAAGAAGCTGAACATCCCGGTCGCCCACGTCGAGGCCGGCCTGCGCTCGGGCGACATGACCATGCCGGAAGAAATCAACCGCCTGGTCACCGACAGCATCTCGGACTGGTTCTTCGTCACCGAACCGGCCGCCCTGGAACACCTGCGCCGCGAAGGCAAGCCGGATGCCGCCGTGCACTACGTCGGCCACGTGATGGTCGACAACGTGCTGTACCAGGCCGACAAGCTGGCCCACACCGATACCTCGGCTTTCGAAACCAGCGCCTTCAAGCAGGCGCGCCAGGCCGCGGGCCAGCGCTACGGCGTGGTCACCATGCACCGCCCCAGCAACGTCGACGATGCCGAAACCTTTACCCGTATCGCCGGCGCGCTGAAGGAAATCGCGGCCGAGCTGCCGCTGATCTTCCCGGTGCATCCGCGCACCCGCGCCAACATCGAGAAATTCGGCATCGACCTGGGCCCGAACATCACCCTGGCCGGCCCGCAGGCCTACATGGCCTTCCTGAACCTGTGGAAGGACGCGGCGGTCGTGCTGACCGACAGCGGCGGCCTGCAGGAAGAGACCACGGCGCTGGGCGTGCCCTGCGTCACGATCCGCGAAAACACCGAGCGTCCCGTCACCGTCGACGAGGGCTCGAACGTACTGGCCGGCACCGATCCGGCAGTCATCATGCTTGAAGCGCGCAAGGTATTGCGTGGCGAAGGCAAGCAGGGCCGCCGGCCGCACCTGTGGGACGGCAAGGCGGCTGAACGTATCGTCGCCGTGTTGGCAAGCGAGCTGGCGAAAGTACCCGAATGAGTAGAAAAGGATGATCAGATGAGCGAACGCATCACACTGATGGGGTGCTCCATCGACAACCTGTCGATGGAGGAAACACTGCAGACCATCGAGGGTTTTATCCATACAGGAAAACCCCATCAGCATGTGGTGGTGAACGTGGACAAGCTGGTCAAGGCCAGCCGCGATCCCGAGCTCAGGCAGATCATCAACGACTGCGCCCTCATCAACGTCGACGGCATGCCGGTCGTGTGGGCTTCGCGCCTGCTCGGCAAGCCGCTCAAGGAAAGGGTCGCCGGCGTCGACCTGTTCGAAGCGCTGATGCGCCGGGCAGGGGAGAAGGGCTGGCGGGTGTTCCTGCTGGGCGCGAAAGAAGAAGTGGTGAGCAAGGTGGCCAGCACCTACCAGCAGAAGTATCCGCGGCTGGTATTGGCGGGCTACCGCAACGGCTACTGGAAGGGCGAGGCGGAAGAGGCGCAGGTAGTCGAGCAGATCCGCGACGCCAGGCCCGACCTGCTGTTCGTGGCGATCAGCTCGCCGAAAAAAGAGCAGTTCCTCGGCCGCTACCAGGCCGAGATGAAAATTCCGTTCGCGATGGGCGTGGGCGGCACCTTCGATGTGGCGATCGGCCATGTGAAGCGTGCACCGGTGTGGATGCAGAAGTCGGGCCTGGAATGGTTCTACCGCTTCCTGCAGGAACCGCGCCGGATGTTCCGCCGCTACTTCATCGAGGACATGGCGTTCCTGCGGCTGTTCCTGAAAGAGCTCAGGCAGGGAAGATAGCAATAGATATTTTTAAGAAAGAAGAGCACTCATGAAAATTCTCGTTACAGGCGGCATGGGCTATATCGGTTCGCACACGGTCGTCGAACTGCAGAACGCCGGCCACGACGTGGTGGTGTTCGACAACCTGTCCAACGCCGACCCTTCGGTACAGGCACGGGTGCAAAAGATCACGGGCAAACCCTTCGAGTTCGTCAACGGTGACATCCGCGACCGCGCGGCGCTGGAAGGCGCGTTCGGCGCGCACAAGATCGACGCCGTGATCCACTTCGCCGGCCTGAAGGCGGTCGGCGAATCGGTGGCGCAGCCGCTGCGCTACTACGACAACAACGTCACCGGCAGCGTGGCGCTGTTCGAGACCATGGCCAAGTTCGGCTGCAAGACCCTGGTGTTCTCGTCCTCGGCCACCGTGTACGGCGACCCGGCCTCGGTGCCGATCCGCGAAGACTTCCCGCTGTCGGCCACCAATCCCTACGGCCGCAGCAAGCTGATGATCGAAGACATCCTGCGCGACCTGTTCAAGGCCGAGCCGGACTGGCGCATTGCGCTGCTGCGCTATTTCAACCCGGTCGGCGCCCACGAAAGCGGCCTGATCGGCGAGGAGCCGAACGGCATCCCCAACAACCTGGTGCCCTACATCGCCCAGGTCGCCAACGGCCAGCGCGAAAAGCTGTCGGTGTACGGCGGCGATTACCCGACCCCGGACGGCACCGGCATGCGCGACTATATCCACGTGGTCGACCTGGCGATCGGCCACGTCAAGACCCTGGACAAGCTGGCCCAGGGCCAGGGACTGCATACCTATAACCTCGGCACCGGCAACGGCAACAGCGTGCTGGAAATGGTCCATGCCTTCGAAAAGGCCTGCGGCAAGCCGATTCCCTACCAGATCGTAGCCCGTCGCCCCGGCGACATCGCGAAATGCTACGCCGACCCGACCCACGCCCGCGAGGAACTCGGTTGGACGGCGCAGCGTGACATCGCGCAAATGTGCGCTGACTCCTGGCGCTACCAAACTACCCCAAAATAAGCATGAGGACCGAAACATGAAAGCGATGATTCTTGCAGCAGGCAAAGGCACCCGCGTACGTCCGCTGACCTATGACCTGCCGAAACCGATGATCCCCGTGCTGGGCAAGCCGGTCATGGCTTACCTGATCGAACACCTGCGCAAGCACGGTATTTCCGAGATCATGGTCAACGTCAGTCACCTGCACGAAAAGATCGAGGAATACTTCGGTGAGGGCGAACAGTTCGGCGTCCAGATCGGCTACTCCTTCGAGGGCTACACCAAGGAAGACGGCGAAGTGGTGGCCGTCCCGATCGGCTCGGCCGGCGGCATGAAGAAGATCCAGGAATTCGGCGGCTTCTTCGACGACACCACCGTCGTCCTGTGCGGCGACGCCTTGATCGACCTCGACCTGAAGGCGGCACTGCTGGAACACCGCCGCAAGGGTGCGATGGCCACCGTGATCACCAAGGAAGTGCCTTGGGACAAAGTGTCGAGCTATGGCGTGGTGGTGACCGACCAGAACGGCCGCATCACCCAGTTCCAGGAAAAGCCGAAGCAGGAAGAGGCGCTGTCGAATTTCATCAGCACCGGCATCTACATCTTCGAACCGGAAGTCATCGACCTGATCCCGTCGGGCGTCGAGTTCGACATCGGCTCCCAGCTGTTCCCGCTGCTGGCCGAGAAGGGCATGCCGTTCTACGCCCAGGGCCGCCCGTTCAACTGGCTGGACATCGGCAGCGTGTCGGACTACTGGGAAGTGCTGCAGAACGTGCTGACCGGCGAGGTCAACCACATGCACGTGCCGGGCATCGAGATCGAGCCGGGCCTGTGGACCGGCCTGAACACCAGCATCGACTGGCGCGGCACCACCATCAAGGGCCCGGTCTACATCGGCTCGGGGGTCAAGATCGAGGCCGGCGCCACCATCATCGGCCCGACCTGGATCGGCCATGGCAGCCACATCTGCGAGGGTGCGGAAATCGTCCGCAGCGTGCTTTTCGAATATACTCGCGTTCTTAATGATGTGACATTGCACGAAATGATAGTCTTCAAGGACTACAGCATCGACCGCGCCGGGGAGATGAAGCACTCGTCCGAATACAGCTCGGACGAATGGCTGAACGCCCGCGATCGCCGCCGCAGCCGCCGCAAAGAGGGCGCGGAAGAAACAGATTCCAATCTAGAGAAAATAAGCGCATGAAAATCTATCCAGTCATCCTCTCCGGCGGCGCCGGTACCCGCCTGTGGCCGCTTTCGCGCGCCCTGATGCCCAAGCAGCTCTTGCCGCTGGTCACTGACAAGACCATGCTGCAGGAAACCGCTTTGCGGGTCCGCGGCTGGCCGGGGTTGATGGCGCCGCTGGTCGTTTGCGGCAACGAACACCGTTTTCTGGTCGCCGAGCAGCTGCGCGAGGTGGGCATCACCCCGAGCGGCATCCTGCTCGAGCCGGTCGGCCGCAACACGGCCCCGGCCGTGACCGCGGCCGCGCGGCACCTAGCAGCCGAGGATCCCGACGCCATCATGCTGGTGCTGCCGGCCGACCATGTGATCGAAAAGAACGAGGCCTTCCGCCAGGCGGTCGAGCGCGCCTTCTGCCTCGTGCAGAACGGTTCGCTGGCCACCTTCGGCATCGTCCCGGCGGTGCCGGAAACCGGCTACGGCTACATCCGCCGCGGCGAACCGCTGCCGGGCTGCGACGATTGCTTCAAGATCGAGCGCTTCGTCGAGAAACCGGACCGCAACACCGCCGAAGGCTTCGTGGCCGACGGCGGCTTCTACTGGAACAGCGGCATGTTCATGTTCCGCGCCGACCGCTTCCTGGCCGAGATCGAGCAGCACGCGCCCGAGATCGCCAAGGCGGCCGAAGCCGCCATGCACAACGCCTACCGCGACCTCGACTTCTGCCGTCTGGACGAAGCGGCCTTCACGGCTTGCCCGTCGGAC
The DNA here is from genome assembly GCF_059418525.1 of Telluria sp. GW821-FHT07G12. NCBI lineage: Bacteria > Pseudomonadati > Pseudomonadota > Betaproteobacteria > Burkholderiales > Oxalobacteraceae > Telluria > Telluria sp. GW821-FHT07G12. Next base: position 260,855 of record NZ_JBWKQA010000005.1, on the reverse strand, counting down.
TCGATCGACTATGCGGTCATGGAACATACCCGTGACGGCGTGGTGGTCTCGAGCGACATCGGCTGGAGCGACGTCGGTTCCTGGTCGGCCCTGGCCGACGTCCAGCAGGCCGATGCCCACGGCAACGTGCAGCGCGGCGACGTCTACCTGGACGGCGTCAGCAACTCGCTGGTGCGCGCCGAGAGCCGCATCGTGGCCGTGGTCGGCGTCAAGGACCTGGTCGTGGTGGAGACCTCGGATGCGGTGCTGGTGGCGCACAAGGACCAGGTCCAGCGCGTCAAGAACATCGTCGACCACCTGAAGGTCCAGGAGCGCACCGAGCACCTGTACCACACGCGGGTCTACCGTCCGTGGGGCTTCTACGAAGGCATCGACGCCGGCGACCGCTTCCAGGTCAAGCGCATCTGCGTCAAGCCGGGTGAGAAGTTGTCGCTGCAGATGCACCATCACCGCGCCGAGCACTGGGTGGTGGTGTCGGGCACCGCGCGCGTCACCTGCGGCGACAGTGTCAAGCTGCTGGCCGAGAACGAGTCGACCTACATCCCGATCGGCATGACCCACCGCCTGGAAAACCCGGGCAAGCTGCCGCTGCACCTGATCGAGGTGCAGTCGGGCAGCTACCTGGGCGAAGACGATATCGTGCGTTTCGAGGACGTGTACCAGCGCGCCTGATCGGCGCCTGAGTCCGCCAAGCATCATCAAACGCCGCCTGCGTGAAAGCGCCGGCGGCGTTCTCTTTTCCACTGGTCTACAGTGCGTTCATCATCATGCGGTCGGCATACAATGCTTCGTCCAGAACCGGTTGGGAGAGAGCCATGAAGACGATCATTGCGGCGGGCGGCATGCTGCTCGCGCTGGCGGGCGGGACGGCATTGGCCGGCGATATCATCGGCGGCTCCAGCCTGTTGGACGACGGCCGCCACGCCCAGCTCGAACGCTGGCTCGGCGCCGGCGAGTTCAACCTGAACAATGTCTATACCTTGCGGCCCGGCGATACCTCGGTCAATTTCCACGATGCGGCGGACGGCAAAGGCGCGACCTTCACGCTGATCGAGGTGACCAACACGGCCGGCCAGACCTTCCTGGTGGGCGGCTACAACCCGCAGAGCTGGTCGTCCACCGACGGCTGGCACGAGACCGAGCGCGACTTCCAGCGCACCGCCTTCCTGTTCAATTTCACCACGCCGGCGGTCTATCGCCAGGTCCCGACCAGCTTCGAACTGCCCAGCCAGGGCATGCGCCAGACCTATAACGACATCCTATTCGGCCCGGTGTTCGGTTCTGGCCCGGATCTGCTGGTCAGCAACGACCTGACCCATGCGCTGTCCTGGCAGCTGAGTTACGGGAATCCGGACAACGAGGGCGTCAGCATCATCGACGGCAGCCTGCGCGGCCAGACGGTGAATGTGAACGCGATGGAGATCTTCGCGATCGCGCCGGTTCCCGAACCGGCCTCGGGCGCGATGCTGCTGGCGGGAATAGGGGTGGTCGGCGGGATGCTGCGCTGGCGCCAGCGCAAAGCTGCGCAGCGTCTAACGTAAATTGTCCGCGTTACAATTGTGGCATCATGAAAGGGAGCTGTTGTGCTCCCTTTTTTTAGGCCCTTCAATTGCCGATGACATCGATCCGACGCCTGTTCCTGACCTTCCTGCTGTTGGCGGCTGCCGCCGGCGCCCAAGCCCAGTTCACCAGCGCACCCAGCCTGCAACCGGCCCAGCTGGCCATCGTCATCAACGATGCCGAGCCGAACAGCGTCAAGATCGGCGAGTACTACCGCAAGCGGCGCGGCATTCCGGCAGCGAACGTGGTGCACGTCAGCATTCCGAACAAGCCGCACGAGATCAGCATCGAGCGCTTCCGGGAGCTGAAGGAAGAGATCGACAGCCATCTGGGCCCGGAGGTGCAGGCCGTGCTGATGGTCTGGACCGCGCCCTACAAGGTCGAGTGCAACTCCATCACGGGCGCCTACACCCTGGGCTTCGACGCCTCCCAGTGCGCCAAGACCTGCGCCAGCGGGCGTTCCAGTCCGTATTTCAATTCCAAGTCGGCGCGGCCATTTACCGATCTCAATCTGCGCCTGTCCATGCTGCTGCCGACCGAGTCGGTGGTGGACGCCAAGGCCCTGATCGACCGCGGCATGTCGGCGGGCTTCCGCACCGTGCCGGCGACCGCCTACTATCTCGTGACGTCCGAAAAGGCGCGCAACTCGCGCGCCGGTTTCTTCCCGCCGCCCGGCCGCATCGAGGCCAGGAAACTCAGCACCAAGACCATCCAGGGCGACGTGCTGGAAGGGGCGAAGGACGTGATGATCTACGAGACCGGCATGGCCCAGGTCGACAAGCTGGACACCCTGCATTTCGTCCCCGGCGCCCTGGCCGACCACCTGACCTCGCTCGGCGGCGACCTGCTGGGGGATGGACAGATGAGCAGCCTGCGCTGGCTGGAAGCGGGCGCCACCGCCAGCTATGGCTCGGTCAGCGAACCCTGCAATTACTGGCAGAAATTCCCCAATCCGACCGTGTTGCTCAAGCACTACGTGCAAGGCAATAGCGCGATCGAAGCCTACTGGAAGAGCGTCGCCTGGCCCACCCAGGGCCTGTTCATTGGCGAACCGCTGGCCGCGCCTTACCGCAAACGGCCGCGCTGAACGCGCGCCTTGCCAGGGCAGGGCGGCTTGTTTTGTATCCTTTTCACCACTTTCCCTCGCCGCTTCCGGCCTTACCCAAAATGGGTGGAAGCCGCTTCCCTCTAGGGCTCCCGCCCGCCGGCGATTTATTCGTTGAACATATCAATCCATAAGGCAAATCATATTGTTCAGTTGATCTTGCTTGGTGCATATTAAAATTGTCCCTGTCCCGCAGATAGACCAATGCTTACCTAGCCCATGGCTGCACATATTCTCGTGGTCGACCCCGATCCCGCCATCCGCCAGTTGCTCGAGCTGAACCTGACCAGCGCGGGCCACGAGGCCGCCAGCTGCCTCGACGCCGAGTCGGCGCTGGTGCTGATGGAATACAGCCTGCCCGAGATGATCCTGCTGGAGTGGGACCTGCCCGGACAAAGCGGGGAAGCGCTGATCCGCCGCCTGCGCGCACAGGCGAAGACGCGCGAGCTGCCGATCATCATGGTGTCCAGCCGGGCAGGGGAGCACGACAAGATCCTGGCGCTGGAATCCGGTGCCGACGACTACCTGACCAAGCCATTCAACCCGCGCGAACTGCTGGCGCGCATGGGCGCCGTATTGCGCCGGCGCGTGCCCCACGTGTCGAGCGAGACCGTGCAGATGGCCGGCCTGCGCCTCGATCCCGGCACCCAGCGCGTGATCGCCGGTTCGCGCCAGGTGGCGCTGGGCCCGGTCGAATTCCGCCTGCTGAACTTCCTGATGCACCATCCCGAGCGCGTGCACACCCGCTCGCAGTTGCTGGACAAGGTCTGGGGCTGCCACGCCGTGCTCGACGAGCGCACCGTCGACACCCACGTCGGCCGCCTGCGCAGCGCCCTGCAGCCCAGCGGCCACCAGGAGCACATCGAGACCGTGCGCGGCACCGGCTACCGCTTCGTGGCCTGGAACACGCGCGCCGACTGGTCCGGCGTCGCCTGAGTCCTGTCTTGGAACCGGTCGTCATCCTCAGCCGGCAGGAGCAGGAGTACCTGCTGCGCACCATCGAATCCGGCCTGCGGGTGGCGAGCGTGCGCCAGTTCTTCCTGTGGACCCAGGGCCAGCTGCAGACCCTGCTGCCGCACCAGGTGATGGTGGCGCTGCAGTTCGCGCCTTCGGGCGCGCTGCGCCGGCTGGAATGCCTGCATGCGACCGTGCTGGCGCCGCAGGCCGAGGCGCTGCTCAGCGACAGCCGCGACGGCCTGGCCCTGCGCATCGCCCGCCATTGCCTGCAGGGCGCGCGGCTGCCGGCGCTGGCCGATGTCGCCGGCGATGGCGATCGGCAGCGCGGGGTGTTGGGCGGTTTTTGCAAGGAACTGCGCGATGCCGGTTTCGACAGCGTGCTGGTGCATGGCACCGGGATGACGGCCGAGGGTGCGAGCGTGTTCGTGCTGTTCGGCCTGCCGATGCGGCCCGGGCCGCGGCATGCCTATTTCCTGGAGTTGTTGCTGGCGCATCTGCATCTGGCGCTGCTGCGCCTGCCGTCGCCGGAGACGCGCGGCGCCGGCGCACCGGCAAGGCCGCTGAGCGCGCGCGAAGCCGAGATCGTCGGCTGGCTGCGCGAGGGAAAGAGTAACGAGGAGATGGCGCGGCTACTGGGGATCAGCGCCCTGACTGTCAAGAACCACCTGCAGCGGATCTACCGCCTGCTGGGTGTCGGCAACCGCGCCCATGCTTTGGCGCGTTGCCTGGAACTGCGTCTTGTATAAGATCAGATATTGGTGTTGCCGGCTGCCGCTTCCAGCTCGGCGCGGCGCATCGCGTCGTAGCGGTAGGCTTCGGCATTGCCGTCGATGATGCGCAGGCTCTTGCAGCCCTCGGGGGCGCAATCGGGGGCCGGCATCGTGCTGACGACCTGGGCGGCGGCGCCCGACTGGCCGGATACCGTCACGGCGGCGGCGGTCTGGGTCAGCTGGTCGGCTTGTCCACCACCGCAGGCGGCGAGGATCACGGCGATGCAGAGGGCAGAGACGGAACGGATGGCGTGAAGTTTCATGGTGCGGAAGAGGTTGCGTTCAACAGATGAGCTATTGTAGGCAGGAAATTTTCCGCAACTCAACACTTTTTTAGTTATTCTCTTGCAAATATTGAAATTTCGAAATAGTTTTGCGTGGAAATAGGCGAAGTTCGCTCATGATTGTAGGAAATATCCCACGAGAAAGATTTGATGCTTTGGCGCAACGTCGTGTCGAAGCGACGTTATCACTCTGGATACGTAAAGATTTGTATAAACAATTTCACACAAGTGGAAATTTGTGCTAGTGCATCAGCATGCGGGAGGGCAACGGCGGGGAGGCGAGACGCCGGTGCAGCATGCGGATGGTTCCGCTGGCTGCGCCGGCAAAGCTGGGGCGGGGCTGGCGATCAGTGGCGGCGGCGTGCACGGGCGCTCAGGCCCAGCAGGCCGAAGGCCAGCAGCGACAAGGTCGCCGGTTCCGGCACCGGGTTCGTCGGCGGCAAATCGGACAAGACGATATTGTCGATGCCGATCTCGCCCGGGCTGTTGTCCAGGCCGCTACATTGGCCGGCAAAGTTGCAGCTGAGGCCAGCGATGCCGATCTCGACGAAGTCTTCCTGCGAGAATGCCAGTCCATTCATGACATCGGCAGCGTTGTAGGTCTGGAAGGCAAGCGTGTTCGGGATAGCGAACTCGATGAAGGTAGTGGTCCCATCCGGGCGCAGACCGATCACGCGCAGGGCAGCCGGAAAATCCGGATACTGAACATCGGCCGAGGCAATGAAGCTTGCGTCGAGTCCGCTGAAGCGGAAGGTCGAGCCGGTCGGGGCCGCGATGATGTCGATCAGGCCCGTATTGAACAGGTCGAAGTAAGTGGTCGGGTTGTTTGTCGGGCAGATGCTGGGGGCGCAGGTGGCCGCGTTCGTGACCGGCGTGCTGCCGTCGATGAAACGCCCGATCAGTACTGTTCCAGGATCCGCGTCGCCGCCGGCATCCACGAAGGAGACAGTATAGCCGGCCTCCTGGAAGCTTCTCCCGTTATACGCCGGGCCGGCTTGGCCTTCAAAGGTGATGACGGCCGCATGGGCTGCGCTCGCCGAAGCGAGGGCGAGTACAGCCGCGCCGAGCATGCGCTTGAAGACGCCGCCGCGAAGTGTGGTCCTGGTCATATTGGGTACCTTTGTCGTTGGAAGAAGCGTGGAGGCGCGGCTTGCAATACTGCTGATGCTGCGCAAAAGATTAGCACGAAGTATATCAATAAAGATAACTTTTGTTCGATAACGAACACGCAAATGAACATGTGGTCATGGATGAGTTAGGCAGAATAATGTTTGCATAAATAAATGCAGCGCAGTGTTTCCTATGCTCGGCTTCGATCCCTGTCTGATTTTCTTATGTGCACCGGGCGCGCGGTTGACGCTAGCATAACTTGAGGCGCATCATGACCGGATGCGAACATTGATCCTTTTACTACTGGCCGGCTGCACCGCCTGCACCACGGCCGCACCGCAAGCCCCCCGGGCAGCACAGGCGCCGCAATCCCGCATCGCGCCGAAGGAGGGGCAGGGCGACACCCTGGCCCGCATCCGCGCACTGGCCGGCACGGCTAGCTGCTCCAGCGATGCCCAATGCCATTCGCTGCCCCTGGGCGCACGCGCCTGCGGCGGTCCGGAGAGCTATCTCGCGTGGTCGTCGGCGACCACGTCGCAGGCCGACATCGAGGCCTTGGGCGAGCGCTACAAGGAAGAGCGGCGCGCCGCCAATACCGCAGCCGGGCGGGTGTCGACCTGCCAGTTCCTGATGGACCCGGGCGCCGTCTGCCGCGCCGGCACCTGTCAGCCCGGCTCGGGCGGCCTGCCGGAAGTCCGCTGACCCCTTTATTAGCGGGCATCGTTTTGGCAGCCGCATGTTGATTTAATTCATAAAAAGAAATTGTCTGTGCGTCTGGGCGCATGGTAGCCTTGCACGGCTAAGCTTTCCAAAGGCACAAAGGAGTAGGGATGGTTTCGAAGGTGTACCGCAGCGCAGGTTTCACGCTGCTCGAACTGCTGGTGGTGATCGTCATCATCGGTCTGCTGGCCGCCTATGTCGGTCCCAAGTATTTCTCGCAGCTCGGCAAGTCCGAAGTCACGGTGGCGCGCGCCCAGATCGACGCCTTCGAAAAATCGCTCGACACCTACCGGCTCGACGTCGGCCGCTATCCGACCACCGAGGAAGGCCTGAACGCCCTGATGGCCGCGCCGCCCACCGCGGCCGGCAAATGGAACGGTCCCTACCTGAAGAAAGGCGTGCCGGCCGACCCCTGGGGTCATGCCTACCAATACCGTGCCCCCGGCGCCAAGGGCGAGTACGAGATCGTCTCGCTGGGCAAGGACGGCCAGCCCGGCGGCGCCGGCGACGCTGCCGACATCAGCTCGCAGTAGAATTTTTCGTGCAGTTCGCAGTTCGCACTCTCGCTCCCGACATGACCATCGCCAGCGTGGTGGTCGATGCCTCGGATGAGGCGGACGCGCGCCGCCAGGTCGAGGCGCGCGGCCTGTACGTGAGCGCGATCGAACCGGCGCGCGCGGCCGGCTTCGGTTTCCAGCGGCGCGCAGGCGGCAAGCTGTCGCTGGTGCTGTTCAGCCAGGAGCTGCTGGCCCTGCTCACCGCGGGCCTGGGCATCGTCGAGGGCCTCGAAGCCCTGCTGGAAAAGGAATCCAGTCCTGCCACCCGCGCCGTGCTGGAACGCCTGCTGGCCGGCCTGCGCGAGGGCAAGCGCTTCTCCGGCGTGCTGGCCGAGCAGCCGGCCCTGTTCCCGCCGCTGTACGTCGGCATCGTGCGCGCCGCCGAAGGCACCAGCGACCTGCCGCGCGCGCTCGAACGCTATATCGAATACCAGCAGCGCATCGACATCGTGCGCGCGAAGATCGTCAGCGCCTCCATCTACCCCGTGATCCTGCTGGTGGTCGGCGGCGGCGTCTCGATCTTCCTGATGTCCTATGTGGTGCCGCGCTTCGCCGAGGTGTACCAGGGGGCAGGGCGCAACCTGCCGTGGATGTCGCGCCTGATGCTGGAGTGGGGCCAGTTCGCCGGCCGCCACGCGAGCGGCCTGCTGCTGTCCTTCGCCGCCGCGATCTTCCTGGCCGGCTGGGGCATCCGCCGCGTGCTGCGCCAGGGCGGCGCGGCGCGCCTGCTGGCCAAGCTGCCCGGCATCGGCGAGCGCGCCCGCGTGTACGAGCTGTCGCGGCTCTACCTGACCCTGGGCATGCTGAACGAAGGCGGCATCACGCTGGTGAGCGCGATCGAGACCGTGCAGGCCATGGTCTCGCCCGGCATCCGCGCCGGCCTGCGCGCGGCCAAGGGCGCGATCGAATCCGGGCGCCCGCTGTCGGACGCCTTCGAAGCCAACGGCCTGACCACGCCGATCTCGCTGCGCATGCTGCGCGTGGGCGAGCGCACCGGCGAGATGGGCCCGATGCTGACCCGCTCGGCCGCCTTCTACGACGGCGAGATCGGGCGCTGGATCGACCGCTTCACGCGCACTTTCGAGCCGCTGCTGATGGCCGCCATCGGCCTGGTGGTGGGCGCCATCGTGGTGCTGCTGTATATGCCGATTTTCGACCTTGCCGGAGACATGTCGTGAGCGTTTCAAGCATCGATATGTTCGACGCGGCGTTGCTGGCGCGTGCGCGTTCGCAGAGCCGGCAGTCGCAGCGCTCGCTGGTCGAGGAGCTGCAGGCCTTGTCCGGACTGGAGCCGCGCCAGATCGTGCGCCAGCTGGCCGAGCCCTTCGGCCTGACGGTCATGGAAACGCTCGAGATGTTCGGCCAGCAGCCGGCTTTCGACCTGCTGCCGCTGGCGCTCGCGCTGGCGCGCCACTGCGTGCTGCTGCGCGATGGGCAGGGCCTGCTGACCGGCGTGATCGCCGACCCGTTCGACCTGGATCTGCAGACCTGGCTGGCCGCGCAGGCCGGCTGCACGGCGGCGCGTCCGCTGCACCTGCGCCTGGCGCTGGCCGGCGACATCCAGGCCTACCTGGGCAAGCAGGAGGAATCGGCGCGCGCGGTCGACTCGCTGGTCGGCGACAGCGGGGAGGGCCGGCGCGACGGCAAGACCGCGGCCGTGCTGTCCTTCGCCTCGGTGTCCGAAGGCGCCAGCCCGGCCGTCAAGCTGGTCAACTCGACCCTGTACGATGCGCTGAAGGCCGGCGCTTCCGACATCCACCTCGAGAGCACGGCCGGCGGCCTGGCCGTCAAATACCGCGTCGACGGCGTGCTCGATCACGCGGCCTCGGTCGGCGGCATCGAGCTGGCCGAGCACATCATCTCGCGCCTGAAGGTGCTGGCCGAACTCGACATCGCCGAGCGCCGCGTCCCGCAGGACGGCAGCTTCCGCGTCGAATCCGGCGGGCGCGAGATCGACCTGCGCGTCTCCATCATGCCCAGCATCCACGGCGAGGACGCGGTCATCCGTATCCTCGACAAGCGCGCCATGATCGAGTCCTACGGCGCGCTGACGCTGGAAGCGCTGGGCTTCGATGCGCCTTCGCTGGCGACCCTGCGTTCGCTGGCGCAGGAAGCCTACGGCATGCTGCTGGTGACGGGGCCGACCGGTTCCGGCAAGACCACCACGCTGTACGCCGCGCTGACCGAGATCCACAACGGCCGCGAGAAGATCATCACCATCGAGGACCCGGTCGAATACCAGCTGCCCGGCATCCTGCAGATTCCGGTGAACGAAAAGAAGGGCCTGACCTTCGCCAAAGGCCTGCGCTCGATCCTGCGCCACGACCCGGACAAGATCATGGTCGGCGAGATCCGCGACCGCGAGACCGCGGAAATCGCGGTGCAGTCGGCGCTGACCGGACACCTGGTGCTGACCACCGTCCACGCCAACAACGTGTTCGATGTGTTCGGCCGCTTCACCCACATGGGCATCGATCCGTATGCCTTCGTGTCAGCGCTGAATGGGATCTGGGCCCAGCGCCTGATCCGCATGAACTGCCCGCACTGCGCCACGCCCTACGAACCTGACGCCGCGGAGCTGGCCTCGGCGCACCTGCATCCGGAAGAGGTGGGCGACTACCTGTTCATGCGCGGGAAGGGCTGCGGCGACTGCCGCGGCACCGGCTACAAGGGGCGCCGCTCGATTGCCGAGATCCTGACCCTGAACGACGAGATCCGCGAGCTGATCGTCGACAAGCAGCCGATCCGCCGCATCAAGGCCGCCGCCGCCGCGAACGGCACGCGCAGCCTGCGCCTTGCGGCGCTCGACCTGGTCAGGCGCGGCGCCACCACCATCGAAGAGATCAAACGGGTGACCCTGCATGCGTAAGTGGTTCGGACAGTCCCTGCGGCTGGGCGTCGCGCCCGACGGCCTGGCGCTGGTGCGCACCAGCATCTGGCCGCACGAGCGCACGCAGCTGCTCGGCCAGGCGCGCTTTGCCGCGAACGGCTTCGACGCCATCGCGCGCGAAGTGAGCGCGCTGCTGGCCGAATACCGGAATGAAGGCTGGGCCCTGCGCGTGGTGCTGTCGGACGAGCTGGTGCGCCTGTGGCAGGTGTCGCCGCCCGCCGGCGCGAGCCGCATGGCCGACCTGGAAGCCGCCTGCGCGCTGCGCTTCCAGTCCCTGTTCGGCGCCAGTCCGGCGGGCTGGCAGATCCGCGCCGACTGGAGCGTCACACAACCCTTCCTGGCCGCCGCCATGCCGCAGGCCTTGCTGGACCAGCTGCAGCAGGCCGCCGCCGATCACGGCTTCCGCGTGGTCGAGGTGGTGCCGCAACTGGTGGCCGCACTGAACCAGCACCGTTCGATGCGCCGGCCCGGCGCCTGGTTCGGACTGGTGCACGGCGGCGTGCTGAGCGTGGCCGCCTTCGACGGCAAGCAGCTGGCCGCGGTGCGCACCGCGCCGATTCCGGAAGGCGCCGACCGCGACTGGCTGGAAGGCCACGTCGCCCGCGAAGCCTTGCGCGTCGGCCTGGGCCGGCCGGAGCGCCTGCAAGTCAGCGGCCCGGCGCCGAAAGGCTGGGCCAGCAGCGCGGGACGTTTGAAATTCGCCTGCACCCTGTTCGAGGATGAGCTCGACCCGCTGTGGCCGGACATCGCGCGGCTGGCAATGACGGGGAGGGCGCCATGAAGAAGGTCCGCATCGATTTCGCGCCGCCCAGCCTGGCGCGCGAGCTGTTCCGCACCTCGCGTCCGGCATGGGCGGTGGCGCTGATGCTGGCCGTGGCCGGCGCCGCGCTGGCCTTCGCCCACGCCGGACTCCAGCGCCACCAGCGCGAACTCGCGCAGCTGCAGTCGCAATCGCGGGTGCGCGTGCAGGCGCCGGCGTCGAGCGCCGTGGCCGTGCGCACGCCCGTGCCCGAGGCCCAGGCGAGCGCGGTGAACGCCGCCGTGCTGCAGCTGAACCTGCCGTGGCGCGCGCTGCACGATGCGGTGCAGGCCGGCACCCCGGCCAACATCGCGCTGTTGTCGCTGGAGCCGGACGCGCGCAAGAACCGGGTCCGCATCACCGCCGAGGCGAAAAGCAGCGACGACATGATCGCCTACGTCGAGCAGCTGCAGAAGGGCGAGTGGTTCAGCGCCGTCAGCCTGGCGCGCCATGAGATCAACGAACAGGATCCGAACCGGCCGATCCGCTTCCAGCTCGATGCGCAGTGGAGGGGGGCGCAATGAAGTCCATCTCCTTCGGCGGCATGATGCTGCGCCTGCAGCTGGCGGTGCGCGCCAATCCGGTGCTGGCCGTGGCCGGTCTGGCCTACGTGGCCTGCCTGGCAGCGCTGGGCTGGACCCTGTATGCGAGCACGCAGGTGGAGCTCGAACGCGATGCCCTCAAGGCTGCGGCAGCGCGCAGTGCGAGCCTGCCGTCGCCGGTGCCCGCCCTTGCTGCGGCGCCGGCGGTGCCGGCCGCGCCGCCGCCCGACAACCTGGACGCCTTCTACGCCGCGCTCGGCCCGCGCCGCTACGCCGAGCAGCAGGTCAAGACCCTGTTCACGCTGGCCGCGAAGAACGGCCTGACGCTGAGCCAGGGCGAGTACAAGACCGGCTACGACCGCAATGCACGCGTGACCACCTACCAGGTCAACCTGCCGGTGAAGGGCAGCTATGGCGCGATCTGGCAGTTCGCCTTCGGCGCGCTGCGCGCCATCCCCTTCGCCTCGCTGGACGACGTCAGCTTCCGCCGCGACACCATCGGCGACCCCGCGGTGGAGGCGCGCCTGCGCCTGACCCTGTACCTGAAGGACGCACCGGGAGCCGCGCCATGAGGCCGCGCCATCTGGTGCTGGGCGCGGCCCTGGCGGGCGCCGCGCTGCTGGTGCTGTTCGGCGACCGCACGCCAGACACCGAAGTGGCGGAGGCGGTCGAACGCGCGCCCGGCCCGCGTGCGGCGGTGCTGGTTCCTGCCACTGCACCCGCTGCCACGCGTGCGCCCGCCGCCGGCGGCAATGCTGCCGGCGCGCCCATCCTGGCCCTGGTCCCGCGCGAAACCCTGATCGGCGACAGCGACACCCAGTTCCGCCAGGCCGAGAATGGCGTCTTCGGGCGCCAGGACTGGACGCCGCCCCCGCCGCCGCCGCAACCTGCGCCGCCGCCTCCGCCGCCGAGCGCGCCGCCGTTGCCGTTTACCTTCATCGGCAAGTTGGTGGCCGACGGCACCTGGGAGGTCTATCTGGCGCGCGGCGACCGCACCTACGTCGTGCGCGACAAGGCCCTGATCGACGGCACCTACCGCGTCGACGCCATTGCGCCGCCGGTGCTGACCCTGACTTACCTGCCGCTGAACACCGTTCAGCAGCTCAATATTGGAGTGTTCGAGTGATGCCTCGCCCGTCGTTTAACCTGGCCATCTGTGTGGCGGTGTCCGTGCTGCTGTCCGCTTGCGCCGGCCAGATGGCCTACCGCGAAGGCAATGCGCTGGTCGCCCAGGACAAGGTCGAAGCCGGCCTGCTGAAGTACCAGGAAGCGGTGGCCGCCGACCCGGCCAATGCCGGCTACAAGTCGGCCTACCTGCGCGCGCGCGACGGCGCCACCAACCGCCTGCTGACCCAGGCCGACCGCGAGATCGCCGACGGCAAGGTGCAGCTGGCCCTGGAAAACTACCAGCGCGTGCTGGCCATCGATCCGGTCAACGACCGCGCCCGCGCCGGCCTGCGCCAGGTCGAGGCCGACCGCCGCCATGCAGTGCTGTTCGAGGATGCGCGCGCCGCCATCGAACGCAAGGATTACGAGGCGGCGCGCCTGAAGCTGGGCGCGATCCTGAGCGAGCGTCCGAGCCATGAGCCGGCGCGCCAGCTGCTGGCGGAGGTGAACGAAAAGAACGCCGCCGCGCCGGCCGAAGCGGCGCTGGCGCAAGCCTTCCGGACCCCGATCAGCCTGGAATTCCGCGACGCCCCGATCAAGCAGATCTTCGAGGTCATCGCGCGCCACTCCGGCCTGAACTTCCTGTTCGACAAGGACGTCAAGACCGACCAGCGCGCCTCCATCTTCCTGAAGAACAGCACCGTCGAATCGGCCGTCTACTACCTCCTGATGACCAACCAGCTGGAGCGCCAGGTCATGGACGGCAACACCATCCTGATCTACCCGAACGTGGCGGCCAAGCAGAAGGAATATCAGGAGATGACGGTAAAAACCTTCTACCTGGCGAATGCGGAGGCGAAGAGCATCGCCAACACGCTCAAGACCATCCTGAAATCGCGCGACGTGGTGGTGGACGAGAAGCTGAACCTGGTGATCCTGCGCGACAGCCCGGAAGCGGTCAAGCTGGCCACCCAGCTGGTGCAACTGCAGGACGTGCCTGAGCCCGAGGTGGTGCTCGACGTCGAAGTGCTGGAAGTGCAGCGCAACCGCCTGCTTGACCTGGGCGTCGACTGGCCGACCGCGCTGTCGTTCGCGCCGCTGAAGAACGTCGGCGACGTGCCGCTGACGATCGACCAGCTGCGCGGCCTGAACTCGGGGAACATCGGCGTCTCCGGCGTCTCGGCGGTGATCTCGGCGAAGAAGACCGACGGCGACGCCAACACCCTGGCCGCGCCGCGCATCCGCGTGCGCAACAAGGAAAAGGCCAAGGTCGTCATCGGCGACAAGCTGCCGACCATCACCACCACCATCTCCTCGGGCGTGGGCGGCTTCGCCTCGGAATCGGTGAACTACGTCGACGTCGGCCTGACCCTGAACGTCGAGCCGACCATCTACCTGAACAACGAGATCGGCATCCGCATCTCGCTCGAGGCCAGCACCCTGGTCGACACCATCGAGACCAAGAGCGGCACCACCGCCTACCGCATCGGCACGCGCTCGGCCGCCACCATGCTGCAGCTGAAGGACGGCGAGAACCAGGTGCTGGCGGGCCTGATCAAGAACGACGAGCGCAGCAGCGCGACGCACCTGCCGGGCCTGGGCGACCTGCCGCTGGTCGGCCGCCTGTTCGGCAGCCGCCAGGATACCCGCGACAAGACCGAGGTGGTGCTGTCGATCACGCCCCACCTGGTGCGGAATATCCAGCGTCCGGCCGCCAACGCTGCGGAGTTCAACGCCGGCACCGAGGCCAGCTTCCGCCGCCGTCCGGACGTGGCCGTACGCCTGCCGGCCACGCCGCCTGGCCGCCCGCAGCCGGCAGCGCCGGCCGCAGCACAGCCACCGGCGCCGGCGCCGGCGATGGTCCCGGCCACCAGCGTCAACATGGGCGGGCAGCCGCCTTCCGCACCGCCCTCGAGTCCCGCGACCGCGCTGCCGCCGACGCCGGGCGTGCAGGCAGTGCCGCTCCCGCAACCGGATGTGACGCCGGTACCGGCCCGGCAATGATGCGTAGGGCGCGCGGCTTCACGCTGATCGAGCTACTGGTCACGCTCGCCATCCTGGCCCTGCTCGGGGCCATGGTGGTGCCAGCCGCCAGCATGGCCGTGCAGCGCCGCCACGAACAGGACCTGCGCCTGGCCCTGCGCGAGATCCGCCTCGCCATCGACGCATATAAAAAGGCCAGCGACGAGGGCCGCATCGCCAAGACGGTCGGCGCCACCGGTTATCCTCCCAAGCTGGAGCTGCTGGTGGACGGCGTGGTGGACCAGCGCAATCCGAAAAAGGCCAAGATCTACTTCCTGCGCCGTCTGCCGCGCGATCCCTTCGCCGCCGACGCGGCCCTCGAAGACGCCCAGACCTGGGGCAAGCGCAGCTACGCCAGCGAGGCCAAGGAACCGCGCGAGGGCGACGACGTGTACGACGTATATTCGCGCTCTGGCAGGGTCGGCCTGAACGGCATCGCCTACAGCAAATGGTGACGAGATGAAGCGCAATCGCGGATTTACCCTGATCGAACTGCTGATCGTGCTGGGCATCGTGGCCCTGCTGCTGACGCTTGCCGTACCGCGTTTCTTCCCCAGCGTCGACAAGACCAAAGAGACCATCCTGGCCGAGAACCTGCGCAACACGCGCGCCGTGATCGACCAGTTCTATGCCGACACCGGCCGCTATCCTGAATCGCTGGACCAGCTGGTCGAGAAAAAATACCTGCCCCACCTGCCCATGGACCCGATCGCGGAGACGGACGCCAACTGGGTGATCGTGCCGCCCGACGACCCGTCGCGCGGCAGCGTCTACGACCTGCACAGCAGCGCCGGGGGCAAGGGGCGCAACGGCAAGCCGTATTCGGAATGGTAGCTGCGCGGCCTTCGTTCAGGGCAGGCGGCGCGGGCGGCTTCACCTACGTCGGCCTGATCGTGCTGGTGGCGATCATCGGCCTGGTGGGCGCCGCCACCCTGAAGGCGGACGCCCTGCTGCGGCGCGCCGCCGCCGAGGAAGAGCTGCTGGAGATCGGCGCCGCCTTCAGCGCCGCGCTGACCAGCTATGCCGAGGCCACGCCGCGCGGCCAGCCGACCCAGCCGCCTTCGCTGGAGGAGCTGCTGAAGGACCCGCGCGTGCCCGGCGTCCGCCGCCACCTGCGCAAGATCTTCGTCGACCCGATCACCGGCAAGGCCGAGTGGGGCATCGTCTGGCTGAACAAGGGTAATGGCCTCAATGGCAGCGGCGGCAGCGGCGTGGTGGCCGTGTACAGCCTGTCGCAATCGAAGCCGCTGAAGCAGGCGAATTTCGACGCGCGCTTCCAGGGCCTGGAGAACCGCGAGCACATCGCGGACTGGAAGTTTGCGGCGACCGGGCAGGGCGTGGCGCAGGGGCAGCCGGGGCAGGTTCAGATCCCGCCAGGGCAGCCGGGCCAGCCGGGCCAGGTTCAGAATCCGCCTGGTCAGCCAGGCCAGCCGGGCCAACCGCCGTCCGAGCCGCCTTCGCTGTTCCCGGGGCGCGGCAACCCCGGCATCATGAAGCCCTCGCCGGCGGAACCGCCGCCACCGCCCGAACCCGTCCAGGCGCCGCCCGAGAAGGTGGAAGCGCCGGAAGCGCCGGAGCCGCCGCAGCCGGCCGAAGACTCGGGCACCGGCGACGACGAGAAGGACGACAAGGAAAACAAGGACAAGAACGCGCACGAGCCCAACCGCCGCTGACGCGCCTTGCCTTCGACGCCCTCGCGGGCGACTTGCTTACTTCGCCCGGCGCATGAAGTCGCGCGGACGGAAGCCCAGCACGAACAGCACCGCAAAGTAGACGGCCGCACTCAGGCCGATGATCAGCAGCAGGGCGCCGATGCGCAGAACCGGATGCGCGCGTAGCGCCGCCCAGTCGAGCTGCGCCTGGCTGAACCAGGCGGCCAGGCCCATCAGCGCGGTCGCGACCACCACTTTCAGGAAGAAGGGCAGCCAGCCGGCGTGCGGCGTGTAGATCTGGCGACGGCGCAGGCCCAGGTACAGGAACAGCGCGTTGAGGCAGGCGCCCATGCCGATCGACAGCGCCAGCCCGGCCACGCCCATGCCCATCAGCTGCACGAAAACCAGGTTCATGGCCTGGGTCGCGAACAGCACGCCGATGGCGATGCGCACCGGGGTGCGGATGTCCTGGCGCGCATAGAAGGCGGGCGCCAGGATCTTGACCAGGATGATGCCCAGCAGGCCGACGGCATAGGCCATCAGCGGCGCGGTGGCGGCGGCCACGTGGGCGGCCTTGAACTCACCGTAATTGAACAGGGCGGCGATCAGGGGCGTCGACAGAGCCGCCAGGCCGACCGCGGCGGGCAGGGCCAGCAGCAGGGTCAGGCGCAGGCCCCAGTCGAGCAGGGCCGAGTATTCGGCGATGTCGCCGTCGGTGTTGGCCTTGGACAGGCTGGGCAGCAGGATGGTGCCCAGCGCCACGCCCAGGATCCCGGTCGGGAATTCCATCAGGCGGTCGGCATATTGCAGCACCGAGACGGCGCCGCCGCCCATGTTCGAGGCATAGTTGGTGTTGATGAGCAGGCTGATCTGGGCAGCGGAAACAGCGAACACGGCCGGGCCCATCTTCTTGAGGATGCGGCGCACGCCCGGGTCGTTCAGGCCGGCCAGCGGATTGAGGGACAGGCGCGGCAGCATGCCGATACGCTTCAGGGCCGGGATCTGGATCGCGATCTGGGCGACGCCGCCGACCATCACGGCCACCGCCATCGAATAGATCGGCACCTCGAAGTACTTGACCAGAAACAGCGAGAAGAAGATCGAGGACAGATTCCACAGCACCGGCGTGAAGGCCGGGATCTTGAATTCGCGCCAGGTATTCAGCACGGCGCCGGACAGCACCACGAAGGACATGCAGGCGATGTAGGGGAACATCAGGCGGGTCATGACCACGCCCTTGTCGAAACCGTCACCGTCCAGACCGCTGGCGATGCCCATCAGGATCAGCGGCGCGCCGACGATGCCGACGATGCTGACCAGCACGGTCGCCCAGACCAGGGTATTGGCGACGTGGTCGACCAGGCTCTTGGTCGCCGCTTCGCCCTGCTGGGTCTTGTATTCGGCCAGGATGGGCACGAAGGCTTGCGAGAAAGCGCCTTCGCCGAACAGCCGGCGCAGCAGGTTGGGCAGGCGGAACGCGATATAGAAGGCGTCGGTGTAGGGGTTGGCGCCGAAAGCGCGGGCGAATAGGGTGTCGCGCAGCAGGCCGGTGAGGCGGGAAACCATCGTCATGCTCGAGATGGCCGCCAGGGTTCGGAGTAGGTTCATAGGCCGCGATTATAGCTGGGCAATAGCCCGCGAAAACTTGCGGGCGTCGCATTTTGCAGAGGAAAGCGGACAGGAGTATGAATTTGGAATTGCCCTGCGATGAAACCTTCGCTATAATCGAGGGCTGTATTGAATTCAGTTGGCAGACACTAATCGTTTGAGGTGTTTGCGGACGCAACTTACACCGATTAGGAAATTCCATGGCAAATACCGCACAGGCGCGTAAGCGCGCTCGTCAAGCAGTTAAGCAAAACGCTCACAACTCGGCTCAGCGCTCGACCCTGCGCACCGCAATCAAGGCTGTCAAGAAGGCCATCCAGGCTGGCGACAAGGCCGCTGCGACCACCATCTTCCAGCAGTCCGTGTCGACCATCGACAGCATCGCTGACAAGAAAATCATCCACAAGAACAAGGCCGCTCGCCACAAGAGCCGCCTGGCTGCCGCTATCAAGGCCCTGTCGGCCTAATTAGCGACACCGCCGCGCGGCCTCTGCCGCGCAGGTTCTGAAGGATGAAAAACCCGCCCGACCATTTGGTCCGGCGGGTTTTTTCGTTGATCAATTGCTCAAAACCGGACTCTGACCCCGGTTTTTGGCAATTACTTCGTGGCAGGATCGGTAGGCATCGCTTCGGCGCTGTGCGCTTTCTTCATCTTTTTCATCTTCTTCATTTTCTTCGGGGCCACGGCAGCCGGCTCGGCGGCGGCAGCGGCCGGTGCCGCGGCGGGAGCGGCCGGGGTGGCGGCGACGACGGAAACGGCGAACAGCGAAGCAAACAGCCCAGCGAGGAGTTTGGTCATTGCGATTCCTTTTCGTTAAGAAGTCGACCCACGGACGCGGATCTGGCTTGTTAACGGCAGGGGTCTGTCCTGCCTTAGCTTGTCAAACTTGAAGCAAATCAAGCGCCGCGTGCCTTGGCGGCGCCCACGGCCTCCGCCGGCACTTCCATCCACTCGCCCGGCATCAGCGGGTGGCTGGACAGCGAAAACGGTCCGATGCTCATGCGCACCAGGCGCAAGGTCGGCAAGCCGACCGCGGCCGTCATGCGCCGCACCTGGCGGTTCTTGCCCTCTTCGAGCGTGATCGCGATCCAGCTGGTCGGCTTGTCCTGGCGGGCCCGGATCGGCGGATTGCGCGGCCACAGCCATTCGGGTTCGGCGATCTGCACCGCGCGGCATGGCTTGGTCACGAAGTCGCCGAGGTCGAGCGGCGCCTGCAGGCGGGCGAGCAGGGCAGGCTCGAGCACGCCTTCTACCTGCACGATATACGTCTTGGCTTCCTTCTGGTCCGGATGGGCGATGCGGTGCTGCAGCTTGCCGTCGTCGGTGAGCAGCATCAGGCCTTCGCTGTCGGCGTCCAGGCGGCCGGCCGGGTAGATGTTGGGGATATCTATATAGTCGGCGAGCGAGGCGCGGCCCGGCTCGGCGCTGAACTGGCAGAGGACCTGGAATGGCTTATTAAATAAGATGAGGGACATGGAAGAGGTTTTTAGAGCAAAATAGCAATCCGTATTGTATTTCGGAGATCTCAATGTACGAACATATTCAAGTGCCCGCCGAAGGTAAAAAGATCACCGTCAACCAGGATGGCTCGCTGAACGTGCCGGACCAGCCGATCATCCCCTATATCGAGGGCGACGGCACGGGCGTGGACATTACCCCGGTGATGCGCAAGGTGGTCGACGCGGCGGTGGCGAAAGCCTACGGCGGCCAGCGCACGATCGTCTGGATGGAGATCTTCGCGGGCGAGAAGTCGACCCGGGTCTACGGTCCCGACGTCTGGCTGCCGCCCGAGACGCTGGACGCGGTGAAGGAATATGTGGTCTCGATCAAGGGCCCGCTGACGACCCCGGTCGGCGGCGGCATCCGTTCGCTGAACGTGGCGCTGCGCCAGGAGCTGGACCTGTACGTCTGTCTGCGCCCGGTGCGCTACTTTGCCGGCGTGCCTTCGCCGCTGAAGGAGCCGCAGAAGACCCAGATGGTGATCTTCCGCGAGAACTCCGAAGACATCTACGCCGGTATCGAATGGGCCGCCGAATCCGAAGGCGCGAAGAAGATCATCGACTTCCTCGTGAACGAAATGGGCGTCAGGAAGATCCGCTTCCCGGAGAGCTCGGGCATCGGCGTCAAGCCGGTCTCGCGCGAAGGCACCGAGCGCCTGGTGCGCAAGGCAATCCAGTATGCGATCGACAACGACAAGCCCTCGGTGACCCTGGTCCACAAGGGCAATATCATGAAGTACACGGAAGGCGGCTTCCGCGACTGGGGCTATGCGCTGGCCCAGCGCGAGTTCGGCGCCGAGCTGATCGATGGCGGCCCGTGGTGCAAGTTCAAGAATCCGAAGACCGGCCGCGACATCACGGTCAAGGATTCGATCGCCGACGCCTTCCTGCAACAGATCCTGCTGCGCCCGGCCGAATACAGCGTGATCGCCACCCTGAACCTGAACGGCGACTACATCTCGGATGCGCTGGCGGCCCAGGTGGGCGGCATCGGCATCGCACCGGGCGCCAACATGTCGGACTCGGTGGCGATGTTCGAGGCCACCCACGGCACCGCGCCCAAGTATGCGGGCAAGGACTATGTGAACCCGGGCTCGCTGATCCTGTCGGCCGAGATGATGCTGCGCCACATGGGCTGGACGGAGGCGGCCGATCTCCTGATCAGCTCGATGGAGAAAGCGATCACCTCGAAGCGGGTCACCTATGACTTCGCCCGCCTGATGGAAGGCGCGACCCAGGTGTCGTGCTCGGGCTTCGGCGAGGTGATGATCGAGTGCATGGGCTGAGGCGCGGATGTCGGACGCGCCCAAATATGAGCTGATCGGCCAGCTGCTCTACGGCGTGCAGCGCCTGGGCGGCGTCGATTATCTGCTGGGGCTGGAACGCGACCCGCGAGTGGCGCCGGCCCTGGCCGCCTGCGGCCGGGAACTGGCCGAGCGCCACCAGAGACTGATGAAGCCGATCGAGGAGAAGCGGGCGCTGGAAGATCCCGAAGTCGACGAGATCCTGCGCGATGTGCCGGCGCTGTATGCCACCCTGGTGGAAGGGCTCGGCCATGGAGGTATCGGACACCGCGGCTGAGGAAACGGCGTCCAAACAAAAAAAGCCCCGCCGGAGCGGGGCTTTTTGCTTCCGAGGGAAACTTACGCGCCCACGATGTTGGAAGCTTGCTTGCCTTTAGGGCCTTGCGTGACTTCGAATTGGACTTTTTGACCTTCTTTGAGGGTCTTAAAACCGTTCATATTGATTGCGGAGAAGTGCGCGAACAAATCTTCGCCGCCGTCATCTGGGGTGATGAAGCCAAAACCTTTGGAATCATTGAACCACTTCACAGTACCTGTTGCCATAAAATAACCTTCGATTAAAAACGAATCACACGAGCCATAAAAGCAAGAAGCTTCTTGCCCCCTCCTCAGCCTGCTCACTTCTTATCAACAAGTACATAAGTACATGTCAATAACTGCATTGTTGTTGCAATAATCTTGTAAGTCAAGCGGTTTTGAGCACGTGTTGCAAAAACTTTCACTACTGCTTTAGAACAAGCTCTTGATTTTTGCAATCGGGGCGCCATCTGCGCGCAGCAGGGAAAACGCGTAAGATGGAAAGCACATGGGATCGCACAGGAAACTACCTTGTTTGTCCCTGATTGTTAACGTACGCACGAACAGCGAAAGCATCTTAGAATACTCTTATGGCAACCAAGCACGATACCGAACAGCTGCTGGAGCGGCAGACCGTAAAGCCACCCCCCCTGTACCAGGTGGCGCTGCTGAATGACGACTACACACCCATGGAGTTCGTGGTCGCCATCATCCAGGAGTACTTCAATAAGGATCGCGAGACGGCCACGCAGATCATGCTTTCCGTACATCGCCATGGTAAAGGGGTGTGCGGCGTGTTTTCCAAAGATATAGCGTGTACCAAAGTGGAGTTTGTATTAACGCATGCGCGCAAGGCAGGTCATCCCCTGCAGTGCGTGATGGAGGAAGTATGATTGCGCAGGAATTGGAAGTCTCTTTACATATGGCCTTTGTCGAAGCGCGGCAGGCTCGACACGAGTTCATCACGGTCGAACACCTGCTTCTGGCGCTGCTCGACAACCCGTCGGCCGCTGAAGTCCTGCGTGCGTGCGCGGTCAACATCGAAGATTTGCGCAAGACCTTGACGAATTTCATCGGCGACAACACCCCGACCGTGCCCGGCACGGGCGAGGTCGATACCCAGCCGACCCTCGGTTTCCAGCGCGTGATCCAGCGTGCGATCATGCACGTGCAATCCGCCTCGAACGGCAAGAAGGAAGTTACCGGCGCCAACGTGCTGGTGGCGATCTTCGGCGAGAAGGATTCTCACGCGGTGTATTACCTGCACCAGCAGGGCGTGACCCGTCTCGACGTGGTCAATTTCATCTCGCACGGCGTGCGCAAGGACCAGCAGATCGACAGCCAGAAGGCGTCGGAAGGCGTGGAAGAAGCGCAGGTCGAAGGCCAGACCAAGGAAAGCCCGCTGGATCAGTTCACCCAGAACTTGAACAAGGCTGCCGCCGATGGCCGCATCGATCCGCTGATCGGCCGCGAAGAGGAAGTGGACCGCGTGATCCAGATCCTGTGCCGCCGCCGCAAGAACAACCCGCTGCTGGTCGGCGAGGCTGGTGTCGGCAAGACCGCGATCGCGGAAGGCCTGGCATGGCGCATCGTCCAGGAAGACGTGCCTGAAATCCTGCAGAATGCCGTCGTGTATTCGCTGGACATGGGCGCGCTGCTGGCCGGCACCAAGTACCGCGGCGACTTCGAGCAGCGTCTGAAAGCGGTGCTGAAGCAGCTGAAGGACACGCCGAACGGCATCCTGTTCATCGACGAGATCCACACGATCATCGGCGCCGGTTCGGCTTCGGGCGGCACGCTGGATGCGTCCAACCTGCTGAAGCCGGCCCTGGCGAACGGCCAGCTGAAGTGCATCGGCGCGACCACGTTCACGGAATTCCGCGGCGTGTTCGAGAAGGACCACGCGCTGAGCCGCCGCTTCCAGAAGGTCGACGTCAACGAGCCGTCGGTCGAGCAGACCGTGCAGATCCTGCGTGGCCTGAAGTCGCGCTTCGAAGAGCACCACGGCGTGAAGTACTCGTCGTCGGCGCTGTCCACCGCGGCGGA
Source organism: Telluria sp. GW821-FHT07G12 (assembly GCF_059418525.1). Classification (NCBI taxonomy): domain Bacteria; kingdom Pseudomonadati; phylum Pseudomonadota; class Betaproteobacteria; order Burkholderiales; family Oxalobacteraceae; genus Telluria; species Telluria sp. GW821-FHT07G12. Next base: position 238,025 of record NZ_JBWKQA010000005.1, on the reverse strand, counting down.
ACTGGCGGCGCGCTTCATCAACGACCGTCACCTGCCCGACAAGGCGATCGACGTGATCGATGAAGCCGGTGCTGCCCAGCGCATCCTGCCGAAGTCGAAGCAGAAGAAGACCATCGGCAAGACCGAGATCGAGGACATCATCGCGAAGATCGCGCGGATTCCCCCGCAAACGGTCAACCAGGACGACCGCAGCAAGCTGCAGACCATCGACCGCGACCTGCGCAACGTGGTGTTCGGGCAGGACCCGGCCATCGAAGCGCTGTCGGCCGCGATCAAGATGGCCCGTGCCGGCCTGGGCAAGCAGGACAAGCCGATCGGCTCCTTCCTGTTCTCCGGTCCGACCGGCGTCGGCAAGACCGAGGTGGCCAAGCAGCTGGCCTTCATCCTCGGCATCGAGCTGGTGCGCTTCGACATGTCGGAGTACATGGAACGCCATGCGGTGTCGCGCCTGATCGGTGCGCCGCCGGGCTACGTCGGCTTCGACCAGGGCGGCCTGCTGACCGAGGCCATCACCAAGAAGCCGCACGCGGTGCTGCTGCTGGACGAAATTGAAAAAGCCCACCCGGACATTTTCAATATCCTGCTGCAGGTGATGGACCATGGCACGCTGACCGACAACAACGGCCGCAAGGCGGACTTCCGCAACGTGATCATCATCATGACCACGAACGCGGGCGCCGAAAGCCTGACCAAGCGCTCCGTGGGCTTCGTGGATTCGAAGGCGGCAGGCGACGAGATGGCCGACATCAAGCGCATGTTCACGCCGGAGTTCCGCAACCGCCTGGATGCGATCATCAGCTTCCGCGCGCTGGACGAGGAAATCATCCTGCGCGTCGTGGACAAGTTCCTGATGCAGCTGGAAGAACAGCTGCACGAGAAGAAGGTGGAAGCCGTCTTCAGCGAGAAGCTGCGCAAGTTCCTCGCCAAGAAGGGCTTCGATCCGCAGATGGGCGCCCGTCCGATGTCGCGCCTGATCCAGGACATGATCCGCAAGGCGCTGGCCGACGAGCTGCTGTTCGGCCGCCTGGTCAACGGCGGACGCGTGACGGTGGAACTGAACGACAAGGACGATGTGGTCCTCGAGTTCCCGGAAGGCGACGTCCCGCCGCCGCCAGAGCCGGTCGAAACGGTCGAGATCGAGTAATTGGAATTGTCGGCCTCGCGCCGGTCACAGAAAACCCCGCCCAGTGCGGGGTTTTTTTTCGCCTGTCATATTGGGCCGGCCCGCGGTCATGAAGTTGTCATAAGGCAAGCACATACTCGTGATATGCGCTTATCCAACATCCAGACCGGTACCAAGATCATCGGCGCCTTCGCCGCCGTTTCCGCCGCCATCGCCGTCATCTGCGGCGTCGCCCTGTGGCGCATGCAGGCTGCGGACACGCTGACGAACGACCTGGTCAACAACAAGCTGGCCAGCCAGCAGCTGACCGCCGAGCTGCTCGGCATGGCGCGCCTGAACGGCGTGCGCGCCGGCGCCATCGCGCGCAGCGACAGCCTGGAGGCCGGCGACTATTTCCAGGCCCAGCTGACCGAGGGCGACAAGGAAGAAGCCGCGCTCGAAGCGCGCCTGAAGTCCCTGCCTTCGAGCCAGGACGAGCGCCGGCTGGCCGGCCAGGCAGCGCAGCGCAAGGCCGCTTATGTGGCGGTGCGCAGGCAGGTGTTCCAGGCCAAGGACCTCGGCAAGACCCAGGAAGTCGAACAGCTGGCATCGACCACCATGGCCACCAGCTTCGACGCTTATACGAAAGCGCTGGATGCCTTGCTGGCCTACCAGACCCGCCAGGCGCGCGAAATGGCCGCCGCTTCCGGCAATGCCTCGCTGTTCAGCCGCATGCTGCTGCTGGCAGTGGGCGGCGCCGCGCTGCTGCTGGGCGGCCTGGCCGGCTGGCTGCTCACGCGCAGCATCGTCGCGCCGCTGCAGGATGCCGTGCAGCTGGCCGAACGCGTCGCCCGCGGTGACCTCAGCGCCACCATCCGCCACGCGCGCGGCGACGAGATCGGCCGTCTGTTCGACGCCCTCAACCACATGACCGGCGGCGTCTCGGCCACCGTGGTCAAGGTGCTGGACAGCGCGCGCCTGATCGACGATGCCTCGGCCGACATCGCCGCCGGCAACCGCGACCTCTCGCAGCGCACCGAGCACCAGGCCAGCAGCCTGCACGCCACCGTGCAGTCCATGGTCGAGCTGACCGAAGCCGTCCAGCAGAACCACGTGAACGCCCACGACGCCAGCGAGCTGGCCCTGGCGGCATCCGGGGTGGCGCGTGAAGGGGCGGGCGCGGTCGGGCAGATGGTCGAGCGCATGGCCACGATCCGCCAGTCGGCCGCCAAGATCGGCGACATCACGGCGATGATCGACGGGATCGCCTTCCAGACCAATATCCTGGCCCTGAATGCGGCGGTGGAAGCGGCGCGCGCCGGCGCCGAAGGACGCGGCTTTGCCGTGGTCGCGAACGAGGTGCGCAGCCTGGCCCAGCACTCGGCCTCGGCGGCCAAGGAGATCAAGACCCTGATCGCGGAATCGCTGGGCGCCATCGAATCCGGCGCGGGCATCGCCGGCGCGGCCGGCACCACCATGCGCCAGATCCTCGAGCGCGTGCAGCAGGTGGCCGATCTGCTGGGGGCCATCGATGCCGCCAGCTCCGAGCAGGCCGAGGGCATCGCCCAGGTCCGCCGCACCATCGCCGAGATCGACGAGGCCACCCGCCAGAATGCCGCGATGGTCGAGCAGGCCGCCGCCGCGGCCGAGACCATGCGCGCCCAGGCCGAGCGGCTGACCGGCGTGGTGGCGACCTTCAAGGTTGGGGAAGCACGCAGGCCGGCGCTGTCGCTGCCGGCCTGAGGCACTAAACCGCGGCCAGCGCCCGCGCCAGGTCGGCGCGCTGGTCGTCGACATGCTCGATGCCGACCGACAGCCGGATCAGCCCATCGCCGATGCCCAATGCAGCGCGCTGCTCCGGCGGGATGGTCGCATGGGTCATGATGGCCGGGTGCTCGATCAGGCTTTCCACGCCGCCAAGGCTTTCGGCCAGGGTGAAGACTTCGCAATGCTCGAGGAAGCGCCGCGCGCCGGCCAGGTCGGTATCGAGGTCGATCGAAATGATGCCGCCGTAGCCGTGCATCTGGCGCCGCGCCAGATCGTGCTGGGGGTGCGAAGCCAGGCCGGGGTAGTACACGCGGCTGACCTTGCGCTGGTCTTCCAGCCAGTGCGCCAGCTCCATCGCATTCGACGAGCTGCGTTCCACGCGCAGGGCCAGGGTCTTGATCCCGCGGAGCACCAGGAAGCTGTCGAAGGGCCCCTGGATGGCGCCGACGGCATTCTGGATGAAGCCGAGGCGCTCGCGCAGCGGCTGGTGACGCGCTTCCGCGCCGACCACGGCCACGCCGCCGATGACATCTGAATGGCCATTCATATATTTGGTGGTCGAGTGCACCACGATGTCGATGCCTTGCTCCAGCGGGCGCTGTACGATGGGGCTGGCGAAGGTGTTGTCGCACACGCTGAGGATGCCGCGCTCGCGGCACAGCGCGCCGATGGCGTGCAGGTCGGCCAGCTTCAGCATCGGATTCGTGGGCGTCTCGACCCACACCATCTTCGTTTCCGGACGCAGCGCATTGGCCAGGGCCAGTGGGTCGGTCAGGTCGACGTAGGTGAATTCGTGGCCGGCGCTGTGGCGGCGCACGCGCTCGAACAGGCGGTAGGTGCCGCCGTACATGTCGTCGCCGGCGACGATGTGCGAACCGGCCGGCAGCAGCTCCAGCACCGCGGAGATGGCCGCCAGGCCGGAGGCGAAGGCGAAGGCCGCGCCGCCGCTCTCGATGTCGGCCACGCAGCGCTCCAGCGCCCAGCGGGTCGGGTTGTGCGAGCGGCCGTAGTCCAGGCCCTTGTGCACGCCCGGGCTTTCTTGGGCAAAGGTGGAGGTCGCGTAGATCGGCGGCATCACCGCGCCGGTGGCCGGGTCCGGGGACTGGCCGCCGTGGATGACGCGGGTCGCCAGGTGGCGCTTGGTATCGCTGGTGCTCATTTAAGGGTCCTGCGCAAATGGTTGAGGAGGTCGAAGCGCGTGATCAGCCCGTAGAAGCGGTCGCCTTCCGCGATCACGACGGTCAGGCCGCGGTCGAGGATCTCGCGCAGCTGCTGCATGCTGCCGGATGGCGGCAGGGTCTGCAAGTCCGCGGTCATGGTGCCCGCCACCGGCGCCTGGAAGTGTTCGCGCTCGTCGGTCACGTGCTTCAGGATGTCCGATTCGTCCACCAGCCCGACCAGGCGGCCGCGGTCGATCACGGGCAGCTGGGCCAGGTCGGCGCTGCGCATGCGGTTGAAGGCCGTCAGCAGGGTGTCGGTGGGGGCCACGGTGACGACGTCGCCATCGTCGTAGCGGCGGCCGATCAGGTCGCGCAGGTCGCCCGTGCGCGGACGCTGCAGCAGGCCCTGGTCGACCATCCAGCCATCGCTGTATACCTTGGTCAGGTAGCGCGTGCCGGTGTCGCAGACGAAGGTGACCACGCGCTTGGGCGTACTCTGTTCGCGGCAATAGCGCAGGGCGGCGGCCAGCAGGGTGCCGGTGGAGGAGCCGGCCAGCAGGCCTTCCTGGCGCAGCAGGGTGCGCGCGGTGTTGAAGCTTTCCTCGTCGCCGATGGTGTAGGCGCGGCGCACGCGCGACAGGTCGGCAATCGAGGGAATGAAATCCTCGCCGATGCCCTCGACCGCCCACGAGCCCGTGACCGACGACACCTGCCCGGTGCGCACGTACTCCGCCAGAATCGAGCCCTGCGGATCGGCCAGTACGAATTCCACGTCCGGCTGCACCTTCGCGAAATAGCGCGACAGTCCGGTCAGGGTGCCGGACGAGCCGACGCCGACGACGATGGCGTCCACCTCGTGCTTCATCTGCTCCCAGATCTCGGGGCCGGTGGTGGTCTCGTGGGCCAGCGGGTTGGCCGGGTTGTTGAACTGGTCGGCGAACCAGGCGCCGGGAATCTCGCGCGCCAGCCGCGCCGCATAGTCCTGGTAGTACTCGGGATGGCCCTTGCCGACGTCCGAGCGGGTCAGGTGGATTTCGGCGCCGAGGGCCTTCAGGTGCAGCACCTTTTCGGCCGCCATCTTGTCCGGCACCACCAGCACCACGCGGTAGCCCTTGATACGGGCGACCAGGGCCAGGCCCAGGCCGGTATTGCCGGCGGTGGCTTCGACCACGGTGCCGCCGGGCTTCAGGCGGCCATCCAGCTCCGCCGCTTCGATCATGGCGCGGCCGATGCGGTCCTTGATGGAGCCGCCGGGATTCTGGGATTCGAGTTTGAGAAACAACTGGCAGGGACCGGTATCCATCCGGGTCACCTCGACCAGCGGGGTATTGCCGATCAGCGAAAAAATTGCCGCCGCCGACGCGGGCTGTGGAGCAGGCTGCGAAGCTTTCATGAATGCCTCCGATAGGGCGCAAGGCGGGTGCCGGGCCGTCGATAAAAGGGTGATCTTAGGACGGATTCCGGGCGCCCGGCTTGGGCCATATTAAGCCTTTCGACGCCGCAGCGTCGCAGGATTAGTTGCCGGCTTTCAGGCGCCGCCACAGGGTAGTGCGGCTGATGCCCAGGTGGCGCGCGGCGGCCTCGCGCTGGCCGCCGAAGCGCGCCAGGACTTCGGCCACGCTCGCCTGCGATGACTCTTGCGGTGATGCAAGCATGGCCGGGGCGGGCAGGGCGCCGGCCGGTGCAGTCACGGCCTGGCCCAGCTCCGGCGCCACCCCCAGTAAAAAGGCCGGGGTCAGGGCCTGCAGCGGCTCGGCGGCCAGGAACAGCGCCAGCCGCTCCATCAGGTTGCGCAGCTCGCGCACGTTGCCGGGCCACGCATATGCCTGCAGGATGGGCGCGCAGGCCGCGATCTCGGCGGCGAGATTCGGGTGCGGGCGCGCGTCCAGCGCCGCCATCGCATTCTTCAGCGACCATTCGGCCAGCTGTGGAATATCCGCGCGGCGCTCGCGCAGAGGCGGCAGCACCAGGCGCAGCACCGCCAGGCGGTAGAACAGGTCGGCCCGGAAGCGTCCTTCGCGCACGCGCGCGTCGAGGTTGCAGTGGGTGGCGCTGATCACGCGCACCTCGATCGGCACCGGGCGCGTGCCGCCCACCCGCATCACTTCGCGCTCTTCCAGTACCCGCAAGAGCCGCGTCTGCAAGGCCAGCGGCATTTCGCCGATCTCGTCGAGGAAGAGGGTGCCGCCATTCGCCGCTTCGAATAATCCGGCATGGCCGCCGCGGCGCGCGCCCGTGAACGCGCCTTCCTCGTGCCCGAACAGTTCCGATTCCAGCAGCGATTCGGCGATCGCGCCGCAGTTCACGGCCACGAAGGGCCGGTTGGCGCCCCGGTGCGGGCCCTCGCGATGAATGGCCTGGGCCACCAGCTCCTTGCCGCTGCCGGTTTCGCCCTGGATCAGCACCGTGGCCTTCGAGCGCGCATACAGCACCACGGTCTGGCGCAGCTTTTCCATGGCCGCCGACTCGCCGCGCAGGTCGTTCAGGCCGCGTCGTGCGCGCCGCGGGTCCGGACTGCCGCGCCGTCCGCGCCCCGATTCCAGCCGCGTCAGGCGCGCCATCTCGAGGGCATCGTCGAAGGCCTGGCGGATCGAGGCCGCCGAGTACACGAACACCGCCTTCAGGCCCGCTTCCTCGGCCAGGTCGGTAATCAATCCCGCGCCGACGATCACCTCGATCCCGCCCGCCTTCAGTTCGTCGATGGCGGCGCGCGCATCCTCCTCGGTCACATAGGTGCGCTGGGCGATGGACAGGCCGAAGGTGGCGGTGAATTCGGCCAGCTCCGGCATCGGCTGCTGGTAGCTGATCACCGCGACCCGCGGCGACAGGCGGCGCGCCCGCGCCAGCGCCTGCATCACGTCGCTGCCGCTGGCCTTGGCCACCACCACCGGCACCGACACCCGTCCCTTCAGATAGGCGGCATTCGAACCGGCGGCGATGACGACGTCGCAGTGGTCGGTCGCCATGCGCTCGCGGATGTGGCGCGCGGCCTCGTCGAAGCCCAGGTGCAGGGGCTCGATCTGGGCCAGATGGTCGTATTCGAGGGTGATGTCGCGGAACAGGTCGGACAGGCGGGACACGGAAACGGTCCAGATCACGGGCTTGTCGACGGCGTCGTGCACAGTGCGGGTGGGATGACTCATGTTGCAAGTGTAATGCAGTTTGCACCGCGATGTTTCAGCGTGAAACATCCGAATGGCCGGCAGATTATGTGCCAGCCGTAAGAATCGGGTAAGCACCGGCCCGTAGGATCGCAAGCAGCCTGTACCAAAAAGGCATTATTAGAACTATTGGAGACAACAAAGTGGACCAAGACGTCGTACAACGGGTCAAGAGCGACCCGAATTACCAGAAGCTGGTCAGGACCCGCTCCCGCTACGGCTGGATGCTGACCTGGGCCGTGATGATCGTGTATTACGGCTTCACCTGCCTGAACGCCTTCGACAAGGAATTCATGGGTTCGCGCATCGGCGCGGGCGTGATGTCCTGGGGCGTGCCCCTGGGCCTGTTCGTGATCCTGTTCACGGTGGTCGTCACCGGCATCTACGTGCGCCGCGCCAACAGCGAGTTCGATGCGCTGACCGACGCCATCCAGCGTAACGCCGCCGCCGGCGATTCCGGCACCGGCGCCGCTCCGATCAAACAGAAGGTGCGCGCATGAAGACCACGATTCGTAATATCTCCGCGCTGGCGCTGCTGGCCGCGACCAACGCCGCCATCGCCGCGCCCGACCTGGGCCAGGCCACCAAGCAGGCCACCAACTGGACCGCGATCACGATGTTCGCGGTGTTCGTCATCCTGACCCTGTTCATCACCAAGTGGGCCGCCAAGCGCACCCGCTCGGCCTCCGACTTCTACACCGCGGGCGGCGGCATTACCGGCTTCCAGAACGGTCTCGCCATCGCCGGCGACTTCATGTCGGCCGCATCCTTCCTCGGCATCTCCGCCGCGGTCTTCGCCAACGGCTTCGATGGCCTGATCTACGCGATCGGCTTCCTGGTCGGCTGGCCCGTCATCACCTTCCTGATGGCCGAGCGCCTGCGCAACCTGGGCCGCTTCACTTTCGCCGACGTCGCCGCCTACCGCTTCGCGCAGAAGCCGGTGCGCATGTTCGCCGCTTCCGGCACCCTGGTCACCGTGCTGTTCTACCTGATCGCGCAGATGGTCGGCGCCGGCCAGCTGATCAAGCTGCTGTTCGGCCTGGACTACGGTGTCGCCGTGGTGCTGGTCGGTATCCTGATGATGGTCTACGTGCTGTTCGGCGGCATGACCGCTACCACCTGGGTCCAGATCATCAAGGCCGTGATGCTGCTGGCGGGCGCCTCCTTCATGGCCTTCTCGGTGCTGGCCATGTACAACTTCAGCCCGGAGCAGCTGTTCGCCAAGGCCGTCGAAGTGCACAGCAAGAAGGACTCCATCATGGGCCCGGGTAACTTCATCAAGGACCCGATCTCCGGCATCTCCTTCGGCATGGCGCTGATGTTCGGCACCGCCGGCCTGCCGCACATCCTGATGCGCTTCTTCACCGTCCCGAGCGCCAAGGAAGCGCGCAAGTCGGTGCTGTGGGCCACCACCTGGATCGGCTACTTCTACATCCTGACCTTCATCATCGGCTTCGGCGCGATCGTGCTGGTCGGTACCAACCCGGCCTTCAAGGATGCAGCCGGCAAGCTCCTGGGCGGTAACAATATGGCGGCCGTGCACCTGGCCAGCGCCGTCGGCGGCGACGTCTTCCTCGGCTTCATCTCGGCCGTGGCCTTCGCGACCATCCTGGCGGTGGTGGCCGGCCTGACCCTGTCGGGCGCCTCGGCGGTCTCGCACGACCTCTACGCCACCGTCATCAAGAAGGGCCAGCCGGCCCCGGGCAGCGAACTGCGCGTCTCGAAGATCACTACCATCATCCTCGGCATCATCGCCGTGGCGCTGGGTTATGTGTTCGAGACCGTGAACGTCGCCTTCATGGTGTCGCTGGCCTTCGCCATCGCCGCCTCGGCCAACTTCCCGGTGCTGTTCATGTCCGTCCTGTGGAGCAAGTGCACCACCCGCGGCGCGACCATCGGCGGCTTCCTGGGCCTGATCACGGCGGTTGGCCTGACCGTGCTGTCGAAGTCCGTGTGGGTCGACGTCTTCCACAACAAGACCGAGATCTTCCCCTACACCTCGCCGGCCCTGTTCTCGATGATCGTCGGCTTCGTCGGCGTGTGGCTGTTCTCGGTCACCGACAAGAGCCCGCGCGCTGCGATCGACAAGGCAGGCTTCGAGGCGCAGGAAGTGCGTTCGGAGACCGGTATCGGCGCCGCTGCCGCTTCGGCCCACTGAACCGGTAAATAGCCGTACACTGAACCCGGAGGCCGCAGCGGCCTCCGGGTTTTTTTATTTTTCAGGAGGAGCTTCAGGTGCTGATACCGATACTGGTGGTGCGCGACGTGTCGGAAGCGATCGCGTTCTACACGCGCGTGCTCGACTTCGCGCTCGCGTTTACCTGGCCCGAAGACCAGCCCTTCTATGCGGGGATGCGGCGCGGCGGGGATGAACTGCACCTGAACCTGACGCCGGGGCAAGGCCGCTACGGCCATTGCAGCACGATCGTGCTGTGCGAGGACGTGGATGCCGCGTTCGCGGGCTTCGTCGCCCGCGGGTTCACGCCGCCGGTGCGGCCGGAATCGCCGGTGCACGAAGGTCCGCTCGAGCAGACCTGGGGCACCCGCGAAGTCTATATCGACGACCCCAGCGGCAACACGCTGGTGTTCCAGCAGCGCCGCTGAGCCTTCAAGCCTCAGTCCTTGGCCGGATCCCGGTACTGGAAAGGATCGGTCGGCGTCGGCTGCTTCGGCAGCACGTTGCGCGGCATCGGCGTCTCGCTCTCGGCCGCCTGCAGCAGCACGGTGGCCATGATCACCGCGGCCTGGCGCAGGTCTTCGGTGCGCAGGTGGTCGAAGGTGTCGAGGTTCGAGTGGTGCACGCGCGAGCCGTAGTCCAGCGGATCCTGGATGAACTGGAAGGCGGGCAGGCCCATGCCGGCCATGATCTCGTGGTCGGTGCCGCCGGTCTTCTTGGCCACGACCTTGTCGGCGCCCAGGCTGGAGAAGGGCGCGAGCCAGCTGCGCAGCACCGGCATGGCCGCGAAATTCCCTTCGGCGTAGATGCCGCGGATCTTGCCGGAGCCGTTGTCCAGATTGAAGTAGGCCGCCATCTCGTTATAGCCGGGCAGGGGCGTGATCGGATAGGTCTCCCACATGAATTCCGGCAGTTTGGCATGCGCCGCGTCGCTCGGGCGCGGACGGGTGGCGATGTGCTTCTGGATGTAGGCCAGGGAACCGAGCAGGCCCTGTTCCTCGCCGGTCCACAGCGCAAAGCGGATGGTGCGCTTCGGCTTCACGCCCAGCTGCGCCAGGATGCGCGCCGCTTCCATCACCACCACCGAGCCGGCGCCGTTGTCGGCGGCGCCGTCGCCGGCCACCCAGCTGTCCAGGTGGGCGCCGGCCATCACGTAGCCGGCCTGCGGATCGCTGCCCGGGATCTCGGCCAGCACGTTGTAGGCGTTCATGTCGCCGTCCTCGAAATGCACCTTGTTGTTCATCTCGAGCTTCACTTCGCCGACCTTGGCCAGGCGCGCCAGGCGGCGGTAGTCCTCGGCGGCCATCTCGACTTCCGGCAGCGAAACCGTCTCGCCCTTGCGGTGGAAGTAGCCTTCGCCCTGCACCAGGCCGCCGCCGCGATAGGACATCTTGACCAGAGCTACCGCTCCTTCCGCCGCCATGAAGCGGTCGATCTCGCGCGCCTGCTCGAAGTATTTTTTATACAGGTCGAACGACTGGTCCGGATCGTAGTGCGGCTGGTCGTAGGTCGACAGCTTGCCGAGTTCCGCTTCGTCGTAGCGCTTGAAGGTGGCGGCGGTGTCGTCCTTCGGCGCATCCGGATAGCTGATCAGGACGATCTTGCCGCGGACCTTGCCCTTGTACTGGGCCAGGTCGCGCACGTGGCGCACCGGCGCAACGACGATGGGAGCGCTCAGCGTGCCCTTCGTCGGCGGGGTCCAGGCGACGGGAATCGCGGTCAGCGCCAGCGGGCGCGGCGCGGTCATGCGCACCGACGAGGATTCGATCCACCAGCCGCGGCCGAAGTCGTAGCCTTCGAGGTGGACATTCTGCAGGCCCCAGCCGGTGAACATCTGCTGGGTCCACTTCTCCGCCTGGCGCATGGCCGGCGAGTTGGTCATGCGGCCGCCGATGCGGTCGGTCAGGTGGGCCGCGAGGCTCACGACCTGGCCGCGGTTGTAGCCCTCGTCGGCGATGCGGTTGATGGTGTTGGCATCGACAGCATCCGCGGCGCGGGCGCCGAAGCAGGCCATGACCAGGGTCGCCAGCAGGCTGGCCTTACGAATGTCGCACATAGATCCTCTTGGTGGTTGTTGTTGTCAAAAGAGAACTGCGCTGGCGATTCTACGCTGACGAACTCGGCTATACCAGCGGAACAGGTGCGCTGAACACTGTGCGTTTCATCGTGAAACAATGTTGCAGGATGAAACGCGATACCTGGGCCGGAAAGCTTGCAAGTCCTTGAAAACAGGGCAGGGCGGCGTAGCATGGGGGTTGGCACGGCGTTTGCATTGAGGTGGCCGTACTCCGCTCAATGAATCAATCGAAAGGACAGCACCATGAGTCAACTCTCCGCAGGCGCCAAATTCCGCCTGGCCGTACAGGAAGAACATCCGCTGCAGGTGATCGGCGCGATTAACGCCAACCACGCCCTGCTGGCCAAGCGCGCCGGTTACCGCGCGATCTACCTGTCGGGCGGCGGCGTGGCCGCGGGTTCGCTGGGCCTGCCGGACCTCGGCATCTCGGGCCTGGAAGACGTGCTGATCGACGTGCGCCGCATCACCGACGTCTGCGACCTGCCGCTGCTGGTCGACATCGACACCGGCTTCGGCTCCTCCGCCTTCAACGTCGCGCGCACCGTGCGCTCGCTGATCAAGGCCGGCGCCGGCGCCTGCCACATCGAAGACCAGGTCGGCGCCAAGCGCTGCGGCCACCGTCCGGGCAAGGAAATCGTCAGCCAGGGCGAAATGGTCGACCGCGTGAAAGCCGCTGTCGACGCCCGTACCGACGATAACTTCGTGATCATGGCACGCACCGACGCGCTGGCCGTCGAGGGACTCGACAAGGCCGTGGAACGTGCGGTCGCCTGCGTCGAAGCCGGCGCCGACATGATCTTCCCGGAAGCGATCACCAGCCTCGAGATGTATGCCCAGTTCAAGAAGGCCGTGAAGGTGCCGATCCTGGCCAACATCACCGAGTTCGGCGCGACCCCGCTGTTCAGCGTCGAAGAGCTGAAGGGCGCCGACGTCGACATCGTGCTCTACCCGCTGTCCGCCTTCCGCGCCATGAACAAGGCCGCCGAGAACGTGTACGAGGCGATCCGCCGCGACGGCCACCAGAAGAACGTGGTCGACACCATGCAGACCCGCGCCGAACTCTACGACCGCATCGACTACCATAGCTTCGAGCAGAAGCTGGATGCGCTGTTTGCCCAGAACAAAGCCAAATAATTTGCCTACGGAGACCAAGACATGACCGATCAGACCACGCAAACCGACACCCCGACCTTCAAGCCGAAGAAATCCGTCGCCCTGTCCGGCGTCGCCGCGGGTAACACCGCACTGTGCTCGGTGGGCCGCTCCGGCAACGACCTGCACTACCGCGGCTACGACATCCTGGACGTCGCCGACACCTCCGAATTCGAAGAAATCGCCTACCTGCTGGTGCACGGCAAGCTGCCGAACGCCGCCGAACTGAAAGGCTACAAGGCCAAGCTCAAAATGCTGCGCGGCCTGCCGCAAGCCGTGAAGGGCGCGCTGGAAGCGCTGCCTGCCGCTTCGCATCCGATGGACGTGATGCGCACCGGCGTCTCGGTGCTGGGCTGCACGCTGCCGGAAAAGGACGACCACAACATCCCGGGCGCGCGCGACATCGCCGACCGCCTGATGGCATCGCTGGGTTCGATGCTGCTGTACTGGTACCACTTCAGCCATAACGGCAAGCGCATCGAAGTCGAGACCGACGACGACTCGATCGGCGGCCACTTCCTGCACCTGCTGCATGGCGAAAAGCCGTCGGAGGACTGGGTCAAGGCGATGCACACCTCGCTGATCCTGTACGCCGAGCACGAGTTCAATGCCTCGACCTTCACCGGCCGCGTCATCGCCGGCACCGGTTCCGACATCTACTCGGCCATCACCGGCGCGATCGGCGCGCTGCGCGGCCCGAAGCACGGCGGCGCCAACGAAGTCGCCTTCGAGATCCAGAAGCGCTACGAAAACGCGGACGAAGCCGAAGCCGACATCCGCAACCGCGTCGCCAACAAGGAAGTCGTGATCGGCTTCGGCCACCCGGTGTACACGATCTCGGACCCGCGCAACAAGGTGATCAAGGAAGTGGCGCGTAAACTCTCGGCGGAGGCCGGTTCGATGAAGATGTTCGACATCGCCGAGCGCCTGGAATCGGTCATGTGGGAAGTGAAGAAGATGTTCCCGAACCTGGACTGGTTCTCGGCGGTCTCGTACCACATGATGGGTGTGCCGACCGCGATGTTCACGCCGCTGTTCGTCATCGCGCGCACCTCCGGCTGGTCGGCCCACATCATCGAGCAGCGCATCGACAACAAGATCATCCGTCCGAGCGCGAACTACGTCGGTCCGGAAGACCTGAGCTTCGTGCCGCTGGCGGAGCGCAAGTAATGGACGGCGCCGGCAGTATCGTCGTGCGCGCACTGGCCGCGGAAGACGCGCGCCAGTACCGCGCCCTGCGCCTCAACAGCCTGCGCGATTACCAGCTCTGCCATGGTCCGACGTATGAAGACGCGCTGGAACAATCGGAAGAATGGCACGCGAAGCGGCTGACGCAGGCCGGCGATTACTGGTTCGGCGCCTTCGATGGCGACCAGCTGCTGGGCACCGTTGCCCTGCGCACGCAGGAAAACCGGCGGCTGCGCCATTCCGCCAGCTTGAACAGCCTGATGGTCGATGGGCGGCAGCAGGGGCGCGGGATCGGGCGCCTGCTGGTGTCCCACCTGATCGATTTTGCCCGCTCGCTGGGCAGCATCCGCCAGATCACGCTGGCTTACACCGACGGCAACACGGCCGCGGAACGGCTCTACGAGGCCTTCGGCTTCAAGCAGTTCGGCGTCGAGCCGGACGCCATCCTCCATGAAGGCAGGTACTACGCCAAGCAGCACCTGCAGCTCTCTCTCGTTTCACAAGATCCATCATGAACAGCCAATACCGCAAACCCCTGCGCGGGACCAATCTGCACTACTTCGACGCCAAAGCGGCGGTCGAAGAAATCCAGCCGGGCGCCTGGGACGGCCTGCCCTACACCTCGCGTGTGCTGGCCGAAAACCTGGTGCGCCGCTGCGACCCGGTCGCGCTGGTGCCTTCCCTGAAGCAGCTCATCGAGCGCAAGCGCGACCTCGACTTCCCCTGGTTCCCGGCGCGCGTGGTCTGCCACGACATCCTCGGCCAGACCGCGCTGGTCGACCTGGCCGGCCTGCGCGACGCCATCGCCCTGCAAGGCGGGAACCCGGCCCTGGTGAACCCGGTGGTGCCGACCCAGCTGGTGGTCGACCACTCGCTGGCCGTCGAGTGCGGCGGCTTCGATCCGGATGCCTTCGACAAGAACCGCGCGATCGAAGACCGCCGCAACGAAGACCGCTTCGATTTCATCAACTGGACCAAGAAAGCCTTTCAGAACGTCGACGTGATCCCGCCGGGGAACGGCATCCTGCACCAGATTAACCTCGAGCGCATGAGCCCCGTGGTCCAGGTGAAGGATGGCGTGGCCTACCCGGATACCCTGGTCGGCACCGACTCGCACACCCCGATGGTCGACGCGCTGGGCGTGATCGCGATCGGCGTCGGCGGCCTGGAAGCCGAAAGCGTCATGCTGGGCCGCGCGTCCTACATGCGCCTGCCGGACATCGTCGGCGTCGAGCTGACCGGCAAACCGCAGCCGGGCATCACCGCCACCGACCTCGTGCTGGCGCTGACCGAGTTCCTGCGCAAGTCGAAGGTCGTCTCCGCCTACCTGGAATTCTTCGGCGAAGGCTCGGCCAACCTGACCCTGGGCGACCGCGCCACGATCTCGAACATGGCCCCGGAATACGGCGCCACCGCCGCCATGTTCGCCATCGACGAGCAGACCATCAAGTACCTCAAGCTGACCGGCCGCGACGACGAGCTGGTCAAGCTGGTCGAAACCTATGCGAAGGAAACCGGCTTGTGGGCCGACACCCTGGCCAAGGCCGAGTATGAGCGTACCCTGCAGTTCGACCTGTCCACGGTGGTCCGCAACATCGCCGGCCCGTCGAATCCGCACAAGCGCGTGCCGACTTCGGAACTGGCCGCGCAGGGGATCGCCGGCAAGGTCGAGAACGAGCCTGGCCTGATGCCGGACGGCGCGGTGATCATCGCCGCCATCACCAGCTGCACCAACACCAACAATCCGCGCAACATGATCGCGGCCGGCCTGATCGCCCGTAACGCCAACAAGCTGGGACTGCTGCGCAAGCCGTGGGTGAAATCCTCGCTGGCGCCGGGCTCGAAGGCTGTGGCACTCTACCTGGAAGAGGCGGGCCTGCTGCCGGAACTGGAAAAGCTGGGCTTCGGCATTGTCGCCTTTGCCTGCACCACCTGCAACGGCATGTCGGGCGCGCTGGATCCGGTCATCCAGAAGGAAGTCGTGGAGCGCGACCTGTACGCGACCGCCGTCCTGTCGGGCAACCGCAATTTCGACGGCCGCATCCACCCCTATGCCAAGCAGGCCTTCCTGGCATCGCCCCCGCTGGTGGTGGCCTATGCGATCGCCGGCACGATCCGCTTCGACATCGAGAAGGATGTGCTGGGTGTCGACGCCAATGGCAAGGAAATCCGCCTGGCCGACATCTGGCCGAGCGATGCCGAGATCGATGCCGTGGTCGAACGATCGGTGAAGCCGCAGCAGTTCCGCAACGTGTATGACGTGATGTTCGCGCGCCAGGAATCGACGGAAGAAGCGGTGTCGCCGCTGTACGACTGGCGCCCGATGAGCACCTACATCCGCCGTCCGCCCTATTGGGAAGGCGCATTGGCCGGCGAGCGTAGCCTGAAGGGTATGCTGCCGCTGGCGGTCCTGGGCGACAACATCACCACCGACCACCTGTCGCCGTCGAACGCCATCATGATGAACAGCGCGGCTGGCGAATACCTGCACAAGATGGGCCTGCCGGAAGAAGACTTCAACTCCTACGCTACCCACCGCGGCGACCATCTGACGGCGCAGCGCGCCACCTTCGCCAATCCGACACTGAAGAACGAGATGGTCCGCAACCTAGATGGCAGCGTGCGCGCCGGTTCGCTGGCCCGCATCGAACCCGAAGGCCAGGTGACGCGCATGTGGGAAGCGATCGAGACCTACATGGAGCGCAAGCAGCCGCTGATCGTGATCGCCGGCGCCGACTACGGCCAGGGTTCCTCGCGCGACTGGGCGGCGAAAGGCGTGCGCCTGGCCGGCGTGGAAGCCATCGTGGCCGAGGGCTTCGAGCGCATCCACCGCACCAACCTGGTCGGCATGGGCGTGCTGCCGCTGGAGTTCATGCCGGGCACCACCCGCCTGACCCTGGGCCTGGACGGCACCGAGAGCTACGACGTGGTGGGCGAACGCACCCCGCGCGCTGTGCTCATGCTGGTGATCCACCGCCATAAAGGAGAGAAAGCGGGCGAGACGGTCGAAGTGCCGGTGACCTGCCGTCTCGATACGGCGGAAGAGGTGTCGATCTACGAGGCCGGCGGCGTGCTGCAGCGCTTTGCGCAGGACTTCCTGGCGACGACGAAAGTAGCAGCATAATCGTAGGGTGGGCACCCCGTGCCCACGATATGCGCCGACACCGCGCAAACGTTTTGGTGGGCACGGGGTGCCCACCCTACAAGGACGACATCAATGGCTCATCAACCCCAAATCAAGATCCCCGCCACCTACATGCGTGGCGGCACCAGCAAAGGCGTCTTCTTCCGCCTGCAGGACCTGCCCGAAGCGGCCCAGGTACCCGGCGAAGCACGCGACAAGCTGCTGCTGCGCGTGATCGGCAGCCCCGACCCCTACGGCAAGCAGATCGACGGCATGGGCGGCGCCACCTCGAGCACCAGCAAGACCGTGATCGTCGCCAGGGCCACGCGCCCGGACCACGACGTCGACTACCTGTTCGGCCAGGTCTCGATCGACAAGCCTTTCGTCGACTGGAGCGGCAACTGCGGCAACCTGTCGGCGGCGATCGGCCCCTACGCGATCAGCAACGGCTTCATCCCGGCCGAGCGCATTCCGGAAAACGGCACGGTCACCGTACGCATCTGGCAGGCCAACATCAACAAGACCATCGTCGCCCACGTGCCGGTCACGAATGGCCAGGTTCAGGAGACCGGCGACTTCGAGCTGGATGGTGTGACCTTCCCGGCGGCCGAGGTCCAGCTCGAATTCATGGACCCGGCGGCCGAGGAGGGCGAGGGCGGAGGCGCGATGTTCCCGACCGGGAACCTGGTCGACGAGCTCGAGGTCCCCGGCGTCGGCACGCTCAAGGCGACGATGATCAATGCTGGCATCCCGACCATCTTCGTGAACGCCGAAGACATCGGCTACACCGGCACCGAACTGCAGGACGCGATCAATGGCGACCCCAAGGCGCTGGCGATGTTCGAATCGATCCGGGCCCATGGCGCGATGCGCATGGGTTTGATCCAGCACGTCGAAGAAGCGGCGCGCCGCCAGCACACGCCGAAGGTGGCTTTCGTCGCATCGCCGCTGGATTACGTCGCCTCCAGCGGTAAACAAGTGATGGCCGGCGAGATCGACCTGCTGGTGCGCGCGCTCTCGATGGGCAAGCTGCACCACGCGATGATGGGCACGGCGGCGGTGGCGATCGGCACGGCGGCGGCGATTCCCGGCACCCTGGTCAGCCTGGCCGCCGGCGGCCGCGCCCATGAAGCGGTGCGCTTCGGCCACCCGTCCGGCACCCTGCGCGTCGGCGCCCAGGCGGAGCAGGACGAGAAAACCGGCGACTGGGCCGTCAAGAAGGCGGTGATGAGCCGCAGCGCCCGCGTCCTGATGGAAGGCTGGGTCCGCATCCCCGGCAATACTTTCTAAGCCTTTGTAACACCATGAGCCCGCCGTACAACACGGAGGGCTTTTTTTTGCCT
Source organism: Telluria sp. GW821-FHT07G12 (assembly GCF_059418525.1). Lineage (NCBI taxonomy): Bacteria > Pseudomonadati > Pseudomonadota > Betaproteobacteria > Burkholderiales > Oxalobacteraceae > Telluria > Telluria sp. GW821-FHT07G12. The sequence continues at coordinate 219,775 of NZ_JBWKQA010000005.1, read as the reverse complement.
GTTTGATATTTGCGACCGATTGTTGGTTTATGATTCTCCCCGGAAAAAGAGGTCCCGCGGACGGACCCGGAAATTGGGACAAGGGATGGATCGTGTAACGAGCAAACCGGCCATGGTGGCCGAGGCGCTGGCGCTGCTGGCCGCGCCGGCCTGCGCCTGCGATGCGCAGGGACTGATTTGGGCGGCCAACGAGGCCCTCGAGCGGCTGCTCGGCGCAGCGGTCGAGGGCTCGACGCTGCCCGTGCTGTTCTGCGAGCGCAGCAGGCCGCAGGCCGCGCACGAGGCCGCGCTGGCGGCAGGCGGCGAGCGGCGCTGGAGCGGGCTGCTGGCGGCCGGCGAACTCGAAATCCCGGTCGAGGTGAGGGCGCGTCCCTTGCCGCCCGAAGCCGGCATTTTGGGTGCCACCTTCGTCTTCGGCGAGCTGCCCGGCGCCCGCCAGTCCCGCTGTGCGGAAGGCGCGCTGCGCAGCGTCCAGCTGGAGCAGGCGGTGGTGCTCGAGCACGCGCCGGTCGGCATCGTCGTCACCCTGCCGCACCTGGTCAAGTCCTGCAATCCGCGCATGGCCCACATGCTGGGCTACGAGCCCGGCGATCTGATGGGACGCGATCCCGCCGCCTTCTTCGTCTCCCAATCCCAGTACGAAAGCTTCATGGAGCAGGCTGTCTGCGTGTTGACCTCCGGCGATCTGTTCGAGCGCGACGAAATCCAGCTGCGCCGCCGCGACGGCTCGCTGATCTGGTGCCGCATCCGCGCCAGGGCGGTCGACATGACCTCGCGCGATGCCGGCACGATCTGGATCCTGGAGGACGTGACGGAGGCCCGCCAGGCCCTGCGTGAAGTGCAGGCGATCATGACCAATGCCTCGATCGGCATCTTCTTCACGCGCGAACGCGTGATCACGCGCACCAACAGCAGCTTCGACCGCATGTTCGGCTACCGCGAAGGCGAGACTATCGGCAGCCTGACGCGCATCCTGTACGCCGACGATGACGCCTTCGCCTACCTGGGCGCCGAGGCCTATTCCGTGCTCGGGCAGGGCAAGCCCTTCCAGGCCGAGAGCACCATGGTGCGCAAGGACGGTACGCCGATGTGGGTGCGCCTGATCGGCTACGCCATCAACAGCGAAGATCCGGCGCAGGGCACGATCTGGATGATCGAGGACCGCACGCGCCAGAAGTGCGACGAAGAGTCGCTGCGCAACGCGGTGCTGGAAAACCAGGCCATCCTCGACAACGCGGTGCTGGGCATCGCCGTGGTCGAAGGCGGGCGCACGCTGCGCTGCAACCGCAAGATGGAGGAACTGTTCGGCTGCGCGGACGGCGCGATCGACGGCGCCAGCGTGCGCGAACTGTATCCCGACCTCGCCAGCTGGGATGCGGCGCGGCGCCAGACCCAGGCCGACTTCGCGGCCGGCCGCGTGCACATGGCCGAATACCAGCTGATGCGGCGCGACGGCACGCGCTTCTGGGCGCGCCTGTCGGGCCGGCCCTTCGACATGGCCCAGCGCAGCGGCCGCAGCGTCTGGCTGATCGACGACGTGACCGACCAGCGCCAGGCCGCCGATGCCCTGCGCCGCGCGCGCGACGAACTCGAGGTGCGGGTGCAGGAGCGCACCGCGGAGCTGGCGGGCGCCAACCGCCTGCTGCAGGCCGAGATCGTCGAGCGTCGCCAGGCAGAGGCCCGGGTCCACCACATGGCCTACCACGACGCGCTGACCGGGCTGCCGAATCGCGCGCTGCTGTCCGAGCGCCTGGACCGGGCGATGCTGGTGGCACGGCGCGACGGCCGCAAGCTGGCCGTGATGTTCATCGACCTGGACCGCTTCAAGACCATCAACGATTCGCTCGGCCACCTGACCGGCGACCACCTGCTGAAGGAAGTCGCGAACCGCCTGTGCCGCGTGGTGCGGGCAGTGGACACCGTGGCGCGCCTGGGCGGCGACGAATTCGTGGTGCTGGTGCCGGGCGTGCGCGTGGCCGAGGAATGCGCACTGGTCGGCGAGAAGATCATCGCCGCGCTGGCCGAGCCGGTGCGCTTCGAGGGCCGCAGCCTGCACATCTCGCCCTCGATCGGCATCTGCCTGTGCCCGGACGACGGCGAGGATGTCGAAACCCTGATGCGCAAGGCCGACGCCGCGATGTACCACGCCAAAGCCTCGGGCCGCAACAACTACCAGTTCTTCGCCGAGCGCATGAACGTGGCGGCGGCGCGCCACTTCGAGCTCGAGACCAGCCTGCGCGGCGCGCTCGAACGCCGCGAGTTCACGCTGTTCTACCAGCCCATCGTCGCCACGCGGGACGGCAAGGTAGAGGGCCTGGAGGTGCTGCTGCGCTGGCGCCGCCCGGACCACGGCCTGGTGGCGCCGGACGACTTCATCCCCATGCTGGAAGAGAACGGCCTGATCGTGTCGGTGGGCGAATGGGTGATCCGCGCCGCCTGCGAACAGGCGGTGGCGTGGCAGAAGGCCGGTTTGAAGGCGGTGCCGCTGGCGGTCAATCTGTCGGCGCGCCAGTTCATGCAGCGCGGCCTGGTCGACTCGATCCGGCGCATCGTCGAGGAGACGGGCATTGCGCCGGCCATGCTGGAATTCGAGATCACCGAGACCGCGCTGATGCAGCACGGCCAGCAGACCCTGGAAACCTTGGACGAGATCTCGAAGATGGGCATCCGCCTGTCGATCGACGACTTCGGCACCGGCTATTCGAGCCTGGCCTACCTGAAGCGCTTCCCGGTCCACAAGATCAAGATCGACCGCGCCTTCATCCGCGACCTGGCGGGCAGCGGCGAGGATCGCGCCATCGTCGCCGCCATCATGGCGCTGGCCGGCAGCCTGCAGCTGTCGGTGGTGGCGGAAGGGGTGGAGACCGAGGCCCAGCTGGCGCTGCTGCGCGAGCATGGCTGCGACCTGGCGCAGGGTTATCTGTTTGCCAGGCCGGCGGATGGGGCGGAGATCCCGCGCCTGCTTACTCGATAGTCGCGATGACGGGGGTGTGGTCGGACGGCTGCTCCCACTTGCGCGGCTCGCGGTCGATCACGCAGGCCGTGCAGCTCTTCGCCAGGCTGGCCGACAGCAGGATGTGGTCGATGCGCAGGCCGCGGTTGCGGCGGAACGCCATCATTCGGTAGTCCCACCAGCTGTACAGCTTTTCCGGCTGCTCGAACAGGCGGAAGGCGTCCGACAGGCCCAGGCCGAACAGCTCGCCCAGCGCGGCGCGCTCCGGTTCCGAGCAGTGGATCGCGCCGGCCCATTCGACCGGGTCGTAGACGTCACGGTCGTCCGGCGCGATGTTGTAGTCGCCCAGGATTGCAAAATCCGGGTGCGCCGCCATTTCTTCCTTCACCCACTCGCGCAGCGCCGCCAGCCAGGCCATCTTGTAGGCGAACTTGTCGGAGCCGACCGCCTGGCCGTTGACGACGTAGGCGCAGATCACGCGCACGCCCTGCACGGTGGCGGCGATCAGGCGCTGCTGCTCGTCGGGGAAGTGCGGGTTGTTGCGCACCACGTCGGTCAGCGGATGTTTCGAGATGATGGCCACGCCGTTATACGTCTTCTGGCCGGTGAACGCGACCTCGTAGCCGGCCGCGTTGATCTCGGCGACCGGGAATTTGTCGTCGGTGAGCTTGGTCTCCTGGATGCAGAGCACGTCGACCGGATTGGCGGCGAGCCATTGCAGCAGGTGCGGCAGGCGCACTTTCAGGGAGTTCACGTTCCAGGTGGCTAATTTCATGAATGCTTGAGGATGGAGATGGCGAGACTGCCATTATTACATGGCAGCCGGCCACGCTGTCCTCAGGGCAGCAGCAGCGGCACGTCGTCTTCGTCGGGCGTGACCTCGATCTTCTGGGTCAGAACGCGGTTCAGCCAGGTGCGCGCCGGATTTTCGACGAGGTAGAAGGCGGCGATCCCCAGGGCCAGCGAACCGGCCAGCGCCGGCAGCAGCGGCAGGCCCTCGCGGTGATGCAGCATGTAGAAAGGCTGCTGCCACAGGTAGAGCGAGAACGACCAGACGCCCATCTGGCGCAGCGGCCGGAATTCGAGAATCGTGCGGAACAGGCCCGGACTGCGGTCCAGCAGGTTAAGCGCCAGCGCGAAGGCGCCGCCGCCGGCGATCAGCATGAAGGCCGGCGGAAAGCGCCACCAGTAGGCGCAGATGCCGCCCGCGACCAGCACCGGCACGGCGAGCGCGGGCAGGGTGGGCCGGCGCACCCGGAAAGCCAGCAGCAGGAAGCCCGACACCACGATCCCGAAGGCCATCACTTCCGAATGCAGCCACAGGCCCTTCGGCGCATTCTGCCCGAAGGCGAACCAGTACAGCACGGCGATGCCGGCGGCGGCGGCGGCGGTCATCCCGAGCTCGGCCAGGCCAGAGGTCTTCCTGGACCGGCAGGACAGGGCCAGCAGCGACAGCAGGATGTAGGCATGCTCTTCGACGCTGAGCGACCAGATATGCCCGAGCGGCATGGTCCAGGTCTCGGTGCCGACAAAATAGTTATTCGTGAAGGTCGCGGCCGACAAGAGTTCGTAGCCGCTGATCTCGCGCCCGGTGAGCAGATAGGTCAGGGCGACCACGGCCAGCAGTACGACGACCGAGGGTAGGATGCGGGAAATGCGGCGCCTGTAGAAGATCGGCAGGGGTACCTTGTCGATGAACAGGATCTTCGACATCAGGAAGCCGGACAGCACGAAGAACAGGCTGACGCCGATGGCGCCGAAGTTCAAGCCAGGTACCGGCAGGAAGTGTCCGATCAGGAGAAACACGATGGCAAGGCCGCGCCAGCCATCCAGGTAAGGGATATGTGTTTTCATCGTCGGACGGCTTATCGTAAATATGCAAGTGTACTGGCGGGCCATCTGTTGAGCTACCCCTCAGTAAACACTGTTGTATTTGCCATTTCTCCCGCAGTGCATGAAAGCTTTGCATGCCTTCTGTCGGAATTGCTTACAATCCCTGCAGCGGAATCTCGAATTCCGCAGTAAGTATTTGATTTTTAAGGGAAAGAAAAGCAAGGAATGTATTTTGCTTAAATGATGTTGCCGCATAGGGCAGAGTATTTCTCAAGCTGGACCGCGGAGCTGTTGTTTTTTTGAAATATTTCCGTTTAAAACTATGCACTACTGCAACCATTTGCACAAAGAGCAACGTTGATGTCGTAGAATTATTGCTTGATAAGAAAAATATATTGCTCCAGGCTGGCAAACTCGGCCGAACTGTGACAAGATGTAACAATCGCGGCAATAGAGGGGACGATTACGTATCTTTTTCCCTTCTGGAAGAAAAAGTTGCAGTACGCCAATATAGCTTGTAGTATTTGCATATTTCTTTGAAGTCAAGTATCTCTTGGCAATTCATTGCTTTGATAGGGTTGCCGAGGCCGGGTACAAATCACCGGCCGCTGGCAGGTGTGTAACGATCGCGGATCCGTAAGCAGGATTTGCACACAGCTTTTATAAAGGACAGCAATGCGTCAAGCATTCGAAGCATGGGCCCAACGCGATGGCCACATTGTCCGGCGCCGTGAGGACAAGCCGGAAGAGTACCTGGTGTACGAAACCCAGCGCCGCTGGCTGATCTGGCAGGCCGCGCTCGCGCACGGCAGCAAGGCGGTCGACGCTCAGCAGGCCGAGCAGGCGCAGAAGTTCGCGCCGGCCGAGGCCAAGGCCCCGGTCATGCTGGCCGACGAAGCCGCAGTGCGCAACCGCGTGCTGAACGAGGTGCTGGATGCCTTCAGCGAGCTCGACGAGAGCGCCGGCGTCGAGGGCATCGTCCGGGTCATCCAGAACCTGAAGAAGAAAAGCCAGGCCCAAAGCCAGAGCCAGAGCCGCCAGGTCGAAGAACAGACCTGATGCATTACCGCCACTACAAGGGCGGGGTGTACGAGCTGGTCTGCGAGGCCGTGCTCGAGGCGGACCTTACCCCTGTGATGGTTTACCGGGGCGAGGACGGGCGGGTCTGGGTCCGGCCGAAGGACGTGTTTTTCGAAACTGTCGAGCTGGACGGGGCGCAGGTGCCGCGTTTTATTGAAAGCGCATGAACAGATTTTTCTTTTCGGCCGCGCTGGCCCTGGCATCCGCCATCGGCCTGTCCGGCTGCGTGAGCGGCAGCGGCGCCGCCGCCGACGCCAGCTTGCAGCAGGTGGAAGTCCACACCATCCTCGATCACCGCGAAGTCGCCGGCGTCGGCTGCCTGCTGGCGAACGATTTCGGGCGCTGGTTCGTGACGGCGCCGGGGCGCGTGACCATTACCCGCAGCAGCAAGCCGCTGGCCGTCTACTGCAAGCGCGAAGGCGTCGGCAGCGCCGACGAATGGTGGGGCGCACGCTACGACAGCAACCGCCTGATCGGCAATATCCTTTTCACGGCTGGCCTCCACAACTACGTCGAGAACGGCTATGCCTATCCGGCCACGCTGACCGTCTTCATGCATCCGTCGAAGAAGGGCGAGACGGAAGCCGTGGAACCGGGTACGCCGATCTTCTGAGGATTTGTGACTCCCGGTCATGAATAAAAAAAGGACGCCGAGGCGTCCTTTTTTGCATCCCGATGAAGCTCTTAGACGCGCTTAGTTAAACACGATTAAGCAGGAAGGTCGTCAGCAGCGGCACCGGACGGCCGGTCGCGCCCTTGGATGCACCCGATTTCCAGGCGGTGCCGGCGATGTCCAGGTGGGCCCAGGTGTAGTTGCGGGTGAAGTTCTCCAGGAAGCAGGCCGCGGTGATCGACGCGCCGCCCGGGGTGCCGATGTTGGCCAGGTCGGCGAAGTTCGACTTCAGCTGCTCGTTGTACTGCTCGCCGATCGGCAGGCGCCAGGCGGTGTCGCCGGCCTGCTTGCCGGCGTCCATCAGTTCGTCGGCCAGGGCGTTGTGCTGGTCGTCGTCGCGGGTGAACAGGCCCGAGGTGTGGTGGCCCAGCGAGACGATCACGGCGCCGGTCAGGGTCGCGATGTCGATCACGGCGGCCGGCTTGAAGCGCTCGGCGTAGGTCAGGGCGTCGCACAGGATCAGGCGGCCTTCGGCATCGGTATTCAGGATCTCGATGGTCAGGCCGTTCATCGCGGTGACGATGTCGCCCGGCTTGGTCGCGCGGCCGGACGGCATGTTCTCGCAGGTCGGAATGATGCCGATCACGTTCAGCTTCAGGCCCATCTCGCCGATGGCGCGGAAGGTGCCCAGCACCGAGCCGGCGCCGCACATGTCGTACTTCATTTCGTCCATGCCGGGGCCCGGCTTCAGCGAGATGCCGCCGGTGTCGAAGGTGATGCCCTTGCCGACCAGGACCACCGGCGCGTCGTTCTTCTTGCCGCCGTTGTGCTTCAGGACGATGAACTTCGGCGGCTCTTCGCTGCCGCGGGTGACCGACAGGAAGCTGCCCATCTTCAGGGCTTCGAGCTGCTTGCGCTCCAGGACTTCGATGTCGAAGCCAAAGTCGGCGCCCAGCTTCTTGGCGGTGTTGGCCAGGTAGGTCGGGGTGCAGACGTTCGGCGACAGGTTGCCCAGCTCCTTGGTCAGGCTCATGCCGTTGGCGATGGCCTGGGCCTGGGCCAGCACTGCCTTCGCTTGCGGCGTGGCTTGCGGGACGGCGATGGCGAGCTTGCGCACGCCGGTCGGGGCCGGGTCCTTCTTGCTCTTTTGGCTGTCGCTGCGGAATTCGGCTTCGTTGGCGGCAATCACGATGCTGCGCAGGGACCAGGCCAGGTCGCGCTCTTTCACATTCTCGACCGGGAATGCGATAATGGCATCCTGGGCGCCCAGGGTGGAGAAGGCTTTCAGAGCGCTGCTGACTGCGCTGCCGAAGCTCTTCTCGCTCACGGCTTCATCGGCGCCCATGCCCACCAGCAGCACGCGGGCGGCGGAAACGCCGGCCACGCCGCGCAGCAGCAGGGTGGTGCCGGCCTTGCCGGAGATGTCACCCGACTTGACGGCGGCTGCGATCTCGCCATTCAGGTCGAGGGCTTTGGCGGCCTCCGACAGTTTCTTGTTCTCGAACACAGCGACTGCGATGCAGCCCGATTTGGCTGCGGCCAGCGTGTTTTTTGTGTCGAATGCTTTTATGCTAAAGTCCATTGGGTTCTCCGTATTAGTGCCTAACCTGCAATTATAACTATCGAATGATTTTCCGACGCGCCCTACAGCGTGAATTGGCCAGCGTCGCCGGCGCAACCTTCACCGTCCTGTTCTCCATCCTCGTCACCTGGACCCTGATCACCATCCTCGGCAAGGCCGCGGGGGGCAAGGTCGCATCTGGTGACGTGCTGGCGCTCATTGCATTTGCGGTGCTGAATTATCTGCCAACTATCCTGATCCTCACCAGCTTTATTTCGGTGCTGGTCGTGATCACGCGCAGCTACCGCGATTCCGAGATGGTCGTCTGGTTCGCCTCCGGCCAGTCGCTGACGCGCTGGATCGCGCCGGTGCTGCTGTTTGGCCTGCCGCTCGTGATCCTGGTGGCGGTGATCTCGCTGGTCGCCATCCCCTGGGCCCAGTTGAAGAGCAACGAGTTCACCGAGCGTTTCGAGAAGCGCGAAGACCTGCAGCGCGTGGCGCCCGGCCAGTTCCGCGAATCGGCCGCCGCCGACCGCGTGTTCTTCGTCGAGAGCTCGGCCGCGCGCGCCTCCACGGTCGTGCAGAACGTGTTCGTCAACACCATCGACCAGGGCGTCAACACCACCGTGGTGGCCAAGGAAGGCCAGATCGAACCGGACGGCAAGGGCGGCCAGTATCTGGTGCTGAAAAACGGCCGCCGCTACCAGGGCACGCCGGGCAAGCCGGACTTCCAGGCCATGGAGTTCGAGCGCTACCGCATGCGCGTGGCGACCCAGGCGCCGGTGATGGGCGACCTGAGGGTGGAGGGGATGTCGACGGCGGCGCTGATGGCGATGCCGCGCAACCAGTACGCCGACGCCGAACTGCAGTACCGCCTGACCTGGCCGATCATGTGCGTGGTGCTGATGCTGCTGGCGATTCCGCTCGGCTTCGTCAATCCGCGCGCCGGCGCCTCGGCCAACCTGATCCTGGCGCTGCTGATCTTCTTCACCTACCTGAACCTGACCAAGGCCGCCGAACAGGCGGTCAAGCAGGCCAAGGTCGGCTTCGGCATGGCCTGGTGGCCGCTGCATGTGCTGGTGCTGCTGGCGGCCCTCGGCCTGTTCGCCTGGCGCCTGAACATCCACCATCGATGGCACCCGCTGCTGCTGGCGAATGCCTGGAAGCGCCGCCGCCTGCTGCAAAGCGCCGCCGCCAGGGAGGGCGCGCAATGAAGATCCTCGAGCGCTACTTCTTCGTCAACATCGCCCAGGCCGTGGCCTTCGTGCTGGTGGCCTTCCTGGCCCTGGCCGCCTTCATGGACCTGACCGGCGAGCTGCCGGCGGTGGGCAAGGGCGGCTACATGATCCAGCACGCGATGCTCTACGTGCTCCTGCTGGTGCCGGGTAACATGTACCGCGTGATGCCGGTCGCCGCGCTGCTCGGCACCATCTACACGATGGCGCAGTTCGCCCAGACCTCGGAATTCACGATCATGCGCGCCTCTTCGATGTCGACCCGGATGGCGGGTGCGATCCTGTTCAAGATCGGTATCGTGTTCGTCGTCCTCACCTTCATCTTCGGCGAACTGATCACGCCGCGTACGGCGCCGCTGGCCGAGCGCCTGCGCCTGTCGGCCAAGGGCGCGACCCTGTCGGCCGAATTCCGTTCCGGGATGTGGACCAAGGACACCGTCCACGATGGCGGCCAGAAAGGCCCCGTCACCGGTTCGCGCTTCTTCAATGCGCGCCAGATCCGCCCGGACGGCCAGCTCGCCGACGTGCGCCTGTACGAGTTCGACAACAGCATGCGCATGCGCAGCCTGATCACGGCCGCCAGCGCCGTCTTCAGCGGCAACCACACCTGGCGCCTGCAGGACGTGACCGAGACCCAGTTCAGCAACACCCGCAGCCTGCCGGCGCCGGGCACGCCGCTGCCGAACGGCCAGACGATCCAGAACCGCTTCGGCCAGGACACCGCCGCCGTCAGCACCCGCAAGCTGCCTTCGCTCGACCTGGAATCGGAGATCACGCCGAAGATCCTGTCGGTGTCGCGCTCGGACCCGGAGCGCATGTCGGCCAACGAACTGGTGGTCTACACACGCCACCTTGCGGAAAACCGCCAGGAGACGGAACGCTTCAAGATCGCCTTCTGGCGCAAGCTGGTCGGTCCGCTGTCGATCTTCGTGATGATGGTGCTGGCGCTGCCTTTCGGCTACCTGCAGGTGCGCAGCGGCGGCGTCAGCTTCAAGGTCTTCATCGGCATCATGATCGGCGTGAGCTTCATGTTGATCGACAACCTGTTCTCCCACATCGGCATGCTGTCGACCTGGCCGGCCTTCATGACAGCCGCCACGCCCAGCCTGCTGTTCCTGCTGCTCGGGCTCGGGGCCTTGCGCTGGGTCGAGCGGCATTAGGAGCATCGCCATGGAACGCGCCCTGATCCTGTTCGCCCACGGCGCCCGCGCCGCTTCCTGGGCGGCGCCTTTCCAGCGCCTGCGCGAGCTGACGGCGCAACAAAGGCCCGACCTTGCCGTCTCGCTGGCCTTCCTCGAGCTCATGACGCCCAGCCTGCCCGACGAAGCGGCCGCCCTGGTCGCGCGCGGCGTGCGCGAGATCGTCATCGTCCCCATCTTCCTGGGGCAGGGCGGGCACCTGCTGCGCGACCTGCCGCGCCTGCTCGACGAACTGCACGCCGCTCACCCCGGCGTCGCGTTCTCGACCGTGCCCGCGGTCGGCGAAGACCCCGCCGTGCTGGCCGCAATGGCGGCCTACTGCGTCTCCTCCTTGCCGAATTGACAGGTTTTCTCGTTCCTTAACTCTGTTGTTTCGCCTGCAATTCTTTCTGCAAACTGAGTTGTTTCCAGACTAATCTTTTGTTGCTTCCAGGAGATATTTCTGTGCGGGAAGTAATTTCCGCGTTGCATTTTGAGTTGCCGTGAGGAATTATAGTCATCCATGAGCCGTGCGCGCCGCCCGCATGGCAGACCTCTCGATGACGACCATGCCTACTCCCTCGACCACGATCTACGTCCGCCCAAGCTGGGGCATCTCCACCTGGACCTATGCCGGCGCGACCATGCCGTCCGGCGCCGCGTCGAGCGCGGTGACTGCGGTGTCCTTCGACGTCACGAGCAGCCTCGGGCAGCAGCTGACCCGCGGCGAGCTGCAGTACAGCTTTGACAACGGCAAGACCTGGAACGCCTATGCGGTGCCGGTCGACGGCCAGGGCGCCTACGTCGCGGCAGCGGGCACGCTGTGGCGCTTCCTCGACCACAGCAGCGACACGGCGACCCCGAACACCTTCGGCGCCCACTACAAGCTGGCCGACGGCAGCGTGGTCAACGCCGATAACACGGTCATCCCCGACAACCCGCCGGCCAGCCTGGTCGGCGAGAACAACAGCATGTTCTCGACCCTGCAGGCGGGCGCCGTGGTCGACCTGCTGTCCCCGATCGACACCGGGTCGCTGACGGGCGGGCGCTGGGTGATCGACAGCCAGTCGCAGCCCGGCCTGTTCGCGATCTCCTACAACCCGGCCACCGACACCGCGGCGCGCCTGGTGATCGCCGACGCCAGCCAGCTGCCGATGACCGGCCTGTCGGCGGCGGTGACGGTGCACTACTACGACCGCGCCCAGCTCGATACCAACGGCAACCCGATCGCCGGCCAGGGCGTGACCCAGACCCTGGGCTACACGGTGCAGGACGGCGCCACCCGCCAGCTGCCGGGCTTCGGCGACGACATCAAACTCGGCGCGGCCGCCAGCGCATGGGCCGCCAATCCCTCGCTGGCCAAGCTGTCGAACGGCGGCTTCGTCGCCGTCTGGCAGGGCAGCGACACGGTGGCGGGCGGCGCCGGTGCGGGCCTGTGGGCCCAGCTGCGCGACGCCTCCGGCGCGGCCAGCGGCGCGGCCTTCGCGCTGACCCCGAATGGCGACGCCAGCATCGAAGGCGAGCCGGCGGTGGCGGCGCTTTCGGGCGGCCGCTTCGTGGTCGCCTATTCGATCAACGATGGCGGCGCCACCCGCATCGCCTACCGCGTGGTCGAGGCCAACGGCAGCGCCGGCGTCGAGCACGTGCTCGACACGGGCGCCAGCGGTGACGCCGCCATGCCCACCGTCGCCACCCTGGCGGACGGCTCCTTCGCGCTCGGCTGGCGCAGCGGCGGCACGGTCCACGTGCAGCAGGCCGCGGCCGACGGTAGCCTGGCCGGCGGCCAGCAGGTCTACGGCGTGCTGTCCTCGGCCTTCAGCCCGAGCATCTCGGCGCTGAAAGCAGGCGGCTACATGGTGTCCTGGGGCGAGATCAACGACGGCAACGTGTACGCGGCCACCAGCGCATCCGGCCAGGCCTTCGTCGTCAACGGCGACGGCTATGCCGCCAGCCTGGCTACCGCCGCGCCGCTGCCGCATGCGACCACGCTCGCGAACGGCAACGTCGTCATCGCCTGGGACAGCTATGTCAACGCGCCCTTCGGCTTCGGCGGCAGCGATGTCTTCTTCCAGGTCTACGACAGCAGCGGCCATGCGCTGGGCGCCCAGGTGCAGGCGAATATCGACGGCGGCAGCGGGCGCTTCGACGCCGCCGTGACGGCCCTCTCCGACGGCAGCTTCGTGGTCGCCTGGCAGTCGGAAACCGGCGACTACGACGGCGCCGGCATCTTCGGCCGCCGTTTCGGCGCCGACGGCAGCGCCATCGACGCGCAGGAATTCGAGATCAACCAGATGCGCGCCGGCGACCAGACCGGCCCCGACCTGGTGGCGCTGGCCAACGGCGGCTTCGCCGCGGCCTGGGTCGACAACCAGGCCGGCAACGTGTCGGTCGAAGCGCGCGTGTTCACCGTACCGGGCCAGGGCACCGGCCCGCTGCAGGGCGGCACCGAGACATCGACCGCGGGCAGCGCCGTCAGCGATCCGGCGCCGCCGGTCACCGCCCCGATTGTGACCGCGCCGAGCACGCCGGCCAGCACCCCTGGCACCCCGGTGGCGACGGCCCCGAGCGCGCCGGTGGCGAGCACGCCCAGCAGCCCCGCGCCGAGTTCACCCAGCACCTCGGTGCCGGCGAACCTGGTCGGCACGGCCGGCAACAACGTGCTGTCGGCAAGCAGCGCCGGCGGCCTGCTGGACGGGAAGGAGGGGATCGATACGGTACTCTTCGGTAACCAGCGCAGCCAGTATGCGCTGTCGAACGACGGCACCAACGTGTCGCTTTACGACTTCGGCAGCGGCAGCACGACCAAGCTGGCCAACGTCGAGCGCCTGCACTTCAGCGACCAGAACGTGGCGTTGGACATCCACGGCAATGCCGGCGAAGCCTATCGCCTGTACCAGGCCGCGTTCAACCGCACCCCGGACAAGGTCGGCCTGGGCTACTGGATCGATGCGCTGGACGACGGCAACAGCCTGCAGAACGTGGCGCACAGTTTCGTCAACAGCGCGGAATTCGCCAGCATGTACGGCGCCAATGCGAGCGACACCCAGTACGTCGCCGCGCTGTACGCGAACGTGCTGCACCGCGCCCCGGATGCCACGGGCTACGAATTCTGGCTGCACGCGCTGCAGATCGCACCGCGTGACGAAGTGCTGGTGAATTTCAGCGAGAGCCCGGAAAACCAGGCGCAGGTGATCGGCGCGATCGCGAACGGGATCGTCTATACGCCCTGGGTGGGCTGAGCGGAAGCAGCGGTTTAGTCCGGCGCCTGGTGTACGCGGCGCTGCAAGGCTTCGCCGATCATCACCAGCACCGGGCCATTGGCCGTGTCGAGGCCGTGCGCCAGGTCGGCCAGGGTAAGGCGCAGGATGCGCTGGTCGGGGCGGCTGCAGTTTTCGATGACGACCACCGGCAGTTCCGGGCGGCGGCCCAGCGCCAGCAGGCGCTCGGCGGTGGCGGCGGCTTCGCGCCCGCCCATGTACTGCACCATGGTGTCGGTTTCCGGCAGGGCGCCATGATCCGGCTGGTCGGGGGCGGTGCTGGAAGTGAAGAAGGCGACGCTGCGCGCCACCCCGCGCTTGGTGAGCGGCTGCTTGGTGGCCGCCGCGGCGGCCACCGCGGTGGTGATGCCGGGGACGACTTCGACCTCGATGCCGGCTTCCTCGAGCGCGCGCAGCTCTTCGTCGGCGCGCCCGAACAGCATCGGGTCGCCGCCTTTCAGACGCACCACCATCCCGAAGCGCCGCGCGCAATCGACCAGCTGTTCGTTGATGAGGGTTTGCGCGGTGGAGCGCTGGCCGGAACGCTTGCCGACCGAGATCTTCTCGGCCTGCGCGCAGAGTGCCAGCATCTCGGGCGTGACGAGGGCGTCGTACAGCACGACCTCGGCCTGCGCCAGCAGGCGCGCGCCGCGTACGGTGATGAGGTCAGCTGCGCCGGGACCGGCGCCGATCAGATAGACTTTTCCCAGCACCGACATGCCTTCTTTATAGTTGCGTCATTCCCGCTTTCGCGGGATGACGGTGTTACTGATCCAGGCGAATCATACCCGCAGCAACCGTCTGATGGGTCACTTCATCGATGAGGATGAAGGCGCCGGTCGCGCGAATGTCTTCATACGCATCCGCCGCCAGCGGCTGCTGCACGGCCAGCTCGATGCGCGCGATGTCGTTCAGCTTCAGGCCTTCCGCGGCATGGCGCTGCTGGGTGTTGACGTCCAGGATGTTCTCGATCGCCTTCACCTTGGCCATGGTCTGGCGGGTGCCGTGCTTGATCCAGTACTTGCGGCGCACATCCAGCGGCTCGTCGGCCATCCAGCAGACGTCGGCTTTCACCTGCTTGAGCAGGGTTGCCGGCTGGGCGGCCCCGGCCAGCACGTCGCCGCGCGAGACGTCCACGTATTCGTTCAGCAGCAGGGTGATCGACTGGCCGGCCACCGCGGTTTGCAGGGCCCCGTCGAAGGTCTGGATTTCCTTGACCGTGGCTTCGACGCCGGAGGGCTGCACCACCAGCTTGTCGCCAACGGACACCTTGCCGGATTCGATGCGGCCCATGTAGCCGCGGAAGTCCTTGGCTTCGTGGCCGTTGTGGCGCGCCACCAGCTGCACCGGGAAGCGGAAGGGCGCGTCGTGGGCTTCGTCGTAGACGCTGATCGATTCCAGCAGTTCGATCAGGGTCGGGCCTTCGTACCAGGCCATGTTGTCGCCGCGTTCGACCACGTTGTCGCCGGCCAGCGCCGACAGCGGGATCGCGGTGATGTCCTTCAGGCCCAGGCTGTTCGCGAATTTGGTGTACTCGGCCACGATGCGCTCGTACACCGTGCGGTCGTAGTTCACCAGGTCCATCTTGTTGACGGCCACGATCACGTGCTCGATCTGCAGCAGTTTCGCGATGGTCGAGTGGCGCTTGGTCTGAGTCAGCAGCTCGACGCTGCCGTCATCGCCCAGCTTCACCTTCGAGACGTCGACCAGGATGATCACGGCGTCCGCGGTCGAGGCGCCGGTCACCATGTTGCGGGTGTACTGCTCGTGGCCCGGGGTGTCGGCGATGATGAACTTGCGCTTCGGCGTGGCGAAGTAGCGGTAGGCGACGTCGATGGTGATGCCTTGTTCGCGCTCGGCTTCCAGGCCGTCGGTCAGCAGCGAGAGGTCGATGGTGTCGCCGACGGTGCGTTTGTGCTTGGAGCGCGACACCGCCGCCAGCTGGTCGGCGAAGATGCCCTTGCTGTCGAACAGCAGGCGGCCGATCAGGGTGCTTTTGCCGTCGTCGACGGAGCCGGCCGTGATGAAGCGCAGCAGGGCCTTGTCGCCGGGGGCTGCAAGGCGGCCGGACTGGTCGGCGGCGTGGTTGATGTTTTCAGTGACGGCGTTCATCAGAAATATCCTTGCTTCTTGCGTTTTTCCATCGACGCTTCCGAGGTCTGGTCATCCATGCGGGTGGCGCCGCGCTCGGTGATCTGGGTGATCGCGGTTTCGGCGATGATGTCGAGCGGGTTGGCGGCGGTCGAGGCCACCGGGCAGGTGCAGGAGATGTCGCCGACGGTACGGAAGCGAACCGTTTGCGTTTCGACCGTTTCGCCTTCGCGGGCCGGGGTCAGCGGGGTCAGCGGCACCAGCAGGCCGTTGCGCGGGATCACCTGGCGTTCGTGCGCGTAATAGATGGGCGGAAGGGCCAGCTTTTCGCGGGCGATGTACTGCCAGACGTCCAGTTCGGTCCAGTTCGAGATCGGGAACACGCGCATGTTCTCGCCCGGGTGAACGCGGGTGTTATACAGGTCCCACAGTTCCGGGCGCTGGGCCTTCGGGTCCCACTGGCCGAATTCGTCGCGGAAGGAGAAGATGCGTTCCTTGGCGCGCGCCTTTTCCTCGTCGCGGCGGGCGCCGCCAATGCAGGCGTCGAAGCCGTGCTCGGCGATGGTCTCCAGCAGGGTCACGGCCTGGGCTGCGTTGCGCGAGTCGGTGGCCGGGTTGCGCAGGCGCACGGTGCCCTTCTTGATCGAGTCCTCGACCGAGCCGACGATCAGGCGCTCGCCCAGTTCCGCCACGCGGGCGTCGCGGAAGGCGATCACTTCGTCGAAGTTGTGGCCGGTGTCGATGTGGACCAGCGGGAAGGGGAATTTACCCGGACGGAAGGCCTTTTCGGCCAGGCGCAGCAGCACCACGGAATCCTTGCCGCCCGAGAACAGCAGGGCAGGGTTGCTGCACTCGGCCGCTACCTCGCGCAGGATGTGGATCGCTTCCGATTCGAGGGCGTCGAGGTGGCGCGCATTCACGTCGCCAAGCGTCCCGGGAGTGTCAGTAAAAGTCGTCATGATGGCTGTGCCTGTCAATGTCTTGTGTTCGTTCGCGGCGCTCAGGCGGCCACGGACTTGATACGAATAAGTTTGCCGTCAACCAGGTGCAGTCCGCATTCCTTGGACTCCGGATTCTCCCACCACCAGCGGCCGGCGCGGATATCTTCGCCCGGCTGGATCGCACGGGTGCAGGGCTCGCAGCCGATTGACGGGTAGCCGCGCTCGTGCAGGCTGTTGTAGGGCACGTTGTTATCGCGGATATATTGCCATACATCTTGCTCGGACCAGTCGGCCAGCGGGTTGAACTTGGCCATGCCGTGGGCCGCGTCGTCTTCCTGCACCGCCAGTTCGGCGCGCGTGGTCGACTGGGCGCGGCGCTGGCCGGTGATCCAGGCCTGCTTGCCCGCCAGGGCACGGCCGAGCGGCTCGACCTTGCGCACGCGGCAGCATTCCTTGCGCATCTCGACGCTGTCGTAGAAGGCGTTCAGGCCATTCTGCGTCACGTATTGCTCGACCAGTTCCGGCTGTGGGCGGTAGAGTTCGATCTCATGGCCGTAATGGGCCTTGACCTTGTCCAGCACTTCCAGGGTTTCCTTGTGCAGGCGCCCGGTCTCCAGCGAAAAGATGCCGATCGGCAGGCCGGCCTTCAGGATCAGGTCGGTCAGGACCATGTCCTCGGCCGCCAGGCTGGAGGCGAACACGGCCGGCGAAAAATCGCGCGCGATGCGTTCCAGGATGCCGCGGGTTTCTTCCACCCGTGCGTGCAGGTCGCTCATGTTCTTTCCTTGAACTTAAATGCCCGCGCCGACGTCGCTGTGTTCCAGCGGTACGTCGCGCTGGTGGCGGCGGAACAGCGGCAGCGGATCGTCGACCGAGGCCTGGTAGGTTTCGGAAAACACGGTCAGGCCCTTCAGCGCGTCGTGAATGCTGCGGTCCTGGCGCGTCGCATAGGCATCGAAGCCGCAGCGATGCATCTGGAACAGCTGGTCGCGCAGCACGTCGCCGATCGCGCGCAGTTCGCCCGTATAGCCGAGGCGCTTGCGCAGGTTGAAGGCGATCGAATAGCCGCGGCCGTCGCTGAATTTCGGGAAGTCGACGGCGATGAGGGCAAACTTGTCGAGCTCGTCCTTGACGGCGGCCGCCAGCTCGTCGGAGGCGAACCAGATCCCGATCTCGCCGTTCGCGCCGGCCCGGGCCAGCAGCGACTCGCGCTGCGCCAGCCAGACCTTCAGCGGCACGATCACCTTGCCGGCCGGGACCTCAACGGTTTCCGGCGCATCGCCCTCGTCCAGGCGCAGCACGGCCCAGTCGTCGGCGACCACGGAGTGAGAGTTGCCTTGGCCCTTGATGATCTGGGCGTGTTGTTGAATATTAGGCATATTGATCTTCTCCGACAGCCAGTTCACCGGTCGGAATCGGCGTGGCATACACATGTTCCTTGAAAGGCGCGATGCCGAGGCGCTGGACGACGTCGACGAAGCGCTCGCCCTCGACGCGCTCGCGCAGGTAGACGTCGAGCAGGCGCTGCACGACTTCCGGCATCTGCTGGGCCGAGAACGAGGGGCCGATGATCTTGCCGATCGCCGCTGCATTGCCCTGGGCGCCGCCGATCGACACCTGGTACCACTCGGAACCGTCCTTGTCGACGCCCAGCACGCCGATATGGCCGACGTGGTGGTGACCGCAGGCGTTGATGCAGCCCGAGATGTTCAGTTCGATGTCGCCGATGTCGTGCTGGTAGTCGATGTCGTCGAAGCGCTGGGCGATGGCGGCCGCGATCGGGATCGATTTCGCGTTCGCCAGCGAGCAGTAGTCGCCGCCCGGGCAGGCGATGATGTCGGTCAGCAGGCCGATGTTCGGCGTCGCCAGGCCTTTCGATTTCGCCAGCTGCCAGACTTCGAACAGCTTGGACTGCTCGACGTCGGCCAGCACCAGGTTCTGCTCGTGGGTCACGCGCAGTTCGCCGAAGCTGTAGCGGTCGGCCAGGTCGGCCACGAAGTCCATCTGCTCGGCGGTGGCGTCGCCCGGCGGCACGCCGGTCTTCTTCAGCGACAGCACGACCGAGGCATAGCCCGCCATCTTGTGCGGCTTGACGTTACGCTGCAGCCAGTTGGCGAAGGCCTTGTTGTCTTCATGGCCGGCACGCGGGTCGACGTTCTCCAGCTGCGCATACGGCGGCGGGTTGAAGTAGGCGGCGACGCGTTCCACTTCCTCGCGGGTCAAGGTTTCCGGGCCATCCTTGAGGTCGGCGAATTCCTGCTCGACCATGCGTGCGAACTCTTCCGGGCCGGTGGCTTTCACCAGGATCTTGATGCGCGCCTTGTACTTGTTGTCGCGGCGGCCGAACTGGTTGTACACGCGCATGACCGCTTCTGTGTAGGTCAGCAGGTGCTGCCAGGGCACGAATTCGTTGATGACGCTGCCGATGATGGGCGTACGGCCCAGGCCGCCACCAACCATGAACTTGAAGCCGACTTCGCCGGCGTCGTTACGCACCGCGGTCAAGCCGATGTCGTGCACGGCGATCGCGGCGCGGTCCGCGACGGCGCCGTTGACGGCAATCTTGAACTTGCGGGGCAGGGCGATGAATTCCGGGTGGAAGGTGCTCCACTGGCGCAGGATCTCGGCAAAGGGGCGCGGATCGACGATCTCGTCCGCGGCCACGCCGGCGAACTGGTCGGTGGTGGTGTTGCGGATGCAATTGCCCGAAGTCTGGATCGCGTGCATTTCCACCGAGGCCAGGTCAGTCAGGATGTCCGGCGTCTGTTCCAGCTCGATCCAGTTGAACTGGATGTTCTGGCGCGTCGTGAAGTGGCCGTAGCCGCGGTCGTAGGTGCGGGCGATGTGGGCGAACATGCGCAGCTGCTTGGTCGACAGCAGGCCGTAGGGCACGGCGATGCGCAGCATGTAGGCATGGCGCTGCATGTACAGGCCGTTCTGCAGGCGCAGCGGCAGGAATTCTTCTTCGGTCAGCTCATCGTTGAGGCGGCGTTGCACCTGGTCGCGGTATTGGGCGATGCGCTCGCGGACGATGAGATGGTCGTACTGGTCGTAACGGTACATGTTCAGGATCCTGGTATGGCACTTCACGCCGGGCGGGCGTGCAGGCTCGGTAGACTATGTCGAATATTAATAAAATGGCGTCTTATTCCAAACTACTGAGAATTTATTTGCTTATATGAGCCTGAGGTATAAGCAAGCTTGTAAAATGTCGACAAGGCTTAAATCGTATAAAAAAGGGCAATGAACCTACACCAATTACGCTTCGTCCGCGAAGCGGTCCGCCAGAACTTCAACCTGACCGACGCCGCCAAGGCGCTGTTCACCTCCCAGCCGGGAGTCTCCAAGGCCATCATCGAGCTCGAGGAAGAGCTCGGCGTCGACATCTTCACCCGCCATGGCAAGCGCATCCGCGGCCTGACCGAGCCGGGACGGCTGGTGCTGGAATCCGTCGAGCTGATCATGCAGGAGATCGACAGCCTCAAGCGGATCGGCAAGGAATACGCGGCCCAGGACAGCGGCAGCTTCACTATTGCCACCACGCACACCCAGGCGCGCTACATGCTGCCCAAGGTGGTGCAGGCCTTCATGCTCAAGTTCCCCAAGGTGCGCCTGTCTCTGCTGCAGGGCAATCCGCGCCAGATCGCCGACATGGTCAAGAACGATCAGGCCGACCTCGCCATCGCGACCGAGTCGATCGCCGCCGTCGACGGCCTGATCACGCTGCCGTGCTACCAGTGGGAACACGTGCTGGTGGTGCCGCACGAACATGCGCTGACGCGCTCGAAGGCGATTTCGCTGGAAGAGATTGCGGGATATCCGCTGATCACCTACGATGCCGCCTTCGCCGGCCGCAGCAAGATCGACCACGCCTTCGAACTGCGCAACCTGAAGCCGGACGTGCTGCTGGAAGCGATCGACGCCGACGTCATCAAGACCTATGTCGAGCTGGGCATGGGCGTGGGCATCATCGCCGGCATGGCCTTCGACCCGGAGCGCGACCGCAACCTGCGCGCGATTCCGGTCGGCCAGCTGTTCGGCATGAATGTTTCCCGCGTGGCGGTGAAACAGGGCGCCTATTTGCGCAGCTATATTTATACTTTCATCGAGCTGCTCGCGCCTACGCTCAACCGCAAGATGGTCGAGTCGGCGATGCGCGGGACGGCCGACAACTACGAGCTGTAAATCATGAATCACGAAGAACACGACGATTACGAAGATTACGACGACGAAGACTACGAGGACGACGGCGAAGGCCTGTCGGACCGCGATGCTGACCTGGCCGACGTGCGCGAGCAGGTCGCGCAGCTGACCGACGGCCTCGAGACCCTGACCCTGACCGGCGATGATGGCGTGGTGCCGGCCATCCCGGACGGCGTCGCCGGCTGTGGCGCGGTAGTGGTGGAGTTCTGCTGGTCGCGCCTGAAGCGCGATGAGCAGGATGCTTTCCTGGCCAAGCTGAAAAAGGCGTCGGGCAAGGATGCCTTGCTAGTGCTGCTGGACGAGGTGTATGTGGAAGGCAGCAGCAACACCGTGGCGCGCACCGATTTGCAGGGCAATACCTACGAAATCGTCACCACGGAAGACGGCCAGCGGGTGGAACGCCCGATGAGCTATCCGACCGACAGCGCGCTGCGCAAGCGGCTGGCGAATGCGGCCAAGGAGATCCGGGTGGCGCGCTGGGAGTATTTCTGGGTGCTGACCTGCAAGTTCAAATGATATTCGGTTGACTGCGTGGGCACGGGGTGCCCACCCTACGAATGCATCGACAATGCCAACAAAAAAACGCGGCGGCGGGATCACTCCCAGCCGCCGCGTTCATTTCAGGCTCGCCCGATCAGAAGCTGTGACGCAGACCCAGCGAGAACACGTCCGGATCCTTGCCCAGCGCGGTCGCGGCCGGGGCGATGGTGACCGACGAGGAGCTCAGACCGAACACGCCGCTGTTGTTGTTGTCCAGGGTGGCGTAGCTGGCGTAGAGGTTGGTGCGCTTCGACAGCGAGTAGCTGTAGGCCAGAGCCCAGCTGTTGCCCTTGGCATTGCCCTGTTTTTGCTGCTGGTAGTTGGCGTACACGCGGTGCGCGCCGAACGGCATCGAGCCGCCGAAGTTGGCCTGCTTGTACTTGGCCGAGCCTTCGCGGTCGGCGGCCATGTAGTTGGCCTTGAGCTCGAAGCCGCCCAGCTGGTCGAACTTGTAGGCGCCGCCGAATGCGGTTTCCTTGTCTTCGTCTGCCGGCACGCGGTTGATGGTGTGGTAAGCGGCGCCTAGGTACAGGCCGCCCAGCGTGTATTCGACGCCCACGCCTTTGAGGTCGCCCGACGGGGTGTTGGCGGCGGTGACTTCGCCGGCCGAGTAGGCGGCCAGCAGCTTCAGGCCATTCCACGACGGCGACTTGTAGTTGACCGAGTTCGACAGGCGGCGGGTCAGGCGGTTGGTGGTGAAGGCCGACAGGTTGCTGCCGTAGAAGCCCTGGCCGAAAGCGTCGGTGGCGGCGGCGATGGCGGCGATCGGCGAGTATTCGCGGCCCAGGGTCAGGCTGCCGAAGCCGCCTTCCAGACCGACCACGGCGCGGCGGCCGAACAGGGCGGAATCGCCGGCGCCGGTATCGATCGAGGCGCCTGCTTCCAGGTTGAACATGGCCTTCAGGCCGTTGCCCAGGTCCTCAGTGCCGCGGAAGCCGAAGCGGCTGCTCGACTGGTTGCCCGAGTTGACCACGGTGGTGCGGCCTTCCGGACCGCCGGTGTCCTGGGACGAGATGGCGGCATCGAGAATACCGTACAGGGTCACGTTGGTCTGGGCGGCGGCGAACAGCGGGGTTGCGGCGGCAAAGGTTACCGCGAGCGCGGCGGCCAGGCGTTTGGCTTGCATTCAGAACTCTCCAAGTAGATGACGAAACAGGTCGAAACGCGTCGCATCTTATCGAAGAGATATGTCGGTTTGATGACAAAAAGAAATTCAGACAGTGTGGCCGTGGACCGGCACCACGATGTCGATCCGGGTGCCGGGCGGCTCGTCGGAGGTGATGCTGATCTCGCCGTTCATGGCCCACACCCGTTCACGCATGCCGATCAGGCCCAGTGACTCGGCCTTTTCCATGTCCTCGGGACGGATGCCGCGGCCGTCGTCGCGGATGGTGATCAATAGGTCGCTGTTCGAGCGGAACAGGTTCATGGTGACGGCCGTCGCCTCGGCGTGGCGCGCGATGTTGGTCAGCGCTTCCTGCACCATGCGGAAGATGGCCGTGCTGGCGCTGTCGTCGAGGCGCAGTTCGGCTTCGTCGGCGAGCAGGGTGGTGGGGATGTTGTAGCGCTCGACGAAATCGTCGCGCAGGCCTTTCAAGGCGAAATACAGGCCGCCTTCGTCGAGTGCGCGCGGACGCAGGTTGGTGGCGATGCGGCGCAGCGAGGCGATCGCCGTCAGCAGGTTCTGCTCCATGCCCGCCATCAGGCGCAGGCTGTCCTCCGAGGTGCCGTCTTCCTGCTGCAGCAGGGTCAGGTCCATGCGCAGCGAGGCCAGGATCTGCCCGAGGTCGTCGTGCAGCTCGCGTGCGATATGGGTGCGTTCTTCTTCGCGGATGGTCTGCAGTGCGGCCGACAGCTGGCGCAGCTGGTCGTGCGAGCGGGTCAGCTTTTCCTGCACCCGCTGGCGCTCCGAGACGTCGCGCATGATCACGGTGTAGAAGGGCGCGCCTTCGTTGGCGCGCGAGATCGAGCCTTCGATGGGGAAGCGCTGGCCGTCGGCGCGCAGGCCGGTGACGGCGTAGTCGGTGGAGCGGCGGCCGGCGCGCCCGCTGCCGGCGCGGAAGTATTCGAGCAGCTCTTCCGGCTCGGCCTTGGCCGATTCGATGAAGCGCGCCAGCGGGCTGCCGATCAAGGCCTCGACGGTGGTGCCGAACAGCGCGGCGGCGGCGGGATTGGCCATGACGATGGTGTAGCTGCCGTCGGCGGAGACGATGGCATCGTTGGCGTCGTGGACGATCTGGCGGCTGGCCGGCACGGTGTCTGAATCTCCGGAGGACTGGCAGCCCAGCCGGCGGCCGGCCGCGAGCCCGAGCAGGAAGCAGGTCGCGGCCCAGGCGGTCGAGCGAAGGCGCTGATGTTTCATGGATGCCTATGAAAATCAACCCGCAGTGCGGGTCCGGCATCTACCTTACTCGGCAGCGCTTCGTGACAGCTTGATTTACATCTGCTTGAACAAATGCAGGAAGCTGCGGCTGACTTCCAGCTTGTCCGGGCGGCCCTTGATCAGGACCAGGTGGCGGCCGCGGATGTCGCGCGTCACGCCTTCGATGGCGTTGACGTTGACCAGGGTCGCGCGGTGGATCTGCCAGAACAGCGAGGGATCGAGTTCCTCGGCCAGGTCGCGCACCGGCTTCCTGATCAGGGCTTCGAACTTCTCGGTCTGCACGCAGGTGTATTTTTCGTCGGAGCGGAAGAACAGGATTTCCTCGACCGGGATCATGCGCAGGTCTTGGCCGATGCTGGCCTGGATCCACTGCAGGTATTTCGGCTTCGGCGAGGCGATCTTCTCGGCCAGCTGCGACAGCATGGCGGTGACGGTGTCGCTGACGTTGGTCGCCGTTTTGCCGCCCGGCCCTGCGGGCGCCGACAGGCGTTCCTTCAGGCGCTCGACCGTGATCTTGAGGCGCTCCGGCTCCGGCGGTTTCAGCACGTAGTCGACGGCGCCGCGCTCGAAGGCCTCGACCGCGTACTGGTCGTAGGCGGTGACGAACACGACCTGGCTGGCGTCGCCGATGTCGCGCGCCGCTTCCATCCCGGTCTTGCCCGGCATGCGGATATCGAGAAAGGTCAGGTCGGGTTTCAACGCGGAGACCAGCTGCACGGCTTCATCGCCGTTCTTGGCCTCGCCGACGATCTCCAGTTCCGGCCACACCTGGGACAGGCGGGTACGAAGCAGGTCGCGCATCAGTCTTTCGTCGTCGGCAATGATTGCGGTAGGCATGGCGGGTAGAGGTAAAAGAAAGAGTGACGATTATTCAACGAAATCGGGTAGCAGGCAATAGATTAGTCCTGACACCTGCTATTACTTCGAGGCTAGCTGGTAGGGGACTTCGATGGTCGCGATGACGCCGCTCGGGATGTTGGCGGCGATGTGCAGCTGGCCGGCGTCGCCGTGCAGCAGTTTCAGGCGCTCCCTGATGTTCGACAAGCCGAGCCCGGTGCCCTTGCTGGGCACCACGCCGAAGCCGACGCCGTCGTCGGCCACCGTCACGCGCAGCTTGCTGTCGGCGATTTCCGCGGTCACCGCCAGGTGCCCTCCGTCGGGCTTGGTCTCCAGCCCATGCTTGATCGCATTCTCGACCATCGACTGCAGCATCATCGGCGGGAAGGCCGCGCTGCGCAGGCCGTCCGGCACCTGCAGGTCGACCGTCAGGCGCTCTTCCATGCGCATCTTCAGCAGGTCGAGGTAGGAGGTGACCATGTCGACCTCGCGCCCGAGGCTGGTGGTCAGGTTGGCGTCGCGCATTTGCGGGATGACGGCGCGCAGATACTGGATCAGGGTGCGCTGCATGGCCGAGGCACGCGGAGGATCGGTCTCGATCAGGTGCTCGACCGAGGCCAGGGTGTTGAACAGGAAGTGCGGCTCGACCTGGGCCTGCATGGCCGCCATCCGCGCTTCCGACAGCTGGCGCTGCATCGATTCGCGCTCGGCGGCCTGGGTGGCGCTCTGCATTTCCGCTTCCGCGCGCTTCTTGCCGCTCATCAGGGCCTTGGTGCCGAACAGGGCCAGCACCAGCAGCCAGACGAAGCTGGTGAACCAGGTCGAGGCCTGCTTGTGGTAGCTGCGCGCCTTGGCTTCGGCGGCGTCGTCGACGGCCGCTTCGATGGCATCGGACAATTCCTCGCCGATCTGCGGCGGCAGGTCGATGTGGACTTCGCCGCCGTTCGCGCCGCGCACCAGCTTGGCGCCGATGCCCTTGCCGTTCGCGGGCGGGGTCGGCGTCGCCGGGGTCGCCGGTGTCGCTGGCGTCGCCGGTGCGGTGTCATTGGCCGCCTTGCCAGCGTCGATGGCGTTCTTCTCGGAATCATCGGCATTCTTCGCCGCGTCGTTTGCGCTCTTTTCCGCGTCGGCCGCGGCCTTGCTGGCCTGCTCGGCTTGCTTCAGGGCGTTCGCGGAAATCGCGCTGGCGGCCGCCTCGGCGGCTTTCTGGGCCTCGGCTTCATCGTCGTTGCCGCGGCGCTTGGCGCGCGGGCTGATGCGGATGCCGCTGTCGTCGATCGTGATGGCCGGCTCGGACTTGCGCGCGCTGCGCTCGGCAACCGGGTCTTCCTCGCCGCCCGAGAACAGCTGGTCCTGCAGGATCTGGCCGGCAACCAGCATCAGCGCAGCGAACAGGAAGAACTTCCACCAGGACAGGCGCGTCACCCAGGTCGCGACCGCATCGAATGCGTGGTACAGCCACGACAGGGTGTTGGAAAAAGATTGCTGGGTCGAACGCCGGGTCTGCATGGAGCTCATCTTGATTAAACAGTAATTTGCGAGTGTAACCGCTGGCGTGCGATGCCAGCGGAAAACCCGCTCTCGGGGCCCAGCATCACTGTTGGGATGTTGCAACTTTAATTCCTGGCCACCGCCATTGCCAGCAGAATGCGACAGCCTGCAGGAAGCGAGGTCCAGATTGCATCCGTGGCGAAAATGCAGCTTTGAAAGATGCAAAATTGCAAGGTATGATGAACCAAGCCCTGGCTGCGCCAGCCCGTTATTCGTTCTTCATGAAATGAAAGGGTAAAGCCCATGTCTGCCGTTCCTCAACGCTACCGCCTCGTTACCCGCAGCGACTTTGACGGCCTGGTCTGCGCGGTCCTGCTCAAGCACCTGGACCTGATCGACGACATCCTGTTCGTCCACCCCAAGGACATGCAGGATGGAAAGATCGCCATCAGCAAGCGCGACATCACCACCAACCTGCCTTACGTGGCCGGGGCTCACCTGGCCTTCGACCATCACTTGTCGGAAACCATCCGCAACAGCGGGCGCCGCGAAAACCACGTGATCGACCCCAGGGCGCCGTCGGCCGCGCGCGTGGTCTACGACTACTACGGCGGCTCGCGCGCCTTCCCCTCCGCCTGGCGCAGCATGATGGACGCCGTCGACAAGGCCGACGCCGCACAATTCTCGCGTGAGGAGATCCTGGATCCGCAGGGCTGGAATCTGCTGAACTTCCTGATGGACGCGCGCACCGGCCTGGGCCGCTTCCACGACTTCCGCATCTCGAACTACCAGCTGATGATGGACCTGATCGGCCACTGCCGCACCCTCGGCATCGAGCAGATCATGCAGCTGCCCGACGTGCGCGAGCGCACCGCGCTGTACATGGAGCACAACGAGCTGTGCAAGCAGCAGATTCGCCGCTGCGCCAAGGTGCACAAGAACCTGGTGGTGCTCGATCTGCGCGAAGAGCAGACGATCTTCGCCGGCAACCGCTTCCTGATCTACGCGCTGTTCCCGGAGACGAACATCTCGATCCACGTGCTGTGGGGGCTGAAGAACCAGAACACGGTCTTCGCCACCGGCAAATCGATCCTTAACCGCAGCTCGAATACCAACATCGGCACGCTGATGCTGGAATACGGTGGCGGCGGGCATGAGAATGCCGGGACTTGCCAGGTGTCGAACGAGATGGCGGAAGACGTGCTTGGCGCACTGATTCAGCGGATCACATCCGAAGGCTGAGTCCCGCAACGCCTGATTTGTGAGCCGCAGTCACAAATCAGGCGGGCTGGTGACTCCTCAACATCTGCTGCGCGGCCTCCGCATCCAGCGGCTCACTGAACCAGATCCCCTGCAACTGGTCGCAGCCATGCGACTTCAGGAAGTCCATCTGCGGCCGCGTCTCCACCGCTTCGCCCACCACCTCCATGTTCAGGTTGTGCCCGATGTCGATCAGGCTCTTCACCAGGGCGCTGGTGCCGTCGGCGATGCCGTGCACGGTGTGGCGTGACAGCTTGACCTGGGTGGCTTCGAGCTGCTGCAGGTAGGCGAGGTCGCACAGGCCGGCGCCGAAGCCGTCCACCGACAGGCAGACGCCGAGCGTGCGCAGCTGGCGCGCCACGTCGCGCCCGAGTCCCGGATTGCGCAGCAGGCCGTCGATCGGCAGGTCGAGCTGCAGGCTGTCGGCCGGCAGCTCGTGGCGCGCCAGCAGCACGGACAGGTTGTCGACGAAGTCGGCCTGGCTGTACTCGCGGTAGGACACGTTGACGGTGACAGGGACGCCGGCTGCCCGTACGCCCTGCACGCCGTCCTGGCGGAGTTGGGATGCGAATGCGCAGGCAAGGTCCAGCACGCGCCGGCCGATCGGCACGATGACGCCGTTTTCCTCGGCCTCGCTGAGGAAGCGGCTGGGCGGCAGCACGCCCTGTTCCGGGTGGCGCCAGCGCAGCAGGGCTTCAAAGCCCTTGACCTTGCCGGTGCGCAGAGAAACATGCGGCTGGTAGAGCAGGAACAGCTCGTCGTTCTCGAGCGCGTGCTTCAGGTCTTCCTCGATCTTGCGCTTGGCATCGTTACTCGACCGCATGTCGGCCGAGAAGAAATGCACGTCGTTGTGGCCGTTGCCCTTGCCGTGGTACATGGCGACGTCGGCGGCGCGCACCAGCTCGGTGGAGGTGGTGCCGTCGTGCGGGTAGAGCGCCACGCCGACGCTGGCGCCGACCGGGATCTCGCGGCCGTTGAAGGACACCGGGATCGCGAAGCTCTGGCGCAGGCGCTCGACCATGCGCAGGGTGAAGCGCAGCGAGGGCTGGTTGGCCAGCACCAGCACGAACTCGTCGCCGGACATGCGCGCCACCGTGTCGCTGTCGCGCACCGAGGCCTGCAGGCGCCGCGCCACCACCTTCAGCACCACGTCGCCGGCCTCGTGGCCCAGCGTGTCGTTGATGGTCTTGAAGTTGTTCAGGTCGATCAGCACGGTGGCCACCAGCGACTTCTGACGCTGCGCCACGTGCACGGCCTGGTCGAGCCGGTCCCACAGCAGGTTGCGGTTGGCGAGGCCGGTGAGCGGGTCGTGGTTGACCTCGTGCTCGAGGTGGGCGGTGCGCAGCATGGCCGCGGTGACGTCGTTGATGACGCCGATGAAGTGGGTGACCGTGCCGTGCTCGTCGTGGACCGGGGTGATGTTCAGGTCGTTCCAGAACAGCTCGCCGCTTTTGCGCAGGTTGCGCAGCACCACATTGACCTGGCGCTGCGCCGCGATCGCCTCGCGCAGCTCGGCGCGCTCGCTCGTGTCCATGCCGGGCGCGGCCATGAAGCGCGGGTCGCGGCCGACCGATTCCGCCGCGGAGTAGCCGCTGATGCGCTCGAAGGCCGGGTTCACGTATTCGATGGGGTTGTCCGGGCCCTCGCAGCGGGCGATCACGATGCCGTTGCTGGCCGCGTGCAGCGCGCGTTCGCGCAGGCGCAGCTGTTCCTCGCGCTGGCGCCGCTCGCCGATGTCGATGCCGATCCCGAACACGTAGTTGCCGCCGTTGCAGTGCACCCGCGTGCCGCACAGCAGGACCGGGATCTCCTTGCCGCTGCGCGACACGTACTGGACTTCCAGCTTGACCTCCTCGCCCTGGTCGAGCACGCGGCGGATGGCGTCGTTGAGCATGGTGCGCTGCTCCAGGTCGAGCAGGTCGGGCGCGCGCGCGGCGGCCAGTTCTTCCGGCGCCATGCCGGTCAGGCGTTCCAGGTTGCGGTTCCACAGCACGAAGCGGCCCTCGCGGTTGAGGGCATAGAAGGTGCCGGGGAAGAGGTCGACGACGGCCGACAGCGGGGTGCGGGCGACGTGCTCGGATTCCGGGGCGCCGCGCTCGAATTCGGTGGTGACGGCGACGGCGCAGCCGATCAGCCGGCCGGCGGCGTCGAGCTGCGGGGCCAGCGCCAGTGTGGCGGAAAACACGCGCTTGTCGCAGCAGCGCAGGTCGGCGTTCAGCTGGGCGCCTTCGGGGTGCTGGGCCAGTGCGGCCCAGCCGGCAGTCCAGGCGTCGCGGGCGCTGGCGACGAACAAATCGGTAACGGGACGGCCGAGAACGCTATCGGCATCCAGGCCGAACAGGGCTTCGCAGCCCGCATTCCAGGTAATGATGTTGCCCGCATCGTCCGTCAGGAAGACGGCGTGCGCGGGCGGGTCGGTGTCGAACATCGGGGTCCCCATGCAAGGCCAACCGCTGTTGGACAGCGGTTCATGGGAACCGTTCCGCGAAGAATATCAGGCGGCGGCTTCGGCGCGCGGGGGCAGGGCGACCTGGTTGTCGACGCTGAACTGGTAGTCCTTGAACACGTGCTCGGCCGACAGGATCTGGTAGCGGCCGTCGGCCAGCTTGTGGGTCGTGTCCTTCAGGCGATACGTGGTCGAGCCGCAGGTCCAGCAGTTGAAGTTGCGCATGTGGGTGCACAGGCAGGTCTTGTCGAAGACCTTGATGTCCTTCGAGCCCGGATTCGCCTGCACCTCGCGGTTGTACGAGTTGATGTACGCGCAGTTGCCGGTTGCGTCCAGCAGGTAGCCGTAGGATTCGCAGCCCGGGCGGATGCCGGAGCCGATCGCCGGGGTCTGCGTCAGCATGCGCATCGGATAGCCGGTCGGCGAGACGCCGTTGACGATGATGTCTTCCTCGCTGGCGCGGTAGTACTCCTGCTTGACGTCGTCCGGCAGGCCGCACTCGCGGGTCACGGTGAAGCGGGTCGCCACCTGCACGCCGCCGGCGCCTTTTTCCAGGAAGCTCACCGCATCGCTGCCGGTGAAGATGCCGCCCGCGGCGATCAGCGGGATGTCCAGGTTTTCCGCCTTCATGTACGCATGGATCTCGTCCATGATGGTGTGCAGGTCGTACTGCTGCCAGTCGTCGATGCCGAAGCCGAGGTGGCCGCCGGCCAGCGGACCTTCGACGATGATGTAGTCGGGATTGCGGTTCAGGCGCGAGACCTTGCGCAGGAACAGCTGCAGCGCGCGCACCGAGGACACGATGATGCCCAGCTTGGCCTCGCGGAAGCGCGGATGGTCCTTGATGAGCTCGAACGAACCCAGGTGCAGGCCGGCCGACATGGTGATGCCGTCGATGCCGGCGTCGAGCGCGGCCGACAGGCGGGTGCGCAGGGTTTCCTTCGGCGCGTTCATGGTCAGCTTTTCCATGCAGTTCACGAAGATCAGGCCATCGCCTTTCTTCGCCGCCATGGTCGCGCCCACGTGCAGGCGGGTCGCCTCGGCCAGGCGCTCGAGGTCGAACTGGACCACCGACTTGTCCATGTTGTTGATGTTGAACTTGTAGAGCTTGGTCTTTTCCTTGACGAAGCTCGTGTCGAACTTGCGGTCCGACACATCGGGCACCATCGCATCGGAAATGTGGCCAATGCCGCCGAGGCGCGCTGCCTCCAGCGCCAGTTCGGACGTCGAGATATCGACCCCCATTCCGCCGATCATGATGGGCACATATTCCTTGCCACCCAAGCGCAGGCGGAAATCATCTACACGTTTCATTTCTTTCCTTAACAGCCATAGACTTATCGCCCGCCATTCTACCGCAGGAGAGGGGCTTTACAGAGGGCCATTTAGCGCACGGTCGTGCGGTAACGGCCCGGTATTCCGCTCAGTCGCGGAAGTTGTTGAAAGCGAGCGGCAGGTCGGTGACGTCCTTGCGCAGCAGGGCGATCGCTTCCTGCAGGGTATCGCGATCCTTGCCGGTGACGCGCACGGATTCGCCCTGGATCGAGGCTTGCACCTTCATCTTGCTTTCCTTGATCAGTTTGGTGATCTTCTTTGCGTCCTCGCTCTCGATGCCGTTGCGCACCTTGATCACCTGCTTGACCTTGTCGCCGCCGATCTTCTCGATCTTGCCTTCATCGAGGAAGCGGACGTCGACCTTACGCTTGGTCATCTTGTTCAGCAGGACGTCCTTCACCTGGGAAATCTGGAAGTCGGAATCGCCGAACAGGGTGATTTCCTTGTCCTTTTGCTCGACCTTGGCCGAGGTGCCCTTGAAGTCGAAACGGGTTTCGATTTCCTTGCTCGAATTCTCGACGGCGTTCTTTACTTCGACCATGTCTGCTTCGCAGACCACATCAAACGATGGCATGTGTGTTCCTTTTTTTATTGGGTGACGAATGACGATATTGTAACGGACGGCTGGCGTCAGGGCGCCTGTTTCCCACTATAATCAGTGGCCAACTCCGGACCCAGCCATGCAAGCACTTCCCATCGAACACGACATCTCCCTCCAGCAATTCAACACCTTCGGCATCCCGGCGCGCGCCCGGCGCTACCTGCGCGTCGAGGATCCCGCGCAATTGACGGCGCTGGTCGCCGATCCCGAACTCGCCGCGCTGCCGCGCCTGGTGCTGGGCGGCGGCAGCAACCTGCTGATCACCCATGACGAAGTCGATTTGCTGGTGCTGCACATGGCGCTGATGGGCAAGGAGATCGTCGGGGAAACGCCCGATGCCATCCTGGTGCGCGCCCGCGCCGGCGAGAACTGGCACGCCTTCGTCCAGTGGACCCTGGACCAGGGACTGGGCGGGCTGGAAAATCTGTCGCTGATCCCGGGCACGGTGGGGGCCTCGCCGATCCAGAACATCGGCGCCTACGGGGCCGAAACCAAGGACCTGTTCCATTCGCTGACCGCCTTCGATTTTTCGACTGGCGAGACCCACAGCATGGATGCCGCCGCCTGCCGCTTCGCCTACCGCGACAGCGTGTTCAAGCACGAAGACGGCCGCTCGCTGGCCGTGCTGGACGTCACCTTCGCGCTGCCGCGCGCGTGGACGCCGAACCTGCGCTATGCCGAGCTGGCCAAGGAGCTGGACGGCATCGCCGCGCCGAGCGCGCGCCAGGTGGCCGACGCGGTGATCGCGATCCGCCGCCGGAAGCTGCCCGACCCGGCCGAGATCGGCAATGCTGGCAGCTTCTTCAAGAATCCGGTGGTCTCCGGCGAGCACTGCGCGCAGCTGCTGGCCACCTGGCCGAACCTGGTCCACCACCTGCAGCCCGACGGCAGCGAAAAGCTGGCGGCCGGCTGGCTGATCGACCAGTGCGGCTGGAAGGGCAAATCGCTGGGCCGCGCCGGCGTCTATCCGAAGCAGGCGCTGGTGCTGGTCAACAATGGCGGCGCCAGCGGCGAGGAAGTGTGGGCGCTGGCAAAGGCGATCCAGGCGGATGTGCAGGCGAAGTTCGGGGTGCTGCTGGAGCCGGAACCCGTCTTCATTTGACGGGCGCAGCCGGAATCTTGAGCCCCTTGCTCACGGCCGGCCGCTGCTGGAAAGCCTGCAGCACACGGTCCACATTCCGGAACTTGTCGAAACCGACCAGCTCACGCGCGCCTTCGAGGGACTGCAAGCCGTTCACCCAGGGGAAAGTCATGATGTCGGCGATCGTGTAGCGCCCGCCCATGATCCAGTCCCGCCCCTCGAGCCGCTTGTCGAGCACACCCAGCAGGCGCTTGGCCTCGTCCACGAAGCGGTCGCGCGGGCGCTTGTCCGGCCAATCCTTGCCGGCGAATTTCAGGAAAAAGCCCAGTTGGCCGAAGGTCGGCCCGATGCCGCCATTCTGGAACATCACCCACTGGATCGTCTCGTAGCGCCCTGCCGCGTCAGGCGGGAGCAGTTGGCCGGTCTTTTCGGCCAGGTAGAGCAGGATGGCGCCCGATTCCCAGAGCGGCAGCGGCTCGCCGTCCGGCCCGTTCGGGTCGATGATGGACGGGATCTTGTTGTTCGGGTTCAGGGACAGGTATTCGGGCGAGGTCTGCTCCTGCTGTTCGAAGGCCACGCGGTGCACCTCGTAGGGCAGGCCAGTCTCTTCCAGCATGATCGCGGCCTTGACACCGTTTGGCGTCGGCATCGAATACAGCTGCAGCCGGTCCGGATGCTGCGCCGGCCATTTGCGCGTTACCGGAAAACTGTTCAGATCCTTCATGGGCTTGTCCTCCTACCTGGTCACTGGACCATGGTAGCAAAGGACCAGGCAGGGCGCCGCGCCGCTGCCTTAGCCCGTCAAAGCGCCCGATATTTTGCCGATTGGCAAAATCTGCTCGGCCGCGCCCAGCTCGGCCGCCGCACGCGGCATCCCGTACACCGCGCTGCTGGCCTCGTCCTGGGCGATGGTCGCCTGGCTGGCCTCGCGCATCGCCAGCAGGCCGGCGGCGCCGTCGCGTCCCATGCCGGTCAGCAGGATGCCGGTGGCCTTGCGCTCCCAGTGCCGCGCCACCGAGCGGAAGAACACGTCGATGGACGGGCGGTGGATCTCGTCATGCGGGTGGGCGTCGTAGCGCAGGCGGTGGCCCGGCGCCAGGCGCAGGTGGTTGTCGGTGGCCGCCAGCTGCACCACGCCGCCCTCCAGCCGGTCGCCATCGGCGATCGCGACGACCTTCGCCGCGGTCTGCTCGCCCAGCCATTTCACCAGCTGGGCGGAAAAGCCGGCGTCGAGGTGCTGGACCACCACTGCGGCGGTATCTGGCGGCGGGCGCCAGTCCGCGAACAGGCGCGCCAGCGCCACCGGACCGCCGGTCGAGGCGCCGATCGCGACCAGCCGCGCCACGTGCGGGCTGCTCAGCGGCACCGGGGCAGGGCGCCCCTTGACCAGTTTACCTATCGTGCGGATCTTGGCCAGCAGCGCGGCGGCGCCGTCCTCCTGGCCGAGCAGCACCGGGGTGGCGACCACGTCGAGGGCGCCGGCGCCGAGGGCGCGGAACACCTGGCCGACATTGTCCTGCGGCCGCGCGGTCACGACCAGGATCGCGCACGGCTCGTTGGCCATGATGCGGCGGGTCGCCTCGACGCCGTCGAGCAGGGGCATGTCGAGGTCCATCAGCACCAGGTCGGGGCGCAGGTCGGCGCACAGGCGCACGGCGTCGAGGCCGGTGCGTGCGATCCACGCCACCTTGTGCTCGCCGCTGGCCGCCAGCACGCGGCGCAGCGCCTCGGCTGCCATCGGCACGTCGTTGGCGATGCCGATTCTCATGCCGGCGCTTCCGGATGGGCCGTGCCGATCAGGTCGCGCACGGCGTCGAGCAGGGTGGCGTCGTGGAAGGCGCCCTTGGCCAGGTAGTAGTCGGCGCCGGCTTCGAGTCCGCGTGCGCGGTCTTCCGGCCTGTCCTTGTACGAGACGATCATCACCGGCAGGCGCTGCAGGCGCGGGTCCTGGCGGATGCGCTCGAGCAGCTGGATGCCGTCCAGGCGCGGCATGTCGATATCGGTGATCACCAGGTCGTAGGCGCCGGCGCGCACGCTGTTCCAACCGTCGACGCCGTCCAGCGCGACGTCCACCCGGTAGCCGCGCGCGGCCAGCAGCTTGCGCTGCATCTCGCGCACCGTCAGCGAATCGTCCACCACCAGGATGCGGCGCGCGGCCTGCTGCGCGGCGCGAACCGCGGCTTGCGCGCCTTGCGCCGGCTGCAGCGATTCGCCCGCTTCCAGCAGGCGCGCGATCGACAGCAGCATGTCCGGCACGTCCAGGATGAGGACCGGGGCGCCGTCGTCCAGCAGGGCGCAGGAGGCGACGTCGCGCAGTTTGCCGAACATGGGCTCGAGCGGCTGCACGGTCAGGCTTTGTTCGCCGCGCACGTCGTCGACGACCAGGCCGTAGCGCTCGCGCGCGCTGCCGATGACGACCACCGCCAGCTCGGCACTGGAAGCCGATGCAGCCGCTTCGCCCAGGTCGAGCACGCGCGCGGCGGCCACCAGGCCGAGGTGCGCTCCCTCGTAGTCCAGGTACTGGCGGCCCGACAGCGTCTGCACCGCGCCGGCGGGCACGCGCAGCACGCGCTCGACGCGCGCGATCGGCAGCGCATAGGCTTCGCCACCGACGTCGGCCACCAGCGCGCGCACGATCGACTGCGTGACCGGCAGCACGATGGTGGTGCGAAAGCCGGCGCCGGGCGTGGACTCCACCCGCACCGTGCCGTTCTGGGCCTGCACCATCTCATGCACCACGTCCAGCCCGACGCCGCGGCCGGAGATGGCGTTGGCGTCCTCCTTCAGCGAAAAGCCCGGCAGGAACAGGAACTCCATCAGCTCCGCGCTGGACAGGGCCTGCGCAATCGCGGGCGGCACCAGGCGGCGCGCCACGGCGGCGCGGCGCACCTGCTCGGTGTCGACGCCGCGGCCGTCGTCGCTGACTTCGATCGCCAGCATGCCGCCGCGGTGGTGCGCCGCCAGGCGGATGCTGCCGGCGCGCGGCTTGCCGGCGGCGCTGCGCTCGGCCGGCGTTTCCATGCCGTGGTCGACCGCATTACGCAGCAGCTGGCTGAGCGGCGCTTCCAGGCGCACCAGCACGGCGCGGTCGACCAGGGTGTCGGCGCCGCTGAGGTCCAGGTGCACTTCCTTGCCCAGGCTGCGCGCGAGGTCGCGCACCATGCGCGGCAGGCCGTGCAGGCCATCGCCGAAGCGGCACATGTGCAGTTCCAGCACTTCGTCGACTAGGCGGGCGGCGACGCCGGTGGCCTGGCGCTCGTAGTGTTCGGCGTCGAGGATGCTGCGCTGCAGGGCCTGGGGCAGCTGGCGGGCGCGCTCGTCCACCTGGCGCACCAGTTCCACCAGGCGCGGGTCGCCGTGATCGAGGATCGCGTCCTTCAGTTGTTCGAGCGCGCCGAAAACACTGCGCTGCTGGCGCTTGTAACGCTGCAGGGAATCGATCCAGGGACGCAGCTGGGCGGCGTGCAGGCGCGTCTGGCCGGCCAGCGTGAGCAGCTCGTTGCGCGGGGCTTGCGCGGGCGCTTCCGGCGGCGCCTGGGGTGGCATGGGCGCCGGCGTCGGGGCGATGGGAGCCGCGGACAGGATGGGCGTCAGCGGCGCCACCGCCGGCGGGGCTTCGGCGCCGGCCTGCAGCGCGGCCAGCGCCGCCAGCACGGCCTGCACCTGGGCAGCGTGCGGACCGGCGTCGGGCAGCTGCGCTTCGGGCAGATCGGCCAGCTGGCGCATCAGGTCGACCGCGCCAAGCAGCACGTCGACGCCGGCGGGCCCCAGCGCCAACCGGCCCTGCTGGGCGGCGATGAACACGTCTTCCATCGCGTGCGCGAGGTCGACCATCGTCTCCATGCCGACGATCGCGGCCGCGCCCTTGGTCGAATGGGCGGCGCGCATCATCGCTTCCAGCGTGGCGGCGTCCGGCGCACGCTCGCTGCGCAGCAGGCCGTCGGTGAGCACACGGGCCTGCGCCCGGGCCTCCATGCGGAACAGGTCCAGCATCGAGAAGCTGCTCAGGTCCTGGCCGAAGCTCTGGTCCATGCTCATCGCAGCACGCCCTCGAGTGCCCGTTCGAGCAGGGCAGCGTCCAGCAGGCCGGCCTCGATGGCGCCGTCCGCGATCACGCCGGCCAGCAGCGGCGAGGGCAGGTGGCCGAGGGTGGCCGCCGGCGCCCGCATGGCGCCCGAGGCATGCCGCAGGATGCCGTGCATTTCCGCGACCGGCACCGCGATGCGCAGGCTGCGCTGGCCCGTGAACGCCAGCACCAGCAGGCGTTCGAAGGCGTGGCGGCCGCCAGGGGCCGGCACGGCGCTTGTAGCGATGCCGAGCAGCGCCGCCAGCGACACCGCCGGCAGCACGCGCCCGCCGACATTCACCACGCCGAGCAGGGCGCCGCCGCTGCGGTGCGGCAGACGGTGCACGGGCGCCGGCGGCGCGACCTCGGAGGCCAGCGCCACCGGCACCGCCAGCCATTCGGCGCCGATGCGGAATACCATGGCGGCGGCGTCAAGGGGCTGCGGGACCGGTTCCGGCAGGGCCAGTTCGCGCGCCCAGGCTTCGCGGTAGTCAGGCTCGACCGCGCGCTCCAGGTTGCGGCGGGCGGCGCTCGCGTATACGCCGCAGTTGCGGCAGTGGACATGTTGTGCCAGCTCGGCGCAGCTGCGGTCGCCCGCCACGCCGATGCGGCGCCAGCAGTCGTCGGCGCTCATCGCGCCTCCTTGCGCGCATGCGCGCGCGCGGCGCGGCGGCGCAGCAGGTCGGCATCCAGCGCGTCGCCGCGCTGTTCGTGCAGCAGGGCCAGGCTGCACAGCGCCTCATAGTGGTCGGGCTGCAGGTAGAGGCAGCGGCGCAGGTGGCGTTCGGCCGTGCGCGGCTGGCCCTCGGCTTCGCTGACGAGGCCGAGCAGGAACCAGGCCTCGGCCAGCTCGGGCTGCAGGGCCAGCGCTTCGTGGCAGGCCTGGTTGGCGTCGAACAGGCGGCCGGCATCGGCCAGCTGGCGGGCGTGCGCGATCAGGGCGGCTACCGGCATGGCGGCCGGCGCCCTTGCGGCTTCCTGCGGCACCCGAACGGGCTGCGGCGGCGCGGCCGGGCGCCGCTCATCCGCTGCCGGGGCCGGGAGCGGTGAGGGCCGCGGACGCCGCCGCACCGTTGCCACGGCCTGCTTCTGCAGCGCGTACGCGACGCCCGGCGATTGCGGCGCAAAGCCGCCGCGGCAGAATGCCGGCGCCTCGGCGCAGCCGGACAGCAGCAGGCCATCGTCGAGCAGCAGGTCCCGGATGGCGGCGGCGGCTGCTGCGCGCCCAGGCTCGTCGAAATAGATCAGCAGGTTACGGCAGAACACGAGGTCGTAGCGCTCGGCGTGTTTCGCCAGCCCGGCCGGCTGCAACAGGTTGCCCTGGCTGAAGCGCACGTAGCGGCGCGGCGCCTCGGCAATCGCGTACTCGTCGCCGTCCGCATCATCGTCTCTCCGGAACCAGCGCTCGCGGAAGGCGAGGTCGGCGCCGCGGAAGGCGTTGCGCGTGTAGCGCCCCAGTCGCGCGCGTTCGATCGCGGCCTGCGAGAGGTCGACCGCATCGATGCGGCACTGGGCCGGCGTGATGCCGGCGCGCGCCAGCGCCATCGCCATCGAATACGGTTCCTCGCCGCCGGCGCAGGGCAGGGACAGGATCGCCACCTGCCGGCCCGGGTGGCTGAGCAGGCGGCGCTGGACGAAGCGCAGCGCGGTCTCGAACACTTCGGGGTCGCGGAACATCCAGGATTCGGGCACGGTCACGAGGTCGACCAGGGCTTCGAACTCCGGCGTGCCGGGCAGCGGCGCATAGTCCTCGCGCGCGGACAGCTTGATGCGCAGCATGCGCTCGCGCACGGCGCGTTCGACCGCCTCGGTCGACAGCACCAGGCCGGTGACCTGCTTCAGCAGCTGGTGCAGGTTCATGCCGCGCCCTCGCCAAACAGCTGGGCCGCCACCTCGGGCGCCAGCAGGCGCTCCGGCGCGATCAGCTGCAGCATGCCGTCGCCTTCTGCGCTGGCGCCGGGCGCCACGGCGCCGAGCCAGGGCGCGGCTGCCACGCCGCCCTCGCGCAAGGCCGCAGCGATATCGGCGACGCCCGCCACGTGCTCGGCCTTCAGGCCCAGGCGCCGCGTCTTGCCGAGGACCGGCACGTCGAGCAGGAGGATGCGGGTGTCGTAGCGGACGGCATCGGGAATGCTGCCGGCCAGGCGCGACAGGTCGATCACGGGCACCGGCTCGCCGTGCAAATCGAGCAGGCCGGGCACGTAATGCGGCGCGCCCGGCAGCGGCTTCAGGCGCGCCACCGGCAGCACTCGCAGCACCGCGGTGAGGGGCAGGGCATAGCGTTCGCGCCCGATGTGAAACACCAGCACCTTCATCTGAGGCTGTTACTCGTTCACGGCGAAGGTGGCGACCGACTGCTGCAGGTCGCCGGCCGCGTACTGCAGCTGGTGCACGGCTTCGCTGGTGGCCTTCAGCGATTCCACCGTTTGCTGGGTCGCATCGGACAGCTGCATCATGGTGCCCGAGATCTGCGAGGCGCCCACCGCCTGCGACTGCATCCCCTGCAGCACCGTGTCGAAGCGCGGCGCCAGCTTGCGCACCTGGTCCATCATGCCGGACAGCTGCTCGGCCACGTGGCGCGCCTCGCCGACGTTGCGGCGGATCTCCTCCGCAAATTTGTCCATGCCCATCACGCTGGCCGACACCGCCGACTGCATCTCCTTCAGCATCTGCTCGATGTCCCAGGTCGAGACCGAGGTCTGGTCGGCCAGGCGGCGGATCTCGGTGGCGACCACCGAGAAGCCGCGGCCTGCCTCGCCGGCCTTTTCGGCCTCGATCGCGGCGTTCAGGGACAGGATGTTGGTCTGGTCCGCCACCTTGGTGATGGTGGTCAGCACGCTGTTGATGTTACTGGCTTTCTCGGACAGCGCGGCCAGCTTGGCGCCGATCGAATCGGTGGCGTTGACCATCTGCTGCATGGTGTGGTCCATGTGCTTCAGCTTGTCCTGGGCGTCGGCGGTGGCGCTGGTGGTGTAGTCGGCCACCTCGGTGGCTTCCTCCATGGTACGCAGCAGCTGGGCGGTATTCGCCGAGATCTCCTTGGTAGTGGCCAGCACCTCGACGCTGGTCTGGGCCTGCTCGATGCCGGTGGCTTCCTGCTGGCGCGCGGAG
Organism: Telluria sp. GW821-FHT07G12; assembly: GCF_059418525.1. Taxonomy (NCBI): domain Bacteria; kingdom Pseudomonadati; phylum Pseudomonadota; class Betaproteobacteria; order Burkholderiales; family Oxalobacteraceae; genus Telluria; species Telluria sp. GW821-FHT07G12. The sequence continues at coordinate 179,679 of NZ_JBWKQA010000005.1, read as the reverse complement.
GCGGCGATCTGGGTCGCCGAGCTGGCCACCTGGATGCCGGCGCGCTGCACGTTGTTCAGCAGGCTGCGCAGATTGCCGAGCATGGTCGCCAGGCCTTCGCCGAGGCGGCCGATGGCATCCTCGCCGCGGATTGCGACGGTGCCAGTCAGGTCCCCGCGCGCCGCTTTGGAGACGACTTCGAGCAAGGTGTCGACCTTGGCCCGCAATTCGTTGGTGGCGGCCAGTTCCTTGGCCTGGCTGTCTTCGATGGCCTGGGCCATGCGGTTGAATTCGACGGCGACGCGGCCCAGTTCATCGCGCGAGACCACCTCGGCGCGCGCGCCCTGCACGCCGGCGCCCAGCTTGCGCGCGGCATCGGCCAGGCTGACCAGCGGACGCGAGATGGCGCGCACCAGCAGCGTGCCGATCAGGATCGCCAGCAGCACGCTCACCAGGGTGCCCACGCTCAGCACCAGGTCCATCGAACGCCGCAGCGCGCTCGACTCTTCGCTGCGCTGCGCCAGCAGGCGGTTCTCTTCCGCCTCGATCCCGCCCAGTACCTGGCGGATGGTGGCGACGTTGCCGGTACCGGCCAGCACCGTCGAGTCGACCTGCGCCGCAACCGGCGCCAGGCCCGCCTTGCCGGCATTGCGGCGCATCTCGATTTGCGGGCCGACCGACTTGTCCATCCACGCATCCAGCAGCGGCTCGACCTGCTTGAGGCGATCCTGCTGGGACGTATTGTCGGCGGTGAGCGCGATCGCCCGCCGCAGGTGGGTGCGGGCGCTGTCGTGTTCGTTGCGGATCGGGGCGACCAGGGTCTCGTTGCCGGTCAGGAGATAGCCGCGGGCCGAACTCTGGACCTGCAGCACGGCGGTCGAGACGTGATTGATCTCCAGCAGCACTTCGAGGGTATGGCGGTCCCATTCGCGGGCTTCCGAGAGCCGCGCGAAGTTGTTATAGGCCACAACCAGCAGGAGCAGGATGATCGCGACGACGCCGCCAAAGCCGATGATCAGTTTGTTCTTGATGCTTGAGTTGTGCAGCATGCGCGTCCCGTTCCATTCGTAGGGGTCAGAGCCCGGTTTTTCCGGGTGGGCTCTGACCCCGGAGTTAGCAACGTATGCCCATCTCCGAATGTAACATCCTGTCGAGTTGGCGGGGTAACAATGATGCGCTAGCGCAACAAAATCAGGTCACATTTCTGACGACAGCAGGGCAAGCGGCAAGGCCGGCAAACCATGGCGCGCGCGCGCCAGCAGGCACTTGTCGTCGCCGACCCGCACTTCGCGGCAATCATGTTAACGATAATGAGAATGATTCGCGTTTACATATGAGTAAAGTTTTGTTAAAGTCCCTGGCGTTCCATTAACCCATTCATAACAACTCGAACGACCAGACCATGAAGAAGCCGATCACCAGCCGCAAACACCGCACCAACCTGCGTCCCGCCGCCGGCGCCGCCCTAGCCATGCTGATGCTGCCGCTCGCCGCCCAGGCCGCGGACAGCGCCGCCACGGCCACCGCCGATGCCGCCGAGGGCAAGTCGCCGCAGCGCATCCACGTCCATGGCGAGCGCGAACGCGAGAACGAGTTCAAGGCGGACCAGGCCGCCTCCGGCAAATACACCCAGCCGCTGCTGGACACGCCGCAGACCGTCATCGTGATCAAGAAGGAGCTGATCGAGCAGCAGGGCGCCGTGACCCTGACCGAAGCCCTGCGCAACACGCCGGGCGTGGGTACGTTCTTCTTAGGCGAGAATGGCAATACGAATACGGGCGACGCCATCTACATGCGCGGCTTCGACAGCTCGGGCAGCCTGTTCGTGGACGGTATCCGCGACATCGGCTCGGTCTCGCGCGACGTCTTCAACATCGAGCAGATCGACGTGCTGAAAGGCCCGGCCGGCACCGACACCGGGCGCAGCGCGCCGACCGGTTCGATCAACCTCGCCACCAAGCAGCCGCAGCTCAAGAACTTCGGCGACGCCAGCCTGGTGGCCGGCAGCGCGGAACGCAAGCGCGGCACCGTCGACCTCAACCGGGTCCTGGACCGCCGCCGCGGCATCGCCATGCGCCTGAATGTGCTGGACCAGGACAGTGGCAATCCGGCGCGCGACGAGGTCAAGGACAAGCGCTGGGCAATCGCGCCTTCGCTCGCCTTCGGCCTGCGCGGGCCGACCCAGCTCTATCTCGACTACCTGCACGTCAAGCAGGACAACCGTCCGGACGGCGGCGTGCCCACCATCGGCCTGCCCGGCTACAGCAGCCCCGATCCCAAGCGCCCGTGGCTGGCGGATGCGGCGCCCGTCGATCCGCAGAATTTCTACGGCGCGCTGTCCGACTTCGACCGCGTGCGGGCCGACATGTTCACCGCTATCGTCGACCATGAGTTCAGCCGCAATATGCGCCTGAAGAACACCAGCCGCTATGGCAAGACCAAGCAGTTCTACCTGCTGAGCGCCTTCATGGGCAACACCGCCAACATCCTGACCCCCAGCCAGGCCGACCCCGCCGCATGGACCCTGGCGCGCACCACCCGCACCATCAAGGACCAGGAAAACACGATCCTGGCCAACCAGACCATGCTGACCACGGAGTTCGGCACCGGTGCGCTGCAGCACACGCTGGTGTCGGGTCTGGACCTCGCCAACGAAAAGCAGAACAACTGGAGTTACCTGGGCGGCGGCACGCTGCTGCCGGCCAACCTGTATCGTCCGGAAGCCTCGTCGCCGGTGACGGGCCTGAACCTGGTGCGCAGCGGCGCCCGCACTCAGGGCGAGACCACGACCATGGCGGCCTGGCTGCTCGACACCGTGAAGATCGGCGAGCGCTGGCTGCTGGGCGCCTCGGTGCGGGTCGATCACTTCGACACCAGCTACGATGCGGTGGCGCTGTCCACCGCCTCGGCGAATCCGACCCTGCCGGTCGGCACCCCGGTCCCGACCCATGTCGAACTGTCGGACAGCCTGGTGAGCGGCAAGCTCTCGCTGCTGTACAAGCCCACCGACAATACGAGTGTCTACGCGCTGTGGGCTAATTCGAAGCAGCCGCCGGGCTCGAACCTGACCCTCAGCACCAGCGCCAGCAGCGCCTCGAACCCGATCTTCGACCCGCAGGTGAGCACCACCACCGAACTGGGCGCGAAGTGGGAGACCATGCAGAAGCGCCTGGCCCTGAACGCGGCCCTGTTCCGCACCGAGGTCAAGAACGAGGTCGAGCAGGACCCGGTGGACCTGAAGTACTACCAGACAGGCCGCAAGCGCGTGCAGGGCATCGAGCTGAGCGCGATCGGCGAGATCACGCGCAACTGGTCGGTCAGCGCCGGCTACGCGTGGATGGACACCAGCGTCGAAGCGGGCAAGCTGACGACCGCGAACGGCAGCAATGCGCTGACCTACACGCCGAAGTCGGCCTTCACCAGTTGGACCACCTACAGCTTCCCCTCGGGCCTGAAGATCGCCGGCGGTGCGCGCTACTCGGGCCGTCTGCTGCGCGGCACCGACGGCGCGGTGGGTACGCCGGCCTACACCGAGGATTACTGGGTGGCGGATGCGATGGCCTCGTATGCCGTCAACCGCTGGGTTGACCTGCGCCTGAACGTGTACAACCTGTTCGACAAGCGCTATGTTGCGGCCATCAACAAGAGCGGCTACCGCTACACGCCGGGCGCGCCGCGCTGGGCCAGCGTCAGCGCCAACTTCCACTTCTGAACTAGGCGGTGACGAGGGCGGCGGTGCTGGCCAGCGGGAGCCACAGCATCGCATCCGCCAGCACGCGTCCGGCCGGCAGACCGCAGGCGCGCGCCGCTTCCATTGCGCACTGGCGCGCCGGCGCCCGTTCCGTGGCGGCTTGCAGGAAGTGGAACTGCCAGGGAGCCAGCACGTGCATGCCGACGCGGTAGTGCTGGCGGCCGATGGCGATATAGGTGGTCTCGGCGGCGGGCAGGGGTGGTGGCGGCGCGTCCTCGGCGGTGCCCGCCACCTGCTGCCAGTAGGCCGGCAGCGCGAAGGACGATGCCAGCAGGCGCGTGCACGGGGCCAGTTCCACCGCCGCCTCCGAGCCCGACAACAGCGGCAAGGCATCGACGGTGCCGGCGGCCGCGCCTTCGAGTCCGGGCGCGCGGGATGCTTCGGCCAGCGCCCGTTCCAGGCGTGCCAGCTGCGCGGGGAAGGCGAAGCGCTGCGCGTCCTCGGCGCTGGCGTCGGCCGGCTGGCTCTGCGCCAGGAAATCGGCAAAGCCCGCGCCCAGGTCGTACAGGGTGGGTGAGCGCGAAGGATGGCGCCACACATAGGCCTTGGCGAAAAAGTCGAACAGCTCGCGGCCCAGCACCTTGCACAGTACCGGGTAGTCGGCGCGCATGCATTCGAGCAGGCGCAGCACGTAGCCGTCGGCATAGATATGCAGGCGCGAGCCTGATCCGGCCGGGATGCGCAGCACCTCGTGCTCGGCCAGGCCATGGCGCGCCGATGCCAGCGCCAGGCCACGCTGGACCCCGCCCGGCGTCAGCATCGCGGTCATGAACCAGGCCTGGACTTCGGACAGTGGCGGCGCGCTCATGGCTGCAGCACCAGGTCCGCTGCGCGCTGCAGCTGGAAGCCGGCCGGCGCCGGCAGTGCGTCCGTGCCGGACTGGATGCCCACCTGCGGCAGCTCGCCGCGCAGGACGGCGCGCGCCTTGCCGAGTTCCGCCAGCAGCTCGGGGTAGGCGGGGATGTTCGCATCCCATTCGAGCAGGGTGGCCACGCCGCCCGTCAACTGCTGGGCCAGCGCGTACAGGCGCCACACCGCGGTCGGTACTGGCGCATCATGAGTGTCGATCAGGTAGCCGCCGCACTCGGTGGGCCCAGCCAGGTGGATCTGGACGATGCGCTCTGCGGGCAGGCTGCGGATGTAGTTCTCCGCGTCGAAGCCGTGGTTGGTGGCCGAGACGTAGACGTTGTTCACGTCGAGCAGCAGGCCGCAGCCGGTGTCCTCGGCCAGGCGGCCGAGGAATTCCCATTCCGGCATGCTGGAATGGGCGAATTCCACATAGGTGCTGGGGTTCTCGAGCACCAGCGGCCGCCCCAGGTAGTCCTGCACCTGGTGCACGCGCGCGGCCACATGCCGCAGGCAGGCTTCGTCGAGCGGCAGCGGCAGCAGGTCGTGGCTGTTCAGCGATGCCGCCCCGGTCCAGCACAGGTGGTCGGACACCCAGGCCGGCCGCAGTTCTCGCGCCAGCTCGCGCAGCCTGGACAGGTAGGCCAGATCGAGCGGATCGCTACTGCCGATCGACAGCGAGACCCCGTGCATGACGATCGGCACCCGGGCCGCGATCCGGTCCAGCACCGCGCGCGCATGGCCGTGGTTGCCGATGAAGTTCTCGCTGATGATCTCGAACCAGTCGACCTGCGGCCCGTGCTCCAGGATGTGCGCGAAATGCTGGTTGCGCAGACCCACGCCCAGGCCCAGATTCGGCAGGCCCAGGCGCGGAACTGCCTTGGTGGTGGCAAGCGCCATCAGGTCGACGGCGGCAGCGCCAGCCGCAGGTCGGTGGGCGGCGGCTTCTCGCCCGGCTCCTGGCCGCGCGCCGCCATTACCTTGCTGTAGGCCTCCCAGGCCGTGTCGTAGACGTTGTCGCCCAGCTGGAAACTGAGCGTCTCGTTCTGCAGCGGCATGGCGCCGTGCGGCGGCTCGACCCCGAAGTTATACATGGTCATCGTGCCGGCCGCCGGAAACAGCTGGGAGGCCGAGATCGGCACTGCGCAGCCGCCGAAGGTCTTGCACTTGTTGTCGGCCGGCGCGCTGTACAGCGACACGGTGGGTTTCGGCGGTTTCGGTCCGCCGCACAGGTTCTCGAGACCGCTGGCCAGCGGCGCCGCCTTGACCGAATGGCCGCAGGAACCGCCGCCGCTGTCGAGCTGGGCGAAGCCGCAGCCGCCCTGGGCGTGGCAGCCGTTCGAGCCGCGGCAGGTGTGGTAGATCGCCAGCGCCGCGCAGCCGGACGGCGCGCTGCCCTTGGGATCGCCGTTCAGGCTCAGGCCCTGGCAGGCGTGGTAGAGGGTGTTCTGGTCCGGCAGCGGCACGCCTTGCGACAGCTCCGGCGAGCGGCCCAGCACCGCCCAGCAGATCGAGAAGCGGTCTCCCGCGCCTACCATCGAGGGATAGGGGAACTGGGTCGACTGCACCTGCCAGTAGGTGTCCAGCACCGATGTGATGCCGTACAGGGCGCCGCCGGCCACCTTGCTGAGCAGGTCCAGGGTCTGGTCCCCGTCTTCCTTCAGGCGGTTCAGCGCCCCGGCCACGTCTTCCGGCGTCGGGATGTTGTCCGGCGCGGCGGCGGGGTCGTACTGGCTGTTGATCAGCATGTCGCGGGTCCAGACATTCACGTCGGCGCTGTGCCAGTGCGCCCAGGTCTGCACCTTGCCCAGCATTTCCTTGACCTCGGCGAAGCGCTCGTAGTGGTCATACGCGGCCGAGTCGAAACGGGCGGCGGCGTCGGCTGAGGGGGCGCGTCCGCCGGCGTTGGCGTAGGACGGGTAGTCGGCTTCGAGCGCGGCCTTGTCTTCGCGGTAGTCGGGCTGCACGGCCTTCAGCAGGCCGCCGCGGCGGAAGCGTTTGATCGAGGCCGCGTTGCCTTCGCCCTGGTCGGTGATCGCGGCCATCATGTCGATCGCCTTGTTGAAGGAGGCGTCCTGGCCGCCGTCGCGCTCCTCGGGCGAGAACGAGGTGGCGAAGCGCGGGAATTCCGCTTTCGGGTGCCCGCCGACCCGGCTGTTGAACATGTCCTGCTGGACCGAGGCGTCGTCGTACAGCTCTTCCCACAAGGTCTTGCCGCCTTCGTATTCGATGGAGATGTACTGCGCGTAGCACTCGTACATGTAGCCGATGGTACCGAACAGCGGCAGGTCGGCGGCGGTCTTGTCCTTGGTCCAGCCGGCGAAGGGCACGGCCGGGAAGTACTTGTCCGGATGGGTCTTCGAGAACGCCTCCAGTTCATGGCGCGCCTGCTGTTCCGGCTGTTCGATGGCCAGGAACAGGTCGCACTGGTTGGCGTTGAGTGCCTCGAGATTCACGCGCACGTGGCGGTAGGAACCGGTGTCCTTGAGGTCGACGATGTGCGGGATGAGGGTCTTGTCCGCGCCGTAGCAGGTCCAGCCGTGCGATTCATCCTGCAGGCCCGGACCGGTGAAGCAAGGCGCGACCTTGATCGCGGTGGCCAGGTTGGCGGCCATCTGCAGGTGCAGCATCTCCTGGATGAAGACGCTGAAGATGACGTTGAAGGCCTTCTGGTTCGGCGTGTCCGCCTGGGCGCCCGTGCCCATCCCCGGCCACTGGCGGCCGTTGTAGTAGCTGAGCCACTTCGAGTTGATCTGGTGGGTGCCGTAGATCGAGTACATGGTGTTCATGTACAGCGGAATCGTGAACAGCTCGACTTCCACGGCCGCCTGCGCGATCGCCTGTACGGCGGCGATATCGACGGGCAGCATGTCGCGGGAACGGTTCTTGATCGGTTGCGGCGGAGCGACTCCTAAAACGGGCATTTCCATTTTGTCTCCAAAAGAAGGATGCGTTTCGGACTGCGGGGCGGGTGAGCGACTGGCCGCAACGAGATTAAGTCAGAAATGTTCGGGAGACAATGTCGGTGGGGTAAAACGAAAAAAAGCCGCACATGTGCGGCTTTTACTACGCGGCTTTTGCTGAGTAGTAGGGTCAGAAGCGTCTGACCCTATCCTCCTTATTGTCCGCGCTTGGCACGCGCCTTCGCCGCAATGCGCATACGCAGCGCATTCAGCTTGATGAAGCCGCCGGCATCCGCCTGGTTGTAGGCGCCGCCGTCTTCGTCGAAGGTCGCGATGTTCATGTCGAACAGCGAATCGGTCTTCGAGTCGCGCGACACCACGATCACGTTGCCCTTGTAGAGCTTCACGCGGACCCAGCCGTTGACGCTTTGCTGGGTGTGGTCGATCAGGGTCTGCAGCGCGACGCGCTCCGGGGCCCACCAGTAGCCGTTATAGATCAGCGAAGCGTAGCGCGGCATCAGGTCGTCCTTCAGGTGCGCCACTTCGCGGTCCAGGGTGATCGACTCGATCGCACGGTGGGCGCGCAGCATGATGGTGCCGCCCGGGGTTTCGTAGCAGCCGCGCGACTTCATGCCGACGTAGCGGTTCTCCACCAGGTCGAGGCGGCCGATGCCGTGCTTGCCGCCGAGGCGATTCAGCTCGGTCAGCACCTGGGCCGGGCTCATCTTGACGCCGTTCAGGCCGATGATGTCGCCGCGCTCGTATTCGATGTCGAGGTACTCGGCCTGGTCCGGCGCCGCTTCCGGCGACACGGTCCAGCGCCACATCGATTCCTCGGCTTCCGCGCTCGGGTTTTCCAGGTGGCGGCCTTCGAAGGAGATGTGCAGCAGGTTGGCGTCCATCGAGTAGGGCGCGCCGCCGTTCTTGTGCTTCATGTCGATGTCGATGCCGGCGTCTTCCGCGTACTTCAGCAGCTTCTCGCGCGACAGCAGGTCCCACTCGCGCCACGGGGCGATGATCTTGACGTCCGGCTTCAGCGCGTAGGCGCCCAGCTCGAAGCGGACCTGGTCGTTGCCCTTGCCGGTCGCGCCGTGCGAGACGGCATCGGCGCCGGTCTGATTGGCAATCTCAATTAAGCGCTTCGCGATCAGCGGACGCGCGATCGAGGTGCCCAGCAGGTATTCGCCTTCGTAGACGGTGTTAGCGCGGAACATCGGGAACACGAAGTCGCGCACGAATTCTTCGCGCACGTCGTCGATGTAGATGTTTTCCGGCTTGATGCCGAACTTGATGGCCTTGGCGCGCGCCGGTTCCAGCTCTTCACCTTGTCCCAGGTCGGCGGTGAAGGTAACGATTTCGCACTTGTAGTTATCCTGCAGCCATTTAAGGATGACCGAGGTATCGAGGCCGCCGGAGTAGGCGAGGACTACTTTTTTAATGTCGCTCATGGGAGTTCCAGTGATGAGAGAGGGAGGGGATTGATGGTCAGCCGGCCGGGCATAGTGCCCGGGCCGACGATCGGGCTAATAGTGTGGTGGCGGTGTGTTATTTATCTTCGATGCGGCCCAGCAGCAGGTACTCGATCAGCGCCTTCTGCACGTGCAGCCGGTTCTCGGCTTCGTCCCACACCACCGATTGCGGGCCGTCGATGACTTCGGCCGCCACTTCCTCCCCGCGGTGCGCGGGCAGGCAGTGCATGAACAGCGCGTCGGGTGCGGCACGCGCCATCTTGGCGCCATCCACCATGAAGCCATCGAAGGCTTTCAGGCGTTCGGCATTTTCTTTTTCGTAGCCCATGCTGGTCCACACGTCGGTGTTGACCAGGTGAGCGCCGGCGCAGGCATCCGACGGATTCTCGAAGAAGGTGTAGTTCTTCGTCTTGACCAGGGCCGGATCCATGTCGTAGCCCTTCGGGGTCGACACGTTCAGGTGGAAGCCGAACACCTCGGCCGCCTGCAGCCACGAGTACAGCATGTTGTTGGCGTCGCCGATCCAGGCGACGGTCTTGCCGACGATGGAACCGCGGTGCTCGAAATAGGTGAACACGTCGGCCAGCACCTGGCAGGGATGGTGTTCGTTGGTCAGGCCGTTGATCACCGGGACCCGCGAATTCGCGGCAAAGCGCTCGATGATCTCCTGGCCGAAGGTGCGCACCATGATGATGTCGCACATGCGGCTCATGACCTGGCCGGCGTCTTCCACCGGCTCGCCGCGTCCCAGCTGGCTATCGCGCGTGTTCAGGTAGATCGCCGCGCCGCCCAGCTGGTGCATGCCTGCTTCGAACGACAGGCGGGTGCGGGTCGAGTTCTTCTCGAACACCATCACCAGGGTCCGGTCGATCAGCGGGTGGTAGATCTCATAAGCCTTGAACTTGCGCTTGATGACAGCCGCACGCTCGATCACGTACTCGAACTCGTCGCGGGAAAAGTCGGAGAACTGCAGGAAGTGCTTGATGGGGGTCTGGACAGCCATGTTATGTCGGGAATGCGGGGATCTTCCGAATTATATTCTATCAATACAAGGTCTGTTCGGATTCGTGCAGCAGCTGCGCATACAGCTCGTGCCGGATCTTCGCGATCTTGCCTTCCTCTACGGCGCCGAGAATCGCGCACTGGGGCTCGGCCAGGTGGCGGCAATTGTAGTACTTGCAGCCGCCCAGGAAGGGCTTGAACTCGACGAAGGCGCGCTCCAGCATGCCCTCCGTCAGGTGATACAGGCCGAATTCCTGGAAGCCCGGCGAATCGATGATCTGGCCGCCGCCTTCGCCGGGCAGCCGGTACAGGCGCGTAAAAGTGGTGGTGTGCTTGCCGGTGTCCAGCGCCGCGGAGATCTCGCGCACGGCGATGTCGGCGTCCGGCACCAGCAGGTTGATCAGCGAGGACTTGCCCATGCCCGACTGGCCGATGAAGATCGAGGACTGGCCCTCCAGTAGTGGCATGAGGGTGGCCACCGCGCCTTCCGGATCGGTCCGGGCCGAGACTTCGTGCAGCGGATAGCCGAGGCTCGCGTACAGGCCGGCACGCTCGCGCGCCCGCGCCAGCGGCTGTTCCACGTCGACCTTGTTGAGGATCAGGTGGGCCTCGACGCCGGCCGCCTCGCAGGCCACCAGGGCGCGCGAGACCAGGTCGTCGGCGAAGCTCGGTTCGGTGGCGATGACGATGAACAGGCGCGTGATGTTCGCCGCCAGCAGCTTCGACTTGTACTGGTCGGAGCGGTAGAGCAGGGTGGTGCGCTCGGCGATCTTCTCGATCACCGCCTGGTCGTTCGAGGTGCGCTTCAGGTGCACGATGTCGCCGACTGCGACGTTGGTCTTCTTGCCGCGCGTGACGCACTGGAAGAATTCGGAGGAAGCCGCGCCGCCGACGTCGGCCAGGTAGTGGCGGCCGTGGGCGGCGACGATGGTGCCGGTCAGTTCAAGAGCTTTGTTCATGCGCCGGCCCGCCCCGCGTAGAGTGCGTCCGCCTTCGCAGCGCAGATGAAATCGTTCTCGCTGAGCCTGTGCCCGGCCGAGTGCGTGGTCCACGAGGCCGTGCAGCGGCGATAGCCCACCTGCAGGTCAGGATGGTGGTCTTCGCGGTGGACCATGAAGGCCAGCGCGTTCACGAATTCGATGGTCTCGTGGTAGTCGCGGAACAGGAATTCGCGCACCAGGCGATTGCCGTCGACCTTCCAGTCCGGCAGCTGCGGCAGGAGCGCGTTGACGGCGGCATCGTCCAGTGCCGGCGCACCGTGCTTGCAGTGGCGCTGGTTCAAGGGCAGGGCCGTGTTCATGCGGGCTCCATGCCGGCCGTGCCGGTGCCGGCGAGCGCGCCCGCTTCATGCAGATGCCGGATGCGGATCGACGCCGGCGGATGCGAATCGTAGAACGCCGAATGCAGCGGATCCGGGGTCAGGGTCGAGGCATTGTCCTCGTACATCTTGACCAGGGCCGAGACCAGGTCGCGCGCGTCGCTGTGGCTGGCGGCAAAGGCGTCGGCCTCAAACTCGTGCTTGCGCGAGGTGATCGAGGTCAGCGGCGCGAAGGGGAAGGTGAATACCGGCAGCACCAGCATGAACAGCAGCAGCGCCATCGCGTCGTTGTTCTGGCCCAGCAGCGGCAGCACGCCCAAGCCGGTATAGAACCACACCTGGTTCTTCAGCCAGCCCAGCACGGCCAGGAACACCAGCGACAACGCGAAGACGACCACGATGCGCTTGACGATGTGCTTCAGCTTGAAGTGGCCCAGTTCGTGCGCCAGCACGGCTTCGACCTCGCTGGGCGCCAGGCGCTCGAGCAGGGTGTCGAAGAAGACGATGCGCTTGTTGGCGCCGAAGCCGGAAAAATAGGCATTGCCGTGGCTTGACCTCTTGCTGCCGTCCATCACGAACAGGCCTTTCGAGGCGAAGCCGACGCGCGCCATCAGGCCTTCGATGCGGCTTTTCAGGCTTTCGTCGCTGAGTGGCGTGAACTTGTTGAACATCGGCGCGATGACGGTCGGGTAGAGCACCATCATCAGCAGCTGGAAGCCGCTCCACACCAGCCAGGCATACAGCCACCACAGCGCGCCGGTGCGGTCCATCAGCGTCAGCACCACCCACAGCAGCGGCAGGCCGATGACGGCGCCCACCAGCGTGCCCTTGATCGTGTCGGCCAGCCACAGCTTGACCGTCATCTTGTTGAAGCCGAAGCGTTGTTCCAGCACGAACTGGAACCAATACGTGAACGGCAGATCGAGCACGCCGGCGATGGCGGCATAGGCCACGATCAGGGCGATCTGGTGCGCCATGCCCGGACCCGTCAGGTGCAGCAGCGCGATCGACAGCGCTTGCAGCCCGCCCAACAAGGTGAAACCGATCAGCACCAGGCCGCTCCACACCGCGTGCACCATGCCGTAGCGGGTCTTGGCGACCGTGTAGTCGGCGGCTTTCTGGTGGGCGGCAAGCGGAATCCTGCCGGCGAATTCGGCGGGCACCTGTTCACGGTGCCGCATGACGTGGCGAACGTGCCGGCTGGCCAGCCAGTAACGCAACACCAGGGTCAGCATGAAAAAAATGACGAACAAAACCGAAAACGCGAATGAAAGCATCCTGTGCCTGTGAGAAAATGCGAGATTAGCTAACAAACGTAGCCAAAGTACAGATTATGTCACAAGCCAACGAAACCCAAACCCCGACCGCAACGCCTCGCCCGAACGATATGAACCTCGTCTGGCTCGACATGGAAATGACCGGCCTCGATCCGGACAACGACCGCATCATCGAAGTAGCCGTCGTCGTCACCGACGCCGAGCTGAACATCCTGGCCGAAGGCCCCGTGTTCGCCATCCACCAGAGCGACGAAACCCTGGACAAGATGGACAACTGGAACAAGGGCACCCACGGCAAATCGGGCCTGATCGATCGCGTCAAAGCCTCGACCGTGAACGAAGCCCAGGCCGAAGAACAGCTGATCGCCTTCCTGAAACAGTGGGTGCCGGCCAACAAATCGCCGATGTGCGGCAACTCGATCTGCCAGGACCGCCGCTTCATGGCGCGCGGCATGCCGAAGCTGGAAGCCTTCTTCCACTACCGCAACCTGGACGTGTCGACGCTGAAGGAACTGTGCCGCCGCTGGAAGCCGGAACTGGCCTCGGGCTTCAAGAAAGCCCAGAAACACACCGCGCTGGCCGACATCGTCGAGTCGATCGAAGAGCTGCGCTATTACCGCGAGCACTTCATTAAGCTATAAAAACGCCCGCTGCGCAGTGCAGCATGGAAATTGTGAATTATTCCGCACGAAATGTGGAATAATTCCATTATGGCTGACATTCTGCGCATAACCGCCGGGCTCGGCGACAGCGAGACGCGGCGCCTCCTTGGCGCCCGCGACTGGCATTCTTCTCCGCTGGGCCTGCCGGCAGCGTGGCCGCCCGAGCTGGCAACGGCCGTGTCGATGGTCCTCAGCTCGACCTTCCCGATGTTCGTCGTCTGGGGCCCCCAGCAGGTCTTCCTGTACAACGACGCCTACATCCCCGTCCTCGGCGACAAGCACCCGGCCGCCTTCGGCGAGCAATTCCAGCACGTCTGGGCCGAGATCTGGGCCGACCTGGGGCCGATCGCCGCACGCGCCATGGCCGACCAGTCCTCCTATTTCGAGGACATGCCGCTGGCGATGGAGCGCAAGGGCTATCTCGAGCAGACCTACTTCACCTTCTCCTACTCGCCCTTGCACGACGGCCAGGGCAGGGTGATGGGCGTGTACTGCACCTGCATCGAGACCACTGCCCGCGTCGAGGCCGAGCGCCGCGCCGCCTTCGAGCTGGCGCTGGCCGACGCGCTGCGGCCGCTCACGTCCAGCGAGGAAGCGATCGCCACCGCCAGCGACCTGCTGGGCCGCGAGCTGGGCGCCGGGCACGTCATGTACGGCGAAGTCGACGAGGAGCGCGGCACTTTCTACGTACCGCGCGACTGGACCGCCAGCGGGAGCTCGACCCTGTCGGGCAAGACCTTCTCGATCGCAGCCTTCGGCGAGGACGTGGCGGCGCGCGGACGCGCGGGCGAGGTCATCGCCATCACCGACGTCCGCCAGGACCCGCGCACCATGCGCTACCAGCAGGCCTACCTGTCGGCGATGGGCGTGAGCTCCAGCCTGCTGGTGCCGCTGGTGAAGTCCGGGCGCCTGCTGGCCTTCCTCGCGCTGGGGCACGAACAGCCGCACCGCTGGAGCGAGGCCGAGATCGCGCTGGCGCGCAGCATGGCCGAGCGCCTGTGGACCGCGGTCGACCTGGCGCGCGCCAACGAGGCCCTGCGCGAAGAGCGCGACCGCGGCCAGCTGATCCTCGATTCGATCGCCGAGGGCTTCGTCCTGATCGCCGCCGACTGGACCGTGCTGCAGGTGAACGACGAAGGCCTGCGCCTCACCAACCGTATCCGGGCCGACGTGCAAGGGCGCCACCACTGGGAGGTGTGGCCCGAAGCACTGGACACGCCGGCAGGACGGATGTACCACCAGGTGATGGCCACGCGGGTTCCGGCCCGGGCGGAATTCCAGCACCTGGGCCCCGGCGCCAGCGGCGCCTGGTTCGAGGTGCGCGCCTATCCAGCCCGCGACGGCGGCATCGTCGCCTTCTTCCTCGACATCACCGAACGCAAGCTGTCCGAGGAAAAGCTGCACGCGGCCGACCAGCGCAAGGACGAATTCCTCGCCATGCTGGCGCACGAGCTGCGCAACCCGCTGGCGCCGATCAGCGCCGCCGCCGATCTTCTAAAAATCGGCCGCCTCGACGAGCAGCGTGTGCGCCAGAGCAGCGCCATCATCGGGCGCCAGGTCAGGCACATGACCAGCCTGGTGGACGATCTGCTGGACGTCTCGCGCGTCACGCGCGGGCTGGTGACGCTGGCGCGCGCGCCGGTGTCGGCCCGCACCATCGTCGACGAAGCCATCGAGCAGGTGCGCCCGCTGTTCGAGGCGCGCCGCCAGCACCTGCAGGTGACCCTGGTCGAGCCCGAGGCCACCGTCCTCGGCGACAAGGCGCGCCTGGTGCAGGTGCTGGCCAACCTGCTCAACAACGCCGCCAAGTACACGCCCGAGGAGCGCCGCATCGCGGTCGAGGCCAGGGCCGATACCGGCGGCGACAGCCTGGTGCTGTCCGTGCGCGACGACGGGATCGGCATGGAGCAGGAGTTGACGGGCCGGGTGTTCGAACTGTTCTCCCAGGCCCAGCGATCCTCCGACCGCTCGCAGGGCGGGCTGGGATTGGGGCTGGCGCTGGTCAAGAACCTGGTCGAGCTGCACGGCGGCGTCGTGGTCTGCGATAGTCCTGGGCCGGGCCAGGGCAGCACCTTTACCGTCACGCTGCCGCTGATGCAGCCGCTGTCGCGCAGCACCGACGAGCTGACGGCAAGCGCGCAGGCGGGACAAGCGCGCCCACTGCGGGTGCTGGTGGTGGACGACAACGTCGACGCCGCGGCCACGCTGTCCATGCTGCTGGAAGCCTGCGGCTACGAGGTGATGGTGGAGAACGATTCGCTGCGCGCCCTGGAGCTGGCGAAGAAGGAGTGCCCCGACGTGGGGCTGCTGGACATCGGCCTGCCCGAGATGGACGGCAATGAACTGGCACGCAGGCTGCGTCTCGAACCCTGCACCAAATCGGCGCTGCTGGTGGCGATCACCGGCTACGGGCAGGACCAGGACCGCCGCGCCGCCCTGGAAGCCGGCTTCGACCACCACATGGTCAAGCCGGTCGACCTGGACAAGCTGGCGGCGATCCTGGCCGCCGTCACGAACAACTAGGTCAGCGCATCTGGGTGTAGTTGACCGGCACCCAGCGGTAGCCCTTGCCCTGGGTCTGCAGGTGGCCCAGGCCGGGGAATTGCAGGTGGGCGCCGCCGACCAGGGAGCCGTTCTTGGCCGCTTCGTCGAACACTTTCTTGCGCGCGGCGGCAGCGGCCTTCTCGTCGCTGTCGAAGCCGATCGTCACCTGCGGGTTATCCATCTGCACGGCCGCCACGTGAATCAGGTCGCCGATCAGCACCAGCTTCTGGCCCTTGCTCTCGACCACATAGGTGGTGTGGCCCGGGGTATGGCCATGTTCCGCCACCGCCGAGACGCCCGGCACCAGCTCGCCATTGCCTTCGATGGCCTTGAACTTGCCGGCCTGGACGTAGGGGTTGATCGAGGCCATCGCGCCCTGGAAGAAGCCTTTCTTGTCGGTCGGGGCCTTGTCCATGTTCGCCTGGCTCAGCCAGAAATCGGCGTCCGCCTTGCCGGCGCGGACCACGGCGTTCGGGAAGACGCGCTTGCCGTCGTGGGTCAGGCCGCCGACGTGGTCGCCGTGCATGTGGGTGATGTAGATCTCGTCGATCTGCTCCGGCTGGTAGCCCGCCGCTTTCAGGTTCTGCACGAATTTGCCCAGGGTCGGGCCGAACAGGGCGCCGGCGCCGGTGTCGACCAATACCAGCTTGCTGCCGGTATTGATCAGGAAGGCGTTGTCCGAGGTTTCCAGCGGCAGCTTCAGGAAGTTCTTGTCCAGCGTCGACTTGGTCTGCTCGGGCTTCTGGCGCAGCAGCTGATCGACCGGCAGGTCGACGGTGCCGTCGCTGATCGGGGTGACTTCGATGTCGCCCACCATCACGCGGAAGAAGCCGGGGGCCGGGCTCTTGACCATCGGTGCGGCGGCGTGGGCAGCGGATACCAGCGTCGCAGCGGCGGCGACGGCAAACAGGGTGCGCTTGAGCGGATGCATCATCTTCTTATCCTCAAGATAAATAGGGTTGCGCAAGTGTGCGTATTGCTTATCGTACATGATTGTTCAGCAAGACGCTGAAGCTTGCGCAGCCCCGCGCGAAGCTTGTGATCCGGGATGGATATGGGCGTCAAGGCAGGTTGGGAATCGTGAAGACGCCTTGCAGGGCGCGCAGTTCGGCGCGGTGGATTTCGGCCAGGCGGGTGAGGATGGCTTCGCCGGGCGGCAGCAGGTGGACTTCGACGCGGCGCCGGTCATCGAGATTGGCGCGCCGCTCGACCAGGCCGGCTTCCTCGCAGCGCGTTACCAGTGCGACCACGCCGTGCTGCTTGGCCTGCAGGCGCTCGGCCAGTTCGCCGATGGTCGCCCACTCGCGGCCCTTGAAGCCCTTGATGTGCAGGAGCAGCAGGTACTGCAGGGGCGTGATGCCCTCCGCCTGCACGGCGTTTTCGGAGAAGTGTTCATAGCGCCGCATCTGGTAGCGGAATTCGGAGAGGGCGGCGAAATCGGACTTGGCGATGGGCTTCACAAGGCGGTCACTGGCAGAAAGAAGCCGAATAATATATCATATCGTGATGTATTTTTCGAAGAAGTGTCATCTTGGATTACGCATTGAACTGGTTGCGCGCCTTCGTCCCGCAACGTAATACCGTCCCGCGCCACGAACGGATGCGGGCCGTGGCAGGCGCCCTCGTCGGCCTGCTGCTCACCGCCGGCCTCAGCATGCACCTGCTGGGCACGGCGACCCTGCCGCTGGCTCTGGTGGCGCCGATGGGTGCTTCGGCCGTGCTGCTGTTCTGCGTGCCGGCCAGCCCGCTGGCCCAGCCCTGGTCCGTCATCGGCGGGAATACCATCTCGGCGCTGGTCGGCATTGCCTGCGCCAAGGCGATCGGCAACCCGTTGCTGGCGGCGCCGCTGGCCGGTTCGCTGGCGATCCTGGTGATGTTCCTGCTGCGCTGCCTGCACCCGCCGAGCGGCGCGGTGGCGCTGACCACGGTGCTGGGCGGCCCGGCCGTGCACGCGGCCGGCTTCGGCTTCGCCTTCATGCCGGTGTGCCTGAATTCGGCCCTGATCGTGCTGGTGGCGCTGGTCTTCAACAATCTCACTGGCCGGCGCTATCCGCACACCCAGCAGTCGATCCTGAACAACGTGCACGCCACGCGCGACCCGGTGCCCACCGCGCGCATCGGCTTCACCAAGGAAGACCTGGACGCCGCGCTGGCGCGCTACGGCCAGGTGCTGGACATCAGCCGCGACGACCTGGAAGAGATCCTGCTCGAGACCGAAGCCCAGGCCTACGGGCGCCGCTTCGGCGTCATCACCTGCGGCGCCATCATGGCCAAGGATGCGGTGACGGTGCGGCCGGGGATGCCGCTGGCGGAGGCGTGGACCCTGCTGCGCCGCCATGCCCTGCACGCGCTGCCGGTGCTGGACAAGGCGGGGCACGTGGTCGGCGTGGTCGGCCAGAACGACTTCCTGCACCACCTGGGGCTGGACGATTACCAGACCCTGGGCGAAAAACTGCGCGGGCTGGTCGGCCACCTGTTCGGCCTGCGCGGCGAGCGCCCGGCCAGGGTGGTCGAGATCATGCAGCGCCACGTCAAGACCGTGAGCGCCGACGACCCGATCGCGGAACTGGTGCCGCTGATGACCAACCGCGGCCTGCACCATATTCCGGTGGTGGACGCTCGCGGCATCTTCGTTGGCGTGGTCAGCCACTCCGATCTGCTGGCGGCGCTGTTCGAAGGCCGGCTCATGGAATCTTCCTAATACATTCGGATTTAATTCGGGGTCAGAACACTTTTTCGGGCCATCTTCATAGGCGTAGGTCGAAATAAAGTGCTCTGACCCCGAATTTTGGAAACGTCCGGCGCGCAATGTGCATCTAATCGGCACGATCACCGAGGAGACCCTGATGCAAGCTGCACTCGAGAATGAAACGGACGCCGCCTCCGCCAGCGCGTGGTGGACGGCGAGCAGGTGGCCTTCGCCGACCTGATGCGGCGCCGCAGTTCGGGGCGGATGGCCGAGGTCATCGCACTCGGCGCCGAGCCGCTGACGGACGAGATGGCAGTGATGCGCGAACCCGGGCCCGCCGCGTCGTCGCAGCAGCCGGAGCTGGCGTTCCAGCGCACCCAGGCCCGCGGCCTGATCGAATCCAAGATCGACGGCCTGCCGGAAGTCTTCCGCACCGTGTTCATCCTGCGCGCGGTCGAGGAGCTCAGCGTCGAGGAGACCGCCAGGGTGCTCGGCATCCCCGATGCCACGGTGCGTAGCCGCTACTTCCGTGCGCGCGCCATGCTGCGCGAGGCATTGGCGCGCGAGCTCGACTTCGCGCTCGAAGATGCCTTCGGCTTCGACGGCGAGCGCTGCACGCGCATCGTCATGAAGGTCATGGAACGGCTCCGGGAACGCGAGTAGGGTTTGCTGCATCGAATGGCACGCTTCACATCCCAAACCAAATGGAGACTGCCATGAAAAAGACCCGGATCCTGCTCGCCCTGCTGGCCGCAGCAAGCCTGAACGCCGCCCACGCCGCCAACCCCAACGATGCGCAGATCGCCGCCATCGTCGTCGTCGCCAACACGGTCGACATCGAGGCCGGCAAGCTGGCCGAATCGAAGACGAAGAACAAGGAGGTGCGCGCCTTCGCCGAGCGCATGGTGGCCGACCACTCGGGCGTCAACAAGCAGGCGGTGGCGCTGGTGACGAAGCTGCACGTGACGCCGGAAGAAAACGACACCAGCAAATCGCTGACTCAAGGCGGCGCGGCGACCCGCGACAAGCTGAAGGGACTGTCCGGCGCCGCCTTCGACAAAGCCTATGTCGACAACGAGGTGAGCTACCACGAGACCGTGCTCGATGCGATCGACAAGACCCTGCTTCCGAGCGCGTCGAACACGGAGCTGAAGGCGCTGCTGGCCAAGGTGCGGCTGGCCATCGCCGCCCACCTCGAGCATGCGAAGCACATGCAGGCGCAGATGAAATGAAAGCCCTGGCGCTAGGCGTGTGCCTGTTGGCCGCGGCCCTCGATGCCGGCGCGGCCGATCACCGTATCGTCATCAAGGACATGGCCTTTTCGCCGAAGCTGGTGGCTGTGAAACCCGGCGATACGATCACCTGGGTGAACCAGGACATCTTCGTCCACAACGTCAGCGCGGCAGCGGCGGGCATCAGGTCGGGCGAGCTGAAGCCGGGGCAGAGCTGGCGCCACGTGCTGCGCCAGGGGGAGGATTTCGACTACCTCTGCACCCTGCATCCGGTGATGACGGGCAGGGTGGAGGTCAAGGGAAAGCTCAGGCCTGCTCGGCGCCGCAGCACTTCTTGAATTTCTTGCCGCTGCCGCAGGGGCAGTCGTCGTTGCGGCCGACCTTCGGCTCCTCGCGGCGCACGGTCTCGACCGCGGCCTTGCGGCGCGGCAGCCAGTAGCGGTGGATGGCGGGCAGGTTGGCTTCGATCTCCAGCGCCAGCTTGTGGGCAAGGCGCGGGTCCTCGACTTCGGCCAGCTCGCTTTCCTCGATTTCGTCGGCGCCCAGCAGGTAGATCGGGCGCATCATGGGGCCGGCTTCCGACTCCCAGATTTCGTCCCAGGAGCCGGGGTGCAGGTCCATGCCTTCCCAGAAGCCCCAGCACCAGGCTTCGGCGTCGATCAGGGTCTCGCCGTCGACTTCGTGTTCGACGTAGAGCGGTTCGAAGTCCTTGGGCGCGACCTCGAAGGTGATCAGCACTTCGTTCATGAAACGCATGATCAGGTTGACGATGCGCTGCTCTTCCTTCGGGTTCTTCCACTTAGGCGCGGCGCCTTCTTCGCCCCAGACGCGCGGCAGCCACTCGGCCGGCATGATGGTTTCCGGGCCGATCGCGACCGCGGTCAGGTAGCCGTGCAGGGTGTCCATCGTCATCGCGCCTTCCGGGCTGCGTTCGGACAGCAGGAAGTTGTCGAGATCGTCGAATTCTTTGTCGGTGAGGGGTTGTTCGAGGTCCATGTTGATGCGTCTTTCCATTCGTTGAAGGCGCCAGTGTACCGCCTGCGCCGCCGGACCGGCATAAAAAAGCGCGCTGATAGCCTGCTCGGGCCATCAGCGCGCAAACGGAAAACCTGTGTCGCTGCGTGCTTCCCTGTCAATGCTTGGCGTCGAAGGCCTTGTTCAGCGCATCGGCCGCGTACTGCTCGGCGTCCTTCGCCTTCGGCACCACCGCGCCCATGCCGAAGAATTCATGGGTCACGCCGCTGTATTCCTTGTAGTCGACTTTGACACCATCCTTCTTGAGCTTGTCGGCATAGGCCTTGCCTTCGCTGAGTAGCGGGTCGATTTCGGCGGCGACGATGGTGGCCGGCGGCAGGCCCTTCAGCGATGCGGCCTTCATCGGCAGCGCATACGGGTTCTTCGGATCGCCCTGGTAGTGCTTGAAGAACCAGGCCATCATCGCCTTGTTGAGCGGCTTGGCATTGGCGTTGCGCTGGTAGGAGGCGTTGTTCATGTCGTTGTCGACCACCGGGTAGACCAACAGCTGGTGCACCGGCATCTGCGCTTTCTTATCGCGCGCCATCATCGAGACCACGGTGGCCAGGTTGCCGCCGGCGGATTCGCCGCCGACCGCCACGCGCGCCGGGTCGCCGTTGAATTCCTTCGCGTGCTGGGTAGTCCAGAGGTAGGCCGCGTAGGCATCGTTGGGCGCGGTCGGGAACTTGTGTTCAGGGGCCTGGCGGTAGTCGACCGCGACCATGATCGCCTTGGCCATCTTGGCCAGCGCGCGCGGCGAGGCCTCGTAGACCTTGGTGTCGGCGATCACGAAGCCGCCGCCGTGGTAGTAGACCATGACCGGGAACGGGCCCTTGCCCTCGGGCGTGAAGATGTGCATGGGCACGCTGCCGCCCTCGACCGGCACCGTCATGTCCTTGACCGTCACGCCCGGTTCCGGCGCCGTGCTCTTCTTCTCCTCGGCCAGCACTTTCTTGACCGCGTCCGCGGGTGTCGGCTGCTTGCGCGCCTCTTCTGGGCTCAGCGTCTCGATCGGCTTGCCGTTTAAGGACTTGAGGGCGTCCAGCACCTTCTGCATATGGGCTTCGGCCTTGGGCGGCTGGGCTGCGTCCTGGGCCAGGGCGCCATGGCAGGCGAGGGCGGCGGCAAGGGCGGTCAGCGGGAGGGCATTCTTGATCATCGTGTTCTCCAGATTGGCGTAGACCACATGACAACCCGCAGCGCGCAAACTCTCGGTACGTCCACACACATTACGACCACAATCTTTGGTAGAACCGGCAGATTTACCTCGAATTCGATGCATATAAGAAAAAATAGAGCGATTTTGCGCATAAATTCGTCAGAATTGAGCATGGGGTGCGCCCACCTGCCGCCGGCCTTACAATGGCGGCATGGAAGATCAAACGGCAACACATCCTTTTTCACGCCTCGATCCGCTGATGGTGCTGGACGCGGTCGACAGCGTCGGCCTGCGCGGCGACGGCCGCCTGCTGGCCTTGAACAGCTACGAAAACCGGGTCTACCGGGTCGGCCGCGAGGAGGGCCAGCCGGTGGTGGTCAAGTTCTACCGCCCCGAGCGCTGGAGCGATGCCGCCATCCTCGAGGAGCACGCCTTCACCGAGGAACTGGCCGAGGCCGAGGTGCCGGTGGTGCCGGCGCGGGTGCTTGAGGGCCGCACGCTGCATGAATTCGGCGGCTTCCGCTTCGCCGTCTTCCCCAGCCGCGGCGGCCGGGCGCCGGAGTTGTCGGATCCCAAGGTGCTGGAATGGATAGGGCGCTTCATCGGCCGCATCCACGCGGTCGGCGCCATCAAGCCCTTCGAGCAGCGCCCGGCGCTGAACCTCGACACCTTCGGCCGCGAGCCGCGTGCCTGGCTGCTGGGCCACGGTTTCATCCCGGATGAGCTGCTGACCGCCTATGCCAGCGTGCTGGATCAGGCGCTGGACGGCGTGGCGCGCTGCTTCGACCGTGCCGGTGCGCTGCCGCTGCTGCGCCTGCACGGCGATTGCCACGCCGGCAACGTGCTGTGGACCGGCGATGGTCCGCACTTCGTCGACTTCGACGACAGCCGCATGGGCCCGGCCGTGCAGGACCTGTGGATGCTGCTGTCCGGCGAGCGCCAGGAGATGGTGCGCCAGCTGGGCGACGTGCTGGCCGGCTACGAAGACTTTTGCGAATTCGACCCGCGCCAGCTCTACCTGGTCGAAGCACTGCGCACCCTGCGCCTGATCCACTATTCGGCCTGGCTGGCGATGCGCTGGGACGACCCGGCCTTTCCCGCGGCCTTCCCCTGGTTCAATACCCAGCGCTACTGGCAGGATCGTATTCTGGAATTACGCGAGCAGGTGGCTTTAATGGATGAGCCGCCGCTGTGGCCGGTTTGATCTTCTGAATTGGCAGGCAATCGCCGCTGTGTTCGGCGTGACAGGTTTTCCAGCCGTGACGCATAATCACGCTAAGCCCTAGTCCGCCCTCGAAAAGCCATGACCGACCATTCCGACCACAACGACGACGCCGATTTCACGATCGATCTGATGCCCGCATCCCACGAGCATGCGGCACCCGGCATCGAACCGCAGCGCGAGCATCTGGAACAGCGCGCGATCAAGGAAGGCATCGCGCGGGTCGAGGCCGAGGCCAAGGCGGCGGTCGCCGCCGAGAACCGCGCGCATGCCGAGGCGCGCGCCCGCGGCCTGGCCGAGGAGCGCGCGGCGATCGACGCCGAAGCCGCCGCCGCTGCGCTGGCCAATGCCCAGGCCTCGGAAGAGGCGATCGAGGCCAACCGCGACCGCATCGACACCCTGCGCGCCGCCGCCAGGGCCGCGGCCGAGCGCCTGGAAGCGATGCGCCAGGAAACCGCCGAGCTGCGCGCTCGCGTGGAAACCGACACCCAGATCCGCCTGGACGCCGAGTCGCGCGCACGGGCCCAGGAAGAGGCGCGCCGCCGCGCCGAAGAGCAGGCTCGCGCCGACGCCGAGCTGGCGGAACATGCCGCGCGCCAGGCCGACGAACTGGCGCAGCACTCCGAACAGGCGCGCCTGCAGGCCGCCGAGCGGGTCGCCGCCGTGCACGCGGCGCGCGAGGAAGTCAGCCATAGCGCCAGCGCCGATGCCAGGGTCGCGATCCTGGCGCGCGAACGCGAGCGCGCCGAGAAGGCCGCGCGCCAGACTGCCGAGAAGCTGGCCGAGGCCGAAGCCGAGGCGCTGGAACTGGCGCTGCAGCGCGAACGCGCCGACCAGGTCGCGCTGGCCTCCAGCTTTGCGCGCGCCGCCGCAGAGGCCAGGGCGCTGGAAGAGGCGAGGGCGCTGGCCCACATCGAGCAGGAGCGCGAGGCGATCGCCCTGGCCCAGGCCGAATTCGAACGCACCGCCGCGCAATCGCTGCGCATGCGCCTGCAGACCGAGAAGGAATTGCGCGACGCCGCCGTCCACCGCGAGCGCCTGGAAGAGATGGCCGTCGCCGCCCTGGCCGCACGCCGGGAAGCCGAAGGCCGGATCCTGGCCGCCACCGAAGCCCGCATCGAGGCCGACCGCAAGCTGCGCGAAGTCGCTCTGGCGCGCGCCCAGGCCGAGGAAGAGGAAGCCGCCCAGGCCCAGGCCCGCCTGGACGCCGAGCGCCTCGCCGCCGAACAGGCGCGCCGCCGCGCCGAGGCCGACCGCCAGGCGGCGGAAGCGGCAGCACTGGAAAACGAGCAGCAGCAGCGCGAACGCGCATTGGCCGAAGAACGCGCGGCCCAGGCAGCCGCCGCGGCGCAGGCGCGCGCAGCGGAGAACGCGGCCGAACAGGCGCGCATCGCACATGAGGCCGAGCAGGCGCAGATGCAGCTGGAAGCGGCGCGCCTGGCCGAACGCCGCGCCCAGGAAGCCGAGGCGCTGCTCGACGCCGAGCGCGAACGCCTGCGCCTGGAGCAGGAAGCGCTGACGGCATTGGAACAGCGTCAGGAGGCCGAGCGCGCGTTGGCGGCCGCCGCCGAGGCCCGCATCGCTGCCGAACAGGAACAGGAAGCCCTGCTGCGCGCCCAGGCCGAGCAGGAACAGCGCAGCTTGGCCGCGCGCCAGGAAGCGGCCGATGCCCAGCGCCAGGCCGTCGCCGAAGCGGCGCGCCGGGCCGAGCACGAGCAGGCGATCGCCGCCGCGCAGCAGCGCGACGCGCAAGGGGCCGCGCAGCGCGCCGAGGCCGCCGCCGCGCAAGCCGCCGAGCTGGCGCGCGCACAGGCCGAGCGGGCCGCCGCCGAACAGCGCCAACACGCCCTGGCGGAAGAGCTGCTGGCCGCCGAGCAACTGGGCGCCGACGCCGCCCGCGAAGCCCTGCTGCTGCTCGAGCAGAAGCTGAGCGCCCAGCGCCAGCAGGCCGCGCTCGATGCCCGCGCCAACGAAGCCGCCGCGGCGCGCATCGCCTCGGAGCACGCGGCGGTCGCCGCCGCCGAAGCGCGCGCCAAGGCCGAGGAAGAACGCGCCCAGCTGGCGAAGATGCGTGAGCTGGCCGAGCAGGCTGCGGCCCAGGCGGCGCTCGACAAGCGCGAGGCCCAGCGCGCGCTGCTGGAACACGCCCAGCAGGCTGCCGACATGCAGCGCAAATCCCTGCAGGCGACCCAGGAAATGGCGGAGGCCAAGCGCCGCCTGGTGGAGCTCGAAGCCGGCCGCCAGGAAGAGCAGGTGGCGGAACTGGGCGCGCTGCGCGAACAGATCGACGCGCTGCAGGCCGAGGCCAAGCAGCGCGCCGAATCGGCCGACCTGGCGCGCGAAGTGCTGGGACGCTTCTCGCAGCTGCCCTCGGCCCAGCAGGCGGCGGCGCGCCTGGCGGAAGCGGTGGCGAAGCAGCGCGGAGAAAGCTGAACCCCGGCTGACGCCTACCTGTCGGATCTTCCAGTTGGGGCGCCCGCGCGGCGCTCCTACAATGCGGCTTTCGCTGTCATGAGGAGCCGAAGGAATGAAGGTCGACATCGTCACGCTGCCGCCGGTGCGCATCGCCACCATGCGCAAGACCGGGCCCTATGGACCGGAGATCGGCCGCTTCTGGCTCGAGACTTTCCGCCCCTGGCTGGAGGAGCAGGGCCTGCTGGGCGAACCCACCTACGGCATCGGCCACGACGACCCGGCGACGACACCGGCGCAGGACTGCCGCTACGATGCGGGCGTCGAAGTGGACGGGGATTTCACGGCGCCGACCGGCGTCTTCGTCACCCTGCTGCCGGGCGGGACCACCGCCGTCGCGCGGTTCTCGGGCCAGGCCTGGGAGGTGCCGGGCGCCTGGCAATGGCTGCTGCGCGAATGGCTGCCGGCCAGCGGCCAGGCGGCCGACTTCGGCCGCCCCTGCACCGAATACTATCCGCGCAACTGGCGCGCCGAGGCCGACGGCAGCTTCGCCTGCGAATTGCGGCTGCCGCTCAGCGCAGGCCCGTCGTCCGCTTGTCCTTGAAGAAGTTCCAGGCCTCTTCGGCGGTGTCGACGTCGTGGTTCATGTTGCCGACCAGCTTGCGCAGGACCCAAGGCAGTTCCTCGGCCTTGGAGGCGTGCGTGTGGCCGCCGCCGTCGATGCGCATGAACTCGACCTGCACCCGCGCCGGGTCGCTGCCCCAGATATAGCGGGTGGCCGAGGTCGGGTCCGAGGATTGCAGGTGCGGCAGGCGGAAGCTCATCGGCGCTTCCGGCAGGCCGGCGGCGCGGCGCCATACGGCCACCGATTCGTCTGCGCTGACGCCGCTGCCGCGGTCGCGCAGCAGCCAGTGCCCGACCTTGCCGCCGTAGTAGGGCGCGATCTCGTCGGCGGTGCCGTGCGAGACGAACACCGAGATCGGATACACCGGCGCCTTGCAGCGGCTCTGCATCGGCATCAGGGCGCTCTGCACGCCGATCGCGGCCAGCTTTGGCCCCAGTTCGATGCCGAGCCGGTAGACCATGCCGCCGCCGTTCGAGCTGCCGAACACGTAGATGCGCTCCGGATCGGCGTCGAGCTCGTTGACGGCGGTGTCGATCAGGGCGGCGAGGAAGCCGACGTCGTCGCTGGTGGCATTGCTGGCGGCATCGAGGCGGCAATCGTTCCAGGCCTGCTTGCCGTCGGCGCCCTTGATGCCGTCCGGCGCGATCAGCATCACGCGCTCGCGCTCGGCGAGGCGGATCCAGTCCTGGGCCTTGTAGAAACCGAAGGATTCGAGGCCGACCATGAAGGCGGCCGAGGCGCCGTGGCCGTGCAGCAGGATGACGGTAGGGCGCTTGCTGCGCGGCAGCCGGTCCGGCTCGACCACGAGGTAGTGGCGCCGTCCCTCGGGACGCAGCAGTGTGTAGTCGACGATGGTGGAAGCCTGGGCAGCGCCCATCGTTCCCAGCATCGCCAGCAGGTATCCTGCAGCCCGCCCTCTCATTGCATCACCTGATTAGTGTTATTTGGAATTAATGGTGACACAAGCGCGCCGCTTTGGGACGATTCTTTTTTTGCTTCAAGGGCCAGGGTTCGGCGCCACCGGGTTATGGCCGCCGACGACGGCTTTCTCGATGAAATAGCCGGTCTCGCCGAAGCAGCTGGTCGGCAGGCCGACGTGCTGGGCATAGCTGAGCTGCACGCGCTGGCCCATGGCCGCCTGCAGCTGTTTCACCACGGCTTCGTCGCGCACGGTGAAGGCGAAGCGCTCGGGGATTGCGCCCGGCATGCTCGACAACAGAATCTCGCCTTCCCAGGTCTTGCACAGCCAGCCCTTGCGCGACAGCTTCTGCAGGTAGCCGGCGCGTTCGCCTTCCGAATACGACCAGTGCAGCACGAGGGCCGTGTACAGCGCGAACAGCACGATGGCGGCGACGATGACGGAAGCGAGGATGACACTGGCGCGGCGTGGGAAAGTCGTGGGCATGGGCTTTGAGCGTGAAGGATGAGCGTAGATGCGGTCGCGCCCATTCTGCCGATGAGCGCGCGGATTGTCAAAAGCTCATGAAGCGCAAGGGCCGCTGCTCAGACATTCACGCCGAAGGAACGCGCCAGCGGACCAAGGCCGCCGTTGTAGCCCTGGCCGACGGCGCGGAACTTCCACTCGCTGCCGTAGCGGTAGAGTTCGCCGAAGATCATCGCCGTCTCGGTCGAGCTGTCCTCGGACAGGTCGTAGCGCGCGATCTCGCGCTCGCCCTCGGCGTTCAGGCAGCGGATGAAGGCGCGCGCCACCTGGCCGAAGTTCTGGCGGCGCTGGTCGGCTTCGTGGATGGTGACGGCGAAGGCGATTTTCTCGACGTCGGCCGGCACCCGCGACAGCTCGACCAGCAGGCGCTCGTCGTCGCCTTCGCCCTGGCCGGTGCGGTTGTCGCCGGTGTGCTTGAGCGAGCCGTCGCTCGACTGCAGGTTGTTGTAGAAGATGAAGTCGGCATCGCCGCGCACCTTGCCGTCGCCGCGCAGCATGAAGGCGCTGCCGTCGAGGTCGAAGGTGGCGCCGTCGGTCGTGCGCGGATCCCAGCCCAGGCCGATGATGACCTTTTTCAGGGTCGGGTCTTCCTTGGACAGATTGACGTTGCCGCCTTTTTGCAGACTGATTGCCATGGCCTTCCTTTCAGTTTGATCAGGTGATTGTTTCGAGCTGTTCGCGGCGCCTGTGGCGTATCGAGGACCACAGCGACACCAGGATGAAGGCGACGCCGGACAGCCCGGTGAACCATTCCGGGATCTCGTATTCGACGCTGGCGAACATGATCAGGGCCAGGATGCCGATCGCGTAGTGGGCGCCATGCTCGAGATAGACGAATTCGTCCAGCGTGCCCTTGTGCACCAGGAACACCGTCAAGGAGCGCACGAACATCGCGCCGATGGCCAGGCCCAGCATGATGATGACGACGTCGTTGGTAATGGCGAAGGCGCCGATCACGCCGTCGAAGCTGAACGAGGCGTCCAGCACCTCGAGGTAGATGAAGCCGCCGATGCTGCCCTGCGAAATCAGCTTGCCGACCGCCGGATCCGATTCCTCCTCTTCGAGCAGGCCGCTGAGCCAGTCCACGCCCACGTAGACGATGACGCCGACCACGCCGGCGATCAGCACCGGCAGCTTTTGCGGCTCGGGCATCAGGCTCATGCAGCCGAACACGGCCACCAGGGTCAGCAGGACGGCCAGGCCTTCGCTGCCGAAATGCCCGACCTTTTCTTCGATCCAGCCCAGCCAGTGGAGTTCCTTTTCCTCGTCGAACAGGAAGTTGAGGAAGACCAGCAGCAGGAAGGCGCCGCCGAAGGCCGCCACCTCGGCGTGCTGGGCGGTCAGCTGGCGCGCGTATTCGTCCGGCGTATTGACAGCCATGTGCCAGACGTCGATCAGGCCGAGCCCGGTCGCCACGGACACGATCAGAAGAGGGAAGACCAGGCGCATGCCGAACACGGCCACCAGGATGCCGACCGTCAGGAACAGCTTGCGCCAGAATTCGTTCCAGTTGCGCAGCACCGAGGCATTGACCACCGCGTTGTCGAAGGACAGCGACACTTCAAGCACGCCCAGCACCGCCGCGATCCACAAAGCCTGCAGCAGCCCGCCGGCGCCGCCGTGACTGAAGCCCCACCAGGCGGCCAGCGCCAGCAGGACGATCGTCACCGCGAAAGACAGCTTGAAATGTTGCATTCGGTTCTCCTTATAACTGCGTTGTCTGATAAACCACACCGGACTGGATATTAACGGTTTCTATCTGTGGCAGGCGCATCGCTTCTGCGATAATGCTGCCCGGAATTACTTTTGTACTAACACATCGGAACTCACATGGACTTCACTTACCTGCTGACCCCGCTGCTGACCTGGCTGGTGGTTGGCCCGATCAAATTCCTGATCAACAGTGCACGCCAGCGCAGCTGGGCCTTCAACCTGGTCGGCAACGGCGGCTTCCCGAGCAACCATAGCGCCACCGTGACCAGCATGGCGACCCTGATCGCGCTGCGCGAGGGCATCGGCCACCCGGCGTTCGGCGTAGCAGTTACTTTGTGCTTCATCGTGATGATCGACGCCAATAGCCTGCGCCAGCACGTCGGCCGCCAGGCTGCCGCGATCAACCGCCTGGCCGCAGGAAGCGAGGACAGCGGCCACCGCAAGCTGCGCGAGCGCATGGGCCATACCCTGGTCGAGATCGGCGGCGGCATCGTCACCGGCATCCTGATGGGTAACCTGATCTACCACCTGTTCGTCAAATAAGCCCTGCCTGCGGACAGCCGGGACGCCCGGCTGTCCGCAAACTGTCCGCAGGCTGTCCGCTTACGGACGCATTTCACCCCCGCTCAACTGCAGTTCATCGCCAAAAAACGCAGTTCATCCCTCGAAAACCACGCTCTGCCGATCCTCGATTGACTGGCCTGTCATGCTCACGGATACTGCGCGCTGGCTTTTACTATTCTTATATTTACAGGTATCGAGTCCATTCGGGAGAACCACGAAATGCTGCGCAAAACCCTACTCGTCCTTGCCATTGCCTCGGCGCTCGCCGCCTGCGGCAAAGCTGACAAGGAACCCGCCAAGCCGGCCGCTGCGACCGCGCAGGCTGATGCCAAGAAAGATGGCAAGCCTGTGCAGTTGCTGGTGCAGCCGGAAGACGTGCTGACGGTACAGAGCAATGCGCTCGCTTCGGGTCCCGTGATCACCGGCTCGATCCAGCCGGAACGCAAGGCCGACCTGCGCGCCGAAGTTTCGGCCGTGGTCCTGCAGGTGCTGAAGGAGAACGGCGAGCCGGTCAAGCGCGGCGACGTGCTGGTCAAGCTCGACGAGACCTCGATCCGCGACAGCCTGATGTCCGCCGAGGCGTCGGTACGCGCCGCCGAGCAGGCCCTCGACCAGTCGAACCGCGCCCTGGACCGCCTGAAAACCCTGCGCTCGTCCGGCATGGCTTCGGCCCAGGCCCTGGACGACGCCGAAGTCCGCCGCAACACCGCCCAGAGCGAAGTCTCGGCCGCGCGTGCGCGCCTGGCGACGGCGCGCCAGCAGGTCGGCCGCACCGTGGTGCGCGCGCCCTTCGACGGCATCGTCTCCGACCGCAAGGTCTCGAACGGCGACACCGCTGCCATCGGCAAGGAACTGCTGAAGGTCATCGATCCGACCTCGATGCGCTACGAAGGCCGCGTCTCGGCCGACAAGATCAGCACCGTCAAGGTGGGCCAGAAGGTGACTTACCACATCAACGGCTATGGCGACCGCCAGTTCAGCGGCGTGGTCAAGCGCATCGACCCGTCCGCCAATGAAGTGACGCGCCAGGTCGAAGTGCTGGTCGGCCTGACCGGCGAGCAGCCGCGCGTGTCCGGCCTGTATGCCGAAGGCCGCATCGACGCCGAAAGCACCTCGGCCCTGATGGTGCCGGAAAGCGCGCTGGTGAAGTCCGGCGACAAGACCTACGCCTGGAAGGTGAACGGCAAGTCGCTGGCCAAGGCCGACCTGACCATCGGCGCGCGCGACCAGCGCACCGGCGCCTACGAGGTCAAGGCTGGCCTGGCCGCCGGCGACCTGGTGCTGCGCGCCCCCAACTCCAGCCTGAAGGATGGCCAGCCGGTGCAAATGGCGGGGAAGTCGCAGGCGCAGTCGCTGGCCAGCGTCGGCAACCCGGGCGCCCAAGGTAAATAAGGAAATACACCATGTTCCTTTCCAACTTTAGCGTCAAGAAGCCGATCGCCACGATCGTGCTGATCGTGATGATGATGTGCCTGGGCCTGCTCGCGCTCAAGAAGCTGCGCGTGAACGAGAGCCCGGACGTCGAGGCGCCCGCGATCATGCTCATGATTCCCTACCCGGGCGCCTCGCCCGAGACGGTCGAGCGCGAGATCATCAACCGCCTCGAAAAATCGATGCAGAGCATCCCGGGCGTGCACCAGATGAACGCCACGGCCAATGAAGGCTCGGCCAATTTCTGGATCGAGTTCGAGTTCAAGCGCAATATCATCGAAGCCTCGGACGACATCCGCAACGCGATCGCCGCGGTGCGCTACAAGCTGCCGATCGAGATGCGCGAGCCCATCCTGCGCCGCTTCGACCCGGCGGCCCAGCCGATCATGAACGTGGCGCTGTCGTCCACCACCCAGAGCAAGGCCGAGATCTCGCGCCTGGCCGAGGATGTTCTGGCAGACCGCTTCCGCAGCATCGACGGCGTGTCCACCGTGACCGTCAACGGCTCGCTCAAGCGTGAACTATCCGTGCTGCTGCGCGCCGACAAACTGCGTGAATACAACGTGTCGGTCAGCGAAGTCACCAATGCGCTGCAGCGCCAGAACACCAATGCGCCGGTGGGCAAGGTGCGCGGCGTGCTGGACGAAAAGAGCATCCGCCTGGTCGGCCGCATCGAGCATCCGGACGACTTCCAGCAGGTCGTCGTCAAGCGCAACGGCGAGCAGATCGTGCGCCTCAACCAGGTGGCCGAGATCAAGGACGGTTTCGCCGATATCGACGGCCTGTCGATCCGCAGCGGCGCCGACAACGTCGGTATCCAGATCGCCCGCACCCGCGACGCCTCCACAGTGACGGTGGCGGAAAAGGTGCGCAAGATGGTCGACGAGGTCCAGAAGGACTTGCCGAAAGGCACCCGCATCGAGGTCGTGCGCGACGGCGGCAAGAACGCCCAGAACAGCCTGAACAACGTGATCGAGTCGCTGGTGCTGGGCGCGGTGCTGACCATCTTCGTGGTGTACGCCTTCCTGAACTCCTGGCGCTCGACCCTGATTACCGCGATGTCGCTGCCGACCTCGGTGCTGGCCGCCTTCATCGCGGTCTGGCTGTGCGGCTTCACGCTGAACTTCATGACCCTGCTCGGCCTGTCGCTGGCGATCGGCGTGCTGATCGACGATGCCATCGTGGTGCGCGAAAATATCGTGCGCCACATGGAAAACGGGTCCGACCGCCGTACCGCGGCCCTCGAAGGCACAGCCGAGATCGGCATGGCCGTGGCCTCGACCACCTTCTCGATCATGGCCGTGTTCATTCCGGTGGCCTTCATGCCGGGCATGTCCGGCGAATGGTTCCGTCCGTTCGCACTGACCGTGACGGCTTCGGTGGCGGTGTCGCTGTTCATCTCCTTCACCCTCGACCCGATGCTGTCGGCCTTCTGGGGCGACCCGCCGGGCTACCACCATGCACCGAAGAAGGGCCTGTCGAAGGCGCTGGCGAAGTTCAACGTCTGGTTCGACCACCAGGCCGACCGCTACGGCCGCGTGATCGCCTGGGCGCTGCACCACCGCAAGTCGATGGCCGTGATCGCCGTCGCCAGCCTGGTCGGCGCGATCGCCCTGCACATGAAATTCGGCGGCTCGTCCTTCCTGCCGAAGTCCGACCAGCAGAACATCGCGATCGACGTGCGCACGCCGCCGTCTTCGTCGGTCGAATATGCACGCCTGAAGATGGAGAAGGCGGCCGAGATCGCCCGCTCGATCAAGGAAGTCAAGGAAACCAACAGCTACATCGGCGCCAGCGGCGGCCGCGTCTACGTCGACATCGGCAAGCGCACCGAGCGCAAGCGCAGTGCTGACCAGATCGCCGCCGAGCTGCGCGAGAAGATCAAGCCGCTGGTCGGCGCCGAGTTCGTGGTCCAGGATGACCTGAACAACGGCGGCGGCAAGCCGGTGCGGATCGAGTTCACCGGTCCGGATTCGCGCAAGCTGATGGAACTGACCACTGCCTACATGGAGAAGCTGCGCCAGGTGCCGGGTGCGGTCGACGTCGGCCTGTCGCAACAGGATCCGAAGGACGAACTGCAGATCGTGCTCGACCGCGGCCTGGCGAATTCGATGGGCATCTCGGTCGGCGACGCCGCCACCGCGCTGCGCGTGGCCTTCGCCGGCATCGAAGTCGGCGACTGGGTTGACCCGACCGGCGAGACCCGCGACGTGGCCGTGCGCCTGCATCCGGAAGACCGCGTGGCGACCGAAAACATCGAGCGCCTGCCGATCGCCGTGTCCGGCACCGGCATGATGGTCCCGCTGGACCAGATTGCCAACATCACCATGGGCAAGGGTCCGTCGACCATCGAGCACCAGGACGGCAAGCGCATCATCGCGGTGTCCGCCAACGTCCAGGGCCGTTCGAACGGCGAGGTGACGGACGCCGCCATGAAGCTTGCCAAGAGCATGGACTTCCCGCCGGGCTATGGCCTGCAGCTGGGCGGCATGGGCCAGGACCAGCAGGAACTGTTCACCGAGATGATCATCGCGCTGTTTTCGGGCATCGGCCTGATGTACCTGATCCTGGTGATGCAGTTCGGTTCCTTCACGGCGCCGGGCGGCGTGATGCTGTCGCTGCCGCTGTCGCTGATCGGCGTGGTGCTGGCTCTGCTGCTGAGCAACTCGACCATCAACCTGATGAGCCTGATCGGCATCATCATGCTGATGGGCCTGGTGGCGAAGAACGCGATCCTGCTGCTGGATGCGGCGCGTAGCCGCGAAGCCGAAGGCATGGACCGCGAGGAAGCGTTGATGGAAGCCGGCCGCGCCCGTCTGCGTCCGATCCTGATGACGACCTTCGCGCTGATCGCCGGCATGCTGCCGGTGGCGATGGGCCTGGGCGAGGGCGGCGAGTTCTACCGTCCGCTGGCGATCGCCATCATCGGCGGCACCATCACCTCCACCATGCTGACCCTGCTGGTCGTGCCGACCTTCTACGACAGCATCGAGATCGCGAAGGACCGCATGGGCGCCAAGTTCCGCCGCCGTGCGGTGCGCTTCACCGCGCTGCCGGCCTTCGTGATGACCTTCGTGGAAGCGATCCTGACCATCGTGATGGTGCGCTTCGTGTTCCGCATGATCGTCAAGGTGGGCCGCATCGCTACCGGCCGCCGCGAAGGTACTGCGGCTGCCTGATGCCGCTACGCCGCTGCAAAAGGAAAGGCCTGCTCGCGCAGGCCTTTTTTTTTCGCTGCTGCAAAGGACCCGTTCCAGGCCCTTTGCGGATGCGCCGTGCGATTGCCAATTAATGGCCGGTGCCGGTGCCGGTGGCAGGCGTGGTGCCGGTACCGGTGGTGCCGGTGCCAGTGGTGCCGGTGCCGGTTGCGCCGGTGCCGGTTGCGGTGCCGTCTGCCGGAGGCGTGGTGCCCGTGCCGGTGGTGCCGGTGCCGGTTGCGCCGGTGCCGGTATCGCCGGTGGTGCCGGTTGCGCCAGTGGTGCCGGTGCCGGTGGTGCCGGTTGCACCGGTGCCGGTACCGGTATCACCCGCTGCGCCGGTGCTGCCGGTGCCGCTGGTGCCCGAGGTGCTGCTCGGCGCGGTGGCCGACGTGTCGCCGGTGCCGGTCGTGCTGGTGGTGTCGTTTTTCTTGCAAGCCGCCAGGCTTGCCATCAGGGCTGCGGCAAACAGAATCTTCGATGCGTTGTTAAGAGCTTTCATTTGTTTTACTCCTCGTTCACGTCTACTTTTTTGCCGCCGTCTCCAGGTGAGGCGCTGGAGGGTCGACGACGCCAGGTTAGTTCCAACAGGACCTTTCGGCCTCTCAAGGAACCATCAGGGAACCGACGCAGAACGCGGCCCCATCGTGGTGTACGAATTCGACTCCGGTAGACCTGAGACGGTGCTTCCCAGTTCCCGAATTGCACACCTCTATAATTGAGAGCCGAGGCATCAGCGTTCAACCCTCAGTCCACCGGCGAAACTGCCGGATGGTCGTGTCGCCGTGTCGGCGGTATCGCCGGCGGCTTGTTCGAGCAGTGCGGGGACCTCGTCCACCAGCTCCCGCGCCAGGTATCCCAGTTTGCCGAGCCGGGCCGCAAGGCGCTCGCCGGCCTGGGCATGCAGCACCACGCCCCAGCCTGCGGCCTGGGCCAGTCCCGCGCCGCGCGCCGCCAGCCCGGCGATGATGCCGGCCAGTACGTCGCCTGAGCCGGACGTGGCCAGCCCGACGTTGCCGCCTTCGTGCTGCCAGCGTTCGCCCTGCGGCGTGGCGATGACGGTGCGCGCGCCCTTCAGCGCGACCACCGCGTTCCAGCGCTGCGCCATGTCCAGGGCCAGGCGGTCGTCGCCGGCCGGAATCTCTTCCTTCGGAATGCCGGTCAGGTGCGCCATCTCGCCCGCGTGCGGCGTCACCAGCACTGGAACGTCGAAGCGGAAGGGCGGGTTGACGCCAGCCGGCGGATGCAGGATCGCGCCCATCGCATTCGCGTCGAGCAGGATGCTGGTATCGGTGCCGTGCAGGCGCGGCAGCAGCGCATGCACCAGGCGCGCGGTGGCTTCCTCGTCCTCCATGCCGGGACCGATCAGAATCGCGTTGATGCGGTCGGCCAGCGGATCCAGCGCGGCCACGGCTTCGACCGTGAAGCCGCCGGCCTCGTTCTCGGCCAGGCCCAGCACGCGCGACTCCGGGATCGCCAGCGCAACCAGCTGCGCCACGCTCTTGCCGGTGGCGACCGTCAGCTTGCCGGCGCCGGCGCGCAGGGCGGCGATGGCGGCCAGGATGACGGCGCCCGGCATCTCGCGCGAGCCGCCGAGGATCAGCACGTGGCCGCGATCTTCCTTGTCGGCGTCGTTGGAGGGGATGGGCAGCGGCCAGCTGCGCAGCAGGCTTGTATCGAGGTCGCGCGGGCGGGCATTGGTTTGCAGCGTCATGGTCGGGGGCACCTCAAGCCTTGGCCGCGGTCGGCACATCCTTGCCGGTGGTGACGGGCGTACCCGTTGCCTCCAGCGGGGCGACGAAATTGACCAGGCGCGGCGCAAGCTTGCCGCGCTTGCCCAGCGTGGGGTCGAAGGCATACGAGGTGACCGAGCAGTTCGGTACGTCGCCCAGCCGGTCCTGCTCGAGGATCGTGGCTTCGTCCATGCGTTCGATCAGGTAGCGGAAGCAGTTGACGATGACCTGGTGGCCGACGATCAGCACGCGCTCGCGGCAGTATTCGCGGGTGAGCGTGTCCAGCACGCTGCGCAGGCGCAGGATGACGTCGCACCAGCTCTCGCCGCCGGGCGGGCGGAAGTAGAACTTGCCGACGTGGCGGCGCTGTTCGTACAGGTCGGGGAATTGGTCTGCAATGCCGCGCACGGTCAGGCGGTCGAGGATGCCGAATTCCTTTTCGCGCAGGCGCTCGTCGGCATGCACGGCCAGCAGTTCGTCGTGGTTCAGGCGCTCCATCAGCAGCTTGGCGGTCTGGACCGCGCGCACATAGGGCGAATACAGCACCACGTTCGGCTGCGTGTGCTCGGGCAGGGCGGCGAACCAGGCGCCCAGCGCCTGCGACTGCTGCATGCCGAGTTCGGACAGGGGGACATCGACGTCGCGTTCTGCAATATCCACGCGCAATCCGGCCGCGGCTTCGGCAGCATCGCGCGCGACATTGCCCGCACTTTGCCCGTGCCTGACCAGCCAGATTTCCTGAGGCCACTTTTGGTCCATCACCAACCTGTTTGTGATTTTGACATGACACGATCATAGACGGATTCGGCAAGACGTCTGCGCACGATTCCGGCTGAAAACGAAAGCTACGAGCTCAGCGAAAAAGGGCTTGTAGGAATGCGCCTCATCCGTCATTACGCTGAGCAGGCTCATGCCGCGCGCATCGGCCGCGTTCGATACTCCGGCATCCATTTTTCTGGCGGAGGCCCACATGCGTCGTACCCGATATCTACAGTCCCTGTTTGCCGCCGCGGCGCTGGCCGCGCCCTTGCTGGCGTCGGCCGATCCGCGCTATGCGGTCACCGTGGTCGGCGGCGCCGACAGCTGGGCGCGCGACATCAATAACCAGGGCCAGGTGGTCGGCTCGATGTACAAGGGCTCGGCCTATCACGGCTTCGTGTATGCGGGCGGCGTCCTGACCGAGCTCGGCACCTTCGGCGGCGCGAACAGCGGCGCGAACGCCATCAACGATCTCGGGCAGGTCGTCGGCAATGCAGAAGCCGCCGACGGCTACAGCCAGGGTTTCATCTACAGCGGCGGCACGATGAGCGCGATTGCCGGCGCCGGTTCCATGGCGGCCTCCAGCATCAACAACAGCGGCACCATCGCCGGTTCGATGTTCGTGACGACGCCCGACGACAGCTACAACCATGCCTTTACCTGGTCGAACGGCAGCCTGACCGACCTCGGCACCCTGTCGTATGGCGACGGCAGCCGTGCCTTTGCCATCAACAGCCATGGCGATGTGGTCGGCGCCGCTGCGAACATGTTCAACGGTGCACCCAACTGGCCGGAAGATCCCTTCGTTTACCACAACGGGGTCATGACCGGTTTGGGCAACCTGGGCGGGCCGTGGAGCGCGGCAACCTCGATCAACGATCGTGGGCAAGTGGTCGGCTATCTCGGCGTCGATTCGCTGCCGGGCAACCCCGGCGACCTTTATCCGCGGTCCGCCTTTTTTTACGAGAACGGGCAGATGCACATGCTGGAGGGCGTGCCGGCGGACTGGAGCAGTATTGCCAGCGACATCAACAACCTGGGCCAGGTCGTCGGCAACACCAGCGGCGCGGATGGGGCATTTGCCTTCCTGTACGAAAATGGCGAAATGACCGACTTGAACACGCTCATCGATCCGGCCTCGGGCTGGACCATCACGGACGCGAATGCGATCAACGACGTGCAGCAGATCGCGGCTCAGGCTTGCCGGGCAGAAGTGTGCCAGGCGGTCCGGCTGGACCTGGTGTCGGCCGTCCCCGAGCCGCCGACCTTCGCCCTGCTGGCGGCCGGCCTGGCCCTGGGACTGGCGCGAGGGAGGGGCTTCAGGCTACCTGTTCGTCGGCGTCGAGGTTGATCGCGGCGTCGCTGTTGAAGACGCGCATGTCGGTTTCGCCGAGCACGCGGCTGGCCAGGGTGCCGGCCGTGATGGAGCCGCTCACGTTGAGGGCGGTGCGGCCCATGTCGATCAGCGGCTCGATCGAGATCAGCAGGCCGGCCAGCGCCACCGGCAGGTTCATCGCCGACAGCACGATCAGGGCGGCGAAGGTGGCGCCGCCGCCCACGCCTGCCACGCCCACCGAGCCGATGGTGACGATGCCGATCAGCGGCAGCAGGAAACTGCTGGTGAACGGGTCGATGCCGACGGTCGGCGCGATCATCACCGCCAGCATGGCCGGGTAGATGCCGGCGCAGCCGTTCTGGCCCATCATCGAGCCGAAGGAGGCGGCGAAGTTGGCGATGCCTTCCGGCGTGCCGAGGCGCGCGGTCTGGGTCTGCACGCTCATCGGGATGCTGCCGGCCGAGGTGCGCGAGGTGAAGGCGAAGGCCAGCACCGGGAAGATCTTCTTCACGTAGCGCACCGGGTTCAGGCCAATGCCGGAAATGATCAGCAGGTGCACGCAGAACATCAGGATCAGCGCGCTGTACGAGGCTGCCACGAAGCCGATCAGCTTGAGGATGTCCTGCAGGCTGGAGCTGGCCAGCACCTGGGCGATCAGGGCGAACACGCCGATCGGGGTCAGGCGCAGCACCAGGGTCACCATGCGCATCACGATCACGTGGGCGACGTGCACGAAGCGGGCGAAGGATTCGAACACGTCCGCGTGCTTGGCGGCGATGCCGGTGGCCGAGATACCGATGAAGATCGAGAACAGCACCACGGCGATGGTCGAGGTCTTGCGCGCCCCGGTCATGTCGAGGAAGGGGTTTTCCGGGATGAAGGACAGGATGGTGTTCGGCAGCGACAACTGCTGGGCGGCCGCCAGCTTGCCTTCGAGGTAGGCGCCGCGCGCGACTTCGGCCGCGCTCGAGGTCAGGCCGACGGCAGTCAGGCCGTACAGCTTGGCCATCAGGATGCCGATGGAAGCAGCGATGGCCGTGGTGAGCATCAGGGTGCCGATCGTGAGCGCGCTGATCTTGCCCAGCGAGGAGGCGTCGCGCAGCTTGAGGATGGCCTGGATGATCGAGACCATGATCAGCGGGATGATGATCATCTGCAGCAGCTTGACGTAACCGGTGCCGATCACATCCAGCCAGGCATTGGTCTGGGCGATGACGGGGGAGTCGAGCCCGTACACGGCCTGCAGGCCGGCGCCCAGCAGTACGCCCAGGCCGAGGCCGGTGAACACGCGCTTCGTGAAGGACACATGGCGCTGCTGGAAGACCAGGAGCAGAGCGCAGATGGCGAGGGCGATGGCCAGGTTCAGGATCAGTGGGAGGCTCATATGCGTATGGGAAATATAACTTACGCATTTTATAGCGATT
The DNA here is from genome assembly GCF_059418525.1 of Telluria sp. GW821-FHT07G12. Taxonomy (NCBI): domain Bacteria; kingdom Pseudomonadati; phylum Pseudomonadota; class Betaproteobacteria; order Burkholderiales; family Oxalobacteraceae; genus Telluria; species Telluria sp. GW821-FHT07G12. Next base: position 139,974 of record NZ_JBWKQA010000005.1, on the reverse strand, counting down.
TATGCATGCCGTGCATGGCCTTGTAAATGTTGTTGACAGTGCTATTCATTCTTGCAAGACTCGGCTGGCTTCTGACTGGGGAGACGAGATGCGTAGCATGAGCTTGCTGAGGGGGCTGGTCCTGGTATTCCTGTGCTGGTGCGCCGGCGCGATGGCGCAAAGTCCTCCGGGGACGCCGCCTGCGCGCACGAGCATCGAGCTGTTTACGCCCGAAGGCGCGGTCAGCGAGGTGCGCCAGGCCACGGCGCGCTTCACCGCGCCGATGGTGGCCTTCGGCGACCTGCGCGCGCCGGCGCCCATCGAGGTCGAGTGCCCGGTACCCGGCGCCGGACGCTGGGTCGACGAACGCACCTGGGCCTACGACTTCGAGCGCGACCTGCCGGGCGCGGTGCGCTGCCGCTTTACCATGCGCCCGGACTTGCGCGACCTGGCCGGGCAGCCGGTGGAAGGCCAGCGCGAATACCTGCTGACCACTGGCGGCCCCGCCGTGCAGCAAAGCCAGCCCTACGATGGCAGCGGTGGTATCAACGAGCGCCAAGCCTTCGTGCTGGCCTTGTCCGCGCCGGCCACGCCGGTTTCCGTCAGCGCCCACGCATGGTGCCAGGCCGAAGGCATCGCCGAGAAGATAGCCGTGCGCATCCTCGGCGGCGAGGCGCGCGAGGAGGCGCTGTACGGCAGCCGCTGGATGCTGCAGCGTACCCTTCACGGCGACGACATGCGCGAACTTGGCAAGCCTTACACGCCGGCGCGCCTGAAGGCCGACGACAAGGCGGGCAAGCTGGACCGCTTCATGGTGCTGCAATGCCAGCGCACGCTGCCGGCCGATACCAAAGTGGCGCTGGTCTGGGGCGCGGGCGTCGCCGCCGTCAACGGCGTCGCCACCACCACCGACCAGACGCTCGCCTATAAAACCCGGCCCGATTTCAGCGCGAAGCTGAGCTGCGATCGGGTCAGCGCGCGCGCAAACTGCATTCCCTTCCTGCCGATGCGGCTGAATTTCAGCGCGCCGATTGCCGTGGCGGACGCGCGCGCGATCTACCTGGAAGAGGCGGGCGGCAAGCGCCACCCGGTCGTGCTGGGCAAGGAGGCGGAGCCGGGCAGTGTGGTCAGCACGGTCAGCCTGCCCGGGCCCTTCCCGCAGCAGGCACGCCTGACCTTGCACCTGCCCGAGGGCCTGAAGGACGATGCCGGCCGCCCGCTGGTGAATAGTGGGCGCTTTCCGCTGCCGGTGCGCACCGGCGAGGCGCCGCCGCTGGTCAAGTTCGCCGCGCCCTTCGGCATCCTGGAAGCGAAGGGCGACCGCATGCTGCCGGTCACGGTGCGCAATGTCGAAGCGAAGCTGGCCGGGACCATGCGCAGCACCGGCGCCGCGCTGCAGCTGAAGGCGGGACGCGAGCAGGAGATCATCGAGTGGCTGCACAAGCTGTCCGGGCCCTGGGGCGGCTGGACGCCGTCGCAGCCCTCCGGCAAGCAGCTGGAAGCGTCCGTGTTTGCCGGCGCCGCGGCAAAAGGGCAGGCGCTGCAGCGCTTCACCTTGCCCAAGCCGAACGGACGCCGCGCCTTCGAGGTCATCGGCATCCCGCTGCGCGAACCCGGCTTTTACGTAGTGGAGCTGGAGAGCCCGCGCCTGGGCGCCGCGCTGAATCCGAAGGGACGCACCGCCTGGGTGCGCAGCGCGGCCCTGGTGACGAACATGGCGGCCCACTTCAAGCTGGGCGCGCAATCCTCGCTGGTGTGGGTGACTTCGCTCGACAAGGGCAGGCCGGTAGCCGGCGCCCGGGTCGAAGTGCGCGATTGCGCCGCGCGCCTGCTGTGGAGCGGCGTCAGCGACGCGCAAGGCATCGCCCGCATCGCCAAGGAGCTGCCACCCTCGCGCTGTCGGGGACAGGACAATTACTTCATCACGGCGCGCAGCGGCGAGGACTTCACCTTCACGCTGTCCGACTGGCACGACGGCATCGAGAACTGGCGCTTCAACCTGCCGACCGGCGACCGCTTCGAGGACAGCCGCATCGTCGCCACCGTGTTCGACCGCAGCCTGCTGCGCGCCGGCGAGACGGTGCACATGAAGCATTTCCTGCGCCGCCAGACGATGGGCGGCTTCGCCATGGTCCGCGCTGCCGACAAGCCGCCTCGGGCTGACAGGAACTGGCGCAGCCAGGAGTCCGAGGCCGAGAACACCCCGCTGCCGGCCAAGGCCTTCCTGGTCCATCAGGGCAGCGGCGAGAAGACGGAGCTGGACCTGGCCTGGGATGCGAACGGTGCGGCCCAGGGCGAGTGGAAGATTCCGCAGGACGCCAGGCTGGGCGTGTACGAGGTGCTGGTCGGCGGCCTCTTGTCCGGCACCTTCCGCGTCGAGCAGTTCCGCGTGCCGACCATGAAGGCGGTACTCAAGGCGCCGGCCGAGGCCCAGGTGGCGCCGGGCGCCGTCAGCTTCGATGCGCAGGTCGGCTTTCTGTCGGGTGGCCCGGCCGGGCAGGCGCCGGTGAAACTGCGCAGCGTGGTGCAGGACACCGGCGTCCAATTCCCCGGCTACGAGGAATTCAGCCTTGGCCTGGGCGACGTGCGCGAAGGCGTGGTGGCGCAGGGCAGCGTCGGCGAGGAGGATGAAGAGGGCGGCGCGCCCGAGGGCGAGGAGGGCAGCCAGCTGGAAGCCGCCCGCACCCAGTCGCTGAACCTGGATCGGGCCGGCGGCGCGCGTATCGCAGTCGACAAGCTGCCGCCGATCGACAAGCCGAAAAGCCTGCTGGCCGAGCTCTCCTACCAGGATGCGAATGGCGAAACGTCGACGGTGTCGGCGCGCGTGGCGCTGTGGCCCTCGGCTTACGTGGTCGGCCTGAAGCCGGACGGCTGGCTGCTGACCAAGGACGCCGTGAAATTCCAGGCACTGGTGCTGGACGTCGCGGGCAAGCCGGCCGCCGGGGTACCTGTGACGGTCGATTTCTTTGCGCGCCAGACCACTTCGCACCGGCGCCGTCTGATCGGCGGCTTCTACGCCTATGAGCACAGCAGCGGGATCAAGCGCCTGGGCGAGGCCTGCAGCGGCGTCACCGACGCGCGCGGCCTGCTGCTGTGCGAGGTTAAAGCGCCGGCCGAGGGCGACCTGATCCTGCGGGCACGCGCCAGCGACGCACAGGGACGGGTGGCCGCGACCCAGCGCGAGGTCTGGATCGCCGGCGGCGAGGAGCAGTGGTTCGCGGCCGGCGACCATGACCGCATCGACCTGCTGCCGGCGCAGAAGCGCTACGAAGCCGGCGACACCGCGACCCTGCAGGTGCGCAGCCCCTTCCGCAACGCCACCGTGCTGGTGACGGTCGAGCGCGAGGGCATCCTCGACAGCTATGTGCGGCATTTGTCGGGCCGCGAGCAGGTGGTGCGTATTCCCGTCAAGGCCAACTATGCGCCGAACGTGTTCGTCTCGGCGCTGGTCGTGCGCGGGCGCGTGGCCGGCGTGCAGCCGACCGCGCTGGTCGACCTGGGCAAGCCTGCTTACAAACTGGGGATTGCCCCGCTGAAGGTCGGCTGGGCGCCGCACGAACTGAAGGTGCAGGTGACATCCGAACGGAACGTGTACAAGGTGCGCGAGCAGGCGAAGGTCAGGATCAAGGTCGAGGCGCCCGGCGGCCGCAAGCTGCCGGTGGGGACGGAAGTCGCGCTGGCGGCGGTCGATGCTGGCCTGCTCGAGCTGATGCCCAACACCAGCTGGAACCTGCTCGAGACCATGATGCGCGAACGGCCCCTCCAGGTGCAGACCGCGACCGCGCAGATGCAGGTGATCGGCAAGCGCCACTTCGGCCGCAAGGCCTTCCCGCATGGCGGTGGCGGCGGGCGCAGCGCCACGCGCGAACTGTTCGAAACCCTGCTGCTGTGGAAGGGCAAGGTCACGCTGGACGCCAACGGCGAAGCCAGCGTGCAGGTGCCGCTCAACGACACGCTGGGCAGTTTTAAAATTGTCGCCGTGGCTGCCGGCGGCGCCGGCATGTTCGGTACCGGCGCGGCCGACATCCGCACCACCCAGGACCTGATGCTGCTGTCCGGCCTGCCCGTCAGTGTGCGCGAAGGCGACAGCTTCCGCGCCGGCTTCACGGTGCGCAACGCTTCGCAGCGCGAGCTGGCGGTGCGCCTGAGCGCCAGCATGGCCGCCGATGGCACGAAGGGGCAGTCGCTGGCGCCGCTGGATGTGACACTGGCGCCGGGCGAGGCCCGCGAAATCGGCTGGACGGTCCAGGCGCCGGTCGGCGCCAAGACCCTGCAGTGGGAAGTCGAGGCCGGCGCGGGTGAAGGCGCACAGGACCGCATGCGCATCCGCCAGCAGCTCAGCCCCGCGGTGCCGGTGTGCACCCTGCAGGCCACGCTGATCCAGCTGGATGGCGAGAAGACCCTGCCGGTGCAGCGGCCAGCCGACGCGCTGCCGGGCCGCGGCGGCATCCAGACTACCTTGACGGCACGCATAGGCGGTGACCTGCCGGGCGTGACCGATTACATGCGCGCCTATCCCTACACCTGCTTCGAGCAGCGCACCTCGCGCTCGGTGGCATTGCGCGACAAGCCGCTGTGGGAATCCACCGTCGCGACCCTGCCGGCCCACCTCGACGCCGATGGCCTGGTCAAGTACTTCGTGCCCATGGATCAGGGCAGCGACATCCTGACCTCCTATGTGCTGTCGGTGACGGCGGAAGCGGGCTACGAGATTCCCGAGGACCTGAAGCAGCGCATGGAAGCCGGGCTTACTGCCTTCGTCGAGGGCAAGATCGCGCGTCCACCGCTGCTGGCCAGCGGCGAGCTCACGGTGCGCAAGCTAGCCGCGCTGGAGGCGCTGTCGAGGAGCGGCCTGGTCAAAGCGGCGATGCTGGAATCGATCACGGTCCAGCCCAACCTGTGGCCGACCTCCGCGGTGCTCGACTGGTACCAGATGCTCATGCGCACGACCGGCCTGCCGCAGCGCGACCAGCAGCTCGCGCAGGCGCGCCAGGTGCTGCGCGCGCGCATGAACCTGCAGGGCACGACCATGGGCTTCTCGACCGAGCGCAGCGATGAATGGTGGTGGCTGATGGCGGGCACCGACGCGAATGCCAACCGCCTGCTGCTGGCGGCGATGGGCGATCCGTTCTGGCAGGCCGATATCGGGCGCCTGGCGCGCGGCGCCCTGGGCCGCCAGCGCCACGGCCACTGGCTCACGACCACCGCCAATGCCTGGGGCGTGGTGGCGCTGGATGCGTTCTCGCGCAAGTACGAGGCCAAGCCGGTAAGCGGCATGGCGCAGCTGGACCTGGGCGGGGCATCCTGGACCGGCACGGTGCCGTCGACGGTGCTGCAGACCTGGCCGGAAGGGCAGGCCACCCTGAAGATGCGCCAGCTGGGCAGCGGCAAGCCCTGGGCCACGGTGCGCAGCCTGGCAGCCATTCCACTCAAGGCGCCGCTGTCCTCGGGCTACCGTATCACCCGCAGCATCACGCCGGTCGAGCAGAAGATCAAAGGCCAGTGGTCGCGCGGCGACGTCTACCGCGTGCGCCTCGACATCGACGCACAGGCCGACATGACCTGGGTGGTGGTCGACGATCCGATCCCCGCCGGCGCCAGCATCCTGGGCACGGGCCTGGGCCGCGACAGCCAGATCGCCGCATCGGGCGAGCGCTCGCGCGGCTGGGTGTGGCCGGCCTTCCAGGAGCGTTCGCAAAGCGCCTTCCGCTCCTATTACGAGTTCGTCCCGAAAGGCAGCTTCAGCGTCGAGTACACGGTGCGCCTGAATAACGAAGGCCGCTTCGGCATGCCGGTGACGCGGGTCGAGGCGATGTACAACCCGGAGATGTTCGGCGAGCTGCCGAATGCCGCGGTGGCGGTGGGGCCGTGAACAGGGTTTATGCGCTGATGTTCGTTGCGGCGCTGTCGGTGCCGGCGACCGCCGCCGTGCCGACGCCGGCGCAGGTGAAGGCTGCCTGGCAGCCGTCGGACGCCCAGCTGCTCGACCGCCACGGCGAGCCGCTGGAGAGCGTGCGCATCGACATGGCGGCGCGGCGCCAGCCCTGGGTGGCGCTGGCCGACATCTCGCCCGGCCTGGGCCGCGCGGTCATGCAGGCCGAGGACCAGCGCTTCATGGAGCACGGCGGCATCGACCTGAAGGCGGTCGGGCAGGCGGCCTGGGACAACCTGTTCCGCGGCCAGGGCGGCAGCCAGGCGCGCCTGCGCGGCGCCTCGACCATCACGATGCAGCTGGCCGGGCTGCTCGACCCCGCGCTGGCGTCGCGCGCGGCGGGCCGCAGCTGGAGCCAGAAATGGGACCAGGCGCTGGCCGCGCGCGAGCTGGAAGCCGGCTGGAGCAAGCAGCAGATTCTGGAAGCCTACCTGAACCTGGCCAGCTTCCGCGGCGAGCTGCAGGGCGTCGGCGCGGCCTCGCGCGGCTTGTTCGGCAAGGCGCCGTCCAGCCTGGACCTCGGCGAGTCGGCGACCCTGGCCAGCCTGCTGCGCGCGCCGGGCGCCTCCACGCGCGAGGTGGCGCGCCGCGCCTGTGCGCTGGCCGCCGAGCTGAAGGCGGCATCGTCCTGCGCGACCATCGAATGGCAGGTCGAGGTCGCCCTGGCCCGCCCCGGCGCCGCGTTCCGGCAGCCACCGGCCCAGCTCGCGCGCCTGCTGCTGGACGAGGGCAAGGGGCAGCGCGTACTGCGCTCCACCATCGACGGCAAGCTGCAGCGCTTCGCCGCCATGACACTGCGCCGCCACCTGGCCGAGCTGGCCGAACGCAATGTCGGCGATGGCGCCGTGCTCGTGCTGGACAACGACAGCGGCGAGATTTTGGCCTATGTCGCGAATACCGGCGCCGGCGAAGTCGACGGCGTGGCGGCGCTGCGCCAGGCCGGGTCGACCCTGAAACCCTTCCTGTACGAGCTGGCGATCGAGCGCGGCGTCCTGCACGCCGCGTCTCTGCTGGACGATACCCCGGTCGACATCCCGACCGTGAGCGGCCTGTACGTGCCGCAGAACTACGACCGCCGCTACCACGAGGTGGCGAGCGTGCGCACCAGCCTGGCCGGCTCGCTGAACATTCCGGCGGTGCGGACCCTGATGCTGACGGGCCTCGATCGCTTTCACGAACGGCTGCGCGAAGTCGGGCTATCGAGCCTGACCGAGGCTGCCGACTTCTACGGCTACTCGCTGGCGCTCGGCTCGGCCGACGTCAGCCTGCTCGAACTGACCAATGCCTACCGCACCTTGGCGAATGGCGGTCTTCAAGGGAGCGTAACTCTGCGTGCGCGCGCACCGGAACGCAAGCGCAGGGTGCTGGACGAAAAGGCCGCCTTCATCGTCGGCGACATCCTGTCGGACCGCGGTGCGCGCAGCGTGACCTTCGGCCTGCGCAACGAGCTGGCCACCAGTTTCTGGAGCGCGGTGAAGACCGGCACCAGCAAGGACATGCGCGACAACTGGTGCGTGGGATTCACGAGCCGCTACACGGTCGGGGTCTGGGTCGGTAATTTCGATGGGCGGCCGATGTGGGACGTCTCCGGCGTCTCCGGCGCGGCCCCGGTGTGGCGCGACCTGATGGATTACCTGCACCGCGACAGCAGCAGCCGCGCGCCGGCGCCGCCGCCAGGCCTGGTGCGGCAGAACGTCGCCTTCACGCCGGCCGTCGAAACGCCGCGCAGCGAGTGGTTCGTGCGCGGCACCGAGACCGCGGCTGTGGAGTTATTGGCGCCGTCGCAGCGCCAGCCGAAGATCGTGTACCCGGCCGACTCCAGCCTGATCGCGCTGGACCCGGACATCCCGGAACGGCTGCAGCGGGTGCGCTTCCTGGCCCAGGGAGAGCGCGACATGGCCTTGGTGCTGGATGGAGAAAAGCTGGGACAGGACGTGGTGGACGCCGGCTGGGCGCCGGCGCCGGGCAAGCATGAACTGAAGCTGGTGGGGCAGGACGGGCGCACGGCGGCGAGCGCCCGCTTCGAGGTGCGCGGCGGCGCTCAGCTGGTTTCGACCTTCTCGACCAGCAGCGGCGGATCGTCGGCCAGGTCGATGCCCGCCAGCGGCGAGAACAGCGGCGAATCCGAGCGGTAGGGCACGCGGCCGGAGGGCACGTGCTTGGCGGCCGGATCGAGGTGCAGGTCCTGGTCGTCGAAGAAGATGTGGGCGCGGAAGGCCTTTACCACCTTCGACTTCGGCACGCCGCCCAGGAAGAAGATCTCGTTCACGTAGACGCCCCAGTGGCGCAGGGTATTGATGACCCGCATTTCGGCCGGCGCACTGCGCGCGGTGACGATGGCGATGCGCACCGGCGAGGCATCCGCGCCGAAGGGCAGGCGCTCCTGCAGCTTGGCCAGCTTGCGCAGCAGGATGGCGTAGGGGCCGTCGTTCATCGGCTCGTTCTGCTTCTCGTCCTCGACCGTGTGGAAGCGGCCCAGGCCCTCGGTCTTGTAGACCAGCTCACTCGAATCGTCGAACAGCACGGCGTCGCCGTCGAAGGCGATGCGCACCTGGTCTTCGAGCGGCGCCTCGCCCGAATGCGGCGGCGGCTTCAGGACCGCAGCGGCGCAGGCCTGGGCGTCGATGATGCGCTGGGCATCCTCGACGTTCGTGGTCAGGAACAGGTCGACCGCGAAGGCGTCCAGGTAGTCGACCACCGACTGCCCGCCGGTAAAGGCGTGGCGCGAGATCGGCAGCCCGCGCGAGCGGATGTTGTTGAAGACGCGGACCCCGGTCTCCGGGCTGTTGCGCGACATGACCACGACCTCGACCAGCGGCTTCGATTCCGATGGCGCAAAGCGATTCAGGCCGAGGAGGGCGCGCACCAGCGGCATGCCGGTACCGTCGCGCAGCGGTTCGTTCTCGCGCTCCAGCATGTAGGCGCGGTACTCATCGAGGGCGTTCTGCGGGTTCTTCGCGTACTTCGCTTTGTAGACGGCATCCGCTTCGGCCAGGTCGAACAGGGCGGTGGCGGAAATACCGACGACGAGAGTGTCTGTGAGGTCGAGGGGCATGGCGGCTGAGTGGTTGAGTGTTGCGCTGATCGGATATTACCCGACAGGAAGGTCGGACGCGGCTTGGCCTTATAAGAATATTCCTTTGGGAAACGAATGGATGGGAATTCCGGGCTCCGTTGAGGTCGAGCAATGGACTCTGGCGTCTTGCCATTTACCCATATCGCATGCGCTTGAGCATACTCAAGCATGCCCGGCGCCGCCGGCGGGACGATGACACTGCCGGGTTTGCAAGGAGCCAGACATGGACACGCGAAACGAGCAGGTGGCGCGCCTGCGGGCGATCAGGAAGCTGGTCGAGGAGAACAACGAGTCCTGCCTCAGCACGGAAATGATCGTCTGTCAGATCTATATGGAATCCCGTTTCGACAAGTGCGCGCAGGCCGAGGGCAGCAGCGCACGCGGCCTGATGCAGCTGATGAAGGTGGCGAACCGCGAGCTGTGTCGCCTCGACAATCTACGCAAGCCGTCGGATGCCCGCCGGCCCGAGGCCACGCTGTACCGGGACGCCGACGTCTTCCACGACAGTCCTGCCTTCGTCGACGAGGCGACGAATATCCGGCTCGGCACCCGCTACCTGCAGGCGCTGATCGACAAGGCGAAGCGGGAGGGAAGCGCGGACCCGGTCGCCGAAGCCTACAAGGATTATCGCGGGGTGAGGAACGGGATCTATTACCAGAAGATCCGGGCGGCGGCGCAGAAGCTGAAGCGTGACCCGGACAGCATCGAGGCTTTGAGGCTGCTGGAAAGCTAGCGCGGTCCACAGCCACCAAAACAAAAAAGGCGTCACGAAAAAATTCGCAACGCCTTCTATGCTTACAACTAAATTCTGGTAGGCCGTGCTGGGCTCGAACCAGCGACCAACGGATTAAAAGTCCGCTGCTCTACCAACTGAGCTAACGACCCGAAAGAAGCAAGATTATAGGGGCTGTCTGCCGGGCTGTCAAATGCTCATGAACGACCTTACTTCAGGCTGGCCAGGCGGTCCTTGGCAGTCGCGGCGGCCGAGGTGTCCGGGTACTTCGACACCAGCTGCTGCAGGATCTTCTTGGCCTTCTTGTTGTCCTTCAGCTCGATGTAGTTGCTGGCGATGTTGAGCATCGCGTCCGGTACTTTGGGGCTGTTGCCGTAGTTCGAGACGACTGCTTCCTGTGCGGCGATCGCGTTCTTGTAGTCGCGCTGGGCGTAGTAGGTGTTGCCGAGCCAGTATTGCGCGTTGGCGGCGAAAGCGGAGTCCGGGTAGCGGCGGACGAAGTCCTGCAATGCGTTGGCGGCGGCCTTGTAGTCGCCCGTTTTGAACAGGTCCATCGCAGCGTCGTAGGCCTGTTTCTCCGAAGGCTTCACCTCGACGGTCTGGCCGTCGACGGTTTCCTGGCGCGGCTCGAGCTTGCGGATGCGCGCGTCGAGGTCGGCGTACAGGTCTTTCTGGCTCTTCTGCGAGCTCGCGATCTGGTTCGCCAGCACTTCGAGCTGGCCGCGCAGGCGGGCGATTTCCTGCATCGTCTGCTCATGCTGGTTCAGGATCTCGATGGTCGCGGTCTTGTCCGACTTGGTGTCGAGGCGCGCGTTGACGTCGCGGGACAGCGCATCCACCTTGGCGCGCAGGTCGAGGATGGCGCGGCGCGCTTCATCGTCGTCGAGGATGCCGGCGCTCGCATGCAGGGGCATCCAGGCGGCAAAGGCGAGGGCGATGGCCGCAAGGCGGGACTGGGACGTTTTGATCATTTCTGACTCTTCCTAAGCAATACGGGGCGGGATGCAGTCTGCACTGCATCCCGCCCCACTGTCAATCAACCGGATGACCGATTATTGATAGACGATGTCCGCGCGGCGGTTTTCAGCCCAGGCGGCTTCGTTGCTGCCGGTTGCCTTCGGCTTTTCTTCGCCCAGCGAGACGGCTTCCATCTGGCTGTCGGACACGCCCAGGGCGGCCATCGATTTGCGCACGGCTTCGGCACGCTTCTGGCCCAGGGCCAGGTTGTACTCGGTGCCGCCGCGCTCGTCGGTGTTACCCTGGATCAGGACTTTACGCTGCTTGTTCTTGGTCAGGTAAGCCGAGTGGTTCTCGACGACCGGCTTGCCGTCGTCACGAACGACGTAGCTGTCGAAGTCGAAGTAGACGCTGCGGTTCGCCAGAACGCCTTTCGGGTCGTTCAGCGGGTCCACGGTGCCGGTCTCGACCGGGCGGACGTCACGGCTGGTGTCGGCCGGCGGCGCGGTGTTGGCGACCGGGGCTTTTTCGACCACCGGGGGTTCTTGCAGTTTGGTCGACGAGCAAGCCGACAGCAGGGCTGCGGCCGAAGCGATGAAGGCTACAGTTTTAATGTTGCGCATGGGTTTTCTCCTGGTCAAAAAATATTTACTTCATAAAGGGGCCCCAGCTGGGCTCCTTGATGTTTCCCGCCTGCGTCGAAAGACGCTGCTTTACCCGACCGTCAACGGACACCACGGCCAGCGAGGCGCGCCCGCCGCCCTTGTTGGCATACATGATGTATTTGCCGTTTGGCGAAAAACTCGGTTCGGTGGCCCCTTCGGCCAGGCGCTGTTCCTGGCCGCTGGCCAGGTCCATCGCGTAAAGGCAGTACACCCCGTCGCGTTGCGAAATCCACGCCAGCGTCTTGCCGTCCGGGGAAATGCGAGGGGAAATATTTTCACGACCATTGAAGGTGACGCGGGTGGGCTGGCCACCGTTCACGCTCATCTTGTAAATCTGCGCACCGCCGCTGCGGTTGCTCACGAAATAAACCGTCTGGCCATCGCCCGAGAACTGGCCTTCGGTATCGATGTCGGTGCCGTTGGTCAGGCGGCGCAGGCCGCTGCCGTCGACGTTCACGATGAAGATCTGGGTATTGCCGGTCTTCGACAGGGACAGCAGCAGCCTGGTGCCGTCCGGCGACCATGCCGGCGCCGAGTTGTTGCCCTTTTCGTTGGACAGGATCGCGCGCTGGCCGGTGATCAGGTTCTGCACGTAGACGATCGGCTTCTGCTTTTCCAGCGATACGTAGGCGACCTTGGTGCCGTCCGGCGACCAGGACGGCGAGAAGATCGATTCGCGGCCATAGGCGGCGATCTGCTCGTTTTCGCCGTCGGCGTCGGCGACCACCAGCTCGTAGCTGTGGTTGCCTTTGCCCGGGTTCACTTTCACGTACGAGATGCGGGTCGAGAAGATGCCGCGCACGCCGGTCAGCTTCTCATAGACGTCGTCGGCGATGCGGTGGGCTTCGAGGCGGGTGTTGCGCGCACCGACCGCGTCCGACAGTTGCGAGAGCTGGGTCTGCTTGACGGTGTCCATCAGCTTGTAGCGGACCTGGAAGCGGCCGTCGGCCATACGGCTGACCGAACCGACGACCAGGGCGTCCGCACCGCTGGCCTTGAAGGCGCCGAGGTCGACGCTGGCCGTGTCGGAGATGGTCTGGCGCGCATCGATCACCTTGAACACGCCGCTACGCTCGAGGTCGGCGCGGATGATGGCCGAGACCTGGTCCGGCGCGACCGATTCGTCGGCAAAGGCCGCTACCGCGACCGGGATCTGGGTACCGCTCACGCCGGCGATTTCGACGCGCACCTGGGCGTGTGCAGCCACGCCCATCAGCAGGGTGGCCGAAAACAGCAGGGAATGTAGTTTCTTCTTCATAATGTCTCAGCTAAGTTTGGGTTCGAGCGATCAGTTCAGGTCTTTCAGCTTGAAACTGACTGGAAGTGATCGCTCTACCGTACCATCTTTCTTCTTTGGTAGTGGTGACGATTTGTTAATGCCTCGTTCCACCGCGTCGTCGAAGGCTGGAATGCCGCTGCTCTTGGTTTTGCGTACCGAAAGGATCTCACCGGTCGGCAATTGCTCCACCTGGAAAACGACCTCGGGATTGCCCGGTACATCGGTGCTGCCCGGATAGGTCGTATTACCTTTGATCTTCGCGGCGATGCTGGCGATATAACCCTTGTCGATGCGCGGCGCGGTCGATTTCTCGGCGCTGCCCGAGCTGCCCGGATTGCCGGCGCCGGAAGTCAGACGCTTCATTTCCTCGTCACGCAGCTTCTGCAATTTGGCGGCTTCAAGCTTCTCGGCTTTCGCCTTCGCGATCTTCTCGGCCTTTTCCTTCTCGGCCTTTTTCTTCTCTTCTTCCTTCTTGGCCAGTTCCTGCTCTTTCTTCTTCTGATCTTCGCGCGCCTTCTTCTCGGCCAGCGCCTTTTCCTTCTTCTCTTCCTCGCGCTTCTGCTTGGCGAGTTCCTGCTCGCGCTCGACGCGCTCTTCTTCCTTGCGCTTCAGTTCTTCCTTGCGTTTCTTCTCGCGTTCCAGGGCAATATCCGGCTGCTTCGGCGGCGCCGGCTCGGCCACCGGCGGCGGCTCGGCCACGCGCGGGGTCGGCGGCGGCGTTTCCGGCTCCGGCTCGGGTTCCGGCTGAACCTGCGGCTGCGGTGCGGGCGGCGCCGCGCTTTGTATGGTGGTGTCCCATACCTCGGCTTCGACCGCGATCGGCTGGTTGTTGGTCCAGTTAATGCCGATCACCAGGAAGGCCAGCAGCAGGGCGTGCACGCCCACCGCCAGTCCGATCGAGGACATGCGGTTCGGTTCCGGCGGCACCTGGTAGGGCGAGCCGCCGATGGCATTGCTGTTGTTCTTCGTTGCCGACATTATTTGGTAGCCAGTCCAACCCGGTTGATGCCCATCTTCTTGGCTTCCGAGATCATCTGGATCACATCGTCATACTTGCTCTCGCGGTCGCCCGAAATCATCACCGGATAGTCGGGATGCTCGGCGTGGATCGCGCGCAGGCGTTCGATCAGGGCAGTGCGGCTGGACATGTCCTCGGGCGCGCTGCTGTTCTTGCCGTTGATGCCGATCTGCAGCTGGGCATTGCTCTTCACCGAGATATTGATGTAATCGTCCGGCGGCTGGGTCGAGCGCTCGGCGCTGGGCAGCTTGATCTCGCTGGGGTTCTGCGCCGGCGGCACCGCCATGAAGATGATGAGCAGCACCAGCATCACGTCGATGTAGGGCACGACGTTGATTTCGGACTTCAGCTTGCGGCGTCCGTTGCGCAGGTTGCTGTTGAATGCCATGTTCTTACCTCACTATCCCGTTGCGCTCAGCGCGACTGGCGCTGCAGGATGTTCGAGAATTCCTCGACGAAGCTTTCGAAGCGGATCGCGAGACGGTCGATATCGTGGGTGAAGCGGTTGTACGCGACCACGGCCGGGATCGCCGCGAACAGGCCGATCGCGGTGGCGATCAGCGCTTCGGCAATGCCCGGAGCGACGACGGCCAGGGTTGCCTGCTGCACGTTGGCCAGGCCGCGGAAGGCGTTCATGATGCCCCACACGGTGCCGAGCAGGCCGATGTACGGGGACACCGAACCGACCGAGGCCAGGAAGTTCAGGTGCGTATCGAGGTGGTCCAGTTCGCGGTGGAAGGCGGCGCGCATCGCGCGGCGGGCGCCGTCCAGCACGGCGCCGAGGTCGAGGGCGTCGCGGGCGGCCTGCTTGCCCTTGATGAATTCGCCCATGCCGGCCTCGAAGATACGGGCCAGCGGGCCGCTCTGGTCGCGCTGGGTGCTGGCGCTCTGGTGCAGGGTGTGCAGGTTGCCGCCGGCCCAGAAGCTGCGCTCGAACTGCTCGGTCAGGCGACGCGCGGCGCGGATCGCGAAGACCTTGCGGAAAATATAAGTCCAGCTGATTACGGAAATCGCGAACAGCAGCAGCATGATCAGCTTGACCAGGATGTGCGCGTTGGCGATCAGTTCAATAAAGGAGAGGTCTTGGACTGCGTTCATCAGTATATTTGTTCAAATGTGTCAGTCGGCCCGCATTTTAGCAGCGATAGTTGCAGGAAGGGAACGGGGGCGCATGGTTTGGGCATCGACGCAGCCCACTTTCACGTTCGCGGTCGACAGCAGGGTTTCGCCGCGCCAGGCTTGCTGGGCGAACTGGACCGAGGCGCGGCCGAGCTTTTCCACGGTCAGTTTCAGGGTCACTTCATCGTCCAGGCGCGCGGACGCCAGGTACTCGACGCTGGCGCTGCGCACCACGAAGGCAGCGTTTTCCTCGTCGAGCAGGGTTTGCTGATGAATGCCGAGCGAACGCAGCCATTCGGTGCGCGCACGTTCAAAGAACTTCAGGTAGTTGGCGTAGTACACGATGCCGCCGGCGTCCGTATCTTCGTAATAGACCCGCACCGTCCAGGTGAAAACTGAAGGCATTTCAGCTGCCATAAATGAAATTGGGAAACATTTTACGCGATTTTCGACAGGCTTATGTGCGGTGCAGTACATAAACCTTCGAAGATTAGCGGGCATGAGTAAACGCTAAGCATGCATACTCAGCCAACAACTGTAACACTTTCTAACAACCTGCGTCGCCACGGAAACCGGCGTCAGGCCTGTGTGCGCTTGATGTTGAAAGGCGAGAAGCCCTGGCAGGTCGGCATCATTTCGATCAGGTTGATGTTGACGTGCGGGGGCAGGGTAGCGATCCAGTAGGCGGTCTCGGCGATGTCTTCGGCGGTCAGCGGCTGGGTGCCCTCGTAGACCTTGGCGGCCGCGGCGTCGTCGCCCTTCAGGCGCACGTTCGAGAATTCGGTGCCGCCGCACAGGCCCGGCGCCAGGTTGGTAGCGCGAACACCGGTGCCCACCAGGTCGGCGCGCAGGTTCAATGTGAACTGTTCGACGAAGGCCTTGGTTGCGCCATACACATTGCCGCCCGGGTAGGGGTAATGGCCGGCAACCGAGCCCAGGTTGATGACCAGGCCGCTGCCGCGCTCGACCATCGAGGGTAGGACGGCGTGGGTCATGGTCACCAAGCCCTTGACGTTGGTGGCGATCATGGTGTCCCAATCTTCCAGCGGGACCTCGTGCGCCGGCTTGGTGTTCAGCGCCAGGCCCGCGTTATTGATCAGGACGTCGATCTGGCGCCAGGACTGCGGCAGCATCGACAGCGCTTCCTCGATCGAGGCCTTGTCGGTGACGTCCATCGCGACCGGCAACGCGGATTCGCCCAGCTCCCGGGCCAGCGACTCCAGCCGGTCCTTGCGCCGCGCAGCCAGCACTACCTGGTGGCCGTTCTTGACGAAGGTGCGCGCCATCGCGGCGCCGAAGCCGGCCGATGCGCCGGTAATGAATACGATCATGATGGGATCCCGGATGATGGATGGTGAAGACAGAACTGCAAGATTGTAGCCGAAATGATCATTGCTTACCCCATGTGTCATACCTTACAATCGGCAGTTCCATTTACGTCTCACGTAACTGGCGAAAACCGCCCGCAGGCGGCGAAGGTGGAAATCCACCGGGGAGCGTGAGACGTCGTTTGCCGTTCGCCTGGGCAGCCTTCGACTGGTACGCTTCGTATCGGCGGCTGCCGTGTTTCTCGCTCCCGCCCCGGTTCAGCGCTGCCTGTTGCCTGGTACTCTTATCGATTGGAGTTTTTTTCATGTTTGCAAAAGATCACACGCTCGCCAACGTCGACCCGGAACTGTGGGATGCCATTCAGAAGGAAAACACCCGCCAGCAAGACCACATCGAGCTGATCGCGTCCGAGAACTACACCTCGCCGGCAGTCATGCAGGCGCAGGGCTCCCAGCTGACCAATAAGTACGCGGAAGGCTATCCGGGCAAGCGCTACTACGGCGGCTGCGAATACGTCGACGTCGCCGAGCAGCTGGCGATCGACCGCGTCAAGCAACTGTTCGGCGCCGAAGCCGCCAACGTCCAGCCGAACTCGGGCTCGCAGGCCAATCAGGGCGTGTTCTTCGCCATGCTGAAGCCGGGCGACACCATCATGGGCATGTCGCTGGCCGAAGGCGGCCACCTGACCCACGGCATGGCCCTGAACATGTCGGGCAAATGGTTCAACGTCATCTCCTACGGCCTGACCGAGCAGGAAGACATCGACTACGAGCAGATGGAAGCCCTGGCCCGCGAGCACAAGCCGAAGCTGATCATCGCCGGCGCCTCGGCCTTCTCGCTGCGCATCGACTTCGAGCGCTTCGCGAAAATCGCCAAGGAAATCGGCGCCTACTTCATGGTCGACATGGCCCACTACGCCGGCCTGATCGCCGCGGGCGAGTACCCGAACCCGGTGCCCTACGCCGACTTCGTCACCTCGACCACCCACAAATCCCTGCGCGGCCCGCGCGGCGGCATCATCCTGATGAAGGCCGAGCACGAGAAAGCCATCAACTCGGCAATCTTCCCGGGCATCCAGGGCGGTCCGCTCATGCACGTCATCGCCGGCAAGGCCGTCGCCTTCAAGGAAGCGCAGTCGCCGGAATTCAAGGCATACCAGCAGCAAGTCGTGAAGAACGCCAAGGCCCTGGCCGAAGCGCTGATCGCACGCGGCCTGCGCATCGTCTCGGGCCGTACCGAGTCGCACGTGATGCTGGTCGACCTGCGTTCGAAAGGCCTGACCGGCAAGGAAGCGGAAGCGATCCTGGGCCAGGCGCACATGACCTGTAATAAGAACGGCATCCCGAACGACCCGCAGAAGCCTTTCGTGACCTCCGGCATCCGCCTCGGCAGCCCGGCCTTCACCACCCGCGGCTTCAAGGAAGAAGATGCGACCAAGGTGGGCAACCTGATCGCCGACGTGCTGGACAACCCGCACGACGCCGCGACCATCGAGCGCGTCAAGCTTGAGGTGAAAAAGCTGACCGACAAGTACCCGGTCTACGCAGCATAAAGCGATCAAGCGCAGCAGCCCCGGCGACCATGAAATGCCCTTTCTGTCAGCATGAAGACACCCAGGTCCTCGATACCCGCGTATCCGAGGAGGGCGATTCCATCCGCCGCCGGCGCCGCTGCGCCCAATGCGACAAGCGCTTTACCACCTACGAGCGCGTCGAGCTCTCGATGCCGATCATCGTCAAGAAGAACGGCAGCCGTACCGAATTCGAATCCTCCAAACTGCGCGGCAGCCTGATGCTGGCTCTGCGCAAGCGTCCCGTTGCCGCCGGCGCGATCGACGCCGCCATCTCCTCGATCGAGGAAAAACTGCTCACCAGCGGCCGCCGCGAAGTCGACAGCGTCTACGTCGGCGAACTCGTGATGCAGGAACTCAAGCGTCTCGACAAGATCGCCTACATCCGCTTTGCCTCCGTCTACAAGAACTTCGAAGACCTGGCCGAGTTCCAGGAAGCGATTGCGGAAGTCGGTCCGGGCGCGAAAACCAATCCCACCTGAAGAAGTTCCATCTCTACGCTTGAGCCGTCTTTACGGCTGCCCTGAGCTCGCCTGATAAGTTCGGGTCTCCCTGTTCGAGACCTGGAGGTTCAGCATGCACGGCCGCTTACATGCCAATGCTTTCGCCGGCGGCTACACGCTGGTGGAAGTGCTGGTGGCCCTGTTCGTCGTCGCTTTGGGCGTCGCCGGGGCCGCGGCCGTGCAGGCAGTGGCCGTGCGCGCCGCGGGCGAGGCAGGGCGCCTGGCCGACGGCATGCGGCTGGCCGGCTCGCTCGCCGAGCGCATGCGTGCGAATCCGGCCGCGATGGCCTTGCCGGATGCCGCCAATCCCTATCTCCAGTTCGATGTCGACGCCGCTGCGCCGCCCGCTGCCGCGGCCTCCTGCTACGGTTCCGTCGATTGCAGTCCGCTCGAGCTGGCGAACTTCGACCTCGACGAAACCGCGGCTCAATTGCGGGACCGCTTTCCCGGAGGACGGATCCGCGTCTGCCGCGATGCCCAGGAACCGGACGCGAGCGGCCTGCTGGCCTGGGCCTGTACCGGCGGACCGGACGCGCCCGTCGCCATCAAGCTGGGCTGGCGCGACCGGCAGGCGGCACCGGACGCCCCGTCTGCGCCGGCCGTGTTCCTGACGCTTGGGGCGGGCGCGCCATGATCTTTCGCCTCCACCCGCGCCAGGCCGGCCTGACCCTGGTCGAGATGATGGTGGCGCTGAGCATCGGCCTGGCGGTCGTGCTGGCCGCCGCCCGGCTGCTGGGCCTGGCCAACGGCGCCTACGCCGCGCAGCTGGAGGCCGCCGCGCTCGACGATGCCGGCCGTTACGCTCTCGATGTGCTCGGCCGCGCCGTGCGCCAGGCGGCCCATGCCGATCCGCTTCAATTGGACCTGTCCGCGCCGATTGACATCCTGCCGGCCCGCCTGGCGGGGCTGGACGCGCGCTCGCTCGGCAGTACCAGCACCGGCATCGACATTCCGCTCGCCGTTGTCGCCAACGGCAGCGACGTGCTGGCCGTGCGCTTCCCCGGCGCCGGCAGCGGCGCGAATGGCGACGGCAGCGTCCTGAATTGCGCCGGCTTTGGCGTCGGCTCGGGCGAGGAGGGCTGGAGCATCTTCTACGTGGCGAAGAACGGCGACGGCGAGCCCGAGCTGCGCTGCAAGTACCGCGGCGCCGGCAACTGGAGCGCGGACGCCGTCGTCGCGGGCGTCGACAGTTTCCAGGTCCTGTACGGCATTGACACCGACACCCCGCGCGACGGCGCCGCCAACCGCTACGTAAACGCCGACGCGATCCGCGCGCTGGATGCGGCCTATGCCGGCCTGCCGGCGCAGGAGCTGAACCGTCATACCTGGTGGAAGCGCGTCGTGAGCGTGCGCATCGGCCTGCTGCTGCATGGCGCGCGGCCGACACGGCGGGGGCGTGGGGACATCGAGTTCCAATTGTTTGGCTCCGCGCATGCGGCCAGCGCATCGGAAAGCGACCTCGGGACGGTGGTGCGCGAGGCTGCGCTGCCGGACGGGCTGCGGCGGCGCGAGCGCAGGCTGTTCACGCTGACGGTGGCCTTGCCTGCGGGGGCCTTATGAGAGCGCGCGAACATGGCGCGGCGCTGGTCTGCGCGCTGCTGCTGATGATGGCGGCCATGCTGATCGGCGTGTCCGTGTGCAGCACCGTATTCGCCTCCATCGCCTCGGCCGGGGCCGAGCGCGAGCGCAGCATTGCGCACGAGGCCGCGGAAGCCGCCCTGCACGATGCCGAGCGCGACATCGCTGCCGCGTCCTCCGCGGTCGGCCCTGCGCGGGCCACGCAGTTTACGGAAGCCGGCGTCGCCAGCTTCGTCAGCGGTTGCGGCCGCGCCGGTTCGGCACGCGGATTGTGCCTGGCGACCTCGCCGCCGGCATGGCAGCTGCAGGACCTGGCCGATGCCGACAACCCGGCGCTGGTGCCCTATGGACATTACACCGGCGCGAGCCTGGCGACCGGCCGGGGCTTGCTGCCGGCGCGCCTGCCGGCCTACCTCATCGAAAAGATCGCGCCACCTGGCGCCGGCGCATCGCTCGGCAGTTTTTACAGGGTCACGGCGATCGGCTTCGGCAGCCGAGATTCGACACGCGTCGTGTTGCAGTCGGTGGTGCGCAAGCCCAGACCCTCACCCGCGGGCGGGGCGGGGCCACCGGACGCCGGCGGCAACGAACCGGGCGGCCCAGCCGATCCCGTCGGACCCGATCCGCCTGGCGCCGGCCGGGGCAATGGCGAAGGTCCTGGCAACGGCAACGCCGCCCCGCCGGCCCAGCTCCCGGCAGGCCGCATCGGCTGGCGCGAAATCGCCAACTGGCCGCAGCTGCACGCCCAGGCCACGGAATAAGCACTGACATCACAAGAACGAGAGAGCGAGGAAAGCATGAACACGAAGCGCGGCTTTACCCTGATCGAAATGCTGGTGGTACTGGCGATCCTGTCCATCATGGCGGCGGTGGCCATCCCGAGCTACACCAGCCACATCACCCGCACCAAGCGCACCGAAGGACAGATTGCCCTGATCGACGTGATGCAGCAGCAGGAGCGCTACCACCTGCAGCACAACACCTATGTCGAGTTCTCCTCGACCAGTGGCGACGCCGCGCCGGCGGGCTTTCCCTGGTGGTCGGGCGTGAGCGCCGCCGTCAGCTACTACGAGCTGGATGCCCACGCCTGCCCGGGCCGCGACATCGCCGATTGCGTCGAGGTGCGCGCCACCCCGGGCACGTCGAAGGTCGACGGGCGCTTTCGCGATAGGGATTGCGGCGCGCTGACCCTCGACAGCCTGGGCGTACACGGCTCGGAGAGGGCCGGCCGCTGCTGGCCATGAAGCCCGCGCCGCGAAAGCAGCGCCGGCAGCGGCGCCAGGCCGGTTTCACGCTGATCGAACTGCTCGCGGTACTGGCGATCGCCGCAATCCTGCTGGCCGTCGGCGCGCCCGACCTGCGCCAGCTGCTCCGCAACCAGCAGCTGAAAGCCGCCGCCGCCGACCTGTTCTCCGCGATCGGCCAGGCGCGCGCCCAGGCGCTGGCGCGCAGCGAGGTCGTGACCGTGCTGCCGAAAGGAACCGGCGGCGCTGACTGGCGCCAGGGCTGGACCGTATTCCTCGACCGCGACGGCGACCGTCAACCCGGCCCCGGCGACACCATCCTGGCCGAGCACGGCCCGCTGGCGCAGGGGATGGCGGTCGGCTTTTCCTTCACCACCTCGGCGCCGCCTTTCTATATCGCCTACAATGGCGCCGGGCGCAGCTGCCGCGACAGCAACCCGGCGGCGGCGCGCTATGGCACGCTGTCGCTGTTCCACGGCAGCGGCATCCGCCGTATTAAAATCAATATGCTGGGCCGGGCCCGCAGCTGCGACCCGGCGCGCGACGCGTCCTGCGACGGTCCCGCGGCGCCGCCATGAACGAACAGAGCGAATAGACAAGTGCTGATACTGAGCGATACCGAAGGCATGGCCCTGGCCCTGGAATGGGCAGCCAGGGGCATGTACATCACGGCGCCGAACCCGCGCATCGGCTGCGTGATCGTGCGCGACGGCGAAGTGATCGGCGCCGGCCATACCCAGCCGGCCGGCCAGGCGCATGCCGAGATCCAGGCCCTGCGCGATGCCCAGGCACGCGGCAACGACGTCCGCGGCGCCACCGCCTACGTGACGCTCGAACCCTGCAGCCACCATGGCCGCACGCCGCCGTGCTCGAATGCGCTGATCCAGGCAGGGCTCGGGCGCGTGGTCGCGGCAATGGAAGACCCGAACCCGCTGGTGGCCGGGCGCGGCCTGGCTCAGCTGGAAGCGGCCGGCATCGCCGTCAGCTCGGGGCTGATGGCCGAGCAGGCCTACGAACTGAATATCGGCTTCTTCAACCGCATGCGTTTCAAGAAGCCCTGGGTGCGCCTGAAGACGGCCGCCAGCCTGGATGGCGCCACCGCGCTCGACAGCGGCGAGAGCCAGTGGATTACGAGCCCGGAAGCACGCGCCGACGGCCACGCCTGGCGCGCCCGCGCGCAGGCGATCCTGACCGGCATCGGCACCGTGAAGGCCGACGATCCGCAGCTGACCGTGCGCATGATCGGCCAACTGAGCGACACGCCGATGCAGCCGCGCCGCGTGATCGTCGACAGCCGCCTCGAGATCGATACCGGCGCCCGCATCCTGCAGGGCGAACCGTGCTGGATCGTCGCGGCCCACGCCAACGCAGAAAAGGAAGCTGCGCTCCGCACCGCCGGCCACGAAGTCATCATGCTGCCGAACGGCGCCGGCAAGGTCGACCTGCCGGAACTGATGCTGGAGCTGGGCCGCCGCGAAATCAACGAGCTGCACGTCGAGGCGGGCAGTAAGCTGAATGCCTCGCTGGCACGCGAAGGCTGCGTCGACGAGCTGCTGGTCTACCTGGCGCCCAGCCTGATCGGGCCGGGGCAGGGCATGTTCGCGCTGCCGCCGCTGGTGCAATTGAAGGACAAGCTGGCGCTGCGTTTCCACGGCGTGCAGCAGGTCGGCCCCGACCTGCGCATCCTGGCGCGCTTTAATCAATCGAAAGGATAAGAATGTTTACCGGAATCGTCGCTGCCGTCGGCAGCATCCAATCGGTCAAGCCGCTCGAAGGCGGTTCGTTCGCGGGCGTGCGCCTGCAGATCGAGGCCGGCGGCCTGGGGCTGGACGACGTCGCGCTGGGCGACTCGATCGCCATCAACGGCGCCTGCATGACCGTGGTCGAGAAGACCGGCAACGCCTTCGCGGTGGACGTCTCGCGCGAGAGCCTGAACCGCACCGCGGGCCTGGACCAGCCGGGCGAAGTGAACCTGGAAAAGGCGCTGACCCTGGCCGAGCGCCTCGGCGGCCACCTGGTCTCGGGCCACGTCGACGGCCTGGGCACGGTGCACAGCTTCGAGCCGATCGGCGAATCCTTCAAGCTGGTCGTCGATGCGCCGCTGGAGCTGGGCAAGTACCTGGCCTACAAGGGCTCGATCGTGGTGAATGGCGTCTCGCTGACCGTGAACAGCGTCGAGGACCTGGAAGCGAACGGCGCCAGGGTCTGCCGCTTTTCGATCAACCTGATCCCGCACACGATCGCCGTCACCACCCTGAAGCACCTGCATGCGGGCGCCAGGGTGAACCTCGAGATCGACCTGATCGCGCGCTACGTCGAGCGCATGCTCACCGCCGCCAAGTAAGGAAAGCGTCCGGCCCCGGCCGGACAAATTTTCTCCGTTTCCCTTCTGTTTGGCGTAGACTGCCCGCTGGCAACATCATCAGTAGGCAGGGCATTCGCTCGCCTGTATTTACCGCAGAATAAAACAAGAGGGGACTAGGATGTACACGACGATTCGTGGCGTGAAGCCATTGGTATTGCTGGCGCTGCTGGCGGCGGCCGGTATCAGCTCGGCCGAGGGCATGCGCAGCTACCGCTCGCTGGCGATGTCGGGCAATGGCGAGCGCCTGGCGGCGCTGGAAATGGTCGAGGGCGAAGCGAAGAACGGGCCGAGCATCGTCGTGCGCGAGACCGCCACCGGCAAGATCGTCTCGACCTTCCAGCAGCCCGACTGCAGCGGCTGCCGCATCGAGGCGCCGGTATGGTCGCCGGACGGCACAGCCATGGCGTTCGTCAGTACCGATCCCAAGACCGGCGTCGCCACCGTCAAGGTCCTGCGCGACGGCAAACTGACCACGGTCGCCACCATCAAGGGCGTGGCGAATTCCGTGCGCTGGTCGCCGAATGGCCGCGAACTGGCCTTCCTCGCAACCGTCGGCGCCAAGAAGCTGACCGGCGCGGTGGAAGCGGGCGCGCGCCAGATCGGCGAAATCGGCGTGGCCGAGCAGGAAGACGAGCAGCGCATCGCCGTCGTCTCCGTCTCGGGCGGCTACTACAGGCTGGTGTCCCCGGACGACACCTTCATCTACGAATACGACTGGACCCCGGACGGCAAGGGCTTCGTGGTCACCAGCGCCAAGGGCAACGGCGACAACAACTGGTGGATTGCGACCCTCGGCCACGTCGATGCATCCAGCGGCAAGCTGCGCGTGCTGGCGGCGCCGAAGATGCAGATGAATATGCCGCACGTGTCGCCGGACGGCCGCACGGTCGCCTTCATCGGCGGCCTGATGAGCGACTTCGGCTCGGTCGGCGGCGACGTCTACACGGTCTCGATCGACGGCGGCGAGCCGGTCGACGTGACGCCCGGCTTTGCCGGCACCTTCAACGGCATCGCCTGGCGCGGCAGCCAGGTGCTGGCGTCCAGCCTGGCCGGCGCCGATGCGGCCGTGGTCGCGATCGACCCGGCGGCGCGCAGCAGCCGCGTGCTGTGGAAAGGGCCGGTCTCGGCCTCCGCTTCGCGCGACGGCCGCTTCGTGTTCAGCGCGGACGGCAAGGTCGCGGCCTCGGTGCACGAAGATTACGAGCACGCGCCGCGCATCGTCGCCGGCCGCCTGCCGGAGATGAATGCGATCACCCGCGACAACGAGTCCTTCGGCCCGGTGGTCTCGGCGCAAAACGTCAGCTGGACCAACGAAGGCTACAAGGTGCAGGGCTGGCTGGTCGGCCCGCGCATGGTCGGCGCCGACAAGAAGTACCCGATGATCGTGCAGGTGCACGGCGGCCCCGCCGCGGCAGCCACGCCGCGCTACATCTCGGGCGGTGAGGGCGGTAACTCGCTGGTGCGCGACCTGGTCAACCAGGGCTATTTCGTGTTCATGCCGAATCCGCGCGGCAGCTACGGCCAGGGTTCGAACTTCACCAGCGCCAACCGCAAGGACTTCGGCGGCGGCGACTGGCGCGACATCCTGGCCGGCGTCGATGCGGCCATCAGGCAGGCGCCGATCGACGGCAACCGCCTCGGCCTGATGGGCCACTCCTACGGCGGCTACATGACGATGTGGGGTGTGACGCACAGCCAGCGCTTCAAGGCCGCGGTGGCCGGCGCCGGCATCGCCAACTGGATCAGCTACTACGGCCAGAACGGCATCGACCAGTGGATGGTGCCCTTCTTCGGCGCCACCATGTACGACGATCCTGCCGTCTACCGCCGTGCCTCGCCGATCGAATCGATCAAGGATGCGA
Source organism: Telluria sp. GW821-FHT07G12 (assembly GCF_059418525.1). Lineage (NCBI taxonomy): Bacteria > Pseudomonadati > Pseudomonadota > Betaproteobacteria > Burkholderiales > Oxalobacteraceae > Telluria > Telluria sp. GW821-FHT07G12. The sequence continues at coordinate 114,765 of NZ_JBWKQA010000005.1, read as the reverse complement.
AGACGCCGACCCTGATCTACGTGGGCGAGCGCGACGTGGAATGCCCGCCGGCGCAGTCGATGGAGTTCTGGCATGGGCTGAAGGCGATGGGCGTGCCGACCACCCTGGTGATCTACGAAGGGGAAGGGCATGCCTTCCGCAAGCCGGAGCACCAGAAGGATCTGCGCGCCCGCGAAATCGGCTGGTTCAACAAGTATCTGAAATGATGCTTGCGTGGACACGTCCACGTAAAAAAGCCGGCTTGCGCCGGCTTTTTTATGCTTCCGATTACCTCGGTGCCTTTTGCGCCCCATCCGCCACCTGCACCGGTCCAGCCACCGCCTTCTCCGGATTCAGCACCACCTGCACATAGTTATCCGGCTTCAAATAACGCTGCGCCGCCAGCTTCAAATCCGCCACGCTCAGCTTCTGCACTTCCTTGTCGAAGGTAAGGATGGTGGCCGGATCCGTGCCTTCGGTCAGGGAGGTCTGCAGCGCGGCCAGCCAGTAGCCGTTCTCCTGCAGCGACTTGCGATAGGTCTGGAGCCAATTGGTCTTGACCTTGTCGAGGTCGGCCTGGTCCGGGCCCTGGGTGCGCATGCGCTCGATCTCGGCGAAGGTCGCGCTGAGCACCTTGTCGACGTTGTCGGGGCCGGTCGGCAGGGTCACACCCACCGTGAAGTGGGCGTAGGGGATGCGCGTCATCGAGGCTTCCATGCCGCCGCCGTAGATCAGGCCCAGCTTTTCGCGCAGCACGTCGATGATGCGGATGTTCATCACCTCGGCCAGGGCCGACAGGCGCAGCTCTTCGAGTTCGTTAACCTCGGTGGCGCCGGTGAAGGTCAGCGAGACCGTGCTCTTGTCTTCGGAGCCGCTGTTCACTTCCTTCTTGACCACGCCCTTGACCGGGCGGATGCCGAGGTCGCGGTAGGCCACCGGGATATCCGGGGTCGGCAGGCTGGCCAGGTAGGTCGCCAGCAGTGGCTTGATGGCGGCGACGTCGAAACTGCCGACGAAGATGAAGGTCAGGTCCTTCGCGCTCGAGAAGCGCTGGCGGTAGATGGCGATCGCGCGGTCCAGGTTGATGCTGGCGAAGTCCTCGGGACGCAGGGCGCGCGGCGCACGCGGGTTGTCGCCGTACAGGGTCGAGACCAGCACGTCGCCGAAATGGGCGCCGGGCTGCGAGGCGCGGTTGCGCGCCAGCTCGATCTGCTTGCCGAGATAGGACTTGTACAGATCCTCGTCGCGGCGCACGCCGGCGAATTTCAGCCACACCATCTGCAGCATGGTCTCGACGTCGGTGGCGCCCGCGGTGCCGGCGACGACGTCGGTGTTGTTGCCGAGGCCCGCGCTGACGGCGGCTGCCTTGCCGGCCAGGATCTTGCGCATGTCGAGCGGCGAGAAGTCCTTCAGACCCATCGCGGCGACGATCGAGTCGGCGTAACGGGCGTTGTACATGTCCTCGGTGTCGAACAGGCTCTGGCCGCCGAAGCGAGCGGCGCTCATCAAGACCTGGTCGTTGCGGAAGCTGGTCGGCTTGAGGATCACCTTGACGCCGTTCGACAGCACCAGGCGCGTGGTGCCGAGCTGCTCGTCGCGGCTTTCGCTGACGATGCTGCCCGGCGCCGGCGCCTGGTCCATCAGGCGCGCCGCCACCGCCTTCTCGTCGTGGGCCTGCACCTCGCGGCGCTCGGCGGCGGACACCGCGGCCAGCAGCTGCTCGCCGGTCGGCACGACGGCGTCCTGCTTGGCCGGGCCGGTGTAGACCACCAGCTTGCCGGATTCAAGGGGGATGGTGCGGCGCGCGTAGGCGTTGATCTCTTCCAGCGTGATGCCGGGCAGGAGCTCGCTCACGTAGCGGTATTCGTTCTCGACGCCGGGGATCGATTCGCCTTCCAGGAAGTTGCGGATGAACTCGGCGGCGTAGGCGCCCGAATCGGTCTTGTCGCGTTCGTTGTAGATGCGCTCGTAGTTGCGCATCACGCCTTTCTTCATGCGTTCCAGCTCGGCCTCGCTGAAGCCGAAGCGGCGCGCGCGCTCGTTCTCCTGCACCAGGGCGTCGATCGCCGGCGTCGCGCCTTTTTCGCCCAGCGCGGCGGCCGCGTTGTAGGAGCGGTAGCGCGGCGTCAGGCGCCCGAGCGCGCTGCTGGCGCCCATGAAGGGCGGCGAGGGCAGCTGCGACAGTTCGGACAGGCGCTGGTTCAGCATGCCGGCGAACAGGCCTTCGACCAGCTGCTCGCGGTAGCCGCCGATGGTGGCGCGCTCGCTGAAGGGCGTGACCGGATAGCGGATCAGGACCGAGGCCGGGCCGGCTTCCTTGTCGGTGACGACCAGCGCCTCCGTGTCGGTGCGCGGCGGGATCTGGGCGTAGCTGCGCGGGCGCGGCGAGGCCGGGTTCTTCAGGCCCGCGAAGTGGCGCTTGATCAGCTGCTCGGCCTGGGCAGGGTCGATGTCTCCGACCGCCACCACGGCCATCAGGTTGGGGCGGTACCAGTCGCGGTAGAAGCGGCGCAGGGCCTCGGGCTTGAAGCTGCGCAGCGTGTCTTCCTTGCCGATCGGGAGCCGCTCGGCGTAGCGCGAACCGTTGAACATCTTCGGCATCAGCACCTTCTGCATGCGGTCGCCCGCGCCTTTGCCGAGGCGTAGTTCTTCGAGAATGATGTCGCGTTCCTTGTCGATGTCGGCGTCGTTCAGGGTCAGGCCCTGGGCCCAGTCCTGCAGCACCTGGAAGGCTTTGTCGAGGTCCTGCTTGCTTTCGGCCGGCACCGGCAGCACGTAGACGGTTTCGTCGAAGGAGGTGTAGGCATTCAGGTCGGCGCCGAACTTCACGCCGATCGACTGCAGGTAGGACACCAGTTCGTGCTTCTTGAAATGGGTCGAGCCGTTGAAGGCCATGTGCTCCGTGAAGTGGGCCAGGCCTTGCTGGTCTTCGTCCTCGAGGATGGAGCCGGCCTTCACCACCAGGCGCAGCTCCAGCTTGTGCTCGGGCTTGCGGTTCTTCTGGATGTAATAGGTGAGGCCGTTGGGCAGCTTGCCGACCTTGAGCTGGGGCGCGACCGGCAGCGGGGCGTTCAAGTCGAGGGACGCAGCGCCTGCCAGCGAAGTCGCTAGCAGGATGGCGGAAACGAGGGCGGTACGGGCAAGGCGGGCGGTCATGCGCAGGTGCTCCGGTTGAGCAATAAAAAACCATTCTAACCTGTGCTTCAGCCTGCACAGTTATTGCTGAACATCATTCTTGCACTGGCGCAGTGCGCGATGGGCAGGGTGGTCGTTGTCAAAATGCAACAAGATGGTGCAGGCTCGGTCGGCATGGGGCGCGGCCTGCCGATATTGCCGGCATCCGGCCCGGTGAAAGGCCGGCAAATCCTTTAAAATAACGGGTTTCAGCACAGGATTTCGCATGCCCATCTCCACTACCCAGGAAATCGTCGAGGAACTGCGCGCAGGGCGCATGGTCATTCTGGTCGACGAGGAAGACCGCGAGAACGAGGGCGACCTGGTGCTCGCCGCCGAACACGTGACGCCGGAAGCGATCAACTTCATGATTCGCCACGCGCGCGGCCTGGTCTGCCTGACCCTGTCGGAAGAGATCTGCGACCGTCTCGAACTGCCGATGATGACGACCCGTAACGGCACCTCCTTCGGCACCAATTTCACGGTCTCGATCGAGGCGGCGGAAGGCGTCACCACCGGCATCTCGGCGGCCGACCGCGCCCGCACTATCCAGGTGGCGGTGGCGAAGAACGCGAAACCGGAAGACCTGGTGCAGCCGGGCCACATCTTCCCGCTGCGCGCGGTCAAGGGCGGGGTGCTGATGCGCGCCGGCCATACCGAAGCGGGCTGCGACCTGACCGAAATGGCGGGCCTGCGTCCGGCTTCCGTGATCTGCGAGATCATCAAGGAAGACGGCACCATGGCGCGCCTGCCGGACCTGCTCGAATTCGCCGCGGAGCATGGCCTGAAGATCGGCACCATCGCCGACCTGATCCACTACCGCAGCCAGACCGAGTCGCTGATCGAACAGGTGGGCGAGCGCCAGCTGTCGACCGAGCACGGCGATTTCCGCCTGGTGGCCTTCCGCGACAAGCCGAGCGGCTGCGCCCACCTGGCGCTGGTGCACGGCGCGCCGCAGGGCGACAAGGAAGCCCTGGTGCGCGTGCACCAGCCGGTCTCCATCCTCGACCTGCTGGACACGCGCGCGACCTCGCACTCCTGGAACCTGTCGGCGGCAATGCAGGCGATCAAGGCGGCCGAGTCCGGCGTGATCGTGCTGCTGAACTGCAGCGAGACGGCGGAGCAGCTGTTCGGCCAGTTCGAGGACAAGTCGGCGGCGCGCCCGGCCGGCCGCGCGGCGACGGTCGACCTGCGCACCTACGGTATCGGCGCCCAGATCCTGAAAAAGGTCGGCGTGCGCAAGATGAAGCTGCTGGCCAACCCGCGCAAGATGCCTTCGATGGTCGGTTTCGACCTTGAAGTCACGGGTTACCTGGCCAAGCCGGAAGCCTGAGCGAATCAGGCGCGACCGGACGGTCCGACGCGATACCATTCATTATTCATTTACAGTAAACAGAAAAAGAGGCAGCCATGACGGTAGGAACTTTTGAAAGCAATATGCAGGGTGAAGGCCTGCGCATCGGGATCGTGCAGGCACGATTCAATGCCGACGTTGGCCATGGCCTGCTGTCGGCTTGCCTGGCGGAGCTGAAGCACCTGGGCGTGGCCGACGAGGACATCCTGCACGTGACCGTGCCGGGCGCCCTGGAAATCCCGCTGGCCCTGCAGAAGATGGCCGAGACCCAGCAGTTCGACGCCCTGATCGCCCTGGGCGCCGTGATCCGCGGCGAGACCTACCACTTCGAGCTGGTCTCGAACGAGTCGGGCGCCGGCATCACCCGCGTCGGCCTGGACTACGGCATGCCGATCGCCAACGCCGTGCTGACCACCGAGAACGACGAGCAGGCCGAAGCCCGCATGGCGGAGAAGGGTACGGACGCTGCCCGCGTCGCCGTCGAGATGGCCAACCTGCTGCTCGGCCTGGACGAGCTGCAGGCCGAGGAAGAGTGAGCATCAAGCCATGAATACGACTGACAAGAGCACGCACGCCAACCCGAACAAGAACCGCACGCCGCGTCACCGCGCGCGCGAGTTCGCGCTGCAGGGCCTGTACCAGTGGCTGCTGAACAATGAGCCGGCCTCGACGGTCGCCAAGCACATCCGTTCGGCCCACGGCTTCGACAAGGCCGACAGCGAATACTTCACCGAGCTGCTGAACGGCGTGATCGCGCAGTCGGTCGAGCTGCGCGAGACCCTGGCCCCGACCGTCGACCGCCCGATCGCCGAGCTGTCGCCGATCGAGCACGCGGTGCTGCTGCTGGGCGCCTGGGAGCTGAAGAACAAGATCGAGATCCCCTACCGCGTCGTGATCAACGAAGCGGTCGAGCTGGCCAAGTCCTTCGGCGGTATCGACGGCCACAAGTACGTCAACGGCGTGCTGGACCGCATGGCCGGCAAGCTGCGGCCGGACGAAGCGGCGGCGGATGCCAAGCGCTGATTAGTTCGCTATATATATATTAGTGCGAAGCCGCCCCGGGAGACCGGGGCGGTTTTTTTTCGCCGTCATTCCCGCGAAGGCGCGAATGACGGGCAAAAAAAGGAAGGCCACCGCAGCTTTCGCCGACAGTGGCCTTCGACCAGGGATCGATACTGGGTTGTTGTTTACAGGCCCGCGACGGTCTCGCCGGTCTGGCTCGCGCCGTGGGCGGCTTCGACGGTGGTGGTGTCGGCCTTGGCGGGCGCCGGGGCGGATTTCTGCACCAGTTGCGGCGCCGGGGTGGACGGCGGGGTGATGATCGGAACGTTCTTGCCGCTCGCGACCTGCTTCAGGCGGCGGTACTCGGCCAGCACCTTGTTGCCGTAGCCCGAGTCGTCCTCGAACGCGGCGGCGCCGACGTAAGTCTTCAGGCCGCCTTCGACGGAACCGGTGCGGGTCACGTAATCCTTCAGGATCTGGGCGCCGACACGGATGTTGGCAACCGGATTCAGGGCAGCTTGCTTGCCGCCGACTTCCTCGAATTTGTCGCTGTGGACCTTGGACATCACCTGCATCAGGCCCTGGGCGCCCATCGGGCTTTCCGCGAACGGGTTCAGGCCGGATTCGATCGCCATCACTGCCAGGATCAGCAGCGGGTCGAGCTTGATCTCGTGCGCGGTGCTGTAGGCGGTGGCGACCAGCATGTTGGCGGCGTCACCGGCAACCCGGTAACGGCGCGACAGCCATTCGGTTACGTACTTCTGCTGGCGCGTGGCGCGCACGCCCTGCTTGTCGTCGTCATTGGCGGTCTCGACGGCGTCGCTGCCCTTGGCGATCAGTTGGGCGCGGGCAGGGGACGCGGCGGCCATCTGGACGCTCTGTTGCGGGCTCAGGAAATCCGACACCCGTTTTGCCAGATCGGGGCGGTTGTACAGCAGGGCAAGCATTGCTACTGCAGATAGACCGAATACGGTCAGGGTATGTTGCGCGGTCGTCAAGACGCTGCGTACCGTTTTCGTCACGGAAGACCACGTGACTGGCTGGTTGGCCATATGTTGGACAAGCTTTGCGCTCGTGCCGATGAAGCGATGGATCATCGTCTCTCCTTTGTCGCGGAAAAAGCGTCCCCACGCGGCGCACTAGCGCTGCATTTTGGGTACCTAATGCCGTGCATCAGAAAACCGTCCGTCGCCGCTCTTAGCGGTCGAGGAACGCCGTCATTGCTTGCTACAGCTGGGCAGCGCTGCAGTGGAGGTGCCCAGTGGCTAACAACTGTCTCGGGGTTAGGTTGGGCAGACGCCCAGTGAAAACACTCCTAAAATGTCATTTGGGGCCCCGACCCCGTGAAAGAATGAGACCGGCTAAAATCACGTCTTGGACGGGCCTGTCTCACTTGGTAGCCGGATTGTAGAAGCTGGTTTATATCAAGTCAATACTAGCACGATACTGTGTTATTACTTTTAAATCTAACTTTTCTGCCCTAGCTCATCAATTCTTTGGCAAATCAACCACTTGCCGCCGATTGTTAGCCTTGCTCAAAAGATGTAAAAAAGAATTAAAAACTAGATGAACTATTCGGATTTACGAGATTTTATTGCCAAGTTGCAAGAGATTGGCGAATTAAAACGCATTTCGGTACCTGTGTCGCCGAATCTGGAGATGACCGAGATCTGCGACCGGACCCTCCGGGCTGGTGGGCCGGCTCTTCTGTTTGATAACCCGACCGGTCATAAAGTTCCCGTGCTCGGCAACCTGTTCGGCACGCCGCAACGCGTCGCAATGGGCATGGGCGCGGACGACGTCAGCGAGCTCAGGAAGATCGGCCACGTGCTGGCGCGCCTGAAGGAGCCGGAGCCGCCCAAGGGTTTCAAGGACATCATGGACCTGGGTTCGCTCGTGAAGGCGGTCTGGGACATGTCGCCGAAGGAAGTGAAGGGCGCGCCCTGCCAGGAGATCGTGTGGGAAGGGCAGGACGTCGACCTGGCGCGCCTGCCGATCCAGCACTGCTGGCCGGGCGACATCGCGCCCCTGATCACCTGGGGCCTGGTGATTACCAAGGGCCCGAACAAGAAGCGCCAGAACCTGGGCATCTACCGCCAGCAGGTGCTGGGGCCGAACAAGGTCATCATGCGCTGGCTGGCGCACCGCGGCGGCGCCCTCGATTTCCGCGAGCACTGTATCGCCAACCCTGGCAAACCCTATCCGGTGGCGGTGGCGCTGGGCGCCGACCCGGCCACCATCCTCGGCGCCGTGACCCCGGTGCCCGACACCTTGTCCGAATACCAGTTCGCCGGCCTGCTGCGCGGCCAGCGTACGGTGCTGACGAAAGCCATCGGCAGCGAGCTGCGGGTGCCGGCCAAGGCCGAGATTGTGCTGGAAGGTCATATCTATCCAGATGCGAGCCACCCGAGCGGCTTCGAGCACGCGCTGGAAGGCCCGTATGGCGACCACACCGGCTATTACAACGAGCAGGACTGGTTCCCGGTGTTCACCATCGACCGCATCACCATGCGGCGCGACCCGATCTACCACTCGACCTATACCGGCAAGCCGCCGGACGAGCCGGCCGTGCTGGGCGTGGCGCTGAACGAGGTCTTCATTCCTCTGCTGCAGAAACAGTTCAGCGAGATCACCGACTTCTACCTGCCGCCGGAAGGCTGCAGCTACCGGATGGCGGTGGTGCAGATGAAGAAGCAGTACGCCGGCCACGCCAAGCGCGTGATGATGGGCGTGTGGAGCTTCCTGCGGCAGTTCATGTATACCAAGTTCATCGTCGTGGTCGACGAGGACGTCAATGTGCGCGACTGGAAGGAAGTGATCTGGGCCATCACCACCCGCGTCGATCCGACCCGCGACACGATGCTGGTCGATAACACGCCGATCGACTACCTCGATTTTGCGTCCCCTGTTAGCGGACTCGGCAGCAAGATGGGCATCGACGCCACCAACAAGTGGCCGGGCGAGACCAACCGCGAGTGGGGCACGACGATCGTGATGGCGCCGGAAGTGAAGGCGCGGGTGGACGATATCTGGCAGCAGCTGGGGCTGTAACTATATATATGTAGGCGGCATAGCGGTGCGGCGAGCGCCGGTTTGCCGCCAGCCGCATGAACGGTTATAATGACTGCTGGCGGGCCCCTGCGCATTGTGGCATGGTTTACCTGGTCAGGTCGGGAACGAAGCAGCCAAAGCCGTTCACCGCAAGTGCCGCAGATCAGGCTCGCCTCCTCATTCCTGTAAAACAGCTGCCTCGGCAGCTGTTTTCGTTTCCGGCATCCGCAAGGAAACATGCGGGCGTCGAATATTGGCTCGTCATGCCCGGTCTACGGTAAAATTCCGGTATGTCCTATCAAGTCCTCGCCCGCAAATACCGCCCCCGCAACTTCGAAACGCTGGTCGGCCAGGAGCACGTCGTTCGTGCACTGACCCATGCGTTGCGCACCGGGCGGCTGCACCACGCCTACCTGTTCACCGGCACCCGCGGGGTGGGCAAGACGACGCTGTCGCGCATCCTGGCCAAGTCGCTCAACTGCGTCGGCCCGGACGGGCAGGGCGGCATTACCGCCGAACCCTGCGGCCAGTGCGAACCCTGCCGCGCGATCGATGCCGGCCGCTTCGTCGACTACGTCGAGATGGACGCGGCGTCCAACCGCGGCGTCGACGAGATGGCCCAGCTGCTGGAGCAGGCGGTGTATGCGCCGAGCAATGCGCGCTTCAAGGTCTATATGATCGACGAGGTGCACATGCTCACCAACCACGCCTTCAACGCCATGCTGAAGACGCTCGAGGAACCGCCCGAGCACGTGAAATTCATCCTCGCGACCACCGACCCGCAAAAGATCCCGGTCACGGTGCTGTCGCGCTGCCTGCAGTTCAACCTCAAGCAGATGCCGCCCGGGCACATCGTCGGCCACCTGGAAAACATCCTGGGCCAGGAAGGCGTGACCTTCGAGCAGCCGGCCCTGCGCCTGCTGGCGCAAGGCGCCCACGGTTCGATGCGCGACGCGCTGTCGCTGACCGACCAGGCGATTGCCTATGCCGCCGGCGCCGTCACGCTCGACGCCGTGCAGGGCATGCTGGGCGCGCTCGACCAGTCTTATCTGGTGCGCCTGCTGGATGCGCTGGCGCGCCAGGATGGCGCCGACCTGATGGCGGTGGCCGACGAAATGGCCAGCCGCAGCCTGTCCTACAACGGCGCGCTGCAGGACCTCGGCACGCTGCTGCACCGCATCGCGCTCGCGCAGACCGTGCCGACCGCGGTGCCGGAAGACCTGCCGGAACTGGCCGACATCCAGCGCCTGGCGACCGTGTTCGATCCGCAGGAAGTGCAGCTGTACTACCAGATTGCGGTGCACGGCCGTAACGAGATCGGCCTGGCGCCGGACGAGTACGCCGGCTTCACCATGACCCTGTTGCGCATGCTGGCCTTCCGCCCGGGACAGGGCGGGGCGGAACAGGTAGCAAGCCCGGCGCCGGCCGCGATCGCGCGGCCCATGCCGCAAGCCCAGGCTGCGCGTCCGGCCGCGGCGGCTGCCTCGGCTGCAGCGCCTGCCGCAGCACCGGCCCGCCCGGCTGCGCCGGCCGCCACGGCGCCCGCCGCGCCGCAGGCACAACACGCACCGCAGGCACAGCCTGCAGCGGCAGCGCCCCAGGCATCCGGCGGCGCTGCCGCCCTGAGCCCGGCCCGCGCCGCCATCAACGCCGCGTTGGAAGCGGCGCGCGCTGCCTCGCGCATGACCGGCGGCGGTGGCAGGCCGCGCCCGGGACCGTCCGAAGCGCCGGCTGCACAGGCGGCCGCGCCGGCCCCGGTTCCTGCCCCGGCCGCACCGGCGCCCGGTCCGGCGCCGATGGCCAGCGCCGCGCCTGCGGGCGCGCCGCAAGCAGCGCGTCCGTCCGCACCGGCCCCATGGGACCAGCCGGCCGCGCGCCCGCAGCCCCAGTCCGTCGCCCAGCCGCAGCCGGCAATGCGCCAGGCACAGCCGCCGGCACAGGCACAGGCCCAGCAGCAAGGCTATGAACAGGCGGTGGCCGAGGACGAGCCGCCATCCTGGGTCACCGAATTTTCCGACGACACCGCCGTGGCCGCCGAAGCCCCGGCCGCGGTGACCGCGCCGCCGCCCGCCCGTGCGCAGGCGCCAAGCGCGGCGCCGCATGCCTATGTGGTCACGCCGGTACCGGCAATCGGCTGGGACGGCAACTGGCCGGCGCTGGCGGCATCGCTGCCGCTGCGTGGCGTGGCCCAGCAGCTGGCTTTCCAGACCGAGCTGATCGCTTGCACCTCGGATGGCGCGTCCGCCACCTTCCGCCTGCGCGTGCCGGTCGACACCCTGCGCGCCAGCGGCAACAGCGAGAAGCTGTGCGCGGCCCTGCAGGAATGCTTCCCGGCGGTGCGCATCAACATCGATACCGAAATCGGGCCGGTCTGGTACACCGCCAGCGCCGAAGCCAGGGCGCGCCGCGAGCAGCTGCAGCGCGAAGCCGAGGAAACGGTCGGCGCCGACCCCTTCATCCAGGCGCTGGAGAACACCTTCGATGCCTTCGTGGTGCCCGGCTCGGTGCGTCCGATCGGCACCTGATCTTTTTTCGTTTCACCGACTTTTTTGGAGAACACCACCATGATGAAAAACCAGCTCGCAGGCATGATGAAGCAGGTCCAGTCCATGCAGGACAACATGAAGAAGGCGCAGGAGCAGCTGGCGCTGATCGAAGTCGAAGGCCAGTCGGGTGCCGGCATGGTCAAGGTGGTCATGACCTGCAAGAACGACGTCAAGCGCGTCACGATCGATCCGTCGCTGCTGGGCGACGACCGCGACATGCTGGAAGACCTGGTCGCCGCTGCCTTCAACGACGCGATCCGCAAGGCCGAAGCCACCACCCAGGAAAAGATGAGCGGCCTGACCGCCGGCCTGCCGATCCCGCCGGGCTTCAAGATGCCGTTCTGATGTTCATCGTTGCCCTGACTTACACGGCGCCGCTGGCGCGCATCGACGGCTACCTGGCGGCGCACCGCGCCTTCCTGGCCGAGCAGTAACGCGCTTCACCTGGAACCATCATGTCCAAATCGCTCGACTTCCTGACCGAGGCCCTGCGCCGCCTGCCGGGCGTCGGACCGAAGTCGGCGCAGCGCATGGCCTTCCACCTGCTGCAGCACGACCGCGAAGGCGCGGCCATGCTGTCGCGCGCCCTTTACCAGGCGGTCGAGGCGGTCCACCACTGCGCCATGTGCAATACCTTCTCGGAACTCGAGATCTGCGAGCTGTGCGCGGACCCCGAGCGCGACCATGCGCTGCTGTGCGTGGTCGAGACCCCGGCCGACCAGCTGATGATCGAGCAGACCCTCACCTACAAGGGCCTGTACTTCGTGCTGATGGGCCGGCTGTCGCCGCTGGACGGCATCGGCCCGCGCGACCTGCATCTGGAAAAGCTGGTCAGCCGCGCCGCCGACGGCATCGTGGGCGAAGTGGTCCTGGCCACCAATTTCACCAACGAGGGCGAGGCCACCGCCCATTACATCAGCGAGATGCTGAAGGCGCGCGGGCTGAAGGTGAGCCGCCTGGCGCGCGGCGTGCCGGTCGGCGGCGAACTCGAATACGTGGACGCGGGCACGATTGCGCGCGCCATGCTCGACAGGCGAAGTGCATAATGGCCCTCCCAAAAGGGAATCCCTTGCGGTAGCGGTTCACGGTTGACGGTACGCAAACGGCATACCGGGTCCACTGCTATCGTGGGCCTCATTTGACCGTAGTTTGACCGGAATCGAGCATGCACCTTGTCGACATCACGATGTTTTACGCGGCCGAAGGCGGCGGCGTCAGCACCTACCTGAATGCCAAGGCGCACTGGCTGGCACGCCGCAGCCACGTTCAACACACCATCCTCAGCCCCAACGTCGAGACCCGCGACGACGCCGTGCCGGCGCTGGTGCGTATCCCCGCCGCCAACCTGCCGGGCTTCCACGGCTTCCGCATGCCGCTGTCGGTATCCGGCCCGGCGCGCCTGCTGGAAGCCGCGGGCCCCGACCTGGTCGAGGCGGGCGACGCCGGCCACTGCGCCTGGGCCGCGCTGCGCATGCGCAAGCGCTACGACATCCCCGCCGTCGCCTTCTACCACTCGGACCTGCCGCGCCTGGTGCGCCCGCGCCTGGGCCGCTGGATCGCGCGCGGCACCTGCCGCTACCTGGTCAACCTCTACCGCCAGTTCGACCTGGTGATGGCGCCCAGCCGCGTGATGGTCGAGCAGCTCGAGGAGATCGGCGTGCGCGGCGCTGTGCACCAGCCGCTCGGCATCGACGCCAGCGTGTTCCGTCCCGACCGCCGGGACGACAAGTTGCGCGAGCAGCTCGGCCTCGACCCCGACACCCGCCTGCTGATCTACGCCGGCCGCTTTACGCCCGAGAAGAAGCTGCACGTCGTGGTCGAGGCGATGCGCAAGCTGGGCCCGCGCTACCACCTGATCCTGGTCGGCGGCGGCGGCGTGCTGCCGCTGGCGGACAACGTCACCATCATCCCGTTCAAGCGCGACCAGCGCCAGCTCGCGCGCCTGCTGGCCAGCTGCGACCTGCTGGTCCATCCGGGCGATTGCGAGACCTTCGGCCTGATCGTGCTGGAAGCCATGGCCTGCGGCCTGCCCGTGGTCGGCATCAGCCGCGGCGGTGTGGCCGAGCTGGTCGACCGCGAGACCGGCATCCTGGTCGAGCCGGACAACGTCGACAGCCTGGCCGGTGCGATCGAGGCCATCTATTACCGCGACATGGCGCGCATGGGCCAGGCCGCGCGCCGCAAGGCCGCCGAGCGCTACGACTGGAACGAGATCATGCCCCAGGTGCTGGGGCGCTACGACAGCCTGCTGGGCGGCTACCGGCCCATGCGGCGCGCACCGGAGCATGTCTGTGTCACGGATTGAACCCGCCGGCGCACAGGCGCAGATGCTGTGCGTGTCGATCCACGACGTCGCCCCCGCCACCTGGCCGGACTGCCTGCGCCTGGTGCAGGCGATCCGCGCCGTCGCCGACATCCCGCTGACCTGGCTGGTGGTGCCGCACTACCACTTCCGGCCCGAGCGCTCGCCGGCGATGGAGGCGGGGCTAGCTGCGGCGCTGGCGCGCGGCGACGAATTGGCGCTGCACGGCTACAGCCACCTCGACACCGAGGCAAACGGCGGCGGCCTGCGCGCGCGCTTCCTGCGCAACGTGTACACGCGGCGCGAGGGCGAGTTCGCGGCGCTGAGTCACGACGAAGCGCGGCGCCGGCTCGAACTCGGACTGGACTGGTTTGCCGAACGCGGCTGGACGCCGACCGGCTTCGTGCCGCCGGCCTGGCTGCTGGGCGAGGGCGCCTGGCAGGCGCTGCGCAAATCGCCCTTCGCCTACACGACCACCTTCAGCCATTTCCACTGCCTGCGCGGCGGCCCGGCGATCAAGTCGCCGTCGATGGTTTACGCGGCGCGCAATCGCAGCGGCCGCTGGCTGTCGCCAAAGGTCGCCGACGCCACCGCCGCGATGCTGGCGGATGCGCCGCTGCTGCGTTTCAGCCTGCATCCGCCGGACGCGCGCTATCCCGAGCTGATGCGGCATACCCAGCGCGTGCTGGAAGGCCTGCTGGCGCGGCGCAGCGCGGTCACCAAGGCCGAGTGCGCCAGGCGCCTGGCCGGTGAAGAGAGCATTACCAGCGGCGGCCCCAGTAGCCTCCACCGCCCCAGTAACCCGGACCCCAGCCCGGGCCGGGTCCATAGCGCTGCATCTCGTCCTTCGTGCTGAGGCTCAGGATACAGCTGCGCCAGGGGTCCGAATCGACGGCATAGCCCAGCCGGGAACAGGCGGGGCCGTAGATTTGCATTAGGTTGGCCATCTCGGCCTGCTTTTGCGCGGCGCGTTCCTGCGGGGTGCTGCATCCAGTCGTGGCCAGGGCCAGGCAGAGCAGGGCGCCGCAGGCGGCAGGGGACGGCAATTTCAGTGATAGGAGAGACATATGGCCTCCAGGTCGACGGCGCTATGCGCCTGGGGTCAAGCATAGCGCAGGCGGGCCGGACGCGTCCAGATTCGTGCAATCGGACGCGTGAGGCCGCATTCTGGCGCTTGTGCAAGACTCGCTGAGCAAGAGGTTTTCTGGCAAGATGCGCGTTTCCACGGGGAGGCGGAGATGGCAGGACGGACATGGGTGGTCTGGGGACGGCGCACTTTGCTGCTGCTCGCCGCTTTGCTGGTGCTGGCCCTACTAGGCGCCTGGCTGTTCCTGCGCGCCAGCCTGCCCCAGCTCGACGGCAAGCTGGCGTCACCGCAGCTGGCCGCTGCCGTCACCGTCACCCGCGACGCCAATGGCGTGCCCACCATCAGCGGCGCCAGCCGCCTCGACCTGGCGTATGTGACCGGCTTCGTGCATGGCCAGGAACGCTTCTTCCAGATGGACCTGCTGCGCCGCAGCGCCGCCGGCGAACTGGCCGAGCTGTTCGGGCCGAAGGCCTTGCCGCTCGACCGTGCGCACCGCCTGCACCGCTTCCGCGCCCGCGCCGCCGACGTTCTGGCGCGCCTGGCGCCCGAACAGCGCCAGTTCGTCGAGCGCTACGCCGCCGGCGTCAACGACGGCGTGAACGCGCTGGGCGCGCGGCCTTTCGAATACGCGCTCACCGGCGCCGCGCCGCGGCCTTGGACCGCGGCCGACTCGCTGCTGGTGGTGTGGGCCATGTACATCGACCTGCAGGACAGCCAGGAGCCGCGCGACCTCGCCCGCGGCTGGCTGGCGCGCCACACGACGGCCGAGCAGCGCGCCTTCCTGCTGCCGGAGGCGAGCCGCTGGGACGCCCCGCTCGACGCGCCCGAACTCGCCGCGGCGCCGGCCCCGATGCCTGCCGCCGCGCCTGCATGGTGGGGCCGCAAGGATGCGCTGCCCCCAAGCCAGGTCGCCGGCCTCGATTTCACGGATTCAGTCGGCAGCAACAACTATGCGGTGGCCGGCACGCGCACCGGCAGCGGGGCGGCCATCGTCTCCGACGACATGCACCTCGGCCTGCAGCTGCCCAACATCTGGTACCGGCTGGCGCTGCGCTTCCCCGATGCGAAAGGCGCCCAGCGCCGCCTGGTGGGCGTCAGCCTGCCCGGGGCGCCGCCGCTGGTCATCGTCGGCAGCAATGGCCGCGTGGCCTGGTCCTTCACCAACAGCTACGCCGATACGCTCGACCTGGTCCGTCTGAACACGGACGGTGCGCACGCCGGCCAGGTGCAGACCCCGAGCGGCTGGGAGACGCCGTCCGAGCATCCCGAAACCATCCTGGTGAAGGGCCAGCCGGCCGAGCGCCTGGTGGTGCGCGAGACCAGCCTCGGTCCGATCCGCGAGGCCGGCGGCGAGCTGTATGCCGTGCACTGGATCGCGCATTCGCCGCAGGCCCTGAACCTCGAGCACCTGAAGCTGGAGACCGCCACCACCCTGGACGAAGCCCTGTCCGCGGCGGCCGCCGACGGCATCCCGGCGCAAAACATCCTGGCCGGCGACGACCGCGGCAACATCGGCTGGACGGTGGCCGGCGCGCTGCCGCGGCGCGGCGGATCGAGCCGCGGCCTGGCCGTGTCCTTCCCTTTGAGTTCTGACGGCGGGGTGCCGAGCTGGCAGGAACTGCTGGCGCCGGCCGAACATCCGCGCGTGGTGAACCCGGCGGGCGGCCAGCTGGTCACCGCCAACAATCGCCAGCTGGCGGGCGCGGATGCGCAGGTGCTCGGCGACGGCGGCTTCGACCTCGGTGCGCGTGCGCGCCAGCTGGGCGAGGACGTGCGCAAGCTGGGCGACAAGACCGACGTGCCGACCGCCTTCCGCGCCGCGCTGGACGACCGCGCGCTCTACGTGCGTGGCTGGCGCGAACGCGCGCTGACGGCGCTCGACGAGCGCGGCGTCGCCGGCCATCCGGAGCGCGCCGAGTTCCGGCGCCTGTTGACGGAGAGCTGGGACGGGCATGCCAGTCCAGTTTCGGTCGGCTACCGCCTGGCGCAGCAATACCGCTGGTCGCTGTACGAGCTGGTGTTCGCCGGCGCCAATGCCGAGATGGCGAAGCTCGATCCGAAGGCCAGCATGCAGGCCGCCAGCTCGCGCTGGGCGCCCGTGCTGGCCCGCCTGATCGACGAACGGCCGGCAGGCTGGCTCCCGCCGGGCTACGCCAGCTGGCAGGACCTGCAGCTGGCGGCCGTCGACCGCACTATCGAGAACGTCACCAAAGACGGCACGCCGCTGGCGCAGGCCACCTGGGGCAAGCGCAACACGGCGGCGATCGCGCATCCGATCAGCATGGCGCTGCCTTTCCTGAAGCGCTGGCTGGGCGCGCCTCCCGATCAGCTGCCGGGCGACGCCAACATGCCGCGCGTCGCGGGACCGAAGTTCGGTCAGTCGGAGCGGCTGACGGTGTCGCCGGGACGGGAAGAAGAGGGATTGTTCGACATGCCGGGCGGGCAGAGCGGGCATCCGCTGTCGCCGTGGTTCCTGCGCGGGCATGAAGACTGGGTGAAAGGGACGCCGACGCCCTTGTTGCCGGGTCCTACGCAGCATACCCTGGTGTTCTCCCGGTAGGGTGGGCTCTCCGAGCCCACGCGTGGGCACAGGGTGCCCACCCTACTTTACTTCGCGATCATCGGCACCCACAGGGACTGCAGCATCCCGGTAACCGTGTCGGCCGGCGCCGGCCGGCCCAGATAGAAGCCCTGCACCAGGTCGCAGCCGTATTCCTCCAGCAGCACCAGCTGCTCGCCGGTCTCGACGCCCTCGGCCACCACCACCATCTTGAGCCCGTGCGCCATCGCGATGATGGCGCGCGTGATGGCGGCGTTTTCCGAATCCTGCGGCAGGCCGCTGATGAAGCTGCGGTCGATCTTCAGCGCGCGGACGTCGAAACGTTTTAAATAGTTCATCGACGAGTAGCCGGTGCCGAAGTCGTCGATCGACAGGTAGACGCCGATGCCGCGCAGCTGCTCCAGTGTGGCCAGGGTCGCCTTGGCGTCGTCCATCAAGGTGCCTTCGGTCAGCTCGAGTTCCAGCAGGCGCGGATCGAGGCCGGTGTCGTGCAGGGCCGACAGCACGATCTGGCTCAGGTTCTCGTCCTTGAACTGCTTGGCCGACAGGTTCACCGCCATGCGCACCGGGCGCCGGGTCAGCTTCTGCCAGGCGCGCGCCTGGGTGCAGGCGGTGCGCAGCACCCATTCGCCGATCGGCACGATCAGGCCCGTTTCCTCGGCCAGCGGGATGAACTCGGTGGGCGAGATGATGCCGCGCTCGGCGTGGCGCCAGCGCACCAGGGCTTCGACGCCGACGATCTCGGACGAGCGCACGTCCAGCTGCGGCTGATACAGCAGGTAGAGCTCGTCGTTCTGCAGCGCCTTGCGCAAGCCGACTTCGAGCTTCACGTGGCTCATGATCTGCATGGTCAGCGACGACGAATACAGCTTGGCGTTGTTCTTGCCGCAGTTCTTGGCGTGGTACATCGCGGTGTCGGCGAACTTCAGCAGCGAGTTGCAATCGTCGCCGTCTTCCGGGAACAGCGAGATGCCGATCGAGGCGGTCACGAAGATCTCGTTGCCCTCGATGATGAAGGGGCGCCGCATCGCATCCTTGACACGGTGGGCGACGTTGAGCGCGTGCTCGACGCGGTCGAGGTCGGGGATCAGGATCGTGAACTCGTCGCCGCCCAGCCTTGCCAGGTTGGTGTCAGGGCGCGCTTCGAATTCGCGCGTGAGCGAGTCGCCGCGCGACAGCAGGTCGCTGGGGCGGATGGTATCGCGCAGGCGGTCCGAGACCTGCTGCAGCAGCTGGTCGCCGACGTTGTGGCCGAGGGTGTCGTTGATGCGCTTGAAGGCGTCCAGGTCCATGAACAGCACGGCGAACTTCTTGTTGCCGATCTTCGAGCGCTGCAGCTCGCGCTCCAGCATCTCCAGGAAGGCCTGGCGGTTCGGGATGCCGGTCAGGCTGTCGCAATAGGCCAGGCGCCGGATCTGCTCTTCGGCGCGTTTGCGTTCGCTGATGTCGCGCACCAGGCCCAGCACCTCGGACGGGCCGGTGGCCACCAGGCGCGCCTCGAAGTGCTGGGCCTGGCCGAAGCGGATCAGCTCATATTCCACCGAACGCACCTGCTGGATGCGCAGCGCGACTTCGACCTGTTCCAGCATGCGTTCGGCGATATCGCGCGGCAGCACCTCGCTGACGTGCTTGCCCACGCATTCGTCGGCCGGTATGGCCTGCTCGCGCCGGTTGCCGGTGCGGCCGGGCTCGTAGTCGAGGTAGACGCCGTTCTGGTCCATGCGGAAGAAGGTGTCAGGGATTGCCGCCAGCACCGCGCGGTTCTGGGCGTCGGCGATGCGCAGGCGCACGATGGCGTCGCTGGCGCGCAGCACATACAGCACGCGGTGGCCGAGGATGGGCCAGTTGATCGGCTTGGAGACGAAGTCGGTGGCGCCGGCCTCGTAGGCGTTGGTGACGGCTTCGAGGTCGTCGCCGCCGGTCACCATCACGATCGGCACGGTGGCGCCGTTCTCGGAATCGCGGATCGCGCGGCAGGCGGCAAAGCCGTCCATGTGCGGCATCTCGACGTCCATCAGGATCAGGTCCGGCGCGCACTCGCGCGCGAGCTGCACGGCCTGCAGGCCGTCGGCCGCCTCGATGCCGGCGAGGTTGACGCCTTCCAGCATTTCGAGCATCAGCAGGCGCATCACCGGATCGTCGTCGGCAACCAGGACGACGCCAGGCCGGTTCGCGCGTTGTTTGGAGGAAGGGGCTGGCATGTCAGGTTTCCTTCTCAAGGAGAGCGGTGAGCGAGTCGCGGACGGCCTCGAATTCCTGTTCCATATTGATCAGGAGAGAATCCGCCCCTTCGGTGGTGTCGGCGCGGCCGAGGTGCTCCATTTCCTTGCACAGGGCGGCGAGGGCCTCGGCGCCGACGTTGGCGCTGGCGGATTTCAGGGTATGGGCGATGCGGCGCACGTCGTGGGTCGCCATGACGTCGATCGCGCGGCGCAGGGTGGAGAGCTGCTGCGGCGTGTCGTCCACATAAGCGTTGATCACTTTCTGCACCAGGGCGTCGCCGCGCTCGCGCGACAGCATGCGGATCTTTTCCAGCGCCGAGCGGTTGATGACCTCGCGCTGGATCACCTCGACCGATTCGCGCGGCAGGCGCGGCGGCTCGTCGTCGTGGTGCACGGTGGCGGCCAGCGGCATCGCCATCCAGCGCCCGATCACGGCGGCCAGGTCCTGCTGGCTGAAAGGCTTGGACAGGTAGTCGTCCATGCCGGCGGCGAGGCAGGCTTCGCGGTCGCCCTGCAGCGCGTTGGCGGTGATCGCGATGATCGGCAGCACCCGCCCGCGCCCGGCCTCGCGCTCCTCGCGGCGGATGGCGGCGGTGGCGGCAAAGCCGTCCATCACCGGCATCTGGCAATCCATCAGCACGCAGTCGTACTGGCCGTCGCGCACCGCGTGCAGGGCTTCTTCGCCGTTGCGGGTGCAGTCGACGCGCAGGTCCAGGCTTTCCAGCATGGCGCGCGCCACTTCGACATTCACCGGATTGTCCTCGGCCAGCAGCACGCGGCGTGCGCGTGGGCGGCCGGACTCCTGGCCCGCGTGCTTGAGCGGGACGAAGCGCGGCGCCGGCGCCACCTGGCCGCGCGGGCGCGTCGCCAGGCAGGCGAACAGGTCGGCCGCACGCGCCGGCTTGATCAGCTGGTAGGCGACGCCGGCTTCGCGGCGCTGGACCGGGTCGGCCGCCAGCTTCTCGGGACTCAGCAGGATCAGGCGCGTCGCCCGGGTGGTCGGCTCGCTCTTGATCGAGGCCGCCAGCAGCAGGCCGCTGACCTGCTCGAGTTCCATGTCGAGGATCGCGGCGTCGTAGGGACGGCCTTCGCGCGCCGCTTCGTGCAGGCGTTCCAGGGCTTCGTCGGCGCTGTCGGCGCCGTCGCATTCGACGTGCCAGGCGCCCAGGTGGCGCTCCAGGCCGACGCGGGTGGTTTCATGTTCGTCGACCACCAGCACGCGCAGGCCGTCGATGGTGTGCTGCTGGTCGCCGGGCGCATCCGGGTCGACGCGGCGCTTGTCGAAGGCCACCGTGAACCAGAACACCGAGCCTTGCGGGTGCGCGTTGTCGACGCCGATCGAGCCGCCCATCAGCTCGACCAGCTGCTTCGAGATCGCCAGACCGAGCCCGGTGCCGCCGAACTTGCGGGTGGTCGAGTCGTCGGCCTGCGAGAAGGCTTCGAAGAGGCGCCCGCGGGCTTCGCGCGAGATGCCGATGCCGGTGTCGTGCACCTCGAAGCGCAGCATCACGGCCTGGTTGTCCTCGCTGGCGATGCGCACCCGCGCCAGGATCCGCCCCTCGTTGGTGAACTTGATGGCATTGCCCAGCAGGTTGGCCATGATCTGGCGCAGCCGGTTCGGGTCGCCGCAGATCGCCACCGGGATGTCGTTGGCGATATCGAAGTGCATGGCGATGCCCTTGCCCTCGGCCTGGGGCGTGTAGACGGTGTGGATGTCGTCCAGCAGGTCCCACAGGTTGAAGTTGATGTACTCGACGGTGAGCTTGCCGGCCTCGATCTTCGAAAAATCCAGGATGTCGTTGATGATCACCAGCAGATGCTCGCCCGACTGCTTGACCAGCTGGGTGTAGTTGCGCTGGGTTTCGCTCAGCTCGGTCCCGAGCAGCATCTCGGCCATGCCCAGCACGCCGTTCATCGGGGTGCGGATCTCGTGGCTCATGGTGGCCAGGAAGGCGCTCTTGGCGCGGCTGGCCGCTTCGGCCGCGTTCTTGGCCTTTTCCAGCTGCTCGGTGCGCACCGAGACCTGGCGTTCCAGCTCGTCGCGGTGGTGGGTGAGGGCCTGGCCGCGGCCCTCGACCTGGGCCAGCATGTTGTTGAAGCTGTCGATCAGCGCGCCCAGCTCGTCGTCGCGCTGGTGGGCGATGCGCAGCGTGTAGTTCTGGCTGGCCGCGACCTTTTGCGCGGTGTTGATCAGCTTGGCGATCGGGTCGGCGATGCTGCGCCGTATGCGCCGCGCCAGGATCCACGACACCAGCATGCCGCTCGCCAGCGCCGCCAGCATGACGCCCAGCGCGCGCGCCAGCCGCAGCCATACCGGGCGCTGGTCGGCTTCGACCATGACCACGCCCACCGGCTGGCCGTTGGCATCAGGAGACACCTGGCGGTAGACGCGCATGCTGGGCAGCCAGGGACGGCTGGCGGCCAGCGTCGCTTCGTCCAGCGCATCCTGGCCCAGCTCGGGCAGGGACGCCAGCGGCACGCTATCGCTGCCTTCGGCGCGCCAGGAGGCGAAGGGGCGGCCCTTGCGGTCGTACAGCACGGCCGCCTGCAGGGCCGGTCTTTCCTGGGCCGCCGACAGGATCTGGTCCGCCAGCTTGCGGTCGTTGAACTGCAGGGCATCCTGGCTGCTGCGCGCGAGCACCTGGGCCAGCGCGCTCAGGCCGGCGGTTTCGCTGCGGCGGTGTTCGGAGACCGTGGCCAGCGCGAACGCGGCGAATGCGATCAGCAGTGCGCTCGCGGCCGACAGCAGGCACATGGTCGTCAGTTTATGGCTGAGGCTGGAACGCTCGAATGTCGGCATAGTCGGCAAATCCATAGGGAAAGAGCTTTCCCGCAAGAAGGGACTATAGGGGAGCGTTTGTTCCCCGCATTTGTCGTGCATCAAAGTAAAAAGGGACGCACGTAGCGTCCCTTCGTTGGCGATGCCTTACGGCGCCGGCGTCAGCAGCAGCCGCCGCGTTTGCCGTTGCCGTACCTGGCCTGCTGGCGCTCGCGGAAGAACTCCTCGTAACTCATGATGGGTTGATCCGGATGGGTCTTCTCCATGTGCGCCACATAGGTGTCGTATTCCGGCAGGCCGACCATCAGGCGCATGCTTTGCCCGAGGTATTTGCCTGCCTGTGCGAGCGTGCTGAACATGATTACGCCTCGACCGCCGGCTCAGCCGGCACATACGGGGTTTCCTTGGCGCTCGGACGGCTTTCGCGGTTCGCCTGCAGGGCGGTGCGGATACCGAACACCAGCACGGCCACCACCACGAACATGAAGAAGCCGCACAGGGTGGCGTCGACGTAGTCGTTGAAGATCACGCGGCTCATCTGGTCGAGGCTCTTGGCCGGCGCCAGCACCTGGCCCTGGTCGAGGGCAGCCTGGAACTTGTTGGCGTGGGCCAGGAAGCCGACCTTGACGTTGGCGTCGAAGATCTTCTGCCAGCCGGCGGTCAGGGTGCAGATCAGCAGCCAGATGGTCGGCACGATGGTGACCCAGGCGTACTGGCTGCGCTTCATCTTGAACAGCACGACGGTGCCCAGGGTCAGCGCGATACCGGCCAGCATCTGGTTGGCGATGCCGAACAGCGGCCACAGGGTGTTGATGCCGCCCAGCGGATCGACCACGCCCTGGTACAGGAAGTAGCCCCAGGCGGCCACGCACAGGCCGGTGGCGATCAGGTTGGCCGGCAGCGACTCGGTGCGCTTGAACGAGGGCATGAAAGCGCCCAGCAGGTCCTGCAGCATGAAGCGGCCGGCGCGGGTGCCCGCATCGACGGCGGTCAGGATGAACAGGGCCTCGAACAGGATCGCGAAGTGGTACCAGAAGGCCATCATCGCCTTGCCGCCGATGACGTTCGACAGGATGTGGGCCATGCCGACCGCCAGGGTCGGGGCGCCGCCGGCGCGCGAGATGATGGTGTTCTCGCCGACGTCCTTGGCCATCTGGGTCAGGGTTTCAGGCGTGATCAAGAAGCCGAGGTTCGACACCGCGGCTGCGGCGGTCTGGGCGGTGGTGCCGACCAGCGCGGCCGGGCTGTTCATCGCAAAATAGACGCCCGGATCGATGGTCGATGCAGCGACCAGGGCCATGATGGCGACGAAGGATTCCATCAGCATGCCGCCGTAACCGATGAAGCGGGCGTGCTTTTCGTTCTCGATCATCTTCGGCGTGGTGCCGGAAGAAATCAGCGCGTGGAAGCCGGACACGGCGCCGCAGGCGATGGTGATGAACAGGAAGGGGAACAGCTTGCCCGACCAGGCCGGGCCGGTGCCGTCGATGAAGCGGGTCAGCGCAGGCATCTGCAGCATCGGCGCGACGAACACGATGCCCAGCGCCAGGGCGACGATGGTGCCGATCTTCAGGAAGGTCGACAGGTAGTCGCGCGGAGCCAGCAGCAGCCACACGGGAATCACGGAAGCGACGAAGCCGTAGCCGATCAGCATCCAGGTCAGCTGCACGCCGGTGAAGGTGAACACCGGCGCCCAGGTGGCCGAATCGTGCACGTACTGGCCGCCGACGATCGCCGCCATCAGCAGCACGAAGCCGATCAGCGAGACTTCGCCGATGCGGCCGACGCGGATGAAGCGCGAGTACACGCCCATGAACAGCGCGATCGGGATGGTGGCCATGACGGTGAAGGAGCCCCACGGCGAGCCGGTCAGCGCCTTCACGACGATCAGCGCCAGCACGGCCAGGATGATCACCATGATCATGAAGGTGCCGAACAGCGCGATGACGCCCGGGATCTCGCCCATTTCGGACTTGATCAGGTCGCCCAGCGAGCGGCCGTCGCGGCGCATCGACATGAACAGGACCATGAAGTCCTGCACGGCGCCGGCCAGGACCACGCCGGACAGGATCCACAGCATGCCGGGCAGGTAGCCCATCTGCGCGGCCAGGACCGGCCCGACGAGCGGACCCGCGCCTGCGATGGCGGCGAAATGGTGACCGAACAGCACGTAGCGATTGGTCGGCACGAAGTCGAGGCCGTCGTTGAACTTGTAGGCCGGGGTCTGGCGGCGGGCGTCGAGGCCCATCACCTTGTCGGAAATGTAGAGGCTGTAGAAGCGGTAGGCGATCAGGTAGACGCACACGGCGGCGACCACGACCCAGACCGCGTTGATGGATTCGCCGCGGTGTAACGCGACATAGGCGAGCGCAATGGCGCCCGCCAGCGAAAGCGCGGCCCAACCGAGCCGGCTTGTAAGACGATTCATGGTGACTCCTCCAAGCAGTGATTGCTTTTTCTGTAAGTGCTGTTCTTGCTTACATTACTGGCAAGCTACCGGTGAGTATCTTGCACGCCTTCGCTTGAAACAAGCGCATGATTACGCAGCCGCTTGCGTAGGACTACGTAGGGGTAAGCGCGTGATCGGGCGTACAATTTCATGTTACGACGAAATGCATGCGCACGGAATGAAGTTAAGGCAGAAGTTCATCTTTCTTGCAATCGCCCCGCTGATCGTGGCCCTGTGCGCGATCGCCCTGTTCATCCGGCAGCAGGCCGTGACCCTGGCCCAGCAGCAGCGCGCCACCATCCAGCAAGCCTACCTGGCCACCAAGCAGGCCGAGCTCGAGCATTACGTCGAGCTGGCCTCGCACGCCATCGCCCACCTCACCAGCTCCGGCCGCAAGGACCCGGCCACGCTGGAGGAAGCCAAGCGTGTGCTGGCATCGCTCAGCTTCGGCGACGACGGCTACTTCTTCGTGTACGACCTCAACGGCCGCAACCTGATGCATCCGCGCCAGCCCGAGCTGGTCGGACGCGACCTGTGGAACCTGCACGACCAGTTCGGCGCGCCGACCATCCAGAACCTGGTCGCAGTGGCCAAGCGGGGCGGGGGACTGGTGCGCTACAACTGGGTCAAGCCCTCGACCGGCGTGGCTGCGCCCAAGCTGGGCTACGTGGTCCCGATCAAGGACTGGGGCTGGATGATGGGCAGTGGCCTCTACCTCGACGACGTCGACGCCGCCCTGGCCAAGGTCGACGCCCAGCAGTCGCGCAATATCGAGAGCACGATGTGGTGGATCGCCGGGCTGGCGATCCTGTCGGCGCTGGCGATCGGCGCCTCCGGGCTGGCGCTGAACGTGAGCGAATCGCGGGTCGCCGACGCCAAGCTGAAGGTACTGGCCCAGCGCGTGGTCGATTCGCAGGAGACCGAGCGCGCGCGCCTGTCGCGCGACCTGCACGACGGCATCAGCCAGTGGCTGGTATCGATCAAGCTGCAGATCGAGGCCGGCGTGATCCGCCTGGCGGGCAACCCCGACCAGCAACAGCAGGCGCGCACCAGCTTCGAGCGCACCGCCGAAGAACTCAACAAGGTGCTGGGCGAAGTGCGGCGCATCTCGCACGACCTGCGGCCGACCTTGCTGGACGACCTGGGCCTGGCCGCCGCACTCGAACACCTGGCCGAGGAATTCAGCCAGCACAGCGGCATGCCGGTCGCCTTCTCGGCCAGCGGCCACGTCGAGAAACTGCCGCAGGTGGTGGGCACGGTGCTGTTCCGCATCGCCCAGGAAGCGCTGACGAACATCGAGCGCCATGCCCATGCGTCGACGATCTCGCTGGCGCTGGAACGGCGCCGCCATGAACTGACGCTGGCCGTCACCGACGATGGCGCCGGCTTCGATACCGAGGACGTCGCCGTGCACCCGCAGCGCGGCATCGGCCTGCGCAATATGATGGAGCGGCTCGACGCGATCGGCGGCACGCTCCGGATCACCTCATCGAAGGCGGGCACCACGGTGCGCGCGATCGTCGACCTGACTCACTGGAACCACGATGACTGACACCCCGGAAAAAACTGTCCACATCATGCTGGTGGACGACCATCCCCTGGTGCGCGATGGCCTGCGCGCCCGCCTGGAAGCGGTGCCGCACTTCCGCGTGGTGGCCGAAGCCGGCTCCGGCGCCGAGGCCCTGGCGATGGTGGACAGCGCCCCGGTCGACCTGGTGCTGATGGACATCACCATGCGCGACGGCAGCGGCATCGAAGCCACCGCGCAGCTGGGCCGCCGCCACCCGGAGGTCGCCGTGCTGATCCTCTCCATGCACGACAAGCTCGAATACGTGAGCCAGGCCATGCAGGCCGGCGCGCGCGGCTACGTGCTGAAGGATGCGCCGGGCAAGGACATCGTGCTGGCGATCGACACCGTGATGGCCGGCGGCATCTACTACAGCGCCCCGGTGGCGCGCCAGCTTGCCCGCCCGACCATGCCGGACAACCAGCTGACCGTGCGCGAGCAGGAAGTGCTGCGCCATATCGCCAACGGCGAATCGAACAAGCAGATCGCCCGCGCCCTCGACCTGTCGGTGCGCACCGTCGAGACCCACCGCCTGAACATCAAGCGCAAACTCGGCATTGAAGGGCAGGCCGAGCTCATCAAATTCGCAGTCCAGCACGCGGTGTAAATATACTTGGGAAAAGTGTATCCACTAGGAAACATTTGGGTTGCTTTCCGATAATCCCTGCACTACTATTATCGAAATAACCAATCATGCATAAACATTAATGGCTGCTGCCCCGTTCCCGTTGGTTGACATTCGCTCCGTGGCCAACGCGCAGAACGAATGGGTTGCGCTGCTGATGCGCGCAGCCGAGGGCAGTTTCGACGACGCCACCCTGCAGGCCATGTTCGGCGCGCCCGACCTGCTGGCCGCGGTGGCGCCCCTGGATTGCATCCTGCTGCTGGATTCCCCGGCGGCGCTGACACCTCCCATTCTAAAACTGCTGCCGCCGAACCGCGTGGTGCTGGCGGTCGACGCCGAATCGCTGGCGGGTGAGGGCGTAGCAAGGCGCCTGGCCGAGCTGCAGTTGACCGGCTACCGTGTGCTGCTGGACGGCCAGGCGCCGGCCGGCACGGCCCCACCGCTGGCGCTGCGCAGCGTCTCGCGTCATGTCGGTGGCGACGGCACTGCACTGCCGCCGACCCCGTTGCCGGCCCTGTTCGGCCCGCACCTGGCGCGCGGCGTCGACACCCGGGCTGCCCTGCGCGCCTGCGCAAACGCGGGCTTTAGCTGGTTTTCCGGCCTGTATGCGCTCGACGACACTGACAGCGCGGACGAGGACGCACAGCAGCCCGACGACGGCACCACGCGCCGCCGCCTGATGACCATGCTGGCGCTGCTCTCGCGCGATGCCGATTCCTGCGAACTCGAAGCCCAGCTGAAGCAGGACCCGGCGCTCTCTTACCACCTGCTCAAGCTGGTCAACTCGGCTGCGTTCTCGAGCGGCATCCAGATCACCAGCTTCGGCCAGGCCATCAGCCGCATCGGCCGGCGCCAATTGCAGCGCTGGCTGCAGCTGCTGCTGTACGCCCGCCCGCACCCGGACGGTCCGCCGAATCTGCTGCTGCCGATCGCCGCCCGCCGCGGCGCCATGCTGGAAGAACTGTGCAAGCGCGATGGCGGCGACCGCGACGAGCAGGACCTGGCCTTCATGACCGGCGTGTTCTCGCTGCTCGACCGCCTGTTCCGCAGCCCGATGGCCGAACTGCTGCGCGACCTGAACCTGCCGGAGGACGTCGAAGCGGCCCTGCTGGCGCGCGAAGGCCGCCTGGGCGAGCGCCTGCGCCTGTGCGAGATGCCGGGACCGAACGCCGCGGTACTGGACGCCGCCGGCGTCGACAGCCTGTCCTGGTGGCAGGGCCAGCTCCACGCCTATCACTGGGCCATACAGGTGGCGCGCAATGTCTAAGCTCCCCGCTGCTCCGTCGCTCGATATCGCCGGCAGCAGCGCTGCCTTGTGCCAGGCCGTACTTGGATTGCGCGGCGACGCGCTGTACGCGGAGCTGGGGCGCATCGCCGGGGCGATGCTGGCCAGTCCGGAGGCCGTGTTCGTGGCGGGACCCTGGTCCGGCGATGTGGCCGGCGATGTAGCCGATCAGGCGCTGGTGGCGCCGGTCATGTCAGGCATCGATTGCCTGGGCCGCTACCAGCTCGGCGGCCGCCCGTTCCGCGACGCCGACCGGCGCCAGCTCGACGCGTTGGCGACCCTCACCGCGACCCTGATGCAGATGCACGGCCTGGCCCAGCGCATCACCCACGCCTACGCCCAGGTCGAGGCCCAGCTGGCGCACCAGTCGCAGATCCTCGACCAGATCCACGAATCCGTGCTGACCACCGACCGCATGGGCTACATCACCAGCTGGAACCGCGGCGCCGAGCAGCTGTTCGGCTACACGGCGGTGGAAGCGGTGGGGCGCCACGTCCTGTTCCTGTACGTCGACGATGCGGAAGAGGGCGCGGACTTCCCGGACGCCTTTGCCGAGCAGGGCGGCCGCATGATGGAAGTCCGGCGCCGCAAGAAGTCCGGCGAGGTCTTCTGGGCCAGCCTGTCGCTCTCGCCGCTGCGCGACCTCGAGGACAACCCGGTGGGCCTGATCGCCTACCTGACCGACATCACCGAGCGCAAGCTGGCCGAGGAACGCCTGCACCACCTGGCCTACTACCAGGAGCTGACCGGCCTGCCGAACCGCACGCTGTTCGCGCGCCTGGTCGACCAGGGCCTGATGTCGGCCCAGCGCAACGAAGGTACGGCCTGCGTGCTGTACATCGACCTGAACCGCTTCAAGCTGATCAACGGCACCCTCGGCCGCACCGTCGGCGACGAGCTGCTGCGCCAGGTCGCCCAGCGCTTCCGCAACACCCTGCGCGACGAAGACGTGGTCTCGCACCTGGCCGCCGACGAATTCGCGATCGGCCTGTTCGACGTCCGCCAGCACTTCGAAGCGACCACGGTGGCGCAGAAGCTGCAGGCGGTGCTGGAAGCGCCATTCCTCATCGGCGGCCACGACCTGCGCGTGGGCGCCAGCATCGGCATCAGCGTCTACCCGCAGGACGGCGCGGACGCCGAGACCTTGCTGCGCATGGCGGACATTGCGATGCAGCGGGCCAAGGAACGCATCGAGACGCCTGACCAGAGCGTGGCCTTCTACCGCCTCGACATGAACGAGGGGATGCAGCAGCGGATGCAGATCGAAACCGGCCTGCGCCACGCGCTGGGCCACGGTGAACTGCTGCTGCACTACCAGCCGAAATTCGAGATCTCTAGCTCCCGCCTGGTCGGCGCCGAAGCGCTGGTGCGCTGGATGCATCCGCAGCGCGGCATGATCCCGCCTTCCGACTTCATCCCGCTGGCCGAGACCACCGGTCTGATCGTGCAGGTGGGGGAGTGGGTGCTGGAGCAGGCCTGCGCGCAGGCGGCGATCTGGCAGCGGGCTGGCTTGCCACCGTTCCGGCTGGCGGTGAACGTGTCGGCGCGCGAGTTCACGTCTTCGCTACCGGGGCGGGTGGCGGATACCCTGCGCCGCTACCGCATCGATGCATCGTGGCTGGAGCTGGAGATTACCGAGAGTACGCTGATGCACGATATCGATTACGTCATCGGCATCATGGACCATATCAGTGCGCTGGGCGTGGCCTTGTCGCTGGATGACTTTGGGACTGGGTACTCTTCTCTTTCGTATTTGAAGCGCTTCCCGATCGATACCCTGAAGATCGACCGGTCTTTCACTACCGGGATTCCTGCCGACGTGAGCGACTGCGCGATTGCCAGCACCATCATCAGCATGGGACGCAAGCTGGGGCACCGGGTCATCGCCGAGGGTGTCGAGACCCTGGAACAGATGGAGTTCCTGCGGCAGGCGGGCTGCGATGAGGTGCAGGGCTACCTGTATGGCAAGCCGCTGCCAGCGTACGACTTCGAGAAGGCGTTGCGGGAGAACTGGTTGTTGGTGGCTTGAGCTGCCTGTACGGCAACGATTTATGTATAATGCGGTTCCCCAGGAAGCGTGGCCGAGTGGTTGAAGGCAGCAGTCTTGAAAACTGCCGACGGGGGAACCCGTTCGTGAGTTCGAATCTCACCGCTTCCGCCATCAAAACCCTATAACTACTTGATTATAATAGGGTTTTTCTTGATAGCTGCTCAGCTACCCCCGTTCTTACCCACAAGGGCGTGCGAGCTTCAGGCTGTCAGCGAAGGAGTTGACCTCATCCAAGGACCATCGGGTGCATTTCCGTGACAAGCGGATGGGGGTAGGGAAATCCGCCTTTGTCGTGCACCACAGCCAAGCGGTGCTAACTCCAATCCCCAGAATGGTTGCTACTTTGGTAACGGGGATGAGATGGTCAGTGTGAGTCATGTAAAACCTCCTTCTAAAAACGTTAAAGCCGAAGCCTCCTATGTGTGTGTTTGCAATAGGCGTGCAGATTCGCCAGTGGGCCGCCACCATGAGCGCATTATCTCACTGGAAATGAGTTCCGGCAAGCACTAAGATGTCATGTTGTGCCTGCGTGGCTTAACACGGTTTCCC
The DNA here is from genome assembly GCF_059418525.1 of Telluria sp. GW821-FHT07G12. Taxonomy (NCBI): domain Bacteria; kingdom Pseudomonadati; phylum Pseudomonadota; class Betaproteobacteria; order Burkholderiales; family Oxalobacteraceae; genus Telluria; species Telluria sp. GW821-FHT07G12. The sequence goes on along the minus strand of NZ_JBWKQA010000005.1, from coordinate 84,184 downwards.
CGAGATGCTCATAATGTTGACAAAAATGAAATATCCAGCAGTGTTGTTGGTGATATGAAGTCGTCGCAAGTCAAGGCGAAGCTGATCAAGCTTGAGGCCCATGCCTCGCATCTGTTGGACGCTTTCCTTGTCCTTCGAGAGCGGTATGCGATGTTGCACCCTATGCTGTTTGGGGCTGGAGTTCCTGAGCGGTGGGGGAGTGGTAGGCGGGCGAGGGGCTACCTGATCCTGCGGCACACCTTGTTTCTGGCCTGCTGCCAAGACATTGCCAAAGTGGTGATGGACGATGATAAGCGGACGCCGAGCATAAAGGGTCTGATTGGGGAGTTGAATTGTCATCTTGTTCGCGCTGCTCTGCGCAAGCGTTACGTGGAGGTTAGTCCGACATTGATGGATGGCGAGCCTGATCAGGAGTTGGTGGGGTTGCTGCGTGCAATGGGCGAGCGAGAGGCGCTGGAGCGTGGAGTGATGTTTGATCGCTTGTATTCGGACTTGGTCGCGGCTTGGGCTGACCTATCGACCTCCGAGGCTGTTAAGGGATGCGTGACCATCCGAGATAAGGCGTCGGCCCATGCGGAAGTCGTTATGCGTGATGGGGTCTATTCGTTCTTCGACGTTTCCACAGCCGGAATTACGTGGGGTGATCTGCGTAGGACGATAGCGTCAGTGCAGGGTGTGGTGGAGTTGTTGGGGCGAGTGATCAGGGATGCGGGCTTTGCATGGGATATGCTGGATGATCAGCTTGCAAGGGCGGCGGATGGCTTCTGGGATGTTCGGCCGGAGCGGTAGGTTAGTCGTTACAATGTTCTCATGCGTAAAAAGAATGAGATATTCGACCGCCTTGCTCAGTCGGCGCGTGCACGAAGCCTTGTAGGGCACGGAAGGGCCCCGGTGCTGGATGCTTGGGATCGCATGCTCGGTCGCGACCCTAATCGTCAGCGTTCAGGAGTGCCCGGTACATTAGAGTGGATGGCGAGTGACTTGATGATGCCTGTTGATCTGCTCATCGAGCAGTTCAGTCGTGCAGGGCTGACTGGATTGACGGGTAGTGATCTTGTTGGTACGGCAGCGAAAGATCAGTTGCTGGCGTACCTCCGGAGTTCGCATGGTATGGATGCGGCTGCATCCCATGTGCTGTATCAGAACCCTGAGCCAACTGTTAGCCAGATTGAAGTCGTTCAGGATGCGAACGACGAGCTTATACGGCTCCTTGCGACTGATCCCTCGCTGATGTACGGGTTAAATCCACGTAGGTTTGAGGAGTTGGTGGCACGCCTCTTTGAAAAGCGCGGTTTTGATGTGACGTTGACGCCTCCGAGTAAGGATGGAGGGTTCGACTTCTTCGCAAAGCTGAGCAATCCAGTAGCGCCGTTTCTTATCGTGGGGGAGTGTAAGCGGTATAACCCGGGCCGGAAGGTTGGCGTGGAAGTTGTACGTGGCTTGCACAGCGTAACGGAGACTCAGGGCGCTCATCAGGGGTTGGTTATTACATCGTCATTCTTCACTGCTGGCGCTGTTGAGTATCAGCGTGTTCTCGGGGCGAAGATGGGGTTAAAGGATTTTGATGATCTTGTGGGTTGGTTGAATGAAACCCCGAATCTTGTGCGGTAAATAGGCTGATACACTGGGGTCTTTCTGGTTGTCCGCAATCGGCCAGGAGCGGACCTAAGTACGATCGATTATTAGGAGGAGCAATTGTGGGGTTTTCTTTGTCAGGGCGGTTGCCTGTATTGGGAATACTTCTTTGCTGCTTTTCGCTGTCATCCCTAACAAAGGCGGCCGAACAACAAAGCGATATGGCATCGATAAAGCACGAGCATTGTGAGGAAAGTAATATGGTAGAAAATACTTTCTGCATGAGCCGAGAGCTGAAAGAATCCGATACACGTTTAAACGTCGTCTATGGAACTTTGATGCGCGCGCTCGCAAAGCCACAAGGACTGCAAAGTGCGCAGCGCACATGGATTGCTTTCCGTGACGCGGAATGCAAATTCCGGAACGAGGCGATGCAGGGTGGAAGCGGTTACAATTTTTCGGTGGATTTATGTTTGATGCAGTTGACTGAAGAACGCATTACCGCCTTAGAAGCTGTGAGGCCATGTAACGGATGTGTAGCATTCAAGCCCGAATTTTACTCATTGACCAAAAAATTTAGCTTTCCAGAACGTAAACGCATATCTGCTTCAGGAAAGCCAGGGGTCGAGGCTCAGTAGCTTCCCAGCGTTGCCGCCCACTCCTGCAATGTCCGCTCCGGGTCTTGGATTCAACCGGTCAATGCAACACACTAAACTCTGCATGAGCAGAAGGAGTGTTGCGGATGAAGCAGAGACCTAGAATCTACTATACAGAAAGCCAGAAGGCGCTCATGTGAGAGCGTTGGAAGAAGGGCGAATCGCTGCATCAAATTGCCGCGCTGTTCGATCGAAATCACTCATCGATACAGCGAATTCTTGCCGAGTCTGGCGGCATTCGCCCTGCGCAAAGGCAGCGATCAAGGTTGGCCTTGTCGCTGGCAGAGCGGGAAGAGATATCGCGCTCGTTAGCTGCTGGTCATCCGATCCGGCGAATCGCCCAACTTCTCGGACGAGCACCTTCTACAATTAGCCGCGAGATCAGCCGGAACGGCGGTCAAACGAGCTACCGAGCAAACTGCGCCGACGATGCTGCCTGGACGCGCGCCCAACGTCCCAAGACATGTAAGCTGGTGGACAATCCTGTGCTGGCAGAAATCGTGGCCACCAAACTTCAATTACAGTGGGCGCCAGAGCAAATTGCCGGGTGGCTCAAACATACGTTTCCAGGGGACGAGGACTTTCACGTGTCGCATGAGACGATTTATCGTAGCCTCTTCATTCAGGCACGTGGTGCGCTGAAAAAAGAGCTTTTAGCGCATCTTCGGCGGCCCCGGATCATGCGCCGGTCGCGTCATCACACACAAAAAACCGACAACCACGGCAGGATCAAAGATACGGTATCGATCAGCGAACGGCCTGCCACGGTCGAAGATCGAGCGGTACCTGGCCATTGGGAGGGCGACTTGCTGTTCGGAGACCGTAACAGTCAGATCGCCACTTTGGTTGAGCGTCAGACCCGTTATGTCATGCTGGTAAAAATCGCCAGCAAAGACACCGAAACAGTCATCGATGCATTGATCGATAATGCGCGCGAATTGCCCCAGGAACTCTATCAATCGCTCACTTGGGACAGGGGTAAAGAGCTGGCTGACCATAAGCGCTTTACGCTTGCCACCGACATCGATGTCTACTTCTGTGATCCGCACAGCCCGTGGCAACGTGGCAGTAATGAAAACACCAATGGGCTATTGCGCCAGTACTTCCCTAAAGGCGTCGATGTCTCAGCATACTCGCAGGCTCAACTCAATGAAGTTGCCCGCAAACTGAATGAGCGGCCAAGGAAGACTTTAGAATATCAAACACCCGCTGAACGATTCAGCCAACTTGTTGCGTCGACCGGTTGAATCCAAGGTCAAAAGCGGACTGTGATAGTCGCACTAAAAGCCCTTGATCGATCATTGCGCGATGAGCTCGCGGTGCCGCCCCTGCCGCTAAGCGCGCTTGATGAGTGTGTCGCATGACCGTTTGAATGCGCAGTCGATAGCGGAGCTTGGTGAAAACCTTGCCGCATCCCTACTGGCAACTGGTTCTCACGCGCAAGCTAAATAGCCCAGTGGGCATCCCGGTGGGTAGACTGAGAAAAATGTCTGCATTTTCATAGACAAACTACTGCTGACACCGCTTCCGCCAGTTTTCTCAAAAAAGCCCTTGTCTGCCAAGGGCTTTTTGTTTTTCAACTGTCGATTGTTGCGGAATCACTGCTGCGTAAGTGTTAGCTGCCTGCGAGAGCATGGCTTGGTCAAAACCCGAAGAACAAGCTGAAGTGGTACGCCGTTTCCGCAAAGTATGCAAGCGATTTCGGTAGTGCCGCGGCCCTCTCCACTGACGACGACAGCGTCAATTAGAAGGGCAGTGCGTGTGTCAGTTCGATTTTCCATCGACCGATCCTGAGGCTTATCAAACTCTCTCGCTTGACGTGCCTCAAACATGTCGACTTGCGGAAAGCCTAGAAAACGTAGTAGAGCGCGCCAAGCGGATGCCTAGATTCATTTGCCCCCTGAACTGTAGCAACGAACGGAAAGCCAGCCATTCATTTGTGTTACAACATCCGCGAGAGTATGGGATGATGGGTCGGTCTTGAGTCGATCGGGACTGGAAACCATGAGCCTCGGATACGCGCGCTGTCGCAGGACGAAATATGTTCAGGCCGCCTACGTTGAGGCCGCTGTTCATATCAATAAACTCTACGGCTCAGATCGTGCGTACTGGATTCTCATTCGTGAAAAAATCCCGCAAGCCGTCATCGAGAGAGTACTACGGGGCGATCCGGGGCGGGTAAGACGAAAAGACCGGCGTTATGCGACCCGTCGGGCGTTCATCCGGGAGCCCGTTCCAACGAACGATATATCCGATCTGAGGAAGGATCATCTGACGTCGCAACGGGTAGAGGTTGCACTCGTGTTCGAGGCCATGCTTGGCCTTGAGGCCGCTAAAGAATATCTTCAAAATTCTGGTGTACCGATTTGGGTCTCGGAACGCGTCCTGTCTTCAACCCGGCGGAGACCGTCGCCAGAGCTTGTCATTGAGTAATTTTTCATTCGGTGGATGCCTGACATTGCCGCCTATCCGCTCGCCGGCCCGATCCGGTGCAGCGTGAATTACTGGCTGACTCGGGTGGAAATCGCAAGGTTTCCTGGCCGATAGAACTCTTCAGCGGTGCCCTATGCTTGCAGGCGAGCGCTTCAACATTATTTCCCATACCATTGGCGCGGCGCTGGCTGCAGTCAGCGGTATGGTTTTGATCGTCACCGCGAGCCGCACGGGCGACTATTGGAAAATCCTCAGCTGCTCCGTTTATGCGGCGATGCTGCTCATCCTGTACGTGACTTCCACCCTATACCACAGCACGCAAGGGCCAGCGAAAAGCGTACTGCGGAAGATGGACCATTGCGCCATCTATTTGCTTATCGCGGGCAGTTATACGCCGTTTACGCTGGTAACGCTTCGTGGCAGCTATGGTTGGCCGATGTTCGGAGCCGTGTGGACCTTGGCGCTTGTCGGTATTGGTCAGGAACTCTGGTATGCCAAAGGCGCGCGCATCTTGTCGCTTGTTATTTATTTGATCATGGGGTGGCTGGCGGTTGCCGGCATTGTCCCTCTGCTGACAAGCTTGGGCTGGACGGGTTTTGGATGGTTGGTGGCTGGCGGCATGTTCTACACGGTCGGCATCGGCTTTTACGTAAGCGACCACAAGCTGCGTCACGGGCATGGAATTTGGCACTTGTTCGTTCTCGGCGGAAGTGTCTGCCATTACGTCGCCGTCTTCTTCTACGTTGCCTGAGCACTGGATCGTGGATCCACAGCGGCGGCAGTCCGAGGAGATTTGTCACATAATAGTAGACTACCTATCCCTCCCTGTTTATGTTGCCTCCGAACCTATTTAGCGTATCGTTTCATGCCTCTCCCATAGGTCAGTGCCTGTTGGCGCCCACCGAGGAACTTGAAATCCTGGAGGTGAATGACGCATTTCTCCAAGGGGTGCACCGTTCACGTGCCGACGTGGAGGGAAAGCGACTTTTCGAGGCTTTTCCCGATAATCCGGATGATCCTTACTCGGCAGTAAAGGCGCTGGCGAAATCGATCGCGCGTGCGATCGAAACAGGAAAAAGCCAGATAATGCCTGCCCAGCTATACCCGATCGAAATGCATCGGGATGGCAGGCGATGGTTCGAGAACAGATATTGGAATGCAACCAATACGCCTGTTTACGATGCGGATGGAAATTTACTCTGCATCTCACACACCACGCTCGACATCACTGAAAAGGTCGAATCGGAGCAGCGCCTGTACGAGAGCGAAAGGCGTTTTCGGCTCATGGCGGACGCAGTACCGCAGATTATCTGGATCACCGATCGTCACGGACAGATGGAGTTCCTGAATAAGCAGTTCACCGAGTACACCGGGACGACAGGCGTGGGCGCGGCACCGGCCGAGATAGCAGCAAGATTCCTTCATGCTGACGATAGGGCCAGGGTCGTAGCGGCGTGGGAAGTGGCGCTTGGGACTGGGGAGCCGTTCGACATCGAGCATCGCATCCGCTCGGCCGCCGGCGTTGACCGCTGGTTTCACGCGCGTGCCGAACCTTATCGCGATGCCGAAACCGGAGAAATCGCTCGCTGGTTCGGCATCTCGGTCGACATCCACGACAGGAAAATGGCTGAGGCCGCGCTGCGTGAAAGCGAGGCGCGCTATCGTACCCTGTTCGAGTCGATCGACGAAGGCTTCTGCGTCGTCGAGTTCATCGACGGACCGCACGGACCGCTGTCCGATTATCTGCATCTGGAAGCGAATCCTGCCTATATTCGCCACTCGGGTATCGCCGACATCGTCGGCAAGACCGGCCGGGACAAGCTGACGAAAAGCGAGGCCGATGCCTGGGTAGCGCTGTTCCGCGGCGTGCTCGAGACCGGGGAGCCGGTCCACTTCGAGCGTCATCTTGAAGCGACCGATCGGCACCTCGAGGTCGCGTGTTTCCGGGTGGAGCCGGCTGCCAAGCGTCAGGTGGCGATCGTGTTCAAGGACGTCAGCGCCCGAAAGCGGGCCGAGCAAAGGCTTCGAGAACTGAACGAAACATTGGAAACGCAAGTTGCCGAGCGCACCGCCGAGCGTGACCGCATGTGGGATACCTCGCCCGACCTGATGCTCGTAATTGACTTCGCGGGCTATTTTCGCCGGGTAAATCCGGCTTGGACCGACGTGCTCGGTTATGCGCCTGAAGAGCTCGTCGGTCGACATGTCAACGAGTTCGTCGTTCAAGCGGACCACGCCATGACGGTCGACGCTTACGAGACGGCAGCGTCGGGCGGTCGGCCGATCATCGAAAATCGCTATCGGCACAAGGACGGTTCGATTCGCTGGATCTCCTGGGCCGCAGCGCCGGCCGGGGACATGAGCTATGCAACCGGCCGAGACATCACGGTAGAGAAAGAACGCGAAGCCGAATTGGCTGCGCGCACGGCCGAGCGCGACCGTCTCTGGAACCTGTCTCAGGACATGCTTGCCTTGGCTAACTACACCGGACACATGTCGGCCGTCAGTCCCGCCTGGACACAGATCCTGGGCTGGAGCGAAACGGAGCTGCTGACGCGCTCGTATGCGAGTTTCATGCATCCGGAAGACATGCCTGCCACCCTGGCGGCGATCGCAAGGATGGGGGAGACGCACCAGCCCGCCCGATTCGAGAACCGGATCGCTACGCGGGACGGTGGCTGGAAGCATATCGAGTGGACGGTGATGCCGGAACCCGATGGGGAGAATTTCGTTGCCGTCGGGCGTGACCTCAGCCTGAACAAGGCGCGCGAGGCGGAACTCGAACAGGCACAGGAGGCCTTGCGACAGTCGCAGAAGATGGAGGCGGTGGGTCAGCTCACGGGTGGGCTGGCGCACGACTTCAACAACCTGCTCGCTTCCATCAGCGGCGGCCTGCAGGTGCTCAAGTTCAAACTGCAACGTGGCCAGTATCACGGGCTTGAGCGTTACATCGACATCGGAGAATCCTCCGTGCGCCGCGCCGCCTCGCTTACCCAGCGCCTGCTTGCCTTCTCGCGCCGGCAAACGCTCGATCCCAAGCCCACCGATGTCAACCGCCTGATTGCAGGCATGGATGAGCTGGTCCGCCGCTCCATCGGCCCCATGGTCGAACTGCAGGTCATCAACGAGCAGGATCTCTGGCCGACAAAGGTCGATGCATCCCAGCTCGAGAATGCACTGCTCAACCTGTGCATCAATGCGCGCGATGCGATGATGCCGGGCGGTGGCAAGCTGACGCTGGTGACGGCCAATAAATCGATCGACGAACTGAGTGCGGAACGCACTATACCCCCTGGCCAGTACATCTCGCTGTGTGTCTCGGACACCGGCACCGGCATGCCTCCGGAGGTCATCGAGCGGATCTTCGATCCCTTCTATACCACCAAGCCTTTGGGGGAGGGCACGGGTCTCGGGCTGTCGATGGTCTACGGCTTCGTGCGCCAGTCAGGCGGCGAAGTACAGGTGCACTCCGAGGTGGGAATCGGCACAAGCATGTGTCTCTACCTGCCGCGTCATGCCGGCGCGGCGCTCGCCGACGAGCCTGTCGAAACCTCGTCCATCGCACGCGGCCAAGGCGAGACAGTGCTGCTTATCGAGGATGAACATACGCTCCGTGACATCGTCGAAGAGGTATTGCGTGACGCCGGCTATCGCGTGCTCACAGCGCAGGATGGCCCGACTGGCTTGCAGATATTGCGCTCGAATACGCGCGTGGACCTGCTGGTGACGGACGTGGGCCTGCCCGGTGGGTTGAACGGCCGCCAGGTGGCGGATGCGGCACGCGTATGGCGTCCCAAGCTCAAGGTACTGTTCATCACGGGCTATGCCGATACGGCGGCGGTCGGCAATGGCCGTCTCGACCCGGGCATGGAAGTGATCACAAAGCCCTTCGAGATCGGCAGGTTTGCCAACAAGGTTCGGGTATTGATCGACTCGCGGCTACGGTCGTCGACGTGACAGGCCACAAGAAAGCGGCACGCCTTTGCTTCAGGACCTGCGTTCCAGGGACGCCAGCGCCGGCCGCCTGTCGGACCAGGGCTGCGCCTGCTCCAGTTGGCGCGCCAGCTGCAGCAGGCGGTCTTCGCTGCCGAATGGCCCGACGAACTGCACGCCCAGCGGCAGGCCATCCGCCGTCCAGTGCAGGGGCACGCTCATGGACGGCGTGCCGGTCAGGTTCGACAGCTGGGTGAAGGGAACATAACGCAGGTTGTCGGTGGCGATCTTCCGCACCGTCCCATCCAGCAGCCCCATCTTCGCCAGCACGCCCATCACCCCGGTTCCATGCAGGAAGCCGAACAGCGCCTTCTCGAAGCCCGACGGATCGCCGGTGCCGTGCGTGATTGGCGGCGCAGCCAGGGTCGGCGTCAGCAGCAGGTCGTACCGCGCATGGAACGCAGCCAGAGAACGCGAGAATTCATTCCACCGATTCAGTTGCGTGGTCAGCTCCATCGCCGACACGCTCGACCCCAGCGTCACAAGAATCCGGTTCATCAGTTCCAAGTCGTGGGCCTTTGCACCGAGCGCCTTCGCCCGCGCCACCGCAGCCGGAATCTGCCCGAAGTACACGTGCAGATAACTCTGCGCCAGCGCCGCCCCATCAATCTGCGGCGCAGCCTCCTCGACGTGATGCCCCAAACTTTCAAGCAGCCGTGCCGTGCGCTCAACAGCAAGAACCGCCTCCGGATGCACCTCAGTCCCAATCGGCGAAACAGAAGTAAACCCGATCCGCAAACGCCCAGGCTCCCGCAGCATCGCCTGCACATAAGGCTCGCCAGGCGGCGCAATCACAAAAGGATCCCCAGGCTCAGCCCCCTGCAAAACATCCAGCGCCAAAGCCGAATCCCGCACACTCCGCGAAATCACACCTTCGCTGGACGCCCCGAACCACACTTCGCCAAGCCCCGGCCCGGACGACACCCGCCCACGTGTAGGCCGCAAAGAAAACAGACCGCAACAAGCCGCCGGAATCCGCAAGGACCCGCCACCATCGTTCCCGGCCGCCATCGGCACAATCCCGGCAGCCACCGCAGCCGCCGCTCCGCCACTTGAACCCCCAGGCGTCCGCGTCAAATCCCAGGGATTATTCGTCCGCCCAAACAGCTCCGGATCGGTCACCGCCCGAATCGCAAACTCAGGCAAATTCGTCTTCCCGAAAATGACCAGGCCAGCCTTCAGATAACGCTCGACCACATGCGAATGCCGCGCAGGCACCACCCCAGCCATCGAACGGCTGCCGTAAGTAGTAGGGATCCCGGCATAATCCTGCACGCCATCCTTGATCAGAAAGGGCACGCCGCCAAACGGACCGGTAAGCGCGCCAGAAGAAATCTGGGACCGCGCCTCCGACTCCATCACCCGCACCACCGCATTCACACTCCCATGCACCCGCCGATTCTGCCCAAGCGCCACATCCAGCAGTTCGCCGGCGCTGACATCGCCCCGCGCCACAAGCTGGGCGAGGGCAGTGGCGTCGCAGGCGAGGTAATCGGCAAAATCCATGTGGCGTCTCCAGTGTTGTTATGATGTAATCTGACACCGAATATTGTCACAGAAGAAACCTCACCGCAATGTCCGAAGTTACCCAGCTCCTCACCACCATCAAGCGCCAGCTGAAACTGCAGGGCAAGACCTACCGCGACGTCGCCGCCGCCTTGCAGCTGTCGGAGGCGAGCGTCAAGCGCCTCCTGACCTCGGACACCCTCGGCGTCGATCGCCTGGTCGAGATCAGCAACATGCTCGGCTTCACCCTGGCCGAACTGGCCCAAGAAGCCGCGGTGACCGAAACACGCTTGAGGACACTCAGCCCTGCCCAGGAAAAGGAACTCGTGTCCGACACGCGCCTGCTGCTGGTGGCCGTCTGCGCCCTGAACCACTGGACCCTGCAGGACATGCTGGCCGTGTACAGGCTGACGGAGGCCGAGTGCCTGCAGAAGCTACTGCACCTGGACCGCCTGCACCTGATCGCCCTCATGCCCGGCAACCGCATCCGCCTGAACGTGGCGCGCGATTTCGACTGGCTGCCGGACGGGCCGATCCGCCGCTACTTCCGCACCGAGGGCCTGGACGATTTTCTCGACAGCGGCTTCGACAAGCCGGAGCAGTCGCTGGCCTTCACTCACGGTATGCTGACGGAGAGCGCGCTGGCGCGCATGCAGGCCGAGCTGCGCCAGCTGCGCGCCCGCTTCGCCGAGCTGCACGAGGAGAGCCTGGCATCGCCGCTGCCCAAGCGCCGCGGCAGCGGCCTGCTGCTGGCGCTGCGCGAGTGGGAGCCTGCGGCCTTCACGGCGCTGCGGCGCTGACCGTTCTTCATAACAGGGAGGAGACGAGATGGGAGCCAAACCGAGCTACGTACACGGCGCACACGATGTCCCGCTGATCGGCGAGACCATCGGCAGCTTCCTGGAGGGCGTCGCGGAACGATATGGCAGCAACGAGGCTCTCGTCGTGCCGCACCAGCAAATCAGATGGACATATGCAGAGCTGAACGAGCGGGTCACGAAGCTGGCGGCCGGCCTGCTGGCGCTGGGCCTGCGTCCCGGCGACCGCGTCGGCATCTGGTCGCAGAACTGCGCGGAGTGGGTGCTGGTGCAGTTCGCGACGGCGCGCGCCGGGCTGGTCATGGTCAACATCAATCCAGCCTACCGCCGCTCGGAACTCGAATACGTGCTCGCCAAGGTGCAGTGCGCGGCCCTGATCCTGGCCCCAAGCTTCAAGTCCAGTGACTATCTCGCCATCGCGAACGATGTCGTGCCGGAGCTGGCAAGCAGCCACCCGGGCGGGCTGCAAGCCAGGGTCCTGCCGCATTTAAAACATGTGATCCGTCTGGGCGCGGATCAGACATCCGGCATGTGGAACTTCGATGATCTGACCAAGCCGCCAAGCGCACAGCAACTGGCCGACCTGAAAGCCATCGCAGCCGCCATCCAGTTCGACGACCCCGTCAACATCCAGTTCACCTCCGGCACCACCGGCTCGCCCAAGGGCGCGACGCTCACGCATCACAACATCCTGAATAACGGCTTCTTCGTCGGCGAGGCGATGAAGCTCACCGACCGCGACCGCCTGTGCATCCCGGTGCCGCTGTATCACTGCTTCGGCATGGTGCTGGGGAACCTCGCCTGCGTCACGCATGGCGCCACGATGGTCTTCCCCGGCGAGAGCTTCGAGCCGGCGTCTGTCCTCCGCACGGTCCAGGCCGAGCGCTGCACGGGCCTGCATGGCGTGCCGACGATGTTCATTTCCCTGCTCGATCATCCGGACTTCGCCGGCTTCGACCTGTCCACGCTACGTACCGGCATCATGGCGGGTTCGCCGTGCCCGGCGGAGGTGATGAGCCGGGTGATCGAGAAGATGCATTTGGCGGAGATCACGATCGCCTACGGCATGACGGAAACCTCGCCGGTCAGCTTCCAGAGTTCGGTCGAGGACCCTGTGCCGCTGCGCGTGTCGACCATCGGCCGCGTGCATCCGCACCTTGAGGTCAAGATCGTGGATGCGGAAGGCCGCATCGTCCCGCGCGGCGTGAAAGGCGAGCTGCTGACGCGCGGCTACTCGGTGATGCTCGGCTACTGGGGCGACGAGGATAAGACCCGCGAAGCCATCGACGCCGCCGGCTGGATGCATACCGGCGACCTCGCCGTCATCGACGACGACGGCTATGCGGCCATTGTCGGCCGCGCCAAGGACATGGTGATCCGCGGCGGCGAGAACATCTATCCGCGCGAGATCGAGGAGTTCCTGTACCGGCATCCGAAGGTGCTCGACGTGCAGTGCATCGGCGTGCCGGACCCGAAGTTCGGCGAGGAGCTGTGCGCCTGCATCGTCCTGCGTCCCGGCATGAGCGCGGACGAGGACGAGATCCGCGAATTCTGCAAAGGGCAGATCGCGCATTACAAGATCCCGCGCTACATCCGCTTCGTGGCCGGCTTCCCGATGACGGTCACCGGCAAGATCCAGAAGTATCTGCTGCGCCAGCAGGTGGCGACGGACCTCGGCCTGGCGCCCTGATTACAGGCTCTGCTCCCACAGCAGCCGCCATGTGGTTTGGGCGCGCTGCACGTAGCTGGAGCTCAGGTCGGGATCGCCCGCGTAGACGCTGCGGCCCACGATGTTCGGGTGCAGCAGGTCGGACACCGACAGGCGCAGCCTGGATTTGGCGTCGCGCTTCCACACCGCGTACAGGTCGAGCTGGCGCCTCGGGCCGCCATAGTCGGCCAGCAGGGGACTCTGGCGCGATGCAACACTGCTGCGATAAGTCCAGGTGCCGCCGACGTCGATGGACTGGCTCGCCGCGTAGTCCAGCCCCAGGTTGCCGGTCCACGCGGGCTGGCCGGCGATGCGGTTGTCCGGCCCCGCCACCGCTTCCAGGCGCGACCAGTTGCGCGCCACGTTCATACGTCCGGCCAGCGCGCCGCGCCGCGTCCTGGCTTCGAATTCCAGTCCGCGTACCAGCGCGATACCTTCGTTCGACGGCGTGACGATCCACACGCCGTTCTGCTGGAGCACCCGGTCCAGCGTGATGTCGCGGATGCGCTTGGCGAAGGCGCTCACGCTGATCATGTCCTCTTTGCCGAAGTACCGTTCCCAGGCCAGGTCGGCGCCCAGCGACAGCTCCGGGCGCAGGTTGGGGTTGCCCTGCTGGTCGGGGTTGGTGGCGCTGTTGTTGTTGTCGACCGTGTAGCGGCGCGGCATGAGCTGGATGATGTTCGGCGCCTTATACGTGCGGCTGAGGGCGAAGCGGAACTGGCCGCCCTTGTTATCCGGTCCGCCCGGCTTGAACAGGGTCTGGAAGATCGGGCTCCAGACGCCGGCATCGACGTCGACGCCCGCGTGCGCACTGCCTTCGCCCATGGTGTGCAAATCTTCGCGACGCAGGCCCAGGTAGGCGGACCAGCTCTCGCTCAGGTCCCACTCGTCCTGGATCCAGAAGGCGCTGCGCTGGACGGTGGCCTGGAAGTCCTCGTCGCTGTCCAGCAGCGGGCGGCCCAGCGGGTCGGCTTGGTGCTCGCGGCGGAATTCGTTGCGCCGCGTGCGGCCGAGTTCCCAGCCCAGGGCCAGCGCATGGGTCTTCAGGATCGGCCGGCGGTAGCTGCCGTTGAAATTCAGCCCGCGTTCAAGCTGGCCGGAATCCACGTGGTGGGTTTCGAGCAGGGTGTCGACGGCGTCCATGCCGCGGTAGAGGAAGCCGGCGTAGATGGACTTCGCGTAGCCGGACAGCTTGGCGGAGAGCCGCGCGCCTTCATCCAGCTTGCGGGTCCAGGACAGGTCCGCATAGCCCTGCAGCGGCGAGTGCGCGCGATAGGTGCTGGCGCCGTGCGGGAAGCTGGTGGGCGAGCCGATGTCCGTGCTTTCCAGCTCGGTCTTGGCGTTGTCGATGTGCTTCCAGCGCAGCCAGCTTTGGGAGCTGAAGCTGTCGCGCGCGGTCGGCTGCCAGTCCAGGCGCGGCGCGAACTCCAGCTGGTCGTAGGTCTGGCGGTCGAGCCAGGCTGTGTGGCGCAGCAGGGGACGCTGGCGGCTCTCTTCAAGGCCGTTGCCGGCAAAGGTCTCCTGCCTGCGGTTGAGCGTTGTCACCAGCGTGTAGGCCAGCGCCCCGGCACGCCCGTTGTGCTGGACGCTCAGGCTGGGCGAGGGCCGTCCCGCGGCGAGCGAAGAACCGGCCTTGAGTTCCGTTTGCGGCGCCGCCGTCTTGCCGGCCTTGCGCAGCACGATGTTGATGGCGCCCGCCACCGCCTGGCCGCTGGTCTCGGCCGTGGGCGCGCGCAGGATCTCGATGCGCTCGACCAGCTCCGGGTCCATGGTCTCGAGCGAGAAGCCGCCGGGCGCCGGCAGGCCGTTCAGCAGGATCGCGACGTAGCCCGCGCCCAGGCCGCGCATGCGGATGGCCTGCTTACCGGGCGCGCCGTCGATCGTGATGCCGGGCTGGCGCTTCAGCACATCGGCAAGGTTGCTGTCGCCCTGGCGCAGGATCTCGTCGCGGCTGACGACGATGGCGGTGGTGGTCGATTGCGCGCGCTGGTCGACGGCGCTGGCGCTGATCGTCACCTGTTGCATGGGCTGGGTTTGCGAAGCTGCGGCGGCGTGGAAGGCGAGCAGCAGTGCGGCTGAGAGGGCGGTGCGGGTCGTGGTCATGCCATGACTATGCAGCGCGGCTGGCATGTCGGACAAGCAACATGGGACGAATCCCCGCGGCCCTGTGACGGCACGAAATCGCTTGACTTGTTTTCACGTGTAAGGAATTATTGACACGTGAAAGACGAAACCAAACAAATCGACGGCGACCGCCTGCTGGCCATACTGGCGGCGCTCGCGAATCCGCACCGGCTGCGCATCGTCGCGGCGCTGGCGACGGGCGGACGGAACTACGTCAGCCAGCTGGCGCGCGACATCGGCCTGAGCCGTCCGCTGCTGCACCTGCACCTGCAAAAGCTGGCCGAGGCGGGGCTGGTGACCAGCAAGATGGAACTGTCCGCCGATGGCAAGGCATTGAATTATTTCGAGGTGGCGGATTTCGCGCTGCCGCTGGCCCCGGGGCTGATCGCGGAAGCGGTCAAGACCCTGAACAACAAGGAAGAGTAGAGGTTCCTATGTCCACAAGTAATTATCTGCTGACCCTGTGCCTGCCGCTGCTGACGGTGCTGCTGGTGTTCGCCATCAAGCATGTCTCGGCCGTGCTGCAGGCGAGGGCCAAGTTTGCGCAGGACGATGCCTATCGCCAGCTGGCGGCCCAGGCCGCGCAATCGCAGGCGGAGACGGCGGCGCAGCTGGCTGCCATGGGCGCGGCGCTGGCGCGGCTGGAGTCGCGCACGGCCAGCGTCGAACAGATCCTCAAGCAAGTCGAGTAGTACCCACCCAACCGACGGAGGCCATCATGGTCGAAGTATCGCTGTTCCGGCTCTACCTGTTGCGCGCAATGTATCTGTTCATCGTCGCCGGCTTCGGCGTGTTCATCTGGCCGGGCATCCTGCGTCACCAGGGGCCGTGGGACCTGATGCAGAGCGTGGTGAACTGCATGCTGATCGCCTTCTGGACGCTGTCGATATTCGGGCTGCGCTATCCCTTGCAGATGCTGCCGGTGCTGCTGTGGGAGTTCGTGTGGAAGATGCTGTGGCTGCTGGCGGTCGGGCTGCCGGCCTGGCTGGGCGGCACGATGGACGAGGCGATGCAGGCGAATGCCTTCGCCTGCGTGTTCGCGCTGCTGATTCCGCTGGTGCTGCCGTGGCGCTACCTGGCCGCCCATTACCTGGTCAAGGCGGGCGACCCGTGGCGTCGCGAGCGCGCTCAGCGGCTAGAGGCGGGCGCCTCGATCCGGTAATCCCAGGCCGCCAGCGACGTCTGCTTGCCGCCCGGCAGCGCATACTTCTGCGGCGCGTTCGACAGGTTGACGCTGACCTTTACCGCATTGCCGTCGCGCTTGCGCAGGAAGGCGAAGACCTTGTCGTTGCCGGTCTCGAGCACCTCGATGCCGCCGCCGTACTGGCCGTTCCACAGCGCCGGATTGTCGTGCTTGAGCTTGAGCAGGCCGGCGTAGAAGGATGCGTAGGGGTAGCTCTTCCACTGGATCGGGTCCTTCTCGAAGAACTCGATGCGCTTGTCGAGGCCCGCTTCCTGGCCGCCGTAGATCAGCGGCATGCCGGGCAGGGTGGCGGCCAGCACGGCCATCGCCTTGAACGCCGGCCCATACAGCTCGACGTCGCTGCCGGCCCACGAGTTCTCGTCGTGGTTCGAAGTAAAGCGCATGCGGTAAGCGCCCGGCGGGTAGGCGCGCGGCGGATGTTCGAGGAAGTCCTTCAGCGCTTTGGCGTCCTTCTTGCCCTTGGCGATGTCCTTGAACAAGTCCTTCGTATCCCAGCCGTAGGTCATGTCGAAGGCGTGCTCGTGCAGGTCGGCGGTGTCGGCCTCGGCCAGCATGAAGACCGGCTTGATGCGGTCGAGGGCATCGCGCGCCTGGTTCCAGAACGGGGTCGGCACCTTGCCGGCGACGTCGCAGCGGAAGCCGTCGATGTCGGTCTCGCGCACCCAGTAGGCCATCGCGTCCGTCATGCCCTTCCACAGGGCTTTGTTTCTGTAATCGAGGCCGGTGACGTCGGTCCAGTATTCCGGCTCCGCGCCTTCGGTATAAGTGACCGGGAAGATCTCGCCCTTGTCGTTCAGCAGGTACCAGTCCTTGTGCTCGACGGTCCACGGGTTGTCGAAAGCCGTGTGATTCGCGACCCAGTCGATCAGCACCTTCATGCCGAGCCCGTGCGCCTGCTTCACCAGGGCCTTGAAGTCGGCCAGGTTGCCGAATTCCGGATTCACGGCCGTGTAGTCGCGCACCGCGTAATAGCTGCCCAGCGTGCCCTTGCGGTTCTTCTCGCCGATCGGCTGGATCGGCATCAGCCACAGGATGTCGACGCCCATCTTTTTCAGGCGCGGCAGGTGGCTGGCGAAGGCCTTGAAAGTCCCTTCCTTCGTGTACTGGCGGATATTGACTTCGTAGATGTTGGCATTCTTCGACCAGGCCACGTGCTTGACCGGGGCGCTTGCCGCTGCCGGCTCTGAAGCGGCGGCGTGAGCGTAGGCAAAGACACTGCTCAGGGCGAGGGTGACTGTAGCAAGGGTACGCGTGAATTGTCTCATCGTTGTGGTTTTCCTGTAGTTTAGTTACAGCGGCAGGGCAATTCTAAACTGGATCAAGGCAAGCGCGTCGGAATAGGCCCACAAAAAGTCGAGCCAACTTGAGTATGTATTTGTGCGATATTGGACAGAGTAGCGCGGCAGAGAGCGGCTACTGTAGGCGTACAGAGGAATTGATCATGAAGACGCCATCCATCATCGCCATCGTAGTCTGCGGAGCCGCACGCATCGCGTTCGCACAGGACGCGATCGTCGCGGGAGATCCGCCAGCGCCAGCACCATCCACCGCATCCGCCGATACCGCGGCGGGCGCGGCGGGCAGCCACGATGTTGCCGTTTTCACCGGGGTGCCGACCCGTACCCGCAGCGCCGACTGGTCGACGCCGCCGCGCCGCGTGTACGGCCAGCTTGGCCGCTCCCCGCTCGGCGGCATCGATGGCATGACCCTGGGCCGACAGTACAACCTGGAATACCTGGCGCTGGCCGACGTCGGCGACCCTTTCCACAACGGCACGGCCGGCCGCGCCAGCAACCTGCTGTTGCAGAACGGCATGCGCACCAACAATAACGTGCGCTACTACAGCAGCCGCAGCGCCGGCCTCTCGACCGGCAGCTCCTGGACCGCCGACACCCTCGGCGGCGATGCGATGGGCGACCGCGCCTGGGGCGTGACGGTGGGCGTGGACATGGGCGCCTTTTCGCTGCGCGCCGCGCACCAGAACCGCCACGTGGCCCAGGTGCATCTGTACGACCTGACCGGCGCCAACATGGACGCCAAGAACTCGCTGATCGCTGCCAACCTGCGCATGCGCTGGGGCACGGCCTATGCGGCCTATGCTGCCAACCGCGGTTGGGGCAGCTCGCCGCTGTACAACCCGGACAATCCCTACGGCGCCGGGGTGGCCAGCACTTCGTCGACCGACAGCCGCGACACCATCGTCGGCATGGCGGTGCCGATGACGCGTTCGACCACCTTCCTGGCGTCCTTCATCCACAAGAACGACCGCGAGCTCGCGAACCGCGACGCCAACCAGTTCGCGGTGGGCGCCAGCTATGTCGTGTCGCGCAAGACGGACTTCTACGCGGCGCTCTCGCACACGATTACGGCCAGGGGCAATGGCCTGCTGATCGCGCACCCGAACGGCAGTTCCGCGGTGAACGTCGGCATGCGCCATGCGTTTTGAAATTGGGGTAGCCTGACCCAATGACTTATTGCATTCAATTGGAGGAACTATGACTGGCTCGAGCACACTTGATCCGGATAACTTTCCCGGAGCACCAGACCGTAGCCTTGGAAAAGGCCACGGCGTCGATTCCTTGGGCCCGAGCGATGTGACCGACAGCGGCAGCGACGTGGTCGGCGGCCCCGGCTTCGCAACCAACCTGGACGACGATCAGATACTGGACCTGGACCGCGGCACGACCTCGGACAATGAGGAAGGCTTCGTCCACGACAGCGCCGGCGCCGACATGGGCGATCCGAACCTGGAAAGCGACAGCGACTTCGGCGGCACCGGCGAACGCGCCGCTGCAGGCCGCGACCTCAACATCAAGGACGGCGCCGACATCGACACCGACCACATCGAGTCGATCCCGGATCTGCCGCTGACGGACGAGGATGTGGACTTTCTGGGCACCCGTCCGCCAAAGGGTAAATAATCGGCGTGAAGTTTTGCCGAACGTAAAAAAACCGGGTGCGCCCGGTTTTTTTATGGTTGATGCGCGGGCACCCCGTGCCCACGTTCACATCATGCGTGCCAAACGTTCCGCGCCGTTGGCCGCCGCATCATCCCCCACGCCGCCAACAGGGCCCCACCGACGATCACCGCCTTCACCGGCGTAGACCGCAACTGATAAGCCTGGTACACGCTGCGCTCGCTGGTCTTGTGCGGCAGATTATTCCGCTGCCGCAGCTCGCGCGCCGGATCCGGCGCATACAGCGCGTCGCGCCGGTCCGGATTGTTAGGCACGTCCATTTGCTGCTCCTGGCGGAAAGCCACCGCCCGCATCAGCCCGTCCAGCGAACGCGGCAGCATACTGCCCATCACGGACATCAGCTTCGCGCGTCCGCCCACGAACAGCTCGCGTTCCGGCGTCACCGCCGCGTGCAGGATGGTCTTCGCCACCAGCTCCGGCGCGTAGATCGGCGGCGGCAGGTCGGGCTCGTGCTCCATGTAGTTCTTGGCGTGCGCCGTGAACGGGGTATCGATCGAGGCCGGTTTCACTACGGTCAGCGAGATCGGCGCCTTGTCCTTTTCCAGCTCCATGCGCAGCGATTCCGTGAAGGCGCGCACCGCGTGCTTGGAGGCGGCATAGGTGCCCATCAGCGGCACCGAGCGGTCCGAGACTTCGCTGCCGAAGCTGATGATGGCGCCGCCGCCGCGCGGCTTCATCAGCTTGACGGCGGTCAGGCTGCCGTGCACCACGCCCCAGAAATTGGTCTGCATCACGCGCTGCATGTCTTCCAGCGGGGTCTGTTCCAGGGTGCCGTAGACGCCGACGCCGGCGTTGTTGACCCAGGTATCGATGCGGCCGAAGCGCTCGATCGCCGCCTGGCCGATGCGCTCGACGTCGGCCGGGTTGCCGACGTCGGCCGCTACCGTGATCGCATCGACGCCGCGCTGGCGCATCTCGTGCGCCAGGCTGTCCAGGGCATCGGCGTCGCGCGCGGCCAGCACCAGCTTGACGCCGGCTTCGGCCGCCTGGCGCGCCGTCACCAGGCCGATGCCGCTGGTCGCGCCGGTCAGGACCATCACTTGTTCGTTCAGCTTCTTGAGTTTGACTGACATGATCGTTCCTTTCGAATGCTGGCGTTCAGAAGGCGCTGCGCAGGTGGCTGCGTCGCGTCAGTTTCCAGGCGGCGAACAGGGCGCCGGCGCCGAGCAGGGCGGGCATGAACTTGTTCGCGCGCAGCGAGACGGCCGTGTAGGCGCTCGATTCGGCCACGTGGTGCTTGTCGTCCATGCCCTGGCGCTGGCGCAGCTCGTTGCGCGGATCGAATTCGTGCAGGGCGTCGTGCCGGTTCGGCGAGCTGGGCACGTTCGACTGCTGCTGCTTGAACATAGCCGCATTCATGAACTTGTCGAGCGCGCGCGGCATGGCGAAACCGCCGGACGAAATCGCCTTCGAGGCGCCGCCCACGAACACGTCGCGCTTCGGATGCTGGGCCGCGTACAGGATGGCATTCGCCACGACTTCCGGCGCGTAGATCGGCGGCGGCAGGGCCGGTTCCTTTTCCATGTAGTTCTTCGCGTGCACGGTGAACATGGTGTCGACGGCGGCCGGCTTGATCAGGGTGATGGCCATCGGCGCGCCTTCCTTTTCCAGCTCCATGCGCAGGGCGTCCGTGAAGGCCTTGACGGCATGCTTGGAGGCCGAGTACAGGCCCTGCAGCGGCACCGCGCGCTCGGACAGTTCGCTGCCGAGGTTGACGATGGCGCCGCCGCCGCGCGTCTTCATGTGCTTGACCGCTTCCAGCGAGCCGTGCACCACGCCCCAGTAATTGGTCTGGAACAGGCGCTGCATGTCTTCCAGCGCCACGTCTTCGTTACGGCCGAAGATGGAAATGCCGGCATTGTTGACCCAGGTGTCGATGCGGCCAAAGCGCTCCATCGCCGTGCTGCCGATACGGGCAACGTCTTCGGGCTTGCCGACATCGGCCGGGACGGTGGCGACCTGCGTGCCTTTGCGGCGCAGCTCGCCGGCCAGCTGGTCCAGCGCCTCGCCGTTGCGCGCCGCCAGCACCAGCTTGGCGCCTTGCTCTGCGGCCATGCGCGCGGTGGTCAGGCCGATGCCGCTGGTGGCGCCGGTGATCACCATCACCTGCTCGTCGATCTTGCGTAATTGCACTGACATGATTGCTCCCCTTGGTTAGCTCGTGAACACGACAATCGTGACCATGTCCGGGATTTCAAGTCGTTTTTACAAGATAAAAAAATGCCCCGCTTTGAAGGGCGGGGCACAAGCTGAGGCTAAGGAAAGCTCAGGAGACGAATGCAGCGATTATTTCTTGCCCGGCTGATAGATCTGATCGAACACGCCACCATCGGCGAAGTGGGTCTTCTGCGCCTTGGTCCAGTCGCCGGCGATGTCCGCGATGGTGAACAGGGCGACCTTCGGGAATTGCGCCGCGTACTGCTTGGCGTAGGGCTCGACCGTCGGGCGGTAGTAATTCTTGGCGGCGATCTGCTGGCCTTCGGCGCTGTACAGGTATTGCAGATAGGCTTCGGCGACGGCGCGGGTGCCGTGCTTGTCGACGACCTTGTCGACCACGGCCACCGGCGGCTCGGCCAGGATGCTGACGGAAGGGGCGACGATTTCGAACTTGTCCGGGCCGAGTTCCTTCACCGCCAGCAGGGCTTCGTTTTCCCAGGCGAGCAGGACGTCGCCGATGCCGCGCTCGACGAAAGTGGTGGTGGCGCCGCGCGCGCCGGAATCCAGCACCGGCACGTTCTTGTACAGTTTGGCGAGGTAGTCGCGTGCCTTGGCGTCGCTGCCGCCCGGCTGGCGCAGCGCATAGCCGTAGGCCGCCAGGTGGTTCCAGCGGGCGCCGCCCGAGGTCTTCGGGTTCGGGGTGATCACGGACACGCCCGGCTTGACCAGGTCGCCCCAGTCCTTGATGCCTTTCGGATTGCCCTTGCGCACCAGGAACACGATGGTCGAGGTGTAGGGCGCGCTATGGTGCGCCAGGCGGCCTTCCCAGTTGTGCGCGATAAGGCCGCGTTCGCTGATAGCATCGATGTCATAGGCCAGCGCCAGCGTGACGACGTCGGCGGACAGGCCGTCGATGACCGAACGCGCCTGCTTGCCGGAGCCGCCATGCGACTGCTTGATGGTGACGTTGTCGCCGGTCTTGGCCTTCCACTGGCGGGCGAAGGCCTGGTTGAAATCCTGGTACAGCTCCCGCGTCGGGTCGTAGGACACGTTCAGCAACGTGATGTCCGCAGCGAAGGCGGCGGACTGGCCCAGAGTAGCGACGAGGGCCAGCGCAGTGGCGATTTTTTTATGAAACATCGTTTTCTTTCAGGCAGTGAGGAAACCATAGAGTAGGTTCCTGCTCAGCGAAAGAAAACGAATTTAAACGATGAATCTTATGCGGTTTTTGCTGCAGCGCTTTTTAGTGTGCCTTGGACAGGATCAGCAGCCAGCGGCGGAACAGCAGCACTTCGAGGTGGCCCGGCACGACGCCGGTATCGAATTCGATGATCGGGTTGACTGCATAGAAACGCTTGCGGAAATCACGGGTAACCAGAATCTCGCGGCGGCCAAGGCGGACCAGGAACGGAGTCGGTGCGTATTCCAGGCCGAAGGAGCTGTTCAGAGTAGTCATGACGATTCCTTTATCGAATTATGTGGGTCAGTGTTGTGTTGCAGTGAAGCTAGAATATCACAACTACTGTATAAATCCACAGCTACTGTACAAATTCCCAGTTCTATTTCGCAACTGTTGTATTTTCGCCAAATCGCCCCATCTGGAGCGGTATGCTGACGCCCGTCTCCAAACTGCATCGTTTCCTGGCCGCGCGCTTCTCTCCGGAGGGGGAGATGGGGCTGCATTTCACCATCGGCGTGGCCCTGATCCTGTGCGCGGCCCTGGCCTTCGGCGAGATCGCCGAGGACGTGGTCGAGGGCGACACCATCACCCTCATCGACGTCCAGCTGGCCCACTGGTTCCGCGCGCGCGCGACCGCCGGCTTCACCAACTTCATGCTCTTCATTACGCACTGGAACGGCATCGCCGGCTCCAGCGTCATGGGCGTGCTGCTGGCGGCCTGGTTCTGGTACCGTAGGGCGCACTACTGGCTCGTCGTGGTGCTGGTGGCGATGCCGGGTGGGATGCTGCTCAACGTCGCCCTCAAGCACGTCTTCCAGCGTGCCCGGCCTACTCTGGAGGATCCCCTGTTGACCCTGTCTACGTATAGCTTCCCAAGCGGCCACACGGCGGCCGCAACCGTGTTCTATGGCCTGCTGGCCTGCTACCTGGTGCGCCGCGTCCAAGCCTGGCCGGCGCGCGCCGCCATCGTCGCCGCCTGCGTTGCGATGGTGATGCTGGTCGCGCTGTCGCGCATGTACCTGGGCGTGCATTATCTGTCCGACGTATTGGCCGCCGCCGCGGAAGGCGCGGCCTGGCTGGCGGTCTGCATCACGGCCGTCTCGACCCTGCAGCGGCGCCGGCACGCGCGGGCGCGCGGGCAGGAGGCGACGGTATGAAATCCGATATGAAACCGGTCACCGTGATCGTCAACGGCGGCGCCGGCCACGGCCACGACGACCAGGCCTGCGAGGAATTGCGCACCAAGCTGCGGGACGCCGGCCTGGACGCCGAGCTGGTACTGGCCAAGGATGGCGAGGAGATGATCGCCACCGCCAAGCGCGCGCTGCAGAACGGCGCGCGGCTTGTGGCGGCCGGCGGCGGCGACGGCACCATCAACGCGGTCGCCTCCGTGATGGTAGGCAGCGGCGTGCCTTTCGGCGTGCTGCCGCTCGGTACGCTCAACCATTTCGCCAAGGACCTCGGCATCCCGCTCGATCTCGACGAGGCCGTGCGCAACCTGGCAAGCGGCACGCCGCGCAAGGTCGACGTCGGCGAGGTCAACGGCCGCATCTTCCTCAACAATTCCAGCCTGGGCCTGTACCCGGACATCGTGCGCGACCGCGAGAAGCAGCAGCGCCGCCTGGGCCGCGGCAAGTGGCTGGCGGCGCTGTGGGCCAGCCTGGCCGCGCTGCGCCGCTATCCCTTCCTGTCGATGCGCCTGACGGTCAAGGGCGAGACCCTGGCGCGGCGTACGCCCTTCGTCTTCATCGGCAACAACCGCTACACCATGCAGGGCTTGTCCATCGGCGAGCGCGACTGCCTCGACGACGGGCTGTTGAGCCTGTACGTGGCCCAGCATCCGACCCGCCTGGGCCTGCTGCGCTTTGCCGTCGATGCCTTGCTCGGCAAGCTGGGCAGCGAGCGAGACTTCGACGTGCTGGAAGCGGACGGCTTCGAGATCGACACGCACCACAAGCGCCTGCACGTCGCCACCGATGGCGAAGTCACGCTGATGGACACGCCGCTGCGCTACCGGGTGCGGCCTGGCGCACTGACGGTGCTGGCGCCAAGCGCGACAATGGACACGACAACGACAATGACAACTACAGCGACATCGGGAAAGGAGCTTGATATCCATGCGCACACTCGTACACCTCTCTGATCTGCATTTCGGCCGCGTCGATCCCGAACTCCTCGGCCCGCTGCGCGACCTGGTGCACAAGATCGCCCCGACCGTGGTGGTCGTCTCCGGCGACCTGACGCAGCGCGCGAAAAGCGAGCAGTTCGAGGAGGCCAAGGCCTGGCTCGACACCTTGCCCGGACCGCAGATCATCGTCCCCGGCAACCACGACATCTCGCTGTACAACGTGTTCCGCCGCTTCGTGCTGCCGCTGGAGCGCTACAAGCGCTACATCACCGAAGACCTCGATCCGGTCTACATCGACGACGAGATCGCGGTGCTGGGCGTGAACACCGCGCGCTCGCTCACCTGGAAGGATGGGCGCGTCAACAAGGAACAGGTGGCGAAGATCCGCGGGACCCTTGCCGGCCTGCCGCAGGACGTCGTGCGCGTGGTCGTCACCCACCATCCCTTCGACCTGCCCGAGGGCGCGGAAGAGGATGACCTGGTGGATCGCGCCCACATGGCCATGGATGCATTCGCCGAAAGCGGCGTCGACCTGCTGATGGCCGGCCACCTGCACCAGAGCCACGCCGGCAACACGCAGGCGCGCTACAAGATCAGCGAGTACGCGGCGCTGGTCGTGCAGGCGGGGACCGCCACTTCTACACGCGGCAGGGGCGAGGTGAATTCCTTCAACGTGATCCGTACCGAGCCGCAGAAGATCGAGGTCGACCGCTATGGCTGGGATTCGGTGCACAAGCAGTTCCAGTTGCTCGCGACCGAGAAGTTCATCCGGAGCGGGAATATCTGGGCCGAGGTCAACGAAGGCTTGCTGGCGGCGGGGATCTGATGCGCGCCGGTCTGGCGCTCGCAGGCGCCTGCCTGGCCGCTTCGACGGCGTGGGCCGGGCCGTCCTGCGGCCTCGGTCCGCCCGCGGGCACGGCCGCCTTTGCCCAGGCCCAGGCGCGCGAGGCGGCCGAGGTGGCCCGCGACGGCTTCCAGCGCGTCTGCGACGCCAACCTGGCGCGCTACGACGGCGCCACCTTTGGCTTGCGGCCTCTGGCAACGGCCACCAGGGGCCTGGCCTTCCGCCCGCTCGACCTGGCCAGCACGCCCTTCGCCGGCTTCACCCCGGTCGGCGCCGCGCCCGAATCGGTGGGCGCCGTTCCTTCGCGCCTGTACCGCGTGTTCCGCATGAAGGACGGCCACCTGCTGACGCTGTTCGAGCACGACATGTCGGCCGACGGCAGCAGCATGCAGCGCGATGCGGCCGACGAGCCGGAACGGATCAACGGCCTGCCGGCGCGCCTGATCGTCCTGCAGGGCGAGTCGGGCAGGGCGGTGTCAGTGCTCAGCTGGCTGGAGGGCCGCCGCTATCTCGAATTATGGCTGGATGCGAACGTCGCACTGACCCACACGCGCCCCCAGCTGATGGCGCTGGCGGCTTCGCTGCCGAAGTCGGTGCCGGCCAAGGCCGGGCCGGCGCCCGCGCCGCAGGGATTCCTGGACAGGGTCACGATCAGTGCCGAAGAAATGAAGGCGATGCAGCAGCAGAACAGGCGCTAGCGGCGCCGCTCAGATCCAGTATTCCCCGAGGCGCGCTGCCCATTCCCGGATCCGGTCCATCCACGGCCGGTGCTTCCAGCGCTCCAGCGTCACTTCCTTCGAATCCCGCAAATCCTCGTTGAACGCGCTCTCCATGTCGCGTCCGAAGGCCGGGTCCATCACCACCACGTTCAACTCATAATTATGCAGGAAGCTGCGGCGGTCGATGTTGGCCGAGCCGATGGTCGACCAGGCGCCGTCGATGACCGCCGTCTTCGCGTGCAGCACCGCCACCTGCAGCTCGAAGATCTTCACACCGGCCTTCAGCAGCTGGTCGTAGAAGCCCTGGCCGGCGTAGCGTATCAGGCTGTGGTCGGACACGCCCGGCAGCACCAGCTTGACGTCCACCCCGCGCCGGGCGGCAGCAGCAAGGGCGTCGACGATCTGCTGGTCGGGCACGAAGTAGGCCGAGGTGATGTGGATGCTCTTCTTCGCTTCCTGGATGCCGACCATCAGCGCTTTGTAGATGTCGGAGTCGCCGTCCGGATTGCCGGCCAGGACGCGGATCAATTTGTCGCCGGCCGGCACCAGGGCCGGGAAGTAGTCGGCCTTCGGCAGATCGCCGCCTTCCTGCTCCACCCACAGGTTCACGAAGGACCACTGCAGCGGCGCGACCGCCGGGCCCTCGATCTTGACGTGGGTGTCGCGCCAGCCGACCTTGGAACCGTCGGCCGTCTCCTTCTTGTATTTCGAGCGGAACAGCGAGCTGTTGGCATAGGTCGAGCTGATGTTGATGCCGCCGGTGAAGGCGATGCGGCCGTCGACCACCATCAGCTTGCGGTGGTTGCGGTTGTTCAGGTCCCAGTTGCCCTTGGCCTTGGCCGGATTTACCGGATTGAAGATCAGGACCCGGATGCCGGCCGCGCGCATGCGCTCGAAGAAGGCGGCCGGGGTGGCGATCGCGCCGACCGCGTCGACCATGATGTTCACCGCCACGCCCTGGCGCTGCTTCTCGATCAGCACGTCGGCGAATTCGTTGCCGATCTGGTCCTGGTCGAAGATATAGGTTTCGAGGTTGATCGAATTGGTGGCGGCGCGCGCCGCGGCCATCATCTCGCGCATGGTGGCCGGGCCGTCGAACAGCAGGGTCACGCGGTTGCCGGCGATGAGCGGCACGCCGGTTGCCTGTTCCTCCAGCAGGGCCATGGCCTTGAGGTCGGGCGAGGCATTCGCCCAGCGCTTCGAGACCAGCGCCGACACCTGCTTCGGCGCCAGCGTGCCCTTGGCGCCGGCGACGGTGGGCGTGGCATTGGCGGGGGCGACCGGGTCGACCTCGGGCAGGGACTTGCAGGCAACCAGGGCCAGCCCCAGGCACAGGGCCGCGGTCCAGGACTGCCAGGCTTGCCGGGTCTTGCGGGTTTGCTCTCGCGGGAAGCTCATTCGACACCTCTGCTTGGTTCACTCATGAAATCGGCCCTGGGACCGATGAAGAAATCCACCGGCGCCGCGCGCAGGCGCCGGCCCAGCGCGCGCAGCAGCGCGAAGCCGTGGTAGAAGCGGATCTTGCGGGCGCGCAGCGCGACCCACAGCGCCAGCCCGAAGCTGACCAGCAGGTTGACCATGCCGATCAGGGCGATGCCCAGCAAGGTGATGCCTATGGTCTCCCAGTCGACCCGGTAATCGAGGCCGACGAAGCCGATCGCGAAGTTGGCCGAGGAGAAGGTCACGTGGCGGATGTCGAGCGGCAGGCCGAGCAGGAAGCCGACGGTGGCGGTGGTGCCCATCAGGATGCCGAACACCGCATTGCCCATCAGGCCGCCGAGATTGTTTTCGACGTAGCGGCCGAAGCGTTCCAGGCGTTCTTTCCCTAACAGGCGCCGCAGGCCGTGCAGCTGCTGCACGCGCTGGCCCATGCGGGTGTACAGCGCCTTGTTGTCGTAGTAGCCGGACACCAGGCCGGACACGAACAGCCAGACCCCGGCGATGGCGGCATGCAGCAGGGCCAGCGAATGCCATGGGTGGCTGTCTTCGATCAGGTGACGCGCCTTGAACACGTTGACCAGGTGATGGCCGGTCAGGTACCAGTAGCCCAGCGCGAGCAGGAAGGAGATCGGGATCACGGTGGCCAGGTTGCCCAGCACCGCCACCACCTGCGTGCGGAACACCTTGTTGACCAGGGCCGCCATGCTGTCGGCGTCGGCCTGGCGGTAGCGGGTGCTTTTCTGGTCGCTCTCGTGCAGGGCGGCGGCGATGCGCGCGGCCGTCATCGCCGGCTGCTTGGTGGCGATGGTGAAGTGCAGCACGTGCACCAGCATGAAGCCGAGCGAGTAGTTCATGCTGTACAGGGCGGCCTCGATCAGCGGAGCGCGCTGCAGGTAGGACATCAGGATCTTGATGACCGCCATGACACTGATGATGAAGCCGGCGCCGGCGGCGGCATTGAACATCTGCCGCAGTTCGCTGCGGTGCTCGGCGATGTAATGCTCGCCTGTGCGGCTGGCGTTTTCCGTCACGTTACGGGCCAGCAGGTCGATGTTGTCGCGCACCAGGCCGCGCACTTGGTACTTGGTGTTGTGGGCCTCGGCCAGCTCCTGGGCCAGCGAGATCGCGGCCGCGCGGCGCAGCGAGGTCGGCGGTTCGGACGGGGCCGTCGCTTCGTTGGCCAGCGTTTCCAGGTCGACGGTCGGGGCGCCGGGCAGCTCGCCGCTGGTGTCGACCAGGAACAGGAGCTTGCGCAGGCGGTCGATGCTCTGGGTGACCGCCAGCAGCAGGTAGGTGAGGGAGACGCTGGTGCCGGCCGCCAGCGCGCGCCTGCGCACCTTCAGCACCACTTCTTCGCACTGGTCGAGCATCACCAGCAGGTGGCGCGCGTCTTCCATCTGCTCGACCTCGCCGGCCAGCAGGCGGCCGTACTGGTCGAGGTAGTTGTTGGCCTCGATGTTCTGCATCAGGAAGGGCGAGTCGACTTCCTCGATCTCCATGTGGGCGTGGATCAGCTTCGGCTCCAGGCCCAGCGCGCAGACGCGGCAGGAGAGGGTGCGGATCGCGTCCAGCAGGCCCAGCAGGGTGACGTGGCGGGCGCGGTCCGGGGTCGCATCTGCCGGCCAGCTGCCGGGCGGTGCGGCGTTGGAGACGGTGTCGAACAGTTCCAGCCAGTCGGCGTTCGGCACCGCGCGGATCCACAGGTAATCGTCCTCGCGGCACAGCAGGCGGTCCAGGGTGTCGGAGAGGTAGATTTCGTCGAGGGCCGGCGGCAGGATGCGGTAGGCGATGCGCTTTTTCAGCTCCGTAAAGAAACCGTCGTTCGACAGGATGCCGACGTCCGAGTAGAGGCTGGTATGGCGGCGCGTCTCGAGCAGGGTGGTGATGTAGCGGCGCAGGGCCCAGGCGTGTTCGGGATCGCCTTTCAGGAGCTGGGTCAGCGTGCGCACCTGGGCGCGCGCATAGGCGGCGTCCTGCGCGCGGCGCGGGCGCAGCTTGTCGGCCAGTTCGACCAGCAGGTCGATGCGGTCGCTGTTGGGGTCGAGGCGTTCCAGGATATCGAGCATGGAGGGAAAATACGGCTGGCGGATACACCGCGCGGAAAGGATAGTGTACTCGTGGAACCTCGAGAGCTGTGTTCGCCACCGAACTGAGCGGGCCTGGGCGCTGCAGGGGCCGATCTGCTGGGTTACACTTGACGGGTCCACCTAGGGAGAAAACAAGATGTACCTGACTTACTACAACGGCGAATGGGCCGAAGGGAACACCCCGCTGTTCGGCGCCATGGACCACAGCGTCTGGCTGGGTTCGTCCGTCTTCGACGGCGCGCGCGCCCTGCGCGGCCACCTGCCGGACCTGCGCCCGCACCTGCAGCGCGTGATTGACTCGGCCGAGAAACTGGGCCTGACCTGCCCGCTGTCGGTGGACCAGATGGAAGCGCTGGTGCGCGAAGGCGTGGCCAGTTTCCCGGCGGATGCCGAGCTGTACATCCGTCCGCTGGTGTTCGCCTCCGAGGGCTTCCTGATCCCGGTGCCGGAAAAGGCCAGCTTCGCCCTGACCTTGTTCGACGCGCCGCTGCCGCCCTTCGCCGGCTTCTCGGCCTGCCTGTCGGACCGGCACCGTCCGCAGCCGACCATGGCGCCGACCGACGCCAAGGCCTCGGCCCTGTACGCCAACACCGCCCGCGCCCTGCGCGACGCGCGCGCACGCGGCTTCGACAACGCGGTGATGCTGGACCTGGCCGGCAACGTGGCCGAGTTCGCGTCCTCGAACCTGTTCCTGGTCACGCACGACGGCGCCGTGGTGACGCCGGCGCTGAACGGCACCTTCCTGGCCGGCATCACCCGCGCACGCGTGATGGCGCTGCTGAAGGAAGTGGGCGTGACGGTCGAAGAACGCACCGTGCTGCCTGCCGAGCTGGACACGGCCCGTGAAATCTTCAGCACCGGCAACTACGGCAAAGTCACGCCCTGCGTACGCTACCAGTCGCGCGAACTGCCGGCGGGCCCGGTGGCAAAGCAGGCACGCGACCTCTACATGGCCTATACCGAAACCACTTGAACCAATAATTCGGGGTCAGAGCACATTTCGCTGCAAATTCGGGGTCAGAGCACTTTTTTGATCAATTGATTTGCGGTGATATCGGTCGCGCCGGTGTGACGATCGGCTCAGGCCGGCCAGGCTTGAAGCGCGTAGATTTTTGGTGGCAGGACATTTCCCCAAAAAGTGCTCTGACCCCGAATTAAGCCGGAAAAGTGCTCTGACCCCGAATTTTGGGGCGAAAAAAATGCCGGGCTGGCTTGCACCAGTCCCGGCGAAAATCCCGTGGGGGTCCTTGCTACTTTGCTTGCGGGATACCGATTGGACGGAGATTGCCGCAGTCGGCGCTGAGCCACTTGCCGGCGACATCCATGTCCACTGTCTGTTGCTTGCCGCCGTCCGTGCCCTTGACGTGCATCTTGGCGCGGTAGCTGGTGTCGCTGTCCAGCGTCATTTCGCCTTCGCCGCTGGTGGGCGGCTTGGTGCAGCTGAAGGCGATCTTCATCTTGCTGGGCGACTGCTGGGTCACCTTCTGCTTACAGTCGCCTTCTTGCACGGGAAATTCCTTCCGCTGGATCATTTCCTTCGTCATGCACATGCGCGTCGTCAGGGTGCCGCCGGCGCCGACGTTCATCTGCACGCCATTGCGTTCCATCATTTGTTGCATGGCCTTGCGCTGTTCCGGCGGCATGCTGGCCAGCTGCTTCTGCATCTCGGCCATGGCCGACTGCATCTGGCCGTCCGAGGAGCTGACCTGGTTGCTCAGCTCCCAGAGCCCCGGCTTCATGGTTTGTGCGCCGGCCGGCAAGGCCGCGCAGGCAAGCGCGATGGCGCCGGCAAGGAAAGCAAGGGTCTTCTTCATGGGGATGTTCTCCTGTAATGGGATGCATTGTGGCGGGCGCGCCGGTTTCCCGGCAGCACCACCGATGGGGGGAAAGAATTCAGGACGCCTCGTGCCGGCCCAGCACCCGGCGTTCCAGGTGCAGCAGGAGCAGCACGGTCTTGGCGTCATTGACACCGCCGGTCTCGATCAGCGCCAGCGCATCGTCGAAGTCCATCTCGAGCACCTCGATGTCCTCGCCTTCCTCGGGCTTGCCGCCGCCATCGCCGCTGCGCCGCGCAGGATCGTATTCCGCGACGAACAAATGGATGCGCTCGGTCATCGAGCCGGGGCTGACGAACAGCTGCATCACCGGGTCCACGCGCTCGATCTCGTAGCCGGTTTCTTCGCGCGCCTCGGCCTTGACGCGCTCGTCGGGCGTGGCGCCGTCCAGCATCCCGGCCGTTGCCTCCAGCAGGAAGCCGTCGCCGCCATTCAGGAAAGCCCCCAGCCGGAACTGGCGCGTCAGCACCACCGTGCGGCGCTCGCGGTTGTACAGCAGCACGGCGGCGCCGGAGGCCGCGTCGTAGACCTCGCGCTCCTGCGCCTGCCAGCCGCCGTCGCTGCGCAGCTGCTCGTACTTCACTTTCTTCAGCGGATAGTAGTCGTCCGAGAGGATCTTCTCGCCGACGATGCGGATGCGTTCTTCTGCCATGGCCTCTCCTGGTAAAGATGTCAGCCGAGCATACACCGCAGGAATGAAAAAAGCCGCCCGGCTTGCGCGGGGCGGCTTTCAATCATACTAAGTTCAGGCAGCGATTACTTGAACTTGTACGAAGCGGTCAGGCGGAAGTAACGGCCCATACCGTTGTGCAGCTGGGTGTTGAAGCCTTCGTTCGGATAACGCGGATCGTAAGGAGCCTTGGTATCCAGCAGGTTCTTGATGTTGGCCGACAGGGTCCAGTTCTTGAAGCCGGTGTACGAGTACGACGCGCCGAAGGTCAGCCATTCGTCGACGTTGCAGTCCGGGTTCGAGTACAGGTAGTTCGGCAGGCCGCCGGTCGACACGCCCTTCGGCACCGGCACGGTGTTCGTACCGTAGTAGCAGAACGGAACCGGGTAGGTCGTGGTGTTGTCGGTACGGCGCATCAGCGAGACCGACGACACGTAGTCAGCCGACAGGGTGGCAGCGTGCTCGCCGCGGGTCCAGGTCGTGGCCAGGTTCAGGCGGTGACGCGGGATGTCGCCAACCGAGGTCGCCCAGTCGGACAGACCGCCGTTGGTGCCGACCACGTTGGTCGCGATTTCGCCCGGACGCTCCGAACGCTTGTAGGTCAGCGCGTAGGTGTAGTTCAGGCGGGTCGACAGGCGGCCGTTCTCGCCCAGGTTCAGGCGGTGTGCGACTTCGACGTCGATACCCGAGGTATCGGTCGAGCCCTGGTTCACGAAGGTGCGGTTGATCGCCAGCAGCTGGCCCGAATTCGGGATCACCTTGCCGGTCGAGTCGACCAGGTTATTGTTGTCGCGGATCGCCAGGCCCGGGTACAGGTCCGGGTGCTCGGCCACGAAGGTTGCCGACAGCAGGGCGGTCTCGTTTTCCTTACGAATACGGTAGTAGTCGATCAGGATGTCGAGGTTCTTGGTCGCGTTGATGATCGAACCGAAGGAGTAGCTCTTCGAGGTTTCGTTCTTCAGGTTGGCGTTCGGGGTCGACATGGCCGAGATGCTGCGCGAGCAGTCCAGCTTGTCTGCACCCGGCAGCGGGTTCACGCCGTCCGGGCAACGGACCGGATCGACGAAACCATTGTTGAACGACTGCACGCCGCCCGGCGACACTTGCGACAGTGCCGGTGCGCGGAAGCCCTTGGCGAACGAGCCGCGGAAGGTGACCTGCTCGGTCGCTTCCCACTTGGCGCCGACTTTCGGCACGAAGCTCTTCGCGGTCGGGTACTTGTCGTAGCGGCCGGCGAAGTCCATCTCGAAGGACTTGGTGAACGGGGTGCGCAGTTCGACGAAGCCCGACTTGACGATGCGGCGGCCGTCCATCACGGAGTTGGCCAGGCCGATGATGTTGCCTTTGGCCAGTTCCGGATCCGAGGTCAGGCCAATCTTTTCCTGGCGAACTTCACCGCCGAAGGCGAAGCCGATGTCGCCGCCGGCCAGCTTGCCGAAGGTGGTCGAGGCCTTGGCGTCGAGCTGGGTGACTTGCGAGAAGCCGACGTTGTCGACGTCGCGGACCGCGGTCGGGTCGGCGAGGGTCGCGGCGATGGTGCGGTTCTCGGTCACGATGCGGTCGATGACCGGACGGTACAGGTAGCCGTGGCCCAGATCGTCACGCTCGGTGCGGTTGTACAGGAAGCCGGTTTCCCAGTCGAAGGCGCCGGTAGTGCCCTTCAGGCCGGTCAGGAAGCGGTAGGCCTTGTTGACGTTCTCGCCGCTGGCGTCGGTGCCGACGAAGCGGAATGCCGCCGCTGCGCGGTAGCCGGTGAACGGGTTGTCCGGGTGGCCGGACGGCAGCAGCAGCTGGTAGCTGGTCGGCAGGCCGTTGACGCGGAACACGGTGGTCGGTGCGGTCGACGAGATGGTCTTCGGCAGGCCGACGTATTCGCGCTGGACGCGCGAGAAGCCGATTTCGGTGAACGAGGTGACGCTCTCGCCGATCTTGAAGGTGACTTTCGACAGCAGGTTGACGTCGGTGCCCTTCGACTGCGCTTCGTAGTTGTCGTAGATGTCGTAGTTGCAGAACTGGCGGTTGTACAGCATCGAGGTCGACGCGATGTTGTACTGCGGGCCGCCGGTGATGACGTTGCCCTGGCAGCCAGCGGTGCTGTTGACGACGTACTTGCCGTTGGCGGCGCTGGTCGAGAAGTTGGCGGCGCCGGCGGTCAGTTCACGGAAGATGAAAGGGTTGCCCGAGACGTAGCTGCCGTAGCCGTTCAGGCGGCTGTTGATCTTCGACAGCTCGTCCTTTTCGATGTCGTTGACATCCTTGATGCCGGTGTGGCCGCGCTTGGCGACGTCGAAGCTGATGAAGGCGTTGTAGCGGTCCTTTTCCAGGTCGCCGAAGCCGAACACGCCGTTGACGTTGTTGCGGTTGAACTGGCCGTCATCGTTGGCCGAGGTCGAGGCCGAGATCTGCGCGCCCTGGTAGTCGTCCTTGGTGATGAAGTTGATGACGCCGGCGATTGCGTCCGAGCCGTACACGGCCGAGGCGCCATCCTTGAACACTTCGACGCGGGCGATGGCCGACACCGGGATGTTGTTCAGGTCATAGACGGTCGATTTGCCGTTGTTCGGGTCTGCATAGGCCGAAGCGGCGATGCGGCGGCCGTTCAGCAGGATCAGGGTCGAGGACGAACCCAGGCCGCGCAGCGAGGCGGTCGAAACGCCTTTCGAGAAGCCGCCGTCGGTGATGTCGTTCGAGGTGCCCGAGCCGAAGGCCGGGATGTTGTGCAGCAGTTCGGCAACGGTGTTGGCGCCGGTTGCGGTGATTTCCTTGGCGGTCATCACGGTGATCGGCGAGGAGTCTTCCTTGTCGGCACGCTTGATGTTCGAACCGGTCACGTAGACTTTTTGCGGCGCGGCCTGCTCGGCCTGCGCGAATACGAAGCCTGGCGCTGCCAGGGTAAGTGCGACAGCGAGGACGCTGTGCTTAACTGCGAATTGCTTAGTCAAAATCTCTCCAGTGCTTATCATCTCGAAGCCGGGGCTTCTCTTTGTCAACCTCGGCGGGTACGTACTCCAGCCAAGGGGGACGATCAAACCATTTCTGATGAGAAAAAGTCAAATTGGATTGGTGAATTTGTGTGATCAATACAACGGGTATAAACAGCAGTGATAGTGCTATGCGGAGATAAAACGTTTACGCGTATGCATAAGGAAAACTGATGCATATGTATATGCATGCCTGAGCAGCCGTGCGGCGTCAGTGGTTTTGTTTGTGCGGGAAGGAGCGGGGCGGGGTGTGGCGGAGTGATACGTGCTGCAGCGCAATAGCCGTGCAATTGTCACGAAAACTCATGGATACCGCGCCGGCGCCGGCGCGGTATCCATGACGGGATCAGCCGGCGCGCGCCGGCTCGCTCACGTAGATTTCGACGCGGCGGTTGCGGGCGCGGCCGGCGGGGTCGTCGTTGGAGGCGACCGGCTCGCGTGCCGCGCGGCCTTCCACCGTGATGCGGTTCGGATCGATGCCGCGCGCCGACAGGTAGTCGCGCGCATGGGCGGCGCGGTCGAGCGACAGCGGCTGGTTGATGCCGTCGCCGCCGGTGCTGTCGGTGTGGCCGATGATGGTGACATAGGTGGCCGGGTTCTCGTTCAGCGTGGTGGCGAAGCGGTCGAGGATGGGCCGGAAGTTCGGCTTGATGTCGGCGCGGTTGGTGTCGAACGAGATGTCGCTCGGAATGTCGAGCTTGAGGCGGTTGTCGGCGGTCTGCGAGACCTGCACGCCGGTGCCGCGGGTGGCCTGCTCCATCGCCTGGCGCTGCTGCTCCATGTGCTTCGACCAGACATTGCCGGCCACCGCGCCGGCCAGGCCGCCGAGCACGGCCCCGCGGGTGGCGCGGCCGCTGCCGCCCCCGCCCGTGCTGGCGCCGAGGATGGCGCCCAGGCCCGCGCCGACGCCGGCGCCGGTGGCGGTGCCGCGCTGCGTGGCGTTCATGTCGGCGCAGCCGCTGGCGGCCACGGCGAGGGCGGTCGCGCACAGCGTGGACCGGATGAAGGTAGCGTGTTTATGCATGATGTCCTCCTCCAAAAAAAATATCCGTTTCGTAGTCGCACCCGCTAGCCAGGGGCACGACCGCGAAACGGATCGGTCAATATTGCTGGTGATACGTGACCGGCCTTATATGCCGCGTCCACTGATCAGGCGAACCAGGATCATGATGACGGCAACGACCAGCAGGATGTGGATGAAGCCGCCGACGGTATAGGAAGTTACCAGGCCCAGCAGCCAGAGAATGATGAGTACGACAGCGATAGTGTAGAGCATGATAGTGTCCTCTTCGTTTGAACCGGCGATGTCTTTGCCGTGAATCCAGTATCTCGATATCCGCGGCTGTGCTCCGTACGTTGCCGTACATTAGGCCACGGATTTTTGTTCTTTTCGCAAGCCCGGCACCCAGCCCATGAAGCCCATCAGGCCGATGAAACCGATGAGGCAGGTCAGCAGGCCGCCGGCGATCAGGAAAAACACGTCGTGGGCGGCGATGTCGGCGCCGGCCTGCGGCGCGGGGCCGGCGCTGACGAGGCCGAAGCCGGTGAGAAGCAGACCCCAGAGAATGATACCCATCCATGCGATGCTGTTCATTTGGACCCCTTTCGTGTGGTTTTCTCCGATTCTTGATCGCCGAACGGTCGCGTTCCGTGCGCTGGCGCACATTGCGAAAAAGAAAACAAAAACGGGGCCGCAGCCCCGTTCGAAACGACCCGGCATGCATGCCCGGGCATCCATTTGACGTATTTATGCCGCGCGCAGCGCCCCTTTGACGATGCGCACGCGGTCGCCGGTGCGCCATGCCGGCGCGCTCTGCTGGTGGAAGGTGCGCAGGGTGCCGTCGTCCAGACGGACCCGGATCTCGTAGCTGTGATTGGCCTTCATGTTGCCTTCGACCTGGTTGCCCATCACGGCACCGCCGACCGCGCCGGCCACCGTCGCCAACTGGCGCCCGTGGCCGCTGCCGATCTGGTTGCCCAGCAGGCCGCCGAGGATGGCGCCGCCGGCCGCACCGACGCCGCTGCCTTGCGCGCGGGTCGCGATCTGGCGGATCGACTCGACGTTGCCGCAGTTGCCGCACCAGTTGCTCGAGGACTCTGCCTGCGCCACGCGGGTGGTGGTCCTGGCCTTCGGATGGCTTTCACGCACCGGAGCCGGTTCGTCGTAGCCGGCTGCGGTCGAGCCTTGGGCGCTGTTGCCGTAGGCCGTGCCGCCCTGGGCGACGTAGCCCGGCGGGTAGGTGCTGGCGGTGGTCGGCGCGATGGTGGCCGGCGGCATGGCCGGCAGCGGGGCCGTGGTGGCGGGCGTGGCCGGCACGTAGGAACCGACTGCCGGCTGGGCCGGATAGGCGGGAGGCAATGCGCCCGGCGCCATGGTGCCCGGTGCCGCGCCCGGCTGTTGCAGGCTGGCGGACAGGGCGGCGCGGTCGGCTTCGCTCAGGCCGTTGGTGGTGGTGCGTCCTTTCGAGCTCGGCAACCAGCCCATGATGGCGGCGGTGCCGACCGCGCAGAACAGGATCACGGCAAGCGCCGCCAGGATCAGGAGCGGATGGTGCCCCCTGCGGATCGGGGATGTCGGGGGTGTCTGGTGCGTATTCATGGCGTTTCCTTTTTTTCTTCAGTCTGGTGAAGCCATTGTCTCTGTCAACAACATCCGGTTCCGTGCGTCACCGTACATACTTCGCCTGCCCGCGCCGGTACGCTGACCGAAAGTTGTTAGCAAATGATACCGCGACGTCAGCCGCAGTTTTTCCCTGGCGTCCAACCGCGAGGGTCCGATGAATTCTCCTGCTGCACCCATGGTCGCCGAGCATAATGCCAACCTGCTGCTGGCCGCGCTTCCTCCGGAAGATCTGGCACGCATGCTGCCGGCGCTCGACCAGGTCCAGGTGGAATTGGGGGCCGTGCTGTGCGAGCCGGGCGACCCCATCCGCCATATCTATTTTCCGCATGATTGCCTGGTCTCGATGATGGCCGTGGCCGAAGTGCGCATGACGCTCGAGGTCGGCCTGGTCGGCCGCGAGGGCATGCTGGGCGCCACCGTCGCCCTCGGTCACGACACCACCCAGGTGCGCGCCGTGGTCCAGCGCGCCGGCAGCGCCAGCCGCATCGACGCGGATTTGTTCCGCAACGAATTCGCCCGCAGCCCGGCCTTGCAGCGCGTGCTGTACCGCTATACCGACTCGCTGCTGGCCCAGGCCATCCAGATCGCCGTCTGCAGCCGCTACCACGTGCTGGAGGCGCGCCTGGCGCGTTCCCTGCTGGTCACGCGCGACCGCCTGCGATCCGACCGCTTCCACCTGACCCACGAATTCCTCGCCCATGCGCTGGGCGTGCGCCGGGTCGGCGTCACCAAGGCCGCTAGCGCCCTGCAGCAGCAGGGGCTGATCAACTACAGCCGCGGGAATATCGAGATCCTCGATCCCGAGGGGCTGGCACAGGCTGCGTGCACCTGCTACGAGATCGTGCGGGAAGCGGGGGCGGGCGCCGGCGTTTCCGCTGCGGCGCCGCTGTTCGTGTAGGGTAGGTAGGGTGGGGTAAATCAGTCCGGGGGACTGATTTACGAGCCCACGTACCAAAAGCAAACGCCCCGTCGAGACGGGGCGTTTTGCTGCATGGTGGGCACGGAGTGCCCACCCTACGTCAGTTGCTTAGTGGGTCTTGCTGGTCTGGTTGCCGATCACGCCGCCGACGGCTGCGCCGCCCACGGTGCCGACAGCGCTGCCGCCGGTCAGGACCGAGCCGGCCACTGCGCCGACGCCTGCGCCGACCGCGGTGTTACGGTCCTGGTTGGACATGCCTGCGCAGCCGGTCAGGGCCAGGGCAGCGGTAGCCAGCGAAGCGGTAACGACGATTTGTTTGATGGTTTTCATGGTGATCTCCTTACGGTGGGTTTCGTTATCTGAGGCGCAGGTCATTCCTGACCGATTTCACGCCCCTGACGGTTCTGGCAGCTTCCGCTGCTGCTGCCACATCGTCCGCCGAGCTGACGAATCCGCTCAGCTGGACGACTCCTCTCTCGGTTTCCACATCCAGCTCGGACACCGAGAGATTCGGATTCCCGTTGATAGCTGCCTTGACTCCGGTCGTTATGGTGGCGTCATCGACGGCCTGGCCGGCTGCTACGCCGGTTGCGGCACATCCCGAGACGGTCGCCAATCCCAGCACCAAGGCGGCCAGCAGCGTCGCGGTACATCCGAATTGCTTCATCTTGCGTCCTTGCTTTGTTACGTGATGCAGTGGTTCCATTTTATTAACGCACACAAGCAAGGTCTGTACGACATCTCACACTACCGTGCTCAACGCTTCTGCTTGCCCGGCGGCGGCGCCTGCGGCTTGGCCCTGGCTTCCGCCAGCAGGGCGGCGCAGGGGCTGTTCTCGCCCGGGCCGGTGTTGATCAGCGGGAGCAGGGCGGCGGCCGGCGCGGCCACCATGGCCAGCGCGACGGCGGCGCCGCCCTTCATGGCCAGCACTTTCTTGTCGAGCTGCAGGTCGGGCTTCTTGAAGGTGCCGCGCACATAGAAGGGCGTGCGCAAGGTGAACAGGCGCAGCGCCTTGGTCTCCGGCTTCACCCGCAGGTCCATCTGCTCGCTGCTCAGGTTGACGGTACCGTTGATGTCGACGATCGCTTCCTCGGTGTCCAGCACGAAGGTATTGGTCGAGGCCACGCCGTTTTTGACGTCGAGGTCGGAGGCCAGGCAGTTCAGCTTCACCTGCTTGTCGCCGAACAGCTTGGTGATGATCACGTTGCCGACGTTGAGGCCGGCTTCCTCGAGCAGCAGCTTGCTGACCACGCCTTCGCTCACCAGGCCCTTCACTTCGCCGTTCGACTTCGCCAGCATCTCGCCGACCGAGTCGCCGGTGGCGGTCAGCTTGGCCTGGGCATAGATGTCGCCGGCGGTCGCCTGCTGGATCTTCTGGATTTGCGGGAACAGCTGCTTGACCTCGATGTGGCGCGCGGTGGCGTCCAGCGTGGCCTTGATCGAGTCCTTGCCGGCGCTGCCGCTGCCGTCCAGCGTGATGTTGGAGGTGACGGTGCCGCCGGCCATGCCGAAGTCCAGCGGCCGCAGCTTCAGCACGCCGTTGTCCATGGTCAGGTGGGTATTCAGCTTGTTGAGCGGCAGCTGGGCGGTCTTGACGATGCGGTCGGCGGTGAAGCGCACGTCGGCGTCCAGCACCTTCCACTTCTCGGTGTGGAACTTCTCGACAGGCAAGGCCTTGCCCGCCGGCTGCACTTCTGCCACGCCGCGCTCGCGCTTGCTGGCGTTGGAATCGGCGCCGATCAGCGGGCCGAGATCCGCAAAGCGCAACTGGTTCGAATGGACGGTGCCGGTCAGCTTGTTGCGCGGCTTGTGGGTCGCGAACGTCAGGCTGCCGTTGATGTCGGACTCGCCCACCTTGCCCTTGAACTTCTCGTAGGTCCAGCGGCTCTGCTTGCCGTCCGAACCGTCGCCCAGCGAGCCGGTCAGGTGGCCTTCGGTCGAGAAGGCCGGGGTCTCGGGCAGCACCACGCCGGTGAAGGCGTACAGGCGCGCCATGCTGGGCCCGGCCAGCTTCAGGCGCAGGTCGAGCCCGGCCAGCCTGGCCGGCCGCGTGATGGTGCCCTCGACGGCCAGCGCATAAGGACCGGAATGCACGTCGGCCTGGATGGGGAAGGGCGCATCCATGTTGTCCTTCAGGGTCAGCACGCCGCCGGTCTTGCCGCCGCCCGTTACCGGCGCGTCGTTGTAGGTGCCGTGCAGCTTGAAGGCGATGCCGTAGGTAGGGTTGTTGGGGATGGTGTCGACGTCGGCCGTGATGTCGGCATCGGTCACGGCATCCTTGATGTGGATGACGCCTTTCGCCAGCACCAGGCGCTCGAGGTCGAGCTCCCACTTCGATTCCTTCTTCTCGTGCTTATAGGCCCAGTTGTAGTGCGTGGCATCGGTGCGCAGCAGCTCGAGGCGCGGCCCGTCGACGCGCAGCACCGGAATATTGATCGTGTGGTGGAGCAGCGGGAAGGGGTTCAGCGAGAACGAGATCTGGCGCACGCTGGCGGTGTCGCCCTTCTGCATGTTGGCCGGATTGCCGACGTGGATGTCGTTCGCGTACAGATGGGGCCAGGGAATGTGGTCGCGCCAGGTGCGCTGGCCCGGGACGATGGTGTCCGAAGGGCGCTCCCACTTGACCGACAGATCGCCGACGATGGCGAAGGGGCGCTCGATGGCGTCGCTGACCTTGGCGTTCAGCCAGGGCTTGACGCGGTTCCAGTCGAAGGTCAGCAGGATGATGATGGCGATGACCGGAATGGCGATCAGTATGCCGAGGATCCAGAGCACGGCCTTCAGCGCGCGCGACTTGGGGCGCTTGCCCTGCTGCTTGCCGGATGCGTTGCCGCGGTTCGCCTCGTCCGCCGGCTTGTTCTCCTCATGCTGTTGGGTTGTCATGGCAATCCTTCTGGTGGGAGTGTGTTGAGATCAGATTAACGTAAAGGTCCCTCGATCAATGTGCGGTGCCGCACCGTACCGGGACAGGCCTTGCGCCATCTCCGCTCTATGTGCGGCACCGAACCGATCTCTGTGAGCAAGAGGCTTATAACGTTACCAACACAATCTTTCCTCAATGGGAGAACACAGATGGACAAGAACTCAATGAACCTGCTGATGCGGGTTGGCGCGGCCGCCGCGGTCCTGAGCCTGGCCGCCTGCGCGAGCCCGGAAAAGACCCCGGCCACGGCTGCCGTCGCGGTGTCGCACAACGCCGTCGATAACGCCGTCTCGGCTGGCGCGCCCGAACTGGCGCCGCAGGAAATTTCCGCTGCGCGCGACAAGATGATGCGCGCCAACCAGGCGCTGGCCGCCAAGGACTATAAGACGGCGCGCGAACTCGCGGTGCAGGCCCAGGCCGACGCCAAGCTGGCGCAAGCCAAGGCAACGTCGGCCAAGGCCACCGCGGCATCGAATGCGCTGAACGAAGACCTGCGCGTGCTGCGCCAGGAAGTCGACCGCGCAAATTCGGATCAGCAATAACGACCAACGCGCCGGGCAGGCGCACACAAGAAGAAAGGAAGCACGATGAACTCGAAGTTTCTCAAGTCGGCGATGTTTGCCTGCAGCGTGATGCTGGCTGCCTGCAGCACCGTTCCGACCACCACCGCCACCCTCGACGAGGCGCGCGCCGACTACGTTGCCGCAAGTAACAACCCGGCGGTCTCGAGCTACGCGCCGCTGGAATTCCGCCAGGCCAGCGAAGCCCTCGACCGCGCCAACCAGGCCGCCGCCAAGCGCGAGAGCCTGGACACCATCGACCGCCTGGCCTATGTGGCCAAGCAGCGCATCGCCACCGCCCAGGAAATCGCCAAGGCCAAGTCGGCCGAGGCCGAAATCGCCGATGCCAGCCGCCAGCGCGACCGCGTGCAGCTGGAAGCCCGCACCGCCGAGGCCGAGCGCGCCAAGCGAGAAGCCGCCGCCGCCAACGCCCAGATCGCCGTTGCTCAGCAGCAGGCCCAGAACGCCCAGCAGCAAGCCCAGGACGCCCAGGCCCAGGCCGCCGCGGCCCAGCAGCAGGCCGCCCAGCTGGCCGAGCGTTCGGCGCGCCTGGAAGCCATCCTGGTCGAGCTGCATGCGCAGAAGACCGAGCGCGGCATGGTGGTCACCATCGGCGACGTGCTGTTCGCCACCGACCGCGCGGAGCTGAACGCGAACGGCATGGCGACCGTGCGCAAACTGGCTGAGGTCATGATGCAGAACCCCGACCGCACTGTGCTGGTCGAAGGATTTACCGACAGCACCGGCAGCGCCGCCCATAACAAGGACCTGTCGGAACGCCGTGCGCAATCCGTGGCCCAGGCCCTGACCAGCCTCGGCGTGCCGCGCGAGCGTGTGGCGATGCGCGGCTATGGCGAGGCTTATCCGGTGGCGTCGAACGACACTGCCGCCAACCGCCAGCTGAACCGCCGCGTGGAGATCGTGCTGTCGAACGAGAACGCGCAGATCCCGCCACGAGCGGCGGGGCGTTGATTTTGTATTGGCTTTATTGAGAAGAAGGGAAGACAGACCATGAACGAGACAAATAGCAACCTGGGCCACGGCTTCGACATCGAAGAGATCCGCCGTGCCGCCGCCAACCTCGAGGACGGCGCCGTCACCGAAGGCTACGCCGCCGACCGCGAGGCGGTGATCGCGATGCTGAATGCCGCGCTGGCCACCGAGCTGCTGTGCGT
The DNA here is from genome assembly GCF_059418525.1 of Telluria sp. GW821-FHT07G12. Lineage (NCBI taxonomy): Bacteria > Pseudomonadati > Pseudomonadota > Betaproteobacteria > Burkholderiales > Oxalobacteraceae > Telluria > Telluria sp. GW821-FHT07G12. The sequence continues at coordinate 40,948 of NZ_JBWKQA010000005.1, read as the reverse complement.
ACTGCGCTACAAGCGCCACTACTACACCGTCAGCGGCCCGAACACCGGCCACATCAAGGCCGAGTTCCTCGAGCATGCCCAACAGGAACAGGACCACGCCGACCGCATCGCCGAGCGCATCGTCCAGCTGAACGGCACGCCGAACTTCAACCCGGCCACGCTGACCCAGCGCAGCCATGCAGAGTACGACGATTCCGAGGACGTCCAGGCGATGATCCGCGCCGACCTGATCGCCGAGCGCGTGGCGATCGAGTCCTACCGCCAGATGATCCAGGCGATCGGCGACAAGGACCCGACCACCAAGCACATGCTGACCGAGATCCTGGCCGTCGAAGAGGAACACGCCGACGACATGAGCGACCTGCTGGCATAACAAATCTTTTTCTTAACCCACCGAAGAACAAGGAGTACAACATGCTCGATTCCATCCGCGCCAATACCGACGCCGTCCGCGCCAAGGCCACCGCCTCTTCCATCGACGGCAAACTGGACGATGCGTCCACCGACATGAAAACCCTGGTCAAGGATGCCCAGTCGCTGCTGACCTCGGCCGCTTCCCTGACTGGCGTCAAAGCCGACGAACTGCGCGCACGCGGCATGCGCATGCTGGATGCGGCGCTGGGCAAGAGCAGCGAGTACAAAGATCAAGCCATGGTCAAGGGCAAGGAACTGGCCAAGAACGCCGATGTCTACGTTAAGGACAATCCGTGGCGCACCGTCGCCGCGGCGGCCGGTGTCGGCCTGCTGGTCGGCATCCTTCTGGGCCGCAAATAACAAGAGCCGGGGGCACCATGGAAAATAACGAAACTGTCGTGCATGGCCCCGGCCTCATGGGTGGTATCACGGGCCTGGCAAAAAATTTGTTCGGCCTGGTGGTGTCGCGCGTGGAGCTCGCCGCGCTCGAAATGACCGAGGTGCGCAACCACGTGATCGAACTGGTCGCCATCTTCGCCTGCGCCATTCTCGCCACCTGGTTCGCGCTTGCCTACGGCACCGCAACCATCGTCGCCCTTGCCTGGGACGAAATGGGCTGGAAGATCCTGTTGGTCATGTTCGTCGTCTTCATCGTCATCACCGGCATCCTGGTGGCCAAGGGCCTGTCCATGCTGAAGCAGGGCAAACTCGCCTTCCCCGAGACGATGAAGGAACTGCGCAACGACCGCGACATGCTGATGTAAAGGAAAAGAACATGGACAAGAACGATCATCGCAGCCACGAGGAAAAGAAGCGCGCGCTGCTGCGCGACGGCGAGTTCTATCGCGCGGGCCTGGCCCATTCCCGCGCCCAGATCAAGCACGCGGCGCGTCCCGAAGTGATGTTTCATACGGTGCTCGACCACGCTACCTGGGCCCTGCGCACGCGTGCCGATGCACTGCTGAGACCTACCGGTACAAGCGTATCGGTGCTGGCTCCTTATGCCCTAACCGTGCTAGGCTTCATCCGTAAGCGCAAGCTCGGTAAGCCTGCGCTGGGGGTAGCAGCACTGGCAGGTATTGCCGCTTGGTACGTACAGCGCAAACGTGCGCAGCAAATGGCATACTGAGAACGACTTCTCACAGAATATGGTGGGGCTTGAGCGGCGTCGCAATCCTCGGATTGGACGCCGTCTTTTTGTGGCCGCTTCGCGCGGTGCTCAGTGCGAGGCCGCAGTCGTGCTCTGAACGGTGGTCTGGACGGTCGTCTGGACCGAGCCTTCCGGCGCCGTGTCCAGCTGGGACGGCGCATTCTTCATATCCTGCTCGTAGGTGGCGCGCGCTTCCTTGAGGCAGGCGCTGCGTTCTGCCGGGTTCTGGCCGCAGGCTTTCTTGGCTTCCGCGTAGGCGGCGCCGATTTCCTTCTGCAGGGTTTGCAGGCGCGCCTGGCGCGTCGGGTCGCCCTTGTGCCAGCGCGCCGGATCGCCGCTGCGGATTTCGCTGGCCTGCTTGGCTTTCACGGCCGGCGCGACCGCGCTGTCGTCGTTGGCCTGCGGCTGGGTCTGGGCCTGGGCTGCACCGATGGCGGCGAAGAGGCCGGCCAGCGCGACGGCGCGCCAACTTCCTTGTAGTTGTCTCATTGCATTCTCCATGCTCTGGACGAGCGAAAGCCGGCGCACAAAGCGCCGGCTGGTTTTCACATCTCAATAACGGTAGACGCGGCCGTCGACGATGCGCACGCGGTTGCCCACGCGCAGGTCGTACACATTGTCCTGCACCACGGTGCGGTATTCGCCGTTGTCGAGGCGGATATTCACTGCATAGCCCTGGGCGCCGTTGGCGTCGCGGTTGCGCTCGACATTGTTGCCGATTGCAGCACCAGCCACGCCGCCGGCCACGGTGGCCGCGGTACGGCCGCCGCCGCTGCCGACCTGGTTGCCGGCCAGCGCACCGACCAGGCCGCCGACGATGGCGCCGGCGCCGCTGGTGCGGCCTTCGACGTTCGTCACCTGGATCGATTCGATAGTGCCGTAACCGGCCGAGGCGCTGTCGCGGTAGCTGGTGTTATAGCCGTCGCGGTAGCCGCTGTTGTTGCCGTAGTAGGGATCTGGATTGCTGCTGGCACAGCCGCCGAGGATGGCGCCGACCGCGACCAGCGCGGCGATAGAGCGGGTAGCTTTCATGACTTGTTCTCCTGGCAAAAGATGTACGTTCAGATTAATGACGCGCATACCTGAGGTCTGTGCGATGACGCACCGTATGTCCTTGCAGCTCATCCATGTCCGTACAACACTTTTGTTCTGTGTTCGGCACCGTACAGAAGACACGCTTACGGCAGAGTAAAACGTCAACTGTGCATAAAAAATAAGGAGAACAAAATGCGGACACCACCACATGTGATTTTGCTGCTGGGTGCAGCGATGCTGTATGCGGCCCATGCGCGCGCCGGCGGACCCCTGATCCGGTCCGTTGCGCCAGAAGTCAAGATGGCCTACGAACAGGCGCGCGAGATGGCGGCGGCCAACTACAAGAATGCGCGCGCCCAGTGCGACGCCGTGACCGGTAACCCGAAGGACCTGTGCATCGCCGAAGCCAAGGCCACTCGCGTGCGCATGGAAGAAGAGGCGCGCGCCAAGTACGAGGACACGCTGAAGGCTTATACCCGTGCCCGTCTGCGCATTGCCGATGCCGAGTACGACCGCGACAAGACGCGCTGCGCCGGCCTCGCGGGCAACGACAAGGACGTCTGCCAGGCGCAGGCCAAGGCGGCGCTGATCGCCGCCCGCGCCGACGCCAAGGCCGACCAGAAGACCATCGAAGCGCGCAACGAAGCGCGCGACGACAAATTGGACGCGGCCTGGAAAGTCGCCATGGAACGCTGCGATGCCTTTGCCGGCGCCGCCCGCGACCAGTGCGTCTCGAATGCCAAAGTCCAGTTCGGAAAATGATTCAAGGATTTATAACCGGCCGTACCGGCCACTTCGTATCACCCGTGTGATGCATTGACAACAAGGAGCTCATCATGAACATGACCAAACGTATCGCTACCGCCGTCTTCACCGCCACCGTCGCCTTCACCATCGTCGGCTGCTCGTCGGGCCCGAACAAGGAAAGCACCGGCGAGTACATCGACGACGCCGCCATTACCACCAAGGTGAAAGCTGCCTTCGCCGCCGACCCGAACGTCAAGGCCACCGAAATCAACGTCGAAACCTACAAGGGCTCGGTGCAGCTGTCGGGCTTCGTCGCCCAGCCTGCAGATGCTCAGCGCGCCGCCGACATCGCTCGTGGCGTGAAAGGTGTTTCGTCGGTGAAGAACGACATCCGCGTCAAGTAAGTTCAGTAGAATTAGCTGACGCCGGATCTTATCTCCGGCCGCGCGGGCGATCGGCTCACGGTCGCCCGGGCGCGTCGGCTGGAGTGGAATCGACGGCCAGCCCTGGGGTTGGCCTTTTCTTTTTGCAGGTAACGATATGCAGCTCGCTCCACCCGGCAACACCAGCACCGTCCCCTCCGATGCTCCCGCCGCGCCGCCGCCTCCGCCTTCGCCAGGCAGCGTGCTCTCGCCCGAAGAGGCGGCGCGTGAAGCCGGCCTGCTGAGCGGCGAGGGCGCGCCCACCGGCGAAGAGCTGGGGGCCATGCATGGCGCGCTGCGCCTGCCCGTGCACGTGAACGCGCGCGGCATGTCGCTCGGCATCCTCGCCACGGTTGCCTTCGTATTCGCCCTGCAATGGGCCAAGAATTTCTTCGTGCCGCTGCTGCTCGGCATCTTCATCGCCTACACCCTCAGCCCGGTGGTGCGCTGGCTCGAACGCTGGCACATCAAGCGCGCGATCGGCGCGACCCTGGTTTCGGCCGCGATCCTTGCCGGCATGGGACTCACCATCCAGCGCGTGCAGGGCGAGTTCTTCAACATCATCGACGAGCTGCCCTCGCTCACGCACAAGGTCACCAAGCTGATCATGCAAGCCTCGGACGGCCAGCCCTCGACCATCCAGCAGGTGCAGGCGGCGGCCGCCGAGATCGAGCAGGCGGCCTCGAACGCGTCCGGCGCGGATGCGCGGCGTGCGGCGCAACAGCGACGGCCGGCGCCGGCCAACGTGCCTGGCGGCAGCAATTTCCGCGTGATGGACTGGCTGCTGGCCGGCTCGGTCGGCCTGGCCAGCTTCATCTCCCAGGCCACCATGGTCGTGTTCCTGGTGTTCTTCCTGCTGCTGGCGGGCGACACCTTCAAGCGCAAGCTGGTCAAGCTGACCGGCCCTTCGCTGACGCGCAAGAAGGTGACGGTGCACATCCTCGAGGACATCAACACCTCGATCCAGAACTACATGTTCATGCTGCTGGTGACCAACGTGCTGCTGGCCCTGCTGATGTGGGGCGTACTGCGCATGGTCGGCCTCGAGAACGCCGGCGCCTGGGCCATCTTCGCCGGCGTCGCCCACGTGATGCCTTACTTCGGGCCGCTGCTGATCACCCTGGCCACCGGCCTGGTCGCCTTCCTGCAGTTCGAATCCCTGCGCATGGTGATCCTGGTGGCCGGCGCCTCGCTGGCGATCGCGACCCTGGTGGGCATGGTCGTGACGACCTGGATGACCGGCAAGATCGCCAAGATGAATCCGGCCGCGGTGTTCGTCAGCCTGCTGTTCTGGGGCTGGCTGTGGGGGATGTGGGGCTTGCTGCTCGGGGTGCCGGTGGTGGTGGTGGTGAAGGTGGTGGCCGAGCGGGTGGAGGGGATGGAGGTGGTGGCCGAGCTGCTCGGAGAGTAATTCCCCGCAGCCCGGCCCTTACTGCTCAGGCGTTCTGGCCCACGGCCACGCCCAATCTGCGGTCCGGCGTCCCTCCGGTGCGGCGGTCGCGCGAACCCGAGGTCCGGCGTTCGCGAATGCGCCGCTCCGGCCGACCATCCGGCAGGTCGCCCAGCGGCGATACTTCCTTCTGCTTTGCATCCTTGCGCAAGCTGCCCAACTGAATGGCGTACTGGCGTGCGAATTCGGCGCCGAGGAAGAAGATCTGCGCCGAGTAGTACACCCACAGCAGCAGGGCGATCAGCGAGCCTGCGGCGCCGAAACTGTCGGTCGTGCCGCTGTTGCCGATATACAGGCCAATCGCGAACTTACCGAGGGTCCACAAGAGCGCCGTCCCGAGCGCGCCGATGGTCACGTCATGCCAGGACAGTTTGATGCGCGGCAGCAGCTTGTAGATGGCGCCGAACATGGTGGCGATCACCAGGAAGCTGAAGAGCGAGGCGACCCATCCCAGGACGACGGTAGCGTCATGCCACATGCCGCCGATGAAGTTTTCGACCACATTCAGGGCGGCCGAAATGACCAGCGAGGTCATCAGCAGCAAGGCCAGGGTGAGGATCAGGCCGAAGGACAGCAGACGCGTGCGTATGGTGTCCCACAGGCCGGCATCCTTGGGCGGCGGCACGTCCCAGATCTCATCCAGGCTATCCTTCAGTTCGGAAAAGGCCGATGTGGCGCCGACCACCAGCAGCACCGAGGCGACGATGGTTGCCCACAGGCCGCTGTCCTTGTTGCGGGCGCCGGCCACGATCGACTGGATCGTTTCCGCGCCTTGCGGGCCGAGCAGGTGCCGCAACTGGCCCATCAATTGTCCTTGCGCCGCTTCGGTGCCGTAGAAGAAGCCGGCGACGGCAATGACCAGCACAAGGATAGGGGCGAGCGAAAACAGGGAATAGTAGGCCAGGGCCGCACCCTTGCTCGCTGCCCGGTGCGCCATCCATTCCGTTGCCGAGCAGCGCAGCACGTGGATGAGCTTGCGAGGCTCGGGCAGCATTTTTTTAAAATCCATATCGCTTCCTCCAAATAAAAAACGCGCCCGAAGGCGCGTTGGTGGCCATCCGGGCCGACGCCCTGAGTGGCAACACGATGCGGGAGCGTCCGGCGATCCCGCATCGCGTTCATGACAGCATTACTGCACGCGGCGTTCGACGGTGATCTGCTCGACCTCGACGCGGCGGTTCGGTGCCAGGCACTCGATCAGCGCCGACTTCTTCTTCTGCTTGCAGTCGGTGACGACCGGATTGGTCTCGCCCTTGCCGTGAGCCTGCAGGCGCTTGGCGTCGATGCCCTTGCCGATCAGGTACTCGCGCACGGCGTCGGCACGGCGCTGCGACAGCTTCTGGTTGTACTTGGTCGAACCCAGGCGGTCGGTATAGCCGTTGATGTCGACGTCGGTGATCGACGGATCGGCCTGCAGTGCGGCGGCGATGTCGTCCAGCTTAGGCTGCGGCATCGACAGGGTGGCGCTGTCGAAGGCGAACAGTTCGGTCGCCGACAGGGTCACCTTCTCGAAGCGGGCCGGCGGCGGCGGCGGAGCGACCGGTTCCGGTGCCGGCGCCGGGGCTGCCTCGGCAACCGGTGCCGGTTCGATGACCGGAGCCGGTGCCGGCGGTGCCGGCGGCGGGTTGAAGGCGTAGATCAGGCTGAAGCTGACATACTTGGTCAGGGCCTTCGAGAAGCCGAACTTGTCGTCGTCGTTCAGGTTGCTCTTCATGGCGCGGCCGTCCAGCTGCATCGACCAGCGGTCGTTCAGGCTGGCCTGCACACCCAGGCCGGCGGTGTAGTACGGCGACCAGCCGGATGCCTTGAAGCCCGGACGGGTGGCGCGATCGCGCTCGCCGCCGACGCCGACCAGCAGGAACGGACGGATCTGCTTACGCGACAGCATCAGCAGGGCGTCGGCGCCGACCACGGTCTGACGGTATTTGGTGAGATTGTTATCGGCACGCGCTTCGGTAGCGCCGATCTGGATGTCCCACAGCGGGTGCACCGGCTTACCGAATTTCAAGCCACCGCCCCAGTCCTTGTCACCGACGCCGAAATCGTGGTCAGGCTTGATGCCGACGACGGTCGGCGCAATGTACCACGACGGGTTGATGACTTCCTGAGCCAGCGTCGAACCAGCCGAGCAGAGCAGGGCAGCAGCAAGAGCGATTTTCTTAATATTGTTCACAGATAACTCCCATAGGTTGTAAAAGTACTTACATCGCGTGCCTAGCAGTGATGTTGTGGTCAAGAATACAAGCCGGTGTTTCCGAGGGTCCGTGCGGTACCGCACCTAGTCGTCCGTGTTTGTGACAATTCCGCAACGCGACAGTTCCTGCTTTCGTCTGCTCAGCCGTTATTTGTGGTTTAAGATGCCTCATCGTCGTTCTTTGTCGGTTATTTATTTCCTCGACGGAAGATGGTCGTTAGGAAAGAAGTTTCCAAACTGAATTGTTTCTAATTGTAATAATTGCCGGATCAGCAGGTCACGATCCCTTCTTTCTTGTTTCCGGAAGCCCAGCGCTTCCCGGGCAGCCCATGTCAGGCATGCCATAAAAAACCGTCGGGTTTCCCCGTTTATCGCAATCGAGCGCCTGTGCCGCGTCAATACGGCATCGGGAAAATAACTTTGAGAAATTTTCGGCAATGTTGGCTGGCGCACAGAACTCCGGGTCTGACGCAGGCAATCTTGTATCCAGTTAAGCGGAACCGGCAAGTTGTCTGGAGGTCATAGAGATAAACGCCGGTCCGGGCCATACCGAACACAGTCTCATAACATGGAGTAAACCAACATGCATGCAGCGACTCACCACAATGCGGTGCAAGGCGACATCGGCGCAGTGCACACGTCCAGCAACTCTGCACTGATCGAACGTGTCCCGCCCCAGCCGACCGAGCGCGCCCCGATTTCGCTTGCGCCGATCGAGCGTGTGCGGTCGACCTCGGCCACCCAGCGCCGTATCGAAAACATGCAGAAGCTGATTGGCGAGCTGCAGACGCATGAAATGCTGGCCGACGAGATCGCCTGGTTCCTGAAATTCTCGCCGTCCGGCGCCCGCAAATACATCCGCGACCTGCGCGAAGCCGGCGTGATCGAACTGGCCCGCTACATCGAGGGCACCGCCACCTACCTGGGCAAGGCGGTCTACCGCATCTCCCCGGATCCGGAGCGCGTCAAGGCCTTCCTGGCCGCGATCTGCCAGCCGAAGCGCGAAGGCGCCGCCCCGCGCAAGGAGCGTCCGGGCCTGCGCGAGCAGAGCATGGCCGGCACCGGCCGCCACTTCCACATCCTGGCTGACGACACCCACTACGCGATCCGCGTGAACCGCAGCCCGGTCACCCGCGATCCGCTGGTCGCCGCCCTGTTTGGCCCGGCCCCGAGCCAGGTCGCAAAATAAAGCCAGACCTATCTGCCTGGAACGGAATCTGCCCTGACCCGTACGCGGCCTTGACGGCTGCAATGCGAGGAAACGGCACGATGCACGCCACCGCCCACGGGCGGTGGTTTTTTTTTGCAATTGAAAAGTAGATAAGGGTTCCCATATGCGGCGGGAAGCGGCAAACCGCCGTGCTGCCAACAGAGGAGAACCCATGTTACCGAGTGCCGAATCGCTGGAAGGAAAGCCCGTCCCCCAAGTCATCTTCAAGGCGCGCCCGGGAGACCAGTGGCGCGACATCACGAGCGACGAGCTGTTCAAGGGCAAGACCGTGGTCGTGTTCGCCCTGCCGGGCGCCTACACGCCAACCTGTTCCTCCGCCCATCTGCCACGCTATAACGAACTGGCACCCGTTTTGCGCGAAAATGGCGTCGACGACATCGTCTGCATCACCGTCAACGATCCTTTCGTCGTCAACGAATGGCAGCGCAGCCAGGAAGCGGACAATATCACCATGATCCCGGACGGCAACGGCGACTTCAGCGAAGGCATGGGCCTGCTGGTGGACAAGCGCGATCTCGGCTTCGGCAAGCGCTCCTGGCGCTACTCGATGCTGGTGAAGGACGGCATCGTCGACAAGATCTTCATCGAGCCGGACAAGGAAGGCGACCCCTTCGAGGTGTCGGACGCCGATACCATGCTCCGCCACATCAATCCCGACGCCAAGCCGCGCGAGCCGGTGGTCATGTTCTCGAAGCCCGGCTGTCCCTTCTGCGCACGCGCCAAGGCGGTGCTGAAGGCGAAGGGCATCACCTTCACCGACATTTCGCAGGACCAGAAGATCAATACCAGCGTCCTCCGCGCCGTCTCCGGCGAGATGACCTGGCCGCAGGTCTTCATTGGCGGCCAGCGGATCGGCGGCGCGGAGGCGGTCGAGGCGCATTTCGGCGCCGCACCCGGCGCGCCGGCAGCCGACGCATCGGCGGCAGCCTGATGGATACCGGCGCCGCCATCGTCTGTGCCGCCATCGCCGGCGGGCTGCTGCTGGCCTGGGGCTGGCCGCGCTGGCGCCTGCGCCAGGCGCTGGCCCGTCCGCTCAGCAACGCCCAGCTCGCCATCATCGAGCGCAATGTCGTGCAATACCGCGGCATGCCGGCGGCAATGCGCGAGCAGCTGCAGGGCCTGGTCAAGCGCTTCCTGCACGAAAAGACCTTCGTCGGCTGCGCCGGCCTCGACGTCACCGAGGAAATGCGGGTGACGATCGCGGCCCAGGCCTGCCTGCTGCTGCTGAACCGCACGACGGAGGTCTATCCTGGCCTGCATGCGGTGCTGGTGTATCCGGGCGCCTTCCTGGTGCCGCGCAAGCAGGTCGACGCCGGCGGCGTGGTCACCGAGACGCGCCAGGACCTGCTGGGCGAATCATGGGGCGACGGGCGCGTGATCCTGTCCTGGGACCACGTGCGGCGCGCCGGCCACGATCCGGAGGGTGCGCAGAACGTGGTGCTGCACGAGTTCGCGCACCAGCTGGACAGCGAGTCCGGCAGCACCAATGGCGCGCCCCTGCTCGGCAGCGCCGAGCGCTACAAGCGCTGGTCGGAAACCCTGGCGCGCGATTTTGCGCTGCTGCAGCGGGACACGTACTGGGGCTACCGCGACGTGCTCGATCCCTATGGCGCCAGCAGCCCGGCCGAATTCTTCGCCGTCGCCACCGAGAGCTTCTTCGAACAGCCGCACGCGCTGGCGGCGCGCCATCCCGAACTGTATGCCGAGTTCGAACGCTATTTCCGCGTCGACCCGCGCGCGTGGTTCGCGCAGCCGCAGTGGGAGGAACCGGAGCCGCACGGGCTGGCGTACGGGCAGTGGCAGTAATGATGGAAATGGACTGCGTGCGTTTGCGTACAGAGAGCAAATCGCTACGCGCGCATGCTCTGCAGTACTGACGAATCCAGGAGGATTTTCTATGTCCATGATCATTGCAGGGCACTTCCAGCTTCAGGAGGAAGTCGAGCGCGCCCGCCGTGCGCTGCTCGACGCCGGCTTCGCTGGCGAACGCATCAGCGGCTTCTACCTCAGCCAGCCGGGCCAGCACGACCAGACCCCGATCGGCGGCGATCACATCCAGTCGCCGGGCGCCAAGGAAACGCCGGAAGGCGTGGCCCAGGGTGCGGCCGCCGGCGCTGCAGTCGGCGCGGTGGCGGGCGCCGCGACCTCGCCGGTGACCGGGCCGCTGGGCCCGATCGTCGGCGGCCTGGTCGGCGCGCACGTGGGCTCGCTGTTCAGCTTCTCCAAGATGAAGGAAGCCGGCGAGAAGGAAGAGGGCGGGCGTGCACCGGTCGAAAACCGCCATGCCGGCATGCTGATCGCGGTGGCCTTCGACGATGCCGGCCTGGAAGGCAAGGCGGTCGACGTGCTGCGCAGCCTCGGCGCCACCCAGATCGAGCGTGCGCGCGGCAACATCGTCGACGGCGACTGGGCCGATTTCGACGCCGGCAGCACGCCCGAAATCATCCGCTGAGCAAGATTTTTCGTTTGACCCAAGTCAAAGCTAGGCCTGGCAGCGCTCCTAGACTCGGTATTTCCCGCCGCAAATCCGCGGCCTTACCGACGACAGGACGACAGCCATGCACGATGACAAAGCGACGACGAAAGTAGCCTTGGTAACGGGCGGAATGGGTGGATTGGGCACGGCGATCTGCCGGCGCCTGCACGACGAAGGCTTCCGGGTGGCGACGACTTTTTCGCCGGGCAATCCCACGCCCGAAGCCTGGCTGGCCGCCCAGCGCGACGACGGTTACCGCTTCAAGGGCTACAAGGTCGACGTCACCGACTATGGCGACTGCGAATGGATGATGCAGAAGCTGCTGGCCGAGATGGGACGCCTGGACGTGCTGGTCAACAACGCCGGCATCACGCGCGACCGCAGCCTGCGCAAGATGACCCCTGAGGACTGGCACGCCGTGCTGCGCGCCGACCTGGACAGCGTCTTCAACCTCAGCAAGCAGGCGATCGAGCCGATGATGGCGCGGCGCTGGGGACGCGTGGTGAACATCTCCTCCGTCAACGGCCAGCAGGGCGCCTTTGGCCAGGTCAATTATTCCGCCGCCAAGGCCGGCATGCACGGCTTCACCAAGGCGCTGGCGCTGGAAATGGCGCGCCACGGCGTCACGGTCAACACTGTCTCGCCGGGCTATCTGCGCACGCGGATGGTCGAGGCGGTGCCGGCGGAAGTCATGAACGAGCGCATCCTGCCGCAGATCCCGATGGGCCGCCTGGGCGAGCCGGACGAGGTGGCGGGGCTGGTGGCCTACCTGGTCTCGGAACAGGCCGCCTTCATGACCGGCGCCAACCTGGCCATCAATGGCGGCCAGCACATGTACTGATCAGCGGGGGTTTTTCTCGGAGCGCGTCTGGCAGGCAATGCACAGGCGCGCTTCGGGGCGGGCCAGCAGGCGCGAGGCGCCGATGAACTGGCCGCAGAGTTCGCACAGGCCGTAGCTGCCGTCCTCGAATTTGGCCAGCGCGTGGCGCAGCACCTGCATTTCGGCCGCGTGATGGCCGGCAGCCTCGCGGCTGAGGTCGTTCAGCAGGCGCACAGTGGCGCGGTCGAGCGGTGAGCTTTCCACTTCGGAGACGGGCAGTTCGCCCTCGACGGCCGGCGCCGCCTCCGTGCCTTCCAGCGCGCGCAGGCGCTGTTCCAGCATCGCTTTCAGGAGGGGTAACTGTTCCGGGTCCAGCGCCTGCGACTGGACAGTTGGATTGACGCTCATTGGAAGGTCCCCCGAAAGATCGCGGAAGACCAGTGTAGCGCAAACCCGCAGCGTTCAACAAAGCCCTCATGGCGGCGTTGCAGCGTCTCGCCACTGGCTGCTGCGCTGCTGGGCCTAGGCGGTTGGCGCCTCGTGCACGGCCACCACGTCGAGCTGGGTCTTGAGCTGGTCGACCGCGGCGAGGATGGGCATGACCTGGCCGGTGGCGGCCGCGGCAGCCAGGCCCAGCAGGCGCGCGACCAGGGTGATGCCGTCGCCGATGCGGGTGATCTTCTTGATCTTGTCGGCGGCATCCGCGGTGAGGGCCACCAGGTGGGCCTGCGACTGGCCGAGCGGGGCGACGATGCAGGCCGCGGCGTCGGCATACAGGCGGTTGGCGCGCTGGCGCAGCTCGATCTCGGCGTCGAGCAGGGCGCGGGCCACGGATTGCTCGGCCTCCGGCACCTCGCCATGGTTCTGCTCCTGGCTGCGCCGGATGTCGCGCATCACCCGCTCGTGGATGCTGTCGGCGCAGGCGGACAGGCGGTCGGCCAGTTCCTCGACCTGCTTGGCGGTGGAGAGCGCCTGGGCCGGGGTCTGCTGCTCCGGGGTGGCGGGCGCCGCCGGCTGGGTCGTGGATTTGTCGTTTGCCATGCTGTTTCCTCGCGGTCAGTCGGACATTGCATCGCGCAGTGCGCGCAGGTCGCGGCCGTAAGCGGCAATCATCTTGCGCGTCTCGTCCGCCCTCAGGTCGTGCAGGTGTTCGCGCAGCTTCTGGTGCGCGAGCGCGACCTTGGTCAGCCCCTGCAGGGCCAGGTCGTAGCGCTTGTCGATCAGCTTGTACTCGGTCGACTTGCTCAGGTAATGGACCTTGGCCAGGGTCACCAGCATCCGGTCCGAATTCTTGGTGGAGAAGGGGATCTCGACGTCGAAGATGCCGAGGATGGTCTTCTTCTCGTTCTCGTTGGTCTTGGCGTACAGCCGGGTGAGATTGATCATCGCCTCCAGCAGCACCTGCACGTCGGCATCGCCGTCGCGCACCATGGTCTCGACGCTGCGGTTCTGGTAGCCGGAAGCGATCACCCGCGTCAGCAGGCGCGTCAGGCCGGTGTAGGCGACGATGTGGCGCTGCTGCAGGCCGGACTCGCTGTTCGCCTTCAGGCCGGTGCCGAGGTCGTCGAGCTGGGTCGAGAGGTCGTAGCGGGCTTCGCCGGCCAGCAGGCTCAGGGTCTGCATGTAGAGCACCAGGCTCTTCTGGATGGCGATGAAGTCGTCGTAGACGGCCTTGCGGCGCGCATCGTTTTCCTTGGCGATGCGGTCGGCGGCCGGCGACAGGTAGGGCTGCTCGCGCTCGTATGTGTCGCGGTAGCGCTTCGACAGCTCGGCATAGCCCCCGAGCCGGGCCGAGGCGTCGGCGAATTCCCGCACTTCCGCGAGACTGACCGGTCCGCCGGTGCTGGCGCAGCCGCCCAGCAGCAGCGTGGCGACGAGGACAAGCAGGTAAGGGCGCCAAAACAGTTTGATGTTCATGGGTCCTTTCTAGGCGGCAAAAGGCCGTGCCCGAAAAGCCCATTCTTTCAAAGTTGCCTAGTGGCTACCTTGCCTCTTATCAAGTCAACTGGTGAAAGCTTCGCGCCAGGCGAGGCCTTCGACGGTATCGCCTTGCGGGATGTATTCGCAGCCGACCCAGCCGTCATAGCCGAGTTCGTCCAGCAGCTTCAGCAGGAAGGGGAAATTGATTTCGCCGGTGCCCGGCTCGTGGCGGCCGGGGACGTCGGCCAGCTGCACGTGGCGAATGATGGGCAGGCGCTCGCGCAGGGTGTGGGCGAGGTCGCCCTCCATGCGCTGCATGTGATAGAAGTCGTACTGCAGGAACAAATTGCCCGCCCCGCATTCGGCGATGATGTCCGCGGCCTGGCTGCTGCGCGTCAGGAAATAGCCGGGGATGTCGCGGTCGTTGATCGGCTCGATCAGGACCTCGATGCCGTGCCTGGCACAGGCCTCGGCAGCAAAGCGCAGGTTGGCGACGAAGGTGGCGTGGGCGCGCTCCGGCGCCACGTTCGGCGGCAGCTTGCCGGCCAGGCAGTGCATGCGCGGCACGCCCAGCTCGGTCGCGTAGTCGATGGCCAGCTCCACGCTGTCCTGGAATTCGCCGATACGGCGCGGATCGCAGGCAAAGCCGCGCTCGCCCGCGGCCCAGTCGCCGGGCGGAAAATTGTGCAGCACCAGCTGCAGGCCGTAGCGCTGCAGCCGGCCGACGATCTGTTCCGGCTCGAAGGCGTAGGGGAACAGGAACTCGACAGCGTCGAAGCCGGCCGCGCGGGCCGCGGCGAAGCGCTCGAGGAAGCTGAGCTCGTTGAACAGCAGGCTCAGGTTGGCGGCGAATTTTGGCATGACTTAGTGTAGCCGAAATGGCAAGGCGCAGTGGCTTGGGGCACGGCGCGCTTGCGTGTCGGACGCCAGCTAATCAGTGTGTCGGCGTGGGCGACGCGGCGTCGGAATCGGCCGGGCTGAGGTCGGCCAATTGTGCCATCGGCGTGAACAGCCAGGCCGCCAGTGCCGCCACGCTCAGTCCCAGGCCGGCGCCGATGAACAGGGTCGCCAGGCTGACCAGGCTGGCCAGCCAGCCGGCCAGCGTCGCCGTCAGCGGCGCCAGGCCCATGAAGACGAACATGAAGATGCTCATCATGCGGCCAAGCATGTTCGGCGCCACCCGCTGCTGGATCCAGGTGAATACGGCCACCTGGATATAGCCGCCCAGAATGCCGATCGCGCCGAGGACCAGCATGCCCTGCCAGCTGCTCTCGATCAGGCCCAGCGGCATCAGCAGGAGGCCAGCCAGGCCGTCCACCAGCAGCAGGGTCAGGCCGAGGTTCCGCAAACGGCGGCCCTTCAGGATGCCGGACAGGGCCATGCCCGCCAGCGCCCCGGCGCCGTGCGCGCCCATCAGCAGGCCGAGGGCGGAGGCGCCGTGCAGGCGCTCGCTGGCCAGCAGCGGCATCCCCACCTGCATGACGCCGCCCGTGATGCAGGCGCACAGGCCCCAGTACAGGAAGGCGGTGCGCAGCGTGAGGTCGCGCCATAGCGCGGCCAGGGCGTCGCCGACCGAGCGCAGCACCGATGGCGCCGCTGCGGCTTTGTGCGCGGCCGGCTGGGCGCTCAGCGGTTTCACCTTGGCCAGGGTCCAGGCGGACAGCGCGAAGCTGAAGGCGTCGAAGGCGAAGGCCAGGCCCAAGCCCAGCGCGTGTCCTTCCTGCATGCCGCTGCTGCCGTCGCCGGCCAGCGCGAACAGCAGGCCCGCCAGCAGCGGCCCGGCCAGCATGGTCACCTGGCGCACCGCCATCATCATCGCGTTCGCACCTGGTAATTGCTGGGGCTTCACCGCATGCGGGAGCATCGAGGTGCCGGCCGGGATGCTGAAGGCCGAGGCCAGGCTCAGCACCACAGCCAGCGCGATCACCAGCGGCAGGGTCGCGCGGCCGGTGAGCACCAGCGCGGCCAGCAGGCCCAGCAGCACGGTGTTGACGTATTTGGTCAGCATCAGCACCCGCTTGGGCGAGTGGCGGTCGACCAGGGCGCCGCCGAACAGGATCAGCACCGCGCGCGGCACGCCCAGCAGGGCCAGCATCGCGCCAAGCGCGAGCGGATCGTGGGTCAGTTGCAGCACCAGCCAGGGCAGGGCGATCATGGTGAACTGGTCGCCGAGGGCGGAGATGACGCCCCCGCCCATCAGCCAGGCGAAATTCGGGTCGCGCAGCAGGTTTTTATTGTCCATGTCTCTTTTTCGGAAGATTATTGTCCGGTCCCCGCCAGCTGCGCCAGCAGGCTCGAGGTCGCCTCCAGCTGGGCCCGCGAGGGTGCGCCCAGCATGGCGCGGCTGATGTTGTCGACCACGGTCGTCGCGTTCGTGACCAGCTCGCTGCCGGCGGCGGTGATGATGGCGTAGCCGACGCGGGCATCGCGCGGATCGCTCTGGCGGTCGACCAGGCCGATCTTTTCCAGCGGCAGCAGCGAGCGGGTGACGCCGGAGGCGGTCAGGCCCAGCTTCTCGGCCAGATCGACCCGGCGCAGGCGGCCGCCGGGGGCGCGCTGCAGGTGCAGCAGCAATTGGTAGTCGGCAAAGCTGATGCCGTGGTGGCTGCCGAGGGAGCTGTCCAGGCGGCGCGACAGGGTAGCCCAGGCGCGTCCCATGCGCAGGCAGAATTCGGTGGTCAATGTGTCGTCCATGACGATCTCCTAACAGTTGAAGAGTACTTGATTAGTCAAGTATATGCCCGTTTTTCGACACTTGGCAAGTACTTGAGTAATCAAGTATCTCGAAAAGCCACAAAAAAGCCGCAGCACCCGGTTTCAGGTGCTGCGGCTCTTATTCAGTGCCGTCGGACTGGACGATCAGCGATCGCCGCCGCTGCGTGCGCCTGCCGGACGCGGACCACGGCCCTGGCCGCTACGGCCGCCGCCGCCATTGCCGCCGCCATTGCCACGGCCGCCGCCGGCGTTTGCGCCGTTACGGTTGCCCGGCTGGCCGCCGCCGTTGCGCGGCGCGCCGCCTGCCGGGGCGCTGCTGCGCTGGCCGGCCGGAGCAGCGCCCCGGCCGGCGCCTGCACCGGCAGCGCGCGGCTGGCCACCACCCGGACGACCGCCGCCAGGACGGCCGCCACGGTTGCCGTGGCCCGGCGCGCCGCTGCGCAGCTGGATCGGCTGGGCCTTGGCGTTCGGATCCGGCTCGAAGCCCGGGATCACTTGGCGCGGCAGGGTCTGCTTGATCAGCTTCTCGATATCCTTGAGCATCTGGTGTTCGTCGACGCAGACCAGGGACACCGCTTCGCCGGTGGCGCCGGCGCGGCCGGTGCGGCCGATACGGTGCACATAGTCTTCCGGCACGTTCGGCAGGTCGTAGTTGACCACGTGCGGGAGCTGGTCGATGTCGATGCCGCGCGCCGCGATGTCGGTGGCGATCAGCGCGGTCAGGCTTCCGTCCTTGAACTCGGCCAGCGCCTTGGTGCGCGCCGACTGGCTCTTGTTGCCGTGGATGGCCATCGCGCCGATGCCGTCCTTGCCGAGCTGCTCGACCAGTTTATTGGCGCCGTGCTTGGTACGGGTGAACACCAGCACCTGCTTCCAGTTGTTGGTCTTGATCAGGTGCGCCAGCATCGGGTGCTTCTTGTCGCGGTCGACCGGGTGGATCATCTGTTCGATGACTTCCACGGTCGAATTGCGGCGCGCCACTTCGATCAGTGCCGGGTTGTTCAGCAGCTTGTCGGCCAGGGCCTTGATCTCGTCCGAGAAGGTGGCCGAGAACAGCAGGTTCTGGCGCTTCGGCGGCAGCACCGCCAGCACCTTCTTGATGTCGTGGATGAAGCCCATGTCCAGCATGCGGTCGGCTTCGTCCAGCACCAGGATCTCGATCTTGTCGAGCTTGATGGTGCCCTGGCCGACGTGGTCGAGCAGGCGGCCCGGGGTGGCGACCAGGATGTCGACGCCATTGGCCAGCATCTTGATCTGCGGGTGGATGCCGACGCCGCCGAAGATCACGGCGGAGTTCAGGTTGGTGTACTTGGCGTAGGTGCGGATGTTTTCCTCGACCTGGGCCGCGAGTTCGCGGGTCGGGGCCAGCACCAGGGCGCGGATCGGACGCTTGGAGGATTTATTGGTCAGCGCCATGCCGGCCTTGTCGGTCGACAGGCGGTGCAGCACGGGCAGGGTGAAGCCGGCAGTCTTGCCGGTGCCGGTCTGGGCGCCGGCCAGCAGGTCGCCGCCGCCGAGCACGGCCGGGATGGCCTGCGCCTGGATCGGAGTCGGAGCGGTATAGCCCGCTTCAGTAACGGCACGCACGAGGGCGTCGGTCAGACCGAGAGTATTGAATGACATAGTTTTTCTGTAGGGATCGGCGCGTCGCCATCGATATCGAAGGCGCCAGTCAAGCCGATCGGATTACACAAGGCAGGGCGGCCGGTACTGGTGCCGGTACGCCGTGTCGCAGCCATCAACACAAAGGTTAAGGACCGCTCGAATTATAATTCAAAATGTTTCGCTAGGGAAATTTTAGCGCAGCCGTCGGGCTGATGAGGCAGGGGACGCGGCGCAGTGCAACGGTGCAGGGCGCCGGAAGCAGACAGGTATTTTACGCGAAAGCGACCAAGTCCGCTGCACGCGGACCAATATCGCGATAAAGGGCGACGTTTTGCCGCCCCTCAGGCACTCAGGCGAACGGTTTTAACACTTGAACCATGCCGGCAAAGACCTTCGGGCCGGCGGCGATGATGTCGCCCTTGTTCAGGTACTCGGATTCGCCGCTGAATTCGCCGACGATGCCGCCCGCTTCGGTCACCAGCAGCGAGCCTGCGGCGATGTCCCAGATCTTCAGGCCTTTTTCATAGTAGCCGTCGACGCGGCCGGCGGCCACGTTGGCCAGTTCCAGCGCAGCCGAGCCGCTCGAGCGCACGCCGTGGCAGCGCGCGGCGACCACTTCGTACATGCGCAGGTATTCGGCCAGCGCGCGCGGGTCGGCGCCGTGGCCGGAGCCGATCAGGGCCTTGTTGATGCGGTCCGGATTACGCACGCGGATGCGCTTTTCGTTCAGGTAGGCGCCGGCGCCCTTGGTGGCGGTGAACAGGTCGTTGCGGACCGGGTCGTAGATCACGGCCTGGGTGATCACGCCGCGCTGCTGCAGCGCGATCGAGACGCAATAGTTGGGGTAGCCGTGCAGGAAGTTGGTGGTGCCGTCGATCGGATCGATGATCCAGACGTATTCGCTATCGTCGTTCAGGTTGGCCGTCGGGCCGGATTCTTCGCCCAGGACGGCGTGGTCGGGGTAAGCCTTCAGCAGGGTCTCGACGATCGCCTGTTCCGCCGCCTGGTCGACGTCGGTGACGAAGTTGTTGTGGCTTTTTTCGCTGACGGTGATACGGTCGAGATCGAACGAGGCGCGGTTGATGACCGTGGCGGCGCGGCGGGCGGCCTTGATGGCCGTGTTGAGCATTGGGTGCATGAGGGCTTCCTGATGAATGCTGACGCCCACCGCGCTGCAGCGCGCCGTGAACGATCAAATAGCGATAAGAATGACAAAGAGCAAAGCGGTGCCGAAACCGTTAAAATCGCCGCCGGATCGCAAGACCCAGACCGCATTTCAACCGCTCGTCACCGCGCGATGGCGCTATTTTACAATGAACCCGACCGAAACTGACATATCTCTTTTCAAACGGCTACGCTTTGTGCTAGTGGAAACCAGCCGCGCGGGCAATGTCGGCTCGGTCTCGCGCGCCATGAAGACCATGGGCTTTTCCGACCTGGTGCTGGTGACGCCGCGCTGCGACTCGCCCCTCACCGATCCGGAAGCGGTCGCCTTCGCCAGCGGCGCGATCGACGTGCTGGAAGGGGCGCGCATCGTCGGCAGCGTCGCCGAGGCTTTGGAGGGCTGCAATTTCGCGGCCGCGGTGTCGGCCCGCCTGCGCGAGTTCTCGCCGCCGGTGTGGACGCCGCGCGACTTTTCGGCGCACGTGGCGGCGACGTCGGACCTGCGCCCGGCCCTCATCCTCGGCAACGAGCGGGTCGGCCTGCCGAACGACATCGTCGCCGGTTGCAATGTGCTGATCAACATCCCGGCCAATCCCTCGTATTCCTCGCTCAACCTGTCGCAGGCGGCCCAGGTGCTGGCCTACGAATGCCGCCTCGCTGCCGAAGGTGAGAACCGGACCCAGACCGGCATCGGCTTCCAGGGCGAAGCGGCCAGCATGGCCCAGATCGAAGGCATGTACGCCCACTTGGAAGAAGCACTGGTCGCGATCGGCTTCCTGAACGCGGACAACCCGAAAAAACTGATGCCGCGCCTGAAACGCCTGTTCGCCCGCACCCAGCTCGAAACCGAAGAAGTCAACATCCTGCGCGGCATCGCCCGCCAGATGATGAAGCACCGCGGCGAGTGAACCGAAAATTCGGGGTCAGAGCACTTTATTAAAGAAATTCGGGGTCAGAGCACTTTATTGAACAATGGCGCCCGGGAACAGACTGCGCAGAAGCTTTGCCATTCCAGCTTCCAATGCAAACGAAATTCGACTCACAAGCCAGGGATGCAAACGACGTTTGCCCGCCGCGCCAGGGAATAAAGTGGTCTGACCCCGAATTCAAAGCAAAATGTGCTCTGACCCCGAATTTTGGTGGCTAGACGAAGGGCTCTAGTTTTCGTCGTTTTCCGTGTGGATCTTTCGCTTACACTAGGCAAAAAAGCAAGATAAAGGTTCGACATGGAGACTAGCCGCAGATCCTTCCTCAAGGCCGGCGCCCTGGCTGCGCTCGTGCTTGCCGCCGGCGGCGGCATCTATCGTTACGCCCATCCGCCCGCGCCCAAGGGTTTCGTGCTCGACGGCGAGGCGCGCGCCGCCATGCATGCGATCGTGCCGGCGATCCTGGCCGGGGTGCTGCCGACCGAGCCGTCCGCGCGCGCGCAGGCCATCGCCGGCGCCACCGAGCGCCTGAACCAGACCATCCTCGGCCTGCCGCTGGCCACCCAGCAGGAGGTGCAGGACCTGTTCGGCCTGCTCGCGCTGGGGCCGGCGCGGCGCCTGCTGACAGGCATTCCGCACGGCTGGCGCGATGCCACCGACACCGAGGTGACAAACTGGCTGCAGGACTGGCGCACCCACCGCCTGGCGCTGCTGCGCACGGCCTACCAGGCCCTGCACGACCTGGTGCTGGGCAGCTGGTACAGCGATCCCGCCAACTGGGCGGGGATCGGTTACCCTGGACCGCTGAAGGAGCTGGCATGAGCAATCCGAACATCATCCCCGACCCGATCGCGGCAGGCCTGGCGCGCGGCTGGAAGGTCGTCGACGGCGCCCGCCTGGATGCCGACCGCAATCTCGACGCCGATGTCGTGATCGTCGGCAGCGGCGCCGGCGGCGGCGTCACCGCCGAGATCCTCGCGCTCAGCGGCCTGTCCGTCATCATCGTGGAAGAGGGCGCGCTGCAGTCCTCGCGCGACTTCCGCATGCGCGAAGCCGAGGCCTATCCCTCGCTGTACCAGGAATCGGCCGCGCGCAAGACCAAGGACAAGGCGATCAACATCCTGCAGGGCCGCACGGTGGGCGGCTCGACCACGGTCAACTGGACTTCGAGCTTCCGCACCCCGCCGGACACCCTCAAGTTCTGGCAGCAGCGCTACGGCTTGAACACCTACAGCGAACAGGAACTGCAACCCTGGTTCGAGCTGATGGAAGCGCGCCTGCACGTCGGCGACTGGCAGGCGCCGCCCAACGAGAACAACGACCTGCTGCGGCGCGGCGCCGAAAAGCTGGGCATCCCGACCGGCTTCATCCGCCGCAACGTCAACGGCTGCTGGAACCTCGGCTATTGCGGCATGGGCTGCCCGACCAATGCCAAGCAGTCGATGCTGGTCTCGACGATTCCCTCGGCCCTCGATCACGGCGCCACGCTGGTCACGCGCGCCCGCGCCGAGCGCTTCCTGATCCAGGGTGAACGCATCGAAGCACTGGAATGCACGGCACTCGACGCCGCGGGCATCCAGGCGACCGGCCGCCAGCTGCGGCTGCGCGCCAAACACTATGTGCTGGCCGGCGGCGCCATCAACTCGCCGGCGCTGCTGCTGCGTTCGAAGGCGCCCGATCCCAACCGGCTGCTCGGCAAGCGCACCTTCCTGCACCCGACATTGATTTCGGCCGCGGTCTTCCCGCAGCGCGTCGAAGGCTATGCCGGCGCGCCGCAGACCGTCTACTCCGACCACTTCCTGCACACCCAGGCAGTGGACGGCCCGCTCGGCTACAAGCTGGAAGCACCGCCGCTGCATCCGGTGCTGCTGTCGACCACCATGACCGGCTTCGGCGCCCAGCATGCGGAGATGATGCG
Source organism: Telluria sp. GW821-FHT07G12 (assembly GCF_059418525.1). Taxonomy (NCBI): domain Bacteria; kingdom Pseudomonadati; phylum Pseudomonadota; class Betaproteobacteria; order Burkholderiales; family Oxalobacteraceae; genus Telluria; species Telluria sp. GW821-FHT07G12. The sequence continues at coordinate 18,761 of NZ_JBWKQA010000005.1, read as the reverse complement.
CCAGTTCCCGCACCTGCAAGGCATGCTGGCCCTGCTGCGCGACGGCTTCCATCCGGATTCGCAAGGCGGCGCCGTGGAGCTGAACCAGGGCGCGGCGCTGCTCGACTATCCGCTGAACGATCCGCTCTGGGATGGCGCCCGCCGCGCGCTGCTGACCATGGCCGAGATCCAGTTCGCGGCCGGCGCTGGCGCGGTGCAGGTGGCGCACGAGAGCGCACCGCGCTATGCGTCCTGGCAGGAAGCGAAGCAGGGGATCGCGGCGCTGCCGTATAAACCGCACCTGACCAAGGTGGCCTCGGCCCACGTGATGGGCGGCTGCATGATGGCGGGCGATCCGCGCGCCGGCGTCACCGGTCCGGATGGGCGCTACCACGGCCTGGCGAACCTCTCGGTGCACGACGGCTCGCTGTTCCCGACCTCGATCGGCGCCAATCCGCAGCTGTCGATCTACGGCATCACGGCGCGCCTGGCCAGCCAGCTGGCGCAGACGCTCACCGGCCGCCCGGCGGCGCGTCCCGTCGCCGCGCCGGCGCCAGCCGCCGGGATGCCCGCGGGCGCGGTCCCGATCAAGGCCGCATAAGCCCATGCAGAGCGCCCGCCGCCTCTCGCGCACCCTGCTGCTGGTGCAGCTGGGCGCGGCCCTCCTGATCGGCTGGGCGGCGCTGGCGCGCTTCGGCATGGCCGGCTGGCAGGCGGCGCTGCTCGGCATCGCCAGCGTGGTGCTGGTGCGCCTGCTCATCAACATGAACAACTTCGTGATGGCGGCGCGCTTCGCCAGCGCCACCCCGCCGGGCTTCCGGCTCGGCCTCACGGAAAGATTGCGCCTGCTGGCGGAAGAATTCAGGGCCAGCATGCTGGTCAGCTCCTGGCAGCTGCCGCGCGCCAGCGCCGCCACCCGCATCTACCCGGACAGCCGCCACCCCCCGGTGCTGCTCCTGCACGGCTACGGCTGCAACAGCGGTTACTGGGTGCACTTGACGCCTTTGCTGGACGCCGCCCGCATCAGCCACGCGACCGTGGACCTGGAACCGGTGGCGGGCGACATCGACGGCTACGTGCCGCTGGTCTTGCGCGCGGTGCACGAGCTGCAAAAGGCCACCGGCGCGCGGAAAGTCGCCATCGTCGCCCACAGCATGGGCGGCCTGGTCGCACGCGCCTGGATGCGGGCCCATGGTACGGATGCGGTGGCGCGCGTGATTACCCTCGGCACGCCGCACCACGGCACCGCGCTGGCGCGTTTCGGACTGGGGCAAAACGCCCTCCAGATGCGCGACGACAGCGCCTGGCTGCGCGCGCTGGCGGCCAGTGAAAATGCCGTCACGCGGGCCCTGATTACATCGCTGTACACCCACCACGACAACATCGTCTCGCCGCAGGAATCGAGCCGCCTGGAAGGCGCGCGCAACCTGGAGTTCGGCGGCGTCGGCCACGTCGCCCTCGGCAGCAATCCGCGCGTGCTGGCGGTGCTCATGCAGGAGCTTGCAGCACTGGTTTCCTGAGCGCCGCAGTGTTAGAGTAAATACAAACAACAAAAAAGATAAAACACCCCACGGAGACAGGCATGCCGGCCCGCATACTCATCGTCGAAGACGACCCTTCCACCCGCGAGCTGATGGCTTTGCTACTGCAGGATGCAGGGCACGAAGTCAGCGACGCCGACGACGGCGCCGCCGGCCTGCGCCTCGCCCTCGACACCCGCCCGGACCTCCTGATCTGCGATCTGCACCTGCCTACGCTGGACGGTTATTCGGTGGCGCGCGCGCTCAGGCTCGATCCCGATTGTGCAAGCATCCCGCTGCTGGCTGTCAGCGCGCTAAGCTGGGACGGCGACCGCGAGCGGGTGAGAACGGCCGGCTTCGACGGCTACCTGTGCAAGCCGATCGAACCGGCCAGCTTCGTCGCCGAGGTCGAGGCCTTCCTGCCGGCCGCCGGCAATGAAGCGACTGCGCCTGCGATGCCGACCCTGCTGGTGGTCGACGACGACGCCTTTATGCGCGAAGTGCTGGTCGACGCCCTCGAGAGCGAACCCTGGCGCATCCTCAGCGCCGGCTCGGCCGAAGAGGCGCTGGCGCTGCTGGCGCGCCATCCGGTCGACGTGGTGCTGTCCGACCAGAGCATGCCGGGCATGCAGGGCACCGAGCTGATGGCCCGTGTCAGCCGCGACTACCCGCGCACCGTGCGCCTGATTCTTTCGGGGCTGTCGGGGCCTTCCGAGCTCGAGGCGATCGAACGCGCCTGCGCCGCCGGCCAGGCCGACCGCCACCTGGTCAAGCCCTGGGTCGCCGGCGCACTGCGCGACGACTTGCGCGCCGCCTTCCAGCTGCAGCGCCAGCGCGCCGGCCGGCATTGAGGCCAAGCCCTAGCTTGAAAGTGGCCGCGGCGGACCGTCGGTGTTATCCTTGCGGGTGAGTTCAACCATGCCGTCTTCCATGCAACAAAAAGCTCCCCGCCGGACCCGCGAACGGATTCTCGAATTGTCGCTCAGGCTGTTCAACGAATTCGGCGAGCCGAACATCACGACCACCGTGATCGCCGAAGAGATGAACATCTCTCCGGGGAACCTCTATTACCATTTTCGGAACAAGGACGACATCGTCAATTCGATCTTCGCCCAGTTCGAGGCCGAGATCGGGCGCATGCTGACCGTGCCGGCCGGACGCCGTTCGAACCTGGAGGACGTCTGGCTCTACCTGCGCATGATGTTCGAGCTGATCTGGCGCTACCGCTTCTTCTACCGTGACCTGAACGACCTGCTGTCGCGCAACCGCAAGCTGGAACTGCACTTCAAGGCCATCCTGGCGCACAAGATCAAGGTCGCGCGCCAGCTGTGCGAAGACCTGCGCAGCGAAGGTTCGCTGGAAGCCGGCGAGGCCCAGATCGGCGCCATGGCCACCAACATGGTGGTGGTGGCGACTTATTGGCTGTCCTACGAATACGTGCGCAACCCGCGCAAGTACAGCGAGCAGCAGGCGATCGCCGACGCCCTCGCGCGCGGCTGCTACCAGGTGCTGTCGATGGTCGGCCCCTACCTGCGCGGCGAGACCCGCGAGCTGTTCCAGCGCCTCTCGGAAGATTATCTGAAGCAGCTGCCGCCCGAAGGAAAAGCATGAAAGCCATCGCCGTCTACTGCGGCGCGTCGCCCGGCGCCGATCCCCTGTACGCGCAAGCCGCGCGCGGCCTCGCGCGGGTGCTGGTCGAGCGTAACATCGGCCTGGTCTACGGCGGCGGCAAGGTCGGCCTGATGGGCGTGATCGCGGATGAAGTGCTGCGTCTGGGCGGCGAAGCCACCGGCGTGATCCCGCGCGCGCTGATCGAGCGCGAAGTCGGCCACACCGGCCTGACGCGCCAGTTCGTGGTCAAGGACATGCACGAGCGGAAGGCGATGATGTCGAACCTGGCGGACGGCTTCATCGCCATGCCGGGCGGGATGGGCACGCTGGAAGAGCTGTTCGAAATGGTCACCTGGGCCCAGCTGGGCATCCACGCCAAGCCGATCGGCCTGCTGAACGCGAACGGTTTCTACGACGGACTGGCGGGCTTCGTGACCCACATGGTGGCGCAGGGCTTCGTGCGCCCGCCGCATGCGGAACTGATGATGCTGGATGCCGATCCGGATGCGCTGGTGGCGCGGCTGCAGGCCGCAGCGCCGCCGCGCGCCGAACCCCTCGTGTAGGTAGGGTGGGCACCCTGTGCCCACGATCGGCCGGCATGACGCGAACGTCCGTGGGCACGGAGTGCCCACCCTACGTCGTAATGACCCGGTCGCGTCCCGCGGACTTGGCCTGGTATAGCGCCTTGTCGGCGCGGTTGACGGTATCCGCCAGCGCTTCCATGCCGCGCCGCGCCGTCAGGCCCGCCGAGAAGCTGACCCGGCGCTCCAGCGACACCCCCTTCACCTCCAGCGAAGCGACGCGCGCGCGGATGCGTTCGAGCACCGCGGCGGCCGCCGCTTCATCGGTATCCGGCAGCATCAGCAGGAATTCCTCGCCGCCCCAGCGCGCCAGCACGTCGCCCCCGCGCAGCTCGGCGCGGGCGGCGGCGGCAAAGCTGCGCAGCACCTCGTCACCGGCGGCGTGGCCGTGGCGGTCGTTGATCTGCTTGAAGAAATCGATGTCGAGCAGGGCGATACACGTGGCGTGGTCCGGCAACCCGGCGCTGCCGCCGTGGCGCCTTTCCTCCTGCGCCAGCATTTCGTTCATGTGGCGCCGGTTCGACAGCGCGGTCAGCTCGTCGACCGTGGCCAGGGTGCGGATCGTGTCCAGCGCCTTCACCAGGTCTTCCTTCTGCGCCTTCAGGCGCGCCCGCAGCTTGCTGGCTTCGCCGGTCAGCACCGTCACCGCCATCGAGCAGCCGGCCATGATCACGAAAGTCACGGCCTCCACCAGCGGCGGATAATGCGCCGGGTCGTGCAACTGGTGCCACCACATCGTGGTCCCCATGCCGATCAGGCCCACGGCGGTCAGCGCGAGGGTCTGGCGCGGGCGCAGCGCGAAGGTGCAGAACACCACCACTACCATCAGCCCCATCAGCGTGGCGCCGCGGAAGGGGCCGGTGATGACATAAGCCCACATATTGCAGGTGATGCCGAATACGGCCTGCAGCGCCGCGGCGCCGGTCGGCGCCAGCCCGAACCTGGCGCCCAGGCGCACCAGCAGGTAAGACAGGACGATGCCGCCGCCGGCATAGGCCGTCAGCCCGAGCGCGTCGCCGCGGTCGATCAGGCCGCGCTCGCCGACCTCGACCAGCAGCCCCATGAATACCGTGTAGAGCGCCGCCGTCGCGCCCCAATAGGACATCATCCGGCGCAGCTTGGGCTCGGCGCCGAACAGGAGATCGGATATCCGGGCCGGTCCCATGCTCAGGCCGCCGTCCGGGTCTGGGCCTGCAGCATCTCGCTGATGCGTTCGGCCGCCACCGGCGGCGAGAACAGGTAGCCCTGCATCTCATCGCACTCGTTGGCCGCCAGGAACTCGCGCTGCTCCTCGGTCTCCACGCCTTCCGCGATCACGCGCAGCTGCAGGCGGTGGCCGAGCGAGATCACGGCCAGCGCGATCGCCTGGTCATCGGGGCTGGTCGCCAGGTCGCGCACGAAGGATTTGTCGATCTTGAGGGTGCTGATCGGGAAGGACTTCAGCGCCGACAGGCTCGAATAGCCGGTGCCGAAGTCGTCGATCGACAGCGAGACGCCCATGTCCTTCAGCGCGCGCATGCGTTCGATCGCCTGGTTCTGGTCGCGCATCAGCAGGCTTTCGGTCACCTCCAGCTCCAGCGCATCCGGCGCCAGGCCGGTGTCGCGCAGGGCCACGGCGATGCGCTCGACCAGGTGCTTTTCTTCGAACTGGCGCGCCGAGACGTTGACCGACACCGTCAGCGGATCGAGGCCTGCGTCGACCCAGAGCCGGGCCTGGCGGCAGGCGGTGCGCAGCACCCATTCGCCGATCGCCACGATCAGGCCGGATTCCTCGGCCAGGCCGATGAAGCGCGGCGGCGGCACCATGCCGTGCTCCGGGTGGCGCCAGCGGATCAGGGCCTCGACGCCGAAGACGCGGCCGGTGCGCAAGTCGACCTTGGGCTGGTACATCAGGAAGAAATGACCCGCGGGGCCGGGGACGAGCGCGCCCGACTGCGTGGCATCCAAGGCCTTGCGCATCCCTTCCAGCAGCATCAGCTTTTCCTCCACGCTCGCGTTCATTTCACGAGTATAGAACTGGAAGTTATTACTGCCCAAATCCTTTGCGCGGTACATCGCCGCGTCCGCGTTCATCATCAGGGTTTTCGGGTCTTCGCCGTCGCGCGGGTACACCACCACGCCCATGCTGCAGCTGACCTGCACCGCCTGGTCGCCGATCGCCACCGGCTCGGTCACGGCCTGGCGGATCTTTTCCAGCACCGGCGTGAGCGCCAGCGCCTGGTCGGACACGTCCGGCAGCAGGATCACGAATTCGTCGCCGCCCAGGCGGCCCAGAGTGTCGTTGCTGCGCAGGCAGGCCTGCATGCGGCGGCCGACTACCTTCAGCAGCTCGTCGCCGGCATTGTGGCCGAGGCCATCGTTGACCAGCTTGAAGCCGTCCAGATCGACGAAGGCCAGCGCCAGATGCTTGCCGTTGCGCTGGGCGTTCAGCACCGCCTGGTCGAGGCGGTCGCGGATCAGGCTGCGGTTCGGCAGGCCGGTCAGCTCGTCGTGGTGGGCCAGGTGGCGGATCCGCTCCTCGGCCAGCTTGCGCTCGGTGATGTCGCGCACGGTAGCGACCGCGCCGCCTTCGACCGGCACGATCTGGCGCTGCAGCCAGCGGCCGACGGCCGGCGAATTCGCGGCCTGCCATTCGGTTTCGACCGCCTCGCCGCTGGCAACCACGGACAGCAGTTCCTGGTACATGCCGTTCACGCGGTAATAGGGCAGCAGCTCGCCCAGCAGGCGGCCGCGCAGCTGGTCCTTGGGGACACCGGTGACCTGCTCGGCGCGCGAATTGGTGTCCTCGACCAGGAAATCGGTGACCTTACCGTCGGCGTCGACCACGCTGCGCAGCACGAAGAAGGCGTCCAGACTGGCTTCCGAGGCGGCCGCATAGGTTTCCTGCGCGCGCCGCTCGCGCCGGCGCGCCTTGGACAGCTGCCATGACCAGGCGCTGACCATGCCGACCACGGCGATCAACAGGAAGCTGCCGGCGACGGCCGCGACGATGTAGTTGCCACGGCGCTGCTCGTACTGCGCCATCTGCTCGCTCTCGGCCAGGCCGATCACGGCGGCCAAGGGGAAGCCGTGCAGGTGGCGCACGCTGGCATAGCGCACCACGCCGTCGGGCGCGGTGGGGGAGGGTGCAATCGCATCGTCATGCATGCGGTCCAGTGCGATCCGCTGGCCCCAGCTGACTTTGTCGCCGATGCGCAGGGCGCGCGCCAGGCCGTCGTTGCCGATCAGGCCGATCAGCCCCAGCTCGCCCTCGCGCGAGCGCTCGTAGGCGCTGGTGAAATAGGCCGGGTCGGCTTCGACGATGGCGACGCCGGCGAAGCGGCCGGCGGCGTCATTGATGCGGCGCGTGAAATGCAGGTGGTGCTCCGGCTTGATGCTGTCGGCGACGGTCTGGCTGACGTAGGGCAGGCCGCTGTCGGCGTCGAGGTGCGCCCTGAAATAGGCCTCGCCGCCCACCTCCTGCGGGCGCGGCGCCGGGTTGCCGGCGACGATCCTGCCGTCGCGGTCGGCGATGCTGACCGCGAACACCAGCCCGGGCGGCAGCAGGGCCTGGCGGCGCAGCTGGTCGAGCGCGGCCTCGGGGCCGTGCTGTTCGACCGCGTACTTGAGCACTTTCAGGGTCTGGTCGATGGCGGTCAGGCTGCGCACCATCTGCGCTTCGTAGGTGTCGACCTGCTCGCGCGCGGCGTCGCGCGCGGAGGCGACGGCGGCATCGTGTTCGGCGGCGATGAAGTGGAAAGTGGCGATCCAGATCGCGATCAGCGGCAGCAGCGCGAACAGCGGCAGCGCGATATGGGTTTCGAGCGCGCGGCCCAGGCGGCGGGACATGCGCGGCGGCTTGGCGGCCTGGCTCATCATCGCACCATCAGCACCGGGCGCACGCTGGCGTCGAGCGCGGCGCGTTCGATGTAGCCGATCAGCTCCGGATTATCGGCCACCCGGCGGCGCACGGCGGCGCTGTCGCGGGCCTCGGCGGGCGGCTGGCCGCGGCCGGTGAACACCATCTTCGACCAGTGGGCTTTCAACAGGGCCGGGGTCTTGCTGGCCACGCGCAGGTAAAAGTCGTCGCGCAGTGGCGAGCCGAGCGGCAGGTCGAGCGGCACCGCCTCGAGGCCGTCCGGAAAGCGCGCGGTCTGGCCCAGGAAGATCGCAGCCACCTGGTCGGGTCGCAGTGCGTTCAGCTGGCTCTTCGCGGACACGATCACCACCAGGTCGGCGGCGCCGGCGCCGGCGGCGGCAAGGGAAAGGAGGGCGCCCGCGAGCAGGCGCCTGATGCGGCCGGTCCTCATCCTAGTACACGAAATCGAGGGCGACGCTGGCCACGTGGGCCGTCCGGCCGGAACGGAAGGCGGGCGTCAGGTTGATCAGCGTGCCGCGCGAGCCATGGTAGGGCGTGACGCGGTCGTACTGCAGCTTGAGGGCGGCGTTGCTGGCCAGGTCCCAGCGCAGGCCGACGGCCTGGCTGTTCTGCTGGGGGATGGTGGCCAGCAGCAGGTTCAGGCCGGCGTTCAGCTGCGCCAGCTGGCTTGCCAGCGCAGGCGGCAGGCCGCCGGTCGGCAAGCCTGCATCGGCGGTCGCACTGGTGGCACGGACCGCGGACACGCTGAGATAAGGCGTCAAGGCGCCCAGGCGCATGCCGGCGCTGGCGTAGGCGCTCTTGGTCGATCCCAGCAGGGACTCGGTATGGGTGCGGCTTGCCTCGGCCATCAGGAACCAGGTACCCGGATCGTAATTCATGCCGATGCTGGCGATGCTGGCGATCTTGTGGTCGATCCGGTAGCGATGCGCGATGGCTGCGCCGGCCGGGCCGGCGATCTCGTAGGCGTCGAACAGCGCGTCGCCGATGTCCGTCGTGACCTCGGCGCGGATCAGGTTGGCGCGTACGCTGAGCGCACCCCAGTCGCTGGTGTTGGAGATGCCGACGATGCCGCGCGCCGAGGCGCGCAGTGGGTCGATCAGCTTGACGTCGTCGCGGCCGTAGAACAGCTGCGAGGCATTGCGCAGCGGCCCCGCGCTCCAGCGCAGGGTGGCGTCGACGCCGTCGCTGCTGGTAAAGGCCAGCGCGCTGTAGCCCTCGACCGGCGGGCGCGCCCACGGGTAGATGTAGCCGACCTTGCGGTAATCCGCGGTGAGAAACATGGGAAGGGCGATGCGGCCGAAGCGCAGGGCCAGGTCGGGCGTCGCCTGGTATTTCACATTGGCCCATTCGACGTGCGGGCGGTAGCTGTTGTCCAGTCCCTGCTCGCTGACCACCTGCAGCACCGCCGACCAGCGGCGGTCGAGGCGCAGGTCGAGCTGGACGCCGAGGCGGCTGTCGACGTTCGCGCTCCAGCTGCGCGTGGCGCCGGCGCCGTCGGCCTTCAGCGCACTGGCCGTATAGTCGGCGTTGCGTTCGCTGGAGTGCACGGCGCCGATCGTGCCGAAGCCGGACAGTTTCCAGCCCGGCGCGGTGGCGCCATCGTCCTGTGCGCTCGCGCCGCTTGCGAGCAGCATGCCGAACGCGAGCAGGGGGAGGGACAGAAAACGGCCAGGAAGGTGTTGCGGCATCACTTGCTTTCTCGACTTCGGAGGCTCGGGCAGGAATAGGACTGAAACGCGGGCGCAACTAGCGCGAGATTGACTTTATACGGAGGGAAACTGAAAGTCGATAGCGAACTTCTAATGCTGTCGAATGAAAGGCAATATTCGTTGTGCAGGGGCAACGTAACGCGCCTGACTAGCCCGTGGCCTATAATGCAAGCATGCACACCCTGACACGGCATAGCCTCGTTCGCGCACGGATTGCCTGGATCGCCTGCCTGGCCATCCTGTTCAATGCGTTCGCGCCGCTGGTGTCGCATGCCATGGAGGCGCCCGCATCCGCCGCCATGACGATCGAGGTCTGCACCGCGCTGGGCATGACCACCATGCCCGTGGCGCTCGCGCCGGATGACGCAGATGCATCCAGCGCCGGCAAGCTGCACAAGGCCATGAACCACTGCGGCTATTGCGTGTCCCATGCGGCCAGCCACGGCCTGCCGCCGCCCGCCATGTCCTTCGCGGCGCCCGCCGGCCGCGACATCTATCCGCCGCTCTACTACCACGCCCCGCGCCCGCTGTTCCCCTGGTCGCTGGCGCAATCGCGCGCCCCGCCTGCCTGATTTCCTGCGGCATCGCGCCGCCCCGCAAGCACCGCAGCGTCATGCCACCGGCCGCGTCCCTTCGCGCGGCGCCAGGCCTTGACGCGTGCCGACAGCCCCTTCGGGCGACTGAACCATGAGCCCGTTTGACCATCGAACCGGTTCCATGGCCACCACAGGAACAAGAATGAAACATGCAAGCAGATCGCCGGCGCCGCTATTGATAGTGACGGCGCTGGCCGCCGCCACGTCCACCGCCTATGCCCAGGAAACGCCGCGCGAGGCGCGCGAGATGGGCACCGTGATCGTCAGCGGCAACCGTCCCACCTCGCTGCCGACCCAGATCCCGACTACCATCGAAACCGTCAGCGGCGAGGAGATCGCCCGCGGCATCAACGCCAGCGACGCCGAGGACGCGCTCAAATATTTACCCAGCCTGCTGGTGCGCAAGCGCTACATCGGCGACTACAACCACGCGGTGCTGTCCACACGCGCCTCCGGCACCGGCAACAGCGCGCGCTCGGCGGTGTACGCCGACGGCATCCTGCTGTCCAACTACCTCGGCAACGGCGCCAGCTTCGCGCCGCGCTGGGGCATGGTCAGCCCGGAAGAAATCGAGCGCGTCGACGTACTGTACGGCCCCTTTTCGGCGGCCTATGGCGGCAACTCGGTCGGCGCGGTGGTCGACTATGTCACGCGCATGCCTTCGCGCTTCGAGGCGCATGCGAAGTTCGCAGCCTCGTACCAGCCCTTCAAGCTGTACGGCACCGACGATACGTACCACGGCCGCCAGGGCAGCTTCTCGCTCGGCAACCGCGCCGGCGCCTGGTCCTGGTACCTGGACCTCAGCCGCCTGGAAAGCGAGGGCCAGCCGCTGACTTTCCCGACCCGCTATCCGGCCACCGCCGCCTCGAGCACCGGTACGCCGGTGACGGGCGCCGTGCCCGGCCAGGACCGCACGGGGCGCGACTGGCTGATCCTCGGCGCGGCCACGCAGTACCACACGAGGCAGGAGCACCTGAAGGCCAAGCTGGCCTATGATTTCTCGCCGGCCCTGCGCGCGACTTACGTGTTCGGGCTGTGGGACAACGATGCCCAGGGCCGCCCGCGGAGCTATCTGCGCGATGCCGCCGGCCAGCCGGTGTATGGCGGCGCGGTGAACATCGCCGGCCGCGCCTACACGCTGGCGTCGACCGACTTCAACCAGTCCAACGAGAGTCTGCGCCACCTGATGCACGGCCTGACCCTCAAAACCAGCACGCACGCGAGCTTCGACTGGGAGCTGGCCGCCAGCCTGTACGACTACGATCGCGACCTGCTGCGCGCGCCGACCGTTGCACTGCCCGCGGCCGCCGGCGGCGGGGCCGGGCGCATCGTCGACCAGGGCGGGACCGGCTGGCACACGCTTGCCGCCAAGGGCGTGTGGCGCCGGGACGGCGCGCATGTCGCGGAATTCGGCTGGCAGCGCGAGGCCTACAAGCTGCGCAGCATCGAGAACGCCACCGCGGACTGGCTGGCCGGTGGCCCCGGCGCCCGCAACCAGGCCTTCAGCGGCCGCACCATGGTCGATGCGCTGTATGCCCAGGACACCTGGAAGTTCGCGCCGCGCTGGAAGACGGTACTGGGCCTGCGCGCGGAGCGCTGGGAAGCCCGCGACGGCAAGACCTCGAACGCCAGCACCAGCGTCGCCCACGGCAGCCGCAGCGAGCATTACTGGTCGCCGAAGGCCGCGCTGGCGTTCCAGCTGACCGACGAATGGCTGCTGAAAGCCTCACTGGGACGAGCGGTGCGCATGCCGACGGTGTCCGAGCTGTACCAGGGCGGCATCAACGCGGCCGGCACCCTGATCAACAATGACCCGAAGCTGAAACCGGAAAAATCCTGGACCGGCGAGTTGACGGCGGAGTGCAGGCTGGAGACGGGCCAGCTGCGCCTGACGGCCTTCGGCGAGCGCACCCGCGACGCCCTCTACTCGCAGACCAACGTGCTGGTGACGCCCAACGTCACCAATGTCCAGAACGTCGACCGCATCGGCACCAAAGGCCTGGAGGCCGCCTACGGCGCCAGCGACGTGGCGCTGCGCGGCCTGGACCTGAACGCCAGCCTGACCTGGACCGATTCGAAGATCGACCGCAACGACAAGTTCCCGGCCAGCGTCGGCAAGTGGCAGCCGCGCATTCCGGCATGGCGAGCGGCGACCCAGGCGACCTGGCGCGCCAGCGACCGGCTGGCGGCCACGCTGGCGGGGCGCTACAGCGGCCGCCAGTATTCGACCCTGGACAACTCGGACCCGAACGGCTTCGCCTACCAGGGCGCCAGCAAGTACTTCACCGCCGACCTGCGCGTGGTCTGGCGCCTCGACCGGCACTGGACGGCGGCAGTCGGCATCGACAACCTGAACAACTACCAGTACTGGAATTTCCACCCTTATCCCCTGCGCACCTGGGTGGCGGAGCTGAAATGGGATCTCTGACGGCACAGCGCCGCAGCCTGTTCTGGCGCATCCACTTCTGGGCGGCGCTGATCGCCTCGCCGTTCGCCCTCGTGGCTACGCTGACGGGCCTGCTCTACATCTTCACGCCGCAAATCGAAGCCGCCCTGTACGCGCAGTTCGAGCGCGTCGCGCCGCAAGGGAAGCAGCTGCCGCTCGACGCCGCCGTCGAGGCCGCGCGCAGGGCGGCGCCGGCCGGCTTCGAGGTGCAGGCGGTGGTGCCGCCGGTGCGCGCCGAAGATGCGGTCCGTGTCGGCTTCGGCCCGCCCAGGCCCGGGGCCGGCGCGCATGCGGGCCATGGCGAGCCGGCGGCGCTGCCGGCGCCAGCCAGTGCGCGGCCGGGGCAGGGCGGCGAGCGCATCACCGTCTTCGTCGACCCCTACCGCGCCCGGGTGCTCGGCAGCCAGCGCGACCAGGAGCGCTTCAGCGAATGGGCGCGGCGCCTGCATTCGCGCCTGCTGCAGGGCGAGTCGCTGCGCTGGATGATCGAACTGGCGGCCAGCTGGATGCTGGTAATGCTGCTGACCGGCGTGGTCCTGTGGTGGCCCCAGCCCGGCCAGCCCGCGCTGCCGCGTGCCGGTGCGCGTGGCAGGACGGGGTGGAAGCAATGGCATGCCTTCATCGGCGTGGCGCTGGGCCTGCTGAGCCTGGCCATGGTCCTGACCGGGATCACCTGGAGCCGCTACGCTGGCGAGAACGTGCGCGCGCTGCGCGACTGGTCCGGCCAGGCGTCGCCGCAGGTGCCGGCGCGCCTGCATTCGATGCCCCAGGGCGAGCCGCTGAATTACCAGCAGGCCTGGGAGCGCACCCGCACACTGGTGCCGGACACCGCGCCGCAGTTGACGCCCCCGCGCGGCCCGCACGGCGTGTGGCGCGCCAGCTCGGCCGACAGGCGCCATCCGGCCAGCCGCTTCGACCTGGTGCTGAATGCCTACGACGGCCGGGTGCTGTACTACGCGGGCTGGGAGCGTCAGACGGCCTTCGGCAAGGCCACCGCGGTCGGCATTCCCTTCCACCGCGGCGAGCTGGGGCTATGGAACCAGCTGCTGCTGTTCGTGTTCGCAGCCAGTGTGCTGTTCTCGCTGGTGTCGGGTTGGGTGATGTTCTTCAAGCGCCGCCGCGCCGGTGCGCTCGGGCTGCCGAAGCTGCTGCCCGGCGCCTGGCGCGCAACGCCGCCGGCGGCCGTGGTGCTCGGCATCGGCCTGTGCGCGCTGATGCCGCTGCTGGCCTGGAGCGCGGCGGCGGTGCTGGCCTTCGAGGCGGCGCTGGCCGTCAGGCGGCAGCGCGGCGCCGCCTGAACCCTCAGCCGTGCGCCAGCGCCATGCTGCGGCCAAGGCGCAGCATGCTCCAGGTATTGCGGCCCGCTTCCTTGGCCCGGTACAGGGCGCGGTCGGCGGTGTCGAGCAGGCGCTCGGGCGGCGGGTCGGGCAGTTCGGTCAGCGCCGCGCCGATCGATGTGCTGAGCTGCAGCACCACCGCATCGAGTTCGAAGGACGGAAGCATCGCGGCCTGGATCTTGCGCACCACCGCCTCGACGTCGGCCTCGCCGGCCACGTCGTTCAGGAGCACCGTGAATTCGTCGCCGGCCAGGCGCGAGACCAGGTCCGAGCTACGAACCGCGCCGCGCAGGCGGTGCGCGAACTCGATCAGCACGGCGTCGCCGACGGCGTGCCCGTAGCGGTCGTTGATCTGCTTGAAATGGTCGACGTCGAGGTAGAGCAGGGCGGTGCCACGCTCCGGACGGGAGGCGCGCTTGACCGCGTTTTGCAAGGCGTTCTCGAAGTGGCGGCGGTTCGGCAAACCGGTCAGGGTGTCGGTGTGCGCCAGCGCGTGAAGGCTGCGCTCGTGCAGGCGCGAGGCGGTGGTGTCGAGGGTCAGCACGTACACGCCCACCACCTGGCCGTCGCGCATCTGCGGCAGGAAGGTCGTGTGGGCGATGCGGGTGTGCTTCTTGCGCACGATCTCGTGTTCGCACTGCGAGGCCTGGCCGCTCCAGGCCTGGGCCAGGGCCTTGGCCTGGGGCGCGACGTAGTCGGCGCCGAAGGCTTCTTCCATGGTCTTGCCGAGGATCGCGCTTGACGCCTTGCCCAGCCAGGACTGGTGCACGGCATTCGCGAACACGTAGCGGCGCGCGCTGTCGAGGTGGGCGATCAGCACCGGCACGTTGTCGGTGATGGTGCGCAGCCTTTCCTCGCTGTCGGCCAGGCGCAGCTCGCCCAGCTTGCGCTCGGTAACGTCGAAGGCCATGGCGAAAAAGCCGTCCGGCCGCCCGTCGGCTGTGTGCTGCGGGACGAAACTGCACTGGTAATGCATCGCGCGTGCCGAATCGCCCGCCACATATTCGAAAGACACGTGCTCGCCGGCCGCTGCACGTTCCAGATAGGGCAGCAGGCGCGCATGATCGGCAGGTGAATAGGCTGCGGAGACGTCCTTGCCAAGCAGCTCGTCGGCGCTCTTGCCGTAGGCCTTCAGTGCGTGGCCGTTCAGGAAAGTGAAGCGGCCGCCTGCATCGACCTTGCCGATCATTGCCGGCAGGTTTTCGGTAATGGCATGCAGACGGCGCTCGTTCGCTTCGATTTCCTGGCGCGCGGCGCTGAGCGTCGTGATGTCCTTGAGCGCCACCACCGCGCCCAGCGGACGGCCGGAGCTGCTCCGCAGCGGGCGGCCGCTGGCCAGCAGGGTGTGCGGGACGTCGCCTTTCGGGGCGATCACCATCGCCTGGTTGCGTACCGTCTCGCCCTTCAGCGCGCGCACCAGCGGCACCTCGTCCAACGTCAGCGGGGTACGGCCGTCGACATGGTAGAGCGAGTAATGCGCCGACCATTCGGCGGACGCGATGCGGTCGAGGTCCCGCCCCGAGGCCGTTCGCGCCGCGCGGTTGAACAGCGACAGGTTGCCGGCCGCGTCGCAGGCCACCACGCCGACGTCGATCGTCTCGAGCACGGCGTCGAGCAGTTCCTGCTTTTCTTCCAGCTGCTGGCGGGTGCGGATGCGCTCCGAAATGTCGTTCATGAACGCGCCGAAGCAGCGCATGCCCTTCCATTCATAGCTGCTGATGGTCATTTCGACCGTGATCTGGCGACCGCTCGCGGTCAGTGCCGGCAATTCCAGCCTGCTGTTCAAGACCGGGCCGTGGCCGGTTTCAATACAACGCCGCATGCCTGCTTCGTGCGCCGCGCGCAGTGCGGGCGGCACGATCAATTCGGACAGCTTGCGCCCCAGCGCATGCGTGCGCGACCAGCCAAAGATGCGCTCGGCCGAGGCATTCCATTCGATGACGCGGCCGTCGGCGTCGGCGCCGACGAAACCGCTGTAGGAGGAGGCGACGATGCTGCGGTTCCAGTCCTCGCTGTGCTGCAGCGAGACCTCGATTTCCTTGCGCCGCAGGATCTCCTGCGACAGTTCGCCGACCTTGCGCTCGAGTTCCGCCGTGCGCGCGGCGACCCGCTGTTCCAGTTCCTTGTTCAGGGCCTTCAGGGCCTGCTCGGCCATCAGGCGCGCAGTCGCGAGCTTGATGTGCTCCAGCTCGATCTCGACCAGGCCGGCGAGGTCGCGCAGGGCCTGGCGCTGCTCGTCGTCGAAGGTCCGCGGCACGCGGTCGATGACGCACAGGGTGCCGACCGGCTGGCCGTCGCAGAACAGCGGCTGGCCGGCATAGAAGCGCACGTAGGGCGCACCTAGCACCAGCGGATTGGCGGCAAAGCGCGGGTCCAGGGCGGCATCCTCGATCACCATCATCTCGGCCTGCGCCACGACGTGGCTGCAGAAGGCGATCGAACGCGGCGTCTCCGTGACGTCAAGGCCGCAGCGCGACTTGAACCATTGGCGGTCGCCGTCGACCAGCGACACCAGCGCGATCGGCACGCCGAAGGTGAGCGCGGCCAGCCGCGTGAAGCGGTCGAAGCGTTGTTCCGCGGGCGTGTCGAGGACGTCCAGCGAGTCGAGTGCCTTGAGGCGGTCTTGTTCGGATGATGTGGTGGGATGGTGCATGGCCACTCCAGTAATCCAGGCGGAAAACGGCGGGGTAAGGGCCGGTTGGAGGCTCGATGCCGGGGACGGGGGCAATCGATGAGTCCATCCTACCATGCGTGCTGCATGGAAACTATTTCCTTGTGGATACTTTGTGATATTTGTTGCGCGGGCGCCTTGATAGTTCGTTATGTGCGTCGTGGGAGCTTAGTCCCAGAGCCGCTCGCCGCCCAGTTCAAGCTGAGTCAGGTAGAGCCGCAAGTCGAACTCGAACTGGTGGTAGTCCGGCTCCATCCAGCAGCACAGCTTGTAGAAGGCCTTGTCGTGCTGCTTTTCCTTCAGGTGGGCCAGCTCGTGCACGACGATCATGCGCAGGAATTCCGGCGGGGCGTCGCGGAACACGCTGCCGATGCGGATTTCGTGCTTGGCCTTCAGCTTGCCGCCCTGTACGCGCGAGATGGCGGTGTGCAGGCCCAGGGCTTGCTGGACGATGCCGATCTTGCTGTCGTAGGCGACCTTGGCGACCGGTTCGGCGTTGCGCAGGTATTCGTCCTTCAGGTCCTGCACATAGCCGTACAGCGCCTTGTCGGTGCGGACCGCGTGGGCGTGCGGATAGCGGCTGCGCAGGTGGCCGGCCAGCTTGCCGTCGGCGATCAGGCCGCGGACCTGGTCGAGCAGGTGGGCCGGATAGGCGCCGAGGTATTTGAGGAAGGGGGCATCGGACATGGGATGCGCACTCTAGCATAGAGTGCGCTCCCGGTGAGGAAGCCGGCGCAGAACAACCGGTAACGGGACGGCACCCGTGGATGCCATCCCTGGTCAGACAAGGAGCCTGGCGTTGCCGCTTTCCCTATCCTTATTCCGGCTTGCCGCCCTGGCGGTTGCCCCCCTTGGCGGCGGCCGCGGCGCGGTTGGCCGATTGCCGGCTTTCCCCGCCTTTGCGGCCAATGTCGGCCATGTGGGCGCGGTTACGGCTGACCACTTCCCCGCCTTTCTGGCCTGCGCGGCGCGCTTCCTCCGAATCGAATTCGTGCGCCGTTCCCTTCTGGTGAGCGGCTTGGCCGCCCTTGCTGGCGATTTGACGCTGCTGGTTCTGGTCCATTGCAGCGAAACCGCGCTTGGCAGGCTGGCTTTTCTGCTCGTTGCCGCCCGAGCTCGCGCCCTTGCCGCCGTCCTTGCTTGTGGCCATATCGATCTCCTTGTGCCTGTCGGTGAACAATCAAACCCGAGAGCGTTACGGATGCGCTCGTGCGGTTAGAGAGGCACTAGATGCGATAGTTCCGGCTGACGTGAAACTCGATTGCGCTGGCCGCGCTCAGTGGCAAACCCGGTCAGGCGTCGGCGATCTTCAATACCAGTTTGCCGAAGTTCTTCCCTTCGAATAGCATCAGCAGGGCGGCCGGGAAGTTCTCGAGACCCTCGACCACGTGCTCGCGGTGCTTGAAGCTGCCCTCGCGCAGCCACTGCGCCAGTTTGGCCACGCCTTCCGGATAGCGATGGGCGAAGTCGAACACCACCATCCCTTCCATGCGCGCGCGGTTCACCAGCAGCGACAGGTAATTGGCCGGCCCCTTCACCGGTGTCGTGTTGTTGTACTGCGAGATCGCGCCGCAGATCACGATGCGCGCCTTCATGTTGATGCGGGTGAGGGCGGCGTCCAGGATCTCGCCACCGACGTTGTCGAAGTAGACGTCGACGCCGTCCGGGCAGTGCTGCTTCAGCCCCGGGCCGATCGGGCCTTCCTTGTAGTCGATGCAGGCGTCGAAGCCGAGTTCCTCGACCACGAAGCGGCATTTGTCGGCGCCGCCGGCGATGCCGACCGCGCGGCAGCCCAGGTGCTTCGCGACCTGTCCGACTGTCGCCCCGACCGCACCCGCGGCGGCCGACACCAGCACCGTCTCGCCGGCCTTCGGCTGGCCGATTTCCGTGAGGCCGAAATAGGCCGTCATGCCCGGCATGCCCAGCACGTTCAGCCAGGCGGGTAGCGGGGCGATCGTGGGATCGATCTTCACCAGCGGGTTGGCCTTGTCGTCGGCCGCGCCGGTCCAGTAGCGCTGCACGCCGAAGCCGCCGCTGACGTGCTCGCCGACGGCAAAGCGCGGCGAGCGCGATTCCGCCACCACGCCCACCGCGCCGGCGCGCATCACCTCGCCGATCGCCACCGGGCGGATATACGACTTCCCTTCGTTCATCCAGCCGCGCATGGCCGGATCGAGCGACAGGTAGAGGACTTTCACGCGCACCTGGCCGTCTTCCAGCGGGGCCAGGGGCTCGTCGACGAGCTGCCAGTTGGCGTCGGTCGGCAGGCCGACGGGGCGGGAGGCGAGGCGAATCTGCTGGTTGGTCTCGGTGGTGGACATGGCATCCCTTTCATGAAAGTGAACGATCGTTCAACTATAGCGCAGGAGAGGAACCCTGTTGCGTACATGCCCGAATTACAACTCATGCGACAATGTCCTGACGTCCCCATCCATCACCCCAGCAGAGCGCC
>NZ_JBWKQA010000004.1:0-615709 GCF_059418525.1 Telluria sp. GW821-FHT07G12 | reverse complement strand
TTGCTGAGCAACGTTATACTTTTTGTGAACATTTGATAATTTAAGCATTCAGCAACCGCTTACGCAGCTGCTGGCACCTCATCAAACGCCCACACTTATCGACTGTTGATTGTTAAAGATCGTATTCGGTACTGCCTTGCTGCATTCTGCGAATCGTTGTGTTCGTCAGCAGCAGAGAAGTGAGATTATGCAGTGTTTCGCTTAACTCGTCAACTTCCTTTTTTGTGTCGTATCGTTCAGACACAGCCCGATGAAACTGCCGTAACTTCCTGAATCGGCAATCGTTTTCAACGAGGGAGCGAATGATATCAAAGCTGCCAGCACCCCGCAAGGCCTGCACGCGCAAATGAAACCCAACGCGTACAATGCACCCTTTGCCGTTCAGCCTATCCGTCCGCCATGACCATCCTGCTCTCCACCCTCAACGCCCGCTATGCCCACGCTTCGCTCGGCCTGCGCTACCTGCTGGCCAATATGGGCGAGCTGCAGGAACAGACGGCGCTGATGGAGTTCGTCATCGGCGCCAAGACGACCGAGGTCGTGGAACGCCTGCTGGCAAAACAACCGCGCATCGTCGGTTTCGGCGTCTATATATGGAACGTCGAGGAAACGACCCGGGTCGTCGCCATGCTCAAGCGCGTCGCGCCCGAGGTGACGGTCGTGCTGGGCGGGCCGGAAGTCTCGTACGAGACCGACAAACAGGAGATCGTCCGCCTGGCCGACTACACCGTCACCGGCTGGGGCGACGTTTCTTTCCCCAAGCTGTGCGGCGAAATCCTGCACGGTCCCAAGCCGCTGATGAAGGTCCACGCCGGCGTCCAGCCGCCCATGGCCGACATCGCCCTGCCCTACTCTCTATATAGTGACGAGGACATCGCCCACCGCACGCTCTACGTGGAAGCCTCGCGCGGCTGCCCCTTCAAGTGCGAGTTCTGCCTGTCCTCGCTGGATAAAACTGCCTGGCCCTTCAATCTCGATACCTTCCTGGCGGAGATGGAAGGCCTGTACCGGCGCGGCGCCCGCCTGTTCAAGTTCGTCGACCGCACCTTCAACCTGAACGTCAAGACCAGCCAGCGCATCATGCAGTTCTTCCTCGATAAGCTGGCGGCGAATCCCGACGATCCGGTCTACGCCCACTTCGAACTGGTCCCCGACCACCTGCCGGAAGGGCTGAAGGCCACCATCGCCCAGTTCCCGCCGGGCGCGCTGCAGTTCGAGATCGGCATTCAGAGCTTCAATCCCGAGGTGCAGACCCTGGTGAGCCGGCGCCAGGACAATGCCAAGGCGGCGGACAACATCCGCTGGCTGCACGAGTACTCGCACGCCCACCTGCACGTCGACCTGATCGCCGGTCTGCCGGGCGAGGACGTCGCCAGCTTCGCGCGCGGCTTCGACCAGCTTGTATCCCTCGGGCCGCACGAGATCCAGTTCGGCATCCTGAAACGCCTGCGGGGCACGCCCATCATCCGCCACACCGAGCCTTTCGGCATGGTGTTCGATCCCTACCCGCCTTATACCGTGCTGGCCACCGACCGCATCGACTTCGCCACCATGCAGCGCCTGGTGCGCTTTGCCCGCTACTGGGACCTGGTCGCCAACTCGGGCCGTTTCGCGCACACCGTCAATACGCTGCTGGGCGACGCGCCGTTCGCGAACTTCATGGCCTTCAGCGACTGGATGTACACCCGCACCGACGCTACCCACCGCATCGCCCTCGACCGCTTGGCCAAGCTGGTACAGGAATGGCTGCAGCTGCGGGGCATGAGCGAGGAAGGGGCAAAGGCGCTGCTGGCCAGCGACTATGCCGGCAACGTCGACAAGCCGGCCAGCAAAGCCAGAAGCGAACAAAAGCAGGCCGCTCCCGAGCGCCAGGTCCGCCACCTGGCAGCATAAAAGGGCGCGCAAGCGGCACGCCACCGCCGCGCGTGTGGCAGCCGCTGCGAATCTCTTTTACACTGCCGTAATGCGGATTGAAAATGCGCCAACATTAACTATCGAACATCCCAACGCCGGTGCAGAGTCGGTGGTGGCGCGCGGCGTATGGCAGGTGCATGCACTGGGCAAGCGCGGGGCGCTCAAGAGCATCAACAAGACCCTGGCCGGTCTGGCCGACAAAGCTTCCCTGTCCTGGGACCTGTCGGCGGTGGAAAGCCTGGACCACATCGGCGCCCAGATATTCTGGAGCGCCTGGGGAAAAAAGCGTCCCGGCCAGCTGACCCTCGATCCGAAGCAGGAAGAACTCTTCGCGCGCCTCGAACAGGCCAGCGACATCGAACTGCCGCGCGTGCGCACCAGCCCCTTCAACTGGATCATCAGGCTCGGCGCGGGCGTGCTGTCCTTCTTCGAGCACATGAAAGCGGTGGTGATCCTGATCGGCCAGGTGGTGCAGGACGTCGGCCGCTTCATCCGCCATCCGATGGCGGGTCCGTGGCGCGAGATCTCCGCCAACATCTACCATTCCGGCTTCCAGGCGCTGGGCATCACGGCCCTGGTGGGCTTCCTGATCGGGATCGTGCTCTCCTACCTGTCGGCGCAGCAGCTGCGCATGTTCGGCGGCGACATCTACCTGGTCAACATCCTTGGCATGGCCATCATCCGCGAACTCGGGCCGCTGCTGGCGGCGATCCTGGTGGCCGGCCGCTCCGGCTCCTCGATCACCGCGCAGCTGGGGGTGATGCGGGTGACCGAGGAACTCGATGCGATGCTGGTGATGGGCATCTCGCACGGCTTCCGCCTGATCATGCCGAAGGTGATCGCGCTGGCGATCGCGATGCCGTTGCTGGTGATCTGGACCGACGCCATGGCCCTGCTGGGCGGGATGATCGCGGCCAAGGTCGAACTGCATCTGGCGATGCGCTACTTCATCCAGAAGCTGCCGTCGGCGGTGCCGATCGTGAACTACATGATCGGCCTCGGTAAAGGCGTGGTGTTCGGCATGCTGATCGCCATGACCGCCTGCCACTTCGGCCTGCGCATCAAGCCCAACACCGAAAGCCTGGGCCGCCTGACCACGACCTCGGTGGTCAGCGCGATCACCGTCGTCATCATGGCCAACGCCGTGTTTGCGATCGTCTTTTCCAGCGTGGGGTTCGACTGATGGCCAACACGATCACCCAGCCCCTGAACCTCAAGCCGGACGAAAAAGTCGGACCGCCGGTGGTCCAGATCCGCAATTTGTGGACCCGCTTCGGCCGCACCGTGGTGCACCAGGACCTGAACCTCGACATCTACGCCGGCGAGATCCTGTCCATCGTCGGCGGTTCCGGCACCGGCAAGACCGTGCTGCTGCGCCAGATGCTGGGCCTCGAGCACCCGGCCAGCGGCTCGGTGACGGTGTTCGGCGAAGACATCAGCAGCGCCAGCCCCGAACAGCTGCAGCGCATGCGCAACCACTGGGGCATGCTGTTCCAGCAGGGCGCCCTGTATTCCGCGCTGACGGTGTTCGACAACATCGCCCTGCCGCTGCGCGAGCTGCGCGCCCTGCCCGAGGACGTGATCCGCGACGCCGTGCTGCTGAAGATGAACATGGTGGGCCTGGGCCCGGGCGACGCCAACAAGATGCCGTCCGACCTGTCGGGCGGGATGATCAAGCGCGCCGCGCTGGCGCGCGCCCTTGCGCTCGAACCCCAGCTATTGTTCCTGGACGAGCCCACCGCCGGCCTGGACCCCGATTTGTCGGACACCTTCGTGGAGCTGATCCAGACCCTGCACAACGAGCTGCACCTGACCGTGGTAATGGTCACGCACGACCTCGACACGCTGTTCGCGCTGTCCTCGCGCATCGCGGTGCTGGCCGAGAAGCATGTGCTGGCGGTCGGTCCCGCGTGCGACGTGCTGCGCGTGGAGCATCCATTCATCAAACAATTTTTCCTCGGCCCGCGCGGCCAGCGCGCGCTGGAAGTGCTGGAAGAACGCTACGCAGGAAAGGAAGCGGAAGACTGACATGGAAAACAGATCGTATGCCCTGATGACGGGTTTCTTCACGGTCGCGCTGCTGGTGGCGGCCGTCCTGATCGGCCTCTGGCTGAACCGCGACAGCACCAAGATGCGACCGTACGAGATCGTCACCACCCAGACCATCCCCGGCCTGAACCCGCAAGCCGCGGTGCGCTACCGCGGCCTGGAAGTCGGGCGCGTCGACGACATCGTGTTCGATCCGCGCGTGACCGGCCAGATCCTGATCAAGCTGTCGATCGCGGAAGGCGCCCCGGTCACCACCACCACCTTCGCTTCGCTCGGCTACCAGGGCGTGACCGGCATCGCCTTCATCCAGCTCGATGACGACCGCACCGGCTCGCCGCTGCTGGCCAGCGACAAGGGCCACGTGGCGCGCATCCCGCTGCGTCCCGGCCTGCTGGACCAGCTGGAAAAGCGCGGCCTGGCCATCCTCGAGAAGACCGAGCAGATCACGAACAGCCTGAATACGATCTTGAGCAAGGAGAACGCCGACAAGATCACCGGCGCGGTCGACAACATCAGCAAGGCGGCCCAGTCCTTCGGCGAGATCCCGAAACAGCTGGAGCCGACCCTGGCGCGCATGCCGGCGCTGACCGACAAGCTGGATCGCACCATGAGCTCCGTGAACGAGCTGTCGACCAGCGCCACCAGCGCGGTGCGTAATTACGACCGCCTGGCCACCAACCTGCAGGCGCCGGGCGGGCCGATCGACCGCGCCGCCGGCGCCATCGCCTCGCTCGAAGGCGTCACCTCCGACCTCGAGATGCGCACCCTGCCGCACCTGACCGAGATGACCGACGAGGCCCGCATTTCGCTGCGCGCCGTGCGCCGCACCGTGACCAATATCGGCGACCGCCCGCAGAGCATCCTGTTCGGCGCGGCCAAGACCCAACCCGGCCCCGGCGAGCCCGGCTTCGTCCCTCCGACCAAATGAATGAGGAAACCGTGACCCTGCTCAGTGCAAACCTACTCAGGTACCGTTCCATCGCCGTGCTGGCCGCCGCCGGCCTGCTGCTGGCAGGCTGCGCCTCGCAGAAGGGCGAGCCCACCACCCAGTTCGACTTCGGCCCGGCCATGCCGGCGGCCAGCGCCCAGGCACCGCAAGCTATGCCACCGGCGATCGGCGCGATCGTCGTCACCGACGTCACCGGCTCGAGCGCCCTCGAGAACGAGCGCATGTTCTACCGCCTGAGCTATGCCGACGCCCTGCAGGCGCGCAGCTATGCCAACAGCCGCTGGACTGCGAACCCGCTGCAGATGATGACCCAGCGCCTCAAAACCCGGATCTCCCAGTCCGGCACCAAGGTGCTGTCGGACACCGACGCCTCGAACGGCATTCCGATCCTGCGCGTCGACGTCGACGAATTCGTCCACAACTTCAGCGGCGTGGCGCAGAGCGAAGGCCAGGTGGCGCTGCGTGCCTCGGTGTTCCAGGGCCACGTGCTGATCGACCAGCGCAGCTTTGCCCGCACCACCGCGGCCAGCAGCGCCGACGCGGCCGGCGGCGCCCGCGCGCTGGCGGCCAGCACCGACGCCATCGCCGCCGACATCGTGGCCTGGCTGGGCACCCTGAACGTCAATCGCCGATGACCCTGACGGAAGACGAGGCGAGGCCGCGCGCATCTCCGGTTGCGCGCGCCGCCCTGCTGGCCTACCTGCTGCTGATCGTGTATGCGAGCTGGTTCCCGTTTTCGGGCTGGCGCAGCAGCGGGCTGTCGCCCTTCGCCTTCCTGAACCTGCAGCCGCAGCGCTACTGGACCGGCTTCGACGTGATGGTCAACATCGTCGGCTACATGCCGCTCGGCGTGCTGTTCGTGCTGGCCCTGCACCCGCTGGTGCGCGGCGTGTGGGCGGTGCTGGTGGCCGCGGTGTGCGGCGTGCTGGTGTCGGGCATCATGGAAGTGGTGCAGAACTACCTGCCCAGCCGCGTGCCTTCGAACCTCGACCTGCTGACGAATGCCGGCGGCTGCCTGGCCGGTGCGGTGCTCGGGCTGCTCTTCGCCCCGCTGCTGCTCAACCAGAGCCGCCTGCAGCGCCTGCGCCAGCGCTGGTTTGCGGCGCATGCCAGCCAGGGCCTGGTGCTGGTGGCGCTTTGGCCGCTGGCCCAGGTCTATCCGCAGGGTTACCTGTTCGGCAATGGCCAGATCCTGCCGCTGCTGTCGGAATGGCTGTCCGAATGGCTGGACACCGATATCGACCTCGTCACCCTGATCCGCGGCAGCGCCGGCATGACGGTCGAACAGTACTGGCTGTCCGAGATCGTGATCACGGCCTGCGGCATGACCGGCGCTGCCCTGACCTTGCTGTGCCTGGCCCGCCGCACCGCGCCGCGCCTGGGGCTGATGCTGTCCCTGGTGTTTACGGGCGTGCTGGTGAAGACCCTCGCCAGCTCGCTGTTCTTCTCCCCGGATAACGCCCTCACCTGGATCACGCCGGGCGCCCAGGGCGGCTTCCTGATCGGCCTGATCATGCTGGCCGGCCTGGCCTTCGCGCCCCAGGTCGCGCAGCGCCGCCTGGCCGTGGTGACCCTGGTGCTGGCCCTGATCGTCGTGAACACGATTCCGGCGAATCCCTATTTCGTCGCCACCCTGCAGTCCTGGCAGCAGGGTAAATTCCTGAACTTCAATGGCGCGGCCCAGTTCATCGGCATGGCCTGGCCCTTCTTTGCCCTCTGGTTCCTGCTGCTGCCCTCGCACCGCCTGAACCGCCAGTGATAAGGGCGTATCATAGCGGGCAGGTGACTACACTATCGAGATCGACATGAGCGACAAACCCTTTTACGAACACCACGTGTTCTTCTGCATGAACGTGCGCGAAGGCGAAGGCTGCCGCCCCAGCTGCGGCAAGCACGGCGCCGAGACCGCCCAGAAGCACGCCAAGAAGCGCATCAAGGAACTCGGCCTGAACGGCGAGGGCAAGGTGCGCATCAACCAGTCCGGCTGCCTGGACCGCTGCGAGGAGGGCCCGGTGGTCGTGGTCTACCCGCAGGGCACCTGGTACACCTATGTGGACACCTCGGACATCGACGAGATCATCGACCGTCACCTGCTCAAGGGCGAAGTGGTCGAGCGTTTGAAAATCTGAACGACGCTGTAATCAATGAACAAGCAATCGAAAAAGTTTTACCTGACCGGCCATGCCGGCAAGATGGAGTGCATGCTGGACGAGCCGGAAGACGGTGCACCGCGCGGCATCGCCCTGGTCGCCCACCCGCACCCGCTGTACGGCGGCACCATGGAGAACAAGGTCGCGCAGACGCTGGCGCGCGCCTTCGTCGGCCTGGGCTACGTGACGGCCCGCTTCAACTTCCGCGGCGTCGGCGAGTCCGAGGGCACCTATGATGACGGCCATGGCGAAGTCGACGACATGCAGGTGATGTATGACCATATGGTCGAACAGTATCCCGGCCTGCCGGTCGCGCTGACCGGCTTCTCCTTCGGCACCTTCGTACAAGCCCAGCTGCAGCAGCGCCTCGAAGCGCAAGGCCGCCCGGCCGAGCGGCTGGTGCTGGTCGGGACCGCCGCCGGCAAATGGCCGATGCCGACCGTGCCGGCCGACACCATCCTCATCCACGGCGAGCTTGACGATACGATCACGCTGCAACAGGTGTTCGACTGGGCGCGCCCGCTCGACATCCCTGTGACGGTGATCCCGGGCGCCGACCATTTCTTCCACCGCAAGCTCGTCCACATTAAAAATCTTGTCGCGCAAATGTGGCGGCGTGACATTTGAGGCGATCACTGGCCTATAATGGTCCGTCTTTGTTTTAGGCAATGCTAACCGGCATTGTCTATGCGTCATCGTCCCTCTGATTTCCTCTTGCCTCCCATGAAAAAGTTAATCGCCGCCCTGGCCGCCAGCGCCCTCCTGATGTCGGCTGCCCAAGCGCAACAAGTGCCGCCCCCGCAAATCGCCGCCCGTTCGTGGACCCTGCTGGATGCCACCAGCGGCCAGATCATCGCGTCCCAGGATGCGGACACCCGCATCGAGCCGGCCTCGCTCACCAAGGTCATGACCGCCTACGTGGTGTTCGGCGCGCTGCGCGACAAGAAGATCTCGCTGGACCAGAAGGTCAACGTGTCTGTGCGCGCCTGGAAGGTCGACGGCAGCAGTTCGAAGATGTTCATCGACCCGGCCACCCCGGTCTCGATCAACGACCTGCTGTACGGCCTGATGGTCCAGTCGGGCAATGACGCCGCAGTGGCGCTGGCCGAAGCGGTCGCCGGCGACGAAGGCACCTTCGCTCACCTGATGAACGAACAGGCCCAGCGCATGGGCATGAAGAACACCAAGTTCGCCAATCCGCACGGCCTGCCCAGCCCGGACAATTATTCGACCGCGCGCGACCTGTCGATCCTGGCCTCGCACGTGATCAAGGACTTCCCCGAGTTCTACAAGATCGACTCGGTCAAGGAATTCACCTATAACAAGATCAAGCAGCAGAACCGCAACCGCCTGCTGTGGCTCGACCCGACCGTCGACGGCATGAAGACCGGCCACACCGAAAGCTCGGGCTACTCGATGATCGCCTCGGCCCACCGCCCGAACGGCACGGCCGGCGAACGCCGCCTGATCTCGGTGCTGTCCGGCGCGAATTCGGACGGCACCCGCACCGCCGAAAGCCAGAAGCTGCTGAACTGGGGCTTCCAGAACTTCGACACCGTCAAGCTGTACTCGAAGGGCCAGGCGATCGCCACCCCGGAAGTGTGGAAGGGCTCGAAGTCGACCGTGAAGATCGGCTTCCCGAACGACGTGCTGGTGACCGTGCCGAAGGGCGTGGCGCAGAAGATGAAGCCTGTCCTCGAGCGCAAGGACCCGCTGGTCGCGCCGCTGGCCCTGAACGGCCGCGTCGGCACCCTGAAGATGATGGTCGACGGGAAGCCGCTGCTGGCGCTGCCGGTGGTGTCGCTGGAAGAAGTGTCGGAAGCGTCGATCGTCGGCCGCGCCTGGGACTCGATGCGTTTGTGGATGAAGTAATCTAAAGGACCGTCATGACCCACGCACTCCCCCGCGACCTGCACTGCCCCCGCATCGCCACCCGCGCGAACGGCCCCGAACTGTCCCGCATCGTCGCCGGCATGTGGCGCATGGTCGAGTGGAACATGACGGTCGCGCAGCGCGTCGCCCTGATCGAGCAGTGCATCGCGATGGGCGTGACGTCCTTCGACCATGCCGACATCTACGGCAACTACGGCGTCGAAGGCCAGTTCGGCGAAGCCCTGCGCGCCCAGCCTTCGCTGCGCGACCGGATCCAGTTGATCAGCAAGTGCGGCATCAAGCTGCTGTCCAACAAGCGCCCCGAGAACACGATCCAGCACTACGACACCACGGCGGCGCACATCGTCGCCTCGGCCGAGGAGTCGCTGCGCCAGCTGCATACCGACCGCCTCGACCTGCTGCTGATCCACCGTCCCGATCCGCTGATGGACTTCGACGAGATCGCCGACGCCTTCACGCGCCTGAAACAGGCCGGCAAGGTGCTGCACGTGGGCGTGTCGAACTTCAGCCGCCATCAGTTCGAGGCGCTAAACCGCCGCGTCGAGCTGGCGACGAATCAGGTCGAGTTCTCGCCGCTGCACGTGGCGCCGATGTTCGACGAGACCTTCGACGGCCTGCAGGATCTGAAGGTGGCGCCGATGATCTGGTCGCCGCTGGCCGGCGGCCGCCTGTTCACCTCGAACGACGCCAACGCCGAGAACCTGCGCCTGGTGGTCAAGGAAATCGCCGACCGCCTGCACCAGCCCTTCGCGAGCGTGATCTTCGCCTGGATCATGCAGCTGCCATCGAACCCGATCCCGCTGACCGGCAGCGGCCGCGTCGAAGCCATCGCGGTGGCGGTGGCCGGCACCGGCTTCAAGCTGTCGCGCACCGACTGGTTCGCGATCCTGCGCGCGGCGCGCGGTCACGAAGTCGCGTAAGCGCAGGCGTCTCCATGGCCGAGCCGCTGAAGATCGTCGAAGGCCGCGCCCTCAGTGCGCAGCAGAAGAAAGACTTGCTGAACCGCCTGGCGCGGGTCGAGGGCCAGCTGCGCGGCGTCCAGAAGCTGATTGCGCTGGCCGATGCGCCGGCCGACTGCGACGCCGTGGCCCAGCAGATGGCGGCGGCGCGCAAGGCGCTGGACCGCTCCTTCGTGCAGCTGCTGACGGCCAGCATTGTCAACCTGACCGACAATGCGGCCAGCATCGACGAAGCAAAACAAAGCGCCGCGCACTTGGCGGCCTTATTCGATAAATTCGCGTAGAACGCGTGGGCTCGGGGAGCCCACCCTACCGGCTGCTCACGTAGGGTGGGCTCCCCGAGCCCACGCGAGCATCAATCTTCATAGACCTTCGGCGGCGCCACGCCCCGCCACCCGCTCTGCCACGCGATATTCAGCAGCAGCGTCGCACTGATATACAGCACGAAGAACAGCACAAAGAAGCGCGTCTGCAGCAGCACCAGCAGCAGCACGCACACGCCCAGCGCCACGAAGACCGCTTTCGACTTCGGCTGCTTCGAGCTGGGGAAGCGGATCGTCGACACCATCAGCGCGCCCACCGCCACCATCAGCAGCATCACCAGGAAAGCACGGGCCATGTCGGTGGCGGCCACCGGGTCGGGCCAGGCCACCACCACCGAGGCCACGCAGGCCGCACCGGCGGTGATCGGCATGCCGACGAAGTAGCGCGGGTCGGTCCGGCCCACCATCACGTTGAAGCGCGCCAGGCGGAGCGCGCCGCAGGCCACGAACACGAAGCAGGCAAGGCCGCCCATGCGCACCAGGGTCGGGTGATCGGCGCCCATCTGCGCGAAGCCGTAGCAGTACAGCAGCAGGCCGGGGGCGCAGCCGAAATTCATGACGTCGGCGATCGAGTCGAGCTGCACGCCGAAGTCCGACTGGGTGTTGGTGGCGCGCGCCACAAAACCGTCGAGCGCGTCGAAGACGCCGGCCAGCACCAGCAGGATGGCCGCCAGGCGGTAATCGTCCGGGTTGCCCACCGGGGCGTTGTCGACCGAGATGACGATGCTGCCGAAGCCGCAGGCGATCGACAGCAGGGTCACGAAACTGGGCAGGGCGAACTTGGCGCGCGCGAGGCGCTGCTGGCGGCTAGGCTTCAAATTGACGGCTCGACAAAAGGAAAGAATGGCTTATTTTACATGGACTTACGTGTGAAACGGATTTATCGCGCGGCATGGTCATGATTCGGCGAATTAGCCTAGAATGGGAGCTCTTTGACCGCGGTATTGACGCAAGTTGGGAGTATTACATGATGAGCAAAACGCATCCTGCGAAGAGCATCGTCGCTGCCTTCATCGCCGCCCTGGCGCTGGCGGCCTGCGGCGGCGGCTCGAACAACGGCAGCGCGAGCGGCGCTAACGGCGCCACCGGCTCGACCGGCTCGACCGGGTTCTCGGGGCAGGACGCCTCGGCGCCGGTCCTGACCAACAACGTCGCCACCGACGGTTTCAACTGGATCAACTACCGCCGCGGCCAGGTCGGCGCCGGTGCGCTGACGCGCAACAGCCAGCTCGACCGCGCTGCGCAGGCGCACTCCGATTATCAGCGCCTGAACGGCTATGTGACACACGTCGAGAAATCGTCCGAATCCGGCTTCACGGGAGCCACGTCCAAGGACCGTATCCAGGCAGCCGGCTATACCCTGGTGCCCGGCTATGCGGAAGGCGAGATCATTGCCGCGACCACCAACAACAACGGCTTCTACATGGCCGAACAGCTGGTGTCGGCGATCTACCACCGCTTCGTGATGTTCGAGCCCCTGTTCAGGGACATGGGCACCGGCTCGGCC
This sequence comes from Telluria sp. GW821-FHT07G12, assembly GCF_059418525.1. Lineage (NCBI taxonomy): Bacteria > Pseudomonadati > Pseudomonadota > Betaproteobacteria > Burkholderiales > Oxalobacteraceae > Telluria > Telluria sp. GW821-FHT07G12. The sequence goes on along the minus strand of NZ_JBWKQA010000004.1, from coordinate 603,965 downwards.
GCGACCCCGGCCAACTACATCTATTTCACCACCAATCTCGCGACCACGCGAGGCTACAGCCCGGGCCTGCCCAGCCATGCCATCATCACCTGGCCCTTCAATGGCCAGACCGGGGTGGAGCCGAACTTCTTCAGCGACTACGAGGAACCGGATCCCGTGCCGGACAAGGGTGTCAACGAAGTCGGCTACCCGATCAGCGTCCACGCCAACCTGACCGAGCCCGTCACCGTACAGAGCTTCACGGTACGGTCGCGCGGCGGCAGCGCCGACCTGAAAACACGCCTGCTGGTACAAGGCCAGGACGTCAACACGACCATGGCCTCGGTGGCCGCGATCGTCCCGCTGGCGCCGCTGGCGGCCAGGACGACCTACGACGTGAGCTTCAACGGCACCGTGGGAGGTGCGGCGGTCACCAAGACCTGGTCGTTCACGACCAAATGAGCCTCTCCGCCGACCAGCAAGCGCAGTCCGCCCACGATTCTTCCGCTCCCGCCATCAACCGCGCGGACGGCGTCGCCCGCCTGATGGGCGACGCCGTCCTGTTCGCGCGCGTGCTGGCGCGCTTCCGCAAGGATTACCGGCAGGCGGCCGTGCGCATCCGCGAGGCGCTGGCCGCCGGCGACACCGAACTGGCGCAGCGCCAGGCGCATACGCTCAAGGGCGCGGCCGGGATGATCGAGGCGGTGCCGCTGCGCGAAGCGGCGCAGGCGCTGGAACAGGCGCTGCGCCGCCGCGACGGCCATCTGGCGCCGCGCCTCGCGCGCCTGGAGCACGCGCTCGAGCGGGTGCTGCTCGAACTGGATGCGGCGGACGACATCCCGCCGGCTGCGGCGCCCGTGCAGCAGATCGACGGCCGCGGCGTGGTCACGGCGCAGCTGCGCGCCCTGCTCGAGGACGGCAACGGCGACGCGGTCGACCTGGTGCAGGAAGCCGCGGCTAGCTTGACGAGGGAATTGGGAGAAGAACGCTACCGCAGGATCGCGGCAGCGATCGAGGTCTTCGACTTCGAAGGCGCGCTGGTCAGACTCAGCGCGTGAATTCGGCTTCTTCGTCGAAGGCGTCGGAACAGGATTTGCCGCAGAACCGGCGCACGCTGTCCAAAGGTTTGTCGCAGTACCAGCACGCGCCTTTTGGCGGCAGGCTGAGACGCGATGGCACCGGCGTGGCGCCGGTATTGATCGTCGCGGCGACGAGCGGCTCGACGGCCAGGCCCTTCTCCGGAAAACTTTCCTGTATCGTTTCCAAGATCACCCCCTTACCGGCAGCACTTCAGTAACGCAAAGATTACTTTAGTGGAACACCGTGTGCATGAGAAAGCGCAAGCGCGGCTTGTCCATTGCATGCTGATGCGCACCGAAGTCGACTCAAGTTTGCGCCGTTTGCGTTACCTCCGCAATGGCGAGCTCACGACAGTCTTGGTGACGCAACAGTTACGGCGCTCTACGATTCATCGAAGCGAACGGTGCCGGACTTCTAGCTGCGAGAAATAATAGCAGTATTGGCAACAGCCGCTCGGGGCCGTTCAATCGTGCGCGCGCTGCGTGTCCGATTTGCGACTGAATGTGAAAAGGATGCCGTCAGCGCTGGGGTTCCACCGTCACGACCAGCGCGCCGGGAACGGTATCGAGGCGGGTGGGCACGAACTGCGTGCCGGCGTAGTGCAGGTCTTCCGAACGGAAGCTGTAGATGGGGACGTCGCGCACCAGCTGGTTCATGAGGACGTCCGCCGCGCGTCCGAGGTCCCTGGCGCGGGCGCCGTCCATGCCCTGGATGTCGAAGCGGTCGACATGGGCGTCGGCCATGAATACGCCGCTGCGTGCGGCGTCCACATACAGGTGGCCGGACAGGGTCAAGGTGCCGGCCCAGGACTGGCGCAGGAAAGGCGGCAACACCGACACGTCCATCGTCAGCGCCACGCGGTCGCTGTCCGGCAGGATCGCCAGCTGCGGGCGGGTGAGCTGGACGTCGAACAGTTCGAGCAGGCGGTTCCGCAGCGGGAAGCGGCGCTCCAGGCCCGCCTGCAATTTGGCCTGCGAGATCTCGACGCGGCGTGGGCCGGTCAGGCTCGCGCAGGAAGCCAGCATGGCGCCAGTGGCCAGAGCTACCGCCGTCAAACCGAAACGCCGCCGCGTGATCCCCTTTTCCATGCCCGCCTCGCCCGTGAACTGTTCAGATGGGCGAAGCGTAGCATATCTGCTTATAAACCCATTCCACCGGAGGCTTCGATGCGCTGCCCGGTGATCCATCCGCTGCCTTCGGCCAGCAGGCTGGCGGCGGCGCCGCCGATATCGTCCGGCAAGCCGGCCCGTCCCAGCGCCGTCTGCGAGGCGACCCAGCCGTTCAGCGCATCGTCGTCGCGCACGCGGCCGCCGTTGAAATCGGTGGCGATGGCGCCCGGCGCCAGCGTGTTCACCGAGATCCGGCGCGCCGCCAGTTCGCGCGCCAGGTAGCGCGTCAGCACCTCGACGCCGCCCTTGGCCGCGGCATAGGCGCCGGCGCCGGCCACCGTGAAGCGGGTCAGGCCGCTGGAGATGTTCAGGATGCGGCCGCCGTCATTCAGGCGCGGCGCCAGCGCCTGGGTCAGGAACAGGGCGGATTTCAGGTGGATCGCGATCATGCCGTCGAACTGCTCTTCGGTCAGTTCCATCAGCGGCACGTGCAGGCCGCTGCCGGCATTGTTCACGAGGATGTCGAAGCGCTCGCGGCCCCAGTCGGCCAGGGTGGCATCGACCTGCCCTGCGAAGCCGGCGAAGGCGCCGCTATCGGCCACGTCCAGCCGGAAAGCGGCGGCCCTGCGGCCCAGCGCCTGGATCGCCGCCACGGTTTCGTGCGCCGCCGCTTCGTTCTGCTGGTAAGTCAGGATGATGTCGGCGCCGTCGCGCGCCAGGTGCAGGGCCATGCTGCGGCCCAGGCCGCGGCTGCCGCCGGTGATGATGGCAATGCGCGAGTTCGTGTTCGAGGTGTTCATGTCGGACTCCTTTCGTAAGAGGATTCCAGTGTATTCTTCGATTCTGCTGCAATAAACCCGCCGAATTCGAATTGACTTTGCAGGAATTACGAAGAATCATGGTGGCATGAACGAACTCGATACGATCCAGGTCTTCCTGAAAGTAGCGGAACTCGAGAGCTTCAGCGGCGCCGCCCGCCAGCTCGGCCTGCCGAATGCGACGGTGTCCGCCGCCGTGCGCCAGCTCGAGCAGCAGCTCGGCACGCGCCTGCTGCAGCGGACCACGCGCCGGGTGCAGATGACGCAGGAGGGCGAAGCCTTCCACGCGCGCAGCCGCGAGGTGCTGGACGAAGTGGAGGCGCTGCGCGGCATGTTCCGCGCCGGGCAGGATGTGCTGACCGGGCGGCTGCGTGTGGACATGTCGGTGGCGCTAGCCAGTGAGCTGGTGCTGCCGCGCCTGGGCGAATTCATGGCGCAGCACCCGCAACTGGCGATCGACCTCGGCACCGCCGACCGCCGCGTCGATCTGATCCGCGAGGGTTATGACTGCGTGCTGCGCGCCGGCGTGCTGCTTGACTCGTCCCTGGTCGCGCGGCCGCTGGGCAGCTACCGCTTGGTCAACTGCGCCAGCCCGGCCTACCTGCAGCAGTACGGCACGCCTTTGACGCTCGAGGATCTCGCACATCACCGCCTGATTCACTACGACGCCCAGCTGGGCGGCAGCGCCGCAGCCTGGGAATGGTTCGATGGCGAGCAGACCCGCTACGCGCCGGTGGGCAGCATGCTGACGGTGAACGGCACCGCGTCCTATAAAGCCGCCTGCCTGGCCGGCCTCGGCATCATCCAGGTGCCGGGGGCCGGCTTGCGCGAGCTGATCGAGGCCGGCAAGTTGGTCGAGGTGCTGCCGGATTACCGGCCGGCGCCGATGCCGGTGGCTTTCGTTTATCCCACGCGGCGCCATGTGCCGGCGCGCGCGGTGGCGTTCATGGACTGGGTGGCGGGGTTGCTGAAGCCCTATTTGGGTGAATAGAAATAAGGCGTTTGCGCCGCCCAGTCCGAGTCCGGATAGCGCTTGTGGAGCAGGGTAAAGGCCTTCTTCGACAGGCTTGCGGCGTCCGGATCGAGGCAGCCGCCGCGCGTGGATTGCACCACCACGTACAGCAGCCAGGGGAGCTCGGTATCCTTCGGATGGCTGCTCATCCATTGCAGGACGTCGTCGCCGACCACACCGGTAGCGGTCTTCATCGTCGCCAGGCGCGCCAGTTCTGCGCGGGCGTCGGCATCGCCGGTGGCGGGCATGGTAGGGAAGCGCCAGGCAAAGCGCTCGTCCGCGGCCTGCTGAAATTCCTTGCCGTCGAATTTGCACCAGCCGGAAGCCGTGACCTCATCGTCGCCGCGGCGTGCCACCGGTTGCGGTGACATATCCAGTTGCGCGGACAAACCGAAGCGCAGCGCCGCCACCAGCGCGATGTGGCGGCGTTCCGCGCCCGTCCCGGCGCGGCGGTAGCGCTGCGCCGGCTCCGCCAGTTCCGGCGCCAATTGCGCCAGCACCCCGGCGGCCGCGTTTCCCTGCTCCGGCATGTCGAGCAGGGACGCACGGATCCACGCGGCGCCGGCGGCACGGGTACGGAGCGGCTTGGGCAGCGCCTCGACGCGCGCCAGCTCGATCATGCCGGCCACCGGCAGGCCGACCTTGAACCACAGCAGGCCGTCGTCGTTGATCATGTCTTCCTTCTGTTCCGGGTCGTTCTTCGCGAAGTCGACATTGGTGCGCAGCAGCCAGGCCGCGGCATCCTTCACCGACGACGCCACCGCGAAGCGCTCCTCGCGGAACAGGTTGCGCGTGCCCGGCGACAGCTTGCGCTTCAAGGCCGCCTCGCCGATGGCGCGCGCTTCCTCCTGCCGGCCTGCCAGGCGGTACAGGCGCGCCAGGTGGAAGTGGACGGTGGTCCACGCCGGATCGTCGGCGCCGACCGCCAGCGCCGCACGCTCCAGTTCCGGCGGCATGGATTGTGCCAGCATCATCGCCGCGGTCAGCCAGGTGCGCGTTCTGGTCTTTTGCCAGCGTTCGAGCGCATGCACGGCCTGGGCGGCGCAGGTCGGGTTGTCGCGCAGGTCGCAGGCACGGAGGGTGTCGATCCAGTCAATGAAATCGTACTGCTTGCCCGCCTGCAGTCTGGCGTCATCGATCACGATAGCCCAATCGCCCAGCCGGTCCTGTGCGAACGGGTCGGCGGTGGGATTGTCCAGGTAGCGGCTCAGCTCTTCCAGGCGGATTTCGGGCGTCAGGTTCGCACGCATCGAGCGCAGCAGCGCCCGGGTCGGCTCGTGCATGGGCGCCAGCGCAGCGTCGGCCAGGATGGCGGCGCCGCGCTGCTCGAGCCAGCGGGCCTCCTTGTCGCGCGCGGCGAGCCCGGTCTCCTTCACGGCCAGCGCACGCCGGATGTCCGAGCGCAGCGCCAGGTAGTGGCCCAGGCCCTGCATCGGGTGTCCCTGGGTGGCGCCGATGCGCTCGAACTGCGCCGTACTCTCCGCATAATGCTGCAGGTAGAAGTGCCAGGCGGCGCGCTGGTAATCGCGCAGCTGGCGCCAGAACAGCGGCTCCGAATCGGGCAGTGGCGCGGGTTGAGCGAGCTGCGGCGCCTTCTCCTTCTCGCCCCCGTAGCGGTAGCGCGCGGCTTCCGCTTCCGCGCAGGCCAGGCCGACCTGGTATTGGGCGCGCACCCAGGCGGCCGTGCGCTCCTTGCCGGCGTCGCGCCGTGCTGCCAGCATGCGCCAGGTGCGTCCCGCCTGCTCGTTGGCGGCTTCGGGGCAGGCGTAATAGGCGTTGAGGGCCGGGTCGTCCTCGCGCAGCTGCAGCAGCGCCGCGATATTCAGCCGTTGCGGCGCCGCCTGGTCCGGCGGCGTGACGGCAGCCTGCTGCCAGCCGTTGCCGAAGGCCGAACCGTCGGCGCGCGCCAGCCCGCCCGCGGTCCCCGGCATGGCCGCCACCCTGGGTCCGAGCGAAATCGCGCGCCAGGCCGTGTACAGATAGACGCGCCGCATGCCCGGCTGCAGGATGCCGAGCTCGCCGGCCTGGAAGCGATCGAGCGGGATGTCCGGCGCGCGGTAGGCCTTGAACATGGTGTAGCTGGGACCATAGTCGCCACTGGCGCCGGCGTCCATCGCCACCGAAACCGCGGCGGCAAGCATGGCAACTGCGAGAATGCGCTTCATTCGGGGTTTCTCCATCCTTTTTCATCGAACCAGTAGGTGTTCCGGTAGCGCGCCGCCACCTCGGGCGCGAACGGCTCCTGCCGCGAAAAGCCGGCGCTGCCGGCGCGGCACAGGGGATGCAGCAGCTGCGGCCGGGACGCGACGATATCGCGCAGCGCCGCATTGTCGCGGCCCATCCGGAAGAACATCGGCACCACCTCGTCGGCGGCCAGTCCATCCAGCCAGCTCGGTGAGCGGCACCACCAGCCGAGCGCCGTGACGCTCAGGCGTATGTCGCGCGGCAGCGCGGCGCGGATGTCCCGCACCAGGGCGCGGTAGTCGGCGCGCTGCGAAGGCCGCGCTTCCAGGTCCAGCTGGACCCAGCCGGAGGTGGTCGCATGCGCCGCCTTGCCCATGGCCTCGAGCACGGTGGCGTGCGCCGGCTGCAGGCTCCCGGGCGGGCGCAGCGCATCGATTTCCACGTGCACGACCGGAATGACGCGGGTGGCGGCCGGCAGCCGGCGCGGACGGGCGCCGGGACGCACCAGTATCTTGTCGCCAGCCAGCCAGATGTGGCGATCGACCACCGCCACCGCCGGCTGCGACCAGGCCGGCACGGGCGCATCGCGCCACAGCCAGGCCACGGCATTCGTACCGGGTGCGGGCGGCAGGTCGGCGGGCATCGGCTTATTCCGCGCTCACTTACCGATACAGAAGCGGCTGAAAATCACCCCCAGCAAATCATCCGGCGTGAACTGCCCGGTAATGCTGGACAGCTGATCCTGCGCCAGCCGCAGCTCTTCCGCGAACAGGTCGAGCGACTGATCGTCCTGCGCCGCATGCAGCCCCGCCATATCCAGATGCTCGCGCGCCGCACGCAGGGCGATCAGGTGGCGTTCGCGCGCCAAGTACAGCGACTCGCCGGTCTGCTGCCAGCCGGCGATGCGCAGCAGTTCCGCGCGCAGCAGCTCCATGCCGATCTTCTCGTGCGCCGACAGGTAGATGTGGGTCACGTCCGCGCTCATGTCCACCGAGGGTTTGTGGCCCGACAGGTCGATCTTGTTCCAGATGCGGACCACCGGCACGCCGGCCGGGAAGGCGGCGACGATGTCCTCGTCGGCCCTGGCCGGGCCCAGGTTCGCGTCCAGCAGGTGCAGGATCACGTCGGCCTTGCCGACCTCGCCCCAGGTGCGCTCGATGCCGATGCGCTCGACCACGTCGACGCCCTCGTCCAGCGCGCGGATGCCGGCGGTGTCGATGATGTTCAGCGGGATGCCCTCGACCTGGATGGTCTCGCTGACCTTGTCGCGCGTGGTGCCGGCGATCGGGGTGACGATGGCGACCTCCGATCCGGCCAGCGCGTTCAGCAGCGAGGATTTGCCGACGTTCGGCTGGCCGACCAGCACCACGTTCAGGCCCTCGCGCAGCAGCGCGCCTTGCGCCGCCTGGCGGAACACGTGGTCCAGCGCCTCGACGATGCCAGCCAGCTGGCCGCGCGCATTCGATTTTTCGAGGAAGTCGATCTCCTCTTCCGGGAAGTCGAGCGTGGCCTCGACCAGCATGCGCAGGTTGATGGTCTTGTCGACCAGCTCATGCACCACCTTAGAGAAGGCGCCAGACAGCGAAGCTGATGCCGACTTGGCGGCGGCTTCGGTCGAGGCGTCGATCAGGTCGGCCACGGCCTCGGCCTGGGCCAGGTCCAGCTTGTCGTTCAGGAAGGCGCGGCGGGTGAATTCGCCCGGCTCGGCCAGGCGCAGGCCGAGGCCGGCGCCCGCTTCCAGCACGCGCGCCAGCAGCATGCGCAGCACCACCGGGCCGCCGTGGCCCTGCAGTTCCAGCACGTCTTCGCCGGTGTAGGAGTGAGGCCCCTTGAAGTACAGGGCCAGGCCTTCGTCGATGACAGTGCCGGCGGCATCCTTGAACGGGATGTAGGTGGCGTGGCGCGGGGCCAGCTTCTGGCCGGGGAACAGGGCGTCGATCAGCGGCGCCAGCGCTTTGCCGGACGCGCGCACGACGCCGATGCCGCCGCGGCCGGGGGCGGTGGCGATGGCGGCGATGGGAGAGGTATCTAGTTTCATAAGGTAGATTCTACCAACGTCGTCCCCGCGAAGGCGGGGAGCCAAGTTTGTTGCGCAGTCGAGATGCAGGCAGAACTTGGATCCCCGCCTTCGCGGGGACGACGGTTTTGGGGCTATCTAAAATAAAAAAAAGCCCGCGCAACGCACGGGCTTTCCGATCAAACCATCGCAGGCTTACTTCGCCGGCGCGTACTTCTTGGTGATCACATACTGCTGCGCCATCGAGATCAGGTTGTTCACCACCCAGTACAGCACCAGGCCGGACGGGAAGAACACGAAGATGACCGAGAATGCCAGCGGCATGAACATCATCATCTTGGCCTGCATCGGATCGGCCGGCTGCGGGTTCAGGCGGGTGGTCACGAACATCGAGATCGCGTAGATGATCGGCAGGACGAAGTACGGGTCCGGCGCGGTCAGGTCGTGAATCCACAGGATCCACGGCGCGCCGCGCATCTCGACCGCGGCCTGCAGGGTCCAGTACAGCGCCAGGAACACCGGCATCTGGATCAGGATCGGCAGGCAGCCGCCCAGCGGATTGATCTTCTCGCTCTTGTACAGCTCCATGGTGGCCTGCTGCATCTTGACCGGATCGGCCTTGTAGCGCTCGCGGATCGCCTGCATCTTCGGCGTCACGGTCTTCATCTTGGCCATGCTGCGGTAGCCGGCTGCGGACAGCGGGAAGAACAGCAGCTTGATCAGGATGGTGAAGGCGACGATGGTCCAGCCCCAGTTACCGATCATCTGGTGCAGCTGGTCCATGGTCCAGAAAATCGGCTTGGCGATGATGGTCGCCCAGCCATAGTCGCGCACCAGTTCCAGGCCAGGGGTGACCTTCTCCAGCATCTTCTCTTCCTGCGGACCCGAATACAGGCGGGTCTCGTTCGACACGGTGGCGCCCGGCGCCACGGTCCCCAGCGGCATCACGGTGCCGATGGCGAACAGGTTGTTGCCCAGGCTCTTGGTGTAGATGTCGCGCTGCTGCTTCTCCGGCGGGATGAAGGCCGAGACGAAGAAGTGCTGCGAGATCGCGATCCAGCCGTCGGTGGCCTTGGTCGTGTGCTCGGCGCTGCCCTTGGCGATCTTCTCGAAGGTCAGCTTCTGGTACTTGTCCTGCGAGGTGTACAGGGTCGGACCGGTGTAGCTGCTGTTGAAGTAGGTGTCGCCTTCCGGCTTGCTGCCGTCGTGCTGCAGCTGCAGGTACAGCGACGGCGCTACCGGCACGGTGCCGATGTTGGTCACGTCGTGACGCACGCCGATCACGTAGTCGCCCTGGTGGAAGGTGAAGGTCTTGGTCAGGCGCACGCCGCCCTGCTCCGCTTCGAGCACGAGCTGGGTCTGGTTACCGTTGGTGACCAAGGGCTTCGCCACGAACGGGGTGTTGTGGTTCGGCAGGGCGCCGGTCGCGGCCGGGGTCAGGCCGGTCTGCGCCAGGTAGAGGCGGCCCTTGGCGGCATCGGTGTGGAACAGCAGCTGGTTCTTGGTGTTGTCGACCTTGTCGCGGTACTTCAGCAGCTCCAGGCGGCGGATCACGCCGCCGGCGGTGTCGATGTCGGCCTTGTAGACGTCGGTCGTGATGGTGATGATCTTGGTCTGGATCGGCGCCGGCGCTGCGGCAGCGCCATCGGCCGGGGCGGCGCCGGGCACGGATGCCGGGGTCGCGGCGGGGGCCGGCAGGTCGTTCACCTTCGGCTGGGCCGGGGTCTGCGCGGTGGCGACCTTGCTAGGTGCCTGCGGCGAGAACATCGACTGCCTGCCATTCGCCATGTTCCAATCGTTCCACAGGACGACCAGCGAGACGGCGAACACGATCCACAGGATGGTACGTTTATTGATTTCCATTGGGTCTTATTCAGGAATGGTTGCAACCGCAAGCGGTTGTTGGGGGTGGCACAGGGTCGTTGCCGCCGGCGTTCCACGGATGGCAGCGGCAGATGCGGCGCAGGGCCAGCCAGCCGCCGCGCGCGCCGCCATGCAGGCGCACCGCTTCGATCGCGTAGTTGGAACAGCTCGGATAGAAACGGCAGCTCGGCCCGAACATCGGGGACACCAGCAACTGGTAAGCGCGCAGCAGCCAGACGAGCAGCCTGTTCATGATGGCTGCTGTCCTGGACTGTCCGGCACAGCGGGCGCCGGCTCTGCGGCCGGAGGCGCCGGCTTGCGCGGCCTTGGCGCCTGCGACGCGAACAGGCGCGCCAGCTCGGCATGCAGCAGCGTCTTCAGGGCCCTGTTCGTGGCCGGACCGCTCTTGGTATTGACCGGCCGCGCAAGGCGCACGATGCAGTCGATGCCGGGGAGCGGCGTGGTGCGGAACAGTTCGCGCGTGACGCGCTTGATGGTATTGCGCGTGACCGCGCGCGGTGCGAACCGTTTGGCCGCAACGACGCCCAGCCGCGCATGCGGCAGGGTATTCGGTCGGGTATAGAGCACGAAATGCGCGCTTTTTTGTGCAGGGCGCAAACGAAAAACGGATGAAAACTCATCCGTTTTTACGATGCGCCGAACGCGCGCGAAGTCGTGCGAACCTTCGCCTGACATTGCTTAGGCGCGGTCGACAGGAGCCTGTCTGGGCTTAGACAGCCAGACGCTTGCGGCCCTTGGCGCGGCGTGCGTTCAGGACTTGACGGCCACCACGGGTAGCCATACGTGCGCGGAAGCCGTGCGTGCGCTTGCGACGGACGACGGAAGGTTGGTAAGTACGTTTCATGGTGGTCTCGCTTAAAGCAAAAAGAATGCAAAAAATTGGAGCCGGCGCCTCGTGAGCCGGCCATACGCCAATGACATTTCGCAGTTGTTAAGCCAGCGTCACGCCTCAGCAAAGCTTGTTCGCCCATGTGCTGAGTGCCTGAGTTGGCAATGCGTGTGGGCGGGGAACCCTGAATTAGACAGCATTTTCGGTCGAGCTGTCAAGAAAGCTGTTGCGCTGCAGCGCCGCCGCGGTAGCAAGTCGCCATGGTTGCCCTTGTGCATCACGCTGTTGAGGTTCGGTGGAAAAAACCCGCTTCGCCTGTGGATAACTTCCGAGAAGACAGTTAAAATAGAGTGTTACGCTTTAACTTGGTCGATGTATGGAAAACTTTTGGCAAGCCTGTTCCACGCAGCTGGAACTCGAGCTGACGCCGCAGCAATATACCGCGTGGATCAAACCACTGGTCGCCCTCGACTATGAGGACGGTAAGCTGCGCATCGCGGCGCCCAACCGCTTCAAGCTCGACTGGGTAAAGTCGCAGTTCGCGAATCGCATCACCGCCCTCGCCTCCGATTTCTGGGAGCGCCCGGTGGAAGTGCAGTTCGTGCTCGACTCGAGGAACCTGCCGAAGAAACCGGACGCGGTAAGCAATCGCCAGCCGACCACCTCGACCGCCGAGATGGCTGCAGGCGCCATGGGCATCAATGCCGCCGCCGACAATACCGTTCCGGCCACGCCTGTCGTCACCCCGGACAACGTGATCGCGAACAACCCGCGCCGCGAACAGAGCCGCGTGAATTCCGAACTCACCTTCGAGAACTTCGTGACCGGTAAGGCCAACCAGCTGGCGCGCGCCGCCGCAATCCAGGTGGCCAACAACCCGGGCGTCTCGTACAACCCGCTGTTCTTCTACGGCGGCGTCGGCCTCGGTAAGACCCACTTGATCCACGCCATCGGCAACCAGGTAATGAAGGACCAGCCGGGCGCGCGCATCCGCTACATCCACGCCGAACAGTACGTGCGCGACGTGGTGACTGCGTATCAGCGCAAGGGTTTCGACGACTTCAAGCATTACTACCACTCGCTGGACATGCTGCTGATCGACGATATTCAATTCTTCGGCGGCAAGAGCCGCACGCAGGAAGAGTTCTTCTATGCCTTCGAAGCCCTGATCGCTGCGAAGAAACAGATCATCATTACCTCGGATACCTATCCGAAAGAGATCACCGGCATGGACGACCGCCTGATCTCGCGCTTCGACTCCGGCCTGACGGTGGCGATCGAGCCACCGGAGCTGGAAATGCGCGTGGCGATCCTGATGAAGAAAGCGGAATCGGAAGGCGTGGTGCTGAACGACGACGTCGCCTTCTTCGTGGCCAAGCACCTGCGCTCCAACGTGCGCGAGCTGGAAGGCGCGCTGCGCAAGATCCTGGCCTATTCCCGCTTCCATGGCAAAGAAATCACCATCGATGTGGTGAAGGAAGCGCTGAAGGATCTGCTGTCGGTGCAGAATCGCCAGATCTCGGTGGAAAACATCCAGAAGACGGTGGCCGACTTCTTCAACATCAAGGTCGCGGACATGTATTCGAAGCGCCGCCCGGCCAACATCGCACGTCCGCGCCAGATCGCGATGTACCTGGCGAAAGAGCTGACGCAGAAGAGTCTGCCGGAAATCGGCGAACTGTTCGGCGGCCGCGACCACACGACGGTGCTGCACGCCGTGCGCAAGATCGCACAGGACCGCCAGAAGAACGCCGAGTGCAATCACGAGCTGCACGTTTTAGAGCAAACGTTGAAAGGCTAAGTTCGCTTAGTGATTTCTGGCAAAATATTGCGCAGACAACATTTTTCACCTTATAAAAAACCTGAGGGATATTTATGCAACTGGTCAAAACCACCCGAGACACGCTTCTCCGGCCACTGCAGATCGTGAGTGGTATTGTCGAGCGTCGGCACACCATGCCGATTCTGGCCAATATCCTCATCCGCAAGAATGGCGAGAGCGTCTCTTTCCTGTCGACCGACACCGAGGTGCAGATCACGACCCTGGCCAATATCGGTTCGGGTCCTGAAGAAACCGGCACCACCGTGGCGGCGCGCAAGCTGCTCGACATCCTGCGCGCCCTGCCGGAATCGGGCGACGTCACCATGACCCTGCTGAACAAGCGCCTGACCGTCCAAAGCGGCAAGTCGCGCTTCGCCCTGCAGACCCTGGCGGCCGAGGAATTCCCGACCGTCTCGGTGGCCGACAGCTACAACGCCTCCGTCACCCTGCCGCAAAAGACGCTGAAGCACCTGTTCAACATGGTGCACTTCGCGATGGCCCAGCAGGACATCCGTTATTACCTGAACGGCCTGCTGCTGGTGCTGGACGGTAACAACGTGATCGCGGTCGCCACCGACGGCCACCGTCTGGCCTTCGCCCAGGTGGAAGCCGAGCAGTCCTTCGAGCGCCAGGAAGTCATCATTCCGCGCAAGACCATCATCGAACTGCAGCGCCTGCTGGAAGAAAGCGACGAGACCGTCCGCCTGGACATCGCCGCCTCGCAGGTGAAACTGACCTTCGCCGACATCGAACTGGTGTCGAAGCTGGTCGAGGGCAAGTTCCCGGATTACACCCGCGTGATTCCGAAGGGCTATAAGAACGACTTCACGATCGGCCGCGACGAACTGCTGCGCTCGCTGCAGCGCGCTGCGATCATGACCAGCGACAAGTTCAAGGGCGTGCGCTGCCTGATCGCCCCGGGTTCGATGAAAATCAGCTCGACCAACGCCGATCAGGAAGAGGCGGTGGAAGAACTCGAAATCGACTACGGCGGCGATGCAATCGACATCGGTTTCAACGTCACCTACCTGCTGGACGTACTGAATAACCTGAAGTGCGACCAGGTGAACATCTCGCTGGGCGATTCGAATTCGTCGGCGCTGATTTCGATTCCGGAAAATGGCGACTTCAAGTACGTCGTCATGCCGATGCGTATTTAAAAAGCGCTGAATCGCCCATATATGGTCTTGTTGGGCGACACCGCGGATCACAAAGTCCGCGGTCTGATTTACCCGTTATTTGAGAAAGCAGTCATGTCCGAGAACACTCAAGAAGTTTTGGAATCCGCGCCGAACAAGGCCGATGAGTACGGCGCCTCGTCGATTCAGATCCTCGAAGGCCTGGAAGCCGTGCGCAAGCGTCCGGGCATGTATATCGGCGACACGTCGGACGGTACCGGCCTGCACCACCTGGTGTTCGAGGTGCTCGACAACTCGATCGACGAAGCCCTGGCCGGCTACTGCACCGAGATCCACGTCACGATCCACTCCGACAACTCGATCTCGATCACCGACAACGGCCGCGGCATCCCGACCGGCGTCAAGATGGACGACAAGCACGAGCCGAAGCGCTCGGCGACCGAGATCGCCCTGACGGAACTGCACGCCGGCGGCAAGTTCAACCAGAACTCGTACAAGGTTTCCGGCGGCCTGCACGGCGTGGGCGTGTCCTGCGTGAATGCACTGTCGAAGCTGCTGCGCGTGACCGTGCGCCAAAAAGGCAAGATTCACCAGCTGGAATTCTCGCGCGGCGTGCCGATGGACCGCATCATCGAAGTCGTTGACGGCGTCGAAGTCTCCCCGATGAAGATCATTGGCGACACCGACAAGCGCGGCACCGAAGTGCACTTCTGGGCCGACGAAGAAATCTTTACGCACGTCGAGTTCCACTACGAGATCCTGAGCAAGCGTATCCGCGAACTCTCCTTCCTGAACAACGGCGTCAACATCAAGCTGAGCGACCAGCGCAACGGCAAGGAAGAAGTGTTCGCCTTCGAAGGCGGCACCCGTGGCTTCGTGGAGTACATCAACAAGGCCAAGGCCGTCCTGCACCCGACCGTGTTCCAGGCAACCGGCGACCGCCAGTCCGACCAGGGCACGAATATCTCGGTGGACGTGTCGATGCAGTGGAACGACTCGTACAACGAGCAGGTGCTGTGCTTCACCAATAACATCCCGCAGCGCGACGGCGGCACCCACCTGACCGGCCTGCGTGCGGCGATGACGCGAGTGATCAACAAGTACATCGACGAGAACGAATTCGCCAAGAAGGCCAAGGTCGAAATCTCGGGCGACGACATGCGCGAAGGCCTGACCTGCGTGCTGTCCGTCAAGGTGCCTGAGCCGAAGTTCTCGTCGCAGACCAAGGACAAGCTCGTGTCGTCGGAAGTGCGCGGCCCGGTCGAAGAGATCGTGGCAAAAACGCTCACCGACTTCCTGAACGAAAAGCCGAACGACGCCAAGATCATCTGCGGCAAGATCGTCGAAGCAGCGCGCGCCCGTGAAGCGGCACGCAAAGCCCGCGACCTGACCCGCCGCAAGGGCGTGATGGACGGCCTGGGCCTGTCCTCGAAGCTGGCCGACTGCCAGGAACGCGACCCGGCGCTGGCCGAGCTGTACATCGTCGAGGGTGACTCCGCAGGCGGTTCCGCCAAGCAGGGCCGCGACCGTAAGTTCCAGGCCATCCTGCCGCTGCGCGGCAAGGTGCTGAACGTGGAAAAGGCGCGCTTCGAGAAGATGCTGTCGTCGGAGCAGATCACCACCCTGATCGCGACCCTCGGCACCTCGATCGGCCCGGACGAGTTCAACGTCGACAAGCTGCGCTACCACCGCATCATCATCATGACCGACGCGGACGTCGACGGCGCCCACATCCGTACCCTGCTGCTGACGCTGTTCTACCGCCAGATGCCGCAGCTGGTCGAGCGCGGCCACATCTACATCGCCCAGCCGCCGCTGTACAAGGTGAAAGCCGGCCGCGACGAGCGCTACCTGAAGGACGACGTCGAGGAAGCCAGCTACATGATGCGCGTGGCCCTGAACACCGCCGCCCTGATCCCGCAGGACGGCGCCGCGCCGATCACTGACGGCGACCTGGGCGACCTGGTCGAGAAGTACAACAAGGCCAACGCCATCATGATGCGCCTGACGCGCGTGATCGATCGCGCAGCCCTGTCCGCCATCATGACCGGCGTGACGCTGGACCTGACGAGCCAGGAAGCCGCCGAGAAATCGGCCCAGGCCCTGGCCGACGCGATCCACGATCCGAGCGTGAAAGTGGGCGTGCGCTCCGACGAACTGTCGGAAAAGCACGCACTGCGCATCGAGCGCATCCACCACGGCAACGTGCAGGTGACCTCGATCGACGCCGACTTCGTGGCCGGCGCCGACTACGCGACCCTGGCCAACTCGGCCGCTACCTTTAAGGGCCTGATGGGCGCCGGCGCCATCATCCGCCGCGGTGAAGGCGACAAGATGAAGGAATTCGCCGTGCGCGACTTCCAGCAGGCCATGGAATGGCTGCGCGAGGAAGCGGAGCGTGGCGTGTCCAAGCAGCGTTATAAGGGTCTGGGTGAGATGAATCCCGAGCAGCTTTGGGAAACCACGATGGATCCGACCGTTCGTCGTTTGCTGAAGGTGCAGATCGAGGATGCGATTGCTGCGGACCAGATCTTTACCACCTTGATGGGTGATGAGGTTGAGCCGCGTAGGAACTTCATTGAGACTAATGCGCTGCAGGCCGGGAATATTGACGTTTAACGTGAAATTTTTATCCGTTAGTCAAAATAAAGCCGGCGTTCAACCGGCTTTATTTTTATTTTTATTCTTCGCTAAGATCTTTCTGCGTAACGCTGCAGCTCATCCGCCGTAATATCAGAAGCACCAACAAGCTGATAATGCTTCTCATCAACAACTTTAACGCATTCATCTTCTACGGCGAGCTCAAACATAGCAATTCGGTTATTGCTCATAAACTGAGCGGACACGGCACGACATATCAACTTTGGAAATTTTTCACTACAACAGACGATGTCTTGTTGAGTTTGAACAACCCCATGCTTATCGTTTCCACCCTTTGCTTGAACAGGCACGACGAATTGAGACCCATGACGATTTATACCTACGTAAATCTCATCAATTTCAATTTGACCAACATCTTTCACTGTTGTTCGAAGATGGTTTTGCAACGAAAAGGCCGTAACGCCTAAAAATATATCTATAAGACGATTGTATCGAACCTTCGCTAACAAAGCCTGCTCATCGGTTAAAGCATAAGCGCCAATAATTTCCGGCGTCGAGTCAGGTATTTTTATAGAAAGCAGATCTTCTCTAGGAATAATTCGACTCAACCGGACTTGCTTAAATCTATATTTAGCCCTTCCGGTCCCCTCAATGATCCACTCCCTCCCGTCATCAGCCGTGGTTAATATACTTTTTGGCAGCTCATTCCGATATCGAAACGAGTAAATTACATCCCCAATATTTTTTGGAAGCGAAATTTTAAGTGACGAAGCGATATCAACAAACTCATCTCGAGTGAATTCAAATTCCGTAATACCGTCGGTATAATGATCAAAAAAAACATGAGATATAATCGCTTGGTAACGATTCGGTTTTTTATTTTCTTCAGCCATAGACGTCAAAAATCATAGAAATTCCTGCTATCAATCGTTGCTTATATTATAAAATTATCCCTATTTTCCAGACTCTAGCGAAAACGACAACAAATCATTTCCCCCTCCCCCCTCCTTTTCTTTTGAAGAGTAGCTGCTGGATCTCCGGGCACGTTGAGCAATAACTGTCCGCGGAACGGAAAAATAAGAAGCTGCTTGTCCCATATTCATCGCTAGCAGAGATTCATCGCCAAGCTCTAATATATCTTTCGGCTTTACAGGCTGCAACCCCAGACCTTCAATTACAGATGAACCAACTGCACGAGCCAGTAAAGGTGGAACACTATTACCAATTTGCCTAAATCCGTGCCATTTTGTAGCATGAAGTCGGAACCAATCGGGATACGAATGTAATCTCGCAGCTTCGCGCACAGTTAACACTCGGGCATAGCTGGGATGTATAGGTCGTGGCGACGTATGGGCACCTCTCGCACTATCTGTACCTGCTCGCAAAGTGTTGCAAACCCCGTTTGGATCCAATTTCAGAAATCGGCTGATCGATTCTGTTTTCCCAGGCAAAGTAGCACGGAATCGCTCCTTCGAAACGTCAGTATGTTGCGTGGTCAAGCTACTACTAAGCACTTGGGGGTCAAATTTTCTCGTGTAGCTGAAATTACCGAGGTCTTCCAGCATTCCCCTCAAACGCAACGCATAAGAAGAATGAGTCTCCCATACTGCCTTTACGGCATCATATTTCTCTAGCTCACTAAACTTATCAGCGTCAGGTAAATCTGAAATTGCATCTCCAACAGTTACACGTACTTCATTTTCCTTAGGATAGACAGGCAGTTTTTGATCATCACGTGCAGCCATTAAAAACAAACGTTCACGCGACTGCGGAACTCCAAAATCAACAGCGTTCAATACCTTGTAGGGCAGCTGGACCTTATATCCGCTTTTCTCGAGTTCTTCTATTAATTCCTTAAGAAATTGCGAATGCTTTCCAAGTGTAAGACCTTTGACATTCTCAAAAACGCAATATTTAGGCTTTAACTCCCTAACCAATCTCACATAGTGAAACACGAGTTGGTTACGACTGTCATCTAACGCGCGTTTACCAATCATTGAAAAACCTTGGCAAGGCGCGCCTCCGAAAACTACATCAATATCACGTTCACCGATATTTGCAATCCCACGAATCGCATTTCCTGAGAGATCTACAACACTCGCGCAAATCGTTTTACAATTAGGGAAATTGTATTCATGAGTTGCGCAATGAATTGGATCAATTTCGACCGCTGCGACCACATCAAAACCGGCCTGCTCGAAACCTAAAGACATCCCGCCCGCCCCTGCGAAAAGATCAATACCTATCGGACGTGCCATCAAAAGCTCCTATAAAAAAGCAAAAACTAACCTAGTATTTTATCGCGTTAGCAAAGAAAAGGTGTTGTCATACAATATATTTCAATTAAATCAATGAAATATATACAATATTTATATTTCCTCGGCGCGCTTAAATGGTGTCAATATGGAAACTATGCTGTACAAACATACAGTATAAGAGCTCTGAAGGGAGGTTGGAAGGGAAACTTGCGTTGTCGCGAACAACGTCAATGGTTGTGCTTTCGCGACAGTATCTTGGTCGGACACGACTCTAGCAGCTCTTGAAGTCGTTGTGACAACATCTCAGGATTCGAAAGCTCGCATTGCCATACTACGGCCGCATCCCACCCTACAGACCGTAGAGCCGCTACGTTACGCTGATCGCGGCTTCTGTTTGCGGATAGTTTAGGCTCCCAGTAGTCAAGACGAGATTTCGGCAGACGTCCTTTGTTACAGCCATGCATGTGCCAGAAGCATCCATGAACAAATAATGCGAGGCGTCGACTGGGAAAGACGATATCTGGTGTTCCTGGCAAGTCTTTGCGATGAAGTCGAAATCGGTACCCGAGTTTATGTAAGAGAGAACGTACAGCTATCTCTGGCCCAGTATCTTTAGTTCCGACCTTTTGCATCAACCGGCTGCGGCGTTCCTTATCAAGACGATCTATCATGTTATGAGCCAAACAGTTAGATATGCCTCAAATTCCTGCATACTTAACCGCAGTTTAGAGGATTGGTCCTCTCTGGCGCACACGTTTGATTGGTCTTGCATTAAGTCAATACAAAATGCGTGCCTGTGCTGGTTACAGCTCGACTCTGCTTAGACGAAAATGAATTGTTATCAAAAGAAAAGTCGATGCAATAGTCTTCTTAAGCTTATGCACAGTATGTTTTTTGGAATATTTTCCAACTAATAAACGGTCTTTTCCTCTGCCACTGGCACCTCTGCGGTTTATCTAATTGCTTCGAATTGATTCAGGATCTGCAGAATCGTCGAGTTTAGCGCGTACCTCTGCTTCAGCTGCACAACCTCCTTGTCTGTACCCATGCAAAGCTTGAGCAGCTTTTCTTTGGCATCAGGAAATGTCGTGCGCATTTGACCGCAGTCCTCCCGACGCGTCAGGAGCCTTTGCACATGCGTGGCAGGTAGTCCTGGGGCAGCACGGAGAACGGCAACAGCAGTAATGCGACGCAGATGAGGAATTGTTTCACGGTGCATGCTCCGTTTAGCTGGCGAAGCAATTATTGAAAGACGAGATGGACCTGACGATATTGAATTGATCGGAGAAACAGTACAAAAAACCACGTCTTCTTTGTTTTATATCAACAGCCGCTCCCTGCTGTGATAGTCTATTTTCATGTTTCCGACAGCCAGCAGCGGCCGCCTTCACGGCCTTTTCATACAAAGCGATCAACGGCGGATGAGCACGGCCTTGCTGGTCGCCGTGCTGCTTCACGCCTTATTGCTCAGCGTTACATTGGGGGGCCAGAGCTTCGGCTTACCCGGCTTCAAACTGCCGTGGAAACAAAGGCGGCTCGGTGCCGATGAGCTCCAGATCATGCTCCGCTCTTTGCCGACGCCGCCGGCCAAGGAAGCCAATCCCGTGCTCGCCCCGGAGGACGTCTCCACGATTGGCAGCATGGCATCGTCCGTGTCGATTTCCCCCGTTGCGACGCCATCGCCCATGCCCAAGCCGGCAGCGGCCACGGCGCCGGCATCTGCCGTCGAGCCAGTCGTGACCGCGGTTAAGCAAGCCGTCGCATCGCTACCGATCGCCCCTGTGGCGCAACGCTCACCGACCCACCTCAACGACACGCCCAGCCAAAGCACGACCCGCGATGTCGACCAGCCCGTGCTCAACCAGGCGACCCATGACCGCGCGACACTGGACCAGGCGGGCGTCGAACGCGAAACGCAGCTCGCAGAAAATCTGAAGCGGGTCGAGTTGATGGCCGCCGCACAACGTGAAGCAACGCGCCAGGAGCTGCTCCGCGCGGAGACCGCCCGAGCCGAGCAAGCCGCAAGGGACGAGGCTGCCCGACTGGCCGCCGCCCGGCAGGAACAGGAAAAAGCCGAGGCCCTTCGGCAGGAAGCTGCACGCAACGAGGCCATCCAGCGAGAACAGGCCAGGCAGGCGCAGTTGGAACTGCAGCGCCAGGAACGCGTCCGCCAGGAGGCAGTGCGGGAAGAACAGGCAAAACAGGCGCAGCTGGAAGCGCAGCGCCAGGAAGCAGTGCGTCAAGAGCAGGCCAGGCAGGCCGACAAGGCACGTCAGGCTGCGGAAAAGCAGGAACAGGAACGCGCCGCCGACGCCGCACGGCAGGAAGCAGCAAAGCAGGAGCAGGCAAAGCGCGAGCTGGCCCTGCGCGAGAAGGCCAGGTATGAGGCCGAACGCGAGGAGCGCCTCAAAGCGATCGGCAGACAGCTGAATCAGGAAGCGGCCCAGCGCGATGCGGCAGCCCGCGCTCCGCTACCCTCGGCAAGCGCCCTGCGCCGCGGCTGGCTCTTCGGCCGCGCCGATCAAAATGCCGATCTGGTTTTGTATGCGGAGACGATCAGCCGGAAGATCGAAAAGAACATGACCTTCGAGATGATCCGCGATGTCATCAAGCAGCCGCACAATCGCCCGACGGTGACGATCGCCGTGCGGTCGGACGGCACCGTTGAAAAAGTGAGCTTCGTGACCTCGAGCGGCGTCGCCGCCATCGATGATGCGATACGAAAAATCATCGCCAGCCAGGCGCCCTATGGCGCATTCCCGCCTGCCTTGGCGCGTCAGTACGATGTGATCGAAATCCGCCGCACCTGGATATTCGACGTCGCCGTCCGCCTGGAATAAAGCATCCGCAAGGATTATCGATATGCCCGCAGCTTGGCGATTGCCCGGCTTTGCATGTGCGCTTGGCCGACCATGAATGGACGAGGCGTCGAAGGGCGCTTCGCACCCGCCAGCGTCCGGCCCAGCGGCGCTTCCACCCAGCGATAAAAAGCGGCGCCGGCAGCCAGGCTGGCAAGCCACGCAACCAGCATCCCGAATGCCTGCTCGTGCGGCTGGTCCGATACGAAGCGGGTAAAGCCGGCATTCACCACCAGGCACACCGGGAAGTGCACGAGAAAGACCGAAAACGACATCGTCGCCATCCGGTTCACCAACGCCCAGCCCTGGCTGCGGACATCGGCCAGCTTGACGCGGCCGAACAGGAACAGCAGGCAGGCGACCACCAGCGCCACCGCGATCCGGCTGCGGAATTCGAGATTCAGCGCCACCAGGGTCGGCAGCACCGTCATCGCCAGCAGCAGCGCCACCTCGCCCGGTTTGCGCGCCGGATCGCCGGCCCACCAGGCCAGCATGCCAAGTCCGTAGCTGCCGAAGAAATACGGCGCCCACACGTCCCAGCCGGCATCGCGATTAAAGTACAACAGGGAGATGCTGACGCCCAGCGCGACCACCGCCGGCACGATCCAGGCGCGGGCGCGCGCCCCAGCGATCCGGCCCACGCCCCACAGCAGCAGGGTCACCAGCGCATACAGCTGGAAATCGATCGCCACATACCAGGCGCCGGCCGACAGGGCTTCATAACCCAGCACGTCATGCATCAGCAGCAGGTGTGCGCTCAGCTGCGACAGCGTGGGCGGCGCCGAGATCGAATCGTGATCCATCCAGTGGCTCGCTACGGCGGAAGCGCCGATCGCCAGCAGCATCGCGGCCATGAAGGGCAGCGCCAGCCGGATATAGCGGCGCCAGATCGTGGCGCCGGGATGGGCGATATCTGGACGCGCTTGCGGAGAAAGAGACTTTGCGGCCAGGAAGCCGCCGACGACGAGGAATACCTGCACCGCGATGCGCCCGTATTCGTCGAGCCAGGCTATCAGCGCCGGCATCAGCGGCCGCGCCTGGTCTGCCATCGGTCCATAGAAGGCCAGATGATGCAGGACGATCAGCTGCGCGGCGCCCGCCTTGAGCAGATTAATCAGGCCAAATTGTGTGCTTCCCTTATTTACCGACATCAGCAATATCCTCAACAATGCATTGCCCGACTCTCATCGAGCAACGCACTGCCGTCGATATTGCCGAACGCGCGCATCATAACGGACGCTCAGCCTTTATGCCCACCCGTTACATTCAGTAACTTCCATCAATACACATCCATTGCCTGGCAATTTCGGCGTTTTGCGATATCCCGCTCAGGAACAGGTGCCGTAGGCGTAATACCCCGCCGAGGTACGCCGCACATCCGTATAAGCCGTGGTCAGGTAATAGCCGAGATACTGGTTCGAATTCACGGCATACACCTGGCCGTCCGAACCGATATAGGCGCGGCCATTGGCGACGTGCGAATAATTGCTGGCATACCAGCTGGTACAGGTGAAAGGCGCGGCCGTATTACCGCTGACGATCTTGTCGATCATGGTCTTGATGGCGACCATCTGCCCGCCGCTCTTGGCCGGGAAATTCACGTCCTCGTAACCCCACCAGTCCCAGCATCCACCCGGATTGTTCGAGGTGACGATGGTCTGCGGGTACAGCACGATCATATTGTTGGTATCGGCCCAGCGGTTATAGCCGGCATTCTGGTAATAGGCCGTGCCGACCACGGAGGCGCTCTGCAGGCAGCCGTGGAAAGCCACGTGCAGCTTGCAAGCCTGGCCCGAAGAACAGGCCGCCGGCACATAGGCATAGCCGCTGCTGGCCATGCTGTAGAAATTCGGATTGTGATTGCCCCAGAACGCGGCCTGGTCGAAATTGATGAAGCTGCCCGTCAGGGTGCCGGCGTTCTTCGCGTTCAGCGGGCCATACAGCTGTTTCAGGATTTCGCCGGCGGTATCGAAATTGCAGTTGTTGACGTAGGGGCTGCCATTGATGGCGCAGCCATTGCCGAAGAAATCGGTCGGCATCGAGTGTTCGGCCGCCAGATTATTCTTGTAGACGATATTCGCGGCCGGCAGGTAATTCGCGTACATCGTCTTCAGGTCATCCATGACCGGCTGGCGCACGGTGGAATCGATGGTCCCGGAAAACAGGTAGACCTTGGACGCGGCCATATTGCTGGTCGGGTCGATATAGCCGTTGCCCGACCAGGTATTCACCACCGACATCAGGTAAGGCAGATTGCGTGAGCCGGTATTCGCCATGCACGGCCCCACCGATATAGCGGCATTCCCCTGCGAGCAGTACATCGGGCCGCCGGCAACGATGCCCGCGCCCTTTTTCACCGTCTTCGAATAGGCGAAATGCATCTGCACCGCCATGTGGGCGCCGGACGAGAATCCGGAGACGGATACGTCGTTCACGCTGACGTTGTATTTGGGGAGGGCGATGACCGCCCCGAAGGCGCTTGCGCTGAGCAAGCCTATGCAGGCCGCGGCGAATGCTTTCGCCATGGCTCCGGTTCGAGCTTTCATATATTCAGTCTCCGATCGTTGTTTTATGTTCGCGTCAATCTCTGCGGACTGACCGGATCAGAATAGTTGAGCTTGCTAGGTATTCAAGTGGAAAGGGGTGTGCGTGCGTGATGAACAGACTGTGCAAAAAGGAGCAGCCAGGAATCCTGGCTGCCGCTTCAACAAATACCGCCGGCGATGCTTTTACCAGTTTTTAAATCGAAGCCGAAATAACACGTGTACCCTGCCCCGGGGTTGAACGTACACCAGACGTTTTCCTTGCTGCGGCTGCGTGCGCCCTTCTCTCCGCTGCAAGTCTGCTTGTCGTCGGGCGGCATCGCATTGAAGATGTCTTTTGCGGCTTGTCCCTCGATGATGAAGGAAAGCTTGCGGTCGTTTCCGGTAGGTGCCTGCTGATCGTCCAGATCGCCAGAATATATGGTGTAGTCGCCCTTGAACTGCCGATATGGTGCTGGCCGCCGAACCTGTTCCGATGCGTATGCCGATAGCATTACAGTTGCGCCGATGATTGCCAGAGTCTTCTTCATGTCACGCTCGCTCGGATTGCTACGTGAAAGTGATTATCGTGGTCCTTCAAAGCTTGCACTCCGGGAATGCTCAGATCATTGAAATACACTTTCGTGACTGCCGGATGAGCACGGAAAAGACCAATAAGCCGCGCCGTGGCTTCCTTGTCATAGCCCGCCTGAAAATAATCGACCCGAACATGTGCGCCGTCCTTCCGCAACGGACGCACATCGACCTGAAGACCATTCTTGTGAGTATCGTGAGGCTTGAACTTCCCGCCTCCTGACAGACTAATATTCCCTATACCAAACTTCCGCCGGTCAATCGCCTGCCACTCGCGCTCTACGAAAAAAATAACCGTCATGAGTGCAGGGTGGACGTATTGTCCAGCTCCCTGCTCTGGCGTTCCGTACACGTAGTAGCCGGCATCTTCGGGTGCTTGCGGCAGCATGAAGTAGCCGCGGGAATCCTTCGGTTGAACTTCGAGCATGACCGGCCCCCTGTTCACGCAATGCGGTTGGTCGCCAGGTCCCAGCCACCGGTCGTATTTCCGCCAGCGCCGCCACCAATCTTCTGTTGGGTGTATTTCCATTTGACCTTCGAGAACTTAAGAGAAACGGAGTCCTGAAGAATGCTCCCGTCATGCACAGCCTGGTGAATCCCGCCGATCAGCACGTTTTCAAGTTCGACCTCGTAATACTTGATCGGTTTGCCGTCGGCGTCGGCACGCATTAACTCGAGCTTGGCCTTCGGAATCGTTTTACCAGACGAACAAAGCTGCATCAAAAGTGGCGAGGACAGGTCTGCCAGCTTGGATATCGAAATGCTGCGGTGTTCGCAGCGCTCGGCAGTATGGCCGCCAGCGGTCGACGCTGTTGCCGATTTGGGCTGCAGCACGCCCCACTCTGCCGAAATCAGTTCAATCCAGCCTTGGTGAGCCGAGTCCTGTGATTCGCCTTTGATACCGTCGATTTGCAGGTAAGCGTCGATTGCCATGAACGTGTCTCCGAAACGAGGGAAAGCTGAAGTATTCCCCCGAACGCATCAGGCAAGTCATGCGCTTCATCAATGGCTATGTTCGCTTCAAGGACAGCGTCATCCCCTGCTTGCTCAACAACTGCACCACCAGCGCCGCCCCAGCCGCAACGCAGAACGCCAGCGCAATCGGCTGCCCGCGCAGCATCAGCGACAGCACCACGCAAAAAGTCGCGAACGCGTAATACCCACGCGCCATGCCGAGCAGGATGTTCACCGCATATTCGCGTCCCGATGCCGCGTGCGAGAAGCCGACCAGGATCGTGCCCATCACCGGGAACATCGCGAAGAAGCCGCTCAGGCGCGGGCCGATGCCGGCGGCGGCCCAGGTCACCGTAAAACTCAGAAGCGCGCCGGCCAGCATCCGCAGCGGCAGGTCATTGGCTTGCGCCGCGCTGCGCGCTCCCGAACCGGACATGCGCGGGAACAGCCGCGGCGCCAGCGCCAGCACAGCGAGCACCAGTGCGAAGCCAGGCAGCAGCGGCAGCTCGATCAGCTGCAGGCCGGCCACCGCCGCGGCATACGCAAGCAGCGATGCGCACAGAGATCCAGCCACGCCACAGCGTCCCGACGCCCACGCATACGCAATGCAGAACACCAGCACCGCGATCACGGCAATCAGGGTATGCGCGGCGGCCGTCGCCACGAAGCTGGTGCCCTGTTCGATCGCCATCGTCAGCAGGATCGGCCCGGCGACGATGGGCAGCGCGGAAAACCAGCCGGCCGCATTCGGGCCCCAGCGGCGGCCGATCAGGGTCACGAGGTAGATCAGGGAAGGAACGAGGCACAGCTTCAACAGGAGGACGGTGGTCACGGCGGGCTTTGCGATGGGACGAGAGCCGCCATGGTAATCGAATCGTCATGTAATGGTAATCAGGCAGTCATGTTGAAAAGCTAATCTGCGGACCATTTTGAACCTTCCGGACCTTAGCCCAACGATGAACCCGACCACCGTATTGCGTCCCACCCTGATCGCTCTTGCCGTCGCCGCGATCTGCACCTCGCTCGCCCACGCCGCCCCGGCCGAAGACACGCCAGCCGCCGCTACCGCAGCCGATGCGCCGGCCGCTCCCGTCATCCAGGACACCACGCCGGCCGGCGTCGTCCCCACCGTGCAGATTTCGACCCGCAAGACCCGCTCCTCGGTAGCGATGTCGGGCATCGAGATCCAGAAGGTCCTGCCGGGCATGAACCCGCTGAAGGCGCTGCAGGCGCTGCCGGGCGTGAGCTTCCAGACCGCGGACCCGTGGGGGAACAACGAGCAGAATCTGTCGCTGTTCGTCCATGGCTTCAACGCCCAGCAGATGGGCTTCACGATGGATGGCGTGCCGCTCGGCGACCAGAGCTACGGCAACTACAACGGCCTGGCGCCGCAGCGCGCGCTCACCAGCGAGAACGTCAGAAGCGTGGTGCTGGCCACCGGCGCGGGCGACCTCGGCACGCCGTCGACGAATAACCTGGGCGGCACCATCGAGACCTATTCGAGCGATCCGCTCGCTCAGCGCAACATCAACCTGCAAGAGACCCTGGGCAGCTACAAGGCTACCCGAACCTTCCTGCGCTTCGACACCGGCGATATCGGCGGCGGCAACAGCTTCTACATCTCCGGCCTGCACCACGAAGCCAAGGCCTGGGACTTCAACGGCCGCCAGTCCAACGACCAGGTCAACGCCAAGTTCGTCCATCAAGGCGATGCCGGCAAGCTGACCCTGTTTGCCGACTGGTCCGACAAGACCGAGCCGAACGAAGACTCGAGCCTGCACCAGGCCGGCCTGAATTCGCCCTACACGCGGCCTTTCCTGTACCCGGACTTCGCCGCGGCCCTGGCCTACCTGGACAAGAATGGTGCGCCGCCCGCGTCCGTGGGTGCGAACTTCCGCAACTACTACAGCGACGCCCAGCGCACCGACAAGCTGGCCTACGCCAAGTACGAGGCCTACCTCACCGACAGCCTTACCTGGACTAACCAGTACTACTTCCACCACAACGACGGCGTCGGCGTGGTGGCCGGCCCGATCAACCAGGCCGGCCTGCCCAACCTGTTCAAGGTCTACTTCCCGAACCAGGACCTGAAGGCGGTGTTCGGCGGCTCGGGCTATGCGACCCGCACCACCGAATACAAGATCAACCGCCAGGGCTGGCTGTCGAACCTGCGCTGGGAGCTGGACGGACACCGCATCCAGGCCGGCCTCTGGTTCGAGCACAACAACTCGGGCGCCTACCGCCGCTGGTACGCGCTGGACGTGAACAACCCGAGCAGCCCCTACACGCGCCCCAGCAATCCGCTGATCACGCAGTACGGCAGCGACATCGACAACAAGGTCGTGCAGCTGCATTTGCAGGACGAATGGCAGCTCATGCCCAGCTTCGTGCTGCAGGGCGGCTTCAAGTCCAGCCTGCAGTTTGCCAAGGGCCGCTTCCCGGTGAATACCCTGCCGGCCGCGATCAGCGCCACCGCTACCGGCGGCCTGCCGCAAGGCGATATCGATACCAAAAAATGGTTCCTGCCGCAGCTGGGCGCGCGCTGGGACGTCAGCAAGTCCGACCAGGTGTTCGCCAACATCCAGAAGAACCTGCGCCAGTTCATGACCTACGGCGGCGGCGGCAATTCGCCGTGGAGCCTGTCCTCGCAGGCGGCCTTCGACTACTTCAAGGCCACCGCCAAGCCCGAGACCTCGGTCACCTATGAGCTGGGCCTGCGCGATTCGCGCAACCTGGACCTGGGTCCGCTCACCGCCTTCGACGGCCAGGTCGCGCTGTACCACGTGACCTTCCGCGACCGCCAGCTGGCGATCAGCTCGAACCCCATCATCACTTCCTTCGCCGGCGGCACCACCATCCTGTCGAACGTCGGCAGCGTCAAAACCGACGGTGTCGACCTGGCGGGCACCTTCCACTTCGGCCGCGCATTCTCGTTCTACGATGCGCTGTCGTACAACCGCTCCAAATACCAGGACAGCTATTTTTCGGGCACGACCCTGATCCCGACCGCCGGCAAGATCGTGCCGAACACACCGGAGTGGATGAACAAGTTCGTCGCGACCCTGAAACCGGGCGGCGATCTCGAAGTGCAGCTGAGCGGCGATTACGTCGGCAAGCGCTTCGCGACCTATACCAATGACCTCGGCATCCCGGTCTACTTCCTGCTCGGCCTGAACGTCTCGGGTAAAGTACCGCTGTCGACCGGCTTCCTCAAGAACGTGCGCTGGACCGTCAGCGCCACCAACCTGCTGAACCGCGAAGGCCCGCTGCAGCCGGTGGTCGGCCAGCCGAGCGGCAGCTACGCCACTTACCCGATCCCGCCGCGCATGGGCTTCGTCACCTTGAAGGCAGATATATGATGCGTCGCCAGTTCTTGAAAGGCAGCGCCGCGGCGCTGGCACTGGCCGGCCTGCCCAGCCTCGCGCTGGCGCAAACGCAGCGCCTCGATCCCAAGGCCAGGGCGACGCTGTACGCCCACCGCGGCGCCAGCGCCCTGCGCCCCGAGCACACGCTGGCCTCCTATGCGAAGGCGATCCAGGACGGCGCCGACTTCGTCGAGCCGGACCTGGTGGCTACACGCGACGGCATCCTGATCGCGCGCCACGAGAACGCGATCACGGACACCACCGACATCGCTACCCGCGCAGAGTTCGCGTCCCGCAAGACCCGCAAGGTGATCGACGGCGAAGCGCACGAGGGCTGGTTCGTCTCCGACTTCACGCTGGCCGAGCTGAAGACCCTGCGTGCGGTCGAGCGCCTGCCGAAGATGCGCGGCACCAGCCACGACGGCCAGTTCCAGGTGGTCAGCTTCGAAGAGATCATCGACTTCGTCGCGGCGGAATCGGCGGCGCGCGGCCGTATCATCGGCCTGATCCCGGAACTGAAGCACTCGACCTGGTTCCGCGCCGCCGGCCTGCCGCTGGAAGAGCGTTTCGTGGCGACCCTGCAGGCGCACGCGTACACGCGGCGCGCGCCGGTGACCGTGCAATCCTTCGAGACCGCCAACCTGAAGCAGCTGCGCAAAACGCTGGGCAAGCCGGCCAATGTGCAGCTGGCGCAGCTGGTGGTCGCGGGCGGCAAGTACGATGCGGTGCGCCCGGCCGACGTGGCCATCGCCGGCGGCTCGCTCACCTATGGCGAGATGGTGTCGAAGCGCGGCCTGCGCGAGATGGCGCAGTATGCCGACGTGGTGGCGCCTATCACGCGCGCCGTGATCCCGCTCGGCGCGGACGAGCGCCTGCTGAAGCCGACCGACCTGGTGGCGGACGCCCACGCTGCCGGGCTGCAGGTGGTGGTCTGGACCTTCCGGCCCGAGAATGCCTTCCTGGCCGCCGACTTCCGCAACGCCGACGGCCCGAACGCGCGCAACGAGGAAGGATCGATCGCCGAGATGTGGCGCTATCTGGAGACCGGCATCGACGGGCTGTTTTCCGACGATCCGGCGCTGGCGCGGGCTGCGATCAACGCCTGAGGGCGCGTACTGTGCGAAGATGGCGCCCATGCGCTACCGACTCGCCATCTTCGACTTCGACGGCACCCTGGCCGACTCCTTCCCCTTCTTCCTCAGCGTCTTCAATACCATCGCCGACCGCCATGGTTTCAGGCGCATCGACACGGCCAGGGCCGGCGAGCTGCGCCACTACGGCGTGCGGCAGATGATGGAGCACGTCGGCATGCCGGCCTGGAAGCTGCCGGCGGCGTCCCATACCTTCATGGCGATGATGAAGGAGAATGCCGGCGCCATCGCGCTCTTCGACGGCATCGCCGAGGCCTTGCGCTTCCTGCATGCGCAGGGCGTGCTGCTCACGGTGGTGTCCTCGAACTCCGAGCACAACGTGCGCACGGTGCTGGGGCCGGAGCTCGCGGCGCTGGTGGCGCAGTTCGACTGCGGCATGTCGGTCTTCGGCAAGGCCAGCCGCATCCGGGCGGTGCTGAAGCGCTGCGGCGTCGCAGCGGGCGATGCCATCTACATCGGCGACCAGGGGACGGATGCGGACGCCTCGCGCAAGGCAGGCGTCGCATTCGGCGCCGTGCACTGGGGCTATGCCACCATCGAAGCGCTGCGCAAGCACGGCTGCGCCGACGAATTCACCACTCCGCAGGATCTGCACCGAATAGCGTAGGGTGGGCACCACGTGCCCACGTGTGTATCCGCGTGGGCTCGGAGAGCCCACCCTACTTGCCGCAAAATACTTCGCATGCTAAACTTTAGCATTCAAAAGGTATTTACGCGAACTAAAACATGCGCCTATCGGACCAGACCCTGAGCAGTCTCACCGCCGCCCTCACCCTCTCTTCGCGCGTCTACCGTGCCGCCGCCGACAAGGTCGCGGCCGATTACGGCCTGTCGCAGGCAACCGGCCTGCCGGTGCTGGTCATCAGCCGCTTCGGCGAAAACGGCGTGCGCCCGGGCGTGCTGGCCGAGACGCTCAGCATGGAACCCTCGTCGCTGGTGCGCGTGGTCGACCATCTGCTCGAATCCGGCCTGCTGGAGCGCCACGAAGACCCGAACGACCGCCGCGCCAAGATCCTGCGCCTGACCGAGGAGGGCCAGAAAACCGCCGACCTGATGGACTCGGCGCTGCGCCCCTTCCGCCGCAAATTGTTCGGCGCCTTCGACCCAAGCGACGTCGAAGCCTGCTTGCGCGTGCTGGCCGGCCTGCCCGACGTGATCGCGAGCATGGCCAACGAATGAAGTTGGCCAGCAAGGCGGAGATCCTGTTCTCCGTGAAGTCTTTCGCGGCAGCGATGCTTGCGGTGTACATCTCGATGCGCATCGGACTGCTGCGACCTTTCTGGGCGATGATGACCGCCTATATCGTCAGCGCGCCCTTCGCCGGTCCGACCCGCTCCAAGGGTTTCTACCGCGCGGGCGGCACGCTGCTGGGCGCCATCGCCGTCACCTTCGTGGTGCCGCGGCTGGCCAATTCGCCCGAGCTGCTGTCGCTCGCGCTGGCGCTGTGGATCGGCGGCTGCCTGTACTTCTCGCTGCTCGACCGCACCCCGCGCTCCTACCTGCTGATGCTGGCCGGGTACACGGCCGGCCTGATCGCCTTTCCTGCGGTCGGCGAGCCCGGCGCCATCTTCGACATCGCCCTCGCGCGCGTCGAGGAGATCACGCTCGGCATGACCTGCGCCACCGTGATCCACAGCCTGGTGCTGCCGCAGCCTTTCGGCCCGGTGCTGCTGGCGCGCCTCGACGGTGCAGTGCAGGACGCCCAGCACTGGATCCGCGACGCCTTGAATCCGGCCGGCGATACCCGCTCGGCGCTTGAGCGCCGCAAGCTGGCCGGCGACATCACCGAGCTGCGCGTGATGAGCACCCACCTGCCCTTCGACACCTCGCACCTGCGCTGGACCGAGAAGGCCGTCAACGCCCTGCAGGAACGCCTGGCGCAGTTCGTGCCGGTGGTCTCGGGCATCGAAGACCGCCTGACGGCACTGCGCGAGATGGGCGCGACCGAATCCTCGAGCCGCTGGAGCGTCCTGCTGCATGACGTCACCGCGCTGGTCGATACGCCGAAGGACACCGCGCTGGATGCGTCCGGCCGCGCACTGCATGCGCGTATCGACGAGCTGGCGCCCGTGGCCAGCCGCGCACTGGGCTGGAGCGGCCTGATCGAACTGAACCTGGCGGCGCGCCTGCACCGGCTGGTCGAGCTCTGCGTCGAGACCCGCACGCTGCGCCAGCACATCGACGCCGGCGTGCACGGCAAGCTGCCGGAGGCGGTGCGCCGCCTGCCGGGCGTGCCGCCCAGCGCGCTGCACCAGGACCGCGGCATGGCGCTGCTGTCGGCGTTCGCCGCCGTCGTCGCCACGCTGGCCTGCTGCGCGTTCTGGATCCTGACCGGCTGGCCGTCCGGCGCCGCGGCGCCGATGATGGCGGCGGTGCTGTGCTGCTTCTTCTCGACCCAGGACGACCCGGTCCCCTTCATCAAGGGCTTCCTGGTGTATACGGTTTATTCGATTCCGGTCTCGGCCCTGTATATCCTCGGCATCCTGCCGGCCATCCACAGCTTCGAGATGCTGGCGCTGGTGTGCGCGCCGACCTTCCTGCTGGTGGGCGTCTGGATCGCGCGGCCGTCCACCTTCGGGCGCGCCATGCCCTGGCTGTTCGGCCTGTGCGGCACCCTGGCCCTGCTCGACACCAACAACGGCGACATCGTGTCCTTCACCAACGGCACGCTGGCCCAGGTGCTTGGGCTGGTCGCCGCGGCCGTGACCACCGGCGTGCTGCGCCGCGTGGGCGCCGGCTGGACTGCGCGCCGCCTGCTGAAGGCCGGCTGGAGCGAGCTGGCGCGCCTGGGCAGCGGCGAACGCGTGACCTCGCTGGCCGAATTCTCGGCGCGCATGGTCGACCGCGTCGGCTTGCTGACGCCGCGCCTGGCCTTGGCCGGCGCGAAGCAGGACCTGCAGGCGGTCGACGCATTGCGCGACCTGCGCATCGGCCTGAACATGACCATCCTGCAGGACGTGCGCAGCCAGTTGGGCCGCGGCGAGGCGGCGGTCAAGCCTCTGATGGCGCAGCTGTCGCGCCATTTCGCGCTGCGCCCGGGCGTCGACCAGGATTGCGAATCGCGCCTGCTCGGCACCCTCGACAACGCCCTGCGCGCGATTTGCGCCGGCGCCCGCGACGCATCGCAAACCGAGGCGCTGGCCGCGCTCACCGGCATGCGCCGCGACCTGTTCCCGCAGGCCGCCCCCTTTACTATGGAGATCCGATGATCGGCGAAGTCAGCATCTACGGCCTCTACGTTCCTCCGCTCCTGCTGCTCACGCTGGCGGCGCTGGTGGTATCGAAGCTGCTCAACCTGGTCCTGGCACGGACCAGTTTCTACCGCCTGGTGTGGCACCCGGCGCTGTTCGATTTTTCCCTGTTCGTCATCGTGCTCGGCGCGCTGACTTATTTCACACGCAACTGGTCCTGAGATGGCTATGAAAATTTCGTTACCGGCGATTGGCCGGATGGGTATCACCCTGGCGTTCGCCGCCGGCGCAGTCTATGCGGGCTGGCAGATGTGGCGCCACTACGAGGTCGAGCCCTGGACCCGCGACGGCCGCGTGAAGGCCTACGTGGTGCAGGTGGCGCCGGACGTCACCGGCCAGGTCACCAAGGTCTATGTGCACGACAACCAGCACGTGGCCGCCGGCGCGCCGCTGTTCGAGATCGACCGCGCGCGCTTCGAACTTGCCCTGCGCCAGGCCGAAGCGCAGGTGATCGCCGCCCAGGCCGCACTGGCCCAGGCGCAGCGCGAGAACAAGCGTAACACCCAGCTCGACGACCTGGTCTCGCAAGAGACCCGCGAGCAGGGCCAGACCCGCACCGACCAGGCGCGCGCCGCCCTGGCCCAGGCCGAAGTCAACCGCGACACCGCGAAGCTGAACCTGGAACGCTCGCACGTGGTGTCGGCGGTGGACGGCATCGTCACCAACCTCGACCTGCGCGAAGGCGCCTACGCGACCGCGGCCCACCCGGTGATGGCCCTGGTCGACCGCAACACCTTCTATGTCGAAGGCTATTTCGAAGAGACCAAGCTGCCCGGCATCCAGGTCGGCGACAAGGTCGAAGTGACCCTGATGGGCACGCGCCAGGCGCTCGCCGGCCGCGTCGAGAGTTTTGCGGAAGGCATCGCCGACCGCGACCGCAGTACCGGCGCCAACATGCTGCCGAACGTGAACCCGACCTTCAACTGGGTCCGCCTGGCGCAGCGCATCCCGGTGCGCATCGCCCTCGACCCGCTGCCGGCCAGCGTGCGCCTGGTGGCCGGCCAGACCGCGACCGTGAAAGTCCTGCCTGCGGCGGCGCAGCCTGCTCCCGCCGCTCCTGCTGCCGCTCCTGCCGCTCCTGCCGCCCCCGTCGCTCCTGCCGCCAAGGCGGTCGCCGGCGTGCCGGCAAACGGAAAACGATCATGAAGCCTGCCTATAAAACCCTGACGCTGACGGTGCTGGCAAGCGCGCTGGCCGCCTGCACGACCGTCGGTCCCGACTACCACGTGCCGAAAGAGGCCGTGGTCAAGCGCGAGGCCGCCAACGCTCCCTTCATGGGCGCGGCCGAGCAGCCTTACAAATCGGAGCCGCTGCCCGCCGACTGGTGGCGCCTGTACCAGGACCCGGTGCTCGACAAACTGGTGACGAAAGCCTTTGCCGCCAACGCCGACCTGCGAATCGCCGCCGCCAACCTGGAGCGCACGCACGCGGTACTGGAAGAAGTCGAAGAGAAGAAGCGTCCGGAAGTCGAGATGGCCGCCGCGCCACTATACGGCCGCATCGCCGGCGCCTCGATCGGCCTGCCCGAGCAGCTGCCGCGCACCGGCATCTACGACGGCGACATCAAGGTGGCCTACCAGCTCGACATGTTCGGCCGCATCCGCCGCGCCATCGAAGCCGCCGAGGCCGACCAGGAAGCCGCACAGGCGGCGGCCGACCTGGCCCACGTGATGGTCGCCGCCGACACCACCCGCGCCTATGCGGAAGCCTGCTCGGCCGGCTACCAGCTGAAGGTCGCGCAGCAGTCGGTGGACCTGCAGCAGAAGTTCGTCAAATTGACTGCGGAGCGCATGCAGCGCGGCCGCGGCATCGCCATCGACAACAGCCGCGCCAACGCTCAGCTCGACCAGCTGCGCGCCAACCTGCCGCCGCTGATGGCGCGCCAGCGCACCGCCCTGTACCACCTGGCGGTGCTGACCGGCGAGGTCCCGAGCGCCTTCCCGGCCGAGGTGGCAAAGTGCACGACCCCGCCGCGCATCGCCAGCGCGATTCCGGTCGGCGACGGCGCCGCGCTGCTGCGCCGCCGCCCGGACGTGCGCCAGGCCGAGCGTCTGCTGGCCGGCGCCACCGCGCGCATCGGCGTTGCCACCGCCGAGCTGTACCCGAACATCACGCTGGGCGCGTCCTTCGGCGGCGTCGGCTTCACGGACCACTTTGGCGAGGCGAACACCTGGAAGTTCACGCTCGGCCCGCTGATCTCCTGGAACCTGCCGTCGACCAGCTCGGCGCGCGTGCACATCGCCCAGGCCAATGCTTCCACTTCCGGTGCCCTGGCACGCTTCGACTCGGTGGTGCTGAATGCGCTGCGCGAGACGGAATCGGCACTGACGGTATATGCGCGTGAACTCGACCGCAACGCGATGCTGCGCGCGGCGCGCGACCAGAGCGCGCTGGCGGCCCGGCAGACCGGCAAGCTGTACCAGTTCGGGCGTACCGACTTCCTGGCCGCGCTGGATGCGGATCGTACGCTGGCGACGGCGGAGAATCTGCTGGCGGCCTCGGATGCGCAGCTGGCGGCGGATCAGGTGCAGCTGTTCCTGGCGCTAGGCGGGGGTTGGGAGAATACCCACGCCAGGCATGGCGAGGGGGCGCAGAAAGCCGTTGCGCACCAGGCGGCCACCACTCACCACTAACGCTCGCCCGTCGTTCCCGCCAAAGCGGGAACCCATGCTGAATATGAGCAGTGGAAGCATGGCGCCGCAGGCCTGCTAACTCAGCATGGATTCCCGCCTGCGCGGGAATGACGTTTTGGAGATGCGGGCCTACATCACTTTATCCAGGGTCACCGGCAAATCCCGCACCCGCTTGCCCGTGGCGTGAAACACGGCATTCGCGATCGCCGCCCCCACGCCGGTGATCCCGATCTCGCCTATCCCCTTCGCTCCCAGCGGGTTCACATGCGGATCGTCCTCATCGACGATCTGCACGTCGATCCCCTGGATATCCGCATTCACCGGCACGTGGTACTCGGCCAGGTTGCCGTTCACCGCGCGGCCGTTGCGCTTGTCGATGACGGTTTCCTCGAACATCGCCAGACCGATGCCCCAGACGATGCCGCCCATCAGCTGGCTGTAGCCGGTCTTCGCGTTCATCAGCTTGCCGACGCCGTAGACGCCGACCACGCGCGGCACGCGGATCTCGCCCAGGTCTTCGTCGACGCTCACCTCGACGAACACGGCGCCGAAGGCATGCATCGAGTATTTTTTCTTTTCATCGCCCGGTTCGGCCTTGGCCTTCACCTCGACCGGCGCACCGTGGCGCGCGACGATCGCCGCCATGGTTTCGCGCCGCGCCGGCTGGTCCAGCAGATACAACTCGCCGTTCTCGACGCCGACCTGCTCCGCCGTGGCGCCGAACAGGGGCGAGCCCTCGGCGGCTGCGGCAATCCCGATCAGCTTCAGGCGCAGCGCATGGCCGGCCGCCTCCACCGCCGGGCCGACGCTGGCCACCGTGGTCGAGCCGCCGGACACCGGCGCTTCCGGCATCGTCGAATCGCCCAGCTCGAAGCGCACCTGCTCGACCTTCAGGCCGATCGCATGCGCGGCAATCTGCGTCATCACGGTATAGGTGCCGGTGCCGAGGTCCTGGGTGGCGGAGCGGAACAGCGCCGTCCCGTCCGGGTTCAGGCTGGCCGAGCACTCGCTCGCCGAGCGGTTGGTCGGGTAGGCGGCGGTGGCCATGCCCCAGCCAATCAGCTTGTCCCCCTGCTTCATGGAGCGCGGCTGCAGCTTGCGGTCCTTCCATCCAAAACGCTCGGCGCCGATCTCGTAGCACTGGCGCAGCGACTTGCTCGACCACGGCAGGTCCTTGCCCGGATCCTTCTCGGTGTAGTTCTTCAGGCGCAGCGCCAGCGGGTCCATGTTCAATTCATACGCCAGTTCGTCCATCGCCGATTCGAGCGCGAAGGAGCCGCTGGCTTCGCCGGGCGCGCGCATGAAGGTCGGCGTGCCCAGGTTCATGCTCGCCAGCCGGTGCGTGGTCTCCTGGTTCGGGCTCTCGTACATCATGCGCGAGATGATGCCGCAGGGTTCGATCCAGTCCTCGATGGTCGAGGTGTAGGCGATGGTGTCGTGGCTGGACGCCAGCAGGCGACCGTCATCCATCGCGCCCAGGCGGTAGCGCTGCTCGGTGTTGGGGCGCTGGCCCACCGGGCCGAACATCTGGTTGCGGTCCAGTGACAGCTTGACCGGCCGACCCAGCATCTTCGCCGCCATCGCCGTCAGCGGGCCGTGCGACCAGATCGAACCCTTCGAGCCGAAGCCGCCGCCGGTGTAGGGGCAGATCGCGGTCACGTTCTCGGGCGGGATGCCGAAGATGGCGGCGACAATGCGCTGCACACCCTTCATGTACTGGGTCGATTCGTGGAGGGTCAGCCTGTCGCCATCCCACTCTGCAATCGTCGCGTGGGTCTCGAGCGGGTTGTGGTTCTCGATCGGCGTGGTGTAGGTTTCGTCGATGCGCACGCTGGAAGACAGCAGGCCGTCTGCCAGGTCGCCGCGTTTCGTGTCCGTCTCTTCGGCCAGCACCTTTTCGGGCGCATGCAGCTTTTGCTTGGCCTGCTCGAAGTCGAGCACCGCGTCCTTGCGCTCGTACTCGATGTGCAAACGGGCCGCGGCCTCGCGCGCGTGCTCGTAGGTGTCGGCCACGACCACCGCGATCGGCTGGTTGTTGTAGTAGACCTCATCTTCCTGCAGCAGCGTGAGGCGGCGGCCGATGGGCGGCTGCAGCTTGCCGTCCTTGTTCTCCTTCGGCAGGCGCATGGCGTTTTGCGGGGTCATCACCAGCAGCAGGCCGGGGACCTCGCGCGCCACGCTGTCGTCGATGCGGACCACGCGGCCGCTGGGGATGGTGCTGGTGACCAGCACGGCATGGGTCAAGCCCTCGATCTGGTGCTCGGCCGTGTAGTGGGCCGCGCCGCTGACCTTGGCCCAGGCGTCGGTTCGGTTGATGGATGCGCCGATGCCGTTCATACCTGGCCTCCCGATTTGCGAATCACCGTTTGCAGCGCACGCACGACCGCACGCTGCGCCAGTTGGACCTTGAAGGCATTTCCCGGGTAAGGCCGGGCGCCGCTCACCACCGCCGTACCGGCCAGCGCCAGCAGCTCGGCGCTGGGCGTCTGGCCGCGCAGCAGCGCTTCCGCCTCCGGTGCGCGCCAGGGTTTGTGGGCCACGCCGCCCAGCGCAATGCGCACGTCGCGGATGCTGCCGCCGTCCAGGTCGACGGCCACCGCCACCGATACCAGCGCGAACGCATAGCTCGCGCGGTCGCGCACTTTCAAATAGTGCGAGTTGCGAGCGAAGGCCATAGCCGGGAGCTCCACCGCGGTGATCAGCTCGCCGGGCCGGATCACGCTGTCGATTTGCGGATGGTCGTCCGGCAGGCGGTGGAAATCGACGAGCGGCACCTGGCGCTCGCCGTCCGGCCCCTGCAGGTGCACGACCGCGTCGAGCGCCGCCAGCGCCACCGCCATGTCCGACGGGTGGGTGGCGATGCAATGCGGGCTGGCGCCGAGGATGGCGTGGATGCGCTGGTGGCCTTCAAGGGCGTCGCAGCCGGAGCCCGGATCGCGCTTGTTACAGTGGCTGAAAGCGGGGTCGGTGAAGTAATAGCAGCGGGTGCGCTGCAGCAGGTTGCCGCCCACGGTCGCCATGTTGCGCAGCTGAGTGGTCGCGCCATTCAACAAGGCTTCGGACAGCGCGCGGTAGCGCTGGCGCACCAGCGGGTCGGTGCCGACCGCGGTATTGGTCGCCATCGCGCCGATGCGCAGGCCGCCATTCGGCAGCTCGTCGATGTCAGCGAGGGAAAGGCGGCTGACGTCGACCAGGCGTACCGGCTTCTCGATACCGCTTTTATACAGGTCGAGCAGATTGGTGCCGCCGCCGATGAATTTTGCACCGGGTTCGCGCGCCAGCTCGATCGCATGGCTCACGTCGCGGGCACGGTCGTAGAAGATCGATTGCATAGGCTTCTTCCCTTTGTTGTCAGGCCTGGCGCAGCACGACGCTGTGGATCGCCTTGACGATGTTCGGATAGGCGCCGCAGCGGCACAGGTTGCCGCTCATGCGCTCGCGGATCTCGTCTTCGCTCAGGGAGGCAGGCTCCAGCTGCTCGCCCTCGGTGACGGCGCTGGCCTGGCGCTGCTTGATCTCGTCGAGCAGCGCCACCGCCGAACACACCTG
The DNA here is from genome assembly GCF_059418525.1 of Telluria sp. GW821-FHT07G12. Lineage (NCBI taxonomy): Bacteria > Pseudomonadati > Pseudomonadota > Betaproteobacteria > Burkholderiales > Oxalobacteraceae > Telluria > Telluria sp. GW821-FHT07G12. Next base: position 564,356 of record NZ_JBWKQA010000004.1, on the reverse strand, counting down.
GCCCGGCGTGCAGTAGCCGCACTGGAAGCCGTCGCAGTCCATGAAGGCCTGCTGCATCGGGTGCGGCTGGTCCTGCCGGCCGAGGCCTTCCACGGTCGTGATCTCGCGGCCGTCGTGCATCACCGCCAGGGTCAGGCAGGAATTGATGCGCTGGCCGTCCACCAGCACCGTGCAGGCGCCGCACTGGCCGCGGTCGCAGCCCTTCTTGGTGCCGGTCAGGTGCAGCACTTCGCGCAGGGCGTCGAGCAGGGTGACGCGCGGCTCGATATGCAGCTGGTGCTCGGCGCCGTTGATGCGCAAGGTGAGCGCCTGCGGCGGCGCATACGATGAAGGGGCCGCGGCATGCGCGCCCTGCTCCACCAGTCTGTGTTCGTCTTGTGGCATGGTTTCGCTCGCTTTCTGAAAAATTCGTTCTCAGCCTTTCACGCAGACCACCTGCTTGAGCGTGTGCACGACCTCCACCAGGTCGCTCTGCGCCCGCATGACGGCATCGATATCCTTGTAGGCCATCGGGATCTCGTCGATCACGCCTTCGTCCTTGCGGCACTCGACGCCGACGGTGGCTTCGCGCGCGTCCTGCACCGTGAAGCGGCGCTTGGCCTCGGTGCGGCTCATGGTGCGGCCGGCGCCGTGACTGCAGCTGTTGAAGCTGTCGGGATTGCCCTTGCCGCGCACGATGAAGCTGCGCGCGCCCATCGATCCTGGAATGATGCCCAGCTCGCCCTCGCGCGCCGACACCGCGCCCTTGCGCGTGACCAGCACGTCCTTGCCGAAGTGGCGCTCCTGCTGCACGTAGTTGTGGTGGCAGTTGACGGCTTCGACGTGGGTCTCGAAGGGTTTCGGAATCACGCTGCGCACGGCGCGCACCAGGTTCTGCATCATGACTTCGCGGTTCACGCGCGCGAACTTCTGGGCCCAGCCGACCGCTTCCACGTAGTCGTCGTAGTGCTGGGTGCCTTCTTCCAGATAGGCCAGGTCCTGGTCGGGCAGGTTGACCATGTGCTTGCGCATGTCCTGTTTGGCCAGTTCGATGAAGTGGGTGCCGATCGCATTGCCGACCCCACGCGAACCGGAATGCAGCATCAGCCACACGAAGCCCTCTTCGTCCAGGCAGATCTCGACGAAGTGGTTGCCGCTGCCGAGGGTGCCGAGGTGCTTGTAGTTGTTGGTGTTGCGCAGCTTCGGCCACTTGCGGCACAGCTGCTCGAATTCGTCCCTGAGTGTCGCCCAGCCGGCTTCGACGGGCGGGGGCGGGTTGTTCCAGGAACCGGTGTCGCGTCCCTTGTGCCCGCGGGTCTTGGGCGACATCCCGTGCGGGATCGCCTCCTCGATGGCGCTGCGCAGCTTGCTCAAATTGTCCGGCAGGTCGTTGGCGCGCAGGGTGGTCTTGGCAGCCATCATGCCGCAGCCGATATCGACGCCGACCGCCGCCGGAATGACGGCGCCGAGTGTGGGAATGACGCTGCCGATGGTCGAGCCCTTGCCGAGGTGGACGTCGGGCATCACCGCCACGTGGCGATAAATGAAGGGCATGCGCGCCAGCCTGGCCAGCTGCTCCTTCGCTTCCGGCTCGACGGGCACGCCCCTGGTCCACATCTTGACCGGGTGGCCGCCCGGCGGATTCATCTGCTCGTAGTCTCGGTTTTCCATTGGCTGCATGATGGCCGAAATCGGAAAATCACGGAGCGCGAGACGATATTATTCCGTCAAGAAATCAATCACTTAGGAACTATCTGTTTTATACTTCGGGACATGACCCCACGCGCCCTTTCGCTCCTGCTTCCGCTGCTGCTGGCCGGCTGCGTCAACGAAACCGCCAGCTATGCCATTGACGGCAGCGATCACGCCCTGACCGTGATCGTCACGCAGGATTATTTCTGGAGCAAGCAGGCCGGCCTGCGCCTGATCGCCTCGCGGCTGCCGGATTGCCAGCGCCAGTTCGACCTCGGCAAGACCCCGATGGCCGACCTGAACGTGGAGCTGTTTTCGACCGGCGACAACAGCTTCCTGCTGCGCTCCGGCGACGACATGTGGCAGGTCGAGACCCAGAACTGCACCAAGCTGCCCTCGGTGTCCGAGAACGTGCAGGCCCAGCCGATCGGCGTGTTCCACCTGGACGGCTCGAAGAAGCTGGTGTTCGAACGTGCGGAAGGCGCGGTCGCGGCCTCGCAATAGCGTTTTACGCGCGGCTTGGGGCTTAGGGCCGCAGCCAGCCCCACGCGATCGGCCGCGCCAGCAGGCGCCGGTACAGCGTACCCAGCGATACGGTGAGCACCGCGCACAGCGCATCCAGCAGGCGCGCATGGAACAGCCACGTGACGCCCAGCGCCACGGCCAGCGCACCCAGCATGTCCATCGGCCAATGCACCCCAAGGAAGACGCGCGCCCAGGCCACCACGAAGGCCAGCGGCAGCAACGAGCGGCCGAAACGCTTGGCCGCCGGCACATTCGACACCGCCAGGACTAGCGCCACGGTGAACATGATGGTCCCGTGATCGCTCGGGAAGGAACTGTCCGCTGCGTGGTGCAGGAAGTTGTGGCCGACGCCGGCGGCGAAGGGCCGCGCGTGATACCACAGCAGGCCGATGACGGCATTGATGCCCAGCGCGCAGCCGGTCGCGGCCAGGGCTTTCACGCCCGCCTCGCGCTGCGCAGCGTCCCCGCTCATCCACAGGCCCAGCAAGCCGACCGGCACCAGGACAATCAGCCATTCGGCGCAGAACAGGGCCAGTTCCAGGCGCCAGCCATGCAGGCCGGCGTCGGAATTGACCATGGAAAACCACAGCAAATTGATGTTCTCTAGCATGATAAAGTGACAAGTTGATGACTTGCCTCGACTCTATCAGCTCAGCAGTAGGAACTTAAACACTTCTTCTCAACTTAAGGCTCGGTTAACCCATCTCGCTGTCGAGGTGGGCCATCTGCGCCGGGTTGTAGCGCTGGCCGGCCGCCGCATCCGGCGGCACAATGGCTTCCAGGCGCGCCAGGTCTTCCGGCCTGAGCTGCAGCTCGAGCGCCCCCAGCGCTTCCTGCAAACGGTCGCGGCGGCGCGCACCGACCAGCGGCACGATGTCGGCGCCCTGCGCGGCCACCCAGGCGATCGCCAGCTGGGCCACGCTCGCACCGCGCTCCTGTGCCAGCGCGCGCAGGCGTTCGACCAGGGCCAGGTTGGCGTCCAGGTTCTCGCCCTGGAAGCGCGGACTGGCCATGCCCCGGAAATCCTTTTCGCCCTGCCGGTCCTTCGACCAATGTCCGCTGATCAGGCCGCGCGACAGCACGCCATAAGCCGTGATGCCGATGCCGAGCTCGCGCGCCACCGGCAGGATCGCGCGTTCGATGCCGCGCGAGATCATCGAGTACTCGACCTGCAGGTCGCTGATCGGGTGCACGCTGCTGGCGCGGCGCAGGGTGTCGGCGCCGACTTCGGACAGGCCGATGTGGCGCACGTAGCCGGCCTTGACCAGGTCGGCGATGGCGCCCACCGTGTCTTCGATCGGCACGGCCGGGTCCAGGCGCGCGGGGCGGTAGATGTCGATGTAGTCGGTGCCCAGGCGTTTCAGGCTGTAGGCGACGAAATTGCGCACCGCCTGCGGCCGGCAGTCGTAGCCGCTCCAGGAACCGTCCGGGCCGCGCAGGGCGCCGAACTTGACGCTGATCTGCACGCTTTCGCGCGGCCGGCCATTCAAGGCTTCGCGGATCAGCATCTCGTTGTGGCCCATGCCGTAGAAGTCGCCGGTATCCAGCAAGGTGATGCCGGCGTCCAGGGCCGCGTGGATGGTGGCGATGGATTCAAGACGGTCGGCCGGTCCGTACAGGTCCGACATGCCCATGCAGCCGAGGCCGACGCGCGAGGTCCTCGGGCCGGCCCGGCCTAGTTGCGTACTTTCCATATGGTTCTTTCAGCGTTGTCCGGTCAGCTGGCGCAGCCGCGCGATCTCGGCGCTGCGGCCGAGGCGTTCGAGAGCGCTCTCGAGCAGGGTGCGGTCGCCATCGCGCAGCATAGTCCACTGGGTGAAATATTCGTGCACGGTACGCCAGGGAGGGAACTCGGGCGGCATGCTGCGCCATGCGCTGCCGGAATGGAGGAAGTACAGGACCGCACAGAAGACATCGTACAGGTCGTGCTTGCGCGGTCTCGTCTTGCGGCGCGCCGCTTCCAGCATCTCGCGGACGGAATCGAACTGCTCGCGCGTTACATCGCTCGGGAAAGTTGGCCTGTTCATGTCGTTCGCCTCAAAGTCAATTGGAGACGCGTGATCCGGAACGGTTCCCGACCAGGACATGATGGCTTCGTGGTTCCGACCTTTTTTTGGCCGGGTAGAGAGCTCCGTAAATACAGTGTAGCAGTGATTCAGAACACTGCTCGGTTTTTACACGCTCAGCAAGAATGGAGCGTCTAACAAAGCCCTCAGGGCAAGGGATGCGGCCCACCGACGCATCGTCGAAGACAGTACGCTAGTACGGCGAGACGATGCAACGCCGCCATGAGGGCTTTTGTTAGATGCGATCAGTCGCGGGCCAGGGACAGGAACTCAGTACGCAGCCCCAGGTTCGGCTGCAGTTCGCCCAGCATGGCCGAGGTGATGGTTTCCTCGCCGGGCGTGCGGATGCCGCGGCTTTCCATGCACATGTGGCGGCACTTGATGACCACGCCGACCGCCTTCGGTTCCAGCACTTCCATCAGCGTGTTGGCGATCTGGACCGTCAGACGCTCCTGCACCTGCAGGCGCTTGGCAAACACGTCGACCAGGCGGGTCAGCTTCGACAGGCCGACAATTTTGCCATTTGGCAAATATCCAACGGTGGCCTTGCCGAAGAACGGCGCCAGATGGTGTTCGCAATGGCTGTAGACCGGGATGCCGCGCACCACGATCAGCTCGTTGTACTCCTCGGCGCCATCCTCGAAGGCCTTGAGGATCTCGACCGGGTCCTGCTCGTAGCCAGAAGTCCAGTGCTTCCAGGCTTTGGCGACGCGCGCCGGGGTCTCGTGCAGGCCGGGACGGTTGGGATCTTCGCCGAGGCTGGCCAGCAGGCGGCGCCAGTCGTTTTCGGTGAAGACTTCTTTGTCAGACATGGTTAACCCTAAAATTGAAGACTGCCGAGAGTATATAGAAAATGCTGAAGATCTACAGGTCGCAGGCTATTTCTTTGCGCGAAATGGAGGCAGCCGTGGCGCCGATGCGCTAGCGTGGTCGAGGTCCTTTTCACTGCTAGGAGAACCGCCATGCTCGGCAGCACTGTCCTGGAAGTCGCCATCGGCCTGACCTTTTGCTACGGCACGGTGGCCCTGATCGTCACTACCCTGCAGGAAGCGCTGGCGTCGCTGTTCCGCCTGCGCGCCAATACCCTGCTGGCCGGCATCAAGAGCATGCTCAACGACCCGCGCTTCGACGGCCTGGCGCGCGCCGTGTATGCCCATCCGCTGGTCAATCCGCACACCGACGGCACCGCGATGGACGAGCGCACGCTTGCTTCCCGACCATCCTACATCGAACCGGCGCATTTTGCGATTGCCCTGGTGGACAGCCTGTGGAAGGTGCCGGGCGACCTCATCCAGTTGCGCAGCGCCATCGAGGCGATTCCCGACCCGCAGGTGCGGGCGGCGATGCTGAGCATGCTCAGCCGCGCGCGCGACCTGCAGCAGTTCCAGGACATGCTGGCGGGTTGGTTCGACAATGCGATGGCGCGCATGTCCGGCGCCTATAAACGCAATCAGCTGCTGATCTCGCTGCTGATCGCGCTGCTGCTGGCGATCCTGTTCAATATCGACAGCATCCACCTGTTCCGCACCCTGTGGCAGCAGCCGGCCCTGGCCGCCCATATCAAAGAGGTGCCGGCCGCGCTCGACCCGGCCGTGATCGACGCCATGATGGCCCTGCCCATCGGCTGGAGCAAGTTCCCGCCGGTCCTGAACGCCGACTTCGCGCTGCAGGTGGCGGGCTGGTTCATCACCGCCATCACGGCACTGTTCGGCGCGCCGTTCTGGTTCGACCTGATGCAGCGGGTGGTGCGCATGCGCGCGACCGGCGCCAAGCCGGAAGAGGTGCCGGTTGCGGTGCGGATCGAGGGCAAGGTTGCGGCGACGCCGGTGCCGCTGCCCTGATTACTCAGCGCCCGGCCGGCCGGTGCGCGTCTACCAGCACACTTGAGACAGAGATGTGCGGGACGCGCTCCGGCCATTCGTCATCCGGGCCGAACCAGCGCGCCTCGAGGATTTCGTTGGGATCGGTACGGATCTCGCCTTCCAGATAATCCGCCGTGAAGGCGATCATCAGCGAGTGCGGGAAGGGCCAGGACTGGCTGCCGAAATAGCGCAGGTTGTGCACGCGCAGGCCGACTTCCTCGAACACCTCGCGGTGCACCGCTTCCTCGATCGACTCGCCCGCCTCCAGGAATCCCGCCAGCGGCACGAAGCGCTTCACGGCGCCCAGCGTATGCATGGCCAGCAGCACGGAATCCCCCTTGCGGATCAACACCATCATCGCCGGCGAGATGCGCGGATAGGCCATATGGCCGCAATTCGTGCACTTGAAGCAGCGTTCCCCGCTCATGCGCGCAGTGCCGCTGCCGCAGGCGCCGCAGAAGCGGTGCGTGCGCGCCCATTCGGCCACCTGGGCCGCGCGCGCGGCCACGCCCATCACCGCCTCGTCGAACTCCGCGAACAGCGAACGCAGGCCGCGCCAGGCATAACCCGCAGGCAGCCGCGCTTCATCCTCGACCCAGCCGGCCTGGCAATAGCGGCCATCCAGCAGGCCGACCGGCTGCAGCGCCTGCGGATCGAGTTCGAGGCCGGCCAGCGCCGCATGGTCGGGCAGGGCCAGGTCGGCTTCGCGCACCATCAGGCGGCCGCCATGGAAGATGAAGGACAGTGCGTCATTTGCTTGCTGCGGGTCCTGCGGGGGCGCCATCAGGGGCGTGAACGAGGCGGGCGTCTGGAGCATGGCGGTATCCGTGAACGAGATATCACGATGATACCGCGACACGCACAGCTGCGATGACCGCACCCTGATTTCCCTCGCCCGCAGGCGCAGAACTAATCGCAAGCCATCGTGCTCCAAGCCTTCGCTGGACCGTTCATCGAACCCGCAAAGGCAATATTGACTGGCCTTACCCTCGGCTGGGGCGTCCCGCCGCCGTTTGTCCCGGCGCTTATGCCAGCGTCTGCTAGAGGAGAAAATCATGATCCGCCGTCCACTCCTGCAACGCCTCGACGTCTCCTCGATCGTGGTCTTTCGCGCGCTCCAGCTGGGCGACATGCTGTGCGCCGTGCCGGCCTTGCGGGCGCTGCGGTCCGCCGCGCCGCGCGCCCACATCGCCCTGGTCGGCCTGCCCTGGGCGCAGCAGTTTGCCAACCGTTTCAACGCTTACATCGACGAATTCATTCCCTTCCCCGGCCATCCCCTGCTGCCCGAGCAGGCGGTGCAGAAGGAAGGGCTGGCGCGCTTCTACAACAGCCTGAGCGCACGCGAGTTCGGGCTGGCGATCCAGATGCATGGCAGCGGCGATGTCAGCAACGACATCGTCAGCGGCTTCGGCGCCAAGGCGATGGCGGGCTACTGCCGCGGCGAGCCGGTCACGCGCGACCGCATCGTCCTGCTTCCCTATCCGGAAACGGGGGCCGAGCCGGAGCGCCTGCTGCGCCTGGTGGAGACGCTGGGCGCCGAGCCGGCCGGGGTCCACCTGGAATTTCCCCTGTCGCCGGAAGACGAGCAGGAACTCGACGCCAGCGGCCTCGCCGGCGATCTGAAGGATGCGGCCTATTTCTGCATTCATCCCGGGGCGCGCCAACGCGACAAATGCTGGCCGCCGCAGAAGTTCGCCGAGGTCGGCGACCGCCTGGCGGCGGAATTCGGCTTGAAACCCGTGCTCACCGGCTCGGCGAACGAAGCCGACCTCACGGCCGAGGTGGCCGCCCACATGCACCACAAGCCGATCGACGCCGCCGCCCCGATCTCGATCGGCGCCATGGCCGCACTGATGCGCAAGGCCAGGCTGCTGCTGTGCAACGACACCGGGGTTTCCCATATCGCCGCCGGCCTGCAACTCAAAAGCGTGGTGGTGTTCAGCAAGGCGGACATTGCACGCTGGGCGCCGCTCGACCGCCACAGCCACCGCTGCATCTGGGACCCGGACGCCCAGCGCGCCGCAGTGGTGCTGCAGCATGCGCGCGCGCTGCTGACTGACACGGCGCCGAGCAGGCAGCGTAGCGTCGGCATGTGGCCCTATTGGTAGCGCGCTCCCGCGGCTAACGCAGCAGAGATAAGGCCAGGTGTTCGACCTGTTCCATGCTCACGTCGGCCACGAAGCTCTCGTCGTGCGGGCAGCGCGTGGCGATGTTGTCCTGCCCGCACACCGGGCAGCGCGTCTGCAGCGACAACGCCACCCGCAATCCGGACTGGCGCAGCGGCATGCCTTCGACCAGGTTCGTGAGCCAAAAGATGCCGACACTGGGCACGCCCAGCGCCAGCGCCAGGTGCAGCGGACCGGTGTCGTTCGACACCACCAGGGACGCGCGCTCCAGCAGCCCGCACAAGCCGCCCAGACCCAGCGCACCAGCCAAGGCGATGGCGGGATGGCGCATGTGTCCCACCACGGCGTCGATCAGCGCCGCTTCGCCGGCAGAGCCGTTGACGGCGACCCGCATTCCCATCTCCGCCAGCCGGTCGCCCAACGCCGCGAAGCGTGGTGCCGGCCAGCAGCGGCGCGGATCGGTGGAGCCGGGCTGCAGCACGGCCAGGCGTTCGCCGGCAATGCAGGGCACGGCGCCGGCGGCTTCAAGGCGGTCCGCATCCGTCACCGCGAGTTCGGGCGATGGCAAGGGCCCAGGCCAGGCCCCCACCAGACCCGCGATTTCCAGCAGCCCCAGCCTGCGGTTATTCGGTTCGCAAAACGGCGCCCAGCGGTCCAGCATCGGGGCGCCCTCCGCGCAGGCGCCGGCCGTCAGGCGCGCGCCCAGGCGCAGCAGGAAGGGATTCGAATAATGTCCCGCGCCGAACATCTGCAAGGCGATGTCGAAGCGCTCCGCGCGCATGGCGTCGACGAAGCCTTCGATCGCGCGGCCGTCACAGGCCGCAAGGACGGGGGCACCCACACCCGGCACCGGCGGCAGCACGGCCACGCGGTCTACCGGCCCGGGCCGGCCGCGGAGAAAAGCGGCGTGCCACTCCCTGCCCAGCAGGACGATCTCGGCATCCGGATAGCGGTGCTTCAGCGCATGCAGTGCCGGCAGGGCGAACACGAAGTCGCCGACGGCGTTAGGCCGCAGCACCGCGATCTTGCGCACCTCGTTGCGCACTTCACTTGATGGGCAGGACATAGGGCGCATCGATGGCACGCGCCGTGACGGTGGTCGGCAGCTCCATGTGGTAAGCGCCCGAAGGCAGGATGGCGCAGCCGCCGTAGCGGGCCATCACGCGCTGCTGGGCCAGCACGTCCTCCCCGCAATGCTGTTCGGGCAGCTCGCGCCAGAAATCGTAGCCGCCGGCGGCGCGCAGGCAGGCCGTGTCGAACAGCACGCAGCCGCCGACCCAGGCGACTTTGTAGGTGCGCGTATCCTCCGCGCCCACGCCAAGCCGCGACTGCACGTGGAACAGGTTGGCGGCGCTGTGCAGGTGATGCCGCGCCCAGGACCTGGCGCCGGGACGCACGGTTTCGGGCGTCACCGGCCCATCCCAGAACTCGATGCTTTCCTGGGCCGGCCGCTCCTGCCCCAGGTAACTGAGGCCGTGCAGGGCGCTGCCGACAAAGCCGCAGCCTTCGGCCTCGATCACGGCATGCAGGCGCGTTATCAGGTCGGGTTCGAGGATGACGTCGTCGTCGACGAACAGGCAATAGTGCGCCTGAACCTGTTCGAGCAGGAAGGCGCGCTGCTGGGCCATGCCGCGGCGCGGCAGGTTGCGCCAGGTCTCCACCTGCCGCCCGGTCGCGCGCAGGTAGCGCAGCACGGCCTGCACCTCGCCACGCGCATAGGCGCCTTCGCCGTCCGACTGGTCGGCAATGACGATGCGCAGCAAGGGCCAGCTCTGGAAGCCCAGCGCTGCCAGCGTCACCGCCAGCGCCGCCGGCCGGTTACGGGTGGGAACCAGTACGTCGATACACTGATGCGCGGCTTCGCTCACGGCGCTGCCTCCCCCTGCCCATGACCTGGCAACTGGGCCTGCGCTTGCCCGTACAGCCAGGGATTCAGGCTGGGATCGTTGTACATCTTGAACTGGCGGTAGACCTTGAAGTAGGCCAGTCCGGCGCGTGCTTCGGCCAGCAGCTTGTCGAGGCAGGACGTCAGGTCCTGGCGCTGGGCCACCAGGCGCTCGAGCTTGCAGGCGCAGGCGTGCATGTGGTCGGCGCCCGCTTCGTGGCGCTGGGCTTGCGCGCGCATGTGGTGGATCTTCAGCGCCAGGATCGACAGGCGGTCGATCATCGCGCCCGCGGTTTCGCTCGACAGGCGCGCGCCGGGCTGGGGGCTCACGCGGCCGAGTTCGCCCAGCAGGCGCTCGTCGAGGGCTTCGACGGCGTCGTTGCGCTTCTGGTTGTAGCGGTCGATCAGGCGCTTGCTGGCCGCAATTTCCGTCGGCGGCACGTCGAGGCGGCGCGCGCGGTCTTCCTCGCGCCACAGCAGGCCGTTGTAGCGATGGTTGGCGGCGACCCAGGTCCAGGTGCCGGACTGCGGCTCGTCGAAGATCGGCCAGTCCGGATTGCGCACCGCCCGGTCGTGAAAGGCCACGACCGCTGCCGCGTCGATTTTGCTGTGCATGAAAACTCCAGCGATGTGGTGACAGCGTTTGGAGTGCTCAGGCGTAGGGGAGTTCGTGCGCTTGCAGCCGGCCTTGGCGCGGCGCAAAAAAAAGGGGCGGCGCCTTGCGGCAACCACCCCCGACAAAGGAAAGCGTAAAACGGGGATTACTTCAGCATGCGTGCGCGGCTGGCCACGAAGGCGATCAGCGCAGCCAGGCCGCCGACGTAGGCGATGGCGATCTGCATGCCGCAACCCTGGGCGATGGCGCCGATCACCGGCGGACCCATCAGGCTGCCGCTGTAGGCCATGCTGGCCACGCCGGCCAATGCTGCCGGGCCCTGGCCGCCGGCGGCGCTGAACACGAAAGGAAACACCAACGACATGCCGAGGCCGGCGACGGCAAAGCCGAACAGGGCGAAGTAGGCGTCCGGCGACAGCACCGCGAAGAACAGGCCGGCGGCGCCCAGCATCGAACCGCTGGTGACCAGGGGACGGGCGCCGTAGCGTGCCTTCAGCTTGTCGCCGACCAGGCGTGACAGCAGCATCATGACCGAGAAGCAGGACAGGGCCAGCGGCGCCAGGCCGTCCGACGCACCGAAGTGCTCTTTCAGGAACACGCCGCTCCAGTCGGCAATGCTGCCTTCGGCCATCGAGCCCAGGAAGCCCAGGGCGCCCAGCACCAGCAGCTGGCCGCGCGGCAGCGTGAACTTCTTCTTCTCGACGGTGGCGGCGGTATCGCCGGCATCGAGCATGGTGTAGGCGTAGTACAGGACGAAGGCCAGCGGACCGGCCAGCATCAGGAAATGGGTGACCGGCATGATGTGCAGGCTGGCCATCAGGCTGCCCAGGGTCGCGCCCGCCAGGCCGCCGGCGCAGCCGAGGCCGTGCAGCTTCGACAGTTCCGACTTGCCGGTCGCCTTTTCACGGGCGGTCGCGGCCGAATTGATGGCGACGTCGAAGGTGCTGGCAGTGATGCCCAGGCTCAGCACGGCCATCATCAGCAGCGGCACGGTCGGGGCGGCGCCGATGGCGACCAGCACGCACAGCAGGGCCATGCCCGAGAACAGCAGGGTCTTGCGCGCACCGAGATTAGCCATCATGCGCGAGGAGATCGGGTAGGACAGGACGGCGCCCAGGCCGCCCATCAGCAGCACCATCGACAGCGCCGAGTGCGACACGTGCACGCGTTCGGCCATCGCCGGGATGCGGCCCGCCCACGAACCCATGATCACGCCGAACAGCGCGAACAGGACAGGCAATGCGTATTGCTGTGCCTGCGCGATCGACAGGGTGCGTGCAATGGTGCGGGCAGTGCTGGTGGTACGAGAAGGAGTTGGCATGTGCGGTTTGTATTCTTGGGATTCAAAGCAAAACGCCAACCATAAGTAGTTGGCGTGCGGAAACTGATGGAATCGAATTCTACGCGGATCGCCGCCACTTCGCTTTGCCGTCCGGAAAAAAATATCTTTCAGTTTGTAAGCGTCTATCGAAGCGTTGCGCAATATAGACAGAATGAAGAAATTGATAAGCTAAATTTCTTCTATTTCGGAGAAATAATGTGTTTTTAACGTAGAGATACGTGAAAAAGATGCGTGATGACGCCTATATCCGAAACTCATAACTGAGCAAATTTTGAATAAAACGGAAGGTTTGTGACTGCCGAGCACAAATGCCGACCACTGTTCCAGACGAAACAATGCTTCAAAAGCCATCGGCACTACGCTGTGCGCAGTGACTCGGGCGAAAGCAAAGGTTTGTAACCGATTGAGACTTGCCAAGTCGCGCCGTGTCACAAAAGGCAGTCCTTCGCAGTCTCAGGTATGCCTTACAGGCGAGCCGCAGCCTGGCGCAGCAGGCTGTCGACGCTGTCGAAGTCGGCAGGCTTGGTCAGATGGGCGTCGAACCCGGCGTTATTCGAACGCTGCCGGTCCTGTTCCGCTCCCCAGCCAGTCAGGGCAACCAGCATTGCAGCTCCCATCCCGGCGATTTTGCGCATGGCTAGCGCGACCTCGAAGCCACTCAGATCAGGCAGGCCGATGTCGAGGAATACCACTTGCGGCAGGAATAGGCCGGCTTGGGCCAGCGCCGCAGCACCGTTGTGCGCCAGCACAACCTCATGGCCGCACATACCGAGCAAGGCGCCCATGGTTTCGGCCGCATCGATATTGTCGTCGACGACCAGTACGCGCAGCCTGTCCGTCTGTCCTGCACCGGCAGTGCCGTTCCGGGCCATTGGACCGGCATCGGTCACGGACTCGTCTGGCGCTTGACGCGGCAGGCGCACGGTAAAGCGGCTGCCCTGCCCGGCGCCGGCACTTTCTGCCGCTACCGCACCACCATGCAGCTCGACCAGACGTTTAACGAGATTCAAACCGACACCCAGTCCGCCCTGCCCCATGCCCTCGCCCTCGTGCACTTGGGTGTACATGTCGAAAATACTGGACAGCTTGCATAGATCGATGCCGATGCCATTGTCGGTCACGGAAATCACGGCATCATGGCGGTCAAGCCGGAGTTCGACGGCAATCCGTCCGCCCCGTGGCGTGTACTTGGCCGCATTGTTGAGCAGATTGCTTAGTACCTGGGCGATGCGGTGGCGGTCGATGAGCATGAGGACACCGGCGTCCAACATGTGCATCTCGAGATGGTGGTCACCGGCGCGGATCAGCGGCATGCTCATTTCTACGGCATCCTGCACCACTGCATCCAGCATTACTTGGACGGGTTTCAGCTCGACTTTTCCTTCTGACAAACGTGCCATGTCGAGCAAGTCGTCGACGAGGTGCACCATATGATCGACTTGGCGCTGCATCATGCCCTGCACCTTGGTAGCGTTCTCCGCCGTAGGACTGACGCGTATGAGTTCCAGGCCCGTACGGATCGGAGCCAGGGGATTGCGCAGTTCGTGCGCCAGGGTGAACAGGAACTCGCTCTGCATGCGGTTCCTTTCCGTCATTTCCTGCTGCAGCATGGTGCGGTCATGCACGTCGATCACGGTGCCGACGTAGCCATCGTAGTTGCCGTCCGCATCGATGCGCGGGGTACCGGCGTCGATACACCAGCGATAAGCACCATCGTCGCGGCGCAGGCGGTAATCGATCGCGAATGGCTTGCGCTCTCGACTCGCACTCATAAAGATGTCCGTGGTGCGAGGCAGGTCGTCCGGATGGACACTGTCCAGCCAGCCCAGGCCGAGGTCCCGTTCCGGTGTGCCGCCGGTGTAGTCGTACCATTGCTGGCTCAGGTAGGTGCAACTGTCGCTCTCGTCGGTGGTCCACAGCATGACCGGCGCACGGTCGATCAAAGAACGGAAATACGACTCGCGCAGCGCCATTTCCTGCTGGCGGTGGCGACGTTCGCGCGCCTGCGCGACTTGGCGTTGTATGCGCGCCAGCAATTCGTTGGCGGCGAAAGGCTTGACCAGATAGTCATCGGCACCCGCCTGCAAGCCTTCGATCTTGGCTTCTTCGCCGGCACGCGCCGAGAGCAGGATTACCGCCAGGTGACGCAAGGATTCGGTGGCGCGAATCCTTGCTATCAGACCGAAACCGTCCAACTTTGGCATCATCACGTCGCTCAGCAGCAAGTCGGGCGTGTCGCGCAGCAGTATCTCGAAGGCCGCCTCGCCGTCTGCGCATACGCTGACTTCGGCATATGGCTCTAGCAGCGACTTCAAGTAGGTGCGCATGTCGTTGTTGTCATCGGCAATCAGGATGCGCGGCTGCTGCGTTCGCGGCTGCGCCATGCCGGCATCCGGCTCCCGGCGCGCTGCAGGCGCCTCTTCGTCGGGCAGCCAGCGCAGGGCTTCTTCCACGAAGGCCGCGCCCATGCGCCGGACATCATCGCCCTGCATGGCAGCATCCGGCGCGGCGACCCTGTCCTCAGGCAGGTGGGCCCGACCGAAAGGAAGGTCGACGTCGAAGCGAGTGCCCTCACCCTGCACGCTGTATACACTGATTACACCGCCGTGCAGGCGCACCAGCTCCTGGATCAGCGCCAGGCCGATACCTGTGCCTTCGTAGGTACGGCCCGGCGTCCCCTCAATGCGGTGGAAGCGTTCGAACACGCGCGGCAACTCGTGCGCCGGGATGCCGCTACCGGTGTCAAGTACCGATAGCCGCGCCACGTCGCCGTGCCGCTTCAGGCTTACGGTGATGCCGCCTTGCAGTGTGAACTTGAAAGCGTTCGACAACAGATTGAAGACGATCTTTTCCCACATGTCGCGGTCGACATAGACCGGCTCGCCGAGGTCCTGCACATCGAGCGTGTACCTCAAGCCGCCTTTCGCCATGGCCGATTCAAATACGCTGGCCAGGTCGGCGGTCAGCTGTGGCAAATCGAGCGGCACATAATGGGCTTGCACGCGTCCCGCTTCGATGCGCGAGAAATCCAGCAGTGAGTTCACCAGCTTCAGCAAACGCAAGGCGTTGCCATGGGTCAGGCCAATGCGCTTGCGCTGTGCCGGACTCAGCGGCTCGGACTGGTCGGCCAGGGCATCGTCCAGCGGCCCGAGAATCAGGGTCAGCGGCGTGCGGAATTCATGCGAGACATTGGAAAAGAAGGCGGTTTTGGCGCGATCGATCTGGGATAGTTCCTCGGATCGACGCTGTTCTTTTTCGTACGCGACCACGTTGCCGACCGCAGTGCTTACAGCTGCACCCAGCCTTTCATAGAAATTCAGATAGGCCGCATCGAGCGCCCGCGCGGCACTGACGCCGGCCACCACGAAGCCGAATAGTTCCTGCTGGCCCGGCAACGTGATCGGCAACACCAGCGCCGAATCCGGCGCGGCCTCATAAGGGCCGCAAGGCGTGCTGCCAAAGCGGGCGCGCAAGCCGTCTACGCGTCGCACTTCACGCGCCTGCGCAGTACTCGCAAACGGCCAGAAGGTATCGCCGAGTTCCGTGACGACTGGTGCCAGCTCCGAATGACTGTCCAGGCCGGCGCCGCCGCGCAGCAGCAGACTATTGCTATCAGTATCGATCTGATAGACCAGCACAAAGGGCAAATCCAAGGAGAATTGTGGGTATTGCGCCGCGATGTCATACGCGATGTCACCGATCGTGCGGGCGTCGCCAATCGCCGCACTAAGGTCGCGAAGTATTTGCGTGCGACGCGCGTTCAGCACGGTTTCAGTCGCTTCCGTAATCGGGTGGAAGATGCCGCCGACCTCGCCCGATTCATCGCGGATCGGCGAAAACGAGAAGGTCATGAAAGCTTCTTCCAGATAGCCATGGCGATCGAGGAACATGCGCTGATCACGGATATAGGCGCCTTCCCCCTTGTGAGCGCGGTCGAAGGCGTTGCCGACTACGGGCAGGGCACTGGCCCAGATTTCCTTGAACGGCCCACCCATTGAACGCGGATGCAAGCCGCCGCAGATAGGGCGATAAGCATCGTTATAGATCTGAATATCGTGCGGCCCCCAGGCCACCAGGATCGGAAAGGTCGAGGACAGGCACAGGCTCACGGACGTGCGCAGGCTCTGCGGCCAGAGCTCCAGCGGACCGAGCGGAGAGGCCGACCAGTCCATGCTACGGATCAAGGCGCCCATCTCGCCGCCGCCTTTTAGCCAACTTAGGTCGTCATTTTTGACAGAATCATCGCTGTCCGCGGGCGATACGTTAGAGATTTGCATGGGAGACAGCATTTGATGACGAATATCATCACATTTTACTGAGTAAAGTAATTAAGCGTGTCGTAAATCTACCGTTCCTACCATCTGCAAGCGAAGTCGTCCGGAAATCCAGCATCAACGTGTTGAGCTGCCTGGCGCGGGGCTCGGCAAAACCGAGCGGTACGACCTGGTCGGCATCGCCATGCGCGACCATGGTTGGAACATCGAATTTTTTGAGGTCGGCGCGGAAGTAATACTGATCAGGCGCACAAGGCGACCGGCAACAAGCCCTGAGCTTTGTTAGCAGTAAATAGAAAAGCCCGCCGGCTTTTGCAGGTGGCGGGTTTTCATCCATGTGCTGCCGTTCCGATATAGTGGCGGTTACCGGACAGGAGCACCATCATGATCACGCCAACCCGCCTTTTCCTTCATTACCTCGGCAGATTGAAAGAGCTTCTGAACAGGATCGAAGCTTTTGACAGCGGCATTGCGGGTGAACATCTGCACCCGGATATGTCTCCGTTACTGCAGCAGGCAAAGACGGCGATCGGCTTTACCCTGCGCACCAGCTGCCCGCTGGCTGGGCGGGACATCGTCTCGTTCGGCAACGACGAGACCACCTTGCAGGGCGTATTGCTGGAGCTCGATTCGACGGCGGCGTATCTGGCGACGATTCCCGATGCGGACTTCCGCGACATCGATAGCCTGCGAGTGAACACGGCCGCAGGCTTTGCCAACCTGAGCATGCCGGCCTGGGACTACTACCTGATGTATGCCGTTCCTAACTTCTTTTTTCACTACACCATGGTGTACGCGATTGCCCGCCAAGCCGGTGTTCCTATCGGAAAAGCGGATTTCGACGGCTACCACCAATACCCGCCAGGATTCAGCTTTCAGAAATAAAAAAGCGGAGCTAGACCAGTAGCTCCGCCTTACTTACATCTTCCTGCTTACACGAACTTAGAACGGGATGTCGTCATCCATGTCCGAGAAGTTCGGGGCCGGTTTCGGCTGCGGACGGGCGGCCGGTGCCGGCGGGGCCTGGCGCGGAGCCGGGCGGCTCGGCGGGGCGTCGTAGCTGTCGCCGCCGCCACCGTAGCTGTCACCGCCGCTATAGCCGCCGGCGTCGCCGCCCATACCCTGGCGGCCGCCCAGCATCTGCATGTTCTCGGCGATGATGTCGGTTGCGTAACGCTCGATGCCGTCCTTGTCGGTGTACTTGCGGGTCTGCAGGCGGCCTTCGACGTAGACCGACGAGCCCTTCTTCAGGTACTGGCCGACGATTTCGGCGAGGCGGCCGAAGAACGAGATGCGGTGCCACTCGGTCAGCTCTTTCTGTTCGCCGCTGTTGCGGTCCTTCGACTTGTACGAGGTCGCCACCGCGATGTTGGCGATAGCGTCGCCGCTCGGCATGTAGCGGATTTCCGGATCGCGGCCGAGGTTGCCGACGATGATGACCTTGTTAACTGATGCCATGGTAAAGCTCCTTCAGATGTTGTGAGCCCTGACTCTGCACAAAGACTAAGCGTCAGGGAAATTAAGGTACTGCGTCCATTATTATGCCTGCTTGCACAGCTTTTCAGGCAACTTTTTGAGCGCCGCCGAGACCGTCGGACACTGAAGCGCCCGACCTGTTCTCAGACAGCGAAGATGGGGCCGAAGTGCCTGATTTGGAAGAGATTTCCATCAATATTTGTCGAGCCCACCTGACGTAGTAAAGCCTCCCGCGCCAAAAAAATTTTCGCTTTCTGGTGAGTCTGCCATTGAATTCCCCCGGCCCTCGACCAAATACGGAACTTAGCGTCGTATCGGCCCACCATGCCAGCTAGATAACGCAGCCACAGTTAATTCACGGTGCGTATACTACTGTGAATAAAAACAGGTAAACTAGTGAGTTCTCCTCGTCCGGCCCACAACCTTCGAAAGCCAGCAAAAACCTGATGGAAGAAATCCGAATCCGCGGCGCCCGCACGCACAACCTCAAGAACATCAATCTCGACCTGCCGCGCAACAAGCTGATCGTGATCACCGGCCTGTCGGGCTCCGGCAAGTCCTCGCTCGCCTTCGATACCCTGTATGCCGAGGGCCAGCGCCGCTACGTCGAATCGCTGTCGGCCTACGCGCGCCAGTTCCTGCAGCTGATGGAAAAGCCGGACGTCGACCTGATCGAGGGCCTGTCGCCGGCCATCTCGATCGAGCAGAAAGCGACCTCGCACAATCCGCGTTCGACCGTCGGCACCGTCACCGAGATCCACGATTACCTGCGCCTGCTGTACGCGCGCGTCGGCACGCCCTACTGCCCGGACCACTCGCACGAGCCGCTGACCGCGCAGACCGTCTCGCAGATGGTCGATGCCGTGCTGGCCATGCCGGAAGGGACCAAGCTGATGATCCTGGCGCCCGTGGTCGCGAACCGCAAGGGCGAGCACGGCGACCTGTTCGCCTCGATGCAGGCCCAGGGCTTCGTGCGCTTCCGCGTCCAGAGCGGCACCGGCGATGCCAGGATCTATGACGTCGACGACCTGCCGAAGCTGAAGAAGACGGAAAAGCACACGATCGACGTCGTGATCGACCGTATCAAGGTCACGCCCGAGATCAAGCAGCGCCTGGCCGAGAGCTTCGAGACCGCGCTGCGCATCGCCGATGGCCGCGCCGTGGCCTACGAGATGGACACCGCGAAGGAGCACATCTACTCGAACAAGTTCGCCTGCAACGTCTGCGGCTATTCGCTGCAGGAGCTGGAGCCGCGCCTGTTCTCCTTCAATAACCCGATGGGCGCCTGCCAGGAATGCGATGGCCTGGGCCACATCGAGTTCTTCGATCCGAAGCGCATCGTCGCCTTCCCGAACCTGTCGCTGGCCTCCGGCGCCGTGAAGGGCTGGGACCGCCGCAACCAGTTCTACTTCCAGATGCTGACCAGCCTGGCGCAGCACTACGAGTTCGACCTCGACAAGCCCTTCGAGCAGCTGCCGAAGACCGCCCAGGACGCCGTCCTGTTCGGCTCCGGCAAGAACACCGTGCCCTTCGCCTACGTGAACGAGCGTGGCCGCACCGTGATCCGCGAGCACACCTTCGAAGGTGTGGTGAACAACCTGCAGCGCCGCTACCGCGAGACCGATTCGATGGCGGTGAAGGAGGAGCTGGCCAAGTTCATCAACGAGAAGGAATGCCCGACCTGCGGCGGCGCGCGCCTGCGCACCGAAGCGCGCTACGTCAAGATCGGCAATGGCGAGCAGCAGCGCGCCATCTACGAGGTCGCCAGGACCCCGCTGCGCGACTGCCTGAGCTACTTCGACAGCCTGCAGCTGACCGGCGCCAAGAAGGACATCGCCGAGCGCGTGATCAAGGAAATCGTCGCGCGCCTGAAATTCCTGAACGACGTCGGCCTCGACTACCTGTCGCTGGACCGCAGCGCCGATACCCTGTCGGGCGGCGAAGCGCAGCGCATCCGCCTGGCCTCGCAGATCGGTTCCGGCCTGACCGGCGTGATGTACGTGCTGGACGAGCCCTCGATCGGCCTGCACCAGCGCGACAACGACCGCCTGATCGCGACCCTGAAGCACCTGCGCGACATCGGCAACAGCGTGCTGGTGGTCGAGCACGACGAGGATGCGATCCGCACCGCCGATTACATCGTCGACATGGGTCCGGGCGCCGGCGTGCATGGCGGCGCCGTGATCGCCGAGGGGTCGATCAAGGACATCATGAAGAACAAGGAGTCCTTGACCGCCGCTTACCTGAGCGGCCGGAAGAAGATCGAGGTGCCGAAGAAGCGCACCAAGGCCGATCCCGAGCGCATGCTGCATATCAGCGGCGCGACCGGCAACAACCTCAAGAACGTCACGCTGGAACTGCCGGTGGGCCTGCTGACCTGCGTGACCGGCGTGTCCGGCTCCGGTAAATCGACGCTGGTGAACGACACCCTGTTCCCGGCCCTGTCGCGCCACCTGTACGGCTCGCAGACCGAACCTGCGCCGCACACCGCGATCCACGGCTTGGAGCACTTCGACAAGGTGATCTCGGTCGACCAGGCGCCGATCGGCCGTACCCCGCGTTCGAACCCGGCCACCTATACCGGCGTGTTCACCCCGATCCGCGACCTGTTCGCGACGGTGCCGACCGCGAAGGAACGCGGCTATAGCGCCGGCCGTTTCTCGTTCAACGTCAAGGGCGGCCGCTGCGAAGCCTGCCAGGGCGACGGCGTGATCAAGGTCGAGATGCACTTCCTGCCGGACGTCTACGTGCCTTGCGACGTCTGCCACGGCAAGCGCTACAACCGCGAGACGCTGGAAGTCCAGTACAAGGGCAAGAACATCACCGAAGTGCTGGACATGACGGTCGAGGACGCGCACGAGTTCTTCAAGCCGGTGCCGGTGATCGCCCGCAAGCTGCACACGCTGCTGGACGTCGGCCTCGGCTACATCAAACTGGGCCAGAGCGCGACCACGCTGTCGGGCGGCGAGGCGCAGCGTGTGAAACTGTCGCTGGAGCTGTCCAAGCGCGACACGGGCCGCACGCTGTACATCCTCGACGAGCCGACCACCGGCCTGCACTTCGCCGACATCGACCTGCTGCTGAAGGTGATCCACCGTCTGCGCGACCAGGGCAACACGCTGGTGATCATCGAGCACAACCTGGACGTGGTCAAGACGGCGGACTGGATCGTCGACCTCGGTCCGGAAGGCGGCGCCGGCGGCGGCACCATCGTCGCCACCGGTACGCCGGAAGACGTGGCGAAGAACAAGGCCAGCGTGACCGGCAAGTACCTGAAGCCGCTGCTGAAGCAATAAGGTATAAGCGGTAACAGGAAGGAGCGCTGCGGCGCTCCTTTTTTTATTCTCCCGTCGCTAGCTGAAAACCCTCGTCCAGCCAGCCTGTCACCCCGCCGATCATCAACTTGACCGGCCGCCCCAGCCTGGCCAGCTGCAAGGCGCCGCGGTGCGCGCCATTGCAGTGCGGTCCGGCGCAGTACACCACGAACAGGGTCTCCATCGGGTACTCCTTCAATTTCGCCTCGACGATCTTCCCATGCGGCAGATTCAGGGCGCCCGGCACGTGGCCCTTTCCGTACAAAGCCGGCCCGCGCACGTCGAGCAGCACGAAGTCCTGCTGGCCGCTGGTCATCGCCTCGTGCACGTCGGCGCAGTCGGTCTCGTATTCGAAGGCCGCGCCGAAGTGAAGCGCCGCCTTGTCGCTGGGCGCCGCCGGTATGCTTGAAACTCCTGAAGCCATCGCAATCTCCTTTATATAAAGAGCTTGCAGTGTGCCTGTGAGGTGCAAAACCCGGCAGTGGCCGCGGCGACAGAAGCTGGTAACATCCGGACATCATGTCCCACCATGTCGCCATCCTCGCCTACGACAGGCTGTGCACCTTCGAATTCGGCTGCGCGGTCGAGCTGTTCGCGCTCGAGCGTCCCGAGCTGGGCGTGGCCTGGTACAGCTACGCGGTGTGCGCCGCCGAAGCGGGGCCCTTGCGCGCCGCCGGCGGCCTGGCGCTGCAGGTGCCGCACGGACTGGAGGCGCTCGACGCCGCCGACACCATCGTCATCCCCGGCTGGCGCGATGCGAACGAGCCGCCGCCTCCGCAACTGATCGATGCCCTGCGCCGCGCCCATGCGCGCGGTGCGCGCCTGTGCTCGATCTGCTCGGGCGCCTTCGTGCTGGCGCACGCCGGCCTGCTCGACGGCCGCAGGGCGACCACGCACTGGCGCTATTTCGACCAGCTAGCGGCCAGCTTCCCCGCCATCGACATCGAGCCCGGCGCCCTGTACGTCGAGGATGCGAACATCGTCACCTCGGCCGGCTCGGCCGCCGGCCTGGACATGCTGCTGCACCTGGTGCGCAGCGACTTCGGCGCCGACATCGCGAACAAGGTCGCCCAGCGCCTGGTCATTCCCGCGCACCGCGACGGCGACCAGGCCCAGTTGGTGGCGCGTCCGCTGCCGCAATCGAACGCCGACCCGATCGCCCGCACCATGGACTGGGCACGCGAAAACCTGCGCGCCGCGCACACGCTGGCCTCGATGGCGGAGCAGGCGAAGATGGGCGTGCGCACCTTCCAGCGCCGCTTCAAGGACCGCACCGGCGCCAGCCCGCTGGACTGGCTGGTGCGCGAGCGCGTCATGCTGGCCGCGCAGCTGCTGGAGACCCGCCCAAGCCTCGGCATCGAGGCGGTCGCCGACCTGGCGGGACTCGGTTCGCCCGAATCCCTGCGGCGCCACTTCCGCAGCCACGGCCTGCCCTCGCCGGCGCGCTACCGCAAGCATCGTCAACTCAGCCAACAAGCCATGCCATGAGCGATTTCCTGCTAGCCGCAGTCCACCACCTGATCGTGTTCGGCATCGCCTCGGTACTGGCGGCGGAAATCGCACTGATGCGGCCCGCGGCCATGTCGCCGCATACGGTACGATTATTGGGACGCTTCGATGCCGTCTACGGCGGCCTGGCGATGGCGATCCTGGTCGTGGGTTTCGCGCGCGTGTGGTTCGGCGCCAAGGGACCGGATTTCTACCTGCACAATCCGGTGTTCTGGGCCAAGATAGTCGCCTTCCTGGTGGTCGGGCTGGTGTCGATCCGCCCCACCCTGCGCATGCTGGCGTGGCAAAAGCTGTTGAAGGCGGATGCCGGATTCATGCCGCCGGCGCAGGAGATCGCCTCGCTGCGCCGCCAGCTGCTGCTCGAGATCCACGTGTTCGCGCTGATCCCGGTGCTGGCGGCCGCGATGGCGCGCGGTATAGGCTACTAAGCGCGGCTACCAGGTTAATCGTCCGAATACAAGGGCTGGTGCATCTTCACCGGCCGCACGTCCATCCTGATCCGGTAGATCGAATAGGCATCCTCGCGGTTGGTGGCGTACTCCTTCGTATCGGGCACTTTGGTGAAGGTGAATTCGAAGCCGCGTTCCGGCGTCTTGCTGCCGGGTCCTTCGAAGGCGATGCCGACCGCACGCTGCTGGTCGCTGTCCACCAGCTTTTCCAGCAGGTTGACCACCGAGGTATTCCCCAGGATGTCGGTGGTGAAAACCGATTCGCGGTGCTCGCGGTCGATGTTCTTCAGCGGCTCCTTGTCCGGGCCCGGCGAATAGGCGCGGTTGACGAGGTTGAAACGGTCGCCGCTGTCCAGGTAGCTGATGCGCGCGTTCGACAGGTTGAAGTTCGGCCGCGTCTTGTCCGTGGTGGCGCCGGCCAGGTCGAGCACCAGCGCGCCGCGATAGCCGATGATGGTCACGTCGCGCGAGGGCCCCACCACGGCGGCCGTGTTCTCGTCGATGCCCAGTCCCAGCGTGTAGCCCTTGGCCAGCATCACCGGCAGCATGCGCGCGAAGCGGCCGCGGATCAGGAAGTGCTGGTCGATGAAGACGTCCTCGCCGACGAAGCCGAGTCCGGGCGCGACGTCCTTGCCGTCCGTGATGCCGTGCTTCAGCATCGGCAGCACTTCCAGCGGCGGATCGTAGAACATGGTGCTGCTCATGATGGCGGCGCCGGCGCTGGTGCCGGCGACGACGCCGCCTCGCCGGTACATCGCCCACAGCGCGTCCAGCACCGCCGTGTTGCTGCCGTCAGCACGGCGCAGCGAACCGGTGATGCGGGCCTGGTCGCCGCCGGTGAAGAAGGCGCCGCCGGCTTCGCGCACTGCTCTTGCTGTCGCCGGATCGTCGGCGGCCTTGCGCGCATCGGTATTGGCCAGGCGCGGCGCGACCGGCACCACGAAGGGCTGGGCGCCGTAGCGTTTCAGCGCCTCCACGGTAAGCTTCCCTTCGCGGTCCGGCGTGCCAGCGGCGGTCGGGAACACGGCAATGCGCGCGCCCTTGCCACCGGCCAGATCGACGATCTTCTGGTACACCTCGGCATTGTTGGCGCGCAGGCCGCCGCCGATGATGACCAGCGAACCCTTGGGAGCCTCCGCCGCGCCGGCGCTGGAAACCACCAGCGCCAGCACAAAACACCATCTCTTCAGCATACGACACCCATCACTTGAACGAGTAGTTCGCACTCACGAAAGCGTTGCGGCCGCGTGGGTCCGTGTAGCTCGGATCATACCCGGCCAGGAAGAACCAGGCCTGGTTCGAGAACGGCGGATCCTTGTCGAGCAGGTTCAGGATGCCGGCGCGCAGCTTCAGGTTCTTGCCGATCGCCCAGCTGCCGGTCAGGTCCCACAGCGAATAATGCTTCACGTGGTTCGGCGCCAGCAGGGCGTCGGTGAACGGGTCGTAGGTCGTGTTCTGGTCGGTGTAGCTGGACGAGAACTGGTTCGCCAGCGTCAGCGAGACCGGGCCGTTTTCCCATTCGAAGTTGACGCGGTGGCGCCACTTCTGGATCACCTGATCGTTCAGGAACACGCCGAGGTTGCTGCGATAGGGCTCGTTCGGACCGAACTGGCGGTCGTACTTCAGGATCCAGGTGCCGGACAGGTTGATGCCGAATCGTCCCCAAGCCCCGCGATCGCTGCGCCAGTCGGCGCCAATGTCGATGCCCGAGGTCTTCAGGCGGCCCTGGTTTTCCTTCACCAGGAGGATGTTCTCGATGAAGCCGTCCTCGTCGCGCGTGATGTACTTGCCGTTATAGGCGGCCGGGTTCTCGATGATGACCTGTTCGCCCAGGGTGCTGATGACGTCCTTCTTCTCGATGTTCCAGTAATCGACCGAGAGGCTGGTCCGCTTGACCGGCTCGAACACCACGCCCAGCGTGAACTGGCGCGACTTCTCCGGCTTCAGGTTCGGGTTCGAGCGGCGCTCCACGCCCCACTGGTCGGTACAGGTGTCGATGCTGCCTTCCTGCTTCACGCACTGCGGATCGGTCAGGATGCCGGCGGTGGTGCCGAAGATGGTCGGGCGGTTCAGATCCGACAGCGAAGGCGCGCGGAAGCCGGTGCCGACCGAAGTGCGCAGCAGCAGCGCCGGGGACGGCTGCCAGCGCAGGCCGATCTTCGGATTGGTGGTGTTGCCGACTTCGCTGTAGTGGTCGAAGCGCACCGCAAACTGCATCTCCAGCTCTTTGGTGAAGGGCGCCACCACTTCGGCGAATACCGAGGCCACCTTGCGGGTGTCGTCGGCGGTTTCGACGTCGAGCAGCTGGCCGGCCGGGATGGTGCTGTCACGGTCGCCGGCGATGTTGTTCGAATTGAGCAGGTCCGAAGGCGTGAACAGCTGGTGCTCGTGGCGCAGTTCGCCGCCGATGGCGACGGCGAGATCGCCGCCGGCCAGCGCAGTCAGGGCGCGCGACATCTTGCCGTCCAGCGAAGTGGACACGCCCTTGGCCTTGCGCGCCTCGTCGCTGATCTTGATGCTGTTGATCAGGTCGATGCCGGCCTTGGTCGAGGGCGCGAAGGGATTCACGGTGCCGTTGCGCACCGCGGCGTCGAACTGGTCGAACAGGACGTAGCCGTTCACGTACTTGTCGACCGCGCGGTTCTCGGCACGCGACAGGGCCGCATCGTAGTCCCAGCCGGCCACGGTGCCGGTGGCGCCCAGCACCAGGCGCTGGCCGGTACTCTTCACTTCGTTGCTGCGGTTGCCGGCTTCGCTCATGCGGTAGCGGATGCCGCCGAAGGTCGTCGGCAGGTCGGCGCCGGAAAGCGCGTTGCGGTAGGCCGTCGGCAGGATGCTGACCGGCAGGTTGCGGATGCGGATCGGGTTCGGCGACAGCACATACTTGGTGTTCGTCTCGGTCTGCACCAGTTCCGCGAACAGCTGGTTCTCCGGGTTCAGCTGGAAGGTCGCGCGGCCGATGAAGCCGACCTTGCGCGAGTCCGGATAGATCTCGGTGTCTTCCATGTAGTCGTAGCTGCAGCCGGCCACGCCGCCCGGGCCCTTGGCCGCGTACACGGTGGCGGGCGGATTGCAGCCCGGCGCGCTCGGGTTGACGCGGCTGACCCGGCTGCCGGCCGGCAGCAGGCCGGCGGCGATCAGGGCGGCGCGCTGCGCTGCCGAGATGTCGACGTTGGCCGGGAAGGTGTTGCTGGACATCTGGGCCGGCAGGGTGGTCGCCAGCTCGCGCTCCTTGATGAAGCTGCGCTGGCCCGAGCGCAGGCGGTCCAGCTGCTGCACGTCCAGCACGCCGAACACGTTGAAGCGGTCGGACTCCAGGTTGCCGAAACCGGCGCTGATGCTGGCGGTCTTCTTGCCGGCGCCGCCGTGCTGGGTGCCGGCCAGCGAGCCGGCCAGGTCGATGCCGGTATAGTCCTTGCGGGTGATGAAGTTGATCACGCCGCCGATCGCGTCGGTGCCGTAGATGGCCGAGGCGCCGTCCTTCAGCACCTCGACGCGCTGGATGGCGCCGGCAGGGATGTTGTTCAGGTCGACGCTGGCGTTGTCGCCGGGCGAAGCGAAGTTGGCCAGGCGCCGGCCGTTCAGCAGCACCAGGGTCGACGAGGCGCCGATGCCGCGCAGGTTGGCCGCGTTCAGGCCGCGCTGGCCCGAGGTGCCGTCCGTGATGCTGGGGCCGTCCGTGATCGGCGCCGTGTTGGCGCTGATGTTCTTGACCAGTTCCGCGGCGGTGGTGGCGCCCATCTTCTCGATGTCCTCGCGGGTGATCGTCTGCACCGGCAGGGCCGTCTCGCTGTCGATGCGCTTGATCGAGGAACCGGTGATCTCCACGCGCTGCATCTTCGGCTCCTGTACCGCCTGCGCGTGCGCCTGCTGTGCAATCAGGCCGAGTGCCGCGGCCACGCTCGACGCCAACATCCTTTTTTTCATGCTTTGCTCCCTCTCGGTATCTGGGTGATGACTCAGGACTTCTTCACACTGCTGCGCCTGCGGGCGCCTTCCTTTTTCTGCGTGCTGCCGGTACGAACCTGGTGTTCGCCGTAGAGGTAGGCGGCAATGGCCTCGGTATGGCGGGCCGCCTTGGCCACATTGGCCTTGTTGGAGGTCATCAGCGACACCGCCAGCGCTTCGATCACGGCCAGCGTGCTGCTGCCGCTGCTGGGCAGCACCGGGTGCGCACTGTGCGCATACAGCACGTGATGCCCCAGTTCGGCGAGCGGGGACGCGGGCGAATCGGTGATGGAGACGACGGTTGCGCCGCTGTCGCGTGCAAACCGGGTGAGCGGCACCACGGCCAGCGTATAGCGCGGGAGGGAGATCACGACCAGCACGTCCTTGCTGGTGATATTGGCCAGGTGGCTGGCCGCGACTTCGGTGCCGCCGCTGGCGGCCACTTCGACCACGTGCTGGCAGAAGGGCTGCAGATGCATGGCGAGTGTGCCGGCCAGGAAGGTCGATAACCCAAAGCCCATCACGTACACGGTGCGGGCCTTGGTGAACACGGCGCCGATGCGGTCGAGCTGGGCGCCGTCCAGCGCGCGGCTGGTGGCAGTGATGCCCGCCTCGGCGTAGCTCAGGCTTTCGAGTGCCGGCGATGCTGCCGCGGCCTTGCGGGCGATGGTGCTGCGCAGCTTTTCGACCGGCTGCAGCACCGATTGCAGGGTCTCCGCCACCGCGCCGCGCATCGCCGCATAGTTCTTGAAGCCGAGGTCACGGGCGAAGCGGCTGATGGTGGCGGTCGAGACTTCGCAGGCCTCGGCCAGTTCTTCGATGCCGAGCGCCGTCACGCGCACCTGGTTGCGCAGCAGGTAGTCGGCGATCGCGCGGTTCGAAGCCGATCCTTCCGCCAGTACCCGCAACAGGCTCCGGCCGAGCGAAGACTCGGCAAAACCGATGTCGGGCGAAGCGCTGGACGGAGCGGCAGGAGTCATCGTGAGCTGATATCAACGAATTAATATTTCCAAATTTAAACCACATGTCTTGACGAACTCAACATATTTTTGAAAAAAATCCATCATAGATTTACCTTGTGTAAAAATTCATACATAATCGGCCGGCACGCCGGAACCGGCCAGGAGACCCGTATATGCATGCATACGAACACGCACTCGCGACCGAGCCAGGCGTCGCTTCCTACCAGCTGACCTCCTTCCACTACGGCAGTCCCGGCAGCGGCAAGAAGGCGTATATTCAGGCTGCATTGCACGCGGACGAGGTACCGGCGATGCTGGTGGCGCACTTCCTGCGCCGCGAACTCGAACGGCTCGACCTTGAAGGCCGCGTGCACGGCGAGATCGTGCTGGTCCCGGCCGCGAATCCCATCGGCCTGTCGCAGGTCATGCAGGGCACGCCCTTCGGCCGCTTCGACTTCGGCACCGGCCTGAATTTCAACCGCGCCTTCCGCCACGTGGCCGAGGAACTGAAGGAGACGCTGGCCGGGCACCTGGGTGACGATGCGGCGGCCAACGTCGCCGCGATCCGCCGCGAGGCACGCGCCGCCATCGACCGCTGGGAACCGCTCGACCCGACCGCCCTGCTGAAAAAGACCCTGCTGGGCATGGCGATCGACGCCGACATCGTGCTCGACCTGCACTGCGATAACGAAGCCAAGCTGCACCTGTACACCGGCACGGCGCTGGCGGACCAGGTCAAGCCACTGGCGGCGCTGCTCGGCGCGCACGCCCTGCTGCTGTCGGATGCTTCCGGCGGGGAACCCTTCGACGAAGCCTGCAGCCGCCTGTGGTGGGAGCTCGCCGCCCACTTCGGCCCGCACACGCCGATTCCGCCGGCCTGCGCCGCGATCACGGTGGAACTGCGCGGCGAGATGGACGTGCGCTACGACTATGCTGAGCAGGATGCACAGGCGCTGCTGCAGTACCTGGCGCGCGAAGGCCTGCTCGACATCCCGCTTGCCGCCCTGCCGGCGCCGCTGTGCGAAGCCACGCCCCTGGAAGGCGTCGAGCCCCTGCATGCGCCGCAGTCGGGCGTATTGGTGTTTTTGAAGAAGCTTGGCGAGCAGGTTGCGGCCGGCGAGGCCGTCGCCGACATCGTCAATCCTGTTACCGGCGTCACGGCCACCGTGCGCGCCAGCCGCGGCGGGCTGCTGTTCGCCAGCACCGCGCATCGCCATCTGCTGCGCGGCATGCACATCTGTAAAATCGCGGGTGCCACGCCCTTCCGTTCCGGTTCCCTCTTGAGTCAATAAAGGAAGCAAAGAGCATGCGCCTGCGAATGCCCAATACCTTCGTGCTGTTGTTCTCGATCCTCGCGCTGATCGCGCTGGCGACCTGGTTCGTCCCCGGCGGGAAGTACGAGACCCACCTCGTGAACGGCAAGCAGCTGGTCGACCCGAACACCTTCCATTACGTGGCCAGTGCGCCGCAGGGACTGATCGCGCTGATGAAGGCGCCCATCAAGGGCTTCGTCGAGGCGGCACAGATCATCGCCTTCGTGCTGATCGTCGGCGGCGCCTTTTCAGTCGTGCAGAAGACCGAGGCGATCGATACCGCGATCCGATCGATCGCGCGGGCGCACGAGCACTCGGCGCTGGTGCGCGCAACCCTCATCCCGATCTTCGTGACCTTGTTTTCGCTGGGCGGCGCCACCTTCGGCATGAACGAGGAAGCGATTCCCTTCGTCCTGATCTTCGTGCCGCTGGCGCTGGCGCTCGGCTACGACACGATCACCGGCGTGGCCATCCCCTTCCTCGGCTCGCAGGCCGGTTTCGGCGCGGCCTTCCTGAATCCCTTCAACGTCGGCATCGCCCAGGGCATTGCCGGCGTGCCGGTGTTTTCGGGGATGGGTTACCGATTGATCGTGTGGGCCGCGGCGACCCTGGTCACGGTCCTCTTCCTGATGTGGTACGCGGCGCGCGTAAAGCGCAACCCGGCGCTGAGCCCGACCTTCGTGCTGGACCAGGCCCGGCGCCAGGAACATCCGGCGGCCATGTCCTCCACCGACCGCATGACGGGCCGCCACGCGGCGGTGCTGGCGATCTTCGCGCTCGCACTCGTCACGATGGTGATCGGCGTGGTGAAGTACGACTGGTTCATCGACGAAATCGCGGCCCTGTTCCTGACGATGGCGATCGTGGTCGGCATGGTCGGCCGCCTCGGCCCCGACAACTGGGTGGCCTCCTTCATGCAGGGCGCAAAAGACCTGGCGCCGACGGCGCTGGTGATTGCGATCGCGCGCGCGACCATGATCATCGCCCGCGACGCCCACATCATCGACACCATCCTGCACGGCCTGATGCCGCTGGTGCAGTCCAGCCACCCGGTGTTCGCGGCGCAGAAGATGTATCTGATCCAGTCGGTGATCAACTTCTTCATGCACTCGGGCACCGGCCAGGCCGCACTGACGATGCCGATCATGGCGCCGCTGGCCGACCTGGTGGGCGTGACGCGCCAGACCGCGATCCTGGCCTTCCAGCTGGGTGAACTCTCCACGCCGATGATCCCGACCTCGGGCATCACGGTGGGCGTGCTGGCGCTGGCGCGTGTGCCCTGGCTGACCTGGGCCAAGTGGATGATTCCGCTGCAGCTGATCTACCTGGTGCTGGCCTTGCTGCTGCTGGTGCCGCCCTGCCTCATGCAGTGGAGCTGAGCGGCCCGCGTATACGCCAGCGCCACCAGCCCAGGGTCAGCACGCCTGCCGCCAGCATGCCGAAGGGCGCAGGCTCGGGCACCGCACTCACGACCTGCAGGGAAAAGCTGTCGGCCTTGCCGTCCATGACCCAGTAACCGGGCGCATCCGGATTGCTCGGGCTGACGCCGATGTGGATGCTGCCCGAGAGTCCAGGCGCGCTCTCCAGATCGACAGGCGCCAGCGGCGTGGCACCGAAGCTGCCAGCCGGCCCGGTGATCGAGGCCGTGAAGGAGATATTGGCCGACGGCCCGAAATACACGTCCATCTGGTAGACGTCGATGCCGCTCGTGTCGTGATACAGGGTGGCGGAAGCGCCGCCCTGCGTGGTGGGGTGATAGGTCATGCCGCCGAGCTCGAAGTTCAGGTCGAAGTCGGTAAGCGGGTCCCACGCGCGGACGCTGCCGGGGCTGTAGGTTTCGCTGCCCGACTCGAATACCGCAGACATGGTCAGCGTGAAGGGCATCTGGTCCATGGCCTGGGCGTCGGGCCAGAAATCGTCGATGACCAGCGGGTTGGCATCGATGCGCCCGCTCGTCGACATGGTGACCGTGACCGGATCGGCCATCGCGGCGCATGGCAGGGCCAGCAGGAGCAGGCAAGGAAGTGAGCGCAGGCTGGGCATGGTGACCTCCGTATCCTCATGCGCCAAGTATAGGAACGGACGGGCGCAGTGGCGCACGTTAGGCCGGCGGAAATAAAAAGGGACAGGCGTATGAAGCCTGTCCCTTTCCGTATTGTGCGGCCGGTTTGCGTGAACCTGGCCGTCGTCTCCCCGCTTAAGCTCTCTTGGGCACGGGAGTGCCCACCCTACACTTACGCGCCCAGGCGCTGTTCCAGCTGCTGCTTGGTCGCCACCAGTTCCTGCGGCAGGCGATAAGCCAGCTTGTCGAACAGTTCGCTGTGCAGTTTCAGTTCTTCGCGCCAGGCGTCCTTGTCGATCGAGGTGATCTGCTGGAACTGGGCTTCGGTGAAGTCGATGCCGGTCCAGTTCAGGTCGCCATACGAAGGCGAGGTGCCGAACATGTGCTCGACGCCACCCTGGCTACCCTCGGTGCGGTCGAGGATCCACTTCAGGACGCGCATATTGTCGCCGTAGCCCGGCCACACGAAGTTGCCTTTCTCGTCGGTGCGGAACCAGTTGACGCAGAAGATCTTCGGCTGCGCAGCGACTTTCTTGCCCAGGTCCAGCCAGTGCTGGAAGTAGTCGCTCATGTTGTAGCCGATGAAGGGCAGCATCGCGTACGGGTCGCGGCGCACGATGCCCATCTGGCCGGCGGCGGCGGCGGTGGTTTCCGAACCCATGGTGGCGGCCATGTAGACGCCTTCGGTCCAGTTGCGGGCTTCGGTCACCAGCGGCACCGTGGTCGAGCGGCGGCCGCCGAAGATGAAGGCCGAGATCGGCACGCCGGCCGGATCGTCCCAGGCCGGGTCGATGACCGGGTTCTGGGTCGCGGCGACGGTGAAGCGCGCGTTCGGGTGCGCGGCCTTGGTGCCCGAGGCCGGGGTCCAGTCTTTACCTTGCCAGTCGATCAGGTGCGCCGGCGCTTCCTTGGTCATGCCTTCCCACCAGACGTCGCCGTCATCGGTCAGCGCGACGTTGGTGAAGATGACGTTCTCGCGCAGCGAGGCCATGCAGTTGGGGTTGGTCTTGTCGTTGGTGCCCGGGGCCACGCCGAAGTAGCCGGCTTCCGGGTTGATGGCGACCAGCTTGCCGTCCGCGCCCGGCTTGATCCAGGCGATGTCGTCGCCGATGGTGGTGACCTTCCAGCCTTCGAAGCCGCTAGGGGGGATCAGCATCGCGAAGTTGGTCTTGCCGCAGGCCGAGGGGAAGGCGGCGGCCACGTATTTCTTTTCACCTTGCGGCGATTCCACGCCCAGGATCAGCATGTGCTCGGCCAGCCAGCCGGTGCCGCCCTGCTGGGCTTCCTGGTAGCCCATGTTGGAAGCGATACGCAGCGCGAAGCATTTCTTGCCCAGCAGCGCGTTGCCGCCGTAGCCCGAGCCGAAGGACCAGATCTCGCGGGTTTCGGGATAGTGGACGATGTACTTGGTGGCGTTGCACGGCCAGCGCACGTCCTGCTGGCCTGCCTGCAGCGGCATGCCGACGCTGTGCACGCAGGGCACGAACTCGCCGGTCTCGCCCAGCACGTCGTACACGGCCTTGCCCATGCGGGTCATGATGCGCATGTTGACGGCCACGTAGGGCGAGTCGGACAGCTCGACGCCGATGTGGGCGATCGGCGAACCCAGCGGACCCATCGAGAACGGCACCACATACATGGTGCGGCCGGCCATGCAGCCGTCGAACAGGCCGTTCAGGGTCTGGCGCATCTCGTTCGGGTCGGTCCAGTTGTTGGTCGGACCGGCCTGTTCTTTCGTTGCCGAGCAGATGAAGGTGCGGTCTTCCACACGGGCCACGTCGCTCGGGTCCGAGCAGGCCAGATAGGAATTCGGGCGCTTCTCGGGATTCAGGCGCTTCATCGTGCCAGCCTCGACCATCAGGGCGCACAGGCGGTCATACTCTTCCTGGGAACCGTCGCACCAGTAGATGGCGTCGGGCTTGGTCAGGGCCGCGATATCGGCCACCCAATTGATGAGTTTGTTGTGCTTGATGTAAGCTGGGACGTTCAAAGCGGCGACGCCGCCCATGACGGGCTGGTTCATGAGTACCTCCAATGCCAATTAAGAATTCTTTGGGCCTCGAAAAGCCGGCTTCGCGTCACAGAGCCGCGGCTGGCAACGGTTTATCGAGGTTCCGTCTTGGTATTTCCCGCTCGGCAGATCGTCATCGTCATGGTCCCGGTACCGGGCCCGCGCTCAAGAATCCATTTGGCAATGGTTCGGCGCCGGGTAACGTGATGCGGCGGTCGTGTCGGCTGCTGGCCTCGATCAATGTCGCAAAAGTTAACAATGAGACATCGTCGGCCTTTATTTCTGGTCGATTCTACACCTGAAAAAATGCGTTTCAAATGCTTTCACAACAAAAATGTAGGAATTTTGGTTGACTAATCTAGTAGGTTATTCATCATCTTTTGAATCCGCGTTATTTCATTACTTACCCGTACGAAATTTACGAAAACTCTTATGAAAATAGCCATCCTTGACGATTACCAGGACGCCGTGCGCCAGCTGGATTGCTTTCAATTGTTGGACGGTCACGACGTTAAAGTGTTCACCAATTCGAGCCGCGGACTGGGCCAGCTGGCGATCCGCCTGGCCCCGTTCGACGCCCTGGTCCTGATCCGCGAGCGCACCGCCTTCCCGCGCGCCTTGCTGGCCAAGCTGCCGAACCTGAAACTGATCTCGCAGACCGGCAAGCTGGCCGGCCACGTCGACGTCGCAGCGGCCACCGAGCAAGGCGTCGCGATCGCGGAAGGCATCGGCTCGCCGGTCGCACCCGCCGAGCTGACCTGGGCGCTGATCATGGCCGCCAGCCGCAAGATCGTCCCCTACGCCAACAACCTGAAACAGGGCTTGTGGCAGACGGCGTCGATCAATCCGGAACTGAACGGCCTGGGCCGGACGCTGAAGGGACGTATTTTGGCGATCTGGGGCTACGGCAAGATCGGCCGCATGGTGGCCGGCTACGGCAAGGCCTTCGGCATGCAGGTCCTGGTGTGGGGCAGGGAGACCAGCCGCGCGGCGGCGGTGGCCGACGGCTACCAGGCGGCGCCAACGCGCGAGGCCTTTTTCGAACAGGCCGACGTGCTGAGCCTGCACCTGCGCCTGAACGATGCGACGCGCGGCATCGTCACGGCCGAGGACCTGTCGCGCATGAAGCGTGACGCGCTGTTCGTGAATACCAGCCGGGCCGAGCTGGTGGCGGAGAATGCGCTGGAGGAAGCCCTGCAGCGCGGGCGGCCGGGCTACGCGGCGCTGGACGTGTTCACCAGCGAGCCGCTGCCGGCGGAATCGCCGCTATTGAAGATTCCGACCGTGCTGGCGACGCCGCACCTGGGCTATGTGGAGAAGAACAGCTACGAGCTGTATTTCCGCGTCGCGTTCGAGAACGTGCTCAATTTCGCCAAGGGCCAGCCGACGAATATTTTGAATCCAGAGGCGTTGAAACGATGATCAACGCAACTCGGGCTCGCCCGTAAAATTGGGCTTACGCATCGGCATCTCATGCCGGCGCGTCCACAATCCAGCCCAGCCCGGCGGCCAGTCGATCGCGGGGCCGGCATACGCGGGCAGGCCGGCGCGCACCGGTACCACGGGCACCGGCGGCATCTCGACCAGGCCGCTGCCCTTGGGCTGCGGCGCCATGTCGAAACTGTACATGTAGCCCGGCAGCAAGGCATCGCAGACGCCGGCGAACCAGGCGGTGTGATCTTCGTCGCGGCCGAGCGCACGCGCCAGGCCTTCGGGGTCGAACTTCGCCAGCGCGTGGATCAGTTCGTCCGTGGTGGCGCCGGGCGCGTCTCCCCAGCCCATCACCGGATTGCCGTTGTAGTCGGCACCGGAGCCGTACCAGCCTTCGCGCCAGGGGCGCTGCATCCAGTCGCGCTGGCCGGTAAACAAATGCCAGCGCCAGTGCAGGCCGGAAGGCTTGGGCCAGGAGTGCAGGTAGAGCTTTTCGTAGCCGGCCTTGTGCAGCTCGCGCACCATGGCCATCAGGCGCGCGTGCGGCATGCGGTCCGGCGGCGAGCGGCGGAACAGGATGGCCTCGCCATCGGCGTGCTGCACTTCGTCGGTGGAAAGGTTGAGATCGAGCGTGCGCGGTTCGTTGCCGAAGCGCGCGGAGATCCATCCGGTCAAGAGATTGACGTGGACGATGACGCCATAACCGCGATGGCGATGAAAGATGACAGTGCCTGGAGCGACGGGTTTCATGTGATCAGTGTACTCATCCGATCCGAACGATTCTAGCGCACTCACATATGGATACACACCGGTTTGCGGCTATCATTACCCACCTTATTTTTCTGCGTTTCCAAACCATCATCATGACTTTGCGGATCATTGCCACCGGCGGCACCTTCGACAAACACTACAACGAACTCAACGGTGTCCTGGGCTTTGCGGACAGCCACTTGCCTGAGGTTATCAAACGTTCGCGCATCACCATCCCTGCCGCGCTCGAGGTCGTTTCCCTGCTCGACTCGCTCGACATGCAGGACGCCGACCGCCAGAAGGTCCTGGCCGCCTGCCAGGCCGCCAGCGAGAAGGCGATCGTGATCGTGCACGGCACCGACACCATGCGCGAAACCGCCGAGGTGCTGGGGCCGGCAGTGAAGGACAAGACCATCGTCTTCACCGGCGCCATGATCCCCTACGAGATCGCCAACTCGGATGCGCTGTTCAACTTCGGCTTCGCCTGCGGCGTGGCCCAGACCCTGCCGCCGGGTGTCTACGTGGCCATGAACGGCAGCATTTTTACCTGGGACAACGTCACCAAGAACCGCGCCGCCGGCGTCTTCCAGCAACGCTGACACAGCAGCATTTCTGGACGGCTAACGCGCGCTGCGCGTTGTTGGCAATTCCTACAATGCTTCCTCCATGACCGCAGGAGGAAGCACAATGAACGAGCAGCGCCCGACCCTGACCACCCGCCAGGGTCATCCCGTCCGCGACAACCAGTCCCTGCGCTCGGTTGGCGAGCGCGGTCCCGCCACACTGGAAAACTACCAGTTCATCGAAAAGATCACACACTTCGACCGCGAGCGCATCCCCGAACGCGTGGTGCACGCGCGCGGTACCGGCGCCCACGGTTATTTCGAAGCCTACGGCAAGATCGGCAACGAGCCCGCCAGCAAATTCACCCGCGCCCGCGTCCTCAACGAGGTCGGCGTGCAGACCCCTGTGTTCGTGCGCTTCTCGACCGTGATCGGCGCCAAGGAATCGCCGGAAACGGCACGCGACCCGCGCGGCTTCGCCGTCAAACTGAAAACCCTGGACGGCAACTGGGACCTGGTCGGCAACAACCTGAAGGTCTTCTTCATCCGCGACGCGATCAAGTTCCCGGACATGATCCACGCCTTCAAACCCGACCCCGTCACCAACCAGCAGGAACCGTGGCGCTTCTACGATTTCATCTCGAACCACCCGGAAGCGCTGCACATGGTTACCTGGGTCAAGAGCCCATGGGGCATTCCAGCCAATTACCGCGAGATGGAAGGTTCGGGCGTTAACACTTATAAACTGGTGAACGACCAGGGCATCGCCCACATCGTGAAATTCCACTGGCAGCCGAAACAGGGCGTGCGCAATCTGACCTCCAGCCAAGCCGCCGAGATCCAGGGCCACGACACCAGCCAGCCACGCCACCCGCGACCTGTATGAGGCGATCGAGCGCGGCGAGTTCCCGGAGTGGGAATTCTGCGTACAGATCATGTCCGACGGCGAGCATCCCGAACTCGACTTCGACCCGCTGGACGACACCAAGCGCTGGCCGGAAGACCAGTTCCCGCTGCTGCCGGTAGGCCGCATGGTGCTCAACAAGAACCCGGACAATGTGTTCGCCGAAACCGAGCAGTCGGCCTTCGGCACCGGCGTGCTGGTCGACGGCATCGACTTCTCGGACGACAAGATGCTGCAGGGCCGCACCCTGTCCTACTCCGACACCCAGCGCTACCGCGTCGGCCCCAACTACCTGCAGCTGCCGATCAACGCGCCGCAGGACGGCGCCCGCGCCCGCACCAACCAGCGCGACGGCCAGATGGCGTATTACGTCGACGGCGGCGGCGAAGACAAGCACATCAACTACGAGCCCAGCCTGCTGGGCGGCCTGCAGGAAGCGCCGCAGCCGGCCAAGGACTATCACCAGTACGTGCAGGGCCACGTCGGCCGCTACCAGACCACCTCGACCGCGGCCGACTACCAGCAGGCCGGCGACCGCTACCGGTCTTTCGAGGACTGGGAACGCGACGACCTGGTGAACAACGTCGGCGGCGACCTCAAGAAATGCCCGGAAGTCATCCAGCTGCGCATGGTCTGGCACCTGTGGCACTGCGACGAAGATTACGGCCGCCGCGTGGCGCAGGTGGCCGGCATCGATCTCGAGAAAGCCAAGGCCCTGCCGCCGCTGCCGGGCAAGCCGGCGCCGCACGAGGACCGGCAAGGGGCGACCTACACCAGCGGGCAGGCGGAAAGCTCGGGTGGGAAGAAGGAGCCGGCGACGACGGAGGAAGTGGCGGCTAAATGAACAACGGCCCGGGCGCAATGTCCGGGCCGTTGTTTTTGTCGTCATGCCTGGCATTGCCCGACCTGACTTCCCGCGAAAGCGGGAATCTATACGTCGCGTGCTGAGTGGCTCAGCATGGATTCCCGCCTTCGCGGGAATGACGATGCTTACGCCTTGGCCTCGCCACCCAGCGCCTCAACCAGATCCGCCAGCATCTTGGCCAGCTCGCCGGTCATCAGCATGATGTCGTTATCGAAGCGCTCGTCATCGCTGTAGGTGATGGTTTCGTTTTCCTTGATCACGTCCAGCGGCTTGACGCCCTTGACCGCCAGCGACTCGGTCAGCACGAAGGACACGCGGCTGTTCCAGGTCATGGCCAGGCGGGTGCACTGCTTGCCGGCGGCGATGTGGCGGCGGATGTCTTCCGGGTCCAGTGAGTGCTTCACGTAGCGCACCGCGGCCTTGCTCTCGCCGGTGGCGCGCAGCTCGGTGTCCTGGTCGATCGTGAAGTTGTACGGCGCCTCGTCCGATTCCAGCCAGCCGGTCATGACGGCCACCGGCGAGCTCTGCACGCGCAGCGATTCCAGCGGCATCTTGTCGACGGCCTTCAGCAGCAGCTTGATGACGTCGTCGGCTTTCGACGGGCTGGCGGCATCGATCACCAGCCAGCCGTTGACCGGGTCGATCCAGGTCCAGACGTTGCTGCGGATCGAGAAGGCGCGCGGCAGCAGTTCGTCGGCCACGCGTTCCTTCAGCTCTTTCATGGCCTTCTTGCCCGGCGGGAAGCCTTGCTGCTCTTCCAGCTCGGCCGCGCGGGCCTTGGCAACCTGGTTGATGACCGAGCCCGGCAGCAGTTTCTTTTCGGTGCCCAGCATCATCAGCATCTGCTTGTTGACTTCGTGGACCAGCTTGCCGTTGCCGCGCGGCGAATCCCAGCCCTGGCGCAGCAGTTCATTGCTGCTGGCCGGCGTGAACGCCTGCGACTGCAGCGCCTCTTCCATTTGTTCGGCGGTAAAAGCCCACGGTGCGGGCAGACGATAGATCTGAAGATTCTTGAACCACATACCTTGCTTTCTTTAACCTATAAATTTCAGGGGAACGACATTCTACACGCTGCCGGCCGGCAATTTTCAGCCAGCAGGGTAGGCTTTTTTAATGTGTTGCGCGTTCGTCAAACAAGCTGAGCTGCTCGACCTGTTCCGTGTCGCTCAGCCGCACGCCCACGCCCAGCAGGCGCACCGGGCGGCTGGCGCGCAGCCAGCCGGTTTCCATCAGGTGCGTGAAGATCGCCAGGTTGGGCGCGTAGCCGACGCACTCGACTGTGGTCTGCTGGAAGTCGTTGAATTTCAGTTTGACGAAGAGCTTGTTGATGAATTTTTCAGCATTGTTGCGCTTGATCCGGCCCTGCAGGTGCTCCATCAGCTCAGGCAGCAGGGCCAGGCAGGCTGGCAGGTCCGGCACGTCGGGCGTATAGGTTTCCTCGGTACTGATCGACTTGCGCTCGCGCACCGGGTTGACCTCGCGGTAGTCGATGCCGCGGCACAGGTCGTACAGGCGGGCGCCGAAGGAGCCGAAATGCTCCTGCAGCTTGGCCATGTTCCAGGTTCGCAGGTCGGCGCAGGTTTCCACGCCCAGGCTTTTCATCTTGGCCGCCGTGACCTTGCCGACGCCGTGCAGCTTC
Organism: Telluria sp. GW821-FHT07G12; assembly: GCF_059418525.1. Lineage (NCBI taxonomy): Bacteria > Pseudomonadati > Pseudomonadota > Betaproteobacteria > Burkholderiales > Oxalobacteraceae > Telluria > Telluria sp. GW821-FHT07G12. Next base: position 524,793 of record NZ_JBWKQA010000004.1, on the reverse strand, counting down.
TTCACCGGCAGCGCGGCCACGAAGGCATCGACTTCCTCGGGGCGCACCAGGAACAGGCCGTCCGGCTTGTTCCAGTCGCTGGCGATCTTGGCCACGAACTTGCTCGGCGCCACGCCGGCAGACGCCGTGATCCCGACGGTCTCGAAAATGCGCCGCCGGATCTCCTGCGCGATCAGGGTCGCGCTGCCCTTGCAGTGCGGCGACTCCGTCACGTCCAGGTAAGCCTCGTCCAGTGAGAGCGGCTCGACCAGCTCCGTGTAGTCGCGGTAGATGTCCATGATCTGGGTTGATGCGATCCGGTACTTCTCCATGTTCGGCGGGATCAGGAGCAGGTTCGGACACAGTTTCATCGCCTGGGCGGTGGCCATCGCCGAATGGATGCCGAAGCGGCGCGCCTCGTAGTTGCAGGTGGCGATCACGCCACGCTGGTCCGGCCGTCCCCCGACCGCCAGCGGCCGGCCGCGCAGGGACGGATCATCCCGCATCTCGACGGAAGCGTAGAAACAGTCGCAGTCGCAGTGGATGATCTTGCGGGTCGGAGTATTCATACTGTAATTCCATACAGTATAAGTGCTAACAAAAAAGGCGCGCAACTTTCGTTACGCGCCCTGTCTTGCCGCTTGAAGGCTTACCAGGTGAACTTCAGCGTGTAATTGCCCAGGGGACCCGCGTGATAGCGCACGCGGACCAGGCGCGCCTGGGTGGTAGTCGCCGTGTTGGTCACCGACACCGCATCGTTCACGCCGGCGCCGTTGGTGCTCACGGCCAGCTGGGTGCCCGCGCTGGTGTAGGCGTACAGGTCATAGTCGATGGTGCTGCCGCTCATGCTCAGGGTCGCGGTCAGGGTCTTACCGGCCGGCACCTGGACGATGAAATAATCGTTGTCGTTGCTGGCGGACATGGTCCCGTTGACCACGGTGCCGGCCACGTTCACGGCGTTGGCGTTCGAGAGGAAATTGTTCGGTTCCACCTCGTTCTGGGTCGGCGGCTGCACCGCCACCGTGGCCGTCACCGCATTCACGGCCGCGGCCGCGTCGACAATGCCGGCGCCGCAGCCCGAGCAGGCCACCGGGAAGGCGCGCGCGGTGGCTTTCAGCTTGGCTTCGACTTCGTCCGGGGTCAGCGCCGGGTTCTTCGCCAGCATCAGCGCGGCCACGCCGGCCACGTGCGGGGTCGCCATCGAGGTGCCCATCATGTAGCCGTAGTTGTCGCCCGCCGGGGTGGTGGTGCCGGCGTTCCAGGTCGACAGGATGGCCGCGCCGCTGTCGCCGCCCGGGGCTGCGACGTCGACGTTCGCGCCGTAGTTCGAGTAGGACGCCTTGCCGCCGCTGCGGCCGACCGCCGCCACCGTGATCACGCCGGCGCAGTTGGCCGGGTTCGAGTTGGACGCATTCACGTTCGAGTTGCCGGCCGCGACCACGACCACGGCGCCGCGCGAACGGGCGCTGTTGATCGCATTCTGGGTCGTGGCGTCGCAGGCGCCGCTGCCGCCCAGCGACAGGTTCAGCACGCGCGCCTTGTTCGGGTTGGCCGGGACGCCGGTGACGGCGCCGCCGGACGCCCAGATCATGGCGTCGGCGATATCCGAGGTGTAGCCGCCGCACTTGCCCAGCACGCGCACCGGGACGACCTTGGCGCCGAAAGCGACGCCGGCCACGCCGACGCCGTTGTTGGTCTTCGCGGCGATGGTGCCGGCCACGTGGGTGCCGTGCCAGCTCGAGGCATCGTCCTGCGCCGGCAGGCCGCCGCCGCACTGGCCGGCGGTGGTGCTGTCGCCGACATCGCTGGCGTCGCTGTCGCGGCCGCCGCCGTCGGCAGCCATGGCCGCGTTGGCGATGAAGTCATAGCCCGGCAGGATCTGGCCCGACAGGTCGGCGTGCGGACGGTAGCCGGTATCGATCACGGCCACGTTGATGCCGGCGCCGGTCGACTTGTCCCAGGCGGCGGGCAGGTTCAGGCCGCCCTTGGCGTCGTAGTAGTGCCACTGCTGGGTGTACATCGGGTCATTCGGAGTGAACAGCGGGACCATGATGCGGTCTGGCTCGGCGTACTCGACGTCCGGGTCGCGCGCCATCAGCTCGGCGGCCAGGGCGCGGGCTTCGTCCAGCGACATGGTACGGCTGAGCTGCAAGACGTCGGCGCCGGTGGCGGTCGCGCGCAGTGCGCGCATGGTGGCGCCGAGCTGCTGGCCGGCGCGGGCGAGCAGGGCCTGGCGCGCAGCCGACATGGCGCGCGCGGGCACGGCGCCCTTGGAATTGTCGACGGCGTCCTTGTACTTGACGATCAGGCGGTCGGTCTGGGTAATGACTCTGGTTTGTGCCGCATCCGACGGCGCAGCGTGAGCAGCCAGCGAGCCGAAGGCGACGAGGGCTGCTGCGCAGATTTTCAACACGGGATACATCTTGTGGTGCGTCATGCTTGCTTCCTCTTTTGGAGTAACCGAACAGGGAAGCGTAACGAAAAGCGGCCCGCTTGGGGCCGCTTTAGGGGTTTTTACCACAGGAAAATTTTTGATAAGTAATTGATTGTTAAAGGAATTTAGTTCCTTGCGGCATTTCCTTTATAGATCAATCAGCTTTCTCGAACTTTCTGTTTGCAGATGATTACCAGCTCAGTTTCAGCGTGTAGGTGCCGCTGGTCGAACCGGTGCCGCCGCTGTAGTACACCACGCGCACGTAAGCAGTCACGGCAGTGGTGCCGGTATTCGACGCACTTGCCGAATCCACCGCGCCCGTACCGTTGGTGCTGGAAGTCACCTGGGTGCCTGCGCTGTTGTAGATGTACAGGTCGTAGTCGGAGCTTGCGTTCGGCGTCAGGGTCGCGCTCAGGGTCTTGCCGGCCGGGATCGTGACCTTGAAGTAGTCCGTGTCGCTGCTGCTCGACAGGTTGCCGTTGACCGTGGTGCCCGAGGTCGCGACCGTGTTACCGGTGGAGATCGTGTTGTTCGACTCGGTTTCCGACATCGTCGTGCCGGTGCTGGTGCCGGCAGCCGCATCGACAGCGGCCGAAGCGTCGACGATACCTGCGCCGCAACCCGAGCACGTTGCCGGGAAGGCGCGTGCGCTCGACTTCAGCTTCGCTTCGACCTCGTCCGGGGTCAGGTTCGGGTTCTTCGCCAGCATCAGCGCGACCACGCCTGCCACGTGCGGGGTGGCCATCGAGGTGCCCATGTAGCCGGCGTAGTTGTCGGCGCCCGGGGTGGTGGTGCCGGCGTTCAGGGTCGACAGGATCGCCGCGCCGGTATCGCCGCCAGGTGCGGCCACGTCGACGACGGTGCCGTAGTTCGAGTACGACGCACGGCCGCCCGACTTGTTGGTGGCCGCCACCGCGATCACGCCCGAGCAGTTGGCCGGGTTGCTGTTGCTGGCGTTCTGGTTTTCGTTACCGGCCGCAACCACGACCACGGTGCCGCGCGAGCGGGCGCTGTTGATCGCGCTTTGCGAGGTCGTGTCGCAGGCGCCGCCGCCGCCCAGCGACATGTTGATCACCTGTGCACGGGCCGCGATATTGGTCACGCCCGAGACGGTGCCGCCGGAAGCCCAGATGATGCCGTTGGCGATATCGGAGGTGTAGCCGCCGCACTGGCCCAGCACGCGCACCGGCACGACCTTGGCGCCGTAGGCGACGCCGGCCACGCCGATACCGTTGTTGGTGAGCGCAGCGATGGTGCCGGCCACGTGGGTGCCGTGCCAGCTCGAGTTCGAGGCCGGCTCGCCGGCGCCGCACTGGCCCGCGGTGGTCCAGTCGCCCGGATCGCTGGCGTCGCTGTCGCGGCCGTTGCCGTCGTTCGAAATCGCGGTGTCGGCGATGAAGTCATAGCCGGCCAGGATCTGGCCCTGCAGGTCGACGTGCGGACGGTAGCCGGTGTCGATCACGGCCACGCGGATGCCAGTGCCGGTCGACTTGTCCCAGGCCGCCGGCAGGCGCATGCCGCCGGTAACATCGGTGTAGTCCCACTGCTGGCTGAAGTACGGATCGTTCGGGGTGAACATCGGCTTCATGATGCGGTCCGGCTCGGCGTACTCCACCGAAGCGTCGCTGGCCATCAGGTCGGCGGCGACCTTGGCGGCGTCGGCCACCGACACCTTGCGGTTCAGCTGGATGACGCGGGCGCCGGTTCCGATGGTGTGCAGTTCCTTCATCGTCAGGCCGAGATTGCGGCCGGCCAGCTCGAGCTTGGCCATGCGCGATGCCGGAATCACGCCGGCAGCGGCCAGACGCGACTGGCCCTTGGCGCCGGGTGCGGCTTCATCCTTGTACTTGACGATCAGGCGGTCGGTCTGGTCGGTGATGCCTACACCCTGCGCGGCGGATGCGGTGACAGCCCCGGCGGGAACGCCAGCGTGGACGGCGCTTGCGCCGAGGCCGATCACGGCCGCTGCGCACAACTTCAAGACTGCCGGGTACATCGATTTCTGAGACTTCATGTTTCTTCCTTATTAGAAAAACACAAAAGTTTGATTTTCCGCAAGCACATCATGACTACTCAGTGCCTGAGATCTAGTTGTGTCGGCGCCAATTGCTCACCGATTGCCCGTCTGAAAGCGGACACGGAAGAGTAGCGCGAAGAAAGAAGACATGTAGAAATTTCACAATTGATTTCGGCATCTTTACAACGAAAAACCACACTTGGTAGTAAAAACCTACTTTATTTGGCCGAAATCGAGCTCTGCAAAATAAGATCTTGCTAAAAAACACCTGAAAATCACGAAATCGTCATTCTTGGTCAACCACATGATTTAACACATCGTTTTGACTTATATCAGATATAACCAAAAAATTTGATATATGTGCATACGCAGATAAATAAAAAAAGGCCGCGATCGCTCGCGGCCTTTTTGATGTCAGGGAGAACTAAGCTGATGCTTAGAAGTTGCCCTTGAACTGAACGCCCCAGGTACGCGGCTCGTTGGTGAAGCCGGTCAGGTTGTTGAAGTCGATGGCGCCGGTGATGCGGCGCTGGTCGAGGATGTTGCGGCCGAAGGCAGCCACTTCATACTTGCCGCCCGCCCAGTTGTAGCCGACGCGCAGGCCGCCTTCGGTCAGCGGCTTGCCGCTGAACTCGGTTGCTTCGTACAGGAAGAAGTTGATCTTCGTACGGTAGGACCAGTCGGTGTAAACGAAGAACTCGCCGTCGCCCATCGGCACGCCGTAGCGCGCGGTCGCGTTGAGGGTCCACTTCGGCGCCTGCGGCAGCGGGTTGCCGTTGATCTCGACGCGGCCGGCCGTGTTGATCGGGTCGGTGATGGTGCACTGGGCGCACTTGTTGACCGACAGGCTAGGATCGCGGATCTCGGTGAAGTTGTAGCTGGCGCCGGCGGTCACGCGCAGTTCCGGGCTGACGATGCCTTCGACGTCGAATTCGGCGCCGTGGGCCTTGGTCTTGGCCGCGTTGATCAGCTTGGTGACGTTCGAGTTGCCGCCGACCACGGTCAGCTGCTGGTTCTTCACTTCGAAGTCGTACAGCGAGAAGTTCAGGCGGGCGCGGCGCTCGAACAGGTCGGCCTTGATGCCGCCTTCGATCGAGGTGACGGTCTCGGCGTCGGCCACGGTCACCGGCACCGATGCCGAGGCGGCAGCGATACTCGGGGCGCGGAAGCCGGTCGCCGCACGGGCGTACAGGTTCACGTCACGGTTCAGCTTGTAGGTACCGGACAGGTCCCAGTTGACCTTGCTCTTGCTTTCGCTGATGCCGGCCGGGCCGATCAGGGTCACGTTGGTGTGTTCCAACGTGGCGAAGTCCTTCTTGTCGTCGGTGTAGCGCAGGCCGCCGCGCAGGGTGAAGGCGTCGTTGACGGCATAGGTCACGGAACCGAAGGCGGCCCAGGCCTTGTTCTTCTGGTTCGAGACCACGCGCGAGGTCTGCGCCTGGGTCACGCTGTCGAAGTTGTCGCTGCCGCCGGTCGCGTCTTCGTCGAAGTAATACAGGCCGGCCTGCCAGTTCAGCGGGCCGGTGTTCTTCGATTCGACACGGAATTCCTGCGACCACTGGCTCAGGTCGGTCAGGCGACTGGCGGTCTGCACCTGGAAGGGCACCACGCCCGGGCCGCCGATGATGCCGCCGTCGATGTCGCCGCGGCTGTTGTAGTGATCCACGCTTTCGTAGCCGGTGATCGAATACAGTTTCACAGGACCCAGGTCCCAGCTCAGGCGCAGGTTGGCGCCCTGGGTCTTGAGGTCCTGGAAGTTCTGGGCGTTGGTGACGATGCTGTTCAGGTCGTAACCGTCGGCGATGTCGTTCGTGCCCTTCTTGATCAGGTTGGCGCGGAACAGGCGGGCGCTGCCGTTGGTGGTGCGCTGGTGCACGTTGAACAGCGCGCTGAAGGTGCTGTCCGGGGTGTACAGGAACTGCACGCGCTCGGCGTGCTCGTTGTAGCCGTCCAGTTCGCCGGTCTTGTTGGTCTTGGCGAGGTCGCTGTAGTTGTTGACGAAATCGTCGCGGTGCTGGCGCAGGGTCGAGACGCGCATCGCCCACTTGTCCGACAGCGGCACGTTGACGGCGCCTTCCAGGTTCACGGTGTTGTGGCTGCCCCAGGAGGCGTTGTAGTAGCCCTCGACCTTTTTCAGGTTCGGCTTTTCGGATTCGAGCTTGACCACGCCGGCCGGGGTGTTGCGGCCGAACAGGGTGCCCTGCGGGCCGCGCAGCACTTCGACGCCGGCGACGTCGAAGATCGGGAAGCCTTTGAGGATCGGGTTTTCCTGGACGATGTCGTCATAGATCAGCGACACCGGCTGCGAGGCGAACAGCGAGAAGTCGGTGTTGCCGTAGCCGCGGATGTAGAAGCGCGGGAAGGTGCGGCCGTTCGACGATTCGATGTTCAGGCTCGGCACTTTGCCGGCCAGCACGCGGATGTCTTCACCGCCCGAGACGATGACGTCGAGCTTTTCACCCTTGACGGCGCTGACCGAGACCGGCACCTCCTTGATATTCTCGGTGCGGCGCTGCGCCGTCACGGTGACGGTCTGCAGCTCGTTGGTCGATGTAGCTTGGGCCATGGCCGCACCGGCGGACAGGGCTGACAGCGCCAGCATCGCGCCATGGGCGGCGATGACGCGCTTGTGCATCTTGGACATCTTGGTCATTGCGATTTCCTAGGAAGGGTAAAAAAACTGGTGTGTGTCTCCGCCATCCCCCCTCTTCCCCCCTGAACAATTCGCATCGTTATCGATGTCTTCACATTGCCAGGTTGGTAAAGGCGCAATTGTCGAACATGTGCATTAGCTTATGCAAGGAATAAGCGCGATCGTGGGCAGGCATACAACATTTTTTTTCCCTAAAGCCCTTGCGTGCTCCAGAAGGGATACGCTATGATTCGGGCCTCTTCGGACGTGGTGACAAACGTCGAAGACATCACCGAAGCGGTTTGCGGGCGCTTAGCTCAGTTGGTAGAGCGGATCCCTTACAAGGATTAGGTCGGGAGTTCGAGCCTCTCAGCGCCCACCAGATCTCCGGACGATGTCGACAGCGAAGAGAAGATCAGTAAAAACGGAGCGGTAGTTCAGTTGGTTAGAATACCGGCCTGTCACGCCGGGGGTCGCGGGTTCGAGCCCCGTCCGCTCCGCCAGATTCAAAGAAAAAAGGTCCGACTTGTCGGGCCTTTTTTCGTTTACCGCCGTAGAGCGCGCTCAAGCGCGTTTCAGCATCGGCTGGCCGACTTCGACCCGGTTGCGCCCACTGGTCTTGGCCGCATACAGCGCGTGATCGGCGCGGGCCAGCGCCGCTGTCAGCTCCTCGCCGGCCTCGATCGTCACCACGCCGATGCTGACCGTCATGCGGTAGCCCGGCGCGCCGCCAAACACCGGCGCATCGAGCACGGCAAGGCGCAGGCGTTCCGCCACCTCCAGCGCACCCTCGAGCCGGGTGGCGGGCAGGACCAGTGCAAATTCTTCGCCGCCGAGCCGGCCGATGAGGTCATGCTCGCGCAGCACGCCGCGCGTGGTGTCGGCGAAGACCTTCAGCGCCTCGTCGCCGCAGGCGTGGCCATGGCTGTCGTTGAGCTGCTTGAAGTGGTCGATGTCGAGCATCAGCAAGGCGATCGGCTTGCGCAGGCGCAGCGCCAGCTGGCGCGCACTGTCGGCCTGCTCGAAGAAGGCGCGGCGGTTCAGCATGCCGGTGAGGCCGTCGATGGTCGCCAGACGGCGCATCAGCGCGTCGTCCTTCTGCTTGCACAGCAACAGGAAACCGAAGCCGTTCACGATCATCAGGAGGTAGCTGGCCAGGTAGGCCAGGCCGATGACCGGCGTCATGCCGGTGCCGGGGCTGCCGCCTTCGAAGCCCAGCCAAGCCCAGATCGCCAGCGCGAACAGGATGTTGTTGACGCCAATGATACGCTGCAGCAGCGGCGCCTCGCGCGGACGCAGCAGCACCACCGCCGCGCCGAACACGGACAGGGCGATAATGAAGGAGATCAGTTCTGTCAGCTGCAGGCGCGAGGCCCCGGTCGCCACCGCGTAGCAGACCGCCACCCAGCCGGGAACGGTAAGCAGGTAGAGCGACCTGCGCCAGCGCGTAAAACCGAAGAACAGGCAGTTGGCGCCCACCTCCAGCGCGACGCCGCCCAGCCAGGCGCAGGCGGACAAGGCCTCGACCAGGCGCAGCTCGAACTGCGGCGCGATCCACCAGCACAATTGGGCAAGGCCGATCGACAGGCGGCCCCACATCCAGTAGCCGAGGGCCGGGCTGTTGTCGGCGCCGCGCATATATCCCGCCATCAGCAGGGCAAAGGCGATATTGCCGACGCCGAGCGCCAGCATGAAAGTTTGAATGTCGATCACTCGGGTTCTCTCTGGGACAGCCGCAGCTTGTTCGTGTATTTATAGCAACAGATGTTTCCTAAGGGAATTATCTTACACGGTTTCAACATTTGTGCACGTACGATTCGTGTTTGAACGGGGCTAGTGTCTGATAACGGCACAGCACTCGTGCTATTGCTGCGTGGCACAACCTAATCGTGCATAATTGACAAGCACCTAATTCCTGGAGTTCCCGTGATCTTTGGTTTTCTCAAGTCCCAGACCTTGTCCCCGCGCCAGCGCCGGCTGCAGAACACGTCCCTGTTCCGCACGCTCAAGCCGATCGAGGTCAAGTTCGTGGATGGCCTGATGCACGAGCGGCGCTACCAGCCCGAAGAGATCGTCTTCGACGAGAACGAGGAGGGCCAGGCGCTCTACCTGGTGATGGCGGGACGCGTCGAGATCAGCCGTATGCACGAAGGCCGCCGCCAGCTGGTGAGCGAGCTGGGACCGGGCAGCTTCTTCGGCGACCTCGCCCTGCTCGACAACTCGCCGCGCAGCGCCCGCGTACGCGCCATCGACCACTGCGAGCTGGCGGTGTTCTTCCGCGACGACTTCCTGGCGCTGATGGACACCGACGCCGTCATCGGCTACAAGATCTCGCTGGCGCTGGCGCGCCACATCGGCCAGCGCCTGCGCGAGCGCCTCGACGGCCGCCCGCAGCTGGAAGCGCTGTGATCGCCGCGCCCGTGGTCCGCGAAGAGCGCGCCGGGCCGGTGGTCTGGACCGGGATCATCGCCGTCACCTGCCTGCTGCTGGTGCTGCTCGAGCACATGCTGTGGCTGGTGCTGCCCTTTATCTTCGGCACCGTGATGTACTACACGCTGCTGGGCCCGATGCGGCGCCTGCTGCGCCTGGGCTTTTCGCGCAGCGTCTCGTCGATGCTGGTATGCGGCGTGTTCTTCGGCGTGTCCGCGCTGGTGCTGGTGGCGGCGCTGACCTGGAACGCCGGGCCGGACGATGCCGGCTCCTGGAGCGATACGCTGGCGCTGTACGCGAACGGCGGCGTGGCCTTTGTGCGCAACACGATGGCGCTGCTGGAAGCGAAATTCCCGATCCTGGCGGAGATGCATCTGAGTTCGCTGGCCAACAAGCGCTTCAAGGTCTTCACCGATACCTTCGCCCAGCGCTACCTGGCCACCATCCTGGTCACCGCGGCCGGCTGGCTGCCCTCGCTGCTGCTGGCGCCCTTCCTCGCCTTCTTCTTCCTGCGCGACGGCCTGCGCTTCAAGAAATTCCTGGCGCGCGCGGTGCCGAACGCCTACTTCGAGCGCACCCTGTTCCTGCTGCACCAGGTCGACCAGACCGCGCGCCGCTACTTCGAAGGCCTGCTCAAGCTGACCGTGCTCGACACCATCGTGCTGGGCTTCGGCCTGTGGGTGATCGGCGTCTCCTCGCCGCTGCTGCTGGGTTTTATCTCGGCGCTGCTGGCCTGGGTGCCCTTCATCGGCTCGGTGGTCGGTTGCGTGATGGTGGTGATCGTGGCCGCCACCGACGCGCCCAGCAATCCGCTGGTGGCCTACGGCGCCATCGTCGTCTTCATCCTCGCGCGCCTGCTGGACGATTTCGTGTTCATGCCGATGACGCTCGGGCGCAGCCTCAAGATCCATCCCTTGATCACGGTGCTGATGATCTTCATCGGCGGCGCGCTGTCCGGCGTGGCCGGCCTGATGCTGGTGCTGCCGCTGCTGGGCGTGGTGATGGTGATCGGCGAAACGCTGGGACGCTTGATGACCAATCCGCGGCTGCGGGCGCGGCACCGGTACGCCAAGCAGTTGCGCGAGAAGCAGGCGAGTGGCGACCTGAAAGTCTAAAACAATTCGGGGTCAGAGCACTTTTTTGGGCAAGATCTCACTGGCATTAAACCTGCGCTGGCGCACGGGCAGCGCCTGACTTTCACTGCTATTTTTAGTCGCAAGTAATTGATCAAAAAAGTGCTCTGACCCCGAATTTTGGGCGTAAAAAAACCGGGGTCGTGCCCCGGTTTGCTTTTACTTCCGCCCCGCCGTCTTCGGCTTGGCCGTATTTGGCTTGGCCTTGATGGTCGACAGGATGCCCGGCTTGGTTTTCGACGGCGGCGCCATGAAGGGCGCCGGCTCGTTGCGGCCCTTGCCGCCACCGCCGTTCGCTCCTCGGGCATTGCGGCGCGTCGCCACTTCGATCACGCGGCCCTTCGGCGCCGCGCTGCGTGCCTCGGCCACCAGCGGCATGTTCTTGCGCTCGCTGCGCGGCGTGGCTTCCAGCTCGCTGCCGGGCGGCGGCACCAGGTGGCGTTCGCCATTGCCGATCAGGTCACCGCGGCCCATGCGCTTGAGGCCCTCGCGCAGCACCGGCCAGTTTTCCGGATCGTAGTAGCGCAGGAAGGCTTTGTGCAGCTTGCGCTGCTTGCCGCTCTTGGCGGTCAGGACCTCTTCCGACTCGTCCGTCACCTTGGCCAGCGGGTTCTTGGCCGTGTGGTACATGGTGGTGGCCATCGCCATCGGCGTCGGCGTGAAGGTCTGCACCTGGTCGAGGTGGAAGTTGTTCTTCTTCAGCCACAAGGCCAGGTTCAGCATGTCCTCGTCGGTCGACCCCGGGTGGGCTGCGATGAAGTAGGGGATCAGGTACTGCTTCTTGCCCGCCTCCTTCGAGTACTTGTCGAACAGCGCCTTGAACTCGTCGTAGGCGCCGATACCCGGCTTCATCATCTTCGACAGCGTGCCCTCTTCCGTGTGCTCCGGCGCGATTTTGAGCAGGCCGCCCACGTGGTGGGTGACGAGTTCCTTCACGTACTCGGGCGAGCGCACGGCCAGGTCGTAGCGCAGGCCGGAACCGATCAGGATCTTCTTGATGCCCGGGATCGCGCGCGCCTTGCGGTACAGCGAAATCAGCTTGCTGTGGTCGGTGCCAAGGTTGGAGCAGATGGTCGGGTAGACGCAGGACAGACGGCGGCAGGTTTCCTCGACCTTCTTGTCCTTGCAAGCCAGGCGGTACATGTTCGCCGTCGGGCCGCCCAGGTCGGTAATGGTGCCGGCGAAGTTCTTGGTCGTGTCGCGAATCAGCTCGATCTCGCGCAGGATCGACGGCTCCGAACGGCTCTGGATGATGCGGCCTTCGTGCTCGGTGATCGAGCAGAAGGTGCAGCCGCCGAAGCAGCCGCGCATGATGTTCACCGAGTAGCGGATCATCTCCCAGGCCGGAATGTGCGCCTTGCCGTAGCTCGGGTGCGGCGCACGCGCGTAGGCCAGGTCGTAGACGCCATCCATCTCGTCCATCGCCAGCGGCAGCGGCGGCGGGTTCAGCCAGACGTCGCGGTCGCCGTGCTGCTGCACCAGCGCGCGCGCATTGCCCGGGTTCGACTCCAGGTGGAACACGCGCGAGGCGTGCGCGTACATCACCGGGTCTTCGCTGACGGTTTCAAAAGAAGGCAGGCGCACCACGGTTTTCCGCGCTTTTTCGCGGGCGGCGGCTTGTCTCTGCTCGCGCGTCATGATGACGATCGGTTTGACTTCCGGCTCCGGCTGCGCGTTCTCGGTGGCGCAGGCTTTCGTGTCCTCCTGCGCCATCGCGTAGGGGTTCGGGTGCGGATCGACGCGGCCCGGCACGTCGACGCGGGTCGAGTTGTGCACTGACCACTCTTCGTCCGGCAGCCAGCCGTGCGGCACCAGGAAGGCAGTGCCGCGCAGGTCGCGGATGCTCTTGATGTTCTCCCCGGCCGCGATGCGGCGCGTCACATCCACCAGCGCCCGCTCGGCGTTGCCGAAGATGACCAGGTCCGCCTTCGATTCGAACAGCACCGAGCGGCGCACCTTGTCCGACCAGTAATCGTAGTGCGCGATGCGGCGCAGCGAGGCCTCGATCGAGCCGGCGATGACCGGCACGCCCGGGAAAGCTTCGCGGGCGCGCTGGCAATACACCGTCACGGCGCGGTCCGGGCGCTTGTTCGGCTCGGCATTCGGCGTATAGGCGTCATCCGAGCGGATCTTGCGGTCGGCCGTGTAGCGGTTGACCATCGAGTCCATGTTGCCGGCGGTAATGCCCCAGTACAGGTTGGGCTTGCCGAGCGCGCGGAAGGGTTCCACGGAGGTCCAGTCCGGCTGGCTGATGATGCCGACGCGATAACCCTGCGCTTCTAGCAGGCGGCCGACCAGCGCCATCCCGAAGCTCGGGTGGTCGATGTAGGCGTCACCCGTGATCAGGATGATGTCGCACGAATCCCAGCCCAGCTTGTCCATCTCGGCGCGGGACATGGGCAGGAAGGGAGCGGCGGGAGCGCGGCTGGAACGTTTGGCAACGTTCGCGAAAAGATTGGCGGGGGAGTTCATTGGCCGGCATTTTACAGGAAAAGCGTTCGGCCAGCTCCATCCCCTTCCAAAATTGGCTTAATTTTCAACAACTTGGCTCATCCATTGCGGATGAAATGTTGTTTTAGAGCGCCTAACAAAGCCCGCAGGGCAAGGCGCATCGTCGAAGACAGTACGCTAGTACGGCGAGACGATGCAACGCCGCCATGGGGGCTTTGTTCGGCGCTCTTAGATGCCCATGTTGTTGAGGATGTTTCCAAGCTGGCGCAGCGCCGGCTCCAGGGTCGGGTGGCGGGCCGCGAAACGGGCCGTGATTTCCTGGCTGCGCGAGGCCAGGCCGTAGGTATTGGCGTCCGGGTCGTCGGCGCGCTTCTCGAGCACGTGCTTGATGTCGCCGTCGAGCTGGCGCAGCAGCATTTCCAGCTCATCGTCGACCTCGCCCGCATCCTCGAGGTGGCGATGCAGGGTCTTGAGGTGCGCTTTCAGGGTGTCTTCGTTATCGTTCAACATGTCTTCCCTCATGTGGTGAACTTGGTCTCCAGGTACAGCTTCTCGACCTGTTCGCGGGCCCAGGGCATCTTGCGTAGGAACTTCAGGCTCGACTTGATGCTGGGGTCCTTGATGAAACAGTTGATCTCGATGCGGCGGCCGAGCCCGTCCCAGCCGTAATGCTCGACCAGGCGGGTTAGGACCGATTCTAAAGTAATACCGTGTAATGCTTGAACACTCATTGCAGAGGGGGATGCCGTATAGGGGATGTTGAATGGAAGTTTATATCTGAAGGGGAAGGATGGGCGCGCGGCCCATCCCCCTATTGAACGCTTACTCGCCGGTCAGGCCACGGCGCTCCAGCAGCGGCTCGATCTTCGCATCGCGGCCGCGGAAGTTGCGGTACATGTCCATCGCATCCATGGTGCCGCCGCGCGACAGCAGCATCTGGCGGAAGCGGTCGCCGTTCTTGCGCGACAGGCCGCCGTTTTCCTTGAACCACTCGACGGTGTCGGCGTCCAGCTTCTCGGCCCACAGGTAGCCGTAATAGCCGGCCGAGTAGCCGCCCGAGAACACGTGCGAGAAATAGGTCGTGCGGTAGCGCGGCGGCACCAGCGGGAAGTCGACGCCGGCGTCATGCAGGGCCTTGGCTTCGAAGCCCAGCACGTCGGCCGGGATCTGGTCCGGGCCCAGCTGGTGCCAGCTCTGGTCCAGCATCGAGGCCGCTAAGTACTCGGTGGTGCGGTAGCCCTCGTTGAACTTGCTCGATGCCTGCACCTTGTCCAGCAGCTCTTTCGGCATCGGCGCGCCGGTCTGGTAGTGCTTCGCATAATTGGCCAGCACTTCCGGCCAGTCCATCCACATCTCGTTGACCTGCGACGGGAACTCGACGTAGTCGCGCGGCACGCGGGTGCCCGAGAAGCGCGGGTACTTCACGTTCGAGAACATGCCGTGCAGCGCATGGCCGAACTCGTGGAACATGGTGCGCACTTCGTCGTAGGTCAGCAGGGTCGGCTCGCCGGCCGCCGGCTTCGGGATGTTCAGGTGGTTGGCGATCACCGGGTGGGTGCCGAGCAGGGTGTTCTGGCCCACGTAGGCGTTCATCCAGGCGCCGCCGCGCTTGTTGGCACGCGCATACGGGTCGTGCAGGAAGATCGCCAGCTGCTTGCCGTCGGTGTCGAAGACGTCGAACACGCGCACGTCCGGGTCGTACACCGGCAGGTCCTTGCGCTCCTTGAAGGTGATGCCGAACTCCTTGGTGGCGGCGAAGAACACACCGTCGATCAGGACCCTGTTGTACTCGAAGTAGGGACGCAGCTGATTCTGGTCGAAGGCATAGCGCTGGGCGCGCACTTTATCCGTGTAGTAGTTCCAGTCGTAGGCGGTCGCCTGGAACGGTGTGCCAGACTTCGCGTCCTCGGCGTCGATCACCTTCTGCAGGTCGGCCGCTTCCTTCTTCGCGTTGTTCACAGCCGGTTTGGCAAATTCGGCCAGCAGCTTGTTGACGGCGCCGGTTGTCTTCGCGGTCTGGTCCTCCAGCATGTAGGCCGCGTGGTTCGGATAACCCAGCAGCGCTGCGCGCTCGGCGCGCGCCCTGGTCAGCTCCAGCACCAGGTTGCGGTTGTCGAAGTCGCCGCCATGGCTGCCGCGCGCCAGCGAGGTCGCCAGCAGCTTTTCGCGGGTCGCGCGATTGGTCAGCACGGACAGCGGCGCCTGCTGGGTGGTGTTCACGACCGGGATCACGAACTTGCCGTCCAGGCCGCGCTTCTTCGCTTCCGCCGCGGCGACGTCGATCGCCTTGTCCGACATGCCGGCCAGCTCCTCGCGGCTGTCGACCACCAGGGCCGAGGCATTCGCTTCCTTCAGCACGTTCTGGCTGAACTGGGTCTGCAGCGCGGCGATCTTGCCGTTGTAGGCTTTCAGCTTGATCTTGTCGCTGGCGGACAGCTGGGCGCCGGCGCGCACGAAGTCGGTGTGGTAGCGCTGCAGCAGGTAGGCCGACTCGGCGTCCAGGTGCAGCTTGTCGCGCTTGTCGTACAGGGTCCGGATCCGTTTATACAGTTTTTCGTTCAGGCGGATCTTGTCGCTGTGCGCGGCCAGCTTCGGCGCCAGTTCCTTGTCCAACGCGTTCAGGGTGTCGTTGGTGTTGGCGCCGACCAGGCTGGAGAAAGCGGTCGAGACACGGTTCAGCAGCTGGCCGGAACGCTCCATCGCGACGACGGTGTTTTCAAAAGTAGGCGCGGCCTTGCTGTTGGCGATGGCGTCGATTTCAAGCGACTGCTGGCGCATGCCTTCCTCGAAGGCCGGCGCGAAGTCCTCGTTCTTGATCTTGTCGAAGGCCGGGTACTGGAACGGCAGGGTGCTCGGCTTGGCGAAGGGATTCGATGCCGGCAGCCTGGATGGTGCGGCATGCGCGAAGCCGGCGACGGCCGCGGCAACCGCGACAGCCAGGATGTGGGAACGCTTCATGTTCTCTCTCTGTATGATGATTATTGTTGGGCGCCGGTCAGGCCGCGGCGTTCCAGCAGCGGCTCGATCTTCGCATCGCGGCCGCGGAAGTTGCGGAACAGGTCCATCGCATCGGCCGAACCGCCACGCGACAACAGGGTCTGGCGGAAGTGGTCGCCGTTCTTGCGCAGCAGGCCGCCGTTCTCCTTGAACCACTCGACCGTGTCGGCATCCAGCTTTTCGCTCCACAGGTAGGCGTAGTAACCGGCCGAATAGCCGAGCGAGAAGCTGTGCGAGAAATAGGTCGTGCGGTAGCGCAGCGGCACCGGCGCGAAGTCCACGCCCGCATCCTTCAGGGCCTTGGCTTCGAAGCCCAGCACGTCGGTCGGGATCTGGCCCGGCGCCAGCTGGTGCCAGCGCTGGTCGAGCAGCGAGGCCGCCAGGTATTCGGTCGTGACGTAGCCCATGTTGAACTTCTTGGACGCCTGCACTTTATCGAGCAGCGCCTGCGGCATCGGTTCGCCGGTCTGGTAGTGCTTTGCGTAGTTGGCGAGGACTTCGGGCCAGGTCGCCCACATCTCGTTGACCTGGGACGGATACTCGACGAAGTCGCGCGGCGTGTTGGCGCCGCCAAAGGTCGGGTACTTCACGTTCGAAAACATGCCGTGCAGCGCGTGGCCGAATTCGTGGAAGGCGGTGCGCACCTCGTCATAGGTCAGCAGGGTCGGCTGGCCGGCGGGCGGCTTGGGGATGTTCAGGTGGTTCGCCACCACCGGGTGATTCCCCAGCAGCGAAGACTGCGTCACGTATTCGTTCATCCAGGCGCCGCCCTGCTTGTTCGGGCGCGCGTAGTAATCCATGATGAAGATCGCGAGCTGCTTGCCGTCGGCGTCGAAGACGTCGAACACGCGCACGTCCGGATCGTACACCGGCAGGTCCTTGCGCTCCTTGAAGCTGAGGCCGAACTCCTTGTTCGCGGCGAAGAACACGCCGTTCAGCACCACGTTGTTCAGCTCAAAATAGGGCTTCAGCTGGCTCTCGTCGAAGGCGTACTTCTGCTGGCGCACCTTGTCGGTGTAGAAGGCCCAGTCCTGCGCCGCGACCTGGAAGCCGCCCTTCTCCGCATCGATCACCTTCTGGATCTCGGCTGCTTCGAGCCTGGCGTTGTTCACGGCCGGCAGCGCCAGCTCGCCCAGCAGCTTGTTGACGGCTTCCGGCGTCTTCGCGGTTTCGACTTCCAGCGAGTAGGCGGCAAAGTTCGGGTAGCCCAGCAGGGTCGCCTTCTCGGCGCGCAGCTTGGCCAGGCGCTGCACCAGCTCGCGGCTGTCGAATTCGCCGCCACGGCTGCCGCGCGCCATCGATGCCGCCATCAGGCGCTCGCGCGTCGTGCGATTGGTCAGCGAGGACAGCGGCGCCTGGCCGGTGGTGTTGCCCAGCACGAGGACGAACTTGCCCTCCAGGCCGCGCTTCTTCGCTTCCGCGGCGGCGGCATCGATTTCGGCATCCGACAGGCCGGCCAGTTCCGCGCGGGTGTCGACCACCAGCGCCGAGGCATTCGCTTCCTTCAGCACGTTCTGGGCGAAGGTCGACTGCAGGCTGGCGATTTCGCCGTTATACGCCTTCAGCTTGTCCTTGTTGGCGCTCGACAGCTTGGCGCCGGCGCGCACGAAGTCGCGGTGGTAGCGTTCCAGCAGGTGCCTGGCCTCGGCGTCGAGTTTCAGGCTGTCGCGCTTATCGTACAGCGACTTCACGCGCTTCCACAGCTTGTCGTTCAGGTAGATCGCGTCGGCATGGGCGGCCAGCTTGGGCGACATCTCGCGGTCGATCGCGTCCAGGTTGTCGTTGGTGTTCGCACCCTGCAGATTCGAGAAGGTGGTCGACACGCGCGCCAGCAGCTGGCCCGCGCGCTCCATCGCGACGATGGTGTTCTCGAAGGTCGGCGCGTTGCGGTTGCTGGCGATCGCCTCGACTTCCAGCAGGTGCACGCGCATGCCGACTTCGAAGGCCGGCTTGAAGTGCTCGTCCTTGATCTTGTCGAAGGCCGGGTAGTGGAAGGGCAGCGTGCTGACCCTGGCGAAAGGATTCGAGGTGTCGAGGACAGTAGCGGAAGCGGCGGCGGCGGGAGTGGCAACGGCGGCGGTGGCGGTCGCTGCATAGGCAAGCGCGATGCTTGCCGCAACGATGAGGCGGAGTGGCTGTTTCATGCGATCTTTCACGGACACTGTAGGGACACTGCCGGAGCGAGCCCGGCAGCAAGGGCGCGGAAGATCATAGCAGGCTTGGGGCCGCGTCGTCACATCGGAAACATGGCTGATACATCGTATGTATAAGAACGCAGGACCTCATTGCTGATCGCGCTCGGCGGCCGCCTCTTCCTCTTCGATTTCCTCGACCACCTTCTCTTCGATGCGACGGTCCGGGATCAGCCACATCACGGCCACCGCCGCGTAGACCAGGAAGCCCAGCCAGGCGGCGAACCAGGCCAGCCCCACGCCAACCAGGTAGAGCACGATCGAGATCTTGCCCTTGCGGTCGTCGCCGACGGCTTCCGCCAGGGTCGTGTTCTTGTCATGGTTGCGCACCAGGCCGCGCACCAGCAGCGAATACGCCACCGCGCACATGAACAGCACGAAGCCGTAGGCAGCGGTCGGTCCGGTCTCGAAATGGTTCTCGCCCATCCAGGCCGTCACGAAGGGAATCAGCGACAGCCAGAACAGCAGGTGCAGGTTGGCCCACAGGACGCCGCCGCTGACTTCCTTCACGGCGTGCAGCATGTGGTGGTGGTTGTTCCAGTAGATGCCGACGTAGATGAAGCTGAGCACGTAGCTCATGAAGACGGGCCACAGCGGGATCAGCACGCGGAAATCAGCGCCGTGCGGGACTTTGAGTTCCAGCACCATGATGGTGATGATGATGGCGATGACGCCGTCGCTGAAGGCTTCTAGGCGGTTTTTTCCCATTACCATCGTCCGAACAGTTGGGTAAACAAACTAGCTTGGTTATCGCTCACCGATGTCTTTCCTGTTGGATCCAAAGTAATCACGACTTCCCAGTCATCGTATTCAAAATAAACATCCTCGAGATAGGAAAACCTCTTTCTCCCAGACTGAACGCTATTGGAACGCCAGTCAATGGCCCTCTCGGATGAACAGAAAAAGTGGTGGTCTTTCCAGCAGGGATCGAAGCAATACTTTGCTGGAAGTTGGGCCCGGATATCGTGACATTTCGGAGTACCTGACCAGATTGATTGGTGATGGAGAATGTAGTGTCAGCCGAGCATCCAACCAAGGAGACGATCGCAAAGGCTGAAACACTGCTTTTAAAATTCATTAGTGCTCCCAGACATTCGCTTGCGCTGATGCGTAACTTGCATACTGGCGCTTGTTCCAGTAGATGCCGACG
This sequence comes from Telluria sp. GW821-FHT07G12, assembly GCF_059418525.1. Lineage (NCBI taxonomy): Bacteria > Pseudomonadati > Pseudomonadota > Betaproteobacteria > Burkholderiales > Oxalobacteraceae > Telluria > Telluria sp. GW821-FHT07G12. The sequence continues at coordinate 505,378 of NZ_JBWKQA010000004.1, read as the reverse complement.
TAGATGAAGCTGAGCACGTAGCTCATGAAGACGGGCCACAGCGGCAGGAGGGCGCGGACGTCAGGACTGTGCGAGACTTTGAGTTCCAGCACCACGATGGTGATGGTGATGGCGATGACGCCGTCGCTGAGGCTTCTAGCCGGTTTTTGCCCACTGATTGCCCCTATTACGTGCTCGAAAAAGCTTGCTTAACTTGATAGGTCGTTTTAGCAGCGTGTTTCGAAATGTCCACCGCCAAACTGCGGGCCCTGCATGGTAGCGGAAAGTGTAGATACGACCTCTGCAGTCGCTTCAGCGTCATTGACTATACTCCAGTCCGAACTATACCCGTGACCACCTACCATGCGCTGCACACGCCCGGCCGCTTTCACCAGAATTAAGCCTCCTTCGGAATCTTTCCTTCTGTGGTCGTTCACAAAAAGCGTTACCCCTTGATCAAGGGACCCAACTAGTGCTTCTGCTACTTTCGTGAGGTCGCTATTGTCTACAACGAAGTCATATCGGACGGTCAGCCCATCACTTCGAGACGATATAACACGAATAAATTGAGGTGGAGTGAACATGTGCTTCACTTCTTTTAAAATTGAGCCGGGAGCGCCTACCCATCCGTACGTTTTCCTTGCGCTTATTTCTGGTTGATCGATGCCACTAGCATTCGCAAACGAGCAAGCGCTTCAACAGATCCGAATCTACCAGCTTGCTGATAAACATCGCGCTTTGCGTCATCGTCGCTACAGACTTTGCCTAAGATGTCCCATGCGATAACACGATGAAGTTCGATGCGATCAGCATACTTCTCCAATAACGCGATCTCTTCTTCATCGGACTCATGTCCGTCGAGTGCGTAGTAAGCATAAAAATCGTTGTACTGTTCGCAAAAATCCCAGAAGCCCAGCTCACCATGAACGCACTTTTCAACGAGATCGTCATGCTTACTCAGTACTCGCAACAGTTCATCTTCGGATTCGAATATGACCATTTAACGTGTCTCCTCAGTTAGCGCAGCCTTGAATTTCATGCTTATTGATGAGTAACTTCCATGCTGAAGCTTGTTCCAGTAGATGCCGACGTAGATGAAGCTGAGCACGTAGCTCATGAAGACCGGCCAGAGCGCCAGCAAGTCAGGAGTATTTCTCAGCGAGCGCCTGCTTCCAATCCTGAAGTATCGCTACGATTTCAAGCGCATGCGCTTTTGTCTCCTGCAACCCCATCCGCTCCGTGGCGACATGGACCGAGTAGTCAGCAATTTCATCGTCGACATCACCGTCTTGGGAAAGCAGCGAGAACACTTTTGGCAAATAAGCGTAATACTCGTCCCTTGCCATTGGTGAACCTGCTACGCCGATTGGGTCCCATAAGTAATGCAGGACCTCGTCAACTCGCTGATACAGTTCGGCATCGCGCGGGGATGACTTGGTGCCCATGAGTTATTTAGTATGCAAGTAGCTGAAGGGACATCCTAACACCTACCCGAGCCCTCGAACCATTGATGAGGCGGCGCTCCCGCAACCACTTGCAATGTGTTGGACGATATCCAACACACTCGACATCAGTGCCGCAGCAAAACCAACACCTGGCGCTCTACAACTCTTCTTCTATCGCTAACAGGCGCGATTCGCGCACTGGCATGCTTCCTGCAATCGCAGCTTCGTGCCGGCACGATGCCTGGCATCGCCAACCACTTGAGGAGACTGACATGAACAAGCTGACGATCAAAGACCTGGCCATCACCAAGGAACTCGACAAGCGCCAGATGACTGGCGTGCTGGGTGGAATGGGGCGTACGCCACAGCAGATTCTGGCGTGGGAAATAACGGGCCAGCCGGCTACCTGGCAGGGACTGGTCCTGGGGGACGACAACCAGTTGCATGTGCCGGTAATCTGAACACGACATGACGCTGCAACGGCAATCGCTTGCAGCGGTTTATCCAGGTTCGCGCAGAAGCCCGTCGTGGTTCGATCCTTTATTCGTTCCACTGCTGCGTCGCCAGGATCCGCTCGAATCGCTGCGCCGCTTCCTCGGCATTGCCATAGCCCTCAACGGTCATGTACACCATCGATCGGTTGGAGCCGAGAAGATATTGCAGGAAGTAGTAATCCTTGAACATCTTCTTGCCCTTTGAGACCGTCGAGAATTGCACACGCCCATCCGGAAGCGCTGTTTCGGTCAGCGGACGAAGTACTTCCTGCTTGTGAGAAGTCGCGATACCCGGCATTTTTTCGGTGGCGAATCCCTTCAGGGTCTGCCAATGCTTCGCGACCGCGTCTGCCGGCGCACCCGGTGACAGGGTGCGATAGTTCATGATGACGAATTCCCCCTGGGGACCATGCCCTTCCGCACGCTGCTGCCCCGGAGTAAATTTCCATTCGGGCGTGAATTCGAGCGTCAGGGTGTCGGTGCGCAGAACGGGATTGTCGGCTGCACTGGCACAGCCGGCGCAGACGGCAAGAAAGACGGCGAGCAGGAATCTCATCTGCATCCTCTCCTTTCGATATCGATGAGCCGACTATATGACCAATCGATCTGGAGGCGCGCCGTATTCCAACCGCATAAAACCCGGTTTATTTACTGGCCGTCCGGCGGAATGTATTTCCCAAGGTTCGCGATGAAATCGTCGAGATTTTCCGCCATCATGGCGCGGAACTGGTCGGTGAAATATTCCAGCGCCCGCTCTTTTTCCGCCGCCATGTTCTCCGCAGTTCCGGTGCTCCTGGCGACGATAAAGGCATTGAAGCGCGCAGCGGCGTACATGGTGGACGCGCAGACTTCGTTTGGGTCGGCTGCTTCGGACTGGTCGTTCGCGGCGTTGATGAGAGCGTTGACACGGTTCCAGAATTCCGGGCCGGGAGTTTGATTACTCATGATGTTCTATGGTGGAGGCAAGAAACCCACTTTATAGCATATGCATTGCGCCCATCCGAAAGCGCTGTTCCGGGTTGTAACTAGACGGCTGCGCGCTTGCGTTCCTTCAAGCGCCTGCGGAAGGCCTTGACGCGGCCGATCAGGGCTTCGTTCAGCCTGTCCTGGGCGCCGTGCAGGCCGAGCAGCAGGTCGGCCATGCCATGCCGCCGGCACAGCAGCAGTTTGCCGCGACGCCGCAATACATGGGTGGAGCGGAATTCCTGGTTCGGGGTGCCGTAGCCGAAATCGGCATGAATGAAACTGGCGTTTGCGATCGTATCCTGCAAGGCCAGGTGGACGATGCTGGTGCCGACCGACAGACTCATGTACTCCTGCTTGCAGGAGATATTGTGTACGTGCCAGACCTCGTTCGAGCGGGTGCCCATGACCAGCGCCACCGCCTGCTCGCCGCAGCGGAGCACATAGGAGTGCAGCAGGCCGTGGCTGGCCAGGCTTTCGAGCTTTGCCTGTGTGGCCTGGGCGGCAAGCTCGGTGTCGCTCATCAGGCTGCGCATGGCGTCCATCAGGGCCGGGACCTGGTCTGCCTGCTCGATCCGCATCAGCTTGACTTCGCCGGCTTCCTTGGCCAGCAGACGCACCTGGCGCGACAGGTTGTAGCGCTTCTTGGCGCTGAGCTTTTGCAGATAGGTGTCGACGTCCGCGGGCAGCGGCACGGTATGGCAATCGCGCCAGCCATGCATGATGTGGCTGGACAGCCCTTTACTGCCGATGGCGCCGGCCAGCTCTTCGGGCAGGGCCTGCATCAGCAGCGCACGGCAGTCGGGATGGCGCTGCAGCAGGTTTTTCAGGACGAATCCGGACAGGCCGTCTTCGCCGCCGTCGAGCAGCAGCACGCTGCCGAGCACCTGATAGACGGGGATGGTGCGCTCGAACAGGGTCAAGGGGCCGAGCCGGACGCTGATCGTCTGCGTCGTTCTGCGTCCGGGGACCACGCCCACGATTTTGGCATCGCTGCGGCGACGCACGAGGTGAAGCTCGCAAGCCGCCTCGCCGGGCTTTGCGGTTTCCATCAGGTACTTGAAGAATTCCGGCAGCTGGTACAGCTTTTCTGGACTCTGGCCCGCTTTCAGCAGCTGGCGCCAGGCCCCTTGTACGTCGGAGCGGTCATGATCCTGCGTGGCCTCAAAAAACTCGAAGCGTTGCGCTACCTCCGTGCGCCGCTGTGCAGGCAAAGTCGCCGGCATTGTCCACGCGGAGGTGTCCGATATTTTTTTAGTAGTTTGAACCGATGCTTTCACGTCGACCTCGCCGGACCAGTTGACCGCCAAAATTGACGGATCTGAGTGTATTTACAACGTCAGGCGATCATAGCGTGAGGTAACTCGGCAGTACAGTAATTTTATTCCATGCCCTTGATAGGTTTATTAAATCGCGAAATCTATAAACATTTAGGACATATATACTTAACTCAACGAAAACAAAAAGTGAATAATTTGCCTAAATCGATGCGCAACGCATAATTTGACCGAACGATATGTTGCGCGATAGCTACAAAAATTGCTCAGTAATGCGGCGGCCTCTCGTTCACCGGTCCCTGCCCGGCATCGCGCATGACGCGGATGTGTTCGGCCAGCTTGGCCACCATGGCTTCGAGCTGGTCGATGCGGCGGCCCTGCTCATAAATGGTCTGGTTCAGCGACTCGACCAGGTTTTCCTGGTGCGCCACCTTGATTTCGATATCGATGAAACGGTCTTCGTCGCTCACGGCAGCTCCTCAAATGAAAAGAGCCGCATTATGCCAGCGGCTCGTGAACGACGCCGGCGCACCGGCGCCGGCATTGCCTCGGACAGGCGATCAGGCGTGAATCCAGGGTTTGTAGTCGATGCCCACTTTGAAGTCGTCGATCACGTTCGCCTGGTTTTCAAGGCTGTCCGCAAACTCGATCAGCACCTGCGCACGCACCTCGACCTTGTTGGGGTTGCCGGCCAGGGCGTTCATCCAGTACTGGAAGCCTTCCGAATCGGGGTCGCGGTGCAGCACGTTGTTATACAGATTCGTGACGAAAGTCGCGTCGGTCGGGTTGACGCCGTACTTCGTATCGAATTCCGGCTGGCCGGTCATGAATTCGCGCGCCACCGTATTCAGGCTGCTGCCGGTTTCCATGCGCCAGATCCAGAAGCCCATGCCGACTTCATCCGATGGACGACCGAAGGCGGCGGAGTACAGGCGGAACAGCTGGCCGGCGGTGCCGTCGATGTCCAGGGCCACCCAGGCGTCGTCACCTTCGAAATGCACGCGCTCGACATTGATCAGGGAATCGTGGCCGTTGGTGCCGACCTTGTCGGTCACGCCGTAGCCCCAGGCTTCCTGGGCGAGCGTGAAACTGCTGCGCGATCCGGCGTAGACGGCGGTATCGAGTCCGTCGCCGCCATCGACCGCATTGTTGCCTGCGCCAGGCTTGAGCGTGTCATTGGCAGCGGTGCCGGTGATGTTCAACGCGCTGCTGACCGTCAGGTTCGCACGGCTCGATGCGCTGGCGCCGTTGTCGGCCTGGTCGATCGAGATCACGCTGACTGTATAGCTGCCGTTCGGCAGAGGCGAGGTCTCGAGCGACCACTTGCCGTCGCTGCCGACCGTCGTGCGGGCGATGGTCTGCAGGTCGCCGCTGCGCACGAGCTCGATGGTACTGCCGGCTTCGCCGGCGCCGGCGAACGTGGCCTGGTTGCTGCCTACCGAATAGCTCAAGTTGTAGGTCGGGGTCGCCGGCGCAGTGGCGTCGACCTTGAAGCTGACCGAATCGCTAGCCACAGATACATTGCCTGCCGCATCGGTCGCGGTAGCGTAGACCGCGTAGTTCGTGCCGTTGGAGAAGGTATTCAGCTTCAGGGTATAGAGCCCGTTGGCGTCGGCCGTGACCGTTCCCACCTGCTGGTTCGCTCCCGTCGTGAAGATTTTGACGGTGGCGCCGGCTTCGGCCTTGCCGGTCACGAGCGGCGTACTGCCGGTCGCGTAACCGTTGACGTTCTTGGTCACCACCATGCTTGGCTTATCTGGCGCGGTCGTGTCCGACGTGATATCGGCACGGCTCACGCTCATGTCCGTGAATTGCAGAAGCTCGACCGAACGCAGGGTGTCGGTGCCGTCGATGCCGTCGAGGCTGGTCACCGTCAGGTCGCCGTTCGCGAGTGCGCTGAATGCGTAGTTGCTGCGGACACCGCGGAACACGGCGGTATCGAATCCATTTCCTCCATCAATCATGTCATTGCCTCCATCGCCTTCAAGCTTGTCATTGGCGGCGGTACCCGTCAGGGTATCCGCGCCGGTGGTGCCCGTGATATACCGGGCGCCGTTTGTTGAATTGATACCCAATGCGCCACCGAGGCCATCGCCGCCGTAGAGCCAGTTGAGAGCGGCGATGTCGTACTGGCTGTACGCGGCATGGGCGCCGCCCATGTTGGTGTACGACATCAGGGTATTGCTGGTGTTGTCCTGCGACGCCGGCAGGTGGATGCTGTCGTCGAAGGGATGCTTCAGGCCGAGCGCGTGGCCCAGCTCGTGCAGCAGGGTTTCGTAGCCGTAACCACCAGGGTCCAGGTTGTGGTTCTGCGAGAACCACTCCACATTGTCGAGATAGACGTAGGCATCGGCGTCATAGCTGACCAGCTGCGTTCCCGAATAGCTGTAGCTGCTGTGCCAGCTGCACAGGCCGGTGACGTTGGAACCTTGCAAGTCCACGTTACACAGGTGGATCTGCGCATCGGCGCCGTTGACCGTTTCGGTGAACTGGATACCGGTCAGTTTCGAAATGTAGGCGAGCGCGCTGCGCGTTGCCGCCTGCTGGGCAAGCGTGAACGCCACCTGGCCGCTTTGCCCCGCTTCATTACCGGACGTAATGGAGAAGGTGTAGGTGAGTGTGTTCCCCGCCGGTGTCAGGAAATTCCAGTCCGGACCACTATCGAGCAGTGCGTCGATATGGTTCAGCCCGGAAGTCGGGGTAACGGTGATGTCGGATACGGTTGCCATGCGATTAACTTCTATGTTGATTGTGACAAAATCACTGTAGGAAAGTATTTCCTGCTCAACAGTTGAAGTCAAATAAGATTTCAATTGTGCGCACCCCTTGCCAGTTCTCCAAGGCTTCTACGCAACGAAAGATATTGAACATTTACTGACGTTAAAGTGACGTCAACGTTCGGTAAATGTTCCTATCTTTAAATCACGGCTTTGGTGTTGCCAGCAATGCCTTGAGATTCGCCAGGCGGGCTTTGGGGCTCAGCACTTCATCTTCTTTGGGCGGCGCATCGCCGACATCGAGCGCCATTTCCTTGATGAAGCGGGATGGATCGCAGTGCATCAGCTCGCCTGCGCGCTTGCGCTTCTTGCACCAGGTGATATGCAAGGTACGCTGGGCGCGCGTGATGCCGACGTACATCAGGCGCCGCTCTTCCTGGATACGGGCAGCGATCTTTTCCACTGGGTCATCGACGTCGCCCTTGTGCGGCAGGATGCCTTCCTCGACGCCGACCAGGTAGACGTGCGGGTACTCCAGGCCCTTGGAGGCGTGCAGGGTCGACATGCGCACCGCATCCTGCTCCTCGTCCTGGCCCTCCAGCATGGACATCAGCGCCACCATCTGAGTCAGCTCGAGCAGATTCTTTTCTTCGCCGTCGCGATCGCGCCCGCCGCGGCCGCGCTCCTTCAGCCAGTTGGTGAACTCGAGCACGTTATTCCACTTGCCCTGGGCGGCCTTGTCGTCGAAGTTCTCGTACAGGTAGTGCTCGTAGTTGATCTCTTTCATCATGTCGTCGAGCAGCTCGGCGGCATTGTCGCCACTGCCCGACGGACCCGGACGCGTGGCGCGGTCTTCCAGCTCGTTGATCCAGTGGCAGAATTCGCGCAGCGGGATCAGCTGGCGGTCCTGCAGCCGGGCTTCGAGACCGCCCTTGAACGCGGCCGCGAACAGCGAGCAGTTCCACTGCTTCGACACTTCACCCAGCACCTCGATGGTCGTCATGCCGACGCCGCGCTTGGGCGTCGTGATGGCGCGGATGAAGGCCGGATCGTCGTCCTGGTTCGCGATCAGGCGCAGGTAGGCGATGACGTCCTTGATCTCGGCCTTGTCGAAGAAGCTCTGGCCGCCCGAGATCGTGTACGGAATGCGCTCCTTGCGCAGCGCCTGCTCGATGATGCGGGCCTGGTGGTTGCCGCGGTACAGGATCGCGTAGTCGGTCCACTTGTTCTTGCGCTGGAAGCGCTCGGACGAGATCATGATCGCCACCTGGTCGGCCTCGGTCTCCTCGTTCGGCATGCCCAGCACATTGATCGGCTCGCCCAGGCCGTGCTCGGACCACAGCGCCTTTTCGAACAGCTTCGGGTTGTTGCCGATGACCGCGTTGGCGGCCTGCAGGATGCGGGTGGTCGAGCGGTAGTTCTGCTCGAGCTTGATGACCCGCAGGTCCGGGAAATCGGTCTGCAGCGTTTTCAGGTTTTCGACCGAGGCGCCGCGCCAGGCATAAATCGCCTGGTCGTCGTCGCCCACCGCCGTGAACATCGGCTTTTTGCCGAGACCCGTCACCAGCAGCTTCACCAGCTCGTACTGGCAGGTATTGGTGTCCTGGTACTCGTCCATCAGGAGGTAGCGCAGGCGGCGCTGCCAGCGGTCGCGGATCGGCTCGTTGTTGCGGAACAGTTCCACCGGCAGACGGATCAGGTCGTCGAAGTCGACCGCCTGGTAGGCCTGCAAGGTCGCCACGTAGTTGCGGTAGACGCGCCCGGCCTGGGCTTCATCCTCGTCCTTTGCGTTGCGGATCGCATCCTCGGGGTCGACCAGGCCGTTCTTCCACAGCGAAATCGCGTTCTGGATGCGGCGGATCTCCTGCTTGTCGGTGGTCACCGCCAGATCGGACACGACGGTGTAGCAGTCGTCGCTGTCCATGATCGAGAACTTGTCCTTCAGGCCGACCCCGGCCGCCTCCTGGCGCAGGATCTTGACGCCCAGCGAGTGGAAGGTCGACACGGTCAGCTGCTTGGCCTGCTTGGGCTGCTTGAGCAGCTTGCCGATCCGCTCCTGCATCTCCAGCGCGGCCTTATTGGTGAAGGTGAGCGCCGCGATCGTGCGCGGATCGTAGCCGCGATGCTCGATCATGTAGGCGATCTTCTGGGTGATCACGCGGGTCTTGCCCGAGCCGGCGCCAGCCAGCACCAGGCAGGGGCCGTCGAGGTAGAGCACGGCTTCGCTCTGCGGACCGTTGAGGCCGAAATTCGGTGTCGACATGGGGATGTTTCCTGCAGGACTGCTTTAGGGTGAGCTCAGCATTTTAACGAAGCTGGGCCCTGCACGCTAAAATCAATTAAGAAAAAACACTGTGTGTTGCGGCTTGTCAGCACGCTATCCGCCACCATATAACCGCTTTAGTGCGCCCCGAGCGAGAGATTGAACATGAAATTTGAACACCTGATCGAGATTAACGACCCGCTCAACCCGCTGGCCGATACCATGACCCGTGAGCAACTGTGGCGCGGCCTGGTGCTGCGCGCGGAAGACCCGAAGCTGTTCGTGCCCCACCTGGACGAATGCACGATCGGCGAGCGCGAGAGCGGCAGCTTCGCGCGCCGCCTGCGCTACGGCGAGCTGGTGATCGACGACGTCGTGTACCTGACGCCGCTGCAGGAAGTGCGTTTCGAAGTCCCGGCCCAGGGCGACATCGCGGCGTCGCGGCTCACCATGACGATCGAGGCGCCGAGCGAAGGCGTGATGTGGGTGCGCTTCCTGTACGACGACGGCAATCCTTCGGCCAGCGACGAGATGGGCAAGATGTACGAGGATTTCAAGAAATCGGCCTACCAGGAGGCCGATATCGATACGGTCAAGATCGTGCGGCAGATGGCGGCCGAGGGCAAGCTGGACGCCAGCTTTTTGAATTAAGCAAGCGCGTGGGCACGGGGGTGCCCACGTTTACGTGCCGGGCTCGACTTCGTCCGGATCGATGTCGCTGCAGCCCTTGACGATATTCGCGGCGAGGTCGCGCAGCGCGGTGCGCACGCCCTCCTCCACCACCGGGTGGTAGAAGGGCATCTCCAGCATCTGCTCGACCGTCATGCGGCCCTGCACGGCCCAGGACAGCAGGTGACCGATGTGCTCGGTGCGCGGGCCGATCATCTCGGCGCCCAGGAAGCGGCCGGTGCCGTACTCGCCGTACACCCTCAGCATCCCCTTGTTCTGCAACATGACGCGGCTGCGGCCCTGGTTCTCGAACGAAACCTGGCCGATCGCGAACTTCGGCTTGCCCGGCGCGCACAGCTGCTTGTAGCCGGCGCCCAGGCTGACGATGTTCGGTTCCGTGAACGCGATCGTCAGCGGCGCGCGCCGAAGGCCCGGGCGGATGTCGGGGTAGCGGCCGGCGTTATCGCCCGCGATCTTGCCGTGGTCGGCCGCTTCCGGCAGCACCGGACGCTCGTTGTTGGCGTCGCCGGCAATGAAAACGTGACTGGTCCCGCATTGCATGGTGCGGCTGTCGAACAGGGGCACGCCATTGGCGCCCAGCTCCAGGCCCAGCTGCTCGATGCCGATCCCGGCCACGTTGGGCGTGCGCCCGGCCGCCTGCAGCACGCACTGGAAGCGCATGGCGCGTTCCTCGCCGTTCTGGCGGACGGTCAGGGCCACCTCGTCCCCGTCCTGGACCGCGCTGACGATCTCCGACTGGAAGTACAGGTCCAGTTCTTCAGCCATCACGCGCGACGCATTGCGCAGCACCACCGGATCGGTCAGCTGGGCCACGCTGCCGCCGCGCGCGAACACGCTCACGCGCACGCCCAGGCGGGTCAGCGCCTGGCCCAGCTCCAGCCCGATCACGCCGGTGCCGATCACGGCCACCGAACGCGGCAGGTCCTGCCAATCGAACACCTCGTCGCTGGTGATCACGCCGGGACCGACGTTCGCCAGCTTCGGCAGCTGCGTCGGGGTCGAGCCGGTAGCGATCACGATGCGCGCGGCCTCGACTTCGGTGTGCTCGTCCACCATCAGGGTGTGCGGCCCCGTGAAGCGCGCATAGCCGCGCAGCTTGTCCTCGTCCGGGATGCTGTCCACGCCTTCCAGCACGAAACCGACGAAGCGGTCGCGCTCGCGGCGCACGCGCTCCATCACGGCCACGCCGTCGATGCGCTTTTCGCCTGCATGGACGCCGAAGCGGGGGGCAAGATCGATCATGTGCGCGGCCTCGGCGGCCGCGATCAGGAGTTTGCTGGGCATGCAGCCCACCCGTGCGCAGGTGGTGCCGTAAGGGCCGCCCTCGATCATGACGGCGCGCGCGCCCTGGGCTCTGGCGGAACGGTAGGCCACCAGCCCGGCGGTGCCGGCGCCGATGATGGCGACATCGACCTTCAGTTTCTGCATCTTCATCTCCGGTAGTTCGCGGACAAGACGATACGCTATTTTTGCGAAACGCTCAGGGCATCACTCAAGTTGGAATACGTAGCGGACATTCTGCGTTCTCCAGACTGGCGTTTCAGATCGTGTGCGTCACCACCAGCGGCCCTTGTCCGTGTCGACCTCGTAGACGAAGGCGATTCTCCACGCTGGCGACATGAGCGACATGAGTGCCGGCCAACAAGGCGACTTCCTTGGCCTAATACCAGCCTGCACACCGTTTTTTTCATCGTCTTATTCTCGTTGTCGGAAAAGCGGTTCAAATAAGCGGTTCAGATGTCCAGCGGGTCGACCTCCAGCGACCAGCGCACCCGCGACTTCATCGCCCGCAGCGCATCCACCCACACGGTCAGGAAGGCCTGCAGCGCCGGGCGCGAATTCGACTCGACCAGCAGCTGGGCGCGGTCGACATTATGCACCCGCGTCATGGTCATCGGGATCGGATCGTTGAGCACCACCGCATCGTTCGGCACCGCGTCGCGCGCCTGCTCCAGGAAGGCGATGGCGGTGGCCAGCTCCGGCGCTTCGGCGCGCAACAAGGCTTGGTACATGTAGGGCGGCAGCGCGGCCTGGTGGCGCTCCTCCAGCAGGCTGCCGGCAAAGCGGTCGTAGTCGTGCCGCATCACCGCGCCGTACAGCGGGTGCTGGCAGTAGCGCGACTGGATCAGCACCTCGGACGCCAGCCCGGCGCGGCCGGCGCGGCCCGCCACCTGCATCAGCTGGGCGAACAGGCGCTCGCTTGCCCGGTAGTCCTGCGAGAACAGGGCGGTATCGGGATTCAGCACGCCCACCAGGGTCAGATTTTTAAAATCGTGGCCCTTGGCGACCATCTGCGTGCCGATCAGGATGTCGACGTCGCCGCGGTGCACGGTGTCGAACGCGGCCTGGGCGCTGCCCTTGCGGCGCGTCGAGTCGGCGTCGATGCGCAGCACGCGCGCCTCGGGGAACAGCAACTGCAGGCCCTCCTCGACGCGCTGGGTGCCGCGCCCCAGCGGCTGCAGATCGATGTTGCCGCAGGTTGGGCAGGAATGCGGGATGCGCAGCTCCAGCGAGCAGTGGTGGCAGCGCAGCCGGTGCTCGGGCCGGTGCAGGACCATGAAGGCTGTGCAGCGGGTGCAGTTGCTGATCCAGCCGCAGGCATCGCAGGAGAGCACAGGCGCATACCCGCGACGGTTCAGGAACAGCAGCGACTGTTCGCCGCGCTCCATCCGGTCACGCAAGGCCGCGATCAGGTGCGAGGTCAGGCCCTCCTTCGGCTTGTCCTTCTCCATATCGACCAGTTTTACGCGCGGCAGCACGGCGTCGCGCACGGCGCGCTCGCGCAGCTCGAGCTTGCGGTAGCGGCCCGTTTGCGCGTGGTGCCAGCTCTCCAGCGAGGGCGTGGCCGAGCCGAGCACGATGGGAATCTGGAGCTGGTGCGCGCGCCACACGGCCAGGTCGCGCGCCGAATAGCGCAGGCCTTCCTGCTGCTTGTACGAGGGGTCGTGCTCCTCGTCGATCACGATCAGTTTCAGGTGCGGCAGCGAGGACAGGATCGCCAGCCGGGTACCGAGCACGATGCGCGCGCGACCCTGGTGCGCCGCCAGCCAGTGCAGCATGCGCTCGCCCTCGGACAGGCTGCTGTGCAGGGTCGCCAGCATCACGCCCGGGAAGCGCGCACGAATATTCGCCTCTAACTGCGGCGTCAGGTTGATTTCCGGGACCAGGATCAGGATCTGGGCATCGTCGTCACGCGCCAGTACCTGCGCGCAGGCCTGCAGGTAGACCTCGGTCTTGCCGCTGCCGGTCACGCCGTACAGCAGCAGCGGCGTGAAGCCCCGGGCCTGGCCGATGGCGTCGGCGGCCTGCTGCTGGGCGGGATTCAGCACCGGCATCGCGGCCGGGGACGGGTCGTGCGCATCTTCGAGCTTGGCCAGCTTCTTGAGCGCGCGGTCCAGCGCTACCGTGGTCGACAGGCGCAGATTCTTGGGCAGGCCCGGCATCGCCACCTCGCCGAGCGGACGGTGGTAATAGTCGGCGGCGAAGCGCGCCAGCGCCAGCCATTTGGGCGACAGCGGCGGCAGCTGGCTGCGCACGGCCAGCGCATCCTTGAGCTTGTCCAGCGGGACATCGGTCTCCTGCTTGACGGCGACGATCACGCCGACAGCTTCGCGCCGTCCGAAGTTCACCAACGCCAGCTGCCCGACCGCGGGTTCGCTGCCGGGCTCACATGCCCAGCGATAGTCGAACACGCTGTCGAGCGGGGTGTCGAGCGCGATTTGTAAGATGCAATAACCCAAGACTGTGGAAAACTTTGTGGAAAATGGAAAACTTGACCGGGACAAAGGTTTACGTTAGCTCAAAGCACTTAGCAATTCCGTAAGTTCACAAAAGATTTTTTCTTTTAAATTCAGGCACTTGCCTGCGCAACCTTGCCGCGCTAGAAATTCGGCATCGCTCGGCCACTTCTGTGCATAACTGGGCGTTTCCGGTGAAGAACTTAAGCGCAGTGCAGCAAAAACTTGATGCAACACTTGAAGAAATCTCGTAAACCCCGGTAAACCAAGCACTTTTCCGGATTATGCACAGAAGCTGTGCATAACTTTGTGAACAATGCGCTGTCAACTTGGGCACTCACCAGTTTGGTAAGCTTCCCATGCCAGAGGCGCCCTCTAGGAGCCCTGCAATAAAACCATATAAATCAACTACTTACACAACCCCATCCAGTACTGTACATTTCCACAGGCTGGACGGAAATCCTTCACGCTTTTGTGAATAAGTGTGATTTTGGTGCGGCGCAGGCAGCGGTCCTGGATCAGACGCGCTGGCGGCGGGAGAAGGTGTGAACAGTCTCCACCATGGCCGTCACCGACTCCGGCGGCGTGAACTGCGAGATGCCGTGACCCAGGTTGAATACATGGCCGTGGCCGTTCGACGGCGTGCCGTAGCTGCTCAGCGCCTTCTCGACTTCCGCAGCCACCTGCTCCGGGCCGGCCATCAGCACGGCCGGATCCAGGTTGCCCTGCAGGGCCACGCGGTCGCCGACCAGGGCGCGGGCGCGGCCCAAGTTGACGGTCCAGTCCAGGCCCAGTGCATCGGCGCCGATGTCCGCCATCTCGTCCAGCCACAGGCCGCCGCCCTTGGTGAAGACGATCGCCGGAATGCGCACGCCATCCTTCTCGCGCTGGAGGCCGGCCAGGATCTTGCGCATATAGGCCAGCGAGAAGGCCTGGTAAGCGCCATCGGCCAGCGCGCCGCCCCAGGAATCGAAAATCATCACGGCCTGGGCGCCGGCGTCGATCTGGGCGTTCAGGTATTGCGTCACGGCCTGGGCGGTCACGTCCAGGATGCGGTGCATCAGGTCCGGGCGTGCGTACAGCATCTTTTTGATCGTGTGGAACTCGCGCGAGCCGCCGCCTTCGACCATGTAGCAGGCCAGGGTCCATGGACTGCCGGAAAAGCCGATCAGCGGCACGCGGCCGTTCAGCGCGGTGCGAATCTGGGTCACGGCGTCGAACACGTACTGCAGCGAGGCCATGTCCGGCACCTGCAGCTTGGCCACGTCTTCCTCGGTGCGCACGGTGCGCTCGAATTTCGGGCCTTCGCCATCCTCGAAATACAGGCCCAGGCCCATGGCGTCCGGCACCGTCAGGATGTCCGAGAACAGGATCGAGGCGTCCAGCGGATAGCGGTCGATCGGCTGCAGGGTCACTTCGGTGGCGAAATCCGGGTTCTTGGCCAGGCCCAGGAAGGAGCCGGCGCGCGCGCGGGTGGCGCGGTATTCCGGCAGGTAGCGCCCCGCCTGGCGCATCAGCCACACCGGGGTGTAGTCGGTCGGCTGGCGCAGCAGCGCACGCAGGAAGGTGTCGTTCTGAAGCGGGGCGAATTGTGGCATGGCTGGCAACCTGACAATGAACGTGAAATCGAGGGCAAACGAGTATTATCGCATCCTTCGTGCGCGCTGGACGCGACTTATAATGCATCTCTCGTCTTCGCGAATACCGATCATGACCCACTCTTCCCGCAAGCAGGCCGCCCCGTGCGGCGCCTGGGCTTCCCCGATCACTGCCGCCGTCGTCGCGGCCGGCTCGACCCCGCTGTCCGGCGTGCTGCTGGACGGCGCCGACCTGTTCTGGCTGGCCGGCCGCGCCAGCGAAGGCGGCCGCACGACGCTGCTGCGCCAGCGCGATGGCCGCATCGACGAACTCACGCCGGCGCCCTTCAATGTCCGCACCCGCGTGCACGAATACGGCGGCGGCGCGGTGCTGGCGGCGGACAAGCGGGTCTGGTTCTCGAATTTTGCGGACAACCGTATTTACCGCATCGACCCCGATGGCAGCGAGCCGGTGCCGGTAAGTGAAGGCGGCGCCCTGCGCTGGGCCGATTTCGTGCTGGACCGCGCTCACGTGCGCCTGGTCGGCGTGCGCGAAGACCATAGCGCCGGCGAGACCTATCCGGTGAATACCCTGTGCGCCCTCGGCGCCGACGGCACGCAGATGGTGCTCGACGACGGCTACGATTTTTACGCGTCCCCGCGCATCTCGCCGGACGGGAAGCAGATCGCCTGGCTGTGCTGGAACCACCCGCGCATGCCCTGGGAAGGCACGGAGCTGTGGCTGGCCGATATCGCCGCGGACGGCAGCCTGGCCAACGGCCGCCTGATCGCCGGCGGCCTTGACGAAGCCATCGTGCAGCCGGAATGGTCGCCGGGCGGCCTGCTGTATTTCGTGTCGGACCGCAGCGGCTGGTGGAATTTGCATCGCTTCGATCACGGCGTCGTGCACCCGGTGTGCCCGCGCGAGGCGGAATTCGGCTTGCCGCACTGGGTGTTTGGCCAACCGATGTACGGTTTCCGCTCGGACGCGGAGATCGTGTGCGCCTATATCGAGAGCGGTGTCAGCAAGCTGGCACGCCTGGATACGCGCAGCGGCGCCCTGACCCCGATCGACACGCCCTACCAGGAGATCCGCGATCTGCGCGTCAGCGGCGGCACGGTTGCCCTGCTGGGCGGCGCTCCGACCATTGCCGCGGAAGTCGTGCGCATCGACCTGGCGAGCGGCGAACGTGAAGTATTGGCGCGTTCGATCGAGCAGCTGCCGGACGTCGGGTTCCTAGCGGTGCCGCAGACGGTCAGCTACCCGAGCGCCAAGGGCCGTACTTCGCACGCCTTCTACTACCCGCCGACGAATGCGGACTACGAGCCGCTGCCCGGCGAGCTGCCGCCGCTGATGGTGATCGGCCACGGCGGCCCGACCGGCATGGCCAGCAGCACCCTGAAGCTGGCGACCCAGTTCTGGACCAGCCGCGGCATCGCCGTGCTGGATGTGAACTACGGCGGCAGCACCGGCTTCGGCCGCGCCTACCGCGACCTGCTGAAAGAACAGTGGGGCGTGGTCGACGTCGAGGATTGCGTGGCCGGCGCCAAGTACCTGGCCGACCAGGGCCTGGTCGACCGCGAGCGCCTGCTGATCCGCGGCGGCAGCGCCGGTGGATTGACCACCCTGTGCGCCCTCGCCTTCCATGACGTCTTCAAGGCCGGCGCCAGCTACTACGGGGTGTCCGATCTCAAAGGCCTGGACGCCGATTCGCACAAGTTCGAATCGCACTACAACGAATACCTGATCGCGCCGAAGGCCAGAGCCGACGCCGTGTACGCGGAGCGCTCGCCGATCAACCACACGGATAAACTGCGCCGCCCGATGATCTTCTTCCAGGGCCTGGACGACAAGGTGGTGCCGCCGCCGCAATCCGAAGTGATGGTCGAGGCCCTGCGCCGGCGTAAGGTGCCGGTGGCTTACCTGACGCTCGAAGGCGAGGGACATGGCTTCCGCAAGGCGGACAGCATCGTGCGCACCCTGGAAGCGGAGTTGGTTTTTTATCTGCGCGTGTTCGGCATTCCGGTTCCTTCCGATCTGCCTGAAGTCGAGATCGAGAACCTGGCCTGATGAGCGTGGAAGTACTCGGCGCGATCTTCGAGGCCTGCAGTGAAAAGCGCAAGCTGATCCTGGCCCTGCTGGCCCTGGCCGGCGAGCCGATGGGCCGGCGGCGCATCCACGAGCATCTGCAGCCGCTGGGCGAAAGCGCGCTTGAAGACGATATCGCCGACGATCTCGAAGCTCTGCGCGCGGACGGCCTGATCGGCGAGCTTCCCTCGCGCGGCTATGTGATCACGCCGGACCTGGCCTGGCCGGCGACGGCCTGGGCCATCCGCAGCCGGCGCCTGAACGAGCTGCGCGAGGTCTACCAGACCGTGACCCCGCTGCGCCTCGACTGGCAAGGCACCCCCATGCTGCGCAGCTACCGCCAGGGCGTGGCCCTGCTGCGCATGGCCCTGCTGGCCGGCGAAGGCCCGAAGACCATTGCACCGCTGCTGGCGGCCTGCCTGCGCTGCCACGAGGCGGCCTATCTGCATCCACTGGTCGACATCTGCGCCCGCCCCTTCGAGCCTGAGCTCATCGAACGCATCAACGGCGCCGTGCGCGACGAGGTGCTGGCGGTGCTGGTCAATCACGTCCAGCGCGAGCCGGCCAGCGCGCCGGCAATACGCGCCTATGCCGAAGAGCTGGTGGCGCAAGGCGGCGCCTCGATGGCGCTGCGCATTGCGCTGGCCGAGCACCTGATCCTGTGCGGCCGGCTGGACGCCGCCGCCGCGCTGCTGCACGACCTGGACGAATCCGCGACCCTGTACTACCGCAGCGTCATCCAGCTGCTGCGCGGCGATCTAGAGGAAGCCCTGGCCGGTTTCGACAAGGCCCTGAAGGCGCTGCGCAAGGAAACCGGCAAGCGCAAAGCCATCTTCGAGGGCATCGGCGGCCATCTGTACATCACCGCCCTGCTGAAAAGCAGCGATGCCAGGCACACCAAGGCGCTTGACGCCTACCTGGAATCGGCCACCCGCGCCGTGCAAAGCCACGACACCGCCGTCTACCAGCAGCTGTCGATGCTGCGCCAGATCCGCGGCGGCACCGTCGACGCCGAGGTCCTCCCCTCGCGCAACTGGGAGACCTCGCTGCAGCCGGTGATGTTCCGCGCCCTGCTGCACTGGTGGCTGGGCATGCCGCAGCTGGCCGACCGTAAAACCTTCCTCGAACAGCAGATGGACGTGGCGGAAGCGGCCGGCTTCGACTTCATCGCCGCGCAGATCGGTTCCGTGCTGGGCCAGCTGGGCATGGTCGGCATCGACAAGCGCGCGATCGCCCTGCGCCAGCGCCACCGCTTCACGGACATGGCGCTGTGGTTCGAGCGCGAGCAGCCCTGGGAGCGCCAGCTCAACGCCCTGATCAACCTGCAGCCGGCCGTCAACGTCGAGGTGGTGAAGGAATCGCGCCTGGCCTGGTTATTAAGCTGGGACGAGCACATGGGCGTGCGCGCGCTGGAACCGCGCGAGCAGAAGCGCGACGTGCAGGGCGGCTGGACCCGCGGCCGGCCACTGGGCTTGAAGCGCCTGGCCGAGGAAGCGGCGGAACTCGACTTTCTCACCGCCCAGGACGTGCAGGTGGCCAGCACCATCGGCGCCTACCGCTACTACAGCGGCACCGGCATGCGCCATGAATTCGATCTCGACAAGGCGGTGGCGCTGCTCGCCGGCCACCCGCTGCTGTTCTGGATGGATTCGCCGGGCACGCGCATCGAACTGCTGCCGGGCGAACCGCAGCTGATGGTGCGCGCCGGCGGCGGCAAGGTGACGATCTCCCTGAACCCGCCCATGCGCGAGCAGCAGGGCGAGGTCGTGGTGACCAAGGAAACGCCGACCCGGCTGCGCATCGTGCGCATCAAGGAAGAGCACAAGCGCATCGGCGCCATCGTTGGCGAGGGACTCGAAGTGCCGCTCGAAGCGGAGAAGCGCGTGCTGCAGGCGATCAGCGCGATCTCGTCCATCGTCACGGTGCAGTCGGACATCGGCGGCAGCCCCGCCGACATCGAGCAGGTCAGCGCCGACATGCGCCTGCACGTGCACCTGCTGCCCTACCAGCAAGGCTTGCGCGTGCGCGTGCTGGTGCGCCCGCTGCCGGACGCCGGTCCATACCTGCAACCGGGCGACGGCGCCGAGAGCATCATCGCGGACGTTGCCGGCGTGCGCACGGAAGCCAGGCGCGGCCTGAACGCCGAGCGCGAAGCCGAGCGCCAGCTGCTGGCCGATTGCAAGGCGCTGGAAAACGCCGAGCACGAACATGGCGAATGGCTGCTGGGCCAGCCCTTCCACTGCCTGGAGCTGCTCACCGAGCTGCAGGAGCTGGACGCGTCGCGCGTGGTGATTGCCTGGCCGGACGGCGAATCCTTCCGCATCACGAAGAAGGTGTCGTCGAAGTCCGTGCGCCTGAACATCCGCCGCGACAAGGACTGGTTCGCGGCCAACGGCGAAGTGCAGATCGACGAGAACAAGGTGATGAACCTGCGCGAGCTGCTCGGGCGCCTGCGCGAAGACCGCTTCGTGGCGCTCGGCGACAACCAGTTCCTGGCCCTCACCGACGAACTGCACCGCCGCTTGACGGACCTGTCGGCCTATACCGATGCGGACGAAGAGGCGCTGCGCTTCCACCCGCTGGCCAGCTTCGCGCTGGAAGAGATGGCATTGGAGGCCGGGGAAGTCGACGCCGACGTCGCCTGGCGCAAGCACCTGCAGCACATGCAGGCGAATGCCGACTACCAGCCGCAGCTGCCGACCACGTTGCAGGCCGAGCTGCGCGACTACCAGGTCGAGGGCTTCGAATGGCTGTCCCGTCTGGCGCACTGGGGCGTGGGCGCCTGCCTGGCCGACGACATGGGCCTCGGTAAAACCCTGCAGGCGCTGGCGTTGATTTTGTCGCGCGCGCCCGGCGGCCCGACCCTGGTGGTGGCGCCGACCTCGGTCGCCACCAACTGGATGGCGGAAGCGGAGCGCTTCGCGCCGACCCTGAACATGAAGCTGTTCGGCGCCGGCAAACGCGAGGCGATGCTGGAGGAGGCCGGCGCTTTCGACGTCATCGTCGTCAGCTACGGCCTGTTGCAACTGGAAGCGGAGCTGTTCAAGGACGTGCGCTGGCATACCATCGTGCTGGACGAGGCGCAGGCGATCAAGAATGCGCACACGCGCCGCTCGCAGGCGGTGATGTCGCTGCGCGGCGACTTCCGGATGGCGGCCACCGGTACACCGCTGGAAAACCACCTGGGCGAGTTGTGGAACCTGTTCAGGTTCATCAACCCGGGCCTGCTGGGCACCAGCGACCAGTTCAACCTCCGCTTTGCTGGCCCGATCGAAAAGGCCAGCGACAAACGCGCCGAGCTGGCCGCGCGCACGCGCCTGCGCCGCCTGACGCAGCCTTTCATCCTGCGCCGCACGAAAGCGCAAGTGCTGTCCGAGCTGCCGCCGCGCACCGAGATCGTGCTGCCGGTGGAGCTCAGCGCCGAGGAAACCGCGCTCTACGAATCGCTGCGCCGCGACGCCCTGGAGCGCATCGCCACGCTGGAAGCGCAGGTAAAGGGAAATGCGGCGCAAAAACAGATCCAGATCCTGGCGGAGATGATGAAGCTGCGCCGCGCCGTCTGCAATCCGGTGCTGGTGGCGCCCGACAGCGGCATCCGCAGCAGCAAGCTGGACGCGTTCGCGCGCCTGGTCGAGGAGCTGCTCGAGAACCGCCACAAGGCGCTGGTGTTCAGCCAGTTCGTCGACCACCTGACGCTGCTGCGCAAGCACCTGGACGAGCGCGGCATCCGCTACCAGTACCTGGACGGCTCGACGGCCATGCAGGAGCGCAAGCGCCGCGTGGACGCCTTCCAGGCCGGCGACGGCGACCTGTTTTTGATTAGCCTGAAGGCCGGCGGGGTCGGCATCAACCTCACCGCCGCCGACTACGTGATCCACATGGACCCGTGGTGGAACCCGGCAGTGGAAGACCAGGCCTCGGACCGCGCCCACCGCATGGGCCAGCAGCGCCCGGTGACCATCTACCGCCTGGTGGCGCGGCATACGATCGAGGAAGGCATCGTCGACCTGCACCGCCACAAGCGCGACCTGGCCGACAGCCTGCTGGAGGGCAGCGACGTGTCGGCGCGGATGTCCCCGGATGACATGCTGGCCATGCTGCAAGCGGGGCTGACGGGCGTGCGGGCGCCGGCGCTGGATACGTGACGTATTGTTTCAAGGTCCCGCAAAGGCGGGGAATGGTGCTAATCTGGCGCCCGCCATTTTTAATCAGGCAGACAGATCACGATGATGAAAACGAAATTCGCGCCGAAGCTTGCTCTTGCGGTCCTGCTCACCAGCTTCGCGCTGGCGCCGGCAGGCGCGCGCACAGGCAAGGCGGCCAAGCCGAAGCAGACCAGCAGCGCCAAGGCGAAGCCGTCGGCCAAGGCCAAGGCGTCCGGCAAATCCGCGTCCAGGTCTTCGGCGAAGGCCGAGGGCAAATCGGGCAAGGGCAAGGCAGCCGCCCTTGCCGCCCCGGTCGCCGCAGCCGCGGCAGCACCGGCTCAGGCGAGCACCCCGGCGCCGACCTCGCAGAACCGCAACGACCGCTTCATGGACTCGCAGTCCATGCAGTTCCTGACCGCGCTCTGGCGCATCGATCCGGAAGGCGCCATCTACGTCGGCAAGTTCGACGCCGCCGCCAAGCTGACCATTCCGGACGCGCCCACCCGCGCCAAGCAGCTGGCCTTCACCGACGAGTGGCTGGAAAAATTCCGCAAGCTGAATGCGGATAAACTCTCGCCCAACCAGCGCACCGACCTGGCGGTCCTGGTCAACAAGCTGCAGTACGATCGCTGGAAGCTGGCGGTGCTGCGCGACTTCGAGTGGAACCCGGCCCAGTACAACGTGGCCCAGCCGCTCGACCTGATCCTGAATACCGAGTACGCGGCGAAACCGCAGCGCCTGCGCACCATCCTCAAGCGCCTGGCCGACGTGCCGGCCTACTACCAGGCGGCGCAGGCCTCGATCCTGAATCCGACCCGCGAGCATACCCAGCTGGCGATCTCGCAGGCGCCTGGCACCCTGGTGGTGCTGGCGGAAGTCGGCAAGGCAGCCCAGGACTCGGCCCAGCTGACGCCGCAGGAAAAGGCGATCTTCGCGCAGCGCGTGGCGAACGCCGGCAGCGCGGTGCTGGCCTGGGTCGACTTTTTGAGCGACCTCGATAAATCCCAGGAGCAGATGCAGCGCGCCCGCTCGTTCCGCCTCGGGAAGGAACTGTACGAACAGAAGTTCGCCCTCGAGATCCAGTCCGCCAATACGGCCGAGCAGACCTATCGTAAGGCCCTGGCCGCGCGCGACGAACTCCTGACCCGCATGGATGGCCTGGCCGACCAGCTGTGGTCGCAGACCATGGGCAATGCCGCCAAGCCCAACGACCGCTTCCAGAAGATCGGCATGGTCATCGACAAGCTCTCGCTGCAGCACGTCGCACCGGCCGACTTCCTGCCCGAGATCCGCCGCCAGATTCCTCAGCTGCAGGACTACGTCATCAAGAACAAGCTGGTGAGCATCGATCCGAGCAAGCCGCTGGTGGTGCGCGAGACCCCGCTATACCAGCGCGGCGTGGCCGGCGCCAGCATCGACGCGCCGGGACCGTATCGTCCGAAAGACAAGACCTATTACAACGTCACGCCGCTGGATGGCCTCACGCCGCAACAGGCCGAAAGCAGCCTGCGCGAGTACAACAACTGGATGCTGCAAATCCTGAACATCCACGAGGCGATCCCCGGTCACTACACCCAGCTGATGAACGCCAACCGTTCACCTTCGCTGGTGAAGGCCCTGTTCGGGAATGGCGCGATGGTCGAAGGCTGGGCCGTGTACGGCGAGCGCATGATGCTCGAATCCGGCTACGGCAACAACGCGCCGGAACTGTGGCTGATGTGGTGCAAGTGGAACCTGCGCAGCGTGTCGAACACCATCCTCGACTACAGCGTGCATGTGCTCGGCATGACGC
The DNA here is from genome assembly GCF_059418525.1 of Telluria sp. GW821-FHT07G12. Taxonomy (NCBI): domain Bacteria; kingdom Pseudomonadati; phylum Pseudomonadota; class Betaproteobacteria; order Burkholderiales; family Oxalobacteraceae; genus Telluria; species Telluria sp. GW821-FHT07G12. Next base: position 482,210 of record NZ_JBWKQA010000004.1, on the reverse strand, counting down.
GCGAACAGGCCCTCGACTTGCTGGTGCGCCAGGCCTTCCAGACGCCGCAGGAAGCCGTCGAAAAATGGCGCCGCGTGCAGCTGTCCTCGGTGCAGCTGACCAGCTACTTCAGCGGCTACAGCGACATCGTGGAACTGCGCGAGCGCCGCAAGCAGCAGCTGGGCGAACGCTTCAACCTGAAGGAGTTCCACGACCAGTTCCTCGGCTACGGCAACGCGCCGGTGCGGATCATCGGGCAGCTGATGCAGTAAGCAGGGCGCATGCGGCGGCATGAGGCAGATCGATAGCCCTTCCGCCGCTTGATTGCCCACAAGCAAGTGCATGCGGTAAGACCTTACGATGGCGCGATTTCCCCGCCACTCGCAAAGGATTCCCATGAACCTGCCATGCCGTTCCGCCTGCCTGTTCCTTCCCCTTCTGCTGTCCCTGTCCGCCTGCGGCACCGCCCCCACCCTCGGCGCGTCCGGCGCCAAGACCGTCGCCACCGGATCGGCCGGCGGCGCCACTGCGACCGGCGCCAACAGCCAACTCGAACGCTGCGACCGCTCGCTGGGTACGCTGGCCATCGTCGAGGAATCCAACCAGCCCTGGGTCAGCCAGCTCACCGCAACCTATCGCACGCAGAGCACGGTGCCGCTGCTGCGCATGATCGTCCAGCAGTCGAACTGCTTCGTGATCGTCGAACGCGGCCAAGGGATGCGCCAGATGCAGGGCGAGCGCGAGCTGATGCAGTCGGGCGAACTGCGCAAGACCAGCAACTTCAGCAAGGGCCAGATGGTGGCCGCCGACTACACGATGACGCCCTCGATCACCTTCAGCCAGAAGGGCACCAGCGGCGTCAATGGCCTGCTGGGCGGCCGCATCGGCGCGGTGGCCTCGCTGATCGGCGGCTCGGCGAAGTCGAACGAGGCCTCGACCATGCTGCTGCTGACCGATAACCGCTCCGGCATCCAACTGGCGGCGGCCGAAGGCAGCGCCCAGAACTGGGACATGGGCTTCATGGCCGGCTTCTTCCAGCACGGCCTGGCCGGCGCCAGCGGCTTCAGCAACACCCCGGAAGGCAAGGTGCTGGCGGCGTCCTTCATGGATTCGTACAACCAGATGGTCAAGGCCGTCCGCGCCTACAAGGCGCAGTCCGTGGAAGGCGGCCTGGGTAATGGCGGCGTGTTGAAGACCAACTGACAAGCCACGCCTGGCGGTGTTGGTCCGGACCCGACACCGCCTGCGCAAGCTGTTGTTCCCGGGCCGACTTTCCGCGCCCGATCGGCGCCGGAAATGGCGAAAATCCCCGTTTCAGTGGCTGGCACGCCTCGTGCTGTATGGAGATCCGTGGACGAAAAAAACGTCCCGCACTTTCCGAAACCAGCTACTGAAGGGGAACATCATGAACGTCCACAAGCACATGGAAGTCATCTTCATCGTCGCCCTGGCCACCGTCGGCGTTGGCAGCTTCGCCATCGACAGCGTGCCGGGCGCCCAGGCCCGCGCCTCTACGCCGGTCATGCGCGAAGTAGCGGCAGCGACTGCTGCTGCACAGGGCGCGGCGCCGATGGCCCTTCTATGTACGCCCAAAAGCGTGCGCCGGACTTGAGGCGCACAGACTGCTTTACTTCTCAACCAAGCCCTGGCTCTTCAGCCAGGGCTTTTTTTTATGAAAATTTGATGAAAGATCGGGCAGAGTTCTTCTGCTGTGTTGTTCTTTTCTCACCTTTATCACTAATTTCCACAACTTAACTTGATAAATACCGAACAAAGTGAGATTATTCCTACAGTAAAATTATCAAAAAGAAATATTCGTTAATTTTATTGCATAAAACAACGCCGAACTGATCCTTAAAATCGGCAAATCTAAACCATTGGGGATTCGTTCATGAAAACGTTTATCAAGAATTTTGCTGGCTCCGCCTTCCTGCTCGCAGTCGTCTGCAGCGATGCATTGGCTCGTCCTTGCGGCGCCTCGCCGTTGCCGGCTTGTGAAGTGCCCGAACCGACCAGCCCCTTGCTGTTCATCGTCGCGGCCGCCGCAGCTGTTGCGGTGTACCGCTTCCGCAAGTAAGTAGCGGCTTGAAGCCGGGTTGGTTCGCCAACCCGGCGCTTTCCGTTCTCTATCGTTAGCGCTGGCCCAGCAGGTCGGCGACGGCCTCCTTTTGCCCAATTTTCCGAACTGCTCATGTCCGCCACGCCTAACTTCACCAGCTACATCACCTATCCCGGCTCGTCCCTGCAGCCCAGCCTGCTCGACCTGACGATCAAGTCGACGTCGATCCTGAATCCGCAGGCGGCCAGCGGCGGCACGCTCTATGACGCCTGGTGCATGGTCGAGAATATCGATCTGCCGGTGCCTGCGACCTACACCAGCTATCTGTATTCGAGCTACGAAATCGGTACGCTTGTGGCCTCGGTGCCGAGCTTGGCCAATAACAAGTTCCTTGCCAACCTCGATAACATCAACTGGCTGCTCAACTGGTACAACGGCAGCAATGCCACGTATGGCGACGTACAGGGCGCGATCTGGAAAATGCTCGGCAGCACGTCCATCGTCAACTATGTCGGCCCGCAAAATGCCGCAACCATCGATTCCCTGGTTGCCGAAGCACTGAAGCACGACGGTTATGTTCCCGGCATCGGCGGCACGATCGCGGCGATCGTCGACCCGCTGCAAGGCAGCACCCACCGCCAGCCCTTGCTCGTCACGATGCAAGCGGCATCGATCGGCGACAAGGTCTGGCACGATGCCAACGCCAATGGCATACAGGATGCCGGCGAAACCGGAATTGCCAACGCGACCGTGCAACTGGTCCGCGACCAGAACCAGGACGGCGATTTCAACGACGCCAATGAGGTACTTGCCACCACGACCACCGACAGCCAGGGCAACTACGTCTTCAAGGGCCTGACGCCGGGCCTGAACTACCAGGTCGTATTCTCGCTGCCCAGCAGCTACGATTTTGTCAGCCCGCGCCAAGCGGACGGCAAGGCGGCTGCCGATGGCAACAGCGATGCCCTGGTATCGAATGTCGTGGTGCTGGCGCCCGGCGAAAACAACAGTGGCATCGACGCCGGTTTCTACAACAAAGCCAGCCTGGGCGACCGCCTGTGGCTCGACGCCAACGGCAACGGCCAGCAGGACGCGGCCGAGACTGGCATCGCCGGCCAGACAGTCACCTTGACCGGTGGCGGCAAGGATGGCCTGATCGCGACGGCAGCCGACAACACGACGCTGAGCACGACTACCGATGCCAACGGCAATTACAAATTCACCGGCCTGACGCCGGGCGTCGAATACCAGGTCCAGTTCGCTGCGCCAGCCGGTAGCGTATTCACCCCGCAGGACAAGGGTAACGACGCCAGCGATTCGGATGTGGGTGCAAACGGCCTTTCGCAGATCGTCAAGCTGAGCTCCGGCGAGAACAACACCACCATCGATGCCGGCGTCTACACGCCAGCGAGCCTGGGAGATCATGTCTGGTTCGATGCCAACGCCAATGGCCAGCAGGATGCGGGCGAAGCCGGTATCGCCGGCGTGAACGTCACGCTGACGGGCGGCGGCGTGGATGGCCTGATCTCGACCGCGGCAGACAACACCACTGTCACCGCGACCACTGATGCCAACGGCAACTACAAATTCACCGGCCTGACGCCGGGCGTCGAATACCAGGTGCAGTTCGCAGCGCCGGCCGGCAGTGTGTTCACGGCGCAGGACAAGGGCAGCGATACCAGCGATTCGGACGTCAACAGCAATGGTCTGTCGCAGATCGTCAAACTGGCTTCCGGCGAAAACAACACCACGATCGATGCCGGCGTCTATGCACCGGCCAGCCTGGGTGACCGCGTCTGGGTCGACGCCAACGGCAACGGCCAGCAGGACGGCGACGAAACGGGTGTCGCGGGTGCGAAAGTGACGCTGATCGGCGGTGGCGCCGATGGCCTGATCTCGACCGCGGCTGACAACACCACCGTCACCACGACCACCGACGCGAACGGCAACTACAAATTCACTGGCCTGACTCCAGGCATCGAATACCAGGTGCAGTTTGCAGCAGGGACTGGTTCCGTGTTCACGGCCCAGGACAAGGGCAGCGACGCCAGCGATTCCGACGCCGACAGCAGCGGTCTGTCGCAGATCGTCAAGCTGGTCTCGGGCGAAAACAACACCACGATCGATGCCGGCGTCTACGTGCCGGCAAGCCTGGGTGACCGCGTCTGGGTCGACGCCAACGGCAACGGCCAGCAGGACGGCGATGAAACCGGTGTCGCGGGTGCGAAGGTGACGCTGATCGGCGGCGGCGCCGATGGCCTGATCTCGACCACGGCCGACAACACCAGCGTCACCACAACCACCGACGCGAACGGCAACTACAAGTTCACCGGCCTGACCCCGGGCGTCGAATATCAGGTGCAGTTCGCAGCAAACGCCGGCGCCGTCTTCACGGCGCAGGACAAGGGCAACGACGCTACCGACTCCGATGTCGATGCAGCTGGCAAGAGCCAGATCGTCAAGTTGGCTTCGGGCGAAAATAACACCAGCATCGATGCGGGCGTCTATACGCCGGCCAGCCTGGGCGATCGCGTTTGGGTTGACGCCAACGCCAACGGCCAGCAAGACAGCAATGAAATCGGTGTCGCCAATGCCACCGTCACCCTGATCGGCGGCGGCGCCGATGGCCTGATCTCGACCACGGCCGACAACACCACGGCTAGCACGACCACCGACGCAAACGGCAACTACAAATTCACCGGCCTGACTCCAGGCGTCGAATATCAGGTGCAGTTCGCAGCTGGCGCCGGCTCCGTGTTCACGGCTCAAGACAAGGGCAACGACGCCAGCGATTCCGACGCCGACAGCAGCGGTCTGTCGCAGATCGTGAAGCTGGGTTCGGGCGAAAACAACACCACGATCGACGCCGGCATCTATACCCCGGCCAGCCTGGGTGACCGCGTCTGGGTTGACGCCAACGCCAATGGCCAGCAAGACAACAATGAAACCGGTGTTGCGAATGCCACCGTCACCCTGATCGGCGGCGGCGCCGATGGCCTGATCTCGACCACGGCTGACAACACCAGCGTCACGACGACAACCGATGCGAACGGCAACTACAAGTTCACCGGCCTCACCCCGGGCGTCGAATATCAGGTGCAGTTCGCAGCAGGCGCCGGCGCCGTCTTCACGGCACAGGACAAGGGCAACGACGCTACCGACTCCGATGCCGATGCATCTGGCAAGAGCCAGATCATCAAGTTGGTCTCGGGCGAAAATAACACCAGCATCGATGCGGGCGTCTATACGCCGGCCAGCCTGGGCGACCGCATGTGGGTCGATACCAACGCCAACGGCCAGCAAGACAGCAATGAAACCGGTGTCGCTAATGCCACCGTCACCCTGATCGGCGGCGGCGCCGATGGCCTGATCTCGACCACTGCCGACAACACCACGGCTAGCACGACCACCGACGCAAACGGCAACTACAAATTCACCGGCCTGACTCCAGGCGTCGAATACCAGGTGCAGTTTGCAGCAGGCACCGGCGCCGTGTTCACGGCGCAGGACAAGGGCAACGACGCCAGCGATTCCGATGCCGACAGCAGCGGTCTGTCGCAGATCGTCAAACTGGCTTCGGGCGAAAACAACACCAGCATCGATGCGGGCATTTACACCCCGGCCAGCCTGGGTGATCGCGTCTGGGTCGACGCTAATGCTAATGGCCAGCAGGATGGCGACGAAACCGGTGTCGCCGGTGCGAAAGTGACGCTGATCGGCGGCGGCGCCGACGGTCTGATCTCGACCACGGCCGACAACACCACGGCTAGCACGACCACCGACGCGAACGGCAACTACAAATTCACCGGCCTGACCCCGGGCGTCGAATATCAGGTGCAGTTCGCAGCAAACGCCGGCGCCGTGTTCACGGCACAAGATAAAGGCAACGACGCCAGCGATTCCGACGCCGACAGCAGCGGTCTGTCGCAGATCGTGAAGCTGGGTTCGGGCGAACACAACACCAGCATCGATGCGGGCGTCTATACACCGGCCAGCCTGGGCGATCGCGTCTGGGTTGATGCCAATGCTAATGGCCAGCAGGACGGCGACGAAATCGGTGTCGCCGGTGCAAAGGTAACGCTGATCGGCGGCGGCGCCGATGGCCTGATCTCGACCGCGGCTGACAACACCACCGTCACCACGACCACCGACGCGAACGGCAACTACAAGTTCACCGGCCTCACCCCGGGCGTCGAATACCAAGTACAGTTTGCAGCAGGCGCCAGCGCGATCTTCACGGCCCAGGACAAAGGCAACGACGCCAGCGATTCCGATGCCGACAGCAGCGGTCTGTCGCAGATCGTGAAGCTGGGTTCGGGCGAAAACAACACGAGCATCGATGCGGGCGTCTATACACCGGCCAGCCTGGGCGATCGCGTCTGGGTCGACACCAACGCCAACGGCCAGCAAGACAGCAATGAAACCGGTGTCGCCAATGCCACCGTCACCCTGATCGGTGGCGGTGCCGATGGCCTGATCTCGACCAAGGCTGACAACACGACTGTCACGACGACCACCGATGGCAATGGCAACTACAAATTCACCGGCCTGACCCCGGGCGTCGAATACCAGGTGCAGTTCGCAGCAAACGCCGGCGCCGTGTTCACGGCACAAGACAAAGGCAACGACGTCAGCGATTCCGATGCCGACAGCAGCGGTCTGTCGCAGATCGTCAAACTGGCTTCGGGCGAAAACAACACCAGCATCGACGCCGGCATCTATACTCCGGCCAGCTTGGGTGACCGCGTCTGGGTTGACGCCAACGCCAATGGCCAGCAAGACAGCAATGAAACCGGTGTCGCCAATGCCACCGTCATCCTGATCGGCGGCGGCGCCGATGGCCTGATCTCGACCACTGCCGACAACACCACGGCTAGCACGACCACCGACGCAAACGGCAACTACAAATTCACCGGCCTGACTCCAGGCGTCGAATATCAGGTGCAGTTCGCAGCTGGCGCCGGCTCCGTGTTCACGGCTCAAGACAAGGGCAACGACGCCAGCGATTCCGATGCCGACAGCAGCGGTCTGTCGCAGATCGTCAAACTGGTTTCGGGCGAAAACAACACCAGCATCGATGCGGGCATTTACACCCCGGCCAGTCTGGGTGACCGCGTCTGGGTTGACGCCAATGCCAACGGCCAGCAAGACAGCAATGAAACCGGTGTCGCTAATGCCACCGTCACCCTGATCGGCGGCGGCGCCGATGGCCTGATCTCGACCACTGCCGACAACACCACGGCTAGCACGACCACCGACGCGAACGGCAACTACAAATTCACCGGCCTGACTCCAGGCGTCGAATACCAGGTGCAGTTTGCAGCAGGCACCGGCGCCGTGTTCACGGCGCAGGACAAGGGTAACGACGCCAGCGACTCCGATGCCGATGCATCTGGCAAGAGCCAGATCGTAAAGCTGGGCTCCGGTGAAAGCAACACCAGCATCGATGCCGGCGTCTACACCCCGGCCAGCCTTGGCGACCGCATGTGGGTCGATGCTAACGCCAACGGCCAGCAGGATCCAGGCGAAGCCGGTGTTGCCGGCGCCACCGTCACGCTCATTGGCGGCGGCGCCGATGGCCTGGTCTCGACCACGGCTGACAACACCAGCGTCACCATGACCACCGATGCGAACGGCAACTACAAGTTCACCAACCTGACCCCAGGCATGGAATACCAGGTGCAATTTGCAGCAGCAGCCGGCAATGTCTTCACGGCCCAGGACAAAGGCAATGACGCCAGCGACTCCGACGCCAACGCAACGGGCCTGTCGCAGATCGTCAAACTCGGCTCAGGCGAGAACAACAACACTATCGACGCTGGCGTCTATGCACAGGCAAGCCTCGGTGATCGTGTCTGGGTAGACGCCAACGGCAACGGACAGCAAGATACAGGCGAAACCGGCGTCGCCGGCGCCACCGTCACCCTGATCAGCGGTGGCGCCGATGGCCTGATCTCGACCACTGGCGATAACACCAGCGTTACCACCACCACCGACGCCAACGGCAACTACAAGTTCACCGGTCTGACCCCAGGCATGGAATACCAGGTGCAATTTACAGCAGCAGCCGGCAATGTCTTCACGGCGCAGGACAAGGGCAACGACGCCAGTGACTCCGACGCCAATAGTGCGGGTCTGTCGCAGATCGTCAAACTGGGCTCAGGCGAAAACAACACCAGCATCGATGCGGGCATTTATACCCCTGCTAGCCTGGGTGATCGCGTCTGGGTTGACACCAACGGCAACGGCCAGCAAGACAGCAATGAAACCGGTGTCGCCAATGCCACCGTCACCCTGATCGGTGGCGGCGCCGACGGCCTGATCTCGACTACGGCCGACAACACAAGCGTCACCACGACCACCGACGCCAACGGCAGCTACAAGTTCACCAACCTGACCCCGGGCATGGAATACCAGGTCAAATTTGCAGCACCTGCCGGCAGTATCTTCACTACCCAGGACAAAGGCAATGATGCTAGCGACTCCGACGCCAGCGCTAGCGGCCTGTCGCAAATCGTCACGCTGACTTCCGGCCAAAACAACACGACCGTCGATGCCGGCATCTACGCACCGGCCAGCCTGGGCGACCGTGTCTGGATCGACAACAACGCCAACGGCCAGCAGGATGCGAACGAAATCGGTGTCGCCAGCGCCATCGTCACCTTGACCGGGGGCGGCGCCGATGGCCTGATTTCGACCGCAGCGGATAACACCACGTCGACCACAACCACCGACGCCAACGGCAACTACAAGTTCACCGGTCTGACCCCTGGCATGGAATACCAGGTGCAGGTCACCGCCCCAAGCGGCAGCGTGTTCACCGCCCAGGACAAAGGCAACGACGCCAGCGATTCCGATGTGGACACGACGAGCGGCAAGAGCCAGATCGTAAAGCTGGCAGCTGGCGAAAACAACACCAGCATCGACGCCGGTGTCTACACGCCAGCCAGTATCGGCGACCGCTTCTGGGTCGATGCCAATGGCAACGGCCAACAGGATGCAACCGAAACCGGCGTTGCCGGCGCCACCGTGACCCTGATCGGCGGCGGCGCCGATGGCCTGATTTCGACCGCAGCCGACAACACGACCGTCACCACCACCACCGACGCCAATGGCGCCTACCTGTTCGCCAACCTGAAACCCGGCACGGAATACCAAGTGCAGTTCAGCGCCCCCGCCGGCATGGTCTTCACCAAGCGCGACATCGGCAGCGATACCAGCGATTCGGACGCGGACACCACCACCGGCAAAACCCAGATCGTAACCCTGGCGTCCGGCGAAAAGAACATGACGCTGGACGCCGGTGTGTACAAGCCGGCCAGCATCACCGACCGCGTGTGGAACGATGCAAACAATAACGGTGTGCAAGACGCTGGTGAAGCGGGTATCGCCGGCGTCACCATCACACTGATCGGAGGCGGAACCGATGGCAAGATCTCGACCACCGGCGACAATACCTCCGTCACCACGACCTCCGATGCCAACGGCTACTTCCAGTTCACCAACTTAAACCCGGGCACTGAGTACCAGGTCCAGTACACCAAGCCGACGGGCTATGTATCGACTGGTTCCAATTCTGGCGGCGGCGCGAATACCTCGACCGGCCAGACCGGCACCGTGGTGCTGGAGTCGGGCGAGAGCAATAAGAGCTTCGACATCGGCCTGACCAAGCCGACCGGCGACCTGTCGATCACCAAGACTGACGGCCTGACCAGCGTGCTGCCGGGACAGACGGTCACCTACACGATCGTTGCCAAGAACACCGGTACCACGACTGCTACCAATGCCGTGGTGACGGACACGCTGCCGAGCTACCTCACCAACGTGAACTGGACCAGCACTGCATCCAGCGGCGCCAGCGGCAACCAGGCATCCGGCACCGGCAACATCAACAGCACGCTCACACTGGCAGGCGGCGCCAGCGTCACCTACACGGTGAAGGCGACCGTCGCCAGCATGGCGTCTCTGGAAAAGGTCGCGGATTTCGGTTCGATGGCCAACAACACCAACCTGGGCCAGAACACCACGATCAACGGTGTGCACGTCGACGCTGCCTACATCACCTCGACTGGCCAGATCGGCAATGCGGTGCTGTGGGCGCGCAACAGCGGCACCGACAAGGGCCTGGGCGTGTGGTCGACCAACGAAGCCAGCCCGTCGACCAGCGGGAGCATCACCGGTGAGCTGAGCAACCAGACCAACAGCGAAGTAATCCGCCTGACCCTGGCGGACGGCCAGCAATGGAGTTCGCTATGGGTATCCTCGCTGGACAAGAACAGTGCCGGCGGCGCCGAAATGGGCACCCTGTACTGGTCCGACAGCGCCACCCCGGACTTGTCAACCCTGAGCACCAAATTCGTCTTCAAAAACGGCGATTTCGGCCTGGGTGCGGAAGAGGGCGACCTGCTGTCGCTGCGTCCAAGCGGCTTCGATGCCGATGCCAAGTACCTGTTCTTCGTCGCCGGCGGCAACGGCAGCACGGCCAAGAACGATTACCTGGTATGGAAGGCAGGCACGATCCCGACCCAGATCGCGAACACCGCCACTGTCACGGCGCCGAGTGGTTTCACCGACACCAATACCACCAACAACAGCGCCACCGACACCGACAATCTGGCCGTGCCGACCCCGGCCACCATCGTGCGTGGCTCGATCGGTGACCTGGTGTGGGAAGACCTGAACTACAACGGTCTGCGCGACAGCGGCGAAGCCGGCATCGCCAACGTCACCGTGCGCCTGCTCGACGGCAGCAACAATGTGCTGGCCACGACCACGACGAACAGCAGCGGCAACTACCTGTTCAGCAACCTGAACGCGGGCAGCTACAAGATCGAAGTCGTAAAACCGGCCGACTACTACGCCACCAAGGCCAATATCGGCACGAACAACGCCATCGATTCCGATATCGACACAAGCACGTCGCGCAGCGCTACCATCACGCTGACCCAGGGCCAGAACGACCTGAGCTGGGACGCCGGCCTGTACCGCAAGGCCTCGATCGGCGACAAGGTATGGCGCGATGCTGACCACGACGACATCCAGGATGCCGGCGAAGAAGGCATCATGGGCGTAAAGGTCATGCTGTACAGCGCTAGCGGCACACTGATGGGCACCACAACCACCAATAGCACTGGCAACTACAAGTTCGCCAACCTGGATCCGGGCAGTTACTATCTGGTGTTCGACAAGACCAATGTCATGTTCCAAGGCGCAAATATGAACGCCGCCGTCAACATGAACACTTGGAAGTGGGCCAGCAAGGACATCGGTACCAACGATGCGATCGATTCGGACGTCGTCGGCGACGGTGTCGCCACTACCAACGTGACCAGGACTGATGTCACCACGCTGAAGTCCGGCGAGAACGACATGAGCTGGGACGCCGCCATCACCCCAATAGTGATCGATCTGAACGGCGACGGCGTGCACACGGTGGCGCGCAGCACCTCGACTGCGACCTTCGACCTGCTCGGCAACGGTAAGCCGATCCAATCCGGCTGGCTGTCCTCGAGCGACGGCTTCCTGGCGGTCGACCTGAACGGTAACGGCAAGATCGACGGCATCGGCGAACTGTTCGGCGGCAGCGCCAAGGGCGAGGGTTTCGCCAAGCTGGCCACCTACGACAGCAATGGCGACGGCGTGGTCGATGTCCACGACGCCGCGTTCGCAGCACTGCGTGTCTGGGTCGATGCCAACGGCAACCACGCCACCGACAGCGGCGAGCTCATGACGCTGGCCCAGGCAGGCGTGACTTCGCTGACGGTCGCGCATACCGACCTGCCATTCGTCGATGCGCAGGGTAACCTGCACCTCGAGCGCAGCAGCGCCACGCTGGCGAACGGCACGGTGGCCGACATGACCGACGTGTATTTCGCTGTCGACGCCAAGGATGCGCCGCATGCCGCAACCCTCGCCGAGCTGGCAAGCGGCAGCGAGCCGGTCGCCCATGTCCAGGTTGGGCTGGTGGGACAGCCGTCCATGCTGGCGGTCTGACCCGCATCGCGCTGTAAGCCAAGCCGCTGTCCTGTCCGGGACAGCGGCTTTTTTTCATTGGCCTTCAGCACAATGTGCAAATCCGCACACCCACCGTGCTCGCGCGCGCCTTGTATGCATGGGCCCGCCTCCTACACTGATTCCTGCACCACCCGGGCGGCACCCGCCCGACCGGCGCACGACCATCGATAAAACAAACGGAGACTCCAAGCATGGCATTCACTTTCAAACGGACGGCCGCCCGGCTGGCCGCAGCCTCATTCGCCCTCCTCGCCTGCGCCAGTACGGCACAAGCCCAGGTCACCGCCGGTCCCGGCGCCTGGAGCAGCAATCAGACCTGGGCCGCGGATGCGGTCAACGGCGGCAACCTGACCGGCTATTTCTACTGGCCGTCGACGCAACCGACTTTGGCCGGCAAGCGCGCCCTGGTGCTGGTGCTGCATGGCTGCGCCCAGACCGCCAGCGGCGACGTCATCGACGGCACCAGTGACGCGGGTTTCAACTGGAAGACGGTAGCCGACCAATACGGCGCCGTGATCCTGGCGCCCAACGCTACCGGCAACGTCTCCGGCAGCCACTGCTGGGACTACAGCCGCACCAATCACAGCCGCACCACCGGCCACGAGGGCGTGCTGCTCGACCTGATCCAGCGCTTTGTCGGCAACGCCCAGTACGCGATCGATCCCAAGCAGGTCTACGTGGCCGGCCTGTCCTCGGGCGGCGGCGAGACCATGGTCCTGGCCTGCCTGGCGCCGGACATCTTCGCCGGCGCCGGCATCAACGCCGGGCCGCCGCCGGGCACCACGACCCTGCAGATCAGCTCCGTCCCGTCCGGCTACACGGCCACCACGGCGGCCAACAACTGCAAGGCCCTGGCCGGCAGCAATGCGTCGTCCTTCTCGACCCAGATCGCCGGCGTGATCTGGGGCACCAGCGACTACACCGTGTCCCAGCAATACGGGCCGCTGGATGCACAGGCGATGCGCCTGGCCTACGGCGGCACCTACACCAAGGGCACGACCATGACCGTCGCCACCGGCGGCAGCAACGTCCCCTACACGGATGCCAACGGCAAGCTGCGCACCAGCGAGATCACGGTGACGGGCATGGGCCATGCCTGGCCGGCCGGCACGGGCGGCCAGAACAGCAATTACGTCGACGCCACCCACGTCAACTATCCGGCCTTCGTGATGGATTTCTGGTTCAAGAACAATCTGCGCGTGGCGCGCGTGGCGCCGCCGACCGTGAACAGCTGCAGCGCCAGCGTATCCGGCAGCACCGCCACCATCTCCGGCACCGGGTCCGATACGGCCGGCACCATCTCCAGCTACCGCGTGACCTTGAACGGCCCGACCGCCGTCAACGATGCCGCCGCCGGCAGCGGCGCCAGCTTCAGCAAGGCCTACGCCAACCTGGCCAATGGCTACTACACGGGCAGCGTGACGGCTACCGACAGTGGCACCGGCCTGACGTCCAGCGCCTGCAGCATCGCCCAGTTCCTGGTCGGCAGCGCACCCGCCTTGCAGCCGCCGGCCGGCCTGGCAGTCGGCAGCACCACCTCGAACAGCGTGACCCTGAACTGGAGCGCGGCCAGCGGCGCCACCGGCTACAACGTCTACCGCAACGGCACGCGCGTCAACGCCAGCGCGGTCACCGCCACTAGCTACACGGACGGCAGCCTGGCGGCCAGCACCACCTACAGCTACCAGGTCTCGTCGACGGGCAGCAGCGGCGAGTCGGCCCTGTCGTCTGCGGTGAATGCGACCACCAAGTCGAGCTGGACCTGCACGGCAACCAGCGCCAGCAACTACGCCCACGTGCAGGCCGGGCGTGCGCACGACAGCGGCGGCTACGCGCTGGCGAATGGCTCGAACCAGAACATGGGACTGGACAATACCTTTTATACGAGCACGCTGGCCCAGACCTCGCCGGGCTATTACGTGATCGGCAGCTGCCCCTGAAATGACAAGCGGCGCTCGAGGGCGCCGCTTTTTACCGGATCAGGGAAAGGACCGAATCAGGCGTGTTCTTCCGGCGCGCGCGTCACGCGCACGAACACCGGCGCCAGCAGCAGGCCCAGTTCGAACAGCAGCCACATCGGCACTGCCAGGGCCAGCTGGCTGACCACGTCCGGCGGCGTGACGACGGCGGCGATCACGAAGGCGCCGACGATGATGTAGGGACGGAAGGATTTCAGTTTTTCGACGCTGACGATGCCCATCCGGACCAGGATCACGACCACCACCGGCACCTCGAAGGTGGCGCCGAAGGCCAGGCACATCGAGATCACGAAGTCGAGATAGTTCTCGATGTCGGGCATGACCGCGATCGAAGTCGGGGCGAAGTTGGCGATGAAGTGGAACACCCGCCCGAACACGAAGAAGTAGCAGAACGCGACACCGGCGATGAACAGCAGCGAAGACGAGATCACCAGCGGCAGCACCAGGCGCTTTTCGTGCGTGTACAGGCCGGGAGCGACGAAGGCCCAGGCCTGGTAGAAGACCCAGGGCAGCGACAGGATCAGCGCCAGCACCAGGGTTACCTTCATCGGCACCAGGAAGGGCGCGCTGACGCCGGTGGCGATCATCTTGGCGCCCACCGGCAGCGAAGCCAGCATGGGCGCGGCCAGGTAATCGTAGATCTGCGCCGGGCCCGGCCACGCCAGCAGGGCAATGCAGACGATGGCGACCCCGATCACGGCCTTGACCAGGCGGTCGCGCAATTCGACCAGGTGCGAAATGAAAGTTTCGCCTGCAGCTTCGTCGGTCATCTAGACTCTAGAAAAAGGAAGTGTTGGACTTGGCGCCGGGGCGGAACTTGCGCACGCGCGCCGCGCCCGACAGCACGTGCTGGCGGCCGCCGTGGCGGTTCTTGTACCAGGATGGAATGCTGGAGGTCTTGACCAGCTTCTTGCGGCGGAATTCGCGCGCCTTGCGATCGATGTCGTCCGGCGAGACCGAGGGCGCATACGAGGAGGCGCTATCCCCGCGCCAGGCCGATTCGACCTCGCCCAGGTGCGACGAGACCGTGTTCTCGACCTCCGAGCCGAAGCTTTCGACCTCGGTCTTGAAGCTGTGCGCGGTTTCCTGCACTTCCTTGTGCAGGTTGCGCAGCTCTTCCATTTCGATCTCGCGCGAGACTTCCGACTTCACCTCGTGCAGGTAGCGCTGGGCGCGGCCGTACAGGGTGCCGGCCATGCGCGCCACCTTGGGCAGACGCTCGGGGCCGATCACGATCAGCGCGACCACCCCGATGACGGCAAGTTTGGAAAGCCCGAGATCGATCATGGAAGGCGATTACGAGCGGTTCTTTTCGCGCGTTTCGACGTCGATCGTGGTCTGCGACTTGTCGGCGACCTGCTGCGGCGGCACCGGCGGCACGTTGGCATTCGCCTGGCGCTCGTCTTCGCTGCCCTTCACGCCGTCCTTGAAGCCCTTGACGGCCTTGCCCAGGTCGGAACCTGCGTTCTTCAGCTTGCCGGTACCGAACACCAGGACCACCACCACCAGCACGATCAGCCAGTGCCAAATACTAAACGAACCCATTGTTTTCTCCTTGCGGGCCTACGCCCGAATTCGCATGAAGCCTATGCGCAGTATAAGCGATGATTACCCGGCATGGCTTCTTTCCAGTAGTTAAGTCCCGCGCATCAAGTCCCGAGCCCACGCCAGGGGCGCTTTCCACCATACACGTGCAGGTGCAGGTGGTAAACCTCCTGGCCGCCGTCCGGACCACTGTTGATCAGGGTCTTGAAGCCGCCGCTGCGCTGGCCGTCGGGACCTTGCTTGACGGAGATACCATGCTCGGCAGCCAGTTTCGGCGCCAGGGCCAGCATCTTCCCGAGAACCGCCGCGTGCGCATCCGTGCAGTCGGACAGCGTGGCCACGTGCTGTTTCGGAATGATCAGCAGGTGAACCGGCGCGGCCGGGTTGATGTCCTTGAACGCCAGCAGTTCCTCGTCCTCGTACACCACGCCCGCCGGAATCTGCTTGGCAGCGATCTTGCAGAAGATGCAGTTGTCCATGTTCTCTCCAGTCAGCACAATATGTTATTCGGATCGGATGACAGTGCCGTGACGGTCATTCTTTGCGGGAAGCTTTTTCCTCGATGCCGGAAAGGCCTTCGCGGCGCGCCAGTTCGTCCAGCACCTGCTCCGGCGTCAGGCCGAAGCGCGCCAGCAACACGGCAGAATGGAACCACAGGTCGGCCACTTCGTACAGCAGCTTGGAGGCGTCGGCGCCGGCGCGCACGTCCTTGGCCGCCATCACGGTCTCGGTCGCTTCTTCACCGATCTTCTTGAGGATCGCGTCGTCGCCTTTGGCGAACAGGCGGGCGACATAGGATTTGTCCGGATCGCCGCCGTTTTCCGGCTTGCGCGATTCGATCACCGCCGCCAGGCGGTTCAGGGTGGTGCTCATAGGTCTGTCTTTTAAAGCGTTTTCTTCGGTTTTGGCGTGGTGTAGATCGCGTCCGGGTCCTTCAGCACGGGCTCGGCGTCATGCCAGTCAGCGCCGTCGAACTTCTGGAAGAAGCAGGAGTGGCGGCCTGTATGGCAGGCGATGCCGCCGGCCTGCTCGACCTTCAGCAACACCACGTCTTCATCGCAGTCGAGGCGGATTTCCAGCACCTTCTGCACATGGCCGGATTCCTCGCCCTTGTGCCACAGCTTCTTGCGCGAGCGGCTCCAGTACACCGCTTCGCCCAGCTCCACGGTCTTGGCCAGGGCTTCGCGGTTCATCCAGGCGAACATCAGGATGTCGCCGCTGCCCGCTTCCTGGGCGATCACCGGCACCAGGCCGTGTTCGTCCCACTGGATTTTCTTCAGCCAGGGCTGGGCCGGGATCGATGGGGTCGTCGTCGGGGTAACCATCTGTGTCGTGTCCAGTTCAGTCCAGCTCAGTTCAATCTCATCGGGATGCCGCGCTCGCTCATGAAGCGCTTGGCTTCGCCGACCGTGTGCTGCCCGTAGTGGAAGATGCTGGCGGCCAGCACCGCATCGGCGTGGCCTTCCAGGATGCCGTCGGCCAGGTCCTGCAGGCCGCCGACGCCGCCGGAGGCGATCACGGAAATGCCGACCGCGTCCGAAACGGCGCGCGTCAGGCCCAGGTCGAAGCCGGACTTGGTGCCGTCGCGGTCCATGCTGGTCAGCAGCAGCTCGCCGGCGCCCAGGCTTTCCATCTTTTTCGCCCACTCGACGGCATCGAGGCCGGTCGCGTTGCGGCCGCCGTGGGTAAACACTTCCCACTTGCCGGGCGCAACCTGCTTGGCGTCGATCGCCACCACGATGCATTGCGAACCGTGCTTCTGCGAAGCCTCGTACACCAGCTGCGGATTGGTCACCGCCGAGGTGTTCATCGAGACCTTGTCGGCGCCGGCGTTCAGCAGGCGGCGCACGTCCTCGACCTTGCGCACGCCGCCGCCCACTGTCAGCGGGATGAAGACGGTGGAGGCGACCGCTTCGATGATCGGCAGGATCAGGTCGCGGCCGTCGCTCGAGGCGGTGATGTCGAGGAAGGTGATCTCGTCGGCGCCCTGGCCATCGTAGCGGCGTGCGATCTCGACCGGGTCGCCGGCGTCGCGCAGCTCGGTGAAATTGACGCCCTTGACCACGCGGCCGCCGGTGACGTCGAGACAGGGGATGATGCGTTTTGCGAGCATAGAATCTTCAGGTTAGGCTTGGGCGCCTTCGGTCAGCTCGTCGGCGCGCTCCTGCGCACTGGCCAGGTCGAGCGTTCCTTCATAAATCGAACGGCCGCAGATGACGCCTTCGATGCCTTCGTCCTGCACCGCGCACAGCGCTTCGACGTCGGCCAGGTTGTGCAGGCCGCCGGAAGCGATGATCGGGATCTTGACAGCTTGCGCCAGGCGCACGGTCGCTTCGATGTTCACGCCGCCCATCATGCCGTCGCGGCCGATGTCGGTGTAGACGATCGACTCGACGCCGTAGCCTTCGAATTTCTTGGCCAGGTCGATGACTTCGTGGCCGGACATCTTGCTCCAGCCGTCGGTGGCCACTTTACCGTCCTTGGCATCCAGGCCGACGATGATCGAGCCCGGGAAGGCGCCGCAGGCGTCGTGCAGGAAACCCGGGTTCTTCACGGCGGCTGTGCCGACGATGATGTAGGTGATGCCGTCGTCCAGGTAGCGCTCGATAGTGTCGAGGTCGCGGATGCCCCCGCCCAGCTGGACCGGGATCTCGTCCAGGTCATTCTCGGTAGCGTATTCCTGCACCACCTGCAGGATGGATTTGATGGCGTCCTCGTTCTTCGGCTTGCCCGCGAACGCACCGTTCAGGTCGACCAGGTGGAGGCGGCGCGCGCCCTTCTTGAGCCAGTGCAGCGCCATCTCGGCGGGATCTTCGGAGAACACGGTGGCGAGGTCCATATCGCCTTGTTTCAGGCGAACGCAGTGACCGTCTTTCAGGTCGATGGCGGGGATCAGCAGCATGGTCGTAAAAGGTTAGGGTTTCCAGTGGATGAAATTGCGATACAGGCGCAAGCCGGCGGCCGCGCTTTTCTCGGGGTGAAACTGGGTGGCGACGATGTTATCGCGCGCGACTGCGCAGCAATAGGCGCCGCCGTAGTCGGCTTCGCCGATCGTGTCCGCCGGGTTGGCCGGCTGGGCGTAATAGCTGTGCACGAAATAGAAGTATGCGCCGTCCTCGACGCCATCCCACAGCGGGTGCGCGCGCACCTGGCGCACGCGGTTCCAGCCCATCTGCGGGACCTTGAAGCGCGAGCCGTCGGGCTGCAGCTTGCCGTCGAGCTGGAAGCGCACGACCTTACCGGGCAGCAGGCCCAGGCCGGGCGTGCCCTCGTTCTCTTCGCTCGCATCGAACAGCATCTGCTCGCCGACGCACACGCCCATCACCGGGCGCGTCTTCATGGCGCGCAGCACGGCATCTTCGGCGCCGGATTCGCGCAGGCTGCTCATGCAGTCGCGCATGGCGCCCTGCCCCGGCAGCACGACGCGGTCGGCCGCATCGATGTCGGCAGCCAGGCTCGAGACGATCACGTCCGCTTCAGGATCGGCGGCGCGCAGCGCCTGCGCCACCGAGCGCAGGTTGCCCAAGCCGTCGACCACAACAATTTTATTGGCCATGATCGGTCGCTTACAGGCTGCCCTTGGTCGATGGGATCGTGCCGAGCGCGCGCTCGTCGAGCTCGGAAGCCATGCGCAGGGCTCTACCAAATGCTTTGAACACGGTCTCGCACTGGTGGTGGGCGTTCACGCCACGCAGGTTGTCCACGTGCAGGGTCACGCCGGCGTGGTTGACGAAGCCGCGGAAGAATTCGATGGTCAGGTCGACGTCGAACTTGCCAATGGTGGCGCGGGTGAAGGGCACATGCCAGTCCAGGCCCGGGCGGCCGGAAAAGTCGATCACGACGCGCGACAGCGCCTCGTCCAGCGGCACGTAGGCATGGCCGTAGCGGCGGATGCCTTTCTTGTCGCCGATCGCCTTGGCGACCGCCATGCCCAGCGTGATGCCGGTGTCCTCGACGGTATGGTGATCGTCGATGTGCAGGTCGCCGACGGCCTCGACTTCGAGGTCGATCAGGCCATGGCGGGCGATCTGGTCCAGCATGTGGTCCAGGAAGGGCACGCCGGTGTTGAGTTTCTGGCGGCCGGTGCCGTCGAGATTCAGGGAAACGCGGATTTGCGTCTCGCTGGTATTGCGCGTGATTTCTGCGGTGCGGGTCATTACAGGGAAGCCTTCAGGGCATTCAGGAATACGGAATTTTCTTCCGGGGTGCTGACCGTCACGCGGATGCAGTTGGCCAGCAATTCATGCATTTTACTCAAATTTTTAATCAGTACCCGTTCGGCGAACAGTTTAGCGCAGGTCCGCTCGGCGTCCGCTACACGGAAGGTAATGAAATTTGCGCTCGACGGGAACACGGTCACGCCAGGCAGCGCTGCCAGCGCCGCCGCCAGCTCGCCGCGTGCTTCGTTCAGCTTGGCGGCCTGCTCGTTCAGCACGGCAATATGGTCCAGCGCGAACTCGGCCGCCACCTGGGTCAGCACATTGACGTTGTAGGGCGGGCGTACCTTGTCGAACTGCTCCAGGAGGGCCGGCGCGGCCGCCAGGTAGCCAAGGCGGATGCCGGCCAGGCCCAGCTTCGAGAGCGTGCGCATCACCATCAGGTTCGGGTACTGCGGCAGGCGGTCCATGAAGCTGGTGCGGGCGAAGGGCTGGTAGGCCTCGTCGACCACCGCGATGCCGGTGTCGCCCAGCGCCTCGATGATGGCGATCATGTCGGCTTCATCGTACAGATTGC
The DNA here is from genome assembly GCF_059418525.1 of Telluria sp. GW821-FHT07G12. Lineage (NCBI taxonomy): Bacteria > Pseudomonadati > Pseudomonadota > Betaproteobacteria > Burkholderiales > Oxalobacteraceae > Telluria > Telluria sp. GW821-FHT07G12. Next base: position 461,900 of record NZ_JBWKQA010000004.1, on the reverse strand, counting down.
CGGTCGGGTTGTTCGGGTAGGCCAGGAACACCACTGCCGGCTTGTGCTTGGCGATCGCCGCCAGCATCGCCTCGCGGTCGAGCGTGAAATCGGCTTTCAGGGGCACGCCCACGTAGTCCATGCCGGCGAACTCGGCCGAGCGCTTGAACATCACGAAGGCCGGGCTCGGCGCCATCAGCACGGCGCGCTTGTCCTGGCGCGCAGTGGCGGTGGCGATGATGCTGATGATCTCGTCCGAGCCGTTGCCGAGGATGACATCGTAGCCCTTGGGCACGCCCAGCTTGTCGCGAATCTTCTGCTTGAGCGTGCTGTAGGAGGCCACCGGATAGCGGTTCAGCACGGCATCGGCCAGGCGCGTGGCCAGCTCCTGGCGCAGGTGGTCCGGCAGCTGGTAGGGGTTTTCCATCGCGTCCAGCTTGATGTAGCCGCTAGCGTCCGGGACGTTGTAGATATGGCCGGCACGGACGTCTTCGCGGATCGTGTTGGCGATGAGGGTGTCGATGTCGGTCATGATGTTGCTCCTTCGGGAGTGGTAACGGAAATTTTGTCCTTCTTGCGGGCTACAGCTTTCTTCTTCGCCGGCGCTTCCGGCGCAGCCAGCCGCTGCTGAATGATCTCGCAATAATCCTGGTTCAGCTCGAAGCCGACGAAGTGCCTGCCCAGCCGCCGCGCCGCCAGCGCCGTGGTGCCGCTGCCCATGAAGGGGTCCAGCACCACCCCGCCCGGCGGGCACGAGGCCTTCAGCATGCGCTCGATGATCTCGAGCGGCTTCTGGGTGGGATGATCGACCCGCTCCGCATGTTCGCGGTGCAGGCGCGAGACGCTCCACAGGTCCTTCGGGTTATAGCCGACCTCCAGCCACTTGGCGCCGATGAAAATCGAACGCGAGCGGGCCTTCTTGGTTTCGGCGTCGTACGGGATGCGCACGGCGTCCAGGTCGAAATAATAGTCCTTGCGCTTCACGAAGAAGCCGATGGTGTCGTGCACCGAGCTGAAGCTGCGGGTGCTGCCGCCCATCGAGGGCACCCGGCGGTCCCAGATGATCTCGTTCATCATCGTCAGGCGCTTTTTCAGCATGACGAAGATCTCCGGCGCGAAGCGCCAGGTGAGGAAGATGTACAGGCTGCCGTTGGGCTTCAGCTTGGGCAGCGCGATGTCGATCCAGCGCTCGGTCCAGGCCAGGTAGTCGTCCACGCTCTGCTGGTCGGAGGCGTTGCCGTAGTCCTTGCCGAGGTTATAGGGCGGGTCGGTCAGGATCAGGTCGATGGAGCCATCGGGGATGCGCGCCATCCCTTCAAGCGCATCCTCGCAGAAGACCCGGTCGACCCACGCGGTCATGATTTGTCTTGTTTGATACGCAGCTCTGCGCTGCGGGCGTGCGCCTGCAGGCCTTCTCCATACGCCAGCTCGGCCGCCACCTTGCCCAGGGTCTGGGCGCCGGCTTCGGACACGAACAGCACCGACGAGCGCTTCTGGAAATCGTACACGCCCAGCGGCGACGAGAAGCGCGCCGTGCGCGAAGTCGGCAGCACGTGGTTCGGGCCGCAGCAGTAATCGCCCAGCGACTCCGACGAGAAGCGGCCCAGGAACATCGCGCCCGCGTGGCGGATCTGGTCGGCCCACTGCTGCGGCTCGGCAGCCGAAATCTCGAGGTGCTCGGCGGCGATGTCGTTGGCGATCGCGCAAGCCTCTTCCATGTCACGCACCTTGATCAGGGCGCCGCGGTCCGTCAGCGAGATCGTGATCGTGTCCTTGCGCGGCATGGTCGGCAGCAGTTTATGAATGCTGGCTTCGACCTGCGCGATGTAGTCCGCGTCCGGGCACAGCAGGATGGCCTGGGCCAGCTCGTCGTGCTCGGCCTGCGAGAACAGGTCCATCGCCACCCAGTCCGGATCGGTCGTGCCGTCGCACAGCACCAGGATTTCGGACGGACCGGCGATCATGTCGATGCCGACGGTGCCGAACACGCGGCGCTTGGCGGCGGCCACGTAGGCGTTGCCCGGGCCGACAATCTTGTCCACGGCAGGGATGGTCTCGGTGCCGTAGGCCAGCGCGGCCACGGCCTGGGCGCCGCCGATGGTGATCACGCGGGTCACGCCGGCGATCGCCGCGGCAGCCAGCACCATGCTGTTCTTGATGCCGTCCGGGGTCGGCACCACCATCACGATGTCCTTCACGCCGGCCACTTGCGCCGGGATCGCGTTCATCAGCACCGACGACGGATACGCCGCCTTGCCGCCCGGGACATAGATGCCGACGCGGTCCAGCGGGGTCACGCGCTGGCCGAGTACCGTGCCGTCCGGCTCGGTGTAAGTGAAACCGTTCAGCTCCTGCTTCTGGCGCTCATGGAACACGCGGATGCGGCTTGCTGCCGTCTGCAGCGCGGCGCGCTGGGCTTCCGGCAGCGAGGCCAGCGCGGCCTGCAGCTCGTCCTGGCCCAGGTCGAAGGCGGCCATGCTGCTGGCGCCACCGCCGGGGATGCGGTCAAATTTGTTGGTGTACTCCAGCACGGCCGCATCGCCGCGCGCCTTGACGTCGGCGAGGATCTTGCCGACGGCGGACTCGATGGCGTCGTCAGTCTCCGCTTCGAAAGCCAGCAGTTTCGTCAGCTGCTGCTTGAAATCGGAGGCGGTGGAATCGAGCTTATTGACCCTGACTTGGACCTGTACTGTCATTGCTTAACCTTGCTGCTTGGAGGCGCGTTCGAAGGCCTCAATGATGGGTTGCAGGCGCTCGCGCTTGAGCTTGAGCGCGGCCTGGTTGACCACCAGGCGCGACGAGATCTCCATGATCTTCTCGACTTCGACCAGGTTGTTGGCGCGCAGGGTGCCGCCGGTCGAGACCACGTCGACGATGGCGTCCGACAGGCCGACCAGCGGCGCCAGCTCCATCGAGCCATACAGTTTAATCAGATCGACGTGCACGCCCTTCTTGGCGAAGTGCTCGCGCGCGGTGTTCACGAACTTGGTGGCCACGCGCAGGCGCGCGCCCTGGCGCACCGCGTTCTCGTAGTCGAAGCCGGCATTCACCGCCACCGACATGCGGCAGCAGGCGATGCGCAGGTCGACCGGCTGGTACAGGCCCTCGCCGCCATGCTCGAGCAGCACGTCCTTGCCGGCCACGCCGAAGTCGGCGGCGCCGTACTGGACATAGGTCGGCACGTCGGTGGCGCGGACGATCAGCACGCGCACGCCGGGGTCGTTGGTCGCGAGGATCAGCTTGCGCGAGGTTTCCGGATTTTCCAGCACCTCGATGCCTGCCGCGGCCAGCAGCGGCAGGGTGTCTTCGAAGATGCGGCCCTTCGACAGGGCGAGGATCAGCTGGTTGCTGTCGGTCTTGGTCATATTATTTGATGCGGACGATATCGGCGCCCACCGCCGACAGCTTGGCTTCCATGCGATCGTAGCCACGATCCAGGTGATAGATACGGTCGACGATGGTCGTGCCTTCGGCGGCCAGGCCGGCGATCACCAGCGAGGCCGAGGCGCGCAGGTCGGTCGCCATTACCGGCGCGCCCACCAGGCGCTCGACACCGCGCATGAAGGCGGTGTTGCCCTCGGTCGAAATCTGCGCGCCCAGGCGATTCATCTCCTGCACGTGCATGAATCGGTTCTCGAAGATGGTCTCGGTCACGCGGCTCGGGCCGTCGGCGATGATGTTCACGGCCATGAACTGGGCCTGCATGTCGGTCGGGAAGCCAGGATACTCGGTGGTGCGGAAGGACACCGGATGCGGACGGCCGTCCATGCGCGCGCGAATGGCGTTGCTTTCGATATCCAGCTGCAGGCCCACCTGGCGCAGTTTATCCAGCGCGACGTCGAAGATGTCGGTGCGGGTGTTGGTGATGCGGATGTCGCCGCCGGTGGCCGCCACGGCGCACAGGAAGGTGGCGGCCTCGATGCGGTCCGAGATCACGGCGTGCCTGGTGCCATGCAGGGACTCGACGCCCTGGATCACCAGGCGGTCGGTGCCGATGCCTTCGATCTTGGCGCCCATCGCCACCAGCATGTTGGCCAGGTCGGTCACTTCCGGCTCGCGCGCGGCGTTTTCCAGCACGGTCTCGCCTTCGGCCAGGACCGCCGCCATCAGCAGGTTCTCGGTGCCGGTCACGGTGATCATGTCGGTGTGGATGCGCGCGCCCTTCAGCTTCGGGCACTTGGCGTGGATGTAACCGCCTTCGATCGTGATCTCGGCGCCCATCGCGCGCAGGCCCTTGATGTGCTGGTCGACCGGACGCGAACCGATCGCGCAGCCGCCCGGCAGCGAGACCTTGGCTTCGCCGAAGCGCGCCAGCATCGGACCCAGCACCAGGATCGAGGCGCGCATGGTCTTCACCAGCTCGTACGGCGCTTCCAGGCTGGTGATGTTGGCGCCGTTCAGGGTGACGTTCTCGTCGTCCTGGGTGACTTTCAGGCCGGTCTGCTCGAGCAGCTTGAGCATGGTGCGCACGTCGTGCAGGCGCGGCACGTTCGTCAGTTCGAGGTCGCCGCCCGTCAGCAGGCCGGCGCACAGGATGGGCAGCGCGGCGTTCTTGGCGCCCGAGATGCGGATGTCGCCGTTCAGGCGCTTGCCGCCGGTGATCTGGAGCTTGTCCATATGCTTATCCTTGGTACTCTTCAGGGGTCAGGGTCTTCATCGACAGCGCGTGGATCTCTTCGCGCATGCGGTCGCCGAGAGCGGCGTAGACGATCTGGTGGCGCTGGATGCGGCTCTTGCCGGCAAAGCTGGGCGACACGATGACGGCGCTGAAATGCTGGCCGTCGCCTTCCACTTCGAGGTGGGTGGTGTCCATGCCGGCCTTGATGTAGCCGTGGATGAGTTCAGGTGTGGTAGCCATGATGAATGTTGAATAAATCTTAGTGGCGCAGCTTGTAGCCGCGGCGGAGCATATTGATGGCGACGCCTGCCAGCACCACGAAGAACACGGCGACGATGGCCAGGCTGGTCCAGGGCGAGACGTCCGACTTGCCGAAGAAACCGTAACGGAACCCGTCAATCATATAAAAGAACGGGTTGAAATGCGAGACTGCCAGCCAGAACGGGGGCAGTTTCTTAATCGAATAGAACACGCCGGCCAAAAATGTTGCAGGCATGATCAAAAAGTTCTGGAACGCGGCCAGCTGGTCGAACTTCTCGGCCCAGATACCGGCAATCACGCCCATCGCGCCGAGAATGGCCGCGCCCAGCAGTGCGAACACGATGATCCACAGCGGGAAGGTGAAGGACAGGTGGGCGAACCAGGCGGTGATGACGAACACGCCCAGGCCGACCGACAGGCCGCGCACGATCGAGGCCGTCACGTAGGCCGACAGGATCTCCCAGTGCGACAGCGGCGGCAGCAGGATGAACACCAGGTTGCCGGTAATTTTCGACTGGATCAGCGAGGACGAGGAATTGGCGAAGGCGTTCTGCAGCACGCTCATCATCACCAGGCCCGGGATCAGGAAGGCGGTGTAGTCGACGCCTTCGAGCATCTGCACACGGCCTTCGAGCACGTGGCCGAAGATCAGCAGGTAGAGCATCGAGGTGACGATGGGCGCGGCGATGGTCTGGGTGGCGACCTTCCAGAAGCGCAGGATCTCTTTGTAGAACAGGGTGCGGAAACCCACGGAGAAGAAATTCATCGGATGGGTGCCCCTTCCATGATCTGGATAAAGATATCTTCAAGGTCGGCCTGCTGCAGTTGCATTTCGTCGATCTGGGCGCCGGATTCGCGCAGGCGCGCCAGGATGTGCTCCACTTCGCCGTATTCGTTGACGCGCAGCGTGTACTTGTTGCCCTGCCCGTTCGGCTTCGAGGCGTCGTCATGCTCGTCGTGCGCGACCAGGTGGCGCAGGCCTTCCGGCAGCCCGCCCTGCTTCAGGTGCACGATCAGCGAGGAGCCCGACACGCGGCGCAGCAGCTGCGACATGGTGTCCAGCGCCACCACGTTGCCGGTCTTGAGCATGGCCACGCGCTGGCACATGGCCTGGGCTTCTTCCAGGTAGTGGGTGGTGAGGACGACGGTGTGGCCTTCCTTGTTCAGGCGCGAGATGAACTTCCACAGGGTCTGTCGCAGTTCGACGTCGACGCCGGCGGTCGGTTCGTCCAGCACGATCACGGGCGGTTTGTGCACCAGGGCCTGGGCCACCAGCACGCGCCGCTTCATGCCGCCGGACAGGGCGCGCATGTTGACGTCGGCCTTGGCGGTGAGGTCGAGGTTTTCCATGACCTCGTCGATCCACTTGTCGTTGTTCTTCAGGCCGAAGTAGCCGGACTGCAGGCGCAGCGTCTCGCGCACCGTGAAGAAGGGATCGAACACCAGCTCCTGCGGCACCACGCCGAGCGCCATGCGCGCCGAACGGAAATCCTTGACGACGTCGTGGCCGTGAATGCGCACGCTGCCGACGTCCGGGCGGATCAGGCCCGCGATGCAGGAAATGAGGGTGGTCTTGCCGGCGCCGTTCGGGCCGAGCAGGCCAAAGAACTCGCCTTGTTCGATGGTGAGCGAGACGCCCTTGAGGGCTTTAAAACCCTTGTAGCTTTTCTCGACGCTGTCTATCTGGATGGCTGTCATGCGAAAGGGGCGCGCCGGGGTGGCGGACCGTGCAGGGGAAACGAGCCATTATAGAAGAAAACGTCATGACGGGTCGGCAAGCGCCCCGCCATGATGCCAGGCAGTAGGGTGGGCACCCCGTGCCCACGTAAGGCTGACGATTACGCCCGACCGATCAGGCCATCTACGCCGTACAGGCGCGCCAGCGCATCGACGTTGGCCGGCACATTGATGAAGGTGAGCCTGCGCCCGTGGGTCTGGGCGCGGCGCTGCCATGCCAGCATCAGCGCCAGGGCCGCGGAATCGGCGGCGCGGACGCCGCCGAGATCGAACACGGTCTCGCCGGCGCTCAAGGCGGCGCAGCCCTGCTCCAGCGCCGCCTGGGCGTTCTGGAAGGTCAGGGCATCCAGCGACAGCATGGGATTCGACTCGGCCATGCTTACTTCGACGGCGCCTTCAGCGGCTTGGTGGCCAGCTGCTGGTTACGGTCATGCAGCTTCTTGATCAGGCCATCGACGCCGCCCTTGCCGATTTCCGAGGCGAAGGTCGACTTGTAGGTCTCGACCAGCCAGGCGCCCATCACGTTCAGGTCGAAGATCTTCCAGCCCTGCGCGCCCTTGCTCAGGCGGTAGTTCAGGGTGATCGGCTCGCCGCGGGTCAGGTTGACCTGCGACTTCACCTCGACTTCGGTATCGGCCGGGTCGGCGCGGAAGGGCTTGAATTCGATGGTTTCGTTCTTGATCTGCGAGAGCGCGCCCGAATAGGTGTAGATCAGCAGCTGGCGGAATTCTTCCGACAGTTGCTTCTGCTGTTCCGGGGTCGCCTGACGCCAGAAGCGGCCGGCCGCCTGCGCGGTCATCTTGTCGGAATCGACATACGGCAGGATCTTGGTGTTGACCAGGTCGATGATCTTGCGGCTGTTACCGGCCTGGATCTCCTTGTCGGCCTTGACCGAGTCGATCACGTCGGTGCTGACGCGCTTGACCAGCACGTCCGGCGCTTCGTTGGTGGCCGCAGCCGGAGCAGCGATCACGCTGGTGGAAAAGGCCGCCACGGCGGCAGTCACGATCAGTTGTGCGATAGGCTTCATACGCTTCCTTTATCTTGGTTGAGGCTGTACCTCGTTAACTACTTTTGCACCGGTTCGGATGACACGGGCGCCGGCGTCGGCGGATTATTTGGCGCCGACTGCTGCTGCGCCGGGGCCTGGTCCTGCGCGGCCGGTGCTGCTTCGGGAGCGGCGTCGTCCGGGTTCTGCGTCTTCTTCACGCCCAGCTTCTGCTCGACCTTTTCCTGCACCTTGTCCAGCTTTTCCTGCACCTTCTCGGCACGGACCTGGGCTTTATCCGTGTCCAGCACCTTGCTGCTGCGGCGCTGCAGGTAACCGTCGCGAATGAATTCGTAGCGGTCGAGGGCAGCGTCTTCGAGCAGGTTCGAGGCGTCCAGCACGCTGGCGCGCTGGTCGACGGCGCGCAGCACGATGCCGCTGTTACGCCACGGGATGTCGTTCACGTGGGTCCAGGCGTCGCCCCACCAGTCGCCCGGCAGCACCGCGGTGTCGCGGATCGTAGATGGGCCCAACAGCGGCAACATCAAGTAGGGACCGCTTGGCACGCCCCAGTAACCCAGGGTCTGGCCCAGGTCTTCGTTATGCTTGCGCAGGCCGGCCGGGGTCGCGATGTCGAGCACGCCCGCCAGGCCCAGGGTCGAGTTCACGGCAAAACGGGTGAAATCGTTCAGGCCGTCCTGGCCCTTGAGCTGGGCGAAGTTGTTAACCGAGCTCCACAGGTCCGACAAGTTGCCAAAGAAATTGTTCACGCCAGTCTGGACGAAGTCCGGGGTGACGTTCTTGTAGGCGGTGGCGGCCGGCTTCAGGGCGGTGCGGTCGACCGCATCGTTGAAGTTGAAGACCGCGCGGTTGAATTTCTCGAACGGGTCGCGCGGATTGGCGGAGGTCGCGCAGCCGCTCAGCACGGCAGCTCCGACTGCCAGCGTCAGTGCGTTACGAATGCTCATTTCTCTCCATCCTTTCCATCTGCTGCTTTGCTATAGATAAATTGGTTGATCAGGTCTTCCAGCACCGCCGCCGACTGCGTGCGGGTGATGCGGTCGCCTTCGGCCAGGTTGTTGGTGTCGCCGCCGGCTTCGATGCCGACGTACTGTTCGCCCAGCAGGCCGGAGGTCAGGATCTTCAGCGAGCTGTCTTTCGGAAACTTGTAGGCCGGATTCATGTCGAGACGCACCATTGCGGCGAAGGTCTTGTCGTCGAAGCTGATGTCGCCGACGCGGCCCACGACCACGCCTGCGCTCTTGACCGGCGACTGTGGCTTCAAACCGCCGATGTTGTCGAACTTGCCAATGATCGCATACGTCTTCGTGAACGAAATAGTGCTCATGTTACCCGCCTTAAGTGCGAGGAAAAGGAGCGATACCGCACCCAACAGGACGAAAAGTCCGACCCAGACGTCAATAGTTTTGCGATGCATAAGATTTCCTAATATATAGCGGCGATTAATCAGCCAAAGTTCTAATTACTTGTTGAACATTAACGCAGTCATGACGAAGTCGAGCGCCAGGACCATCAGCGAGGCGATCACCACGGTGCGGGTCGTCGCGCGCGACACGCCTTCCGGCGTCGGCTGCGCTTCATAACCCTGGAACAGCGCCGTAAAGGTGACGGCCACGCCGAACACGAAGCTCTTCAGGACGCCGTTCAGGATGTCGCGGCGCACGTCGATATTGCCCTGCATCTGGGACCAGAACGCGCCCTCGTCCACGCCGATCAGCTGCACGCCGACCAGGTAGCCGCCGATGATGCCGATGGCGGAAAAGATCGTCGCCAGCACCGGCATGGCGATCATGCCGCCCCAGAAACGCGGCGCCAGCACGCGCTGGATCGGGTTCACGGCCATCATTTCCATCGCCGACAGCTGCTCGCCGGCTTTCATGAGGCCGATTTCAGCGGTCAGCGAAGTGCCGGCGCGGCCCGCGAACAGCAGCGCGGTGACGACCGGGCCGAGTTCGCGCAGCAGCGACAGCGCCACCAGCTGGCCGAGTTTCTCGTCGGCGCCGAACTGGCTCAGCGTGTAATAGCCCTGCAGACCCAGCACCATGCCGACGAACAGGCCGGACACGACGATGATCAGGAGCGAATAATTGCCGATGAAGTGGACTTGTTCCGAGATCAGGGTCGGGCGCTTCAGCGCGCCGGGCAGCCGGCCCAGCAGCTTGACGAAGGAGCGGGTGACGAAGCCGATGCGGGCGATGGTGTCCAGCACGAAGGCGCCGATGAAGGCCAGGAAGCGCGCGATCATTGCTTGCCTCCCAGGCCCAGGTCTTCCGCCAGCGATTTACCCGGATAGTGGAAGGGCACCGGACCGTCCGGCTCGGCATTGACGAACTGTTTTACGTACGGATCGTTTGAAGCGCGCATTTCCGCCGGCGTGCCCTGGGCGACGATCTTGCCGCCGGACAGGAAGTATACGTAGTCGGCGATGCTGAAGGTTTCGTTCACGTCGTGCGAGACCAGGATCGAGGTCGAGCCCAGGGTGTCGTTCAGGTTACGGATCAGGTTGGCGGTCACGCCCATCGAGATCGGGTCCAGGCCGGCGAAGGGCTCGTCGTACATGATCAGTTCCGGATCGAGTGCGATCGCACGGGCCAGCGCCACGCGGCGCGCCATGCCGCCCGAGATCTCGTTCGGTTTCAGCTTGGCGGCATTGCGCAGGCCCACGGCGTTGAGGCGCATCAGGACCAGGTCGCGCAGCACTTCTTCCGGCAGGTCGGTATGTTCGCGCAGCGGGAAGGCCACGTTTTCGAACACCGTCAGGTCGGTGAACAGGGCGCCGAACTGGAACAGCATGCCCATCTTGCGGCGCAGGCGGTACAGGTTTTCCGTATCGAGCTGGTGGACGACTTCGCCATTCACCGAGACCGTGCCGCGCTGGGGACGGATCTGCCCGCCGATCAGGCGCAGCACCGTCGTCTTGCCGGAGCCGGAACCGCCCATTACGGCAATCAGCTTGCCGCGCGGGAAATCCATGCTCAGATTCGACAGGATGGGGCGATCTCCATACGAAAAATGCAGATCGCGGATTTCGACAAGGTTGGACACAGTGAATATTGGTATTTGGTGAATCTCGTATTGTAGTGCAGAAACGTTAATCCCTGCTGGAGGCAGCCCAATTCCGGCGCGTCAATCGACGTGATATTACAACATTGCTGAACAATGAGTCAGATAATTTCTTTACGTAAGTATTTGTTTTAAATGAGATATGCATACCTCACATTGTTGCATCATGATAAATTTTCTTAACAAATTCCCTATGGAAACAAGGACATAGTCTAGCGCGCCGTGGCCCACAATTCCCCTATCAAAGGGGGCGTACGTGGGCTGAATTTTTGGGCGTATCATGGGTCGAATGAGGTGGGAGGGCGCCGTGAACGCCAAGGCCTTGATCCACATCCAGCACGACGACACCAACATGGAAGGCATGCTGGAGCTTCCGCACGAGCCGCTCGGCATCGTCCTGTTCGCCCATGGCAGCGGCAGCAGCCGGCTCAGCCCGCGTAATAACTACGTGGCCCGCATCCTGCGCGAGGCCGGCATCGGCATCCTGCTGCTGGACCTGCTCAGCGCCGAAGAAGAAACCCACCCCGACACCCGCTTCGACATCGCCCTGCTGACCCTGCGCCTGCGCACGGCGGCGCGCTGGCTGGCGCGCGAAACGGCCACCGCGCAGCTGCCGCTGGGCCTGTTCGGCGCCAGCACCGGCGCCGCCGCGGCCCTGCGCCTGGCGGGCGAGCCGCATCTGGGCGAGCCCTACCTCGGCCAGCTGATCCCCGGCCATCCCGGCCCCTACCCCTCGATCGCCGCGGTGGTCTCGCGCGGCGGCCGGCCGGACCTCGCCGGCCTCTCGGCCCTGCATGGCGTGACGGCGCCGACCCTGCTCATCGTCGGCGGTAATGACGATGGCGTGATCGACCTGAACCGGCACGCCTTCGATCAGTTGAACTGTCCGCGCGAACTGGCGATCGTCCCCGGGGCCACCCATTTGTTCGAGGAGCCCGGCACCCTGGAAGAAGTGGCGCGCCTGGCGAGCGTGTGGTTCAGCGGGCATTTTGCCCGCACGGGTGTGTCAGGTGACGCAGCTCATTGATGTCAGCTTGAAGCCGCAATCCCGTTCAGCTTTTGCACAGCGTCGGCCGGCAGTTGCAGACTTGCCGCCGCGATGTTCTGGCGCAAATGGGCCACCGACGATGTACCGGGAATCAGCAGGATGTTCGGCGAACGCTGCAGCAGCCAGGCCAGCGCGGTTTGCATCGTGGTCGCCCCGAGTTCTTCTGCGACCTCCGCCAGAATCGAGGACTGCAAAGGCGAAAAGCCGCCCAATGGAAAGAAAGGCACGTAGGCGATGCCATCCTTGGCCAGTTGGTCGATCAGTGCATCGTCGCCGCGATGGACCAGGTTGTACTGGTTCTGCACGCAGGCGATATCGGCAATGCCGCGCGCCTGCCTGACCTGGGCCGGCGTAGCATTGCTGAGGCCAATGTGGCGGATCAGGCCGCGCTGTCGCATCTCCGCCAGTTTGCTGATCTGCGCTTCGATGTCGCCTTCCGCCGGGCCCATCACATCGAACATCAGGCGCATGTTGACCACATCGAGTACGTCCAGTCCGAGATTGCGCAGGTTGTCGTGGACCGCCGCCTCCAGTTCTTCCGGCGATTGCGCCGGCAGCCAGGCGCCGTCGGCGCCGCGCCGCGCGCCGATCTTGGTGACGATGGTCAGATCCTCGGTGTACGGATGCAGGGCTTCGCGAATCAGCTGGTTGGTGATGTGCGGGCCGTAGAAATCGCTGGTATCGATATGATCGACGCCGCTGGCCACCGCTTCGCGCAGGACATCCAGCGCTTCCTCGCGATTTTTCGGCGGCCCAAAGACGTGGGGACCGGCCAGTTGCATGGCGCCGTAGCCCATGCGCTTGACGCTCAGATCGCCGATGTGAAACCTGCCTGCCTGTTTTGCCGTGTCCATGTTTTCTCCTTGAAGCGTGAGTGAATGAACGCAGTCTAGGCCGCTGGGTGTTGTGCGACAATATCTAGCAATTGCACAACTTGTGCCGAAATCAGGACAATCACCATGGCCGATCTGCAGGATATCGGCGCCTTCGTCGCGGTCGCCCGGTATGGCGGCTTCCGCGAAACGGCGCGCATCACGGGCAGCAGCGCCTCCCAGCTGAGCGAAGCGGTGCGGCGGCTCGAGAGCCGGCTTGGCGTGCGCCTGCTGAACCGCACCACGCGCAGCGTCGCCGCGACCGATGCCGGCCAGCGCCTGCTCGAGCAACTGACGCCGGCGCTCGATGCGGTGGAATCCGCGCTCGACGTCGTCAATGGCTTTCGCGACCGGCCCGCCGGGCGGCTGCGGCTCAACGTGCCGCTCAGCGCTTCCCGGCTTGTGCTGCCGCGTATCGTCCCGCCCTTCCTGGCGGCCTACCCGGATATCGTCCTCGATGTGGTGGTCGAGGACAGCTTCGTCGACCTGCTGCGTTCGGGCTGCGACGCCGGCATACGCTACGAGGAGCGGATGGAGCAGGACATGGTGGCGATACCCATTGGCCCGCGCCGCCAGCGTTTCGCCCTGGCCGCAGCGCCAGGCTATCTCCAGAAGCATGGCCATCCGAAGCGGCCCGAAGATCTGCTGGACCATGTCTGCCTGCGCGGACGCTTTCCCAGCGGGTCCATGCCCGCCTGGGAGTTCGAACAGAAAGGCAGGAAAGTGAGCATCGAACCCAAGGGGCCGCTGATCGTCACCCTGGGCGCCGCGGCCGATCTGGCCGTCGATGCCGCCACTGCCGGCAGCGGCCTGGTGTATCTGTTCGAGGACTGGCTCAGGCCCAGCTTCGATCACGGCGAACTGGAACCGGTGCTCGAGAGCTGGTGGCCTTCCTTCTCCGGACCGTCGCTGTACTATCCGGGACGCCGCTACCTGCCCGCACCCTTGCGCGCTTTCGTCGATTTCATCCAGACCATGCGCTGGTAAAAAAAAGCGGCCCGAAGGCCGCTGAAAAGGGAAAGCCCTTTACTGCAATCAGCGCGGCAAGTCCGACGTCCCCATCAGGAACTCGTCCACTGCCCGCGCGCACTGCCGTCCTTCGCGAATCGCCCACACCACCAGCGACTGGCCGCGGCGCATGTCGCCCGCGGCGAATACCTTGGCCACAGAAGTCTGATACGAGGTCTCGCCGTCGACGGTCGCACGCGCATTGCCGCGCGCATCCTTCTGCACGTCGAAGGCGTCCAGCACCTGCTGCACCGGCGATACAAAACCCATCGCCAGCAGCACCAGGTCGGCCTTCAGTTCGAATTCGGTGTTCGGGACTTCGCTCATCTTCCCGTCCTTCCACTCGACGCGGCAGGCGATGACCTTCTCGATCTTGCCGCCCTTGCCTTCGAAGCGCTTGGTCGCGACCGCGAAATCGCGCTCGCAGCCTTCTTCGTGCGAGGACGAGGTGCGCAGCTTGGTCGGCCAGTAGGGCCAGACCAGCGGCTTGTTCTCGTGCTCCGGCGGCATCGGCATCAGTTCGAACTGGGTGACGCTTGCGGCGCCATGGCGGTTCGAGGTGCCGACGCAGTCGGAGCCGGTGTCGCCGCCGCCGATCACGACCACGTGCTTGCCGGTGGCCTTGATCTGGTCCTTGACCTTGTCGCCGGCGTTCACGCGGTTCTGCTGCGGCAGGAAGTCCATCGCGAAATGCACGCCCTTCAGGTCGCGGCCCGGCACCGGCAGGTCGCGCGGCTGCTCGGCGCCGCCGGCCATCACGATCGCGTCGTAGTCCTTGACCAGGTCTTCCGGGAAGATGGTCTCGCGCGCCATGTTGCTGACCGTGGTCGGGAAGTCCTTGCCGATCAGGGTGCTGGTGCGGAAAGTCACGCCCTCGGCCTGCATCTGTTCGACGCGGCGGTCGATCAGGCCCTTCTCCATCTTGAAGTCGGGGATCCCGTAGCGCAGCAGGCCGCCGATGCGGTCGCTCTTCTCGAACACCGTCACGTCGTGGCCGACGCGCGCCAGCTGCTGGGCCGCGGCCAGGCCGGCAGGGCCCGAGCCGACGACCGCGACTTTTTTACCCGTCTTGGCCGCTGCCGGTTGCGGCACGATCCAGCCGTTTTCCCAGCCCGCATCGGCGATCTTGCGCTCGATCGACTTGATGCCGACCGGGTCCTCGTTGATGCCCAGCGTGCAGGCGGCCTCGCAGGGTGCGGGGCAGATGCGGCCCGTGAATTCCGGGAAGTTGTTCGTCGAATGCAGGTTCTCGACGGCGTTGCGGTAATTGCCGTGATAGACCAGGTCATTCCAGTCGGGGATCATGTTGTTGACCGGGCAGCCCGTGTTGCAGAAGGGGATGCCGCAGTCCATGCAGCGCGCACCCTGGACCTTGGCCTGGTCGTTGGTGAGCGTCAGCGTGAATTCCTTGTAGTTCTTCAGGCGCGCGGCAGGTTCCAGGTGGTCTTCTTCCTGGCGCTGAAATTCCATGAAGCCGGTGATTTTACCCACAATATTTTCCTTATCAGTTCTTAGGCAGCCAGCTCGATCTTGTCGTTCGCCTCTTCCATGCTGGAGTTGTGCATCTCCTCCAGCGCGCGCTTGTACTCGGTCGGGAAGACCTTCACGAACTTGCCGCGGCTGGTGGCCCAGTCGTCCAGCAGGTTGCGGGCGCGGGTCGAGCCGGTGTGCTTGAAGTGGCGTTCGATCAGGCGCTTCAGGATCGCTTCGTCGGATTCGCGCTCGCCGTTGCGGGTCTGGGCGTGCCAGGTCGACTTGTCGCCCTGCTCCTTGGTGGACAGCACGCGCTCCAGGTTCACCATGGTCATGTTGCACTTCTGCTCGAACTCGCCCTTCGGGTCGTACACGTAGGCCACGCCGCCCGACATGCCGGCTGCGAAGTTGCGGCCGGTCTCGCCCAGCACGACCACGGTACCGCCGGTCATGTACTCGCAACCGTGATCGCCCAGGCCCTCGACGATGGCCGTCGCGCCCGAGTTACGCACCGCGAAGCGCTCGCCGGCCACGCCGTTGATGAAGGCTTCGCCGGAGATGGCGCCATACAGCACCGTGTTGCCGACGATGATGTTGTCGACCGCCCAGCCGCGGAATTCCGTGTTCGGACGCACGATGATGCGGCCGCCCGACAGGCCCTTGCCGACGTAGTCGTTACCCTCGCCGACCAGGTCGATCGTGATGCCGGCTGCCAGGAAGGCGCCCGCCGACTGGCCCGCGGTGCCCTGCAGCTGGATGTGGATGGTGTCGTCCGGCAGGCCGGCATGGCCGTAGCGCTTGGCGACTTCGCCCGACAGCATGGTGCCCACGGTGCGGTTCAGGTTCCGTACCGGCGAGATGAAGGACACGCGCTCGCCGCGCTCCAGCGCCGGTTTCGCCTGCGTGATCAGCTTGTGGTCCAGTGCGCGGTCCAGGCCGTGGTCCTGGCCTTCGCTGTGCAGCAGGGCGCGCGGGCTGTCGACCTTCGGCTGGTAGAAGACGTTGGTGAAGTCCAGGCCCTGCGCCTTCCAGTGCTTGACCGCCTTCGACTTATCCAGCAGGTCGGCACGGCCGATCAGTTCGTCGTAGGTGCGGATGCCCAGCTGCGCCATCAGCTGGCGCGCTTCTTCGGCGACGAAGAAGAAGTAGTTCACCACGTGTTCCGGCTTGCCCTGGAACTTGGCGCGCAGGACCGGGTCCTGGGTTGCCACGCCCACCGGGCAGGTATTCAGGTGGCACTTGCGCATCATGATGCAGCCCTCGACCACCAGCGGCGCGGTGGCGAAGCCGATTTCGTCGGCGCCCAGCATGGCGGCGATGACGACGTCGCGGCCGGTGCGCATCTGGCCGTCGGCCTGCACGCGGATGCGGCTACGCAGGCCGTTCAGCACCAGCGTCTGCTGGGTCTCGGCCAGGCCCAGTTCCCACGGCGTGCCGGCATGCTTCACCGACGACAGCGGCGAGGCGCCGGTGCCACCATCGTGACCGGCGACGACCACGTGGTCGGCCTTGGCCTTCGAGACGCCGGCGGCGACGGTGCCGATGCCGACTTCCGACACCAGCTTCACCGAGATCGAAGCGCTCGGGTTGGCGTTCTTCAGATCGTGGATCAGCTGTGCCAGGTCTTCGATCGAATAGATGTCGTGGTGCGGCGGCGGCGAGATCAGGCCCACGCCCGGCACCGAGAAGCGCAGCGAGGCGATGTACTCGGACACTTTATGGCCCGGCAGCTGGCCGCCTTCGCCCGGCTTGGCGCCCTGCGCCATCTTGATCTGGATCTGGTCAGCCGACGCCAGGTACTCGGCGGTCACGCCAAAGCGGCCCGATGCCACCTGCTTGATCTTCGAGCGCAGCGAGTCGCCCGCTTCCAGCGGGATGTCGGCGACCACGCGGTCCGAGCCCAGGATCGAAGCCAGGGTCTCGCCCTTGGCGATCTTGATGCCCTTGAACTCGCCCATGTAGCGCGCCGGGTCTTCACCGCCTTCACCGGTGTTCGATTTGCCGCCGATGCGGTTCATGGCGATCGCCAGGGTCGCGTGGGCTTCGGTCGAGATCGAACCCAGCGACATCGCGCCGGTGGCGAAGCGCTTGACGATTTCCTTGGCCGGCTCGACTTCGCCCAGCGGGATCGCCTTGCTCGGATCGATCTTGAATTCGAACAGGCCGCGCATGGTCAGATGGCGCTTGCTCTGGTCGTTGATCAGCTGCGCATACTCTTTATAGGTGCTGAAGTTGTTCGAGCGGGTCGAGTGCTGCAGCTTGGCGATGGCGTCCGGCGTCCACAGGTGGTCTTCGCCGCGCACGCGGTAGGCGTATTCGCCGCCGACGTCCAGGTTATTCGCCAGCACCGGGTCCTTGCCGAAGGCCAGGTGGTGCAGGCGCAGAGCTTCCTCGGCCACTTCGAACAGGCCGATGCCTTCGACCGTCGACGAGGTGCCGCGGAAGTATTTGTCGACCAGCGACTTGTTCAGGCCAATGGCTTCGAAGATCTGCGCGCCGCAGTAGGACATGTAGGTCGAGATGCCCATCTTCGACATCACCTTCATCAGGCCCTTGCCGACTGCCTTGGTGTAGTTCTTGGCCGCGTCTTCGGCCGACATCGGGTGCGGCAGGTGGGCCGCCAGGTCGACCAGGGTTTCCAATGCCAGATACGGGTGCACGGCTTCGGCGCCGTAACCTGCCAGCAGCGCGAAGTGGTGGGTCTCGCGTGCCGAACCGGTTTCGACGACCAGGCCGGTCGAGGCGCGCAGGCCGCGCATCACCAGGTGCTGGTGGACGGCGGACGTCGCCAGCAGGGCCGGGATCGCAACCTGCTCGGCCGACATGCCGCGGTCCGAGACGATCAGGATGTTGTGGCCGGATTTGACAGCATCGACGGCTTCCGCGCACAGCGAGGCCAGGCTCGCTTCGATGCCTTCCTTGCCCCAGCTGACCGGGTAGCAGATGTTCAGCTCATACGACTTGAACTTGCCGCCGGTGTGCAGGCTGATCGAACGCAGGCGCGCCATGTCGTTGAAGCCGAGGACAGGCTGCGACACCTCGAGGCGCATCGGCGGGTTGACGTTGTTGGTGTCCAGCAGGTTCGGCTTCGGGCCGATGAAGGACACCAGCGACATCACCATCGCTTCGCGGATCGGGTCGATCGGCGGGTTGGTCACCTGCGCGAACAGCTGCTTGAAGTAGGAGTACAGCGGTTTCAGCTTGTTCGACATGACCGCCAGCGGCGAGTCGTTGCCCATCGAGCCGGTCGCTTCCTCGGCCAGCACGGCCATCGGCGCCATCAGGAACTTCAGGTCTTCCTGGGTGTAGCCGAAGGACTGCTGGCGGTCCAGCAGCGAAATGGCGGCCTTCTCGCCCTGGGCCGGCGTGTCCTTCACGCGGCTCTGCGCCAGCTGGCTCTCGGTGACCTTGATTTCGTTGAGCTTGATGCGCACCGACTTGATCCAGGCCTTATACGGCTTGGCGTTCGAATAGGTGTCCTTCAGTTCCTTGTCGTCGATGATGCGGCCGGCTTCCAGGTCGATCAGGAACATCTTCCCGGGCTGCAGGCGCCACTTCTTGACGATGCGCGATTCCGGGATCGGCAGCACGCCGGATTCGGAGGCCATCACCACCAGGTCGTCGTCGGTGACGACATAGCGCGCTGGGCGCAGGCCGTTGCGGTCGAGGGTGCCGCCGATGTGGCGGCCGTCGGTGAAGGCCATCGCGGCCGGGCCGTCCCACGGTTCCATCATTGCGGCGTGGTATTCGTAGAAGGCGCGGCGGTTCTCGTCCATGGTCGCATGGTTTTCCCAGGCTTCCGGGATCATCATCATCATCGCCTGGCCGATCGGGTAGCCGGCCATCACCAGCAGCTCGAGCGCGTTGTCGAAGCAGGCGGTGTCGGACTGGCCTTCATAGATCAGCGGGAACAGCTTGGGCAGGTCCTCGCCCAGTACGGCCGACTTCAGCATGCCTTCGCGCGCGCGGGTCCAGTTGAAGTTGCCCTTGACGGTGTTGATCTCGCCGTTGTGCGCGATCAGGCGGTACGGGTGGGCCAGCGGCCATTCCGGGAAGGTGTTGGTCGAGAAGCGCTGGTGCACCAGGGCCAGCGCGGAGACGCAGCGCGGATCCTGCAGGTCCTTGTAGTAGACGCCGACCTGGTCGGCCAGCAGCAGGCCTTTATAGACCACGGTGCGCGCCGACATCGACGGCACGAAGAACTCCTTGCCGTGCATGAGCTTCAGGGCCTGGATCGCGTGGCCCGACGATTTGCGGATCACGTACAGCTTGCGCTCGAGCGCGTCGGTGACCATCACGTCCGGGCCGCGGCCGATGAAGATCTGGCGGATGATCGGTTCCTTGGCGCGCACGGTCGGGGACATCGGCATTGCGTCGTCGACCGGCACATTGCGCCAGCCCAGCACGACCTGGCCCTCGGCGCGCACGGCACGCTCGATTTCCTGTTCGCAGGCGATGCGCGACGCGTGCTCCTTCGGCAGGAAGACCATACCGACGCCGTATTCGCCGGGCGGCGGCAGCTCGACGCCCTGCTTGGCCATCTCGTCGCGGTAATACTGGTCAGGGATCTGGATCAGGATGCCGGCGCCGTCGCCCATCAGCGCATCGGCGCCGACCGCACCGCGGTGGTCCAGGTTCTTCAGGATCATCAGACCCTGTTCAATAATCGAATGACTCTTGTTGCCCTTGATGTGGGCGATGAAACCGACGCCGCAGGCATCGTGTTCATTGGCGGGATCGTATAAACCTTGGGCAATCATGAGGGACTCCACGGCATTTTGAATAAGTTGAGGACCGAGAATAGTGCAGAGCACAATAAACATCAACCATAACAATTAGGGTCGGAGTCGAATTAAATTTGGAAACTCGTCCTTTAAAAATAAATAGGGACACAGTCGATTCGGGTCTGATCCGGGCTTGCTCAGTACTTGAATCGCAAATTAAATCAATGACTTAGGAGGCGTCGACCGTCTTATCGGAGGTCTGTTCTACGGTTTTCACTTTGAAAGGCCTGCCACGCTTGGCTGGCAGAATCTGCCGTTTGGTCTTTTTTTCGAGCTCGGTCTTGAACGCCAGCGAACCCACAGGCCAGCCTTTCGACAAGGCAGTGCCGATCAACGTCTCCTCGTCGCGGCCGCCGCCCTGCTGCACCAGTTCCGTGTAGGCGGCTTCGCGCTGGAAGGGGGTATTACCGAGGCCCCAGTACAGCATGTGGTCGGTGATCAGCGGATCGGCGCGCACGCCGGCATGGTGGGCGTAGCTCGACCAGCGGTAATCGACGGGGTCGGCCACGAGGCGGGCCTGCACCGGCGCCAGCTCGAGGTAGTGGCTGCAGGCCAGCAGGTAGGATGCGGCGTCGACCAGCGAGGTCCGGAAGCGCCCCTCGAACAGGGTGCCCGAGCGGCCGTACTTCTTGTTGAACCAGGGGACGTAATGGCGGCCGACCTTCTGCATCATCAGCGCCAGCCCGTCTTCGTCCTGGGGCGTGGCCAGCAGGATGACGTGATTCGGCATCAGGACATAGGCATGCACGGCCACCCTGTACAGCCGGGCGCATTCCTGCAGCCAGCCGTGGAAGCGTTCCTGGTCTTCGTCCTCGCGGAAAATCAGCTGGTTGTCGTTGCCGCGCTGGAGGATGAGGTGGGGCTGGTTCGGCAGGATCAGTCGGGGTTGGCGGGCCATGGCGTCTTGGGAAATGAACTCTGTCCCCAATTATATTGGAATGCACGAAAATTGTGCACCGCTATGTCCCTAATTATCGAAAATCGGCTTGAAGATGCCGTCGAAGGGCGGTTCCGGCCACACCAGGCGCCAGGTTTGCCGGCTCTGCAGGTGGATGTACCAGACCTCGACCAGCATGAGGCCGCCATCGCCGTGGCGGTAGGGACTGCCGACCGGCACCTGCCTGGCCAGCCCGCCGCTGACCTGGCCGGTCAGCCAGCGTTCGAAGCTGCGGAATTCGGCCAGGCTGCGGAATCCGTCGACTTCTTCCCAGGGACAGGGAAACCTCATGGCCAGCCTCGTTCGATGACGCGCGAGGTCCCTACTCTAAATGAAGAACCTCGCCGGCCGCATCATGCCAGCGTAAACCCGGCCGACAGGCTGTAACCCTCGCCGTAGGCGCTGCGCAGCGGCAGGTCCTGGCCAAGGCCGGTTCTCGCCTTCTTGCGCAGGCGGTAGACCAGCATGTCCACGCGGCGGCTGGCGTCCGGGTCGTCGCCGCCCATGCCGGCCACGATCACCTGGCGCGGGACCGGCCGGGTATTGATGGTCAGCAGGTGCAGGAAGTTGCATTCCTTTTCGGTCAGGTCGATGACCTTGCCCATCAGCTCGAGCTGGCGGGCGGACACGCGCAGCGTCCACTTGCTCGGCGCCGGCGCCGGCTCTTGCGGGCGCACGCGGCGGTCGAGCGCCTCGATGTGGGCGGCAAGCTCCGGGAACTTGATCGGCTTGGTGAGATAGTGGTCCGCGCCCAGGCGCAGGCCGAGGATGCGGTTGTCGAACGCCACCCGTCCCGTCAGGACCAGCAGGCCGATCTCGGGATACAGCTGGCGCATCCGCGGGATGACATTGAATCCGTCTTCGTCGGGCAGGCCGAGGTCGAGCACCACCACTGCGGCGGGCGTGCGGGTCAGCGCCGCCCACATGTCGCCGGCGGTCGTCGCGATCGTGACCTCGTGGCCGAGCTCCTTGAGGAAGTCAGCCATGTCGCCGGCGTACTCGCCATTGTCTTCAACTATCAGTATTTGCGTCATGGGTTCTTATTTATTATTCCCGAATCTCTCTCGTCGGGCGGCTACCCCCGTAGGCCGCCCCGATTATCACTGCTGGTTTCGCTTGAGGCAAGACCTTTCCCCGGAACATCCTGTACCGGCAGCCACAAGCGGAACTCCGCCCCACCCTCCGGCGGTGTCACGTGCTCCAGCGTGCCGCCATGGACCTCGATAACGGAACGGGCCATGTACAGGCCCAGGCCGCTGCCCGGCAGGCCGGCGGCATTGCTGCCACGATAGCCCTTGTCGAAGATGCGCGGCAGGTCGGCCGCAGGTACGCCCCGGCCGGTATCGCGCAGCGCCAGCTCGACACCATTGCCGGCGCGCCGCCCCAGCACGGCAAGAACACTGTCGGGCGGCGTGTAGCGCACCGCGTTTTCCAGCAGGATCTTCAGCGCCAGGCGCAGGCCGGCGGGTTCGCCGCGCAGCTGCGCGGGCAATGCATCCGCCGCCAGCGTCACCTTGCGGCCGGCCACGCGCGCCTGCGCCACCACTTCTTCCAGCAACAGGCGCGGCGCCACGGTATTCGCCTGGCGCTGGCGCCCGATCGCCGCCATCCGCTCCGGCGACAGGTACTCGTCCATCATCGCGATCAGGCGGTCGGTGGCGGTAGCGATCTTGCGGTGGCGCTGGCGCGTCGGCTCGTCGGCGTTCGCGTTCGTCGCTTCCAGGCGCTGGATGGCGCCGTCGATGGTCGACAGCGGTGTGCGGAACTCGTGGTTCAGCATGCTGGCAAAGCGCTTTTGTTCGCGTTCCTGCTCGCGCCGCGCCGACAGGTCGCGCACGACGCCGGCCAGCGCCTGCGCCCTGCCCGTCTCGTCCAGCAGCAGGGTCGAGATCACTTCCACCGGCACCTCGCGTCCATCCGGGCGCCGCAGGTCGAACTCGCGCGCGACGCGCAGGCGCGAGCCGTCGCCGGCGGCGAAGCGGCGCAGGCGTTCCTGCAGGCCGGCACACAGCGGCGCCAGAGGGCCATCGGCATTAGTTGACAAATGTTCATGAACATCAGGAACGCCATAGCCCAGCATATCGTTGACATGCGGGCTCAAATACACGGGCAGGCCGCTGGCGCAATCGATGATGAAGACGAGATCGCCGCCGAGTTCGGCGATGGTGCGAAAGGCATCGGCTGTGGCCAGCGTGGTCGTGGGCTGCGCATCGTCGGGCGGAAGAACGGAAGCGCTGCGGGCCATGGATACCTTCACGAAAGTTAATAAATTTCAGTCAAGAAGTATAGTGCGCTGTTTAGCGATTTGTATAGAACAGCTGCTCCAGACGTTGCTTTGGGCACGCAGAGTGCATATTTTGGCATGTTTTGTAAGGACAAAAGCAACATTAGAGGTGCTGAGCCTTGCAAATCGGGAGTTTTCGAGCAGATTGTTAGCGCAAAGATGCTAAGTACGCGGAGGCGGGGAGTCGTGCCGGGCGATGCCCGCCACGACGATCGATCAGTCTTCCAGCGGTGCAAAAATCGCCTGCAGGTCTTCCTGCGTCAGCGCCATCTTCTGCGATTCGCCTTCGGAGAGGATGGACTGCGCCAGCTCCGACTTCTTCTGCTGCAGCAGCTGGATTTTCTCTTCCAGCGTGCCCTTGGCGATCAGCTTGTAGACGAACACCGGCTTGTCCTGGCCGATGCGCCAGGCGCGGTCGGTGGCCTGGTTCTCGGCGGCCGGGTTCCACCACGGGTCGTAGTGGATCACGGTGTCGGCCGCAGTCAGGTTCAGGCCGACGCCGCCGGCTTTCAGGCTGATCAGGAAGATCGGCACCGCGCCTTGCTGGAAGGCGGCCACCTGGGCCGAGCGGTCGCGGGTTTCGCCGGTCAGCAGCGCGTAGCGGATGCCGCGCGCTTCCAGCTCTTCCTCGATCAGCGCCAGCATGCTGGTGAACTGCGAGAACACCAGGATCTTGCGGCCTTCGCCCAGCAGGTCGTCGATCATCTGCATCAGGTCGATCAGCTTGGCCGACACCGCCGCAGTGTTCTTCTTCCCCGGCATGGCTTTCACCAGGCGCGGGTCGCAGCAGACCTGGCGGAGCTTGAGCAGCGCCTCCAGGATCACGATCTGGCTGCGCGCCACGCCCTTGCGGTCGATTTCCTCGCGCACCTTCTTGTCCATCGCCAGGCGCACGGTCTCGTAGAGGTCGCGCTGCGGACCGGAAATCTCGATGCGGCGGATCATCTCCGTCTTTTCCGGCAGTTCCTTGGCCACATTGTCCTTGGTCCGGCGCAGCAGGAAAGGCTTGATGCGGCGGTTCAGCAGCATGCGGCGCACCGGATCGTCCTGGCGTTCGATCGGGTGGCGGAACTGGCTGTTGAAGGTCTTCTCGTCGCCGAGCAGGCCCGGCAGCAGGAAGTGGAACTGCGACCACAGCTCGCCCAGGTGGTTTTCCAGTGGCGTGCCGGACAGGCACAGGCGGTGGCGCGCGTTCAGCGAACCGGCCGTCTGCGCCGCCTTCGAGCGGGTGTTCTTGATGTAGTGCGATTCGTCCAGGATCACCAGGTGGTACTGGTGCTCGCGCAGCTTTTCCTCGTCGCGCGGCAGCAGGGCGTAGGTGGTCAGCACGATGTCGGCGCTGTCGATCTGGTCGAACAGCTCCATGCGCTCCTTGCCCTGCAACAGCAGCACTTTCAGGCTGGGGGCGAAGCGCGCGGCTTCTTCCATCCAGTTCATCATCAGGCTGGTTGGCGCGATGACGAGTGCCGGGCTGGTCAGACGGCCCGCTTCCTTTTCGGTCAGGATGTGGGCGATCGTCTGCACGGTTTTACCGAGACCCATGTCGTCGGCCAGGATGCCGCCCAGGTCGTACTCGCGCAGGAATTGCATCCAGGCCAGGCCGTCCAGCTGGTAGTCGCGCAGGGTCGCCTGCAGGCCGGCCGGAGCGTCGACCTTTTTCACCTTGCCGAACTGGCTCAGCTTGCGGCCGGTTTCGCGCAGGCGTTCGCCGCCGGTCCAGGTGAACTCGGCGCCGCGCGCCAGCTCTTCCAGGCGCGCCGCGTCCAGCGTCGACAGCCGGACCTTGGCCTTGATCTTGTCGTTGAAATACAGCTCGCCCAGGGTCGACAGGATGGGTTTGACGCGGCCCCAGGGCAGCGCCACGCGCACGCCGTCGGGCAGGGTCGCCAGCATCTGGTCGGCTTCCTGGTGCGCGGCCAGCACTTCCGGATTGAAATCCAGCGGCGCATTGCGGATCAGCTGGACCAGCACCGGCAGCAGCGGCACCCGCTTGCTGTTGACGACGATGCCCAGTTCCAGCTCGAACCAGGCATTGCCCGCTTCCGCCGGCTCGTCGATGTCGGCATACCAGTCCTCGACCGGCACCACATCGTAGCGGTACTTGGCCGATTTCTGCACTTGCCAGCCGAGATCGGTCAGGGATTCGAGGTCGTTGCCGGCAAAGCGCAGCCACTGCGCCTGGCCGTCCAGCAGCAGCGCGCCGGACAGGGTGCTCAGCGGCGCCGTGGCCGGCTTGCGGAAGCCCATCTTGTTCAGGATGTCGAGCGCTTTCGCCTCGGCGGCTTCGTCGCGCGCGATGATCTCGGTGACGTCGCCGATCTGGCGCACCACGCGCTGGGCCGGGTCGAAGGAAATGCGCTGGCCGTCGTAATCGAAGGCCAGGACCGCGAAGTCCTGCCAGCGCTGGCCGGTGCCCTCCGCGACAGGGATGGCGTCCAGCATCAGGTGCGGCACCGGTTTGACGTCGTCGCGCAGGCGCTGGGTGAGCGGCTGCGGCAGCGGCATCAGCTGTTGCAGGCCATGCGCCAGCAGCAGCTGCGAGACGCGCTTCTTGTCGTTGCCACCCAGCGCCGGGGCTTGCGCCACCAGTGCCTGCAGCTCGGCCAGCGAGATGTCGATGCCGCCACGGTTGAGCTCGAGGGGACCGCAGGACAGGTTGTCGATATACCACGGCGGATCGGTCGGCAGCATGTAGTCGACCAGGTCGGCGCCGGCATGGGTCGCGCCCTTGGCCGGTTCCACCGACCAGCCGAGCTTGGCCGTGCGGCCTTCGTCGCGCCAGGCCAGGCTGGCCTTGCGGATCGGACCGGCCTGCAGCGGATACAGCAGGCCATTGGTCATGTCCGACCACGAATTCGCCCACAGCAGCTTGCCCTGCGCCAGCAGCTGCTGCAGCAGGATGGCGCCGACTTTACCCTTGGGCTCGGTGGCGCTGGTGCTCTGGTTGGAACCGCTGCGCATGGCGATGAAGAAACGGACCAGGTCCTCGTCGTCACCTTCCAGGTAGGCGGGCGGCGCCGACAGCAGCGAAAACACTTCGCCGACCGGGCTGGCCGCGGCCACGTCGCCGTTCGGGCGCAGGCGCGCCTTGCACAGGCACACCGCGACATGGCGGCCGCCGCTGGTCGGGGCCATGACATAAACGAATTTGTACTGGACGGCTTTGGGGTCGGCGACTTCCGCGGTCAGCTTGGGCTGGGGATGTGCTGCCGCTTCGACCCTTTGCAGCCAGCTCAACACCGGGGCGGGCAAGGCCGGGGCGCGGGCAGGCGCTCGGGCTGGTGGTGCCTCGCTGGTGTCGTCGCGATGAAGATCAACTGTGTGCATGGGTCTCACGAGTCTGTATGAAGAAAAACAACAACCGATATTATCGTTCATGCGATCCGTTCTGTTTTGTTCGGAATCGCACCTTGCCAAGAAATCTTTACCGCTCGAAAGAATGCAAAAGAGAGAAAAGTTACACGGTTCCGCGCTTTTGCACCACCCCCACACGAACGAGCACGGCCAATATATTGATGGACAACGACAGGCTTTCTGCGGTTCCGTTAGTTTCCTGCCTGAATTTTAAGCAGGACCAGTCCGGCAGCCCACGCATGACTGGAAAGGGCTGTCAAGACTGGCGCATCCGGCGGGTTTGCGTATCATTGCCCGTCTGACTCACGCTCATCGTCCCTGATATCCGCACCATGCTGCCTTCGATCGAACAACGCCTCGCCCAAGAACTGTCCGCCAAACCGGCCCAGGTGGCTGCCGCCGTCGCCCTCCTCGACGAGGGTGCAACGGTCCCCTTCATCGCCCGCTACCGCAAGGAAGCCACCGGCGGCCTGGACGACATCCAGCTGCGCCTGCTGGAAGAACGCCTGCGCTACCTGCGCGAACTCGAAGAGCGCCGCGCCGCGGTGATCGCCTCGATCACGGAACAGAACAAGATGACGCCGGAGCTGCTCGAGGCCATCGCCCACGCGGAAGACAAGACCCGCCTCGAAGACCTCTACCTGCCCTATAAGCAGAAGCGCCGCACCAAGGCCCAGATCGCGATCGAGGCCGGGTTGGCGCCGCTGGCCGATTCGCTGCTGGCCGACCCGGCGCAGACGCCGGAAGAAGTGGCCGCACGCTATATCCGCGACGCCTTCACGAATGCCGACGGCGTGAACAACCCGGGCGTGCCGGACACCAAGGCGGCGCTGGACGGCGCGCGCCAGATCCTGATGGAGCGCTTTGCCGAAGACGCGGAATTGCTGCAGTCGCTCCGCGAATACGTGCAGGATCACGGCGTGGTCGAATCGAAGGTGGTCGAGGGCAAGCAGGAAGAAGGCGAGAAGTTTGCCGACTACTTCGATTATTCCGAGCCGCTGTCCAGCGTGCCCTCGCACCGCGCGCTGGCGCTGATGCGCGGCCGCCGCGAAGGCATCCTGGACGTGACCCTGCGCCTCGACACCGAAGAGGAAAAGCCGAAGTGGGACGCCCCGCTGAACCCCTGCGAAAACCGGATCGCGGCGCGCTTCGGCATCAAGGGCGCGGGACGCCCGGCCGACAAATGGCTGCTCGACACCGCGCGCTGGACCTGGCGCGTGAAGAGCTTCATGTACATCGAGACGGAACTGATGGGCGCCTTGCGCGACAAGGCGGAGCTGGATGCGATCCAGGTCTTCGCGCGCAACCTGAAAGCCCTGCTGCTGGCGGCGCCGGCCGGCCCGCGCGCCACCATGGGCCTGGACCCGGGCCTGCGCACCGGCGTGAAGGTGGCCGTGGTCGACCCGACCGGCAAGGTGGTCGACACCGCCACCATCTACCCGCACGCGCCGCGCAACGACTGGGACGGCGCGCTGCACGTGCTGGGCAAGCTGGCGGCGAAGCACAATGTGTCGCTGATCTCGATCGGCAACGGCACCGCCTCGCGCGAGACCGATAAGCTGGCCCAGGACCTGATCAAGCAGAATCCCGAGCTCAAGCTCACGAAGATCGTGGTGTCCGAGGCAGGCGCCTCGGTGTATTCGGCTTCGGAATTCGCTTCGCGCGAACTGCCGGACCTCGATGTCTCGATCCGCGGCGCGGTGTCGATCGCACGCCGCCTGCAGGACCCGCTGGCGGAACTCGTCAAAATCGACCCGAAGAGCATCGGCGTCGGCCAGTACCAGCACGACGTCTCGCAGACCCAGCTCGCGCGCCAGCTCGACGCCGTGGTCGAGGATTGCGTGAATGCCGTCGGCGTGGACGTCAACACGGCCTCGGCGCCGCTGCTGGCGCGCGTGTCGGGCTTGTCGAGCAGCGTGGCGCAGAGCATCGTCACCTACCGCGACATGAAGGGCGCGTTTGCCTCGCGCGCGGCGCTGAAGAACGTGCCGCGCCTGGGCGACAAGACCTTCGAGCAGGCGGCCGGCTTCCTGCGCGTCATGAACGGCGATAACCCGCTGGACGCCTCGGCGGTGCACCCGGAGTCGTATCCGGTTGTGGAAAAAATCCTGGCCGACATCAAGCGCGACATCAAGACCGTGATCGGCGACGGCTCGCTGGTCAAAACCCTGAACCC
Source organism: Telluria sp. GW821-FHT07G12 (assembly GCF_059418525.1). Classification (NCBI taxonomy): domain Bacteria; kingdom Pseudomonadati; phylum Pseudomonadota; class Betaproteobacteria; order Burkholderiales; family Oxalobacteraceae; genus Telluria; species Telluria sp. GW821-FHT07G12. The sequence continues at coordinate 433,297 of NZ_JBWKQA010000004.1, read as the reverse complement.
GGCCAAGTACGCGGACGAGAAATTCGGCGTGCCGACCGTCAGCGACATCCTGAAGGAACTGGAAAAGCCGGGCCGCGACCCGCGTCCGGAATTCACCACCGCCACGTTCAAAGAAGGCGTGGAAGAAATTGCGGACCTGCGCCCGGACATGATCCTGGAAGGCGTGGTGACCAACGTCGCCGCTTTCGGGGCTTTTGTGGACATCGGCGTGCACCAGGATGGCCTGGTGCACATCTCGGCGCTGTCGAATACCTTCGTCAAGGATCCGCACACGGTGGTGAAGGCCGGCCAGGTGGTGAAGGTCAAGGTGCTGGAAGTCGACGTCAAGCGCAAGCGCATCGCGCTGACCATGCGCCTGTCGGATTCGGCGCCGCAGGCGGGTTCGCAGCCGCAGCAGCGCGGCGACCGTGACGACCGCAAGCGCATGGGTCAGCAGCAGCAGCGCCAGGAACGTGCGGCGCCGGCGGCGGGCGGTGCGATGGCGGCGGCGTTTGCCAAGCTGAAGAAGTAGTAGGGTGGGCACACCGTGCCCACGCGAACGCTGGCATAACGCGAACGTACGCGTGGGCACGGGGTGCCCACCCTACCCCCGTTCAGGTTTTCTTATAAAATGCCGCCATCACCCAAATTTCACCCCGAAGGCAAAACCAAATGAGCGACGTACAAAACTGGATCAAAGAGACCGTGACCAAGACGCCGGTCGTGCTGTTCATGAAGGGCACCGCCCAGTTCCCGCAATGCGGCTTTTCCGGCCGTGCGATCCAAATCCTGAAGGCTTGCGGCGTCGATAACATCGCCACCGTGAACGTGCTCGAAGATGCGGAAGTCCGCCAGGGCATCAAGGAATTCTCGAACTGGCCGACCATCCCGCAGCTGTACGTGAACGGCGAATTCGTCGGCGGCTCGGACATCATGACGGAAATGTACGAATCCGGCGAACTGCAAGCCCTGATCAACAAGCAGCAGAATGGCTGACCCACGGCCGCGCCGTATCGTCGTTGCCATCACCGGCGCGACCGGCGCGGTCTACGGCGTGCGGCTGCTCGAGCGGCTGCGCGCCATTCCCGGCGTCGAGACCCACCTGGTCATTTCCGACGCCGCTACCCTCACCCTGCATCAGGAAGTCGGCCTGCAAAGGCGCGACGTGGAAGCGCTCGCCCACGTGGTGCACAAGAATCGCGAGATCGGCGCCTCGATCGCCAGCGGCTCGTTCCAGACCGACGGCATGGTGATCGCGCCCTGTTCGATGAAGACCCTGGCGGCGGTCGCCCATGGCATCTCGGATAATTTGATCGCACGCGCGGCCGACGTGATCCTGAAGGAACGCCGGCGCCTGGTGCTGATGGTGCGGGAGACGCCGTTCAACCTGGCGCACCTGCGCAATATGACGTCCGTCACCGAGATGGGCGGCATCGTGTTCCCGCCGCTGCCGAGCTTTTATAACAAGCCGGGCAGCATAGACGAGATGGTCGACCACACGGTGGCCCGCGTTATCGACCTGCTGGGGATCGAGAACGATCTCGCGCCGCGCTGGGGCGGCATGTAGAGCGCGCTTTAATCAGCGCGGCTCCCCGTACCTTTCCTGCTCTTCTTTCCTTGCTTCTCGTGCGTCTTCGATTTTCCTGCGTTGCTCGTTCCGCTTACGCATGATTTCTGCGTGTTGCGCCGCTGTCATCGGCGGCGCGGTCATGAGGTCTTTCAACTGCGCGGTACTGCTGTAGTTATTAATCATGAGGGCACTGCATCCTTATATGACCGATAACATTGAGGGCGACACATGCTGATTATGCGCGAGACTCGGCCATTTGTGCCGTCCCGTTGAACAAAAATTGCAGCTAGGAATAAAAATGACAACGGCCCGGCCAGGAGAGCGTCTCCGGGCCGGGCCGTTCTTCTATGGACAGGAATTACTTCGGCTGGTGGTTCATGCGCACCAGCATGCGGATGAACTCGCGCGCCAGCTGCTTGTGATGCTCGTCCAGGCGCTGCAGGTCGGCGATCAGCTTGACGTCGGCCGATTCGAAACGCGCCGAGGTGTCGGCGGACTCGCCGTTGGCCGGGGCATTCTCGGAACCGCCGAAGCGCAGCCAGTCGGCCGGCACGCCCAGCCACTGGGCGATCATGCGCAGCTTTTCCTGGGTCGGAATGGCTTCGCCAACCAGCCATTTGCGGGCGGCGTGGACCGTGATCGGGCGGCCTTCGAAACGAATGTTAAATTCGCGCGCCAGCCGTGTCGGGCTGTCCGGCGAGTAGTGGGCATTCTTCAGCGCTTGCTGTAAACGCTCGCTGAAGCTCTCACGCTCGTTGGTCGAATTCATCGGGGGTACTAGTGGTTCATGCAGGGCTGTCATGGTTTCTCCATGGTTCAGACCTTATGTAAAGCGGGAAAGTCTGAAAGTAACAAACATGTGAGTATTGACCGATTCTCACAGTGCTGTCCAGCAATTATCGTGCTTTCAGGTAAGAGAATAGGTAAGTGTGAAAAATATCCTACAGGAAAAAGAAAACGTTTGCTTGCGGAAATTCAGTCGTGTAAACGAAAACGGGCAACCACAAGGATTGCCCACAGGAATTCCCGACAGCCGAAAGCGGCTGAAATCAGCTTAATTGAAAGCGAATAATGCCGTCGGCGCCGGTTACACGCGTGAGGATACCGCTGTACCAGAGCGTATGCAGGTGAGCCAGCGCTTCGCCGACTGCAAAGCTGAGCTGGTGGGCGTCCAGTTGGCGCCGGAACATCAGCGGGACAATGTCAACTGCGGAGCGCGGTTCGGTGCAGGCGGCGCGGACTTCTTCCAGCCGCGCAACGTGGTGTGCGCGCAACTGTTCGATGCGCACGTGCAGGCCGCGGAAGGGTTTACCGTGCGACGGCAGTACCAGGGTGTCGTCCGGCAGGCCGGCAAACTTGTCCAGCGAGCCGAGATATTGTGCGAGCGGATCGCCTTCCGGCTCGACCGCGAACACCGACACATTGGTGGAAATGCGCGGCAGCACCATGTCGCCGGAGATCAGGATCCTACCCTCCTCCGCATACAGCGACACGTGCTCGGGCGAATGACCAAAGCCCGTGATCACGCGCCATTCGCGGCCGCCGATCTGCACCCGCTGGCTATCCTGCAGCCGGGTATAGGCGGACGGCACGGCCGGCACCAGGGACGGGTAATAATTACGGCGGCCCTGCATCTGCTCGAGCATGCCCGGATCGACCAGGCCGTGGCGCTGGAAATGCGGGATCGCCGAGGGCCCGTCGACGCCAGGCAGTGCGGCCGCCATCATGCGCGCAAAGCCGAACTCTGCGGCACTGGTCCAGAACGGCGCCTTGAAACGCTCGCACAGCCAGCCGGACAGGCCGACATGGTCCGGGTGGCAGTGGGTGGCGAACACGCGCAACAGCGCCTGGCCGCCCATCGCTCCTTCGAACAATTGCTCCCACGCGGCACGGGTGGCGTCGGTGCTGGCGCCGCAATCGACCAGCGCCAGCCCTTCCCTGCCCTCGACCCGGTCGTCCATCAGCCACAGGTTGATGTGGTCGAGGGCGAAGGGCAGCGGCATGCGCAGCCAGCGCAGGCCGGGAGCGATGCCGTGCACGGTGCCGATGGGCGGGATGGTGTCGCCGAAGGGATAGCTGAGCTGGGATTCGAGTGGGTTCATGCCGAGAATCTTTCGTAACAGGACGGCGCCGCAGGCTACAATGCAATCAACATTGACGTTGACGTTGACGTAAACGGAAACAGAGGCGCAGACTGCGATTCTATGTGATTTTCGACCATGCAGAATAATATGGGCACTACCTACACCATCGCCGAACTGGCGCGCGAATTCGACATCACCGCCCGCGCCATCCGCTTCTACGAAGACCAGGGCCTGCTGAGCCCGATGCGCGAGGGCCAGGGCGGCCGCAACCGCGTCTACACCCCGCGCGACCGCACGCGCCTGAAACTGACCCTGCGCGGCAAGCGCCTGGGCCTGACGCTGTCCGAGATCAAAAGCATCGTCGACATGTACGAGTCGCCCAAGGACACGGTGGCCCAGATCGACCGCTTCCTCGGCGTCCTGGCGCACCAGCGCGATACGCTCGAGCAGCAGCGGGCAGACATCGAGATGTCGCTGGCCGAGATCGCCGTCCACGAGGAAGAATGCCGGCGCCTGCTGGCGGATGCAGCCCCGGACGATACCCAGCGCGACGCAGCCTGACGAAACAAGGCCACGGTTTTCGATCAATCGTCCGCGCTGTACTGGTACGCCAGTTGGCGTGCCTACCCCACGTTTGCATGGATTGCGAGTGCCGTCCGGTCGCTCAGGGTATTGCGCTGGCCGGGCCGGCATCGCGAGCTGTGCAGTCTTGACATCTACCGGCGCTACATCGCCACCGGAGGCAACCATGACATCTTCCACCACCTGAGTCACCGGCATTATCTGTCCCGCCACCTGCGCCCCGCCCAGCGCGTCGCCTGCATTCTCGACCACTACCATTTCGAGAACGCCGCATTCGACGACGACTACAAACGCAAGGTCTACCGCGGCCGCGGCCTGCGCCTGTGGCAGCATGCTGCCGGCGTACACCTTTGTTCGATATGGCTGAGGGCAGGCCAGTCCTATCTCGGTGAAGGCGACCTGGACCTGGTCTTGTATCTTGGCGAAGAACTCTTGCACCGGATCGGTTTCAGCTGGGTCAAAGCCAGCATCGCCGGCCTGCGACCAGCCGTCGTCCCCTTCATCGCGCGTAACCAGGGCCGCTGGCGCGACGACAAAACCGATGCGTTGTACGCGGCATTCGCCGCGGCCTTTCCTCACAATTCACCCGCGTATTTCTGTGCCTCAGCCATGCACGGACTGGCGCTGGGCGTGGCGGCGCCGCAGCTGCTGTGCGTCCGGAGCGAACTGGCGCCCTCCTTCCGGCCCGGAGCCGGCGACGGGCTGGCGGCCGCCTATGACCAATTCTGGGATGCATTCGGCGGCGCCAGGCCCGGCGCTGGGGTGCACGTGATCCCGGTCCCCTTCCAGTTCAAGGACCTCGCCGAGCTGGCAAACAAGCATCGCAAGCGCGCCGCCACCCGCCGTGCATACTGGAACGGGATCGGCGAGGCGGCACGGTCGACCTTGCAGCAATACCTTGTCTCGCCAGAACGAACAACACAGGATGTCGCTTGACGTTTACGTTAACGTCACTCCGCGCTATCATCCCGTTTAGCCATTCCAGCCATTCCAGCCATAACGACACACGAGACAACGAGAGGACGACATGCTGCATCTTCCAGGCTTGACCTTTGACCACGGCGAAGACATCGCCGCGCTGCGCGAAGCAGTACAACAGTTCGCGGCCAGCGAGATCGCGCCGCGCGCTGCCGAGATCGACCGTACCGACCAGTTCCCGATGGACCTGTGGAAGAAGATGGGCGAACTGGGCCTGCTGGGCATCACCGTCGGCGAGGAATACGGCGGCGCCAACATGGGCTACCTGGCCCACATCGTCGCGATGGAAGAGATCTCGCGCGCTTCGGCCTCGGTTGGCCTGTCGTATGGCGCCCACTCGAACCTGTGCGTCAACCAGATCAAGCGCAACGGCAGCGAAGAACAAAAACAGAAATACCTGCCCAAGCTGATCTCGGGCGAGCACGTCGGCGCACTGGCCATGTCCGAGCCGAACGCCGGCTCCGACGTCGTCAGCATGAAGCTGCGCGCCGAGCTGAAGGGCGACCGCTACGTCCTGAACGGCACCAAGATGTGGATCACCAACGGCCCGGACGCCGACACTCTGGTCGTCTACGCCAAGACCGACATCGAAGCCGGCCCGCGCGGCATGACCGCCTTCCTGATCGAAAAAGGTTTCAAAGGCTTCTCGATCGCGCAGAAGCTGGACAAGCTGGGCATGCGCGGCTCGCACACCGGTGAGCTGGTGTTCCAGGATTGCGAAGTGCCGGTCGAGAACGTGCTGGGCGGCGTGGGTAAAGGCGTCAACGTGCTGATGTCGGGCCTGGACTTCGAGCGCACCGTGCTGTCCGGCGGCCCGCTGGGCATCATGTCGGCCTGCATGGACGTGGTCGTCCCCTACATCCACGAGCGCAAGCAGTTCGGCCAGGCCATCGGCGAGTTCCAGCTCATGCAGGGCAAGATCGCCGACATGTATTCGACCATGATGGCTTGCCGCGCCTACGTCTACGCGGTCGGCCAGGCCTGCGACCGCGCCGACAACGCCGCCGCCGTGCGTGCGCTGCGCAAGGACGCCGCCGGCGCCATCCTGTACAGCGCCGAGAAGGCCACCTGGATGGCAGGCGAAGCGATCCAGACCCTGGGCGGCAATGGTTATATCAACGAGTATCCGGTCGGTCGTCTCTGGCGCGATGCGAAGCTCTACGAAATCGGCGCAGGTACCAGCGAGATCCGCCGCATGCTGATCGGCCGCGAGCTGTTCGGCGAAACCGCGTAACTCCTTCAAGGCGAGAGCGGAGAGGAGACGCGGGCTGGCGATAGAGCTGTAAAAGCCGCCGCCAGCCCGCAACCCGATTACAAGCCAAAACCGCAGCATTACAATAGCCGCCCACCTTACACCGCGCGACAGACACCGATGACACAGGCAAGTTTCCCCAAACTGCTCTCGTCGCAGATCGCCTTCGACATCGCGCGGACCATCCTGGACGGCTTCGACCGCCACTACTCGCTGTTCCGCCAGGCCAGCCAGGCGGCCAAGGGCCATTTCGAGAACGCCGACTGGGCCACCGCCCAGCGCGCCGCGCGCGAGCGCATCGATTTCTACGACAGGCGCGTGAAGGAATGCGTGCAGGCCCTCGAGGACGAATACGCGCCCGAAGAGTTCAAGGACGGGACCTGGCGCGAGACCAAGCTCCATTACATCGGCCTGCTCACTGGCCACAAGCGCCCGGAACTGGCCGAGAGCTTTTTCAATTCCGTCAGCTGCCGGCTGCTGCACCGCAGTTACTACCGCAACGAGTTCATCTTCGTGCGCCCGGCCGTCTCGACCGAGTACATCGAGACCGACGAATTGCAGCCGACCTACCGCGTGTACTATCCGGCGGCGGACGGCCTGCGCTTTGCGCTTCGCCGCATCGTCACCAACTTCCAGCTGGCCTGTCCGTTCGCCGATCTCGATCGCGACGTCGCCCTGGTCGAGCAGCGCATGGTCGACCAGTTCGGGCTGAACAAGGCGGAGCCGAACCAGCAGTTGCAGGTGCTCTCCAGCCTCTTCTTCCGCAACAAGGGGGCGTACATTGTCGGCCGCGCCATCAACGGCGCGCGCGAATATCCCTTCGTGGTGCCGGTCCTGCACGGCCGCGATGGACAGCTTGCGCTCGACACCGTGCTCACCGAGCCGGACCAGGTGCTGACCCTGTTCTCGTTCACGCGCGCCTACTTCATGGTCGACATGGAAGTCCCATCGAGCTATGTGCAGTTCCTGCGCAGCCTGATGCCCAGGAAGCCGAAAAGCGAGATCTACACTGTGCTCGGCCTGCAGAAACAGGGCAAGACCCTGTTCTACCGCGACTTCCTGCAGCACCTGAAGCACAGCTCGGACGAGTTCCGCATCGCCCCCGGCATTCCCGGCCTGGTGATGCTGGTGTTCGAGCTGCCGTCCTTCCCCTACGTGTTCAAGGTGATCAAGGACTGGTATCCGCCGCCCAAGGACACCACGCGCGCGCAGATCAAGGAAAAATACCTGCTGGTGAAGCACCACGACCGCGTGGGCCGCATGGCCGATACCCTCGAGTACTCGGACGTGGCCTTCCCGCTGGCGCGCTTCTCGGACAAATTGCTCGAGCAGCTGCGCCGCGACGCCCCCTCGCTGCTCGAGGTCGAAGGCGACCGCATCGTCATCAAGCACCTGTACATCGAGCGCCGCATGCTGCCGCTGAACCTGGCCTTGCAGGACGCCGAGCGCAGCGGCGACCAGGCGCGCCTCGAACATGGCGTGATCGAATACGGCAATGCGATCCGCGATCTGGTGGCCGCGAATATCTTCCCCGGCGATATGCTGTACAAGAATTTCGGCCTCACCCGCCAGGGCCGCGTCGTGTTCTACGACTACGACGAGATCGAGTACCTCACCGACTGCCAGTTCCGCGACATCCCTGCCCCGCGCAACGAGGAGGACGAGATGGCGGCCGAGCCCTGGTACCCGATCGGCAAACACGACGTCTTCCCCGAGCAGTTCGAGCGCTTCCTCCTTGGGAATCCGAAGATCCGCACCATCTTCATGCAGCACCACGCCGAACTGCTGACGCGCGCCTGGTGGCAGTCGCACAAGGAGCGCATCCAGGCAGGCATCGTCGAGGACGTGTTCCCGTATCCGCAGCAGATCCGTTTTAACAAGACCAACCCGGCGGCCAGTCCGCAACCTTCCTTTTTGGAGCACACACAATGAATGATCCAGTCGTTATCGTCGGCGCAGCCCGTACCCCGATGGGCGCCTTCCAGGGCGATTTCTCCTCGAAGACCGCAAGCGATCTGGGCGCAGTGGCCATCAAGGCCGCCGTCGAACGCGCCGGCGTCGATCCGCAAAAGGTCGAACACGTCTACTTCGGTAACTGCCTGATGGCCGGCCAGGGCCAGGCCCCGGCGCGCCAGGCGCTGATCAAGGCCGGCCTGCCGATGTCCACCGGCGCCGTGACCCTTTCCAAGATGTGCGGCTCGGCGATGCAGGCCGCGATCTTCGGCTACGACGCCCTGGCGGCCGGCAGCGCCGACGTGATCGTCGCCGGCGGCATGGAGTCGATGACCAACGCCCCCTACCTGATCCCGAAAGCACGCGGCGGCTACCGCATCGGCCACGCGCCGATGTTCGACCACATGATGCTGGACGGCCTCGAAGACGCCTACTCGCGCAACGAGAAGACCGGCGAAGGCCGTTCGATGGGCACCTTCGCCGAAGAGTGCGTGGCCACCTACCAGTTCTCGCGCGAAGACCAGGACAACTTCGCGATCGAATCCGTCAAGCGCGCGCAAGCCGCCAACGCCGACGGCAGCTTCGCATGGGAAGTCGCGCCGGTCACCGTCGCCAACCGCCTGGGCGAGCAGATCATCGAAAAGGATGAAGGCCCGCTGAAGGCCAAGGTCGACAAGATCCCGTCGCTGCGTCCGGCATTCAAGAAGGACGGCACCGTGACCGCCGCCTCGTCCTCGTCGATCAACGACGGCGCCGCCGCACTGGTCATGATGCGCGAGTCGACCGCGAAGGAACTGGGCCTGACCCCGATCGCCCGCATCGTCGGCCACGCCACCCACGCGCAGGAACCGAACCTGTTCACCACCGCGCCGATCGGCTCGATGCAGAAGCTGTTCAAGAAGACCGGCTGGAAGGCCAGCGACGTCGACCTCTTCGAGATCAACGAAGCCTTCGCCGCGGTGCCGATGGCCGCCATGCGCGACCTCGACATCCCGCACAGCAAGGTCAACATCCACGGCGGCGCCTGCGCGCTGGGCCACCCGATCGGCGCTTCGGGCGCACGCATCATCGTCACCCTGCTGGGCGCGCTGAAGAAGACCGGCGGCAAGCGCGGCGTGGCGTCGCTGTGCATCGGCGGCGGTGAGGCGACTGCGATGGCGATCGAGATGGTGTAAATGTAGGGTGGGCACACCGTGCCCACGTTCGGCGTTTGCGTGGGCACGGTGTGCCCACCCTACGCTATGCTGGCGGTTTCGAACATTCCTCCAAGGAGAAGTCCCATGTCCACCGCACTCATCATCGGCGCTTCGCGCGGCATCGGCCACGAAATGGTCCGCCAGTACCGCGCCGACGGCTGGCGCGTGATCGCCACCGCCCGCAAGCCGGAAGATTGCGAGGAACTGCGCCAACTGGGCGCCGAGGCGCATCAGCTCGACGTGACCGATCCGGAAGCGATCGGCGGCCTGGGCTGGAAACTGGACGACGAGAAGATCGACCACGCCTGGCTGGTGGCCGGGGTCTACGGACCGCGCCATGACGGCTTCCCGACCCAGCAGGAATTCGACGAGGTCATGCACACCAACGTGCTGGCGGCGATGCGCCTGCTGCCCATCGTCGGCCCGCTGGTGGCGAATGCGCGCGGCAAACTCGCGGTGCTCTCCTCGCGCATGGGCTCGATCGGCGAACGCACCAGTACCTCGGGCTCGCTGTACCGCGCCAGCAAGGCCGCGCTGAACTCGGTGCTGAAGGATGCCGCGCTGAGCTTCGGGCCGCAGGGCGTCACCTGCCTGAGCTTCCACCCGGGCTGGGTGCAGACCGACATGGGCGGCGCCGGCGCTGCGCTCAGCGTCGAAGAAAGCGTGCGCACGCTGCGCGCGACCCTGGCGGGCGCCAACCGCTCGCAGAACGGCGCCTTCCTGAATCACGACGGCACGCCCATCGCGTGGTGAGCCGTTACTGAATAACGATAACGACACACGAGACAAGATGATCTTAAGCGAAGAACACCAGATGATCCGCGACGCCCTCCGCAGCTTTTCGCAGGAGCGCCTCGCGCCGCAAGCTGCGCGCTGGGACCGCGAACAGCATTTCCCGAAGGACGAGCTGAAGGAACTGGCCCAGCTGGGTGCCTTCGGCGTGGCGGTGCCGGAACAGTACGGCGGCGCGGGCCTCGACTACGTGTCGCTGGCCCTGGTGCTGGAAGAGATCGCGGCCGGGGACGGCGGCACCTCGACCATCATCTCGGTGAACAACTGCCCGGTATGCTCGATCGCGATGATGTACGCGAACGAGGCGCAAAAGGAAAAGTGGCTGCGCCCGCTGGCGCAAGGCGAGATGCTGGGCGCCTTCGCCCTCACCGAACCGCACACCGGCAGCGATGCCGCCGCGCTGCGCACCACCGCCGTGCGTGACGGCGACCATTACGTCATCAACGGCACCAAGCAGTTCATCACCAGCGGCAAGAACGGCGACGTCGCCATCGTCATGGCGGTCACCGACAAGGCCGCCGGCAAGAAAGGCATCAGCGCCTTCTGGGTGCCGACGAATACGCCCGGCTACATCGTTGCCGGCATCGAGCACAAGATGGGCCAGCACTCGTCGGACACGGCGCAGATCGTGTTCGAGAACTGCCGCATCCCGCCTGAAAACCTGATCGGCGAAGAGGGACAAGGCTACAAGATCGCCCTGTCCGGCCTCGAGGGCGGCCGCATCGGCATCGCCTCGCAATCGGTCGGCATGGCGCGCGCCGCCTTCGAGGCGGCGCTGGCCTATGCCAAGGAGCGCGAGAGCTTCGGCACCCCCATCTTCGACCACCAGGCCGTGCAGTTCCGCCTGGCCGAGATGGCGATGCAGATCGAAGCCGCGCGCCAGCTGATCCTGCACGCGGCATCGATGAAGGACGCGGGCCTGCCCTGCCTGAAGGAAGCGGCGATGGCCAAGCTGTTCGCTTCCGAGATGGCCGAGAAGGTCGTGTCGAGCGCGATGCAGGTGTTCGGCGGCTACGGCTACGTGGCCGACTTCCCGGTCGAGCGCATCTACCGCGACGTGCGCGTGTGCCAGATTTATGAGGGCACCAGCGACATCCAGAAGATCCTGATCGCGCGCGCATTGTGAAGATCCGGCCGGCGGATGCGGCCGATCTGCCGGCCTTCTTCATCTACCTCGACGACCATCTGCGCGACAACGGCCGCGATGGCGCGCCGCTGTTCCAGCCTTTGTCACGCGCGCAGTCGCAGCTGCCGCCGGGTTTGAAAGTGTCTTTCATCGAGGGCATGGCGATTCCGGTTGGCGAAGCACGCTGGCGTCGTTTGTGGCTGGCGCTGGATGTGCGCGGGTCGATTGCCGGCCACGTCGATTTGCGCGGGCGGCCGGAACCCGGCGCGCGGCACCGCGCGATGCTGGGGATGGGCGTGCATCGGGCTTACCGGCGCCGCGGTTTGGGCGCTCAGCTTTTGAGCACCTCGGTCGATTGGGCGCGTGCCGAGGCTGGGCTGAAGTGGATTGACCTCGAGGTGCTGTCCGAGAATCGGCCGGCCGTCGCGCTCTACCTGCGTTCAGGGTTCACGATGACGGCGCGGATCGAGGACATGCTGGAGATCGATGGGGTGAGCCATGATCTCAGCTACATGAGTTATCACCTGCGGTAGTTCAGAAGCCCTCCAACACAATCTTCCCCTGCGCCGTATTCGACTCGATCAGCGCATGCGCCCGCCGCAGATTCTCCGCATTGATACGCCCGAAGTTCTCGTTGGCCGTCGTCCGGATCGTCCCCGCATCCACCAGCTCCGCCAGACGGTTCAGGATGTTGTGCTGTTCGATCATGTCCGGCGTGTTGAACAGCGAGCGCGTAAACATCAGCTCCCAGTGCAGAGAAATCGCCTTGCGCTTGAACTTCATGATGTCGAGCGGCGTGGTCGGATCGTCGATCAGGCTGTACTTGCCCTGCGGTGCAATGGCTTCGACTACCTGGTCGAAGTGAAGGTCGCTGTGAGTCAGGCTGGTCACGTATTCCGGCGCAGGCAGCCCGGCGGCGGCGATTTCCGCGGCCAGCGGCTTGCTGTGGTCGATCACGTGATGCGCGCCGAGCTCGCGCACCCATTCACGCGTCTCGGCACGCGAAGCGGTGCCGATGATGGTCAGCTGCGTCAGCTGGCGCGCCAGCTGCACCAGGATCGAGCCGACGCCGCCGGCCGCGCCGATCACCAGCAGGGTCTTGCCCTTGCCTTCGGGACCGGTCGGCACCTGCAGGCGGTCGAACAGCATCTCCCAGGCCGTCAGGCCGGTCAGCGGCAGCGCCGCAGCGGGGCCGAAGTCCAGCGAGGCCGGCATGCGGCCGACGATGCGCTCGTCGACGAGCTGCAGCTCGCTGTTGCTGCCGGCGCGGGCGATCGAGCCGGCGTACCAGATGCGGTCGCCCGGCTTGAACAGGGTCACGTCCGGGCCGACTGCTTTCACGATGCCGGTAGCATCCCAGCCCAGTACCTTCCATTGTCCCGATTCCGGCTTGGCGCTTTTTCTCACCTTGGTGTCGACCGGGTTGACGGATACGGCGCGCACCTCGACCAGCAGGTCGTGGCCCTCGGCGACAGGGTCGGGCAGTGTGATGTCGACCAGCGATTCGGCCTGGGCGATAGGGAGGGGGTTCTGGTATCCGACGGCTTTCATGTTGAAACTCCTGATCTGGTTAAGCTTGCGATGGATGCCATTCTGACCAGCCGGCGCTTTTTGATAAACTGGGCAATCCCGAAATCACTTTCAATATTCCTTTGAAAATCCCGCTGTGAAGATCAATAAGCTCCAGGATCTCGCCACCTTCGTCGCCACCGCCGAGCAGGGCAGCCTGTCCGCCGCGGCAAGAATGCTCGACATCTCCCCCGCCGTCGCCAGCGCCAGTCTGAAGCGCCTCGAGGCCGACCTCGGCGTCGCGCTCTTCATCCGCAGCACCCGCAGCATGCGCCTGACCCTGGCGGGCGAGCGCCTGCTCGGGCGCAGCAAGGCTTTGCTGGACGGCCTGCGCGAAGTGGAAGACGAGGTGCGCGCCGGTCAGGACGCCATCGCAGGGCAGTTGCAGATCTCGATGCCGTCCGACCTCGGCCGCCATGTGGTGCTGCCCTGGCTGAACGAGTTCCAGGCGCGCTACCCGGGCATCAAGCTGCGCCTGCAGCTGACCGACCGCCTGGCCAACATCTACCGCGAGCCGGTCGACATCGCGCTGCGTTTCGGCGTGCAGCCGGAGTCCAGCATGGTGGCGCTGCCGCTGCTGGCCGAGAACCGGCGCGTGCTGTGCGCCTCGCCTGCCTATCTGGCGCGGCGCGGCGTGCCGGCCTCCCCGCATGAGCTGGAAGGCCATAACTGCCTGTGCTTCATGCTGGACGAAAGCGTCAACGACCGTTGGCGCTTCCGCAAGGGAGACGAAGAGGTCGAGATCGCGGTGCAGGGCGACCGCCTGGCCGACGATTCGGAGGTGGTGCGGCGCTGGTCGCTGGCGGGACTCGGCATCTGCTACCGCTCGCGCATCGACGTGCACGCCGACCTGGCCAGCGGCCGCCTGCGCCTGATCCTGCCGGAGTGGGAGGGCGTGAATGCGCCGCTGACCATGCTGGTGGCGAATCGCAAGCAGGTGTCGCCGGCGGTGCGGGTGCTGCGCGAATTCCTGGTGGCGCGCTGCAAGACGCTGCTGGGCGCCTGAAGACGCCACCACAGGACGCGACTACAAGGCTTCCAGCGCCAGTGCGATGCCCTGCCCGCCGCCGATGCACAGCGTGACGACGCCGCGCCGTGCGAGGCCGCGCCGCATCGCGTGCAGCAGGCGCACCGTCAGAACTGCCCCGGTGGCGCCGATCGGGTGCCCATGTGCGAGCGCCCCGCCGTCGACATTGATCACCTCTTCCGGCAAGGACAGCTTGCGGGCGACGGCAATCGGCACCGCGGCGAAGGCTTCGTTGATCTCGTAGCGATCGACGTCGCCGACGCCCCAGCCGGCGCGCTCCAGCGCTTTACGCACGGCCGGCACCGGTCCCAGGCCGAACATGCCGGGTTCGACTGCCGCCACGCCTGACGCGACCAGACGCGCCAGCGGCTGCAGGCCGAGACGCTCCGCTTCCGCCCGATCGGTCACGATCATTGCGGCGGCGCCGCTGTTCAGTCCCGGCGCGTTACCGGCGGTGATGGTGCCGTCGGGACGGAAGGCCGGCTTGAGCCTGGCCAGCGCCTCGGCGGTGGTGTCGGGGCGATTGGCCTCGTCGGTGTCGAATACTTCCACACCCTTGCGGCCGCGGATCTCGACGCCAACGATCTCGTCCCTGAATGCGCCGGCCGCCTTGGCCGCGGCGAAGCGCTGCTGCGAGCGCTCCGCCCAGCGGTCCTGGGCAAGGCGGCTGATGTCGGCTTCCTTCACCATGTCTTCCGTATGCCAGCCCGAGTGCTTGCCCGAGAAGGCGTCGTTCAGGCCATCGTGCAGCAGGCTGTCGTAGGCCTGGATGTCGCCCATCCGTGCACCCCAGCGCGCCTGCGGCATCAGGTAAGGCGCCTGGTCCATGTTCTCCATGCCGCCGGCCAGCACGATGCGGGATTCTCCTGCCAGGATCTCGTGCGCGGCCGAGACGATCGCCTGGGCGCCCGAGCCGCAGACGCGGTTCAGGGTCATTGCCGGTACGCTGACAGGCAGGCCGCCGTGGATGCTTGCCTGGCGCGCGGGGTTCATGCGGTTGCCCGCCTGGACCACGTTACCCATCAGGACCGAATCGACCTGCTCGGGCTGGAGCCCGGCGCGTTCGAGCGTGGCGCGCACCACGGCCGCGCCCAGCTCGACGGCCGGTACGGTTTTCAAGGACCCATTGAAGGCGCCGATGGCGGTACGCACCGGTGCACACAAGACGATCTCACGGGAAGACATGACCACTCCTTTCAGGTTGAGGACAACACAAATAGGAGTATATACACTTATTTCGGGTTCGATCGCGGCGCGGTCGATTGCATGGCCGCGGGGCTTATTCTTCTTCGGTATCCGGATCGACGATGCCAATGGCGACGACGGCGCTCAGCACCTCGCGCAAGTCCTTGGCGCGCGATGCGCCAAAGCGCTCCTCGAAGCCCTGCTGGGCCTTGCGCCACAGCGGCAGTGCGGCCTTGACTTTGAGCTTGCCGGCCGGGCTGAGCGAAATCACGCGCTCGCGCCGGTCCTGCTCGCTGGGGCCCGTCTGCACCAGGCCGTCGCGCTCGAGAGGCTTCAGATTCCGGGTGAGCGTGGTGCGGTCCATGACCAGTTCACGCGCCATCTGGTTGACGGTCATCGGCCCGAGGTGCGAGAGCTTGAACAGGATCGAGAACTGGGTCACGCGCAGCCCTGCTTCGCCCAAGGCCTGGTCGTAGGCGGCGGTGATGGTGCGCGACGCCTGCCGCAAGGCCAGGCAGTTGCAGATCAAGTCGGTCGGTTTGGCGTGGGCGTTCATGGTGACGGCAGTATATACCGGCCTTCCGGCGGCGTTTGCCGACACAGGCTAGAATACCTGCATATACACCCAAATCGGCACAGGAGGCAGCATGGATGCACAGGCGACGATCGATCAATGGCAGCAGGAGCTGGACGCGGTACGTGCGCGCGCGCAGGACAACGGCGCGCAGGCCGGCGTGGTCCCCTTCGCACAGGCACGTGAGATGACGGGCCTGGACATCATGCAGGCCCTGCTCGAAGGCCGCTTCCCCTATCCGCCGATCGCCGAAACGCTGGATTTCTTCCTGGTGAAGGTCGAACGCGGCCAGGCCACCTTCCAGGGCACGCCGCAAATGAAACACCTGAACCCGATGGGCACCGTGCACGGCGGCTGGTACGCCACCCTGCTCGACTCGGCGGTCGGCTGCGCGGTGCAGACCATGCTGGCGCCCGGCCAGGGCTACACGACGGCGGAACTGAGCGTGAACCTGGTGCGCGGCGCACGCCTGGATGGCGGGCCGCTGCGCGCGATCGGCACGGTCCTGCACTGCGGCCGCCAGCTGGCCACGGCCGAGGGAAAAATCGTCGATGCGCAGGGCCGGCTGATCGCCCATGCGACCACTACCTGCCTCGTCTTCGAGACGAAGGCCAGCTAATCAGCTGACCGCCGGCTCCAGCAGGGTCAGCGTCTGCCGCTCGGTATCGAGCGTGGCGCGCACGCCGACCGGCATCGTGAACTGGTTGCGGATGTGGCCGAAGGAGTAGCCGGTCACCGCCGGCACGTGCAGCGGCTGCAAGTGCACGTCGAGGGTCTCGTCGAGACTTAAAGACGAACCGTTGCCCTGCGGGCCGCAGTTCTCACAGATGCCGATCATGACGCCGGCCGCCTTGTCCAGGCCGACGGCCAGGTCGAGCTGGGTCATCCAGCGGTCGATCCGGTAGGGTTCTTCGTTGACCTCTTCGATGAACAGCAGGCTGTCCCTGAAATCCGCCGCATAGGGCGTGCCGGCCAGCGCGGCCACCAGCGACAGGTTGCCGCCCATGAGCGGACCGGTCGCCGTGCCGCCGTGCACGGTGCGCACCGCGTAGTGCGGTTCCAGCGCGGCGCGACGGGCATTTTCCGGCGCCATCGGAATCGTGTAGGTCGCGCGTGGGTCGCTCAGCACCGCCAGCATGTGCTCGTTCGAATACTCGGACGGCGTGCTCGATGCCACCGGGCCGTGGAAGGTCACGACGCCGGCATGGCGGTGGATGGCCAGGTGCAGGGCCGTGATGTCCGAGTAGCCGAGCAGGATCTTCGGGTGCTTGCGGATCAGTTCGAAGTCCAGGTGCTTCAGCAGCGAGATGCAGCCGGAACCGCCGCGGATCGCCCAGATGGCCTTCACTTCCGGGTCGCGGAACATGCCGTGCAGGTCGGCGATGCGGGCCGCGACGGTGCCGCCGTAATTGCCCCAGACCTCGCGCAGGTAGTTGCCCGGCTTGACGCGGAAGCCCAGCGCCTCGATGTTTTTCACGGCCTTCTGAATCGAGGCGTCGCTGGTGTAGCCGCCGGGCGCAATCAGGCCGACCATATCGCCTTTCTTGAGGCGTGGAGGTTTGATCAGGTGTGTCATGGAAGATGAGCGCGGGCGTTTGGCCGCGGCGCTGGAGAATGAGGCCGGCAGCAGCAGCGATGCAGCCGCCAGCTTGCCGAAACCGCGCCTGCTGATTCTGCTATTGCTCGACATGTCCGCGAAAGTCCAGGTTAAACAATGAAAAACGGCCCGTGGGCCAGGGAGACGAACTCCCCGGTCGACGGGCCGCAGCTGGCAATACCGATCAGAAGAACTTGTGGTTCACCATCAGCGTGAACGAACGGCCACGCGGGTCGGCCACACGCGGCTCCCAGGTGCTGCCCGCACCCGAGTTGCTGTCGTAGGTGATCGCGAACGGCGGATCCTTGTCGAGCAGGTTCTTGATGCCGGCCGTGATCGACGTGCCCGGCACGCCGGTGTAGGTCAGCGACAGGTGGAAGATCGAGTACGGCTTGACGTCCGGATCGAGGTCGGCCGGCTTGACCACACCGTTGGCCACGCCCGGCAGCACCTGGTCCTTGTAGCCTGCACGGTAGACGTTGGTCAGCGTGGTGCTCCAGTCGCCCTGCTTGTAGGTCACGAAGGCGGTGTGCTTCCACTTCAGGCCCAGATCGCCGGTGAACAGGAACTTGCCGATTTCGCTAGGACCGAAATCGCTGGTCGTGGTGGCGCGCGATTTCTTCTCCAGCAGGCGGGTGCCGTCGATGCTAGCGGTCCAGGTGCCCAGACCCAGCTTGCCGTTGGTGCGGGCGCCCAGTTCCAGACCGCGGGTGATGCGCTCACCGGCGTTGACCCAGCGCTGGTCGACGGCGATCAGGTTGCCGGATGCGTCACGCAGGAACTGGTCCTTGAACAGGCCGTAGTTCGCGGTCATGGTCGCCAGCGTGAACGAGTCGATGGTGTTCTGCTTGCGGATTTCCCACAGGTCGGCATTCATCGAGAAGTTATCCAGCGGCTGCCAGACCACGCCCAGGGTACCCTGCTTGGCGGTCTCCGGACCCAGGGTAGTTTTGCCACCCGTCAAAATCACCGGGGTGATCGATTCGCAGCCCGGCTTGGTGCTATCGACCTTCAGGGTCGGGCACTTGGCCGGATCGGCCAGGTCCTTGCCGGCGTACTGCGACTCGGTCACGCCGTTGAACAGCTGGTTGAACGACGGTGCGCGGAAGCCGGTGTTGTACGAACCACGGAACATCAGTGCGTCGATCGGCTGGAAGCGGAACGAGTACTTCGGGTTGAAGGTGTTGCCGAAGCCCGAATAATGGTCCTGGCGGCCGGCAATGTTCAGCTCGAACGACTTGGTGACCGGAATCAGGAATTCGAAGTACACGGCCTTGACGTCGCGGTGCTTTTCGTTCAGCGCGTTCTGGTCGTCGAAGGGCGCGTTCAGGATGGCCGGACGGGCTGCGGCTGCGCGGCCGTCGCCGTTGAACTCATAGCCTTCGCGGCGCAGGTCGGTACCGATCGCGGCCATGACGGCGCCGGCCGGCAGGTTGAAGATTTCGCCCGACAGCGCGGCGTCGGCCTGCGTCAGGGTGGTCTTGCCGCCGTACATGGTGACGCCTTCGGCCGAGGTGCTGTTGATCAGGTCGATCGCGGCCTGGCTCTGCTTCTCGCCCGGCAGCAGGAAGGGGTTGATGATGCCGGTGCCCAGCGCATTGGCCAGGGCGACGGTGTAGTTATAACCCTTGCCCAGGTGCGATTCGGCTTCGCTGTAGGCCTTCGACGCGCCGATGCGGTAGTCGAAGCGGCGGCCGAACAGGGTCAGCGGACCATCGGCGCCGACTTGCAGGCGGCCTGCCTTGCTTTCGGTCTCGATCTCGCGGTTGCCGCACTCCATGCAGCGCCAGCGGTAGGCGATCGGCGCACCGTAGTTGGCGGCGATGCTCGGGAACACCTTGACCAGCTCGTTGTACACCATGTTATAGGCGGAGCCGGTGCTCGGGTAGAACGAGCTGTACGGGAAGTTGGTGGTCGACGGCGAAATCTGGTTCGGCGAGAAGCTCTTCTTCGAGGTCACTTGCGAACCGACCAGTTCGGCGAACAGCTGATGCTCGCCGCGCTGGATGGTCAGGCGCGCCAGGCCGTTGTTGCTGGTCACCGGCTGCTGCAGGACGGCCGCACGGCCCGTGTCCCATGCGCAGCCGTAGGCGGCGCCCGGGGTATCCCACAGTTTCTCGTCATAGGCCTGCATGCCGTCGATGCTGTTGCAGCCTTTGCCGCCCGGCAGGTCGAGGATGCTGATGCCGTTGTACAGCTGGGTGCCGCCCGGCAGCGCCACGCCGCTGGCGTTGGTGCCCAGCAGGGTCTTGCCGTACGAAGTCGGCGAGACGCCGAACACGTTCGCGAAAGGCGCGCCACGGGTGTCGACCGACACGCCGCGGTTCGGCTGGAAGGTCTGGACGAAGTCGCGCTGGTTGCCTTTCAGGGCATTGTTCTCGGCGCGCGCGCCGGTCGCCAGCAGGTTCCAGCCATCCTTCTCGAGGTCGCCCCAGCCGCCGGTCAGGGAGGCGCGCGCGATGTTCGAGCCGCCGTGCTGGGTGGCGTCTTCGAAGACGTTGGCTTCCAGGCCGTGGTAATTCTTCTTGGTGATGAAGTTGATCACGCCGCCGATCGCGTCGGTACCGTAGATCGCGGAAGCGCCGTCCTTCAGCACTTCGACGCGCTCGACCGCCGCGAACGGGATGGCGTTCAAGTCGACAGCCGAACCCTTCATGCCGTAGGTCGCCACGCGGCGGCCGTTCAGCAGGACCAGGGTCGAGTCGGCGCCCTGGCCGCGCAGGTTGGCGCTCGAGGCGCCGTTGTTGCCGCGCTGGGCGCCGGTGGTGACGTCGGAGTTCGACGCCAGGTTATCGGAACCGTTACCGTTGACGTTCAGGTTGGCGATCAGCTGCTCGGCGGTGACGATGCCCTGGTCTTCCATCTGCTTGCGGCTGATGATTTCCAGCGGCAGTGCGCCTTCCTTGGCGATGCGCTTGATGCTACTACCGGTGATTTCGACGCGTTGGATCGGTGCCGCCGGTTGCGCTTCCTGTGCGATGGCCGGGCTGACGATGCCGATCAGGGCAATCATCTGTGCTAACTTCTTTAACTTCACGCGTCTCTCCTTGGTAGTGCCGCGACGTTTGTCTTGGGGATAGTTGTTACTGTCAAGTAATGTCTTTGCATTACGTTATTATTAATTTCGAGGGTACGCGGACGTATTTGCGCGTTCCAATGAAAAATCCGGAATCGAGTATAACTACAGGGAATGTTTGGCTAGGGAAAAACTAGCCAAATCTCTCATTTCACTCGGGTAGCCCGTGCTCTTTCCGCAACATCGACGTCCAGATAACGCCATTGCGTGAATTCCACGGGGTGGCGTTTGTAGTTTTTCAGCCACGGTTGGCGGATATCGGCGGATAACACATGGGTCAGCGGCACCCAAGGGTTATAGGCGTGGATCAGCTGGTTCATCTCGAAATACAGCTTCTGGCGCTCGGGGCTGTCCTGCAGGGTGCGCGCTTTTTCATAGCGCTCGTTATAGGCCGGCAGGTTGAAGCGTGCGTAATTGGCGCGGCCCGCGTTGGGGCCGTACAGCAGCTGGTAGAAATTGTCGCCGTCGGGGAAGTCGGCCACCCAGTTACTCTCGAACATCTGCACCTTGCCGAGGCGCGAGGCCTTGATGATCTCGGGCTTCTTGTCCGACTTGAACACCACGCGCAGGCCGATCGCATTCAGGCATTTTCTCCACAGCTCGTCGCGCAGGCGGCCGCCGACGGTCGCTTCGCTGCTCATGACCAGGGTCAGCGGCTCGCCGTTCGGCTGGCGCCGGAAGCCATCCTCGTCGCGCTTGCTGTAGCCGTAGCGGTCCAGCAGCGCGTTGGCCAGCGCGGGGTCGTAGGCCACCGGGCTGTGGTAATTCGGGTCATAGCCGAGCACGCCCGCCGGCAGCGGCGAATTGGCCTTCATGGCAAAGCCCTTCTTCAGCAGGGCAATGTCCTCGGCATTGTTATAACTCAGCGAGATAGCCCGGCGCAGCGCCACCTTGTCCTTGCCATAGCCGCCGATGACCGGGTCCTGCATGTTCATCCACATGTAGTAGGTCTGCAGCACCGGGAAGCGGTACAGCTGCATGCCGCGCGCCGTCAGCTCGGGTTTCAGCTTGCCGTCCCGGATGACCATGTCGGTCATCGATTCCGGCACCTGCTCCATATAGTCGTACTCGCCGTTCAGGAAGCCCAGCATGCGGCCCTGGAATTCCTCGGCGATCTTGACCTCGACCTTGTCCACGCGCGGCAGGCGCTGGTCCTCGAGGCTGGCGGCCAGGGCCTTGTCGCCGGCATCGTTGTCGGCGCCCAGGCTGGCGTGGAACACGGCGCTGGACTCCGGGTTTTTCAGCAGCACGATGCGGTCGCTGTGTTTCCAGTCGCCGATCATGAAGGGGCCGGTGCCGACCGGGTGGTTGCCGGCCTGGCCCGGATAGGCTTCCATCACCTCGCGCGCGACCACCGAGGCGGCCGGCATCGCCATGTAGAACAGGAAGTTGTTGTCCGGCTCTTTTAAACGGATGCGCAGGGTGTAGCGGTCGACCGCCTGCAGGCCCGGGATCTCGGTGGCGTAACTGAATTGCTTCTTCAGCGCTTCGTCGCCGACCAGCTTGCCGTCGAAGATATAGCCGAAGGGCGAGTGCAGGCTCGGGTCGTACAGGCGCTTGAAGCTGTACACGTAATCCTGGGCCGTGACTTCGCGTTTTTTATCCTTGAAGGCAGGATCCGGCGTGAAATAGATGCCGGGACGGATCTTGAAGGTGTAGCTGCGGCCGCCGTCCTCCACCGTCGGCAGGCCCGTCGCCGTGTTCCCCTGCAGTTTCACGGGGCGCGCCAGGTAATCGTAGCGCAGCAAGGGATCGAACAGGTTTTCCAGCAGCGACAGCGTGGCCAGGTCCGAGCCGACCGCCGGATCGAGGCCGGCTTCGCTGGTCGACAGGAACATGTGCAGGACCTTCGGTTCCGCGGCCTGGGCCGGCTGGGCGGGCAGATGCAGCAGGGAGAACGCCAGCGCGGCGGTGGCGAGGGAAGGGAGTTTCGGCATGGCGGCTATCATAGGCCGAGCGCTTAGCGACAAGCAATACATAACTTTTTTACATAGCCCCGGCGCATTCTTTCATCATGGCAGCTTGCACTGCGCCTATACTCTCCGCTGCACAATCGAGCGCACGCTCGCCCTGACTACATCACATGGCTCTGAATTACATCTGGATCGGCTTTTTCCTGGTTGGCTTCGTTGCGGCGCTGGCCCAGTGGATCTTCCTTGGAGATACCGAGATCTTCAAGCGCATCATCGACGGCACCTTCGATTCCGCCAAGATGGGCGTGATGGACATCGCCCTGCCGCTGGCCGGCGTGATGACCCTGTGGCTGGGCATCATGAACATCGGCGAAAAGGCCGGCGCGGTGGGCTGGCTGGCGAAGGTGATTTCTCCCTTCTTCTCGCGCATCTTCCCGGAAGTGCCGAAGGACCACCCGGCCACCGGCCACATGGTGATGAATTTCTCGGCCAACCTGCTGGGCCTGGACAATGCCGCCACCCCCTTCGGCCTGAAGGCGATGGAAAGCCTGCAGACCCTGAATCCGCAAAAGGACACGGCCAGCAACGCCCAGATCATGTTCCTGGTGCTGCACACCTCGGGCCTGACCCTGATCCCGCTGGCGATCATGGCCCAGCGCGCCATCCTCGGCGCCAGAGACCCTTCGGACATCTTCATCCCCTGCATGATTGCGACCTATGTCGCCACCGTCACCGGCATCATCGCCGTCAGCATCCGCCAGCGCATCAACCTGCTCAACGGCGTTGTGCTGAGCTGGCTGGGCGGGATGACGGCGGCCATCGTCGCCTTCATCTGGTACATCACGACTTACCTGAGCAAGCCGGAAATCGAGACCTTTTCCAAGGTCGCCAGCAACCTGATCCTGTTCACCATCATTGTCGTCTTCATCGTCGGCGCGGTGCGCAAGGGCGTGAACGTGTACGAGGCCTTCATCGAGGGTGCGAAGGGCGGCATCCAGACCTCCCTGACCATCATCCCCTACCTGGTCGGCATGCTGGTGGCCATCTCCGTGATCCGCAATTCCGGCGTGCTGGGCTTCGTGGTGCAGGGGCTGGAGTGGCTGATCCGCCTGGCCGGCATCGACACCGCCTTCACCCCCGCGCTGCCGACCGCGCTGATGAAGCCGCTGTCCGGCAGCGGCTCGAAGGCGATGATGATCGACGCCATGAAGACCTACGGCGTGGATTCCTTCGTCGGACGCCTGGCCTGCATCTTCCAGGGCTCGGCCGACACCACCTTCTACATCGTCGCCCTGTACTTCGGTTCGGTCGGCGTGAAAAAGACCCGTTACGCCATCTCCTGCGGCCTGATCGCGGACCTGGCCGGCATCATCGCCGCCATCTCGGTGGCCTACGTGTTCTTCGGATAATTTTTACTAAAGGACCAGCATGTTCCGTCTTCGCTCGCTCGCCCTCGCCGCCACGCTCTGCGCTACTGCATTCGCCCACGCCCAGCTGCCGGAACCGGTCGCCCAGGCGCTGCGCACGACCGGCATCGCGGAAGACGCCGTCAGCATGCTGGTGCTGCGCGACGACCAGACCGTGCTGTCCCATCTGGCCGACCGTCCCATGCAGCCGGCCTCGACAATGAAACTGGTGAGCACCCTGGTCGGCCTGGAGACCCTGGGCCCCGTGTTCCGCAGCCGCACCGAGCTGCGCACCACCGGCGAACTGCAGGGCGAAACCCTGAAGGGCGACCTGGTGCTGCGCGGCGGCGCCGACGCCGACCTGTCCGGCGAAGCGCTGGAAAACATGCTGCGCAGCCTGCGCTACCAGGGCATCCGCAAGATCCAGGGCCACCTGGTCATCGACCGCCAGCTGTTCAATCCGACGCGCGCCGACCTCGGCGCGCCGCCCTTCGACGAGTCGCCGGAAGCGTATTACAACGTCATTCCCGACGCGGCGATGATCAACAAGAACATGCTGCAGCTGGACCTGCGCTCGACCGGCTCGCACCTGAAAGTGCAGATGCAGCCCGAGCTGCAGGACGTGACGATCGCGCACGACATGAAACTGATCGACGCCAACTGCGAGAACTGGGAGAGCGGCTGGAAGCTGCCGGAAGCCGTGCCGCAAAAGGACGGCGGCATCAAGGTGATGCTGCACGGGACCTTCCCGAAGAACTGCAACCAGAGCTATTCGATCAATATCGTCGACCGCCAGGAGTACGTGGACCGCCTGTTCCGCGCCACCTGGAAGCGCCTCGGCGGCAGTATTTCCGACACCACCATCGAAGGCGCGACGCCGCCGGGATCGCGCCAGCTGGCGGCCCACCTGTCGCGCACGCTGCCGGAAGTCGTCCGCGACACCAACAAGCCCTCCGACAACCTGCTGGCGCGCCTGATCTTCCTGAGCCTGGGCGCGCTCGAAGCCGACCCGGCCCTCGGCAGCCGCCCGCAGGCCGGCAGCGCCGAGACCACTTTCTCGCGCAGCGACGCCGCCGTGCGCAACTGGATGCGCGCCCACGGCATCAACGACAGCGGCCTGGTGCTGGAAAACGGTTCCGGCCTGTCGCGCACGGAACGGATCACCCCGGTGCAAATGGGCGGCCTGCTGCAGGCCGGCCTGCGCAGCCCCTGGGCGCCCGAATTCCAGTCCAGCATGCCGATCGTCGCCGTCGACGGCACCATGCGCCGCCGCCTGCACGGCAGCCCGGCGGCCGGCCGCGCGCGCATGAAGACCGGCACCCTCAGCAACGTAGTCGCCCTGGCCGGCTACGTGCCGGACGCCACCGGCAAACAGCTGGTGGTGGTGGCCATGGTCAACAGCAACCTGGCCGGCAACGGCCGCGGCCGCGCCGTGGTCGACAGCCTGGTCGACTGGGTGACCCGCCTGGGCGGCCCTGCCCTGCCCCTGCTGGCCATACCGGGACAGGCCGCGCCCAACCAGGTGACGCCGGGACCGCAGCCGAGCCCGCAGGGCGTGCTGCCGACCCCGCCGGCCCAGCCCGCGCAGCCGCTGCAGCCGGCCCAGCCGCAAGCCCTGCCCCAGCAAGGCGCCCTGCCCGTCCAGCCTGCCGAAGCGGGCCGATGAGCGAGCCCGAGCACGCAGCCGGCATCCGCATCCGCCGCTTCACGGCCCGCGAGTGGCCGGCCTACCGCGCCCTGCGCCTGCGTTCGCTGGCCGACGCGCCCAAGGCCTTCGGCAGCAGTCATGCCGCCGAGGAAGCCTGGGCGCACGAGCTCTGGATGGCGCGCCTGACCGCGGCCGAGGTCTCCGGCCGCGATTGTCCGCTGGTGGCTGAATCGACAGCCCCGGACGGCGCCATGCTCGGCCTGGTCTGGGCCAAGTGCGATGCTGAAGACGCCGGCATCGTCAACCTGTTCCAGATGTGGGTCGCGCCGGAAGCACGCGGCCGCGGCGTGGCCTCTGCCCTGGTGGATGAAGCGGTGACTTGGGCACGCTCTGTCAAAGCCCGCCTCGTCCAGCTAGGCGTAGTGACCGACAACCAGGCCGCAATCCAGCTCTACCAGCGCAAAGGCTTCGCCCATATCGGCACGCCCGAGCCGATCCGCCCGGGCTCACCGCTGCTCGAGCAGACCATGCACCTGCAGCTCGTGCACTAAACCCTCACGGCACTGAACTCGGCTTTGCCGCACCGGGCGCACTACCCGGCTGCGCAGCAGTCGTCGCTGTTGCCGCGCCGGTCGCGGTGCTGGCCTGCGCGTTCGTACCCGGTTCCAGCCAGGGCGTGCCCGCCAGGTTCGGTTTCGCTTCCACCAGCGAGACATTGGCGCCGGTGCCCTCGCGGATGGAACGCACCACGTCCATCATTGTCGACTCGGTGAATTTTTCCGGCGTACCCAGGAAGACGCTGCCCAGGCGCCGCGGCCATTGCATGATGCCGCCTTCGGGCTTGGTGAACACGGCATACATGTCGAGGTGATAGCCGTTCTTGTAGGGGAACAGGCAGGCGACCAGGTTCATGTCCTCGGTGCCGCGCACGCGCGGCGTCGCCTTGGCGGTCCAGGACGCGCCGTCGCAGCTGGGCCCCTTGGCCACCGGAGAACCCGGCGGCGCGCTGGTCGGATCGGCGATCTTGAAGTGGCCGGGCAAGTCGGTCGCCTCGACCCCGGGCGGCGTCGCCACCACCGCATCCTTGACGTTGCGGTTGATGCCGTCCGTGGCCGCCTTGGCGACCGTCGGCGCGGGGACGTCGGTCTTGATATCGAAGACCCGGTAGTACTCCACCGTGGTACTGCGCGAAGCCAGCGGATTGCTGCCGCTCTCGGTGCTGCATCCTGCCAGCGTGGCTGTCGCGGCGGCCACCGCGCATGCCATCTTCAATCCTCTCATCTCGCCTCCCTGTCATTGGATGTATGTGGAGGCTTCGATTTTCGCGCTCGCTCATGCAGGACGCATGAGTTAGCTCAAGCGTGCGCGGGAACCTCTAGGATCAAAGTACGCGGCGGAAGGTCTGGCGCACCAGGTTGCGGTCGCCGCAATCGAAGTGCCACCACTCGGTGTTGATGCCGACAAAGCCGGCCTGGAACATGGCTTCGCGCAGCAGGCGGCGGTTCGCCACCTGTCCTTCGCTCAGGGCGCCGGTTTGCAGGAAACCTTCTTCCAGCTTCGGGTGCGAGAGTTCGGTCATGTCGTCGAAGCCGGTGCCCATATCGAGCTCGCGGCCGTCTTCGTCGAGGATGGTGATGTCGAGCGCCATGCCGTAGGAGTGGATCGAGCCGCGCTCCGGATTGGCGAGATACATCTGCAGGCCGGTGCCCTCCAGGGCATCCCACAGCTGCTGCTGCACGCGCTGCGGGCGCAGGGCGTCGAGGATCAGGGCGGTGCAGCCGGGACGCCGTGCGGCCAGCCAGGCCACCACGCGTTCGAGCGCGGCGGCGGCATCGACGTGCAGCCAGGCGCAGTCGTAGGGCGAATACAGGTCGCGGCCGATGAAATTATGGGGTGTGGCGTAGCGCAGGTCGACGGCGATGCCGGCGATGGTGGAGAGGTGACGGAACTCGGGATCGCCGGCGATGTCCTCACTGGCGACCGTCAAGGGACCGGTGTTGCTCATGAACTTCCTTTACCTTTGTCTAATAACGCACGCGCAGTCGCGCCGATGCAGTTGGCCAGCTCGCGCGCCCCATGCGACAGCGGCGCATGGCTGGCCGTCAGCAGGTAGAGCTGGACCGGAATCGCCGGCGCCCACTGGCGGCACTGCACCTTGTCGCGCGCCGCCGATGCCGCCGTGAACGGATCGAGCACCGCGCTGCCGGCACCCGCCTCGACCAGCGAGCGGGCGATCTGGTAGGTCTGCACCACGGTGTGGAACACCGGATGCACGTCCTGGGCTTCGCAGGCTGCCACCACCATCTCGCCGAGCGGGTCGCGGTCGGCCATGCCGATCAATTCTCCTTTGAGGCCGCTGGGCGTCATCGGTTCACGGCATTCTTCCTCGGACCAGGTGCCCTTCGGCGCCATCACCATCAGGTTGCCCGAGGCGATAGGCTCGGCTTCGATGCCGGGGTGGCGCGGGTCCTGCAGCGACAGCGCCAGGTCGGCCTCGCCCAGGCGCAGCGCGTTCACGATCTCGCTGGTGTGGAAGGTGGCCAGTTCGCACCGGGTCTGGGAAAAATCGCGGCGCCAGTCCGTCAGGGCCGCCGGCAGCACGCTGATGGCGATGGTCGGCGTCGAGATCAGGCGCACGGTCTCGCCGGCGCGGTTCTTCAGGCTGGCGGCGAGGCGGCGGATACCCTGCAAGTCGCGGTTCAATTTCTCCGTCTCGGCGAACAGGCGGTGCGCTTCCGGCTTCGGATACAGCTTGCCGCGCACGCGTTCGAACAGCGGCATGCCCAGCTGCAGCTCGGCATGCTGCAGCACCTTGGTCACGGCCGGCTGCGAGATGTGGAGAACCTGGGCGGCACCGCTGATGGTGCCGACCTGCATGATGGCGTGGAAAACTTCGATATGGCGCAGGCGCATCGCTTCATCCCTTCAAGGTGAAAGGAGAAGGATACGTAAAACTGGCGCTGCCGGAAAGCATCAATGCTGGACTTTTGCTGGCGGTGTTGCGGGAACGGCAGCCGGATCGACCACGGCCGGGGCCGGCACCGGCTCTGCGGGCGGGGCCACCGGCGCCGTGATCACCGGCGGTACCGGCACCGGCGGCAGCGGTCCCGTCGGGTTGGTCAGCGCTTCCAGCAGGGCGGCAGTTTCGACGTCCGGCATGCCGTCGATGTTGGCAGGACGGTATTTCATCTGGAAGGCCGACAGCACGGTGCGGGTCTGCTCGTCCAGGTTGCCGGACTGGACCAGGCCATAGCCCCAGGTGGCCAGCTTCTTCTGGTACCAGGCCACGTCCGGCAGCTGGGTCTGGAAGATCGGCGTCACGACGGCGACGCGGGCGGCGTCCGGCCACACGACCAGGCCGGCGTCGGCGAACTGCTTCCACGGGAACATCGGACCCGGGTCCTGCTTGCGCAGCGGGGCGATGTCGCTGTGGCCGAGCACGTTTTCGGGCGCGATGTGGTGGCGCGTGACGATGTCGCGCACCAGCGGGATGATGGCGTCGATCTGCGATTGCGGGAAAGGCGCGTAGACGCGGCCGTTCGGCGTGTCCTTCCAGCCCGCGTTGACGATCTCGATGCCGATCGAGCTGTTGTTCAGCTGGGTGTAGTTCTTCCAGCTCGAGTTGCCGGCATGCCAGGCGGCGTTGTTCTCGTCGACCAGGTTGTAGATGACCGGCTTGGCATCGTCGGTGACCATGTAGTGGGCGCTCACCTGCTGCTCGGTCAGAGTCTTCAGCGACGACGCGCGGTCGCCGACGGTGTAGTGCAGCACCAGGAAGCGGGAGCGCGAGCTCTGGCCCTTGGCCGTATAGGTCTTGTCGTATTGCGGGCCGGTGGCGCAGCCTGCCAGCAGGGCGATCAGGAGGGTGGCGGCAAGGGTCTTCATGGGTGGTCGTCTCGTCGAGTGTTCAGTAATTATTATTATGCCGCAGGGCTGGCCGGCGGCTCGAGCGCCATGCGCGCCGCCGCGTAGTGGGCGCCGCCCGAGGTCTGGCTGAATTCCAGTCCGGCCGGCAGCAGGTCGCGCATTGCCGCCACGATGGACGGGTGCAGCTCGGCGGCGCGGCCCGACACCGCCACCGGGCGCGGCCCGAAGCGGCTGATCAGGGCCCGCGCCAGGCGCGCCAGCTCGCGGCCAGCGTTGCGCAGGATGGTGCTGGCGGCCGGGTCCTGGTCGGCGGTGGCGGCCACGGCCAGCGCCAGCTTGCCGACGGCGCCGCGTTCCTGGCCATAGATGAACTGGCGAGAGTATGCCCAGTCGTCGCCGCCGACGTAATCGAACACGGCCTGCGCCATCTTCGAGGCGCGCCAGGCGCCGGGACGCTCGTCCTCAAGGCGCCAGATGTGGCGCAGCGCCTCTTTCGCGATCCAGAAGCCGCCGCCGCCATCGTCCAGCACCACGCCGCGGCCGCCGGCCCGGTGGAAAGTGCCGTCAGCATCGATGAAGGCGCCGATCGAGCCGGTGCCGGCGTAGACCAGGTAGCCCTCGCCCGGCGCAAAGCTGGCGCGGTAGGCGATTTCCATGTCGCTGCAGAAGTGGATGTCGGTCGCCTGCATGTGCAGCAGCTCGGCCAGCCAGCGCTGCAGCTGTTCGCTGTCGCCGCCGAAGCCGGTCAGGCCGGCCTGGACGCGCGTCGGCATGCCATGCGGCAGCACGTTCGTGGCGAGCTCGGCGAAGGTGGCGCGCACGGCGTCGCGGCCGTGCGGCGTGCCCATCTGCAGGGCGGACAGTCCCGCCACCGTGCCCTCGGCCAGGATGCCGCCACCCGGCACGGCAAGCGCCCAGCGGGTCTGGGTGCCGCCGGCGTCGATGCCGAGGCCGAGCGCGGGGGTGGAGGAAGATTCAGGTTGGATCATGGTCGAAGCGAAGTGTACGCCCCCCGAGCCCATGCACGCGAATGAAAGGGGCGCGTATGCGCATGACTAAAGGTTATGACGGTCCTGGGTTCGATATCGAACCGAAGCAGCCGGCAAGGCAGGGTAAGTTGAACAATCCGGGCTGGACCTTCACATTTCGAGGCGAACTTCATGCAAAAACACAAAGCGGCAATAGTGGGCGGCCTGATTGCAGGCGTGGTGACGACAGGCTTCATGATTGCGGGCCGCAAGAGCGGTGCGCTGACCAAGACGCTCGATCGCGACGCCGTCGACTGGATCGATGCGAAGACCGGCTCGCGCGCACTCATCGGCGACACGGGCACCAGCCTCGTCGAATTCGCAAATCACCTTGGCGCTTCGGCGGCTTTCGCCGCGGCCCTGCCGATGCTGCGGGAGCTGGCGCCGTCCCTGTCGCCGACGGCTCTCGGCACGCTATACGGTACTGCCTTGTATGCCATCAATATCGGCTGTATCGCTCCCGTACTGGGCATCACCGAAGGTGAGATCGAAGCTGGGCCGCGCAAGGCCACTGAGCGCTGGGCGGTCCACGTCATTCAGGCGGTGGTCTCCGCCGTCCTGGCCGAGCGCCTGGCTGGCGGCGAAAGCAACTGAAGGGTCGGCGCGCGATCAGGACTTTTTCCAGGCCTTGACGCGGGCACTCTCGTTCCCCAGACGGTCGACGCCGCTGACCACCACCAGATCCGCCGCCCCGAGCGTTGCATCGTCGGCAATCAGCCATTCGCTCAGGCCCGCCGGCACCACCGTGAACTTCCACTGCCCGCCAAAGCGCGACCACACCGCATACAGGGTGTTCTCCTTGCCCGCCGCCAGCTTCAGGCGCACGGCATTGCCCTTGCGGGTCGCCGCCACCGAAGGCGCTGCCGGCACCGCCTTGCCCAGCCATGGGGTGGACGGCACCAGCGCCGGCGTGGCGTAGGAGATGGTGCGCAGCTGGTCGCCGATGCCCTTGCGGTTCTCCATCAGCGCGACCATGCTGAAGTGGACGTGGCCGCCCGCGGTCGGGCGCGAGCGCGTGACGGCGATCTGCTCGATGATTTCCTGCGGCGGATAGTCCTTGGCCGGCGGCGCGATGCCGATGCGGCTGGTGTACAGGCCCGGCCAGATGTGGCGGCCCAGGGTGTTCTGCCCGATCCAGTAGTCGAGCAGCTGGTCGTAAGCCTGGCCCGGCTGCTTGAGCGACCAGTAGAGCTGCGGCGTGAAGTAATCGAGCCAGCCGTTCTGCAGCCAGGTCTCGGCGTCCGCGTACAGCTTGTCGTACTGCGAGAAACCGGTGATGCCGGGCGGGCGGCGGTCCGGGCGGCCCAGGCCGAAGGGGCTGATGCCGAAGCGCACCCAGCTCTTTTCCTTGTGGATGCCCTCGTACATGGCCTGGATCAGGTGGTTCACGTTCTGGCGGCGCCAGGAGGCGCGGTCCAGTTTTCCGCCCGTGGCCAGGTAGCGCTGCCAGGACGGCTCGTCCGGGAAGTCGAGTTCCGCCTTGGCGGCCTTGCCGGTCAGCGCGGTCTCGTTGCCGGCCGTGGCGTTGGGCGCCTCGATCGGGTAAGGATAAAAATAATCGTCGATGTGCACGCCGTCGATGTCATAGCGGCGCACCACGTCCATCACCACGTCCAGGGTCTGCTTGACGGCGGATTCCTCGCCCGGGTCCATCCACTCGAATTTGCCGTAGGTTTTGACGGCGGCCGGGTTGGTGCGGGTGATGTGGTTGGGCGCGGCCGGCGATTTCGCGATGTTGTGGCGCGCACGGTAAGGGTTGAACCAGGCGTGCAGTTCGAGCCCGCGCGCGTGCGCCTGCGTGACCCAGAATTTCAGCGGGTCGTACCAGGGCTGCGGCGGCTTGCCCTGGGCGCCGGTCAGGTACTCGGACCACGGTTCGATCTGCGAAGCGTAAATGGCGTCGGCCGACGGGCGCACCTGCAGCACGATGGCGTTCAGGTTCATCGCCTTGGCGCGGTCGAGGATGGCGATGGCTTCCGCCTGCTGCTGGGCGGCGTTCAGGTTCTGCTTGCTGGGCCAGTCGATGTTGGCGACGGTCGAGACCCAGACGGCACGGAATTCGCGCGGCGCGGGCGGCGGCGTGTCTCCACCGCCGGCGCCGGCCGTGGCGATCGTGCCGGCGCCCGGGGTTGTGGTACAGGCCGAGAACAGGCCGCTCAGCGCCAGCGCGCCGGCGACTCCCGCAAGCGCGAACGCGCGTCGTTGTTGATTAGCTTGCACCACCACTCCTTCTTAAACTTTGACGAACCACTTCTTGCGCCACATGGCCCAGGCCACCGCGAACATCAGGGCGTTGAACAGCACCGCATGCAGCAGCGAGGTGTTCACGGGCCCGATCGGCAGCGCGGCAAGCGGCGCATACAGGGTCTTGCCCAGCGAACGCAGGCTGCCGTCCGGCTGGGTGAACTTGATAAAGCCGAACATCTTGGCCAGGAATCCCGACAGCGCGAAGATGAACAGCGCATTCATGCCATAGATGATGAAGGGCTTGCTCCAGCGCGCCGCAGCCTCGCGCACGGCATTGTAGGGGTTCACGTCCAGCAGCCAGTAAAAGGCGGAAAACACGATCAGGGCCCAGCCCGTCATCAGGAAGCAATAGGACGGGGTCCACAGGCTCTTGTTTATTGGCATCAGAATGGTATCGAAAATCACGCCGATCCAGACGCACAGCAGGCCGGCCAGCAGCATCCAGACGGTCTGCTCGGCGCGGTTCACATTGGTCGCCAGCCAGCGCCCGGCCAGCACGCCGAACAGCTGGCTGCACAGGGCCGGCAGGGTCGAGACCAGGCCTTCGGGATCCCAGGTTTTACTTTGCACCCACAGGTGCTTGCCCAGCAGGGAACGGTCGATCCAGGCGCCGAAGTCCTGGCCCGGCTCCAGCACGCCGGCGCCGATGCCGGGCACCGGCACCAGCAGCATCAGCACGCTGTACAGGGTCAGCAGCGCGGCGATGATGGCCAGCTGCATGCGCCAGCCGCAATACACGACAATGGGCGCGGCCAGCAAGGTGCACAGGGCAATCCGCTGCAGCACCCCGGGAATGCGTACCTTCTCGACGTTAAAGTAGGGCATGAAGTTGAGCAGGAAGCCGATCAGGAAGATCAGCGCGGCGCGCTTGGCCAGTTTCATCAGCAGCCTGGGCTTGTCGGCGCCCGCAGCGGCCAGGCGGCCCAAGGACAGCGCCATGGCGACGCCGCCGATGAAGAGGAAGAAAGGGAAGATGCAGTCGGTGAAGGTCCAGCCGTTCCACTTGGCGTGTTCGAGCTGGGAGTACAGGTTGCCCCAGTCGCCAGGGTTATTGACCAGCACCATTGCCGCGATCGTGAAGCCGCGGAAGGCGTCGAGCGAAGCCAGGCGGCTGCTTGTGTCGCGCATCTTGGTGGTATCCCCTTATTTCTTCCCGAATTCCGGATCGATCTTTACCAGCGCCGCCATCGCGAAAGCCGGAATCGTTGCGATGCACACCCAGATGAAGAAGTGCTGGTACCCCAGCATCTCCTGCAGCTTCCCGCTCCACATGCCCGGCACCATCATCCCCAGCGCCATCAGGCCGGTGCAGATCGCGTAGTGCGCGGTTTTATATGGGCCCTCGCAGACCATGATCATGTACATCAGCATGGCGGTGAAGCCGAAGCCGTAGCCGAACTGCTCGATCGCCAGGAAGCCGGAAATGACGCCGAAATTCTGTGGCTGCGTCGAGGACAAATAGACGAAGACCAGGTCCGGCAGGTGCACCGCGGCCACCATCAGCCACAGGCAGCGCTTCAGTCCGAGGCGCGAGATCAGCCAGCCGCCGGCCAGGCCGCCGATGGTCAGGGCGATGATGCCGATGGTGCCGTAGGCGGTGCCGTATTGCGCGGTTGTGAGCCCCAGGCCGCCCTTCTCGACCGGGTCCTTCAGGAAGGGCGCGACGAGTTTCAGCAGCTGGGACTCGCCCAGGCGGAAGGTCAGAATGAAACCGAGGATCAGCCAGATATCGCGCTTGCCGAAGAAGCTGCCGAAGGTAGCCAGAAAGGCGCGCAGCGGGTTGGTGCCTGGCGCCGCCGGCTGGTCGGCTTCGGGCCGCGGCAGCACCGCCTGGTGCCAGGCGAACAGCGCGAAGAACAAACCGGCCAATACGAAGAACACGATGGCCCAGGCCTGGTGCACATCGTTCAGCGACACCGCCAGCGTGCCGGCCAAAATCACCAGCGGCCCCTGCCCCGCCAGCGTCGCGAGCCGATAGAAAGTGGAACGCACACCCACGTAGGCCGCCTGCTGCTGCGGGCGCATGCCGAGCATATAAAAGCCGTCGGCCGAGATGTCGTGGGTGGCGGAAGCGAAGGCCATGATCCACATGACGGCCAGGCTGACCATGAAGAAGGCGGGTAGATGCAGCGTCGCCCCAACCGCGCCCAGGCCGGCGGCCAGCACCAGCTGCAGGGCGACGGTCCAGCCGCGCTTGGAGCCGAACATGTCGACCAGCGGCGACCACAGCGGCTTGATCACCCAGGGCAGATACAACAGGCTGGTGTAGAAGGCGATGTCGGTGTTGGAGATCCCCATGTCCTTGTACATGACGACCGACAGGTTGTTGGCGACGATGTAGGGAATGGCCTGGCCGAAGTACAGGGAGGGCACCCACAGCCACGGGTTCTTTGCTTGCGATGTCTGCATAACTCTTTCGTGATCCCAGGCCGGCGGCGCGCCCCGCCGCGTGCTTCAGCCGCCCAGCTTCAGCTGGCGAGAGCGTCGCGCACGCTGCCGTTGGCGCTGTCCAGCAAGGCGCGGGCCTGCTCGACCTGGATTTTCTTGGACAAGGCCACGATCGCAACCTTGACGTGGAAGCCGCACTGCTCCAGCACCTGGCGCGCCGATTCGTCGTCGGCGCCCGTCGCGAAGGTGGTCAGGCGGATCGCCCGGCGCACCAGCTTGGCGTTGGTCGCCTTCAAGTCTACCATCAGGTTGCCATAAACCTTGTTCAAACGCACCATCAGGGCGCTCGAGAAAGAATTCAGCGCGATCTTCTGCGAGGTGCCGGCCTTCAGGCGGGTGCTGCCCGAAATGGCTTCCGGACCGGTGTCCAGGGTGACGCCGATTTCGGCCTCGGTGGCGACCGGCGCGTCCGGGTTGTTGGCGAAGCCGACGGTCAGGGCGCCGGCGGCGCGTGCCGCGCGCAGGGCGCCCAGCACGTAGGGCGTGCCACCGGATGCCGCGATACACAGAACCACGTCGTCCTTGCCCACGTTCACGCTCTGCAGGTCGGCCGCGCCCTGGTCGATATCGTCCTCGGCGCCTTCGACGGCGACGAACATGGCGTCCGTGCCGCCGGCCAGCAGGGCCACCGCACGGCCATGCGGCCAGGAAAAGGTGGGATAGAGTTCGACGCTGTCCAGCACGCCGAGGCGGCCGGAGGTGCCGGCGCCGACATAGATCAGGCGTCCGCCCGCTTCCATGCGCGGCAGCGCAGCCGTGACGGCGGCGGCGATGCGCGGCGCGGCGGCGCGTACCGCCTCCACGGCCTTGAACTGGTCATCGACCAGCACGTTCACCAGCTCGGTGGTGGGGTATTGGTCCAGGGAAGCGTGTTGCGAGGCGGGGGTTTCGGTGTTCAGCATAATAAAACCAGTGTAATACCAATCACAACAGCCTGCCATGAAAGGATCGGCCGTTATCATTCCGAAAAGTTATGCACAGGCGCGGCCTATTCATTGGCAGGGCTTGCGGCGACTCCGTATGCTGGAAATGATAAGACAAGGAGACGGAATGAATCACGGCAGACGCACTATGCTTGGCATGGCTTTATTGGGCATGATCGATCCGCTGATGGCGGCCACGCCGGCGTCCGGACGCGCATCCTCTTCCGCCATGCCGGCCGCGCTGAAGGCGAAACTCGACCAGGAACTGGCTGCGATCGCGGCGAATCCTGCCTGCGAACTGGCCAGCCTGTCGGTGCTGGCGATCCGCGACGGCCGCATCGCCTACGAGGGCCAGTTCGGCCAGCGTTATATCGGTATTGGCGGTGTCGGCAGCAAGCCGGTGGATTCGCATACCCTGTTCCGCATCGCCTCGATCTCGAAGATGATGACCACGCTCGGCCTGATGCGCCTGGTCGAGGCGGGCAAGGTCGACCTGGATGCGGACGTCTCGGGCTATCTCGGTTTCAGTCTGCGCAACCCGCACTTCCCGGACCAGCCTATCCTTCTGCGCCACCTGCTGAGCCACACCTCGTCCTTGCGCGACGAAGCCGGCTATTCCTGGGGCGTCGATACGGCGCTGAAGGACGTGCTGGTCCCCGGCAGCCGCCTGCACTTTGATGCCAAGATGTGGGCGGCGAACGCCGGTCCGGGCGCCTATTTCACTTACTGCAATCTCGGCTGGGGCGTGATCGGCACCATCATGGAAAAGGTGACGGGCGAGCGCTTCGACCGCCTGATGCGGCGCCTGCTGGTCGAGCCGCTGGGCCTGCACGCCGGCTACAACCCGTCCGAGCTGCCTTCGGGGGACGTCGCCAACATCGCGGCCCTGTACCGCAAGCGCACCGTCGATACCGAAGTCTGGGATGCGAACGGCCCCTGGATCGCCCAGGTCGACGACTACAGCAGCAAGCCGCCGTCTCCGCCGGCCGGCATCGAGCGCTACGTGATCGGCGCGAACGCCACGCCTTTCAGTCCGACCGGCGGCATGCGCATCTCGGCCCACGACATGGGCGTCATCATGCAGATGCTGATGAACGGCGGCGTCCACGAAGGAAAACGCATCCTGCGGCAGGCGAGCCTGGACCGGATGTTCGCGCGCCAGTGGACCTACGACGGCAAAGACGGCAACGGCGACAGCCTCGACGGCCTGTTCAATTGCTGGGGCCTGGGCAACGAGCAGTTTCCTGACGACCCTGCCACCCGCACCCGGCTGGTCGAGGGCGGCGGCTTTGCGGCGGTCGGCCACCTGGGCGACGCCTACGGTTTGATGTCCGTGTTCGCTGCCGATCTCAAGAACCGGAACGGCATGGTGGCGCTGGTGGGCGGCACTTCGACCGATCCGCTGGCCTATAAAGGAACGTATTCCTCGCTGGCCCGTTTCCAGGAACAGATCCTCACGGCGATGCATCGGCGCGCCATCCTGGTGCGTGCATGACTGGCGGTTATGCCTTCCTGCGCTACATTCATTAGCGAAAGCAGGGGCCAGCCCCTAAGCTCTCACGTATTGTCGAATAAAAATAGTGTGCGCGGATGCAAGAAATAATCGTGATCGGCGGGGGTGTTGTCGGACTGACCTCGGCCTGGTGGCTGCTCGAGGCGGGCCACAAGGTCACGCTGCTCGAACGTGCACCACAAGTGGGCACCGGCACCAGTTTCAGCAACGGCGGCCAGCTGAGCTACCGCTACGTCTCGCCGCTGGCCGACGCCGGCGTGCCGCTGAAAGCGCTGCAGTGGATGTTCCAGGAGTACGGCCCGCTGCGCTTCAAGCCCCAGTTCGACCTGCACCAATGGACCTGGCTGGCGGCCTTCCTGGCCAACTGCCGCGCCGACGCCAACCGCCAAACCACCCATAAGCTGCTGCAGCTGGGCGAACTGTCGCGCCGCGCGATGGCCCAGCTGGAACCGGTGGTGCCGCCCGAATCCTTCCAGTGGCGCGACGCCGGCAAGCTGGTGGTCTACCGCACCCGCAAGGCCTTCGACGCCGCCACCGCCAAATCCGATTCCTCCAGCACGACCCAGGTCTGGAGCGCGGCCGAATGCGTGGCCCGCGAGCCGGCGCTGGCCGCCATGGAGGACAAGCTGGAAGGCGGCATCTACAACGGCGGCGAAGCCGTGGCCGACTGCTACGCTTTCTGCGTGACCCTGGCCGAACGCATCGCCGCCCATCCTCGCTTCAGCGGCTTCCTGCACGCCGACGCACTGCGCTTCGTCAGCGCCGGCGACAAGATCACCGGCCTGCAGACCAGCACTGGCCTGGTGAAAGCGGACGCCTATGTGCTGGCAGCCGGCATGCAGAGCCGCGCGCTGGCGAAAAGCGCCGGCATCTCGCTGCCGATCTACCCGCTCAAGGGCTATAGCCTGACGGCGCCGATCCGCCCGGACGACGTGGCGCCGGAGATCAGCGTCACGGACTTCGAGCGCAAAGTGTTGTACGCACGCATCGGCGACAAGCTGCGCGTGGCGGCCATGGTCGACATGATGGGCGAAGACCTGAGCCTGGACGCCCGCCGCCTGGCCAGCCTGACGCGCCAGGTGCGCGAAACCATGCCCAACGCGGCCGACTACAACAGCGTCGTCCCCTGGGCCGGCCTGCGCCCCGCCACCCCGAACAGCGCCCCCATCGTCGGCCGCTCGCCCTACTCCAACCTGTGGCTCAACATCGGCCACGGCCCGCTCGGCTTCACCTTCGCCTGCGGCACCGCCACCGTACTTGCCGACCTGGTGCAGGGCAAAGCGCCGCCGTTCGCGCTGGACGGCCTGACCCTCCGCTAATTTTTTAAAATTCGGGGTCAGAGCACTTTTTGGCCTTAATTCGGGGTCAGAGCACTTTTTTGGGCAATTGCTCAGCGCTTAAGCACGCTGTGCTTCCTCTGGGAGCGCTTCGGCGATTTGTGCCTGGCAGTCACAAATCCGCCGTTTTCCAGCAAAACCGGAAATGTGCTCTGACCCCGAATTTGCTCCAAAAAGTGCTCTGACCCCGAATTATTTTCGGGACGGTTGAATTTATTTTCGGCAAAAGATGGCCGAAGATGCGGCAACGCCAAGCAATATGCTGTCTTCTCGGAAATTCCGAACAGGCACGCCCTTTCACCTGAGCCCCTGAAATGGCGGATAATTGCCGCCATGTCTACCCCGCCGAAAACCGGCTGCCCCTGCGGCAGCACCTTGCCCATCCTGCGCTGCTGCGGCCCGTTCATCGCCGGCGCCGAGTTGCCGCCCACGGCCGAGAAGCTGATGCGTTCGCGCTACACGGCCTATGTGATGGGGGTGGAGGATTATCTGCGCGCCACCTGGCACCCCAGCACCCGGCCGACCGAGCCCATCATCGACAAAAATGAAAAGATTCAATGGCTCGGACTTGAGATAAAATCTGCTTTACGTTTACGTCAACGTAAAGCAGATCTGCCGGAACAGACAGACCAGGACACCGTCGAATTCGTCGCCCGCTTCAGGGTCAATGGCCGCGGCCAGCGCCTGCACGAGATCAGTAACTTCGTGCGCGAACCCGAGACGCCCGGCGGCCCGGGTTCGACCATGCGCTGGTTCTATGTGGACGGCAGCTTCCCCGAGCAAGGAACTAAATAGAATACGCAGGAGACGCGATGCCCCAGATCGAAACGAAGCTCAACCCGCGCGGCGAGGATTTCAAGGCCAATGCCGCGGCCATGCAAGCCGTGGTCGACGACCTGCGCGCCAAAGTCGCCGCCATCGCCAAGGGCGGCGGCGAAGCGGCAAGCGCCAAGCATGTCGCTCGCGGCAAGCTGCTGCCGCGCGACCGCGTGCAGATGCTGCTCGATCCGGGCACGCCCTTCCTGGAACTGTCCCAGCTGGCGGCCTACGAGATGTACGACAACGCGGCCCCGAGCGCCGGCATCATTACCGGCATCGGCCGCGTGGCCGGCCAGGAATGCGTGATCGTCTGTAACGACGCCACCGTCAAGGGCGGCACCTACTACCCGATGACGGTGAAAAAACACCTGCGCGCCCAGGAGATCGCCGAGCAGAACAACCTGCCCTGCATCTACCTGGTCGACTCCGGCGGCGCCAACCTGCCGAACCAGGACGACGTCTTCCCGGACCGCGACCACTTCGGCCGCATCTTCTATAACCAGGCCAACCTGTCCGCCAAGGGCATCCCGCAGATCGCCGTGGTGATGGGCTCCTGCACCGCGGGCGGCGCCTACGTGCCGGCGATGAGCGACGAATCCATCATCGTCAAGGAACAGGGCACCATTTTCCTCGGCGGCCCGCCATTGGTGAAGGCGGCGACCGGCGAAGTGGTGAGCGCCGAAGACCTGGGCGGCGGCGATGTCCACACCCGCCTGTCGGGCGTGGCCGACCACCTGGCGCAGAACGATACCCACGCGCTGTCGCTGGCACGCACCATCGTCTCGAACCTGAACCGCGTCAAGCCGCAACAGGGCGCGCTGCGTGAAACGGCCGAGCCGAAGTACGCGCCGGAAGAGCTGTACGGCGTGATCCCGGTCGATACCCGCAAACCCTTCGACGTGCGCGAAGTCATCGCCCGCATCGTCGACGGCAGCGAGTTCGACGAATTCAAGGCACGCTACGGCACGACGCTGGTGTGCGGCTTCGCCCACATCTTCGGCATGAAGGTCGGCATCATCGCCAACAACGGCATCCTGTTCTCGGAGTCGGCGCTGAAGGGCACGCACTTCATCGAGCTGTGCTGCCAGCGCAAGATCCCTCTCGTCTTCCTGCAGAACATCACCGGCTTCATGGTCGGTCGCAAGTACGAGAACGAAGGCATCGCCCGCAACGGCGCCAAGATGGTGACCGCGGTGGCGACGGCCTCGGTGCCGAAGTTCACCGTGATCATCGGCGGCAGCTTCGGCGCCGGCAACTACGGCATGTGCGGCCGCGCCTTCTCGCCGCGCTTCCTGTGGATGTGGCCGAACGCGCGCATCTCGGTGATGGGCGGCGACCAGGCGGCCTCCGTGCTGGCGACAGTGAAACGCGACGGCATCGAAGCCAAGGGCGGCCAGTGGTCGCAAGAGGAAGAAGCCGCGTTCAAGCAGCCGATCAAGGACCAGTACGAGCACCAGGGCCACCCATATTTCGCCAGCGCGCGCCTGTGGGACGACGGCGTCATCGACCCGGCCGACACGCGCATGGTGCTGGGCCTCGGCCTGTCCGCCGCGCTCAACGCCCCGATCGAAGACACGAAGTTCGGCGTATTCAGGATGTAAGAAGGGAGTAAATGCGATGGACACTTACGAAACCCTCGAGATTACAGTTGCCGACAAGGTCGCGACCATCACCCTGAACCGCCCGCAGCTGCGCAACGCCTTCAACGAAGTCACCATCGCCGACCTGACGATGGCCTTCGATGAAGTCAGCCAGGATGCGGACGTGCGCGCCATCGTGCTGGCTGCGAACGGCCCGGCCTTCTGCGCCGGCGCGGACCTGAACTGGATGAAGAAGATGGCCGGCTACTCCCACGAGGAGAATGAAGCCGACGCCCTGCGTCTGGCCGACATGCTGCGCACCATCTACTTCAGCCCGAAGCCGGTGGTGGCGAAAGTGCAGGGCGACTGCTACGCCGGCGGCATGGGCCTGGTTGCGGCCTGCGACATCGTGGTGGCTGCCGACGGCGTCAACTTCTGCCTGTCCGAAGTGAAGCTGGGCCTGATCCCGGCGACGATCTCGCCCTACGTCATCAAGGCGATGGGCGATCAAGCCTCGCGCCGCTACTTCCTCACCGCCGAGCGCTTCGACGCGCAGGAGGCCAAGCGCCTCGGCATGGCCCACGAGGTCGTGCCAGCCGAAGAACTCGACGCCACCGTGGCCGGCATCGTCAAGGCCCTGGTGAACAACAGCCCGAATGCGGTGCGCGAAGCGAAGAAGCTGGTGCGCGACATCGCCGGGCTGCCGATCGACGATGTGTTGCTGGCCGAT
This sequence comes from Telluria sp. GW821-FHT07G12, assembly GCF_059418525.1. Taxonomy (NCBI): domain Bacteria; kingdom Pseudomonadati; phylum Pseudomonadota; class Betaproteobacteria; order Burkholderiales; family Oxalobacteraceae; genus Telluria; species Telluria sp. GW821-FHT07G12. Next base: position 391,298 of record NZ_JBWKQA010000004.1, on the reverse strand, counting down.
ACGGCCGGACGCATCGCCACTATCCGTGCATCCGCCGAGGGACGCGAAGGGGTCGCGTCCTTCCTCGAAAAGCGCAAACCCGCCTGGCTGGAATAAGTATCTTGACTCACCCGAACCACAATCGGTCTTCCGACTGGATCGCGCGCAGCCTGCGCAGCGTCTGGCACCCATGCACGCAGATGCAGCACCACGAAGAGGTGCCGCTGATCGCTGTCAGCCACGGCAAGGGGCCGTGGCTGTACGACCATGAGGGCCGGCGCTACCTGGACGGAATCAGCTCGTGGTGGGTCAACCTGTTCGGCCATGCCAACCCGCGCATCAACGGCGCCCTGAAAGACCAGCTGGATAAACTGGAACACGCGATGCTGGCCGGCTTCACGCACGAGCCGGTGGTCGAACTGTCCGAGCAGCTGGCCGCGCTGACCGGTCACGCGCTCGGCCACGCCTTCTATGCGTCGGACGGCGCTTCGGCAGTGGAAATCGCGCTGAAGATGAGTTTCCACTACTGGCGCAACGCCGGCTACCCGAACAAGAAAGAATTCGTCTGCCTGCAGGGCTCCTACCACGGCGAGACCATCGGCGCGCTGGCCGTTACCGACGTCGCCCTGTTCAAGGACGCCTATGGCCCGCTGCTGCGCGCCGCCCGCACCGTGGCCTCGCCCGACGCCCGCAATGCCGTCGACGGCGAGTCGGCCCAGGACGTGGCGCGCCGCGCGATCAAGGATGTCGAGCAGCTGTTCGCGGAAAGCGGCGACAGCATCGCCGCCATCATCGTCGAGCCGCTGGTGCAGTGCGCGACCGGCATGGCGATGCACGACCCGCTCTACCTGGAACTGCTGCGCGAGCTGTGCGACCGCTACCACGTGCACCTGATCGCCGACGAGATCGCGGTCGGCTGCGGCCGCACCGGCACCTTCTTCGCCTGCGAACAAGCCGCCATCTGGCCGGATTTCCTTTGCCTGTCGAAGGGGATCAGCGGCGGCTACCTGCCGCTGTCGCTGGTGCTCAGCACGGACAAGATCTACGAAGCCTTCTACAGCGAAGACATCACGCGCGGCTTCCTGCACTCGCACTCCTACACCGGCAACGCCCTGGCCTGCCGTGCGGCGCTGGCGACCCTGCAGATCTTCCGCGAGGACGATGTGCTGAACAAGAACCGCGAAACGGCTACCCGCCTGATGCTGGAAATGGCCCCGCTGCTGGAACACGAGCGCGTCACCAACTTCCGCCAGCGCGGCATGATCCTGGCTTTCGACGCCGTCGAGCCGGACGCCAGGCGCGCCTCGAGCTTTTCGCGCCGCTTCTTCACCAGCGCGGTCGAAAACGAACTGCTGCTGCGCCCGATCGGCCGCACGGTCTACCTGATGCCGCCGTATGTGCTGGACGAAGAGGACATCGCCGGGCTGGCCGCGCGCACGCGCACGGTGTTCGAAAAGGTGATTGCGGAATGACTCTGGACCTGATCGCGGGCGTCAAGCGCCAGCTGGAATCGCTGGCGGCGCAAAGCCTGACGCGCCGCCGCCGCACCGCCGACTCGCCCACCGCGCCGCGCCAGATGGTCGACGGCCGCGACATGCTGGCCTTCTGCAGCAACGATTACCTGGGCCTGGCTTCTCACCCGCACGTGGTCGCGGCCCTGCGCGAGGGTGCGGAACTGTATGGCGCCGGCAGCGGCGCCTCGCATTTGGTGTCCGGCCACAGCCGCGCGCATGCATTGCTGGAAGAGCGCCTGGCCGCTTTCGAGGCGCCGCACCTGGTCGATGCGCGGGCGCTGTACTTCTGCACCGGCTACATGGCCAACCTGGCCGTGCTGACCGCCTTGGGCAGCGATCCGGATGCGATGATTTTTTCGGAGGCGCTGAACCATGCGTCGCTGATCGACGGTGCGCGCCTGGCGCGCGCCGGCGTGACGGTCTATCCGCATGGCGACGTCGCTGCGCTGGAAGCGAAACTCGCGGCCAGCACGGCCGCTTCCAAAATCGTCGTCACCGACAGCGTGTTCAGCATGGATGGCGACCTGGCGCCGCTGCCGGAATTGCTGGCCCTGTGCGAACGTCACGGCGCCTGGCTGGTGGTCGACGATGCCCACGGCTTCGGCGTGCTGGGACAGAACGGCCGCGGCGCGCTCGAACATTTCAATCTGCGCTCGCCGAACCTGGTCTATGTCGGCACGCTGGGCAAGGCGGCCGGCGTCGGCGGCGCCTTCATCGCGGCACACGCCTCGGTGATCGAACTGATGATCCAGCGCGCCCGCCCCTATATCTACACGACGGCGACGCCGCCGGCACTGGCGCATGCGCTGCTGGCCAGCCTGGACATCATCCAGGGCGAGGAAGGCGCACAGCGCCGCGCGCACCTGGACAAGCTGATCGCACTGCTGGACCGCGAGCTGAAGCTGACGCGCTGGCAGCGCCTGCCGTCGCACACCGCGATCCAGCCCATCGTCATCGGCAGCAATGAGGAAGCCCTGCACGCGGCGAGCCGCCTGCACGAGCAATGCCTGTGGGTGCCGGCGATCCGCCCGCCGACCGTGGCGCCCGGCACCTCGCGCCTGCGCGTGACCCTGTGCGCGGCGCACACGGAAGACGAGGTGGCACAGCTGGCCACCGCATTGAATGAGCTGGAAACCGAGCGGCTCGAACACCAGCTGGAAAGGAACGCAGCATGAGTCTCAACGACCCCGATCAAACCGGCGGCACGCAGCCCGATGTCGGCTACGCCGAACCGGCCACCGCCAGCGCACCCGCCATCGCCACCATCCCGGCGCCGCTGGCGGCGGAAGGCGTACCGACGCGCTTCGCCTGCTTCGTCACCGGCACGGACACGGAAATCGGCAAGACCCTGGTCAGTGCCGCGATCCTGCACAAGCTGGTGCAGCATGGCCAGCGCGCCTGCGGCATGAAACCGATCGCGGCCGGCGCCGAGGAGCGCGACGGCGAGCTGCACAACGAGGACGCCGCCATGCTGCGCGCGGCCGGCAACGTGCACCTGCCGCAGCACATCACCACGCCCTTCCTGCTGCGAGAGCCCTGCGCCCCGCACATTGCGGCGGAACTGGAAGGCGTGCGCATCGAGCCGGTGCCCATCATCACCGCCTATGCCGAGATCCTGGCGGCCTCCGACGCCACCGTGGTCGAGGGTGTGGGCGGCTTCTGCGTGCCCTTCTCCGACGACTTCGACAGCGCCGACCTGGCAGTGCAGCTCGGCCTGCCGGTGATCATGGTGGTCGGCCTGCGCCTGGGCTGCATCAACCACGCGCTGCTGACCGCCGAGGCCATCGTCGCGCGCGGCCTGGTGCTGGCCGGCTGGGTCGCCAACCAGGTCGATCCCGACATGCGCTTCGCCGACGAGAACGTGGCGGCGCTCGAACAACGCATGCCCGCGCCCCTGCTGGGACGCGTGCCGCGACTGGACCAACCATCGGCTGCCGACGCGGCAGCCTACATCGAGCTCGCGGGCGTGCCGGGATGGCCGTCACGCGGAGCCTGATTTTCAAAACGAGGATTTCAAGATGACCCAAGTCGTTACCCTGCACCCGCCCGCCACTCCGGCCTCGCTGCCGAAAGACGCCACCTGGCCGCTGGCCGAAGTGCTGGCCCTGTTCGAACTGCCGCTGCCGGAGCTGATGTTCCGCGCCCAGCAGGCGCACCGCGCCAACTTCCCGGACGGCGACGTCGAACTGGCGACCCTGCTGTCGATCAAGACCGGCGGCTGCGAGGAAGACTGCGGCTACTGCCCGCAGGCCGCGCGCTACGACACCGGCGTCGAAGCCAAGAAAATCCTGGACCTCGACACCGTGCTGGCCGCCGCGAGCGAAGCCAAGGCCAAGGGCGCGACCCGCTTCTGCATGGGCGCCGCCTGGCGCAGCCCGAAAGAGCGCGACATGGAGAAAGTCGAAGCCATGGTGCGCGGCGTGAAGGCGCTCGGCATGGAGACCTGCGCCACCCTCGGCATGCTGGAAGAGGGACAAGCCGAGCAGCTCAAGAATGCGGGCCTGGACTACTACAACCACAACATCGACACCTCGCCCGACTTCTACGGCGACGTCATCTCGACCCGCGAATACAACGACCGCCTGGATACCCTGGGCCGCGTGCGCAACGCCGGCCTGAAGATCTGCTGCGGCGGCATCGTCGGCATGGGCGAGACGCGCTCGCAGCGCGCAGGCCTGATCGCCCAGCTGGCGAACATGAACCCGTATCCGGAATCGGTGCCGATCAACCACCTGGTGCAGGTCGAAGGCACGCCGCTGCACGGCCTGCCGCCGCTGGACCCGATCGAATTCGTGCGCACCATCGCCGTCGCCCGCATCACCATGCCGAAGGCGCGCGTGCGTCTGTCGGCCGGCCGGCGCGAGCTGGGCGAGGCGGTGCAGGCGATGTGCTTCATGGCCGGCGCCAACTCGATCTTCTACGGCGACAAGCTGCTGACCACGGACAACCCGGAAGCGAACGACGACCGCGCGCTGCTGGAAAAGCTGGGACTGAAGACGCGCTCGGCGACCCTGGAATCGGTGCAGAAGGAAAGCTGCGGCTGCTGATTCCTTAACTTTATAAACAATATAAAAGACGAGACACCACATGTTCACCAAGATCCTCATCGCCAACCGCGGCGAAATCGCCTGCCGTGTCGCCGCCACCGCGCGCCGCATGGGCATCCGTACCGTTGCCGTTTATTCGGAAGCCGACGCCGGCGCGAAACACGTCGCGGTCTGCGATGAGGCGGTCTTGATCGGCCCGGCCGCGGCCAAGGACAGCTATCTGCGCGGCTACAAGATCATCGAGGTCGCGAAAGCCACCGGCGCCCAGGCCATCCACCCGGGCTACGGTTTTCTGTCGGAGAACGCGGAATTCGCCGAAGCCTGCGAAGCGGCCGGCCTGGTCTTCATCGGCCCGCCGGGTTCCTCGATGCGCGCGATGGGATCGAAGTCGGCAGCGAAGCAGCTGATGGAGCAAGCCAATGTGCCGCTGGTGCCGGGCTACCACGGCGACGACCAGGATCCGGAACTGCTGCAGAGCGAGGCGAACCGCATCGGCTACCCGGTGCTGCTGAAGGCCAGCGCCGGCGGCGGCGGCAAGGGCATGCGCGTGGTGGAGCGTTCGGAAGATTTCCAGGCGGCGCTGGCCTCCTGCAAGCGCGAGGCGATTTCCTCCTTCGGCGACGACAAGGTGCTGGCCGAGAAATACCTGACCCGTCCGCGCCACATCGAGATCCAGGTGTTTGCCGACAAGCACGGCAACTGCGTCTACCTGCACGAGCGCGACTGCTCGGTGCAGCGCCGCCACCAGAAGGTGCTGGAAGAAGCGCCGGCGCCTGGCATGACCGATGAACGCCGCGCCGCGATGGGCGAAGCGGCGGTGGCGGCCGCGCGCGCGGTCGGTTACGTGGGCGCGGGCACCGTCGAATTCATCGCCAACCAGGACGGTTCCTTCTACTTCATGGAGATGAACACCCGTCTGCAAGTGGAGCACCCGGTCACCGAAATGATCACCGGGACCGACCTGGTCGAATGGCAGCTGCGCGTGGCCGCCGGCCAGCCGCTGCCGAAGCAGCAGCATGAACTCGGCATCAACGGCCATGCGATCGAGGCGCGTGTCTACGCCGAGAACCCGGAAAAAGGTTTTCTCCCCTCGATCGGCACGCTGCGCTTCATGGACGTACCTTCGCACGTGTCCTTCGAACTGGGCGGCTCGGCAAACACGCCGGCCGGCGTGCGCATCGATTCGGGCGTGCGCGAAGGCGATGCCATCTCTCCCTTCTACGACCCGATGATCGCCAAGCTGATCGTGTGGGGCGCGGACCGCACCCAGGCGCTGTCGCGCATGGCGCAGGCGCTGTCCGAGTTCCACATCGTCGGCCTGGCCACGAATATCGCTTTCCTGAAACGCCTGGTCGAGGGACAGGCCTTCTCCAGCGCCGACCTGGACACCGGCCTGATCGAGCGTAACAACGCCTCCCTGTTCCCGGCCGCCGGCCCGGCGCCGAAAGGTGCGCTGGCCCTGGCCGCCGTCGCCCTGGCCGATGCCGAGCAAGCGCTGTCGGTATCGAACAACCCGGCCGACCCGTGGACCAGCACCCACGGCTGGCGCCTGAACGGCACCTACCGCCGCCAGCTCTCCTTCGGCGACGAGTACAGCGCCACCCTCGACGCCAAGACCTACGACCTGAAACTGGCCTATCACTCGCACGGCTGGGTGCTGGACCTGGACGGCGTGGCCCACCCGCTGGCGCTGGTATCGAAGCAAGGCGGCGAGTATGCGATCCGCCTCGACGGCGCCGCCCTGCACGGCACCGTGCGCCGCGACGGCGAACTGCTGCACGTGTTCACCGGCGGCCAGCACTACGCACTGAACTACAACGATCCGATGGCGCACGCCGGCGAACTTGAGGCCGCGGGCGGCCGCCTGACCGCGCCGATGCCGGGTAAAGTAGTCGCCGTGATCGCCAAGGATGGCCAGACCGTCAAGAAGGGCGAGCCGCTGGTGATCATGGAAGCGATGAAGATGGAGCACACGATCGCGGCGCCGAGCGACGGCCTGGTCGAGGAAATCCTGTACCAGGTCGGCGACCAGGTAGCCGACGGCGCGCCGCTGCTGGCCTTCAAGGCTGCGGCCTAAGGAGGCCTCTTGCGCATCCTCCTGTACCGCGGCGACGGCGTGATCGAGCCGTGGGCGCGCGACTTCGCGCAGGCACTGCCGCAGGCCGAGACGGTCGTGTGGCAGGAGGGACAAGCCCTCGAAGCCTGCGACTACGCGGTCCTGTGGGCGCCCACCCCGGCGCTGCTCGACCAGCTCGCGCGCGTCAAAGCGATCTTTCTGATGGGCGCGGGCGTCGACGCCGTCCTGAAATTCGGCGATGCGCTGCCCGACGTGCCGGTGATCCGCCTGGGCGATGCCGGCATGGGCGAGCAGATGGCCGAGTATGTGGCGTATGCGGTCCTGCGCTACTTCCGCCGCTTCGACGACTACGAGCAGCAGGCGCGCCAGGGTCTGTGGAATCCGCTCGTCGCACGTAAAAAGGAAGAGTTCACGGTCGGCGTGCTGGGCCTCGGAAAACTCGGCATCCCGGTGGTGCAGGCGCTGCGCCAGCTCGGCTTTCCGGTGCGCGGCTGGAGCCGCACGGCGAAGGACTTGCCCGGCGTGGACTGCTACGCCGGCATGGCATCGCTCGACGATTTTTTAGGTGGCACGCGCGTGCTGGTCTGCATGCTGCCGCTGACGCCGGAGACGAATAACCTGCTGGACCGCGCGCGGCTGGCCAAACTGCCCGAGGGCGCCTACCTGGTCAACGTCGCGCGCGGCGCCCTGGTGGCCGAACCGGACCTGCTGGCCCTGATCCGCGCCAAGCACATCGCCGGTGCCACGCTGGATGTGTTCCGCAACGAACCGCTGCCCGCGCCGCATCCGTTCTGGGACGAGCCGCGCATCACCATCACGCCGCACATCTCGGCGCTCACGCTCCGCGAGGAAGCCGTGCGCCAGATCGCGCACAAGATCACAATGCTGGAACAGGGCGAGCATGTCGCCGATGTCGTAGACCGCAACCGGGGATATTGAATGAATACGAACCTGCCCAAACAAGTAAAGATCGTCGAAGTCGGCCCGCGCGACGGGCTGCAGAACGAAAAAGAGAATGTCTCTGCCGCCGTGAAAATCGAGCTGGTCGACCGCCTGTCGCTCGCCGGTTTTATGAATATCGAGGCGGCGTCCTTCGTCTCGCCGAAGTGGGTGCCGCAGATGGCGACCAGTGCCGAAGTCATGGCCGGCATTGCGCGCCGCCCGGGTACGATCTATTCGGCGCTGACGCCGAACATGCAGGGTTTCGAGGCGGCGTTAGCAAGCAAAGCGGACGAAGTCGTGATCTTCGGCTCGGCCTCGGAAGCCTTCTCGCAAAAGAACATCAACTGCTCGATCGCCGAATCCATCGCGCGCTTCGAAAGCGTGGCGAAAGCCGCCAAGGAACACGGCCTGCGCCTGCGCGGCAGCATCAGCTGCTCCTTCGGCTGCCCGTATCAGGGCGAGGTGCCGCTGGAGGCCGTCGCCGACGTGGTGGCACGCATGCGCGACCTGGGCTGCGACGAGATCGACATCGCCGACACCATCGGCGTCTCGACTCCGCGCAAGACGCAAGGCGTGATGGAGACGGCGGCGCGCGCGTTCAGGCTGGACGGCATTTCCGGGCACTTCCACGACACCTATGGTCAGGCATTGGCGAACATCTACGCCAGCCTGGAAGTGGGCGTATCGATCTTCCATTCGTCGGTGTCGGGCCTGGGCGGCTGCCCGTATGCGAAGGGCGCAACCGGCAACGTCGCCACCGAGGATGTGGTCTACATGATGAACGGCCTGGGTATCGAAACCGGCATCGACCTGGATCAGGTGGTGGATGCGGGCGCCTTCATCTCGCAGCAGCTGGGGCGCAAGGGTGTGAGCCGGGCGGGAAATGCGCTGCTGGCGAAGCGGGCGGGTTGATTTGTCGTGTGGACGTGGGCTCGGGGAGCCCACCCTACCCGGCAACGTGAACGTAGGGTGGGCACCACGTGCCCACGCCATCGCTACGCGGAAATGAAAAAGGCCGACAGCATTCACTGTCGGCCTTTTCGGTATACTTGGTCGGAGTACAAGGATTCGAACCTTGGACCCTCTGGTCCCAAACCAGATGCGCTACCGGGCTGCGCTACACTCCGAAGACAGCCATCATAACGTCCGCGGAGGCTGCGGTCAAGGAAAGCGCCCGTGAATGTGTGCGCTTGAGGCTTTCCGGCACAGGAATCGATGGAGCTGCACATGAATGCTGTAATCGACGGTTTTCCGAACACGGGTTTTAGCCCTCTGTCCGACCGCAAGACGACGACGCGGGTGGCGGCGGGCATCGCCATCTCGCTGGCCGTGCATGCGCTGCTGCTCGCGATCTACCGCCAGCCGCAGCAGGCGGCCTTGCCGGCGGTCGTCAGCGAACCGCTTAAAGTCCGCCTGCAGGCTGCGCCGGAAAAACCGGCACTTGCCGAACCTGCGCAATCGACAACCCAGCCCGAAGTCCAGCCGAAACCGGCAGCGGCGCCACGCAAGCACGCACCGCGCCGCATCATCGCCGTGCCGGCCCAAGCCGCCGCGCCGGAAGAGAAACCCTTCACCGTCGATACCCCGCCGCCTGCGGATACGGCGCCAAAAGAGGCGCCACGCTTCAACCTGGACGCCGCACGCAGCGTCGCCCGCAAGGTAGCGAACGAGCCGGATCCGGCCAAGATAGGCACCGCGCTGGAACGGCTGCCGCCCCCGCCGCTGCAGACCGAAACGAAGCTGGAACGGGCCATCAAGGGGGCCAAGCGGCCGGATTGCAAGGATGGCGTGCCGGGGGGATTGCTGGCGCCGATCTTCCTGGCGATGGACAAGAAGGACAGCGGCTGCAAGTGGTAGCGCCTACCACGTCATTCCCGCGAAAGCGGGAACCCATGCTGAGGCACTGATCACGGGACGTATGGATTCCCGCTTTCGCGGGAATGACGGCAAGTCAAGCGTTGCCTTTGATCTCCAGCGCCCGGTCATACAAGGCATTCTTCTTCCGCCCCGTAATCTGCGCCGCCAAATTTGCCGCCTGCTTGACCGAGCATTCCGCCAGCAGGATCTGCAGGATCCGTTCCGCCTCCGCCTCGCCTTCGTCTTCCGCGGCGGCTGCGCCTTCGACCAGCACCACGAACTCGCCGCGCTCGCGGTTCGGGTCGGCCTTGACCCAGGCCAGCGCCTCGCTCAGCGGGCAACGGTGGATTTCTTCGAACATCTTGGTCAGCTCGCGCGCGAACACGACCTGGCGGGTCGGCTCGAATACCGCCGCCAATGCCTCGACGCAGTCGATGATGCGGTGCGGTGCCTCATAGATCACGAGGGTCGAGGTGTCGAGCTTGAGCTGGGCCAGTTCCGTTTCGCGCTGCTTGGCCTTGGCCGGCAGGAATCCGACAAAATGGAAGCGGTCGTTGACGAAGCCGCTGGCCGACAGCGCCGCCACCGCCGCCGAGGCACCCGGCACCGGCACCACCTGCAGGCCGGCGTTGCGCACGGCGTCGACGATGCGCGCGCCGGGGTCGGACACGGCCGGGGTGCCGGCGTCCGATACCAGCGCCACGCGTTCGCCCGCGCGCAGGCGCTGGATCACCTTTTCGGCGGCTTCCCGTTCATTGTGCTGGTGCGCCGCCACCATCTGCTTGTTCAGGCCGAAGCGCGTCAGCAGGGCGCCGGTCTTGCGCGTGTCCTCGCAGGCGACGACGTCGGCGATCAGCAGCACGTGCAGGGCGCGCAGGGTGATGTCGGTGACGTTGCCGATCGGTGTGGCCACCACGTAAAGCGTTGCGGTAGGATAGGACTGCTGGGCTGCCTCGCCCAGGACGGGCAAATTGGCGATCTGGGTGGACTGAGTGGCGGTCATGGGGGAATCGGATGCTGATTAAAAAACTCAAAGCGCTGGGCGCGGGACTGACATTCCTGCTGCTGGCCGGCTGCAGCACGGTGAGCCTGGACGAGCCGCAGGGATTGTGCGCGCCCAAGGGCGCAAACACAAGTCCCAGGAGCGGCGACTACGCCTGCCCGGAACCCGAACCTGTGCGGACGCCGGCCTATGCGCCGCCGCGTGGCGAGGTGGAAACCGCGCCGGTACAGACCGCGCCCATCCTGCTGCCGGGCCAGGAACCGAACGCCGGGGCCGCGCCTGCCGCCAGGGGCGCCGGCCCGGTCCGCATCGCCCTGCTGCTGCCGATGAATTCTTCCGCGCTGGGCGGCGCCGCCGAATCGGTGCGCGCCGGCTTCATGGCCAGCGTCGAGCGCGACGGTACCGGCACCCAGGTCGACCTCGTCCCCACCGGCGACAGCGCCGACGATGCGCTGTCCGCCTATTCACGCGCCGCCGCTTCCCACGACGTCATCGTCGGCCCGCTGGCCCGCCCCGCGGTTTCCGCGCTGGCCGCCGGCGGCGCCGTCAGCCGTCCGACCGTCGCCCTGAACCATCCCGAAGCGCGCGGCAACCTGCCGCCGGGCATGCTGGTGGCCGGCCTCTCGATCGAGGACGAAGCCAGGCAAGCCGCCGAGTGGGCGGCGCGCGAACATCCGCAAGGGCGGGTGCTGATCCTCACCGGCAACGCGCCCTGGGCCCAGCGTGCGGCGGCCGCCTTCGAGGCGCGCTGGAGCGAGCTCGGCCATACGGGCCAGCGTTTCAACGTTCCCTCGGCCGACGGCCGCGTGGACCAGGCCGTCATTGCCGACCTGAAGGCGCGCCTGGACGTCGATCCGCCCGAACTGCTGTTCGCCGCGCTCGACGTGGTCGAACTGCGCCAGGTACGCGGCCGCACCGGCACCGCGATTCCCTGCTATGCCGGCAGCGCCAGCAATCCGGGCCGCGCGCCCGGCATGGCGATTAGCGAGCTGGACGGCCTGCGCGTGGTCGACGTGCCCTGGCTGGTGCGCCCGGACCATCGCGCGGTGATGATGTACCCGCGCCCGCTCGACACCGAACAGCCGCTGACCATGAACCGCCTGTACGCGCTCGGCATCGACGCCTTCCTGGTCGCACGCGAACTGGCCCTGCGGCCGGGCGGGCCCTTCGTCATCGACGGCGTCACCGGCCGCCTGGAAGTGGATACTAACGGCCCGCGGCTGCAGCGGCGCGAAGCCATGGCCATCTACCGCAACGGCAACTTCGAAGCCGTCGACGCGGGGCCCTGAAATGTGGCCGGCCCGCCTGTCGCAGAAGCAGGAACAGGGTCGAAAAGGGGAAGAATCGGCGCTGGCGTATCTTCAACGCCACGGTTTAGTGCTGATCGAAGCGAACTTCCGGTGTAAATTGGGTGAGATCGACCTTGTCATGCGCGAGGGCGAGACCCTGGTCTTCGTCGAGGTGCGCCAGCGCGCCGACCGTTCGCGCGGCGGAGCCGCCGCCAGCATCACCCCAGCGAAAATCCGCCGCATCCTGCGCGCCGCCCAGGTCTACCTGCAGCGTTTCAGACGCCTGCCGCCCTGCCGCATCGACGTCGTCGCCATCGATGGCTTCAAGCTGGAATGGTTACGGAACGCCATCCAGGCCTATTGAAGTGTAAGCATTTTTTACCCCACTTGCGCGGTGGACCTTGCCGCTGCACTATAATCTTCGACCATGAATACTCAACGCATCCTCGCCCATTTCCAGGAAAGCGCCGAACTCAAACTGAAGTCGGGCCAGCTGCTGGCACAACCTATTTCCCAGGCCATCGAACTGATGTTCAATGCCCTGTCCAACGGCAACAAGATCCTGGCATGCGGCAATGGCGGTTCCGCCGGCGATGCCCAGCACTTTGCTGCCGAACTGGTCGGCCGCTTCGAGCGCGAGCGTTTCCCGCTGCCGGCGATCTCGCTGAGCACCGACACCTCGATCATCACGGCGGTCGGCAACGACTACAGCTTCAACGAGATCTTCAGCAAGCAGGTCCAGGCCCTGGGCCAGGCCGGCGACATCCTGCTGGCGATCTCGACGTCTGGCAATTCCGCCAACGTTCTGGCGGCCGCCGAAGCGGCGCTCGAGCGCGAAATGCGCGTCGTCGCCCTGACCGGCAAGGACGGCGGCAAGCTGGGCGCGCTGCTGACCGAGGCTGACGTCCATATCAACGTGCAGCACAGCCGTACCGCGCGCATCCAGGAAGTTCACCTGGTGGCGATCCACAGTATTTGCGACGGCATCGACGTCGCCCTGTTTGGAGAAGAAGATGCAAGTTAAGAAAGCCGTCCTGACCGCCGCCGTCCTCGCGTCCCTGCTAGTCTCGCTGCAAGGCTGCGTGGCCGTGGTGGCAGGCGGCGTGGTCACGGGTGCCTTGGCCACCACCGACCGTCGCACCCTGGGCGCCCAGACCGAAGACAAGGCGATCGCCGTGAAGGCCGAGACCCATCTGCCGCAGCTCGTCGGCGATGCCGGCCACGTCAACATCAACAGCTACAACCGCAAGGTGCTGCTGACCGGCGAAGTGCGCGACGAAGCCATGAAGCAGGCTGTCGAAAAGGACGTCCGCAGCATCACCAACGTCGACAACGTCATGAACGAGCTGATCGTTGCCGGTCCGTCGAGCTACACTTCGCGTTCGAGCGACGCCCTGATTACCAGCAAGGTCAAGATCAGCCTGGCCGACAAGAAGACGGTGTCGGCCAATTCCTTCAAGGTCGTCACCGAGCGCGGCAATGTTTACCTGATGGGCCTGGTGACCCAGCGCGAAGGCAATATCGCGGCCCAGGTGGCGCAAGGCGTATCGGGCGTCATGGGCGTGACCAAGATGTTCGAATACATCAGCGAAGAAGACCTGCGCGCGATGCAGCCGCAGCAGCCGCCGCAAGCGCAATAATCTGTCAAGGCAGGGAAAAGGTGGCGGATCTATAATGATTCGTCACCCGCTCACGGATGAGATGAACCCATGACCGCATCAGCTTCCCCCCGTTCCTGGATCAAACCGGCTGCCGTCGGCGCCGCCGTGCTCGCCATCGCCGGCATTGGCTTCGCCACCTTCAGCGGCCGGACGGCGGCCCCGGACGTCACCTTCATCAGCATCGACGGCCAGAAGATCAGCTCGCAGGACTTGCGCGGCAAGGTTGTGATGGTCAATTTCTGGGCAACTTCCTGCGCCACCTGCGTGAAGGAAATGCCGCAGATGGTCGATACCTATAACAAGTTCAAGGGCCAGGGCCTGGAATTCGTCGCCGTCGCGATGAGCTACGATCCGCCGAACTACGTCCTGAACTATGCCGAGACCCGCAAGCTGCCGTTCAAGGTCGCGCTCGATTCCGGCGGCGACCTGGCGAAACAGTTCGGCGACGTCGCCATGACGCCAACCACCTTCGTCATCGGCAAGGACGGCAAGATCCTCAAGCGCTACCTGGGCGAACCGGATTTCGCCTCGCTGCACGCGCTGCTGCAGAAATCGCTGGGCGCCGGCTGAGTGACGTTCGCGTGGGCACGGAGTGCCCACCCTACAGCGCACCCGCGCACGCCTGACTTCCCGCAAACTCATCCCGTTCGCCTGGTCCCAAGCTTGACGCGTTCGCTGGAGACCCTCAATGCGCAAGCCGTTCAAGTCCCTGCTCTTGCTTTCCTGCCTGCTGGCAGCCGGCTGCACGAGCGTGGACCCCGGACTACGCGACACCGTCGTCCTGCATTACCAGCACGTCGCCAACGTGCACCGGGTCGATTTCCACAACCCGGTGCCCCTGCGCCGCAATGAAGCGATCCACTTCGTGCAGCCGCTGGAATCGCAGGGTTTCTGGGCCGTGTTCGTGCTGTGCAGCATCGACGTCACCGCCGCTAACGTCCCGGCCTTCTACTACGACATCGACCGTTTCCGCGTGCAGTTCGGCGGCCACCGCTTCGGCCCGCTGCGTCCCTACACCTTGCGGCTGGACGACAGCATCGATCTGAACACCCGCACAGACACCGCCGCCATCGTCGACGCCATCGCGGCCGAGATCCACGAAGGCCCGCCCAGCCAGGTGTTCCGCCACGGCTTTTATACGAACCTCGATTACCGCTTCGCGATCTACGTGCCGCAGGGCCTGAACGATTATGCGGGCGAGGAGCTGCCGCTGCGCTATGTCGGCGGCAACACCATGGTGCTGGGCAATGGCACGCCACCCTCCGACATCCCGGTGGCGGGCGCGGACGGCACCGGGATCGCGGCGCGCTGCCGGCCTTGATCGCAGTAAGCTGTGGTCATCGAAGGAGGTCGAACATGAACGCAGCGGACAACACGATGACGGTCGAGCAGGCTTACCGGGCCATGCTGGCCTTTCTTCAGCGCGAAGTCGAGCTGACCGAATCCAGCGACCTGGCGGACTTGGTGAGCGAGTACAAGCTGGGGGCCGATGGGCAGACGCGGGATCCGGCGCTGTGGGAGGAGTGGCTGGAGGCGGTCGGGAAGGTTATTAAGTCACAGGCTTCGGAAAGTCAGCATGGATCCCCGCCTGCGCGGGGATGACGTGCATGAGCTAACTCACCAGCGCCCCCTGCTCGATCGCTGGATTTACCACCGCTCTCGCTTTTTCGACTGCTTTTTGCGTGCCGCCGCATTCTGCTGCTGCAACAGCGAATCCACCCGCTCCGACGCCTCGCGCGCCAGCTGCTGGGCCAGCTCGATGCTGGGGAAGAAGTCAGGCATCCGGTAACCCAGCCAGGCATAGGCCGAATACATGCGGCAGGTGTCCTCGACTTCCTGCAGGTTTTGCCAGAACAATTCCTGAGGATGCGGCTGCAGCTTGCAGATTTTTTTCTTGGCCAGCGACTGCGCCCAGTGGCTCCAGGCGCTTTCCAGTGTCGGCACCCGGGTCGAGATCGGCACCAGCGACATCGTGAATTTCTCGGCCACCGACAGATCGAGGGTGTCGAGCCACTCGGCGCGCTCGTTCTGCTCCTCCGTAATGCGCGGGTAGAAAAAGCCGTCCGGCACGTCGATGTTGTGCACGAAGCGGCGCAGCAGTTTGACCAGTGAGGTTTCGCCGGTCACCGAGGCAATGCGATGCAATTGTTCCAGCGAAGGCGCCACCGCGAAGCCGCTGGCTTTGACGGGTGGGATCTTTTCCTTCATCAGGGAGCGCATGATGTCGTGGGTATCGTCGTCGTAGCCAGCCACAAAACCTTCCTCGTGCACGCCGTAGCGCCCGGCCCTGCCGGCGATCTGCTTGGCCAGCGCGGCCGAGATCTCTTCTTCCTCGACCCCGTTGTATTTCACCGCGGTCGTCATCACGATGCGCTGGATCGGCATGTTCAGGCCCATGGCCAGGGCATCGGTGCCGACCACGATGTCGGCCTGGCCCTCGCGGAAGCGCTCTGCCTGGGCGCGCCGCACCTCCGGCGACAGGTTGCCGTAGACGGTCGCCACCGAGAGGCCGATGTCCGTGATCATGTCACGCCACATCAGCACGTCGCGCCGCGAAAAGGCGATGACGGCGTCGCCGCGCCGCAGATTCCGGATCTTGCGCACGGCGCCCGGTTCCATCGACAGCGGTGCCTTTCTCTTCAAGACGTGCACTTCGAGCGGGCATTCCAGGCGCTCGGCCAGGGCCTCGATCGCGCGCCGCGCTTCCGGCGCCCCGACCAGATAGACGGTCGACGCCGGCGCGCCGCACACGGCCGCGGTCCAGGCGGCGCCGCGGTCGCGATCGGCCAGCATCTGGATCTCGTCGATCACCGCCACTTGCACCGGCGTCTTCGTATCCAGCATCTCGACCGTGCTGGCGACGTGGGTGGCGTTTTCGGCCAGGCGCCGCTCCTCGCCCGTGATCAGGCTGACGGCCAGCGGCTTGCCATCCTCGGTCACCACGCCCTGAAGGCGCTCGTAGTTTTCCAGCGCCAGCAGGCGCAGCGGCGCCAGGTAGACGCCGCTGTCGGCCTGGGCCAGATGCTCCATCGCGCGGTGGGTTTTGCCGGAATTCGTCGGGCCGAGCAGGGCGATGAAGCGGCGCGCCATCTTGCTGGCGACCTCGAAGGATTGCGGATATTCCGCCAGGTTGATGCTTTCCTTGGTGCGCGCGGCATGGCGCTCTTCCTGGTCGCGCTCGATGGCGTGCTCGAGGCGCTGGTGGATGCGCTCGAACACGTATTCGGCCGGCTCGGAGGTTTCCAGTTCTTCCAGCACGTGCAGGAACAGCATCGGGTCGAAGCCGGCGTCGTCGCACTGGTCGGCGATGTCGCGCACGAATTCCTCGACCTCCTGGTTCAGGTCGTCGATGGCGTCGCGGGTGGCGCGTTCTTCGATCAGTTCGCGGCGGGCGCCCAGGTCCATCTTGCGCCATTTACTTGGCTTGGCCAGCACGCCGCGCGCCGGCACCAGGCGGTAGTCGACGTGCAGGCCATCCACGCGCACCGCGCCACTGAAACGCAGGAACACGCGGCCTTCCATCTTGACCAGTTCGACACCGCGCTCGTGCAGCTTCAGTTCGCGCTCGAGGAAGGTGTCGTCGTCTTGGGTGTCCCTATCGTTGTCGTACTGACCTGAATGATGTTGGTTCATGTTCTTGATGCACAGGCTTGGTATGTCGCCAATATAGCGTGGAAGGCGGGCAGCTTACGTTCGACAAACCACAGACTAAAAAAACGGTGGGCGGAGGCCATCCACCCTACGAGAATCGTTCCCGGTAGGGTGGGCAGCTTCCGCCCACCGTAGTCTGCTCGAAAAGACGGCTTTAAGCAGCCACGCCCGCCTCATGCGCCTGCTGGTCCGCGTGATACGACGAACGCACCATCGCGCCCACGGCCGCGTGCACGAAGCCCATCTCGTAGGCCTTCTCTTCGAACATTTTGAAGGTGTCCGGGTGCACGTAGCGGCGCACCGGCAGGTGCGAGTTCGACGGCGCTAGATACTGGCCGATGGTCAGCATGTCGATGTCGTGTTCGCGCATGTCGCGCATCACTTCAAGGATTTCCTCGTCGGTCTCACCCAGGCCCACCATCAGGCCGGACTTGGTGACGGCGCTCGGGTACTTGGCCTTAAACTGCTTCAGCAACTCGAGCGAGTGCTTGTAGTCGGCGCCCGGACGCGCTTCCTTGTACAGGCGCGGCACGGTTTCCAGGTTGTGGTTCATGACGTCCGGCAGGCCGTCGGCGAAGATGTTCAGGGCCTTTTCCAGGCGGCCGCGGAAGTCCGGCACCAGCACTTCGATCTTGGTGTTCGGGCTCAGGGCGCGGGTCTTGGTGATGCACTCGACGAAGTGGCCGGCGCCGCCGTCACGCAGGTCGTCGCGATCGACCGAGGTAATCACCACGTAGGACAGGCGCAGGTCGGCGATGGTCTTGGCCAGGTTGCCCGGCTCGTTGACGTCCAGCGGGTCCGGACGGCCGTGGCCGACGTCGCAGAACGGGCAGCGGCGGGTGCATTTGTCGCCCATGATCATGAAGGTCGCGGTGCCCTTGCCGAAGCATTCGCCGATGTTCGGGCAGCTGGCTTCTTCGCAGACGGTGACCAGGTTATTCGCGCGCAGGATGTCCTTGATCTCGTAGAAGCGCGAGGAGGCGGTGGCGGCCTTCACACGGATCCAGTCCGGCTTTTTCAGGCGCTCGTGCTGCTCGATCGGTACGATCTTGATCGGGATGCGCGAGGTCTTGCTCGCGCCTTTTTGCTTCTCGCTGGCGTTGTAGGCTGCTGCTGCGGCGGCGCCGGATTCGATTTCGGAAGTCATGTGCTCTTTACCCCGCTAGGGTCTCGGTTGGTTTGTTCGTTGCGGCGGCCGGCGTTCCGGCTTGGTCTTCGTCCGGAGACAGGTAGTCGGCCAGGGCCTGCGCCAATGCCTGCTGCACATCGTGCAAGGGCGCTTCCACGCCCATGGTGCGCATGTCCACCGTGGCCAGCCCGGAATAGCCGCACGGGTTGATCCAGGTGAAGGGCGCCAGGTCCATCGCCACGTTCAGCGACACGCCGTGGTAGGTGCAGCCGTTGCCGCGCACTTTCAGGCCGAGGGCGGCGATCTTGGCGCCCTTGCGCGGTCCGTCGGCCATGTAGATGCCGGGGGCGCCTTCGACACGTTCACCCGCCAGATTATACGCCGCCAGCACATCGATGACCGCCTGCTCGATCTTGTTGACGAACTGGCGCGCATACAGTTTGCCGCCCGGTTTGTTGCGGCGCAGGTCCATCAGCAGATAGATCACGACCTGGCCGGGGCCGTGGTAGGTCACTTCGCCGCCACGGTCGGTCTGCACGACGGGGATGTCGTGCGCGCTCAGGATATGGCCGCGGTCGGCGCCGAGGCCGAGCGTGTACACCGGCGGGTGTTCGACGATCCAGAGTTCGTCGGGGGTGTCGGGCGTGCGCGCATCCGTGAAGGCGCGCATGGCGGCGAAGACGGTGTCGTAATCGGCGCGGCCGAGCTCCCGGATGGCAGGGCGGTTCGCTGGCATGGAAACTGTGGGGACAGGAATGGAATGCCTCGACATTATAAGCCAGGCTCATTTCCTGCGCCCGCAGGACCTCCGATACTGTTGCTTAGAGGACGACTTTGACCATCGGATGCTTAGACAGCTCGGTGTACAGCTTGTCCAGCATCTCGCGGCTGGTTGCACGAACGGTAACAGTCAGGCCGGTATAGTTGCCTTTGCCCGAAGGACGCACTTCCATCCTGCCTTCATGGAAAGTCGGGTCGTGCAGCACGATCAGCTCGAGGATGGTCGGGGCGAAGGACTCATGCGTCGCGCCCATCACCTTGATCGGGAAATCGCTGGGGTATTCGATGAGGGATTCTTTCGGGTCCATGGCCACTCCTGTAAAACCCGCATTGTAGCCAAAGTCCCGTGATCGCGTATCCGCGTGGGCAGCGTCGATGACGCCGGCTGCCCACGCGGCAGGTGCAGCTGCCTGGCTCTAGCGATCCTGCTCGCCGCGCTTGCGCTCCTCGACGCGCGGATTGGACGCACGCGGTGCAGGTGCACTGGCCTGCGGCGCCGCTTGCGGCGGCGGAGCAGGGCGCGCCACCGGGGCCGGTGCGGGCGCTGCTGCCGGCGCCGGGGCCGGAGGCGCCGCGCGCTGCGGCGCTTCGCGGCCACGTTCGCCGTCGCCGCGCTGCGGACGCTCGAAGCGCGCCTCGGGCACCGGCCGCGGGGCCGGCTGGGGCGCCGCCATCACGGCGGTTTGCTGGACCGGTGCGGCCGGCGCCGCCATCGACACCGGCGGCTGCTGCGGACGGTGGCGCTCGCGGCGGTCGTCGTCGTCGCGGCGCTCGCGGCGCGGCTCGTCGTTGCCACGGCCGTCGCGATCGTCGCGGCCATCGCGCCGATCGCGGTTCGCCTCGTTCCAGCCGCCGCGTTCCTGGCGCTGCCAGCCCGGCCCATTCGGCGCCTGCAGCGGCGGCGTGTTGGCCGTCACCGGCTGCGGGGTTCCCGCCACGTGCGGGGTCGGGCTCACCACCGGCTGGGCCGCCGGCGGGATGTGCGGCGTCGGGCTGACCACAGGCTGGGCCTGGACCGGCGCGGCCGGCGGCACCATGCCGGGCGCCTGCTGCTGCACGGTGCCTGGACGCGGGCGCGCAAAACCGTCGCGCTCGACGCGGGCGGTCTCGATCCGATCCGGAACGCCATTGCCGTTGCGGTCGACACGGCTGGTCTCGATCCGGTCCGGAACGCCGTTGCCATTACGGTCGGCACGGTTGCCCTCGAAACGGTCCGGCACGCCGTTGCCATTGCGGTCGGCACGGTTGCCCTCGAAGCGGTCCGGGCGGCCATCGTGGTCGCGATCGGCCATATTACCGCGGTGCGGACGCTCGGGCGGCGCCGGCGGCGCGCTGGCCGTCGGGATGCCGATGTTCCTGCCGTTATGCGTCATGGCCGGCGGCACGGTGGCGATCGGCGCCTTCGGCACGTTGACCCGGCCGCCGGGGCCGAAGCGGTCCTGCGGCACCACGGTCAGGCCGTTCGGACGGTAGTCGCGCGGGCGGCGCGGATCGGGCCGCACGTGGTGGTTCAGCCAGCGCAGGCGGTCTTCGGACACGTGGTAGGAGGGCACGTAGCGGTCGTGCGGCGACAGCGGGTACCAGCCGAAGCCGGGACGGCGGCTGCGGTCGCGGAAGGTGATGTTCCAGTCGATTCCGCCGACCCAGCCGACTAGCGCCGGCGCCCACACCAGGCGTTCGGCGCGGCCGCCGGGCGCCCAGGCCCAGTGGCGGTTCACGTAGACCCAGCGTCCATAGTGGAAGGGCGCATAGCCCCAGGGCGCGTTGTCGACCCAGGTCCAGCCCCAGGGCTCGATCCAGGTCCAGCTGCCATCGCGGTAGGGCACCCAGTCGGCGGCCACGCTCGGCGTCCACAGCGGGCCGTACTCGCTGTCGGACTGCCAGCGGCCGTAGCGGTCGAGGTCTTCGTAGCCGGTCATCTCCGACGTCACGTAGCGCGCCGAGGCGGCGTTGTCCTCGATCCGGTCGCGCGAGGCCGACCAGCTGTCGAAGGCATCCTGCATGGCGCTGGCGGTGCGCATGTCGTCGTCCGTCACTTCGGCGCGCTTGCCGGCGCGGACCGTCAGCTGGGAGCCGCCGGATTCGACCAGGGCCACGCCGTCGAACACGCTGACGGCGCTGGTGTCGCGCACGCGCTCGGTGTCGACGCGCACCCGGCCCGGCTGCTGCAGGCGCACGCGCGCCTGCGGGGTGACCAGTTCGAAGCCGCGCAGCACCTCCGCATTCAGCACGCGTACGTTGGCGCTGCCGTAGTGCAGGCGCAGGCGGATGCTGTCGTCGTCCAGTTCGATCACTTCGAGCGAGGAATCGCCGTCCAGGCGGATCGAGGTCGAGCCGATCCGCAGCTCGGTGCGGGCGCCAGGGGCAGTGGTGACCAGATTGCCCGAGGTGACCGGCCAGTTGACCTGGGCCTGGGTCATTTCGGAGCCGAGATCGCCGCCGATGCTGACCGCGCCCTGGGTCAGCGCAACGCGGCCGACGCGGCCCGGCGGTTCATCCGCGGCCACGGCCAGCGTGGACAGGGTCGCGAAGGCCAGCGCCAGGGCTGTCTTCAAAATCGAATTGGACATCGTGGTCTCCAGCGTGGGATTGTTATTAGGGTTTATACCCGCTTACAACGCATCAGGAAGCGGGCCAGACGACGCCAGTTACAAATCGTTGCGAAACAGCTATTGACGTTACACAGCGCAGAGCTCTTAGCCGTGGCTGCGCTTTACGAGGAAGAGCAGACACCCCATCACGATCAGCACCGCGCCAAAGAAGCGGTTCTGCATCTTGACCGCATGCTCGTCACGGAAGAAGCGCTGCATGGACGAAGCCAGGAAGGCGTAGCCGTGCATCACGGTGGTATCGATGGTGACCATGGTCACGCCCAGGATCGCCAGCTGCAGCAGCATCGATCCTTCTTTCGAGATGAACTGGGGCAGCACCGCGACCATGAAGATAATGCTCTTCGGGTTGGTCGCGTTGGTCAGGAAGCCGGTCAGCACGCGCTGGCCGAAGGAAGGATGGGCGGCCAGGCCGGCAGCCGAGACCTCGGTCGGGCGGGCCTTCGAGCGCCACTGGCCGATGCCCAGCCAGATCAGGTAGAGCGCGCCGGCGATCTTGACCGCGGTGAACACGGAATCGGAGGCCAGCACCAGCGAGCCGACGCCGGCGCCGGCGATGACCAGCACCAGGATCAGGCCCAGCTGCAGTCCCAGCACGGTGGCGCTGGCCTTTTTCAGCCCGTAGGCGAGGCCGTGCGACATCGACAGCACGGCGCCGGAACCCGGAGAAATGGCGATCAGGACGCCGGCGATGACGAATGCGATCCAGGTGGAGAGCAGCATGCTGGGATGGGAATAGGGGGATGAAACGGAAACGGGCGGGGCGCGCAGCAACCGGCATGCTGCCGGAGCCGCGGCCCGCCGCGGTGGAGCACCTGAGCGCTCCAGAGCGGAGCTTACTTCTTCTTCGGATTGACGGCGGCCTTCAGGGTCGCACCGGCAGCGAAGCGCGGGGTCTTCGATGCGGCGATCTTGATGACTTCGCCGGTTGCCGGGTTGCGGCCTTTGCGGGCAGCGCGTTTGGTGACCGAGAAAGTGCCGAAGCCGGTGATACCGACCGTGTCGCCCTTTTTCAGGCGCTCGGTGACGATGTCGATGATGGTGTTCACTGCCTCGTTGGCAGCGGCACCCGACATTTCGGTACGCTTCGCAAATTCAGCGATCAGTTCGCCTTTTTTCATAAATCCTCCGGGTTGAAAGAGCCGGAAGATTAGCATAATTACTTGCTCTATGTAATCTACAAACAAGGCGTACGTTTGTCGTACGCCCTGTCGTGGCAGGCTTCCTGCGTTTTTTGCAGGTTCAGGCCGGCACGAACGGTGCCTCCTGCACAGCCAGACGGGTGCGCAGGGCGGCGTTGATCAGGGTCTGGTAGCCGGTGCCGGTGCGCTCGGCGCGCGAGCGGAACTCGTCCAGGACCTCGTCGTCGAGGTAGATCGTGATGCGGGTCTTGCGCTTCGGCGGACGGGCGCGGCGGCGCGGCGCGAGCGGCAGGTCGAGGGCTGCGAAATTGGCGAGGTTCGTGGTCATGGCATCTCCTTCGTCGGCAAGGCTGCTGTACCGCAGCCAATGTTGTCACTATACGTAGGGTCCGCCGGACGCTCCGCCGGAAAGCGACGAGATGCAGATTTCCGGGGATGAAACGCAAAAAACGCGTCTGAACCGTGTGAAGAAGTCGTGAAGCCTCGGTTAAGATGTGGCCATCTTGATATTGGAGGCGGAACAATGGCTGCAGGCAGTTTGCTGGCGTTAATCGACGACATCGCGAGCGTTCTCGACGACGTCGCCCTGATGAGCAAGGTGGCAGCCAAGAAGACGGCTGGCGTGCTGGGCGACGACCTGGCCCTGAATGCCCAGCAGGTGACCGGCGTGAACGCCGACCGCGAACTGCCGGTGGTGTGGGCGGTCGGCGTGGGCTCACTGAAGAACAAGGCGATCCTGGTGCCGGCCGCGCTGGCGATTTCCGCCTTCCTGCCGCAGGCGATCACGCCGCTGCTGATGGTGGGCGGCGCCTATCTCTGCTTCGAAGGTTTCGAGAAACTGGCCCACAAATTCCTGCACAGCGCCGCCGAAGATGCCGCCCACGAGGAGGAACTGGCGCAGGCGCTGGCGTCCAACGCCGACATGTGCGAAGTCGAGAAGGAGAAGATCAAGGGTGCGATCCGTACCGACTTCATCCTGTCGGCGGAAATCATCGTGATCGCGCTGGGCGTGGTCAACGCGCAGGGCGCCTCCTTCGGCGCCCAGGTGGCGGCCCTGGTCGCGGTGTCGATCGCGATGACGGTCGGGGTCTACGGCATCGTCGCCGGCATCGTCAAGATCGACGACCTGGGACTGTATTTGAGCCGCAAGAGCGGCAGCGCCACGCGCGCCATCGGCAACATGCTGCTGAAGGGCGCGCCGATGCTGATGAAAGCGCTGTCGGTGATCGGCACCGTCGCCATGTTCATGGTCGGCGGCGGCATCATCGGCCATGCCTTCGAACCGCTGCACCATGTTGCGGAAAGCGCCGCGCACGCCGTGGCCGGGGTGCCGGCGATCGGAGGCCTGCTGGCGGCAGTGACGCCGACCCTGATCGATGCCGTGGCCGGCGTGATCGTCGGCGCCGTGGTCCTGCTGGCCGTCACCATCGTCCAGCGCCTGCGCGGGAAAAAATAGCTTACGCCTTCCTTACATGCAAATTGAATAACTACGGTGTTGCGTAATTACATCTAAGCAATTAGGCGAATTGACAAGGCCAAACCCGCGCGACAGTATCGTTGGCATCCCAACAAGAAGGACCAAGAGATGAAACAACGATTTGCACCGGAAAGAACCGTACTCGCCTTATCGATTGCCTCGCTGTTCGCCGGCGCCGCGGCGCAGGCCCAGGAAACCGTGGACAGCGCCAACGCCACCCCTGCCAACGCCGCCACCGTGGTCGTCACCGGCACCCGGGTTGCCAACCGCACCGCCCTGGACACCGCTTCGCCCGTCGACATCATCTCCGCCGACTCCCTCAAGACCAGCGGTTCCACCGAGCTGAACCAGGCTCTGTCGGTGGCCCTGCCTTCGCTGAACTTCCCGCGCCCCGCGCTGACCGACGGTACCGACACGATCCGCCCTGCCACCCTGCGCGGCATGGCGCCGGACCAGTCGCTGGTGCTGGTCAACTCGAAGCGCCGCCACGCTTCCTCGCTGGTCAACCTGAACGGCAGCATCGGCCGCGGTTCGGCCTCGGTCGACCTGAACACGATCCCGTCGGGCATGGTCAAGACCATCGAGGTGCTGCGCGACGGCGCCGCCGCCCAGTACGGCTCGGATGCGATTTCCGGCGTGGTCAATGTCCGCCTGCGCACCGACCGCAGCGGCGGCGAGGGCACCGTGGTCTACGGCCTGCACAAGACCGAATACGATCTGCTGAACGACGTCGCCCCGGCCGGCGCCACCTGGACCGCACCGAGCTCGCGCAAGCGCACCGACGGCCAGACCACCACCGTCAGCGCCTGGAAGGGCCTGCCATGGGGCGAAAGCGGCTTCATCACCCTGGCCGCCGAATACAAGAACCAGGAGCACACCGAACGCGCCGGCTACGACATGCGCCAGCTGTACCCGAAGGTCGGCACCGCCTATGACCCGCGCGAGCTGACCATCAACCGCTTCGACGCCTGGTACGGCGAGCCGGAAGTCAAGCAGTCGACCCTGTTCGTCAACGCCGGCAACAACCTGAGCGGCGACGTCAAGATCTACGGCTGGGCCAGCTACCAGAACCGCGACGCCCGTTCGGCCGGCTACTTCCGCACACCGCAGGATGTGCGCAACATCCCCTCGATCTACCCGGACGGCTTCCTGCCGATCATCGCCCCGACCGTCAACGACTACAGCGCCGCCGGCGGCGTGACCTGGACCCTCGGCGACTGGGACATGGATGCATCCATCGTCTACGGCAAGAACACGATGGATTACGAAATCCAGAACACCCTGAACCGCTCGATCGGCCCGACCAGCAAGACGGTGTTCGACGCCGGCGGCTACGGCTACGACCAGACGGTGCTGAACCTGACCGGTGTGCGCAAGGTCGACATGCCTTCGCTGGCTTCGCCGCTGAACGTGGCGGTCGGCATCGAAGCGCGCCGCGAAGGCTACCAGCTGAACGCCGGCGAACCGGATTCCTACCGCTACGGCGGCGTGGTACTGGCCAACGGCACCCCGGCCGCACCGGGCGCCCAGGTGTTCCCGGGCTTCCGCCCCAGCAACGAGACCAACGCCCACCGCAATGCGATCGGCGCCTTCGTCGACCTGGAAGCGAACGTCACCAAGGAACTGCTGCTGTCGGCAGCGGTACGCGGCGAGCATTACTCTGACTTCGGCAGCAACCTGTCGGGCAAGCTGTCGGCGCGCTACGACTTCAGTAAAACCTTCGCCCTGCGCGGCGCGGTGCAGAACGGCTTCCGTGCGCCTTCGCTGCAGCAGCAGAACTTCACCTCGACCTCGACCAACTTCATCAACGGCGTGCCGTTCGAAATCACCACCTTCAAGCCGACCGACCCGGTGGCGGTGGCGCTCGGCGCCAAGCCCTTGAAAGCCGAGAAGTCGACCAACTACTCGCTGGGCGCGGTGATGCGCTTCGACCCGCTGACCGTGACCGTGGACGCCTACCGCATCGACGTCACCGACCGCATCATCCTGTCGGAGAACCTGACCTCGGCGGCGGTGCGCAACTACATCGTCTCGCAAGGCTTCACCGGCGTGGGCGGCGGCCGCTTCTTCATCAACGGCGTCGACACCAAGACCACCGGCGTCGACATCGTCGCCAACTACCCGCTGAACCTCGGCGCCAGCGGCCGCTTCGACTTCACCCTGGCCGGCAACTTCAACCACACCGAAGTCACCAAGGTGCCGACCACGGCCCAGCTGGCGGCCCTGAACCCGGCGCCGGTGCTGTTCGACCGCCTGAACGTGCTGACGCTGGAGAAAGGCCAGCCGAAGAACAAGATCACGGCGAGCGCGAACTGGAAGCTGGCGCAGTGGGGCGCAACCCTGCGCGCGACCCGCTACGGCGAGGTGCTGTCGCCGGGCACCACGGCTGCCTTCGACTTCAATCTGGGCTCGAAGACCATCGTCGACCTGGAAGCCCGCTATGCCCTGACGCCGAAGATGAACCTGGCCGTGGGTGTGGATAACGTGTTCGACCAGTATTCGGAGACCTTGCCGCCGTCCCTGAATACGACCAGCAACACGCCGTTTGCCAACTACACGCCGTTCGGTACGGGCGGGCGTTACATCTACGCTCGCGCGAACTACAGCTTCTGATCCGTGTTACCCGTCGTTCCCGCGCAGGCGGGAATCCATACGTCGCGTGCTTAGTGCCTCCGTATGGATTCCCGCTTTCGCGGGAATGACCTCATGAGCGCCGGTTAAGCATCGCCCCCAGCGCCAATCCCATCCCGAACATCGCATACACCGCCGCCAGCGATGGCCGCGACAAGTGCTTCTCATACCCCGGCTTCAACCGATCCGGCGTAAGCTGGTAGTCGACGAAGCAGGCCACCGCCGACGCCGCGGTGCCGACGCCAAGCGTCAATGCGGTATTCTTACGGTCGAGCAGCTCGCCGCACAAACGCTCGACGATCACCGACCAGAACGTGGCGCTGCCATGGTGGATCAGGTAGCCGGGCAGGGTGTAGCGCGCAGAGGGTTCATGGTGATGCGCCGCCTTGTCGCCATAAATCCAGTGGCTGACGGCGTTGGTCGGCGCATAGGCGCTGCCCGCTTCGCGTTTGCCGAGGGCAGCCAGCGCCGCGGTCGACAACAGGCTGGAGGTGGCGCCGCCGACCAGGCCGCGCTGCAATGCGGTTTTCCAGGCTTCCATATCGTCTCCAAGAAAGGTGTGCATGCGGATTTTATTGACGGGCGCCAGCGGATTTATCGGGCACCACCTGCTGCAGGCGCTGCTGGCCGAAGGCCATGAAGTCGTCTGCGCGGTGCGCCGGCCGAAACAAAGCACCGATCCCCGCCTGTCCTTCATCCATGCCGACTTCACCAACGATACCGACAAATCCGTGTGGCTGGCGCGCCTGTCCGGCATCGAGGCCGTGATCAACACGGTCGGCATCCTCCGCGAAAGCGGCCGGCAAACCTTCGACAAGCTGCACGTGCAGACCCCGCGCGCGCTGTTCGCGGCCTGCGCCGAATCGCACGACGTGCACATGGTCGTGCAACTGTCCGCGCTGGGCGCCGACGCCCAGGCCGATACCGCCTACCACCTGTCGAAGAAGGCCGCCGACGACTACCTGGCCTCGCTGCCGCTGCGCGCCGCCATCGTCCAGCCCTCGCTGGTGTACGGCAGCGACGGCGCCAGCGCGCGCTTGTTCAAGGCGCTGGCGTCCATGCCTTTTGCCGTGCGCTTCGGCGATGCGCTCCAGCTGGTGCAGCCGATCCACGTCGACGATGTGGTCGCCGCCATCGTCGCCCTGCTGCGCCGGCGCCTGTACGTCGACCAGGGAGATGCGCTGGGCCAAACCGCGTCCGCCGGCACCGCCCAGCGCATCGCCCTGGTAGGACCGGAAGCGCTGCCCTTCACCGATTACCTGGCGGCCTTGCGCCGCGCGATGGGGATGAACAGGCTGCGCGTGCTGCGCCTGCCGGGCAGCATCGCGCGCGCGCTGGCGCGTGTGGGCCGCTGGCTGCCGGGCGGCCTGCTCGATCCCGAAGCCCTGCGCATGCTCGACCGCGGCAACACCGACGACCCCGGTCCCACCCTGCGCCTGCTGGGACGGCCCGCGCGCAGCATCGCCTCCTTCGTCACCGATCCGCGCGCCGAGCGTGCGCGCGCCAAACTGGACTGGCTGCTGCCCGTGCTGCGCATCAGCATTGTGCTGGTGTGGATCGCTACCGCCATCGTGTCCGCCTTCGTGTATCCGGCAGCCGGCAGTTACGAGCTGCTGGCACGCACCGGCATCCCGCCGGAACTGCAGCCGCTGATGCTATATGGCGCCTCCGCCTTCGACATGCTGATGGGCCTTGGCATCCTGTTCCTGCATGGCCGGCACCGGCGCTGGCTATGGCTGGCACAATTGGGGCTGATCGGTTTTTACACGATCGCGATCACGATAAAACTGCCGGAGTTCCTGGTCCATCCCTACGGGCCGCTCACCAAGAACCTGCCCATGCTGGCCGCCATCTGGCTGCTGTATCAACTGGAAGATGAGGAAACCTGATGGAATACCTGGTCGTGAAATGGCTGCACATACTGTCGTCGACCTTCCTGTTCGGCACCGGCCTTGGCTCCGCCTGGTACATGCTGTTCGCGAACGTCAGCAAGGATGTACGCGCAATCGCCGTGGTCAGCCGGTACGTGGTCATTGCCGACTGGCTGTTCACGGCCACCACCGCGATCGCCCAGCCGGCCACCGGCTTTTACATGATGCACCTGGCCGGCTATCCGATGAGCAGCAAGTGGATCATGTGGTCGCTCACCCTGTACGTGCTGGCCGGCGCCTGCTGGCTGCCGGTGGTGTGGCTGCAGATCCGCATGCGCGACATCGCGGCGGAGGCGGCGCACAGCGGCGCCGAGACGCTGCCGCCGCTGTACTGGAAATACTTCAAAACCTGGGTCGCGCTGGGCATTCCGGCCTTCATCGCCTTCGTCTTCATTTTCTGGTTCATGGTCAGCAAGCCGGTCTAGAATGCGGGGTCGCCCTTTCAAAGGATAGTCATGTCCCGCTTCAAGCTTGGTCTTGCCTTCGTTCTCGCATCCGGCAGCGTGCTCGCCGCCCCACCGGCCTGGGTCGCACGCAGCGACGCCTATACCCAGCCCGTCCTGAAGGACACCGGCAAGTATCACCCCGAGGATTCGACCCAGCTGGGCGACGAGAGCTTCGACACCATGGTCGCCGACTTCAAGCCGCGCGACTACGAACGCGAACTGGCCGACACCGAAAAGCGCCTTGCCGATCTGCGCCGCCAGCGCACGCTCGAAAAGGACCCGAAGGTGCGCCAGGACCTGGACATCCTGATCGACTCGCGCGAAAAGCAGGTCGCGACCATGAAGCTGGAGCGCCAGTACCTGCTCGACTACACCAACGTCGGTGAACTGGTGTACGGCGGCCTGCGCGCTTTGCTCGACCCGCGCAACAAGCCGGAGCGCCAGAAGCTGGCCCTGGTGCGCCTGAAGCGCTATGCCGGCAAGGAAGCCGGCTATGCACCGATTGCGACACTGGTGCGCGCCCGTACCGAGGAGCGCCTGGCGAACAAAGCGCTGATCGGCCCGTATATCGAGGAGGTCCAGAAAGGGCTGAACAACAACGCCACCTACCTGGACGGCATCGAAGACCTGTTCAAGAAAGCGAAACTGACGGGCTGGGAAGCCGATATGGCAAGCCTGCGCCAGCAGGTAAAAGACTACGACGCCTTCGTGAAGAGCAGCATCCTGCCGCGCGCGCGCAAGGAAGTGCGCCTGCCGGAAGCGATCTACGTGAACCGCCTGCGCAACGTCGGCGTCGACATCGCGCCGGAGCAGATGATCGAACGCGCCAGCTTCGATTTTCAAGAAGTGCGCGACCAGATGCAGGTGGTGGCCAACACCATCGCCGCCCAGCGCGGCCTGCCTTCGAGCGACTATCGCGACGTCATGCGCGAGCTGAAGAAGACCGCGATCCCGTCCGACCAGCTGCTGCCCTACTACCGCGACAGGCTGAAAGACATCGAGGCCATCATCCGCCAGCACGACCTGGTGACCCTGCCCACGCGCGAAGCAAATATCCGCACCGCGACCCCGGCCGAGGCGGCGCGTTCGCCCGCGCCCTTCATGAATCCGCCGCGCATGATCGGCAACACCGGGGAATACGGCGAATTCGTGATCCCGCTGGCCAACCCGAACGCCAAGTCGAAGGAGAAGATGAACGACTTCGACTTCGCCGCGATGTCCTGGACCCTGGCTGCGCACGAGGCGCGCCCGGGCCACGAGCTGCAGTTCGCGTCCATGGTGGAGCAGGGCATGTCGGTGGCGCGCGCCCGCTTCGCCTTCAACAGTACCAACGTCGAGGGCTGGGGCCTGTATTCGGAAGCGCTGGTGCTGCCCTACATGCCGCCCGAAGGCCAGCTGGTGTCGCTGCATGCGCGCCTGCTGCGCATGGCGCGCGCCATGCTCGACCCGCAGATCAATCTGGGCCGCATGACGCCGGAAGAAGCGAAAAGCTTCCTCATGAAGGAAGTGGTGCTGTCCGAGCCCTTCGCGCAGTCGGAAGTGGACCGCTATTCCTACCGCAGCCCCGGCCAGGCCACCGCCTACTACTACGGCTATGTAAAACTGCGGGCTTTGAAGACCCTGGCCGAGATCGAGCTGGGCGAGCGTTTCAAGTTAAAAGCCTTTAACGACTTCGTTATCGCCCAGGGCATTCTGCCGCCGAAGCTGATGCGCGAGGCGGTGCTGAACGATTTCATTCCGGCGCAGAAACGATAAACCTATCTTGCGCCGCCGCCCCGGGGTTTTTCGGTAAGCTTGTCTCCAACCCTTTTATCTACAGGACGGAGATAATTATGCGCAAGATGATCATGATGGCCATTGCCGGCTTTCTGCTGAAAAAAGTGCAAGCGAAATACATGAAACAGACCTACCACGGCAATCCGGTGCGCCGCGCCTGACACCACTGCCACCTCAGTCACGAGCCCGTTCCTGCTGCAGGGCGGGCTTTTTTTAACGGAGGGCAACGATGCGGGCTTACCAGATTCTCCCCGGCGATGGCATCGACGGACTGCAGTGCGTGGATTTTCCCGAGCGTGAACTGGGCCTTGGCGAGGTGCGCGTGCGCGTGCATGCGGTGTCGCTGAACTACCGAGACCTGATGGTTGCGAGCGGCAACTACCTGGTCACTGTCGACGATCCGATCATTCCCTGCTCGGACGGCGCCGGCGAAGTGCTGGCGGTGGGCGCGGGCGTGAGCCGGGTGCAGGTGGGCGACCGCGTGGCCGCCTCCTTCTTCCCCTGGTGGCAGGACGGCCCGACCGGACCGGACAAGATCCGCCACGCGCTGGGCGGCGACATCGACGGCATGCTGGCCGAGGAAGTCGTGCTGCCGGAAGACGCGCTGGTGAAAGTCCCGCCGGGGATGAGTTTCGTCGACGCTTCCACCATGCCCTGCGCCGGCGTGACCGCCTGGAACGCGATCTTCGAATCGAGCAATGGCATCCGCCCCGGCGATACCGTGCTGCTGCTGGGTACCGGCGGCGTTTCCGTGCTCGGCCTGCAGCTGGCCATCGCGGCGGGGCTGAACACCATCATCACCTCGTCCAGCGACGAGAAGCTGCAGCGCGCCAGAGAACTGGGCGCGCACCACACGATCAACTACCGCACCTTCCCGGAATGGCAGGAAGAGGTGCTGCGCCTGACCCATGGCGTGGGCGCGCACGTGGTGCTGGAAGTGGGCGGGCAGGGCACCGTGAACCGCTCGGTGGCGTCGACGGCGATGGGCGGCAGCGTCGCCATCATCGGCGGCGTCAGCGGTTTTGGCGGAGAAGTGAATCCGGCCACCCTGCTGGCCGGGGCCAAGCGCATGGTCGGCATCTACGTCGGCAGCCGGACCATGCTGGACAAGGTGATGCGCTTTGCCGATACCAGCGGCCTGCAGCCGGTGGTCGACCGCGTGTTTACGTTTGACCAGGTAAGGGAGGCTTATCGCCACATGGCATCGGGCTCGCACTTCGGCAAGGTGGTGATCGCCGTCGCGTGATGGCGGTAGGGTGGGCACACCGTGCCCACGCGTGAAGCCGGCTTAGCGGCGAATTTGTACGAGCTCGATCTCGTACAGCTTCGGCCACAGCTTGCCGGTCACGTACAGCTTGCGGTGCTTGCCGTCATACGCGATGCCGTTCAGGACCGCGTCGACCGAGCTGGTGCCGCGCTGCGCCGGCGGCAGCAGGTTCGTCAGGTCGATCCAGCCGACCACGTTGCCGCTGGCCGGGTCGATGCGCGCGATCACGTCGGTGCCCCAGACGTTGGCATAGATCTCGCCGTCGACGATTTCCAGTTCGTTGAGCTGGGTAATCGGCTTGCCCTCGGCCGTCACGCGGATGCGGCGCCGCTCTTCCAGCGTCTTCGGATCGAGGATGCGGATCTCGGCGCTGCCGTCGCTCATGTAGACGTTCTTCTCATCGCTGGCCAGGCCCCAGCCTTCGCCCTTGTAGTTGAAGCGGCCCTTCAGCGCGAAGGTCTTCGCATCGTAGATGAAGCCGACGTTCGACTGCCAGGTCAGGCCGACGATGGTGTCGCCGACCGGGGTCGAACCTTCGCCGAAGTACTCGTCCGCGAGCGCCTTCTTCTGCAGCACCTTGCCGGTCTTGAGGTCGACCTTGCGCAGTGTCGACTGGCCCTTCTGGCCGGTGCTCTCGTACAGCTGGCCGTCCTTGATGAACAGGCCCTGCGTAAACGCCTGCGGATCGTGCGGGTAAGTGTTCTTGACCACGAAGCCGTAGACCGGGATGGCGGCCTGGGCGAAGCTGGCGCCAGCAAACAGCACGGCGGCGAGGGCGAAGGATGCGGATTTCTTCAAGGTGGAGACTCCTGGTGCGGTGACGGCATAGTATGCCAGCAACGCGCCACCGCCGAGCCGGTTGACTCACGCGCGGCGGCGGCCGATGTTAAGCTTGCGCCATCATGCAAAAGAAGATCCTGACTTACCTGCAGCTGCCGCCCGGCAGCGAGCCGCCTTCCCTGGACCACCTGTCGCCCTTCCTTGCCATCGTGCTGGCCGAGGAAGAGGTCGATGAGCTGTGGCAGGCCGAGATCAGCCGCTGGCTGGTGGCGTCCGGCTGCCGTTACCTGCTGGCCTGGGGCAAGGATTGCAAGGCCTGGCACGACATGGTCGAGGATGCGGCGCTGGAAGCCTTCGATTACGAAGAGGTCCCCGAGGAGCACGCCGTGATCGCCACCTGGCACGAGGACGAGGACCGCGAAGAGGTGTTCTGGTTCGCCAAGCACCGCGCTGTCCACCCCAGCCACAGCTTCAAGGCCACCGTCATCCTCGATATCTCGTCGCTCGGCCGCAAGGACGAGATCGAGCAGGCATACGCCGACGCGTGAGCGCAGCCGTCCGGAGCGCCTTGCGGATTTGCGTTAGCATGCGGTCTGCATCTGCTGCTGAATAAAGGAACCGGAATGGACAGTATCGACCTCGAAGTGCTGCACGCCTGCGCGCAATGGATCCGCGACGGATTTCAATGCGAGTACGTGACCGTGGTGCGCACCTGGGGCTCGAGCCCGCGTCCGGAAGGCGCGACCATGGCGATCCGCGCCGACGGCCTGGTGGTCGGTTCCGTCTCCGGCGGCTGCATCGAGGACGACCTGATCGCCGCGGTGCGCGAGCAGGGCATCACCCGCACGCGGCCGGAAGTCGTCACCTATGGCATCTCGGCCGACGAGGCGCACCGCTTCGGCCTGCCCTGCGGCGGCACGATCCAGTTGGTTGTGGAACCGCTGGGCGCGCACAGCCGCATGGACGAACTGCTGGCGCTGGCGCAGCGCCGCATGCTGACGCGCCGCAGCCTGCAGCTGGAGACCGGCGCGGTCGAGCTGTCCGCGGCCGCGCCCGAAGACCAGCTGCGCATGGCGGAGGGCGTTCTGGTCACCGTGCACGGCCCGCGCCTGCGCATGCTGATCATCGGCGCCGGCCAGCTGTCGCAATTCCTGGCGCAGATCGCGGTCGGGCTGGAATACCAGGTGACGGTGTGCGACCCGCGCGAGGAATACCGCGGCAGCTGGAGCCTGCCGGGTGTGGACGTGGTCCACGCGATGCCGGACGACGTCGTGCTCGAGATGAAGCTCGACAGCCGCAGCGCCGTGATCGCCCTGACCCACGACCCCAAGCTGGACGACCTGGCCCTGATGGAAGCGCTGAAAACCGACGCGTTTTATATCGGCGCGATCGGTTCGCGCGTGAACAATGCGCGGCGTCGCGAGCGCCTGCGCGAATTCGACCTGACGGAAGCGCAGATCGCAAAGCTGCACGGCCCGATCGGCATCTACATCGGCAGCAAGACGCCCTACGAGATCGCAGTGTCCATCCTGGCCGAACTGACCGCCGTGAAGAACGGCGTGGCGCTGCCGGTGCAGATGTCGGTGGAGGGTGGCAAGGCGCTGGCGCGGGATCTGCCCGAGAATCCACTGGCCGCCTGAGTCCTTGACGCTTCAGGCA
Organism: Telluria sp. GW821-FHT07G12; assembly: GCF_059418525.1. Lineage (NCBI taxonomy): Bacteria > Pseudomonadati > Pseudomonadota > Betaproteobacteria > Burkholderiales > Oxalobacteraceae > Telluria > Telluria sp. GW821-FHT07G12. Next base: position 356,651 of record NZ_JBWKQA010000004.1, on the reverse strand, counting down.
TCCTTCAACAGCAGGATCGCCAGCACCAGCATCGTCGTTCCCGTAAAAGCCTCGATCGCACGCCACACCATCGGCCGCCCCAGCACGAAGGCGCAGCGGCGCGCGCCCAGGCCGAGCAGGGAAAACCACAGCAGCGAAGCCGTCATCGCACCAAGCGCGAAGGCGTCGCGGTGCCCGGCCGCCAGACTGCCGCCGACGGCGCCCAGCAGCACCACGGTGTCGAGGTAGACGTGGGGATTCAGCAGCGACATCGCCATCACCGTCACCAGTGCGCGGCGCGCAGTGGGTGGCTGCTGCCCGGCGGCGGCCGGCCCGGCAGCGCCGCCGCGCACGGCGCTGGTCCAGCAGCGCAAGCCGTACCACAGCAGGAACAGGGCGCCGCCATAGCGCGCGGCCGCCAGCAGCCAGCTCGAAGATTCCACTAACTTGCCCAGTCCCGCCATGCCAAGCGCGATCAGGGTGACGTCGACGACGATGCAGGCCGCCACCGTCAGTCCCACGTGCCGGCCGCTGACCCCGGTGCGGATCACGTGCGCGTTCTGGGCGCCGATCGGCATGATCAAGCTGGCGCCCATGCCCAGCCCCTGTAGAAATACCTGCTGCGAAAACATCGTGCGCTCCTGTTCGTAAGATCGACAGGATCGCTGCTCGATCATGAATCTTCAATTACATTAACGAAATCTAAGCCATCGTAAATTTCGCTAACCCATGAAGATCGATCCGCGCCGCAGCGAGGCCTTCCTCGCCGCCGTCGACAGCGGCAGCCTGGAAGCGGCCGCCAGCCGGCTGAAGGTCACGCCCTCGGCCGTGTCCCAGCGCATCTCCGCGCTCGAGCAGGACCTCGGCACGCCGCTTCTGATCCGCACCCGTCCCTGCCGCCCGACCGCGCCCGGCATGCGCCTGCTGCAGTTCCTGCGCCGGCGCGAGCTGCTCGAAGCCGAGTTCCTGGCCGAGTCCGAGGACGACACGGTCCCGGTGCGGATGCCGCTGGCCGTCAACAACGACACCCTCGCCACCTGGCTGCTGCCCGTGCTGGCGCCGGTGCTGGCGGAAGAGGGCCTGCTGGTCGAATTCGTGCTCGACGACCAGTGGCACACGTTCACCATGCTGGAACAGGGCCGCGCCCTGGCCTGCATCTCCGGCGAGCCGGAACCGATGCGCGGCTGCACCGTCACGCCGCTGGGCATCATGCGCTACCGCCTGGTGGCATCGAAGGATTTCGCGCTGCGCTGGTTCCCCGGCGGTTTTACGCGCGAGGCGGCGAGAAAGGCGCCGGTGGTCGTATTCGACCGCAAGGATTCGCTGCAGGCAGTGTTCCTGCTGCAGCACTTCGGGCTGCCGGAGGGCTCGTATCCCTTCCACTACGTGCCGGCCAGCGATCCCTTCGCCCGGGCGATCCGGCTGGGCCTCGGCTATGGCCTGCTGCCGCTTGAGCAGTGCGCGGCGATGCTGCAGGCCGGCCAGCTGGTCGACCTGACCCCGCATCTGCACATGGACGTGAACCTGCACTGGCATGCATGGCGGATTCAGCCGCCGAGGCTGGAGCGCATGGGCGCGGCCCTGGTCAAAGGCGCGCGGGCCGTGCTGCTGCAATCCTGAGCAGCCGGGGCGGCGAAGGGCAGCCACTGCACGACGCCCCACGCAAATTCCGGCAGCACGAACAGCCACAGCAGCGGGGCGCCGGTCATGGCCAAAGTCCAGGCCATCCACGACGCGAACAGGAAGCGGGTGACGCCGTCGTAGCGTCCGAGTATTGCCTCGGTCCGGCGCAGGCGCAGCACGCTCCAGGTCAGCACCACGCTGCCCATCAGGCCGGCGAAAAAGATGTGGAAGGGCGTGAACGCCGGCAGGGCGCCGCCGCCCAGCGCCTGGTTGAGCGCGGACAGCTGGGCGTGCATGAGCGCAAAGGTCCAGGGCGTGGCAAACGGCGCGGTCAGCAGCAGGTCATACCAGGCGCTGGCGCGGACGATCTTCAGGTAAGTAGGCAGCTTCATGATGGCTCCATCGATGGGATGCCCGCATCATCAAGGCTGGAGTACACTCCAGGGTCAAGCCTTTTGATCGCCGCCTATGAAAATCGGAGAACTGGCATCCGCCACCGGCCTGAGCCGGGACACCCTGCGCTTCTATGAAAAGCGCGGGCTGCTGCAGCCCCGTCGCCGCGACAACGGCTACCGCGACTATCCGCCCGAGGCCGTGCAATGGCTGTGCTACCTGCGCAGCGCCCAGCAGCTGGGCTTCACGCTGGCCGAGATCGAAGCCGGCATGCCGCTGCTGGAATCGCCTGACGCCTCCGCCGCCGAGCTGCGGGACGCGCTGCGGCGCAAGCTGGCCGACATCGACGCCCGCATCGCCGCGCTGGGAACGCTGCGGGCCGAGCTGGCGCGCGAACTCGAGGAACCGGGCGCCTGTCCGCTACGGCAGTAGGAATTTGTTACAAGAACATGTCCGCGTGCTACTCTCCTGCCGCGTTAGAGACATGGGCGCCACTCACAGGCGCGCGTAGAACAATTCGAGGAGAGATCACATGAAACGCCTGTTAGCCGCCGCCGCCGTGCTGGCCACCCTTGCCCAAGCCGCCGCCGCCGGCGAGATCACGCTGTTCACCGACAGTAACTTCCGCGGCCCGCGCGTGACCATCGACCGGGATGCCTACAACCTGGCGGACATGGGCTTCAACGACCGCGCCTCCAGCATGGTCGTGCGTTCGGGCGTCTGGCAGGTGTGCGAGAACAAGGACTTCGGCGGCTACTGCGCCGAGTTCGGCCCCGGCGAATACCGCGAACTGCCGCGTTTCAACGACCGTGTGTCCTCGGTACGCGAGATTTCGCGCGGCGGCCGCGGCGGCTACGATCGCGATGACCACCGCGGCGGCCCGGGCTGGCGTGGGGACCGCGACGAGCGCCGAGATGAGCGCCGCGGCGACTGGCGCGACGATCGCGGCGGACGCGGCGACGCGGTCCAGCTGTTCTCCGGCCAGCGCTTCGAAGGCCCCGCCGTCAGCCTGTCCGGCGACGTCCGCGAGCTGAACGACGTCGGCTTCAACGACCGCGCCGGCTCCATCGTCATCCACGAAGGGCGCTGGGAATTCTGCGAGCACGGCGACTTCCGCGGCCAGTGCGTCGTGTTCGGCCCGGGCCGTTATCCCTTCCTGGAAGGGATGAACAACCGCATCTCGTCGATGCGCCGGGTGCGCTGATTTATGCAAACACCCCGCTGCGTGGCGCCGGTTCGCCCTCCAGCAAGGCGCGCAAGGTAAAACGCAGCGGATAGATGTCGACGGGCGATTTTCCGAGCTCGCTGGCGGTGCTGGTCTTGTAGCGCAGCGGCGTTTTTTCGCCGTGCGCCGCATAGATGTACGCGCCCATGCTCAGCAGGCTGGCGCCGTCGAACGCGATCTCTTCATCGGTCGACAGCGCGACGATGCCGACGAAAGGCGTGCCGTCGGCCGTGATGAAATCGGCCGCCACCGACAGCGCATCGGCTTCGCGCGGGATCGTGCTGCGTTCCAGCGGGCGGATTCCATCCTCGTCCTGTTCCCAGATCGGAAAGGCGGCCAGGTCTTCGGGCGTGAGCGCCTCGACCGGTTTACGGGTTTGCAGGGTAATGTCCATGGCCGTGCCTCCTTCGTGGGTATCACAGCAGTGTAGTTCGCAAGTTGCAATGATGCAATGTTTGATGGATAGGCTATTCAGGCCGCCACCGCCAGCAGTTCGAGCTTGAGCTCCTTCATCCCCGAGGGCACGTAGATCGCCACCGACTGCGCCTGCAGCATGCGTTCGTACATGTTCCCCTTGGCGTCGAGCATGAAGTAGCAGGTGTCCGGCCGCACCGGCACCGCGGCCGGCAGCTGCGGCGCGTACTGCAGGCGTACGCCGGGCAGGGCGGACAGCACGCATTTCTCGACGTCGTCCGGGGCGCCAACCTTGAAGCGCAGCGGCACCGTGTCGACCAGCTCCAGCGCCGGGATATCGGCCGATACCGCGATGTAAAAGGTGGTCTTGTCGTCGATTTTTCCCGAGTCGAGCATGCCGTGGTGGTAGCTGGGCCGCACCTCGTTCAAGACGATGGCGAAGTACTTCGACGAGATCACGGTGTCCAGCAGTTCGCGGATGATCTGGTGGACTTTCAGGAAGGCCGGGCCGGGATCCTGGTGCTGGTAGGGCGGCAGGTCGGCCAAAGTCCAGCTTTTCGAGAACGTCATCAGGGCGCCGGCGGTGGCCAGCAGCTGCTCGTACAGGCGCTCCGGGTGCAGGTCCGGATGGTGCAGGTAGTGAGTGAGCGCGGCGCAGGCGCTGCTGGCCGTGTGCAGCAGCCAGAACGAGGACATGTCGCCGGAGCGGAACTCGATCACGTTGCGGCTCGGCTCGCGGTGATGGCCGTACAGGGCGCTGACCTTGGCCTGCAGCGCGTCCAGCAGGCGGCGCAGCTGCAGGAACAGCATCGGCGCCGATCCCACCGACAGGCTGGGCGGCACGAAGCTCGGATCGAGTTCGAAGCCGCCGGTGGCGGCGCGGCGCAGGCGCAGCAGCGGGAAGCAGGTGTAGGCGTCGCGCGGCTCGAATTCGGCCACCAGGCGCACCGTCTTCTTCAGGTAGGCCAGGTGCGCCGGCGAGGCCTGGGTGTAGAGGTCGGGCGTCTCCTGGTTGGCCTGCACGAAGCGCGCCGTGTTGCTGTCCTGGCCGGGCTGGGCGAAGTTGCCGCTAAAGGGTTTCAGGCCGGGCAGGGCGGCGTAATACGTCACGCTCTGCTGATTCGGCGCTTGCAGCTGGCCCAGGTCGACTGTGGGCGGCAGCTCGTCGGGGCCCGGAGCGTCGACCAGCTCGCCGTCCTGGAAGCGCAGCGACAGCGCCAGGATGCGCAGCACATTGCTGCCGAGGGCGTCGCGATCGATCTCCAGCCGCTCCACGCCCCATGCATACGGGTGCACCGCATCGATGCTTTTATGCAGGCGGTGCTCGTGGTATTGGTCCTGGCGCTGGAAGTGCTGCGGACGCAGCAGCAGGCCCTCGCCCCAAAGTACCTTGCTGTTCATGTCGCGTTCCCTCCTGTCGAGTCCACAACCATAGCTTTTTCGTGGCGGCCTTTTTACCGCAACCCCCTTGTGTCTTGCTCCTGCTCAATGTTTTGGTAGCGCGGTCCCAACTGAACTATTTTTTCGGCCTCGTCTATGTAAGACTTTCCCCTTGATCACGCGAGGGGATAGCGATGAAAGGGTTCACGCCTGGTTTATTCGATCGCCTGCTCGGCACACCGGCGCGACATGCCGCCGGCGGCAGCGCCACCGTCTCGCGGATTTCGGCCGACGACCTGAAAGATGCAGTGGCGCGTGACCTGGAAGCCCTGCTGAATACGCGCGCCGTGATCGACGAGGAGCTGCTCAAGGACTATCCTGAATGCAGCCGCTCGATCCTGAACTATGGCCTCAGCGATTTCGCCGACCGCTCGCTTTCCAGCCCCTCCGACCGCGCCCACATCTGCGCCTGCCTGGAGAAAGTCATCGCGCGTCACGAGCCGCGCCTGCGTAATGTGAAGGCTTCGCTCGAGATCCGGGAGGGCGCCGTGAACCGCCTGAATTTCTCGATCACGGCGCTGCTGGTGGCCAGCAGCTCGCAGGAGCCGGTCAACTTCGACGCCATCCTGCAGCGCTCGACCCTCCAGTACAGCATCAGCAAGGCCGGCCGCGCAGGGTCGGCAACGTCAGCCGCATCGAGCGCGCCGGCGGGAGCCTGAGATGGAGCAGCTGCTGCCCTACTACGAACGCGAGCTGGGCTACCTGCGCCGCAACCTGCGCGACTTCGCCGAACGCTATCCGAAGATCGCCGGGCGCCTCCTGATCAGCGGGGAGGTCTGCGAAGACCCGCACATCGAGCGCATGATCGAGTCCTTCGCGCTGCTGAATTCGCGCATCGCCAAGCGCCTCGACGACGACTATCCGGAATTTACGGAAGCCCTGTTCGAGGTGCTGTATCCGCACTACCTGCGGCCCTTTCCCTCCTGCTCGATCGCGCACATGGACGTCGCCGGCGCCGCCAAGCAGCAGACCGGCGCCAGCACCATCCCGCGCGGCACCCAGCTGAACACGCGGCCGGTGCGCGGCGCCGCCTGCACCTTCCGCACCGTGTATCCGGTCACTGTGGCGCCGCTGGCGCTCAGCGAAGCATCGTTCAGTTCCATCATCCGCTGCCCGGAAGCGGTGCGCCTGCCGGGCGGCGCCAGCGCCGGCCTGAAGCTGACCATCGCCGCCACCGGCGAACAGGCGCCCGGCCTGCTGCAACTGCCGCAGCTGCGCGTGTTCATCGACGGCGAACCCTCGTTCTGCGCGGCGCTGCGCGATGCGCTGTTCATGCGCACCGTCGCCGCCTGGGCCGAGGGCGAGCGCAGCGGGCGCTGGGTGCCGCTGGATGCGGTTCCGATCCACACCGCCGGCTTCGACGACGAGGATGCGCTGATCGATTTCCCGGCCCGCTCGCATCCGGCCTACCGGCTGCTGACCGAATACTTCTGCTTCCCCGAGAAATTCAACTTCTTCGACATCGACCTGGCTACTCTGGCGGCCAGCCTGCCGGCGGGGACCAAGACACTGACCCTGCACCTGGCCATGACCGGCCTGCGCGCGGACTCGAACACGGCGCGCATGCTGGAGACGCTGTCGACGAATAACGTGCTGCTCGGCTGTACGCCGGTGGTGAACCTGTTCCGCCAGAAGGGCGAGCCGATCCGCCTGACCCACACCAGCGCCAGCTATCCGGTGCTGGCCGATGCGCGCCGCGCCTTCGCCTACGAAGTGCAATCCATCGATTCGGTCTCGCTGGTGCGCCAGACGCCGCAGGGCGAAACCATCATCGCCTACCAGCCCTTCTATTCGCTGAAGCATGCGCAGGCGCCGGAAAGCAGCGGCCATTACTGGGCCATGCGGCGCGACGAAACCCTGCTCGACAAGAGTCCCGGCTTCGAGACACAGATCACGATCGTCGACGTCGACTTCGATCCGGCGGCGGTGGAGACGGACACGCTGAACCTGGAACTCACCTGCACCAACCGTGACCTGCCCTCCCAGCTCGCCTACGGCCAGCGCGGCGGAGACTTGTTCCTCGAAGGCGGCTCCAGCGTGAAGACGGTCAGCTTCCTGCGCAAGCCGACGCCGTCCTGGCGTTTCGAGCACGGACGCGGCACCCACTGGCGTTTGATCTCGCACCTGTCGCTGAACCATTTGTCATTGACGGCGGACGGCATCGACGCCTTCCGCGAGATGCTGGCGTTGTACGACCTGCCGCGCTCGGCCTCCTCGCAGCGTCAGATCGCCGGCGTCATCGGCATCGAACAGAAAGCCGCCAGCGCCTGGCTGCCGGGGAACCCGTTTACCTGCCTGGTGCGCGGGGTCGAGGTGCGCCTGAGCATCGACGAGGAAGCCTTCATCGGCAGCGGCATTCACGCCTTTGCCCACCTGGTCGAGCGCTTCCTGGCCCTCTACGTGCACGCCAACAGTTTTACCAGACTGACCATCATCTCGCACAAGACCGGAGAGGAGTTACTCGCATGTTCGCCAAGAAGCGGCGATTCGAGCCTGCTGTAATCGAGCGCCTGTTCAAGGAACCCTGGCGCTTCGAGTACTTCCAGGCGGTGCGCCTGCTCGAGCTCTGGCTCAGGCGCCGGCGCGAAGCCAGGCCAGACCCGGCGGCCGGAGACCCCGTGGCCAACGTGCTGCGCTTCCGGAATTCGATCTCGCACCGCTTCCCGGCCAGCCAGCTCGAAGCCATCGAGCTCGAGACCCGCGACGACGAGAGCCTGCGCTACGTGCATCTCACGCCCGCCTTCATGGGCCTGCTGGGCTGCAGCGGCATGCTGCCGGCCCACTACAACGAGCGCATTGCCGAGCACGAGACGCAGCACAAGGACGAAGGCCCGCGCGCCTTCCTCGACACCTTCTCGAACCGCTCGCTGGCCCTGTTCTACGAGGCCTGGCGCAAATACCGCCTGCCCCTCAAATACCAAGCCGACGGCAGGGACAGCTTCCTGCCGCTGCTGCTCGGCCTGGCCGGCTTCGGCAATGCCGGGCTGCGCAAGCGCCTGGCGCAGGACAAGCATGGCGAAGTGCTGGACGAATCGATCGGCTACTTTGCCGCCGCGATCCGGCACCGGCCGGCGTCCAGCGCCCAGATCGCGCGCGTGCTGACGGAATACTTCGGCCAGCCGGTGGCGGCCGAGCAGTTCGTCGGCCAGTGGTACGAGGTGCCGCCGGCGCAGCAGACCATCCTCGGCGAGCCCACCGCCATCCTCGGCGCGGGCGCGATGACGGGCGTGCGCGTGTGGCAGCGCGACCTGCGCCTGCGCCTCGTGATCGGGCCGCTGGACCGCGCCAGCTTCGACGCCTTTTTACCGGGCGGCCTGGCGGCGCGCGCGCTGCACGCGATCCTGACCCTGTTCACCGGCGTCACGCTCGAATACGAAGTGGAGCTGGTGCTGCGCGCCGCCGACGTGCGCGAGGTGAGCTTGAAGGAGAGGTCCACCATCGGCCGCCTGGGCTGGGATGCCTATCTAGTCGAGGGTGAGCAGGCGCAGGACCGGCGCGACGTGCGCTACGAGCTGCACGCGCTGTAGGCGTCATCGCCGAAGAGGCCTCGGCCATCCCATATCTGCAAACCGGCTGCCGCCTGTGCCGACACGGCTTTTCCCGCAAGGCCCAGGCTTTTCACCAGGCGAGGAAAGGCGCGGCAGTAAGTGGACTGCACCCCGGCCAGGCGCGCCAGCTGGGCATAGGTGAGCACCATCCCATCCGGCACCGCGCACAAGACCCGCGCAACCCGCTCTCGCCAGTCGTCGGACCAGGCTGCTAGCTGCCGGCCCAGGTCGCGGATCCGGTCTCCTCGGTAAATCTCGCCGCCGGCCAGCACGCGCGCCAGCATGCCGCGGCGCCGGCCGATCCGCGCCGCCACGCCGGCTTTGTGCGCATCGAGGTAGCCGCAGGCTTCGCACTGGAACATCAGGCGCAGCTGGACGGCGTCACCGACCTGCAGCACGGTGCCGGAGCTTAGATCGGCCGTTTCGAGGTCGAGCAGCAGGTTCTCTCCCAGCGCCTGCGCGGGCAATGCCAGGTCGGCGTAGACGGCAGCGCTGGCCAGCAACACCTGGCGCGGCGACAACGGATCGGCGTGGCGGTCGCCGGCCAGGCCCGTATCGGCCAGCGCCTGCACGGCGTCCACCGCCATCGGCCTGTCCGTCCGCGGAGGCCGGAGCGCCAGCGCCTCTACATATCCAATATTCATGAGAGAAGCATACCCTCGATGAGTTCGCTTGCGCCATGCCAGCGACAGCTAAAACAGACGAGCTAGTCTGATCGGGTATGCCCGTTGGGTTCGCATCTTTCCTGGATGCACGACGACCATATCTCATTCGGAGAGCACGCCATGATTCGACAACTACGCCATGTGTTCAGTCCGTCCCGCCGCACCATCCTCAAAACCGCAGGTCTTTCCCTGGGCGCCAGCATGCTGCCGCTCGCCTCCTCGTTCGGGCAGGCGGCCGCCAAGCCGGCGCGCTACCGCCGCTACAACGCGTCCGGCTCGAAAACGGGGGCGCGGATGCTGGAAAGCTATGCCCGCGCCGTGCGCGCCATGCTGGCGCTGCCGCCCGAAGATCCGCGCAACTGGTATCGCCATGCCATGGTGCATACGCTCGACTGCCCGCACGGGAACTGGTGGCTGCTGCCCTGGCACCGCGGTTACCTGGGCTGGTTCGAGCAGATCTGCCGCGAGCTGAGCGGCGATCCGCAATTCGCGCTGCCCTACTGGGACTGGACGGCGGAGCAGAAGGTCCCCAGCGGCATGTTCAACGACGTGCTCGACCCGCATCACCCCGCCTACATCCCGAACGCCCAGGAATTCGAGAACCGCCTCAGGACGGCGCTCGCGAACACGGATTACTGGACCTCGCCCGGCGGCGTGTTCGACAGGAATACCCGCTACGGTCAGCTCCTGATCCGCAAATTCCGCTTCGCCGACGACATCATGTTCGACATCGTCGGCGATCCTTCCGGTCCGCTGTACTACGACCTGGCGAACGCGCGCGGGATACGGCGCGAGGCCCCTGCCCTGTCGGCCACCACCATCGACGCGGTATCGACTGCGACCATCCATGCCGCGCTGGCGGCGCCGGACTTCCCCACTTTCGGCAGCCTCAAAAGCGCGAACCACCACACCATGGCCGGTTTCAGCGTCATCGAGGGCAGGCCGCACAACTCGATCCACCGCTGCGTCGGTTCGCGCGACTGCAACTTCATGGATGCCCAGGGCTTCATGACCAACTTCCTGTCGCCGGTCGACCCGATTTTCTTCCTGCACCATGCGAACCTGGACCGCCTGTGGGACGTCTGGACCCGCAAGCAGCAGTTGCTCGGCCTGCCGGTGCTGCCCAGCGGCTTTGATCTGCGCACCGACCTGCCGGACGACCAGAAATCGGCGGAAGAAAAGAACACCGACTACTACCGCTGGGCGCGCGAACCGGTGCTGTTCTTCGTCGACAGCAAGGGCAGGGAGGTGACGAAGACGCGCGCCGAGGACTACACCTGGATGAGCGCCTTCGACTACGATTACGAGCCCGGATCCGGCGAGGAGGTGGTGCGCTGGGCCGGCAGCCAGCCGCGTCCAAGGCTGGCGGCGCGCCGGGTCTACGCCGGCAAGGTGCAGAGCCGGCTGGTAACGGGGACAAAAGCGGCCAGTGCGACGGTCCAGCTGCCGGCGAGCAGCATCGGCCAGGCCGGCACCATGGGGTCGACCATGGTGGCCAACGTCACCCTGAACTTCTCGGAGCGGACCTGCGAGGCCTTCGTCGTCATCCTCAACGGGCCTGAGGCCCCGACCCAGGTCGAGCCGGGCAGTCCCTTCTACCTCGCGACCATCACCATGATCGGCGGCCACGGCACCTGCGGCGCCCTGTCGTATGCGCTGCCGCTCGGCGACAAGCTGGGCCAGGCCGGCGCCGCCCAGGCATTGGCGGCGGACGGCTCGCTGCGGCTGCGGGTGCTGCCGATGCACGCGATGATGGGCCATGGAGGGATGGTCAGCGACACCTCGGTGGAGCTGCTGGCCGTGAACGTGGAGAGCTACTAGTCTTGCTCTGCGCTAGCGGTAGGTTGGCGCCTGGAGGTGCTCGCCAATGAAGCCGTTCAGGTCCATCGAGTTGCTGAAAACCGTCCGGGTGGCCCGTCCGTTCTGGATGATCCACTCGGCGGCATAGGTACCGCCGGCATCGCCGAAGACGCCGCGGACGGTGCAGTTGTCCACCTCGTCGCAGGCCAGCGCCAGCCGTGAGGATGCCGCTTTGGCATCACCGAGTAGCGGATCGACCATGCCGTCGGTCGGCAGCTTGTAGACCCGGCCATGGCGTCTGAGCGTCAGCGAGGACAGCATGGTTTTCGGCCGTTGGGTGCCAAGGATCGCATAGTGCATCGCTCGGCACTGCGCACTCTTGCAGGCGTTCGCCTCGCGATAGGGCAGCTCCTCGATGCTGATCTCGCCATCGCCGCTGCGGAAGCTGAGCGGCGCTGACCATGCCGGCAGCGCGGTGAAAAAGCAGGCCACAAGCACCAGCGCCGGGCGAAGAAGCTGAAGTGTCGCTGTCATTGCTTGCTCCCTCCCTGCGCCATCACATTCAACACGGCCAGGCTCATCGCCTGCGCGGCCGTCTTGATCGACGGTTCCGGCACCGGCGCATAGAAGGGCGAGTGGTTGAAGGCGATCGGCGTGCCGCCGGGACGCTGGGCCTCCGCCACCGCTTTCGGCTCGTAGACGCCGGTGAAGAAGAACATCGAAGGAATGCCCTGGTTGGCGTACAGCGAGAAATCCTCGCTGGCCGTCATCGCCGGCATGCGCTGGGCGTTGGCGGCGCCGAAGGCATCCTTGAACACGGCTTCCGTCCTGCGCACCAGCTCCTCGTTGTTGACGATGGCCGCGCCGCCCGCGATCAGCTGGACCTCGGGCGCCGGCGCGCCGGCCATCGCGGCCGACGCATTCGCCACGCGGCGCACGCCGTCCAGCAGCTTCGCCCGTACTTCCGGGCTGTAGGAGCGGATCGTGCCGCGCACCTGCACGGTGTCCGGGATGATGTTGCCGACCGTGCCGCCGTGGATCGCACCGATCGTCACCACGCCGAACTCCTTCGGATCCTTCTCGCGGCTGATCACGGTCTGCACGTCGGTCACGAAGTGGGCTGCGATGGCGATCGGATCCAGCGCCTTGTCCGGCGCCGAGCCGTGTCCGCCGCGGCCTTTGAAGACGATCTCGATGGCGTCCGAGTTCGAGGACACCGCACCGTCGTTGAAGCCGACCGTGCCATAGGCCAGCGGCCAGGAGTGCAGGGCGAAGGCATAGTCGGGCCTGGGGAAGCGTTTGAACAATCCATCGTCCAGCATGGCCTTCGCGCCGGACACCGTCTCCTCGGCCGGCTGGCCGATGAACACCAGCGTGCCCTTCCACTGCGCCTTCAGCTCCACCAGCGTGCGCGCGGCGCCCAGCCAGCTGGCCATGTGCACGTCGTGCCCGCAGCTGTGGGTGGCCGCGCCGCGGCTGGCGTAGGGCAGGCCGGTCTTCTCCTCCATCGGCAGGCCATCGAGCTCGGTGCGTACCAGCACCGTCGGCCCGGCGCCGTTGCGCAGCACCGCCACGATCCCGGTCTTGCCGACCTTTTCCGTCACCTCGAAGCCGAGTTTGCGCATCTCGGCCGCCAGCTTGCCGGCGGTGCGCACTTCCTGGAACGCGGTTTCCGGATGCGCGTGCAAGTCCTTGTAGACGGCGTCCAGCCAGGGGTACATGGCGTCGACGCGGGCGCCGACCTGGGTTTTCAAAGGCTGCTGGGCCTGAGCGGCAAGGGAGAGCAGCGCAAGCGATGCTGCGGCGGCGAGTCGGGAGATGATCAAGCTGGCCTCTTCGTGGTGGATACGGGTAAGGGCTAGCCTAGCACAGCCCCTTATTTTTTTGTCATGAGCCTGTCATCGACGCTTCCTAGACTGTGCGCTTTCCATTCGAGAGGTCACCATGTCGCTTCCACGCGTTTCGCCCCTGTGCCTGGCCGTCCTGCTCGCCGCTTGCGGCGGCAGCGACGATGCGCCGGCCGTCACCACGCCTGCCAAGACCCAGATTACCGGCGTGTTCTACGACGCCGCCGTCGAAGGCCTCGAGTACACGGCCGGCACCGCCGCCAAGGCGAGCACCACGGCGAAAGGCGAATTCACCTGCTTCCAGGGCGATACCGTCAGCTTCAGCCTGGGCGGCATCGCCCTCGGCAGCGCCGCCTGCGCGGCCACCGTCACGCCGCTGCAGCTGGCCGGCGTCAGCGACGCCAAGGATATAAAAGTGGCGAATCGCCTGCTGGCCCTGCAGCTGCTGGACGAGGACAGCGATCCCTCTAACGGCATCAGGATCGCCGCCGACGTGAAGACCGCGCTGGCCGCCAAATCGCTGGACTTCAATGCCGCCGCCGACAGCTTCAACACGGCCCTGGCGAGCATGCTGTCGGCTGCCGGCGGCAAGTACGCAGCGCGCAGCGTCGACGCCGACCGCCGCCAGCTGGCCGACGAGCACTTCGCCGACACCCTGGCCTCGAAGCTGGGCGCCCCGGTGGCCGACAAGTTCACGCAGGGCGCGGTCGAGGTCAGCGTCACCCGCTACCAGATGCAGGCCGACAGCAAGTACTACATCCCCTACGAAGGCAGCAATGCGCTGGTGAAGCAGGACTTCCCGCTCGGCTTCCTGCCCTCCTACGGTTCCTCGCTGGCCTTCAAGGGCGCCAACGCGAACGGCGACCTGGAATTCTATGGCCTGACCGACCGCGGCCCGAACGGCGACGGCCCCAACGTCCCTTCGCTGAGCGGCAGCGGCACTACCGGCAGCAAGATCTTCCCGTCCCCCAGCTTCACGCCCTCGATCGGCGTGATCACGGTCGGCAAGAACGGCGCGGTCCTCAGTTCGGTCATGCCGATCAAGGCCAGCGCCACCGTCAACAGCAGCGGCCTGCCGATCCCGGAAGGCACGCTTGGCAACTCGGCCGAGATTCCGGTCATGGACGCGATGAAGTTCGACCCGAACGGCAAGGCGGTCTTCAACGCGAATGGCCTGGACAGCGAAGCCATCGTCCTCGACAAGAAGCGCAACACGCTGTGGATCAGCGACGAATACGGTCCCTTCATCGTCAGGCTCGACCCGGCCACCGGCGTGATCCAGGCGAAGTATGCGGCCGGCAGCGGCCTGCCGAAGATCTTCGCCAAGCGCCGCGCCAACCGCGGCATCGAAGGCATGGCGCTGGACACCGCGACCGACCGCCTGCACGCCTTCCTGCAAAGCCCGCTGAGCGACGGCAGCGCTGCGTATGCGGTGACCGGCAAGAACGAGCAGGTCGAACGCTTCGCCCGCTTCACGCGCTGGATCGAATTCGATCCGAACACCGGCGCGACCACCCGCATGTTCGCGTATCCGATCGCCGCCTCCGACTACCAGGACGGCCGCACCGGCAACGCCAAGCTGGGCGACATGGTGGCGCTGGGGAACGGCAAGTTCATCGTGATCGAGCAGGGCGCCGACCCCAAGGGCAAGGTCTTCAACAAGCTGATGCTGGTCGAAATCGGCAACGCCACCGACATCGGCGCCGCTGCCTTCAACGCCGATACCTCGGACCTGGAAAAGAGCTCGATGGCGGGCGCGCCCGTCAACGGCACCGACTGGAGCAAGGTGGTCGCACTGAAGAAGACCCAGTTGCTGGACCTGAATGCGATCGGCTGGCTGGCCGAGAAAGCGGAAGCCTTGAGCATCGTCGATGCGAACACCCTGGCGCTCGCCAACGACAACGACTTCGGCCTGAAGACCAAGGTGTACACGCCGGACGGCGTGGCGGTGGCCGACGCCGATGTCACCAAGTGCAGCATCGATGCGAATGGCGCGATCGTCACCGGCAGCTCGGCCGGCTGCACGGCAGGGAACACGATCCGCGTGGCGCGCGGCGAGGACCGCGAGCGTCCCAGCCGGCTGTGGCTGATCAAGTTCGGGAAAGCGCTGACCAGCTACTGATCCGGCAGACGAAAAAAAAGCCAGTCCACTACGGACTGGCTTTTCTCATTTGACTCTCATCAGGCCAGCGAAGCCAGCGCCTGATTGAAGGTCGCGCTCGGACGCATCACGGCTTTCACCTTGGCGTTGTCCGGCTGGTAGTAGCCGCCGATGTCGACAGCCTTGCCCTGGATTTCCAGCAGTTCCGAGACGATCTTCTGCTCGTTCTCCGCCAGGTTCTTGGCCAGCGGCGCGAAGTAGGCTGCCAGTTCGGCATCCTCGGTCTGCGCGGCCAGTTCCTGGGCCCAGTACATAGCCAGGTAGAACTGGCTGCCGCGGTTGTCGAGTTCACCGGTCTTCGGCGACGGCGACTTGCGGTTGTCCAGCAGCTTGCCGGTGGCGGCGTCCAGGGTCTGGGCCAGGATCTTGGCCTTGCTCGAACCGGTCTTGATGCCCAGGTCTTCCAGGCTGACGGCCAGCGCCAGGAACTCGCCCAGCGAATCCCAGCGCAGGTGGTTCTCTTCGACCAGCTGCTGCACGTGCTTCGGCGCCGAGCCGCCGGCGCCGGTTTCGTACATGCCGCCGCCCGCCATCAGCGGAACGATCGACAGCATCTTGGCGCTGGTGCCCAGTTCCAGGATCGGGAACAGGTCGGTCAGGTAGTCGCGCAGGATGTTGCCGGTCACCGAGATGGTGTCCAGGCCGCGGGCCACGCGCTCCAGGGTGTAACGCATCGCGCGCACCTGCGACATGATCTGGATGTCCAGGCCGGTGGTGTCGTGATCCTTCAGGTAGGTCTTGACCTTCTTGATCACTTCATTCTCGTGCGGACGGTACGGGTCCAGCCAGAACACGGCCGGCATGCCGGAGTTGCGGGCGCGGGTAACGGCCAGCTTGACCCAGTCGCGGATCGGCGCGTCCTTCACCTGGCACATGCGCCAGATGTCGCCCTGCTCGACGTTCTGCGACATCAGCACTTCGCCGGTGGCGAGGTCGGTGATGTTGGCGACGCCGTCTTCCGGGATCTCGAAGGTCTTGTCGTGCGAACCGTATTCTTCCGCCTGCTGCGCCATCAGGCCCACGTTCGGAACGGTGCCCATGGTTTTCGGATCGAAGGCGCCGTGCCATTTGCAGAAGTTGATGATCTCCTGGTAGATGCGGGCAAAGGTCGATTCCGGAATGACGGCCTTGACTTCCTTCAGGCGGCCATCGGCGCCGTACATCTTGCCGCCGGCACGGATCATCGCCGGCATCGACGCGTCGACGATCACGTCGTTCGGCGAGTGGAAGTTGGTGATGCCCTTGGCCGAGTCGACCATGGCCAGCGCCGGACGGTGTTCCTGGCAGGCGTGGATGTCGCGGATGATTTCTTCACGCTGCGAATCCGGCAGGGTGGCGATCTTGTTGTACAGATCGGCCATGCCGTTGTTGACGTTCACGCCCAGGCTGTCGAACAGTGCGCCGTGCTTTGCGAAGGCGTCCTTGTAGAAGGTGCGCACGGCGTGGCCGAACACGATCGGGTGCGAGACCTTCATCATGGTCGCTTTCACGTGCAGCGAGAACATCACGCCGGTCTTGTGTGCGTCTTCGATCTGCTGCTCGTAGAAGTCCAGCAGGGCCTTGCGGCTCATGAACATCGAATCGATGATTTCGCCGTCCTGCAGCGCCACTTTCTGCTTCAGCACGATGGTCTTGCCGCTCTTGGTCAGCAGTTCCATCTTGACGTCGCGGGCTTTGTCGAGGGTCATCGACTTTTCGCCGTGGTAGAAGTCGCCGTGGGTCATGTGCGACACGTGGGTGCGCGATGCCTGCGACCATTCGCCCATCGAGTGCGGGTTCTTGCGTGCGTATTCCTTGACGGCCTTCGGCGCGCGGCGGTCGGAGTTACCTTCGCGCAGGACCGGGTTCACGGACGAGCCGATGCACTTGCCGTAGCGTGCCTTGATTTCTTTTTCTTCGTCGGTCTTGGGATCGGCCGGATAGTCGGGCAGGTCGTAGCCCTTGCCCTGCAGTTCCTTGATGGCGTTGACCAGCTGGCCCACCGAAGCGCTGATGTTCGGCAGCTTGATGATGTTGGCGTCGGCTTCGAGGGTCTTCTTGCCCAGCTCGCTCAGGGTGTCAGGCACACGCTGTTCGGCCGTCAGGCGCTCGGGGAACTGGGCCAGGATACGGGCGGCGACCGAAATGTCGCTTTCCTGGATACGGATACCAGCGGGTTTGGTAAACGTGCTGACGACGGGCAGGAAGGCGTGAGTAGCCAGCAGGGGCGCCTCGTCGGTTAAGGTATAGATGATGGTCGGATCGCTGCTCATACGCTTTTTCCTCGGTGTTCGCGAAGGTAAGGGAAACTAATACTAAAATGACATCGACTGTCTGGACTCGCGGGTCTATGCACGCTGTTAGGCGATGATCCTAACCGATCTAACCCGATACGAGGCGCTTTTTCCAAGTCTTATATAAGACAGAAGACAAGCGCCATATTATGCACCGCTTTTGGAGCGGACACCACCTTTTCGCACCGGGCGCCAATCGCGCGCCACAGCCTGCAAGCCTGGCGCATCCTGCGACAACACGAGTCTGGCAACCAATCCGGAGGCGGAAATGCGTTCCTGGCGCAGGCGTTTGCCCTTGTCGTTTTTGCTGGCGGGTGTACTCGGCGCCCTGTTCGCTGCCTGCGGCGGCGGCGGTGGAGGCGGCGGCGCGAGTACGCCTCCCGTCGCCGGCGGCCCGGTCATCCAGCCGCCGACGCCACCGACGCCACCCGCACCGCCGCCCGCCGCCCTGACGCTGGCCCTGGCGCCCTTCGCCGGCAATCTGCCCAGTCCCACCTTCCTGACCGCGCCGCCGGGCGATACCCGCCAGTTCATCGTCGAGCGCGCAGGCCGCATCCTGCTGATGCAGAACGGCGCGCTGCTTGCACAGCCCTTCCTCGACCTGCGCACGGTCACCGACGTCGCCGGCGAGGGCGGCCTGCTGTCGATGGCCTTCGATCCCGGCTACGCCACCAACGGCCGCTTCTACGTCTACCGCACGAATCTGAACCGCGACATCGTGGTCGAGCGCTACACCGTGTCCGGCGATCCGAACCGGGCCGACGGCGCCTCCGGCATCACCATCATCCAGATTCCGCACCCGACGTTCACGAACCATTTCGGCGGCCTGGTCGCCTTCGGCCCCGACGGCTACCTGTACCTCGGCACCGGCGACGGCGGCTCGGCCGGCGACCCGCCCGGCAATGCGCAAAATCTCAATTCCCTGCTCGGCAAGCTGTTGCGCCTGGACGTCAGCACGTCCAGCGCGTCCGTCCCCTACACGATCCCGGCCACGAATCCCTACCGCAGCCAGACCGGGGCCCGCCCCGAGATCTGGGCCTACGGCCTCCGCAACCCCTGGCGTTTCACCTTCGACGGCGACAAGCTGTATATCGCCGACGTCGGCCAGGCCGAGCGCGAGGAAATCGACCTCGAAGCGGCGGCCCAGGGCGGTCTGAACTACGGGTGGAACAGGATGGAAGGCACGGCCTGCTACCAGTCGTCCACCTGCGACCGTACTGGTCTGGCGCTGCCGGTGCTCGAATACAGCCATGCGGACGCCGGCAGTCCGTGCTCGATCACCGGCGGCTATGTGTACCGCGGCGCGGCGATCCCGGAGCTGGCCGGGCGCTATTTCTATTCCGATTACTGCGCCGGCTTCCTGCGCAGTTTTCTGGCGACTGAGCGCACGGTGTCGGAGCAGCGCGACTGGAGCGTGAGCAAACCCGGCCAGGTGATGTCCTTCGGCCGCGACGGCCAGGGCGAGCTGTATGTGCTGACCGCGACCGGGATCTGGAAGATCGTCAAGGGATCGTAGGGGATACTCAGGCCGCCTGCTTCGTGGCGAAATCGGCAATCGCCTCCAGCAAGACCTTGGCGCGGAAGGGTTTCAGGATGACGCGGTTGATGCCGCGGCCCTGCAGCTCCTTCACCAGTTCGGCCGTCGCCCGGTCCGCCATGATGGCGATCGGCATGCCGGCATCGCTGAGGGTCAGGCCCTGGCGTATCAGCTCGACCAGGGTCATGTCGTAATGGCGCTGCCCCTCGCGCTCGACGCACTCCACCGCGATCACGGCGCCGTCGAAGCGGCGCTGGCCCAGAAGTTGGCGCGCCGCGTCGACGCTGGCCGCTTCATGGACCAGGCCCAGTCCCAGGGGGCGCGCCGTCAGCGACACGGTGCGGCGCAGCAGGGTTTCCGGTTCCACCAGCAGCATGTGCAGCGCGCTGTCAGGCATGCCCATCTCCCTCCTTCCTGGCCAGCTCCAGCACCGCCAGGTCGCGCAAGGTGGCCAGGATGCCGAGCTCCATCGCATCCAGCGTGCGAGGGCGGCGGTCGATCAGGCATAGCGTACCCAGCGCGGCCCCGGACGGCAGCACCAGCGGCGCGCCCGCATAGAAGCGGATGCCGGGCTCGCCGGTGACGAGGGGATTGTCGGCAAAGCGCGGGTCTTGCAGCGCATCCGGCACCACCATGATGTCCTGCGCCAGGATGGCATGGCCGCAGAAGGAGATGTCGCGCCCGGTCTCGCAGACGTCCAGCCCGGTGCTGGCCTTGAACCATTGGCGCTCGCGGTCGACCAGGGTGAGCAGGGCGATCGGCACATCGAATTCAGTGCTTGCGAACTCGATGATCTTGTCGAAACGCTGTTCGGGCGGGGTATCGAGGATCAGCAGCGCATACAGCGCGGCCAGGCGCTCGGCTTCGTTGTCGGGCAGGTCAGGTGCTTGCATCGGTACATTATGCACGTCCCGCCAATGAGAAACCAGCTCCGTGCACGTCCTCGATGCGCGGGCGGCTCCAGCAATCCGGCTCCGCCATGTACACCTGGTCGGCACTGGTGCTCACGACCTGGCCGGCGCCGTTCCATCCCCGTACCGTGACGCGTCCGTCCGCGGCGGAGGCGCTCAGCTTGCGCAGGTCCTGGAACAGGGGATCGGCGAGCAGCTGCACGGCTTGCGCGCCGTCGAACTGGTTGGCGGCGGAGAAAAAATACAGCGCGCCCCCGGCCGTGGCGAACAGGTCGGAGGTGTTGTCGGCATTGCGGCAGGCGGCGATCGTCTCGGCGGCGAGTTCGCCGGGCAGCGCAAGGCGCCGCGACTGCGTCGGCAGCGAAGGAATGAAGGGATTGCAGAGCGGGGAATAGAGCAGCTGCGGGGTGTCGCCCACTTTGGCGGCCAGATAAACGCCGTCCACATTCCAGCTGCCGCGGCTGCGGCCGAGGCAGGAAGCGTACACCTTCGCCTGTGGATTGCCCGGCGCATCGTGCGCGACCCAGGCCGGCCTGCCGCGCCGGCCGGTATCGATGTAATAGCGCGACGGCAGCGGTGCGGCGGTGCCGGGATTGCCCGCCATGTCGACGACGATGAAGGTGCCGTCGCTCGCGTCGCCGATCCGGACCGCCGTGATGGTCGGCCGCGCCTGCGGCACGCCGTCCTCGAACGGGCAAGCCGTCCACGCCGGCGCGGCGCGCCAGGCCAGTTCCGACGCCGGATTCGACAGACTCAGGTACAGATGGTCGCCATTGCCGTCATTGACGACCATCGCCAGATGGACCAGGCCGGCCCGGCCGGGACCGGCAATCGTGCGCGCGCTGGCGACATGCTTGCACCGTCCATTCGGGTGATCGCGCCGGATCTGCGCGTCGATGGAAAACAGCAGATCGCCGCCGTAGCTGCCGATAGCGAAGTTGCTGCACGCCGATCCCATCGAGTTCTCCCAGTAATAGACGCTGCCCGGCGCCTGCGGTCTACTTACGATTGCAAATCGCATGCCATGACCAGGAAAACCTGTTTCGCTAGGGAAATTGCTGCACCACGGTAGCTGTCCCATGTAAATTGACATGTCAACAGCCGCGCTTTACATTCGTTTTTTACACTTCGACATGGCTACAGCTGCATGGATGACGCGGATATCACCCTGACCTCACCGCTTCCAGGGGCCACCGGCTCGGGCCCGGCCATCCTGGCGCTGACCGTGCTCTGGCATCCCGACCCCAGCCGCATCGGCGCGCAGTACCTGGAACCGGATGCGCGCGCCGTGGTCGAGCTGAGCCGCTTCCTGCCCCTGTTCGCCCATGCCGGCGAAGACGGACTGGGTCTCGGACACGGCGGCGTATCGCGCCTGCCCGTGCGGATTGCGCGCGAGGCCGGCGGCGCTCTGTCGCTGACGCCGCCGGAAAGCCGCATGGCGGTCGAAGTCAACGGCGTCGAGATCCAGCAAGCGGTCGTGCTCGACGCTGCGCAGCTGGAGAATGGCGTGGTGCTGGGACTAGGACGGGCGATCCTGCTGTGCATTCACTGGACCGACCGGCTGCCGCGCAACAACACGGTACCGGGCCTGCTCGGCGTGAGCAGCGGCGCGATCAAGGTGCGCGAACTGATAGGCGCGGTGGCCTCGACCGAGATGCCGGTACTGCTGCTGGGTGAAACCGGCACCGGCAAGGAAGTGGCGGCGCGCGCCATCCACGCCCTCGGCCGGCGTGCCGCCGCGCCCTTCGTGGCCGTGAACATGGCGGTGATGAACGAGGGACTGGCGGCGGCCGAGCTGTTCGGCGCCGCCCGCGGCGCCTATACCGGGGCACAATCCGCGCGCGCCGGCCTGTTTGCCGAAGCCGACGGCGCCACCCTGTTCCTCGACGAGATCGGCAACACGCCGGCCAACGTCCAGCCGATGCTGCTGCGGGTGCTGGAAACCGGCCAGTACCGCGCGCTCGGCGGCGACACCGACCGGCGCAGCAGCGCGCGCGTGATCGCCGCCACCGACCAGGATTTGAACACGCAGGACTTCAACCAGGCCCTGCTGCGCAGGCTAGAGCGCTTCGTGATCGCGCTGCCGCCCCTGCGCGCGCGGCGCGAGGATATCGGCGTGCTGATGCTGCATTACCTGGAACGGGCGCGCGAGGACGGCGCTCAGCCGGCGCCGCTGCCCTTCGCCTTTGTCAGCGCCTGCGCCAACTACGATTGGCCGGGCAATGTGCGCCAGCTGGCGCACGTGCTGGGGCGCGCCCTGCTGGAATGGCAGGCCGGGCAGGAACCGGTGTTCGAGGCATTCGTGAAGGTCCGCCGCGCCGCGCCGGCGGCGCCGGCCGCCGTGCCGGGCAAACGGCGTGCGCTCGGCGAGTTCGATGAAGACGAGATCCTGGCGGCGCTGCACAACAACGGCTGGCGCATCCAGGGCGCGGCCGGCGAACTCGGGATTTCGCGGCCGTCGATGTACAAGCTGGTCGAGGCCCATCCCGCCATCCGCCGCCCCGAGGACATCGGTGCGGACGAACTGGCGGAGAATCTGGAGAAAAGCGGCGGCGACGTCGAACGCTGCGCCGCTCTCCTGTTGACGCCGCTAGAGGCCTTGCGCCGTCACCTGCGCGGGCTCGGCTTGTTAAGCTGAGGGCGCGATGTCATCGCCAGGCGGCGTGTCGCCATCATCTGGCGGGACCGAGCCGTTTCCAACCTGGGTTTCCGGGTCGAAGGAGAACACGCGGTATTCAAGGCCCTTCGCCGTCTCGATCGCCACAGTCATGATGAATGACATCTGCCAGCGTCCCCGGTTTAGGATGGTCAGCGCGGCGTCGGAATCCCAGCTCATCTGCGATTGCGTGCCGGTGGCTTGGCCCTGGCCGAAGCTGAAAGTAGCGCCTTGGCCGTTCGCCATGGTGGCCGGATTGAAGAAGGGCGAAGGATAAGGATATTTGCCGGCAAGGTGCGCGGGATTCCCGCGGCTGGAGAACATCACCGGGCGATGGATTAGGTGGCAATCGATGATGTGCACCGACGTCAATTGTTTCAGGTAACTGTTAGCCACCACGTTCAAGCGCATCGTGTCATTGACGTCAAGCATGAACTGGCCGGTTTCCAAGCCCGTGGATTTCTGCACGGGCTGATGTTCCGAGTCCAGGATGGTCCAGTCCAGCCTTTCGCTTTCCTGGGAAATATCGAAACTCACCATCAGATAATAACTATTCTTGATCACCTCAAAATTCCCTTTGCTTTAGTGTGATTGGTAACGCGCATCGCGGCGCAAGGCGACGAAATCGGGTTCGGCCTCGATGGCGCTGGCGGAATAGCCGAGCTGCTTCGCCCGGGCCAGCGCATCAAGCGCCAGCTCCCTGTGATGCAGCAATTCGTATGCCAGAGCGGCGCGGAAGTGCACGTCCGCGTTGGCCGACGCCATGGCCAGTGCTTTGGCCGTCATCTGCATGGCGCCAGAGTCATCGCCGCTGCGGGCTGCATACAAGCCCATACGCGACACCAGGGTCACGTTGTCCGGGGTGCGCGCCAGCCGCGGCGCCAGCAGCTCCCTGGCCTTGGCATAGGCCTTGCGCGCATCCGCCTCGCGACCGGGAATCCACAGCAGGGTATCGCCCAGGTTGGCCCAGTTCAGGTACCTGTTCGGGGTGCCCGCCGGCGGCGTTACGGCCCGCTCGAAGGCGCTGGCCGCACCCACGTAGTCGCCGCGCTGGAACAGGGCGTTGCCCAAGTTGGTGTACAGCATGGCGTTCGGCCGGACCCGCAAGCCCTGTTGGACCACTTGTAAGGCTTCGTCGCCGCGGCCTTGGCGCAGCAGCACTGCATTGAGATTAGCGTAGGCGACGCTGGAGTCAGGCTGCAGCTGAATGCTGAGGCGGAAAGCCTGCTCGGCGTCCTTGTAGTGGCCTTGCAGAAAATGCACGGTACCAAGGGAGTCGGCAAAGACACGTTGGCCAGGATACCGGCGCAGCATGGCCTCTCCCCACCCACGGGCCTCGTCGTAACGGCGCAGCTTGGTCAGACAGTTGATCTTGCCGAGGGCCGCAAAATAATTGTCCGGCTCCAGACCGAGTGCCTCGTCCATCGCTGCCAGTCCCTGTTCCGACTTGCCGTGGTTGTAAAGCACCCAGGCCTGGGCCACGTGGCTGAGGGCCAAGGTCGGTTCCAGCCGCATTGCTTGCTGGGCGGCCGCGTCAGCGCGCTTCAGCCAGGTTTCGTCCTGGGTATCGCCGGCGTAGCGGAAACTGTCCACCAGCGACATCCCCGCCACCGCGGCGGCATTGTTGGGGTCCGTGGCCAGCAAGGCCGCAAAATCGGCGCGCGCCGCTTCCAGTTTCTCGGTCTGGTCGAAGGATTCGAGGGCATGCAGGGCGCGGGCGATGGTCGCCGCACGTGAAAAGACGGGTACCGAGTTGCGCACCTGGTCGATGGCCAGTACGCCGCCCAGGCCCAGCGTCAGGACCAGGCCGGCGCCCAGCCAGGCCTTGCGCGAGCGCAGCAGGCGTGGCTTGGGCATGGGCAGCGGCGCGGGTTCCGGTACGGGCTCCTCTGCCGCTTGCGGAGAAGCTGCGACCGGCGCGCCGGCGCGCCAGGCAGCCAGGGCGGCGCCGACTTCTTCCATTCCGCCAAGGCGCTGCTCGGGCTGGCGCGCCGTCATCGAACGGATCAGCTCGATGAGCGGGGCCGAGGTCGAGGCCGGAAACACCCAGGACGCCGAACTCGATTGCATCTGCGCCGCCGCCAGCGCCAGGCCTGACAGGTTCGCGAACGGCCGCGCGCCGCTGATCATCTCGTAGAACATCACCCCCAGCGCATACACGTCGGACAAGCGGCTGGCCGGTTTGCCCAGCAGGCATTCCGGCGCCATGTAGGCGATCGTGCCCTGCTGGTCGAGCTGCATGACCGAGGTGGTTGCCTGGGGGTCGTCGTGGAATGCCAGACCGAGGTCGAGGATGCGCAGCTTGCCGGCCTCGTCGACCATCAGATTCGAGGGTTTCAGGTCGCCGTGGACGAGGCCGCGGGCATGGGCTGCCTGCATCGCCGCTGCCGCCTGGTCGACGAGGTCGAGCACGCGTTCCGTGGCGATCGGTCCCTGGGCAATCAGTTCGCGCAGGGTCAGGCCGGAGATCAGCTCCATGACGATCGCGTGGCCGCTGCCGTCTGCCTCGATCGAATAGATCTTCACGAAGGCCGGATGCTCCAGCGAGGCCGCCAGCCGCGCCTCCTGCAGCAGGCTGCCCGGATGGCCGGGGTGACCGGCGGCCTTGAGCCGCTTGATCGCAACGCGCCGCTGCAGCGTGTCGTCCCAGGCCTCGCGGACTTCGCCAAAGCCGCCCGCGCCCAGCTGCCGTCCCAAGCGGTAGTGCCTGAACTGTTCTGCGGGGGTGGAAATGCTGTCGTCGATCTCTGTGCTGGTATCCATTGGCGGTGGATGGGTAAAACGAGACGACGAGTCTGGCACAACATTCCGCTCTCGGCCAGAAAAATCTTGCCGTAGTGATACATCCACAACGCGTATTCAGCCGCCGATCTGCCTGAACGGATCCAGTGCCATGTCGATCAGGCGCCGCTTGCGCACCACGATTTCGGCCGCCGCCGTCATGCCGTAGCGCAGCGGATACGCTGTGTCGCCGACCGTGTAGTGGTCGCGGTCGAGCGCGATGCGGCCTTCGTACACCGGCTGCTTGGTCTGGGTGGAAGCCTTGGTGGCCGGCGAGATGGTCTGCAGGGTCCCGCCGATGATGCCGTAGCGCTGGTAGGGGAAGGCGTTGAACTTCAGTTGCACCGGCAAGCCCTCGCGCAGGAAAGCGCGGTCCTGCTCGGCGATCTCGATTTTCAGGATCGGCCGGGTGTTCTTCGGCGCGATGCCGCCCAACGGGGTATTCGCCTGGATCTTGTCGCCCGGCTGGGTCGAGGTCACTTCGGTGATCACGCCGTCCACCGGCGCCAGGATGCGCAAAAAATTGTCCTTGTCGATGTTCTCGAACTGGATGCGCGAGGCGGCGTCGGCCACCAGGCGCGCCGTCTGCACCTGTAATCTCAGCTTTTCCTCGACATTGGTCGCCTCGCGCGTGGCCGCCTCGTACTGCAGGCGCAGGCTGGACAGCTGCTGGCCGCTGGTTTCCAGCTGCGACCTGGCTTGCGTCGTTTCCAGGCTCTGGCGCGCGCTTAATTCGCCGACCCGCGATTCCGCCACCCGCAACGCGTTCTCGGCGGCCTGCAGCGCGTTCTTCTTGCCCTCGACCTGCAGCTGCGAGACGCCGCCGCCGCCCGGCAGCGCGAACAGGCGCTCGTACTTGGCCGCCTCGTCGCGTGCGGCGGCGACGGCGCGGCGCGCGTCCTCGAGGTTGGCGCGTGCTTCCTGGGTCTGCGCGCGCTGGCCTTGCGCCAGCTGGCCGGTGCCCTCGGCCAGGCGGCGCTGGTGCTGCCGCTCCTCGGTCTCCATCGCATCCTTGAGCGCCGCCACGCGCTGGTCCAGCAGCGCTTTCTTCTGCGGGAACTCCTTCCATTCGCGCTCGGCGTCCTCGAGTTTCAGACGCGCCTCGAGCGCATTGCGCGCGGCCTCGATCGCGCCGCGCGCGTACAGGCGCGCCACCACGTCGCCCTTCAGCACGGGCTGGCCCTCGGCGATGTAGATGTTCGCCAGCTCGCCGTCGATCGGCGCATACAGGCGCCGCACCTCGGAGGCCGGCACCAGGGTCCCGGGCGCGGTGACCAGCACGTCGGCGCGGCCGAAGAAGGACCAGGCCAGCCCTGCCAGCACCAGGCCCACCATGATCTGGATCGCCAGGCGCGTGTAGCGCCAGGGTTCGGCGGTCAGGATGCCGATGCCCTCGTCGCTGTGGTCTTCGAGCGCGCCGATCAGCGGGCGCAGTCCTTTCTTATCCATCGTTGCCATTCGTTCCTCCCACCAGCGCCAGCTTGCGCAGGTCGCTCGCCACCTGGGCATAGGTGTCGCGGAACGCCGGCACATGGGCCGCGATGGTCGCGGACGAGCGCTGGTGCGCGTGCTGCTCGTCCTGCCATTGCGCGAGGATCCGCTTGATGCGGGCGCCGTCGGCCGGATTGCGCACCGGTGCATCGGCGCCGCCGCGCGCAGCGACGAACTGTTCCACGTCGCCGATCCACGCGATCTCGGCCACCAGCGGCGCGGCGTCGGCATTGCTCCGGCTCAGTCGACGCATGCGCGCCACCGCCTGCGCGGCGGGCCCGAAGCGGCGCGCCTTCAGCTGCGCCATCCAGGGCGGCAGCTCGGCCCGCAGCAGCGCCTCGGTGCCCAGCGCGCGCAGTTCGGCGTTGTCGGGGTCGCGCGCCAGCAGATTGGAGGCCAGCGTGCTGGCGGCGGCCACCTTGCCGCTGTCGAGCAGCCCCTGCAAGCGGCGCTGCGGGGCGCCGGCCAGGTGGAAGGCCAGCACGGCGGCCAGCGCCAGCGCGCTCAGGATCATGACCCAGCGCCGCAGCCTGGCCTGGTCGGCTTCGCCGGCGGCGCCCAGGGCGTCGAGCAGGCCGGCCGCCATCATCGCCGCCTTGCTGCGCGGCTGCTTGCCCGGCTGCTGCGCCGCGCCGCCTGGGGGCGCCTCCGCCGGGTTGATTTCATCCTCCTGGGCGGCGGCGCGGTCGACGCAGAAGATGTCGAGGAAGGAGCCGGCCGAGGCGACGAAGGTGGTGTGGTCGGCCTCCTCCGCGCCGGCCGAGGCGGCCGCCGCGGACCTGAAACGGGTGACGGTCGGCTCCGGCGCCGGCTCGGCGGGCTGCTCCCACTGCAGGCCGACGCGGTACACGAAATGGTGGCCGCCGAAGGCCAGCACGTCGCCATCCTCGAGCGCGTGCGCATGCTCGTCGAGCCGGACCGCGCCGATGAAGGTGCCGTTGGTGCTGCCCAGGTCCTCGATCCAAGGCACGCCGTTCTTGAGGAAGATGTGGGCGTGGCGGCGCGACAGGTAGCCGACCTGGTGCGGCTCCGTGCTGCGGTAGCGGGCGAAGGTGTCGTCGGCCTTGCTGATCAGGAAGGGGAAGCTGCTGACGACAATGGTCTCCAGCCCCAGCTCGGCGCGCTCCGGGGTCAGGCTGAGGCTGGCCAGCCGCGCGGGCGGCATCGAGCCCTGCGCCGCGGCCTGCAGGCGCACGCGGTAGGCCAGCACGCGGGCGAAATCGACCTCGTCGCCTTCGTGCAGGCGCACGATGGCCTGCCGCACCAGCGTACCGTTGACGGTGGTGCCGTTCTTGCTGTCCAGGTCCGCCAGATACGCATCGCCGCCCTCGATGAAGATGCGCGCATGGCGGCGCGACAGGTCGGCGACGACCTCGGGCGGATAGCCGGCAAAGGGCTGCTCGGTACGGCCGATGGCGAACACGCCGTCGTCGATGGCGAGCGGCCCGAGTTCGGGATGGGTCAGCGCTTCCAGCACGATCGCGACGCGCTGGGCGGCCGGCGTCTGCCTGCTTGCCTGCCCATGCGCGGCCACGGCTTCCTCAGGCGCCATCATTTGCCCGCCACATCGCGCACCTCGGCCGGCGGCCAGCCGCCGCCCAGCGCCTTGTACAGCGTGACGGTGTCGGACAGGATCTGCTGCTGGTTG
Organism: Telluria sp. GW821-FHT07G12; assembly: GCF_059418525.1. NCBI lineage: Bacteria > Pseudomonadati > Pseudomonadota > Betaproteobacteria > Burkholderiales > Oxalobacteraceae > Telluria > Telluria sp. GW821-FHT07G12. The sequence goes on along the minus strand of NZ_JBWKQA010000004.1, from coordinate 328,259 downwards.
GCCAACAGCGCCAGCTGCGCGGACAGCAGCGAGCGCTCGGTCTCGAACACTTCCAGCTGCGACACCACGCCTTCCTTACGCTGCGCATCCGTGGTCGTGGCCACCAGCTGCAGCTGGTCGACCTGCTGCTGCAGCTCGGTACGCTGCTTCTTGTGCGCCTCGAGGTTGACCAGCGCGTTCTCGACGTCCTCGAAGGCGGCCATTACGGTACTGCGGTACTGCTGCTCGGCGACTTTGGTCTGCGCCTCGCTGGTTTTGACGCGCGCCTTCACGCCGGGGTCGAGGATGGGGAAGTTGATGCTGGGGAGCAGGCCGAAGGTAAACGACTTGAGCAGGGAGCCCAGCGCAAAGCTCGATGTGCCGCCGCGCCCGGTCAGGCTGATCGAGGGCAGTTGCGCCAGCTTGGCCTGCCCGGTCAGGTTGTAGGCTTCCAGCACCCGGTATTCGGCGGCGACGACGTCGGGCCGGCGCTTGAGCAGCTGCGAGGGCAGGCCGCCCGGCACTTCCGGCACCTTGACCCGCTCCTGCAGGCGCCCGGTCGGCAGCTGGTATTCGCCGGCCGGCACGCCGAGCAGGGTGGCCAGCGCATTGCCGGCCAGCGCGCGCAGGCGCCGCAATTCGATCAGGTCCGTGCTCAGGCGGTTGACCTCGGCCGACTGCTGCAGCACGCGCGTGTGCGGGATCAGGCCGTTCTGCTCCATCGCGCCGTAGGTCGCCAGGATTTGCCGGTTCTTTTCGAGGGTTGTCTGCTGCTGGTCGATCTGCTCGTCGAACTGCAGGATCTGGAAATAGGTGGTCGAGACGTCCGCCACCAGTTTCAGATAACCGGCGCGCCAGTCGGCCTCGGTGGCGGAAAACTCGGCCTTCTGCGCCTGCACGCCTTTCTCGACCTTGCCCCAGATATCGATGTCCCAGTTGGTTTGTGTCGCCAGGTTGAACTGCTTGGTGAACTTCTGTCCGGTGCTCTTCTCGAAGCTCGCGCCCGCTCCCGCGTCCAGGGTCGGCAGCGCCCCGGCACGCGCTTCGCCGATCTGGGCGTTGGCCACGCCGATGCGCGCCGCCAGCACCGCCAGGTCGATGTTGCCGCTAATCGCGCGGCCGACCAGCTGGTCGAGGGTCGGGTCACCGAAACCGCGCCACCAATCGGGGACGATCAGGTCCGTCCTGGAAATCGGCACATTCGCCGAATTCGACCACGCGGCCTTGCCCGGCGTGTCGGGGGTCTGGTAGGGCCGCATGCTCACATCCGCGCAGGCGGACAGCAGCAGGACGGCGATCGCGGCCAGGATGCGCTTCATCATGTTGTCCACGCCCTGGCGTCGACGAAGACCTGGAACAGATTGCCGTCGATATGCCCGGCATCGCACTCTTCGCGCATGATGTCGAGCGCCAGTTCCACCGGCACCGCCTTCTTGTACGGCCGGTCGCCCGCAGTCAGGGCGTCGTAGATGTCGCAGATGGTCAGAATGCGGGTCTGGACGCTGATCTGCGGCCCCTTCAACCCCATCGGATAGCCGGAGCCGTCCAGCTTTTCGTGGTGGCCGTGGGCGATGGCCGGCACGCCGCTGAGGTCGCGCGTCCATGGGATCAAGACCAGGAAGGAATAGGAATCGACCACGTGCTCTTCGATCTGGCGCCGTTCGTCCGCCGTCAGGCAGCCCTTGGCCAGGCTCAGCGCAGCGACTTCGTGCTCCTCGAGCAGCGGCAAGGGCAGGCCGTCCAGATCGCGGCAGGCATAGTGGACGATGTCGCGCAGGTCGGGCAGCGGGCTGCCGCGCGAGACTGCCGGCTCGTTGGCGCTGTGGATGGTGGCCAGGAAGGCGTCGAGCCGCCCGGCCTCGTCGAGCAATTGCACCTCGATACCTTCCTTCTCGCTGCGGAACCTGGCCGCGCTCCAGCCTTCCTCGATATGCCGCTGCGCCAGGCTGCGGTAGGCGTGACGTTCCATGCAGGCGCGCGCATAGCGGAAACGCTGTTCCAGCAGGCGCATGTCGGCGTGGTGCAGCTTTTTCTCCTTGCGCAGCACGTGTTCGCGCACGCCGACCTTGCCGAAGTCGTGCAGCAGCGCGGCGTAGCGGATCTCGCGCAGCTGCTCCTTGCTGAAGCTGATCCGGCGCAGCTGGGGGTCGCCGGCGCGGTCGAGCGCGACGGCCAGCGACTCGGCGTAGGTGGCCACCCGGAACGAGTGGCCGGCGGTGACAGGGTCGCGTTCCTCGATCGCCTGCACCGAGGCGCGCACGAAGCCGTCCAGCAGGCGCTGGATGTCCGTGTACAGCTGGAAGTTTTTCAGGGCGACGGCAGTTTCGGCGCACACCCCGGTCAGCAGTTCGAGGTCCGCTTCCTGGAAGGCGTGCGGGTCCGAGGAACTGTCGACCTGGATCAGCCCCAGCACCTCGTCGCCGACGATCAGCGGCGCGCACATGGCGCTGCGAATCGCCTGCGACACGATCGAATCCTGGGAGGCGAAATGGCGGTCGGACATGGTGTCGGCGGACAGGATCGCGCGCTTCTTGCCCAGCACTTCGTCGACGATGGTGTGCGACAGCCTGGCCTGGCGCGGGTCCTCGCAGACGCCGTTGCGGCGCCGCGCCGCCACCGGCACCGGCGGGTCGCGTTCGCTCTGGCGCAGCAGGATGAAGGCGCGCTCGGCCAGCGGGAACAGGTCGAAGATGAAGTTCATGATCTTCTCGCTGAGCGTCTCGCGGTCGGTGACGACGCCCAGCGCGATGCTGACCTGGGCCATGGCGTGCAGTTTCATCACCGACTGCTCGAGCTCGCCGCGGGTGGCGTCGTGCGCGGCCGATGCGCTCATCGGCGCGGACATGGGCGCCGGCGCGTACAGGGTGGCGTCGACGCTCTTCCTGATCACGGTCGGCATGCTGGCGGCGCTCGGGGCCACCAGCGAGCGGAACACCAGCGGCGTCGACGCCAGCGACAGCTCGTCGCCGTCGCTCAGCTCGCGCCAGGAGCCGGGCAGCAGGCGCTCGCCGTTGACGAAGGTGCCGTTCGAGGAGTGCAGGTCTTCGACCGACCAGGCCACGCCGCGGCGGCGCAGGCGCACGTGGCGGCGGCTGATCGTGTGCAGCGGGATGCAGACGAACTGGTCGGAGGGCAGCGCGTCCTGGCGGTCGCGGCCGATCACGATTTCGTCGTGCAGCGGAAAAAGCTGGGGCTTGGCCGCCCGGTTGCCGAGCAGCTCGAGATAGGCGCTGACCCCGCCGCCCGCCTGGTCAGGTGCTGCTTGTGTAGTCATGCGCCCTCCCGAACGCGCGCATCGGCCGAATTGATAAGACAGCGGCGGCGCGCCACAGTTCGCGGCCGGGCTCGCATGGCGGCTCCCGTGAAGGCTCACTTGACCGTGATAGTGATCTTTTTCGACTGCACCGAGGGCTCGAAGGTGAAGTGCTGGTCGTCGCCCATCACCAGCTGCAGCGTGTGCTTGCCGGGCGGGAGCTCGACCGTGGTTTCGGTCTCGCCGGTCCCGAAGTGCAGGTGATTGCGGTCGTTCGGGATCTCGGCGCCCGGGCCGGGAGTCTCGGCGTCGATCAGCAGGTGGTGGTGCCCGGTTTTCGGGAACTTCACGCCCTTCGGCGCCACGCCCATGTTGCGCAGGCCGAACCAGACCCGGATCGGCTTGCCGGACGAAACTACCTGACCGTTGTTGGGCCAGCCGATGTACAGATAAGCGTCGGGCGGGGCCGGGGTGGCGGCCGTAGCGGCGCCGGCCGGCATGGCGGCGAGGGCGGCAACGATGGCCGCGGCGGCGAGTGGCTTGCGCATGAGGTGCTCCTGGCTCACTTGACCGTGACGGTGATCTTCTTCGAATAGACCGGCGGATCGTGCGGGATGTGATCCTTGTCGGCCAGCAGCAGCTGCAGCGTGTGCTTGCCGGGCGGCAGTTCGACGCGCGCCTCGGTTTCGCCGGCGCCAAAGTGCAGGTGATTGCGGTCGCTCGGGACCGGCTCGTTCATGTTCTCGGGCAGGTCGGTGTCGATCAGCACGTGATGGTGTCCCGTGTTGGCGAGGTCCGTGCCCTTGGGCGCCACCCCCATGTTGCGCAGGCCCATGCGCACCCACAAGGCGCGGTGGATGACCATGCCGTCGCTGGGCCAGATGAAATACACCTGGGCGTTCTCGGGCGCGGGGGTGCGCGCCAGCACCGGCAGCGACGCCAGCAGCGCCGCGCCTAGTATCAAAACAAGTGTTTTTCTCATCGCGCGTCTCCTGCCCGATATGCGTTCCGGCAGCATCCTCCAGGCGCGGCCCGCGCTACCTGTGGCAGCACAAAGGTATGGACGGCACAATCGCGGCGCCTGGTGGTCTAAGCGGTTTGATGCGAACTTTAGAGGTGTTCCAGTGCGGACCAGACTCTCGATCCTGTGCGGCCTGGCCGCAATGACGGCGATGGCAGCGATGACAGCGATGACAGCGATGACCATGGCGGCCGCGGCTGAAGTAGCGCCTGCGCGCCGGCAGGCCGCGGACATCCAGCTTGCCGGCGTGGTGCCCAAGAACAGCGCCGAGCAGTTCGAGCTGGCGTTCTGGAACTCCGTCAAGGACAGCAAGCAGGTCGGCGACTACGAGGCTTACCTGAAAGCCTACCCCAAGGGACGCTTCGCCGCGCTGGCACGGGCGCGCATCCAGCAACTGAAAAGCGCGCCGCAGCAGGCGCCGGCGACGGCGCCGTCACCCGTACCGAAACCGGCCGCACAGCCTGCCAAGCCCGCCGAGACCAAGCCGGCGCGCGAGCAAGCCCAGGCCAAGACGGCAACGACCAACAAGCCCCAGCAGGGCAAGGCGCGTCCGGTGCCGGCCGGCGCCCCCGACGACGACCAGGAAGAGGTCGCGGCGCCGGGCACGGTCGGCGCCGTGGCCACGGTCAAGGATTGCGATACCTGCCCGACCATGGTGGTGCTGACGCCGGGCCCGTTCACGATGGGCAGCAACAGCAGCGACCCCAGCGAGCGGCCGGCGCACAAGGTGGCGCTGCGCACACCCTACGCGATCGGCAAGTACGAAGTCACCGTGGACCAGTGGCGGCAGTGCATCAAGGCGAATGTGTGCCCGACCGTGCCCTTGCCGGACGATGCGCCCGGCAACATCCCGATGCGCGACATCAGCTGGGACGAAGCCCAGCTCTTCGTCAAATGGCTGAGCACGGCGAGCGGCAAGGCCTACCGGCTCCCCACCGAGGCCGAGTGGGAATACGCGGCGCGCGGCGGCACTGCCACCCGCTACTGGTGGGGCGACGAGATGAAGGGCGGGAATTCCAGCTGCAAGGATTGCGGCCAGCCCTGGAAAATGGAAGAGCCGCCGCCGGTCGGCAGCTTTCCCGCCAACCCCTTCGGCCTGCACGACATGAACGGCAGCGTGTGGGAATGGGTGCAGGATTGCTGGCACAGTTCCTACAAGGGCGCCCCCGCCGACGGCAGTGCCTGGGCCGAGCCGAATTGCCAGTCGCGCGTCATCCGCGGCGGCTCCTGGCGCGAAGACGGCAGCTACATGCTCTCGACCACCCGCTTCAAGTATGACGCCAGCGTGCGCCAGTCGCAGAACGGACTGCGGGTGGCGCGCTCGCTCAAGTAGATCTAGCGCTTCGAACGCTTTGTATTTGGGTGCGTGGTAATTTGCAAGAACTCCACGGCGACCGCACCCGCGCCGTACGACTTGGCCACCCGGTCCAGCTGGCCTTCCAGCGCGCGCAAATAGCCAGGCCCGGCTTCCGGGTTCGGACGTATGCCATTGAACAAGGGCACGGGCGTGGCCAGCAGCACCACCATTTCCGTGCCGAAGGGTGCGCCGACACCCCAGTTGTTCAGGCTGCCGACGGTGACGGTATAGTGCGGCGGCGCAAAGGTTTCGCGCTCCAGCAAAGTGGGCAGCATGTGCACGACTTTCGCATCGAGCGTGAAATAATCGACCGCCAGGTAGGACTGATTGGCCGGCGACGTCACGTCGAACAGCAAGGTGGCGCCCTCCTTGAGGTCCGTGCCGCGGCCGCTTTCCTTGTTCACGCGAAGTGCGCTCGCGTCCGCGCCCGCGCCCGGCGTCATGTGGTAGGCCACCCAGTAGCGGCCCAGCACGCGCAGCAGCGGGCACTTGTCCTCATCGACCTCCTGCACCGCCACCTCGACTTCGCTCACGCCCGGCAGCGCCGCCAGCGTATTCTTCACGTGCGCCTTCCCGACACTGCGTCCCAGATAGCCCTGCACGCGCACGGCATGCCCTTTGATTGCCGGTACGAGCGCCGCGCAGGGCAGCTCGGCCAGGGCGGCGCCGATCGCCGGCAGGCCGGGCGCAGGCGCGGGCTTGGGTACGGCCGGCGCGGCCTGAGGCTGCGCCTGGGCTTGCGATGGCGCCTGAGCCTGAGGCGCTGCGCCTGGCGTGTCTGCGGTGGCGGCAGGCGCAGACGGCGCCGGGCCCGCCCGCTCGCCGCCATCCCACAGGAACAGGCGCAGCACCACGAACACCGCCAGCGCCGCCGCCGCCGACAGGCCCACGCCCACCAGGAAGGATGGCCGCTGCCACACATCCTGGGCGCCGATCTCGTGCAGGAACTGGTTCACGCTGGGGGTGCGGTGTTCGCGCTGGAAGGACAGCGCGCAGCGCAGCGCACGCCACTGGCGATGGCCGAGCCTGGGCGGGCGCTGGGGGCGCAGGCCGGCGTCGCGCGCCTGGGTGGCGGAGAGGCGGTTGAACGGGTGCTTGCCGGTCAGCAGCTCATAGGTGATGCAGCCGAGCGCATAGATATCGTCGCGCGGATCGGGCTCGCGGTTTTCCAGCATTTCCGGGCTGGCGTAGGCCGGCGTCAGCGCGCCCAGGCTGCCGGGATCGAAGACGGTGACGTCGGGCGCTTCCTCAGCCTTCTGGAATACCCGCGCAATGCCGAAGTCGATCACCTTGACGCCGCCGGTGTCGGTGAGGATGACGTTGGCCGGCTTGAAGTCGCAGTGCACGAAGCCGCGCTCATGCGCATAGGCGAGCGCCTTGCCCATGCCGCGCACGATCTTCATCGCTTCCTCGAAGGGCAGGGCGCGGAAGTCCGGGGCGCGCAGCAGCTGGCCCAGCGATTTGCCGGCCAGGTATTCCATCGTCACGTAAACCATCGACCCGTCGCGGTCGAAGTCGTACACCTGCACGATGTTCGTATGGGCCAGGGTCTGCGCCTTGCGCGCCTCGCGCTGCAGGGCGATCAGCGACTTCGGGTGTCCCTGGAACTGCACGTTCAGGACCTTGATCGCGATATACGGGTGGCGGTCCGACGCCTCCAGCTTGCGCAGATCGAGCGCTTTATAGACGGTGCCCATGCCGCCGAAGCCGATGCATTCCTCCAGCACGAAGCGGCCGTTGAGGGTGTCGCCGACACCTTTCATGCGCTCGGACGGCGCATCGCTGGCGCCGCCCGCAAAGCTGCCGGGCTGGGTCGGCTGCAGGGGCTTGGTCTGAACAAAGGTTTCCTCTTCGCCCACGCGCTGGCCGATGCGCTGGCCGCTTCTCTGGCGTACTTCGATCGCGCGGGCAATGCGGCGCTCGACCTCACCGTAGACCTCGGCCGGCAGCGGCGAGCGCCGGTGCGCCTCGTTGAGGGTCTTCAGCAGGCTCGAGACGCTTTCCTGCGTGTCCGCGAGGAATCGGTCGACGCGCGCAAACATCTCGGCCTGCCCGAGGGAGCCGCTCTGGAACAGGCGAAGGGTATCGGCAAGGCTTTCCATGTCACTTGCTCAGACACTGGAGCGCGCCGCGAATTCACCGCAGAGCCATTGTGTTGTGACCGGCCAAACAGTGCGCTGACAAGTGTTGGGACAAAGCCGCCGCTTCGAGCGCTCATCGATGGCGAACGCACAAGTAAACCGGCCAAAACGGGGTTTTCGGGGCTTGGCACGCTTCTCGCAAAGAGTAGGGTGAGCACGACGAAACCGGCTCACCAACCAATCCACACTTTAGGAGAACTGACATGAAAACCCTGACCATCAAAGACCTGGCCGTGACCTGCGAACTGGACCGTGGCGCCATGGCGCGCGTACGCGGCGGTTACAAAATGCAGCAGCAGGGGCACTCGCTGGTACCGATGCCGAGCTACAGCCCGAGCTTCGAGTCGTCGATCAAGGTCGACCAGAGCCTGCAGCAGCTGCAGGACGTGGTGAACGCCACCGCCAACGGCTCGGCCTTCATCGATGGCGTGACCGTGCACAACAACACCGACCAGTTCGGCCAGAACAACGTCGCTGTCTACCGCTAATAAAAAAAGAACCAAAGGAGAACCAATATGTCTTCCATTCAGATCCACGACCTCGCGCATGCACAGCGCCTCGACCGCCATGCGATGGCAAGCGTACGCGGCGGCATGCTTGGCGCGCCGAACGTCAACGTCAACATCGCGCTGAATCAGCAGATCGCGCAGTTCCAGGACATCGGCGTGAACGTGCTGAACAACAACGGCGTGATCGGCGCCGGTTTCGTCGGACCCAGCATCGAGCTGAGTCCGCTGCAGTGGGCGAAGAACGAGGCGCACCTGCCGAAGTTCTGAACCACACTGTCCCATCCGCGCCAGCCCGGCCATCTTCACGATGCCCGGGCTGGCACCCCTTTTTCAAGGAGATAAACATGGCCACCATCGTTATCAAGGATCTGTCCGACAACCTCGAGCTGGACCGCAAGGTGATGCAGGCGATCAGCGGCGGCTCGCGGCTGCGCTCGCAGGTGCGGGCGGCCGGCACCGTGCCGGCATCCTCGCCGCGCATCGTCGATTTCAAGACCCGCGCCGTGCCCAGGGGCACACCCGGCAAGCAAACAAAATAAACGGTTTATCTAATTTGACGGCTGTTACCGATGCCGCCCAGTCCGCAAGGCTGGGCGGCTTTTTTTCGTTGTCGTCCCGGTGGGTGTTGGGGCGCTCCGCACAGCGCTTATCCGCTGTTGGGCCGCGCCCACCAGATTCCCCGCTCAACAGGCCCAAAACGAAGACAGCCCGTCAACAAAAGGCCTGTTTCAAGCCGGTTCGGGCCCTGGCACGCATTCTGCTCATATCCAAGTGAGCGCAAATCAAAGTGCTCTTAACCAAATGACCTACTCAAGGAGAACTGACATGAAAACCCTGATCATCAAAGACCTGGCACTGAGCAACGAACTGGCCCGCAGCGACATGGCTGCCGTGCGAGGTGGACATGGCAAGAGCAGCATGCCCTGGCTGCCGGTCTACAGCCCGTCCTACAACTCGTCGATCAAGACGGACCAGAACCTGCTGCAAATGCAGGACGTGCAGAACCTGACCGCGAACGGCTCGGCCTTCGTGTCCGGCGTCCACGTCACCAACAACACCGATCAATTCGGCCAGAACAACATCGCCGTGCTGTAAAGGAGAACCGACATGAACACCCTGACGATCAAAGACCTGGCCGTTTCGTCCGACCTGAGCCGCAAAGAAATGACCGCCGTGCGCGGTGGCCACAAAGCCGGCTACACGATGGGCTCGCCCTCGTACTCGCTGTTCCCCATGCCTTCGACCACGAAGTCGATCGATGCGTCGCAAGACCTGCGCCAGGCGCAGCAGGTGGTCAACGAAACCGCCGACGGCTCGGCCTTCATCTCCGGCGTGCACGTCACCAACAACACCTCGCAGTTCGGCCAGAACAACCTGCTGATCGGTTGACGCGGTACGAACAACCAAGGAGAAGATCATGTCATCGATCGTGATTCAAGACCTGCACCGCAGGTGCGAACTGGACCAGCGTTCCATGTTCGCGATCCGCGGCGGCAGCAAGGGCCTGGCCAGCTTCGGCCCGAACGTCAACGTGAACCTGAACCTCGACCAGCGCATCGGCCAGGTGCAGGACATCAAGGTCAACGTCCTGAACAACAACGGCGTGATCGGTCCCGGCTTCGTCGGCCCCGATGTGACCCTGAACCCGCTGCAATGGGCCACCAACAACGCTGCAATCCCGCTGTAACTCAATTTATTTTCTTTAAGGAGCATCATCATGAAAAACCTGACCATCAAAGACCTGACCCGTAGCCAGGAACTGGCCCACGCCGACATGGCTGCCGTGCACGGCGGCCACGGCAAGAGCAGCGCCCCCTGGTTCCCCCAGTACGAGCCGAAAGTGAACTCGTCGCTGGAAGCGAGCCAGGACCTGACCCAGCTGCAAAAGGTCGTCAACGCGACCGCCAACGGATCGGCCTTCATCGACTGCGTGGACGTGACCAACAACACCCACCAATTCGGCCAGAACAACATCCTGGTTGGCTGACCCTGACCGGTGGAGGCCGCAAGTAACAAACACTTGCGCAGCCTCCACCAAAATATTGAACCAAAGGCGATTTCGACTTGTCTTCCCACTGTCCCGAGACGCATCCAGGAGACGCATCATGGCCACCATCCGCATCAATGACCTACGCTGCGACCGCACCCTCGACACCAGGGCCATGGCGCACATCCGCGGCGGCGACGGGGCGGCCTGGTGCTTCGGCTGGATCCAGCCCTACCTGCCCGCACAGTCGCGTGGCGTGACGCCGGTCATCAACTTCTACCAGATCAACAACTACGCCGACCAGATGATCAACCAGTTCCAGTCGGTCAGCGTGAGCAACTCGGCGCCGAATTCGGTCCTCACCGTCGGCGTGGATGAACGGAGCACCAACAACGGAACCGTCTAATGGGCGAAGAACCGCAGTTACGCTGGACCTCGGCGGCGCGCACCGATACCGGACTGGTGCGCAGCAATAACGAGGACATGGTGCTGAACCGGCCCGAGCGGCGCATATGGGCCGTGGCCGACGGCATGGGCGGACACGCCTATGGCGAAGTGGCCAGCAGGATGACCGTCGAGGCGCTGGACGCGCTGCCCGCGGGCGAACCGCTGCAGCAGGCGGCCGCGCAGGCGCGCGTGTGCCTGCTGGGCGTGAACAACGCGCTGGTGGCGGAGGCGGTCGCGCGCAACGTTCCCGTGATCGGCACCACGCTGGTACTGTTGCTGGCCTCCGGCCGCAACTCCACCTGCATCTGGGCCGGCGACAGCCGCATCTACCTGTGCCGCGGCGGCAGCCTGCATCAGCTCACGCGCGACCACAACCAGCTCGAGGAATTGCAGGTCAGGAACCATCTGTCGCGCGAAGAAGCGCAGGCCTGGCCCGGCGCCAACATGATCACGCGCGCGCTCGGCGCGGCCACCGGGCTGGAGCTGGACGAAATCCAGGTGCAGGTCTGCGACGGCGACATCTTCCTGCTCTGCAGCGACGGCTTGAGCAATATGGTCAGCCCGGACGCGATGTTCGACGCCCTGACCGGCGGAGATTGCGCGCAGGCGGCCGATGCCCTCATCGCGCTGGCCCTGGCCGGGGGCGGGCGCGACAACGTGTCGGTGGTGGTGGTGCGGGCGGACGATGTGGAGCCGGATCAGACGGTGATGAATCCGTCGTTGTAGTGCTCAATGCGCGCCGGGATCCCGCTGCTGTCGAAAATCCTTCGAATGCAACCCATGCTTCTTCAGCAGGATCTGCAGGTGCGAGCGGTTCATGTCCCAGCGCCGCGCCAGTTCGGCCACGGTGCCGCCGACGTCCTTCAAACCGCGCTCCAGGCAGGCGCGCTCGGCTTCGTCGCTGGCGGCGCGCTTGGCTTCGGCGAGCGAGGCCGGGGCCTGCGCAACAGCTGAGGCATCCAGGCCGGCCGTGTCCTTGACCGGCGCCTGCGCAGCACGCGGACGGATATCTTCCGGCAGCTGCGCCAGGTCGGCAACATCGCCGGCCAGGCAGGCCAGGCGGTACATCAGGTTGCGCAATTCCCGGATATTGCCGGGGTAGGAATACTCGAGCAGGAAATCGCGCAGGCGCGGGGTCAAGGCGACCGGGCGCCGTTTCAGTGCCTCGGCGGCCTCGTCGCCATACCAGGCAAGCAGCAGCGGGATTTCATCCTTCCGCTCGCGCAGCGGCGGCAGGCTGACGTGGATCACGCTGAGGCGGTAGAACAGGTCTTCGCGAAACTGCCCGAGCTCGATCAGCTTGCGCAGGTTCTTGTTGGTGGCGGCGACGATGCGGGCGTCCACCGAAATCGTCTCGTCCGAGCCGACGCGCTGGATCTCGTGCGACTGCAGCACGCGCAGCAGCTTGACTTGTCCCTGCAGCGGCAATTCGCCGATCTCGTCCAGGAAGATCGTGCCCTTGTGGGCGCTCTCGAATTTGCCCTTGCGGTCGGTGGCCGCGCCCGTGAAGGCGCCGCGCTTGTGGCCGAACAGTTCCGATTCGATCAGGCTCTCGGGAATCGCGCCGCAGTTGACGGAGACATAGGCCTTGTCGGCGCGCACACCGTTGGCGTGGACCACCTTGGCCATGAGTTCCTTGCCGGTCCCGCTTTCGCCGTCGATCAGCACCGGCAGATCGGTCGGCGCCGCCTTTTCCGCGATCTCGAGGGCGTCGAGCAGGCGCGGGTTGTCGCCGAAGGTGCCCTCGAACACGAAGCTGCGCGCGAGCAGCGCCTGTTTCCGGTCGCCCGGCGTCTGCTCGGGCGCGGGCGTGGCCTGGCTGCCAGGCTGGCTGCCGACCTCCGTGCCGACCGCCTGCACGAAGCGCTCCTTGTGCGAAAGCTGCATCACCTCGTCGCGCACGGCATTCGCCTGGCGCAGCAGCTTTTCGATCTCGGGCCGGTCCAGGCTGTTCGCCCAGCGCAGGGTCGAGCGCAGGATTTCGAGCCGCTCCAGCAGGCCGGCATACGACATCATGGTGCCGCGCGGCGGCAGGTTTTGATTGAACAGCTTCATGCCGCCGCCAATTGTTTTTGGACTAGCTCGTAATACATGCCACGCTTCGCCAACAATTCCTCATGCCGTCCCTGCTCGGCGATATGCCCCTCATACAGCACCACGATCTTGTCGGCCCGCATGATGGTGCTGAGCCGGTGCGCGATGATCACGGCCGTGCGGCCGGCCAGGATGTCGTGCATGTTGGCGATGATGTTGCTCTCGGACTGGGTGTCGAGGGCGGAGGTTGCTTCGTCGAACACCAGCAGGCGCGGGTCGTGGTAGAGCGCGCGGGCAATACACAGTCTCTGCACCTGGCCGCCGGACAGGCCGACGCCGCGCTCGCCCACCACCTGCTCGTAACCCAGCGGCATCTTGCTGATGAAGGCATGCGCATCCGCCATCTTGGCGACCTGCTCGATGCGGCGGCGGTCCGGGCTCTCGTCGCCGCTGGCGATGTTCTCGGCGATGGTGCCGGAAAACAGCAGATTGCTCTGCATGACGTAGCCGACCTGGGCGCGGTAGTAATTCTTGTCGATGGCGGCCATGTCGTAGCCGTCGACCAGGATCTTGCCGTCGGTCGGCATGTAGAAGCCCACCAGCAGCTTGGCCAGCGTGGTTTTACCGGAACCGCTGCGGCCCACGATGGCGATCAGCTCGCCGCGCCGCATGTCGATGCTGATATTGTCCAGCACGTAGGCGGTATCGTCGCCGCCATAGCGGAAGTACACGTTCTCGAGTTTCAGGTCGCCCTGCAGGTCGGGCAGCACCACCCGGCTGGCGGCTTCGCTGGGTTTCTGTTCCGGCTCGATGTCGAGCACGTCGCCGAGCCTCTCCATCGCCACGCCGGCGTCAGCCAGGCGGCTCCACAGCGCCACCAGGCCCATCAGCGGCGCGAGGACGCTGCCCATCAGGGCGTTGAAGGCGATCAGCTGGCCGATCGTCAGTTCGTGCTCCAGCACCAGGCTGGCGCCGGCCCACAGGATGGCGATCGTGGTGCCGGCGTTGAGAAGCTGGCTGGCCAGGCCCACCAGGATATTGAATTGCTGCGCGCGGTACTGGGTGTCGAGCGCCTTGACGTATTTCTTTTCCCATTTCAGGCGCACCGGGCGCTCGCTGCCCATGCCCTTGATGGTCTCGACGCCGCCCAGTGCCTCCATCAGGAAGGCGTGCGCGTCGGTCGAGGCATTGAAGACCTCGCGCGCGTACTGCTTGATGTGCGGAGTCGTGAAAATCGTCAGCGCCATGATCGGGATGACGAAGGCGATCAGGATCAGGGTCAGCTTGACGTTGTAGACGAACAGGATGGTGAAATAGATGAACACCATCAGCAGGTTCAGCATCGTGGTGACGGTCGACTCCGTCAAAAAGGCACGGATGGTCTGGTTTTCCTGGAAGCGCGCGATGATGTCTCCGGTTTTCCGCTTGGCGAAGAAGGAAAAGGGCAGCGACATCGTGTGCTTGAAGAAGCCCGCCATCATGGAAAAGTCGAGGTTGCGCACCATGTAGTTGGCCAGGTAGGCGCGCACGGTCGCCATCAGCTGCGAGAACACGTTCGATATGACCAGCCCGCCGATCAGCAGGTGCAGCAGGCTCACGTTCTGGTGCACGACCACGCCGTCGAGGATGTTCTGGATGATCAGCGGTGGCACGATACCCAGCATCTGGATCACGAAGGTGGCCAGGAACAGGTGCATCAGGATGGTACGGTAGGGCCGCAGATAGGCGACGAAGCGCAGCCAGGGCGAGCGCTCGACGGCGGCCTGCGCCATGTCCTGGCTGGGCGTGAAGACCAGGCAGGTGCCGCTCCAGCCGCGCTCGAATTCCTCGACCGAGAGTTTGCGGAAGCCCACCGCCGGATCGGCGATCCACACCTGGCGCTTGGAGACGCCGTACACGATCACGTAGTGGTAGCCCTCCCAGTGCACGATGAAGGGCAGCTCGAAACCCTGGAGAGCGTCGAAAGTGCATTGCACGCCGCGGGCGGAAAAGCCGAGGGTCTCGCCGGCGCGCGCCAGGCTGTCCAGGGTCGCGCCCTGGGTGGTGACGTTCGCCAGTTCGCGCAGTTTTCCCAAAGTGACCTGCAGGCCGTAGTGGCGGCACAGCATGGCCAGGCAGGCGGCGCCGCAATCCATCTCCTCGGCCTGCTCGACCAGGGCGAAGCGGCGGATCACCTTTTCGCCCAGCTCCGGTTTCGATTCGAGGTCCAGGCGCAGCGGGCGCTTGCGGCGCTCGGCCAGCTTCTTCTGGCGCTCCAGTTCGCGCTCGATGAAACGGATGCGGTCTTCCAGCACCTCGCGCAGGCCGGCGTTGCGTTCGAGGATGGCGTGCGCGGTCTTTTCAGGAATCACCAGCAGGGTGGCGGGCGTGACGGCCACCGCCGAGGCCATCTGCTCCTGGCGCATCAAACACGCCTTTTCGCCGAAGGTCTCGCCGGCCTGCAAGGTGGCCAGCGTGAACTCGTCGCTGCCGTCGTGGTAGACCAGTTTCACCTGTCCCTGGCGCAGCACGTACAGGCGGCGGTCCTCGCGCCCGTCCTGGGTCAGGATTTCCTTGCCGGCGGCGACGCGCTTGACGCCGACGCTGCGCACGAATTCTTCCAGCTCGTCCTTGCCGACCTTGCCGCGCAGGTCGAACAGGCGCGCCACCAGGCCGCCGGCGGAACTGATCGCGACATAGCTGGTGACGAAGTCGCGCGCCACCGGGTTGCGCACCAGTACCGGCTCGATGGCCGTGCGCGGGATGAACCACAGCTCGGTTTTCAGGGACGCGCGCGCCGACAGTTCGTGGTGGACTTCGCGCAGCATGGCGATGTCGCCGATGACTTCGCCGGCCTTGCGCACGCCGATGCTGACCTCCTTGCCGTTCTCGTCGGAGAACACGCGCACCGAGCCGGATTTCACCACGAATACGCCCTCGGCCGGCTCGCCGGCCTTGCAGACCGTGTCGCCGAAGGCGTAATGGCGCACCTGGATCGCTTCCGCCAGCTGTTCCAGGTCGTCCTCGGTGAAGGGAGACAGGAGGTCGACCGATGACAGGAATCTGGCGGGCGACTGCGCCTGGGACTGTGCTTCTTCCATATCGGTCTACCGGGCCGGCGCCTAGCGCACCGGACACGCTTCGATGATGTGCTCCTGGGCGCGCGCCATCAGCCATTCCTCACGCAGCAGGCGGCGCACCTCGGCGGCGGTGTCGGCGTCGAGCGCGGCCGGGTGCCTGGCGTTGACGCAGAAGATCTCGTAGAAGGCGCCGTCGGGCGAGGGGAAGGGCCCGAGCAATTCTCCTTCGCGGGCATTGAACACGCGTGCCTCGATGTCGCCCTTGAGCGAGCCGCGCAGCACCTTGCCAATCACGCCGCCCTGCTGGCGGGTGCCATCGTCGATCGAGTGTTCACGCGCCATCTCGGCAAAGGCCTCCGGCTCTTCCTGCAGCACCGACATCATCTCGCGGGCCGCGCCCTCGGTGTCGAGCACGATGTGGCTGACCTCGACGCTGTCGAAGCGCGGCGAGTTGAGCGTGAAGTACTGGGACACGGCGGCCTCGTTGCAGACCTGTTCCAGCATCTTTTCCTGATACAGGCTGTCCGTGATCCAGGCCTCGAATTCGTCCAGCGAGACGCCCAGCGCATCGAGATAGTGGTTGGTATCGGCGGCGCGGTGCAGGCCGAGCGCGCGGCGGAATTCGTCGGCGCGTTCCTGGATCTGCTCAGGTGCGAGCTGCAAGCCGGCCTGTTTCGCAGCGCGCGCGGTGAGACGGTCGCGCACCATCTGCTCGACCAGTCCTTCGAACTGCCCGCTCAGTTTCAAGGTACGGATGAAGTCGTCGGTAGTGATGACCTCGTCGTCGATGCGCACGATACCGGACATGCTTGCGCTCCTGCCTCCGGGTGAGGTCCGGGGCAGGAGTTAGAGCATGCGGGCTGGGTGAAGGTTCGCGAAGCATGCATTGAACTTCTTCACCCATGCATTCATTTACAATGCCCGCATGACACCCGACATTCAATCCAATTATGAGCAGCAGCTGCAAGGTTATCTGGAAATCGTTTCAGAAGACCTTGTGCCGAAAGTCGCGCTGTATGTCGCTATTTCCAAGCGATACGAGCAAGACCAGCAAACCTTCGTGGAAAAGGTCCCCCTGTTCTGGTATTTCATGCAGTCCCTGGAACTCGATATTTTCTTGACCTTGGCGAAGCTGTTGGACAATAAGAGATCGGACCGGAATATCCTAAAATTCGTGAATTATTGCGAGACCCACAGGGAGAAAATCCATTGGAAAAGCGGTGTCATACCAATGGAAATCATCAGGAAGCACAAAGCTGCCATGGAGGAGCATGCGGCCGTCATCACCAGAATTACGACGCGGCGCGATAAATTTTTTGCTCACATGGACATGGAATATTTTCTCAACCGAGAGAAGCTGGATGCCGAATTTCCGATCGATATGCATGCGGTGATCGAGCTGGTCAGATGCTTCCAACGAATCCTTAGCAATCACACCCACGGATTAAGTAACCAGGGACGCATCTCGACCGATGGCTTTTTCTATATTGCCGCGGACAATTTGCTGAACCAGCTGATGTATGCCGCGCCGGAGGCAGTGCAGCGGGATTGATTTTGCGATGATCGTGGTGAGACAAGCCTCATGCTCATGCCTATGCCCGCCATTACCGCCTGCGTGCTGGTCGGCGATTCGGTGGAGGTGATAACAGCCCTGCTTCAGCGCTGCACGCACTCTTCAAGGCCGTGGTTGCCGCCCTTGAACTGCGGTTCATAGTAGAACTTCTTGAAGGTCCACTTCCCGTTCCGGTTCTTGCTGAAGGTGGCGATCCCGGTGCCGAAGTCCTTGGTCGCCGGATCGGTGTTGGCGAAGTAAATCGCCATCTCATTGCCCTTGGCCGCGCCGTGGCCGGGATAGGCGCCGTAGCCTTCCACCTCGAGCTTGAAGTCATAGGCGGCGTACTGCCCGCTGCTCTGGGCCTTGACCAGCGCGAGCGTGACTTTACCCGTGTACTTGCCTTCGTGCGCATCGTCGCCGGTGCAGGCATACATGCCGCTGTAATCGGGGCCGCTGAAGCCGGCACCGCTGGATGGCTGCGCGGGGCTGGCGGCAAAACAGGCGGGGGCGGCGATCAGGCATGCCAGGACGAGGATTGGTTTCATGTTTTTATTCCCTTTGTTTGGACTGCGCCATTCATACCACACAAATTCAAGCGTGCCATCATACGCTGCGCACGCCTCTATGCTGGTCGACCTGGTGATGAGTGATCCCTGACTTGTACAAGGATAAAAGGAGATCCGCCATGAAGCTGCTCGCCCTTGTCGCTGCCCTCGCGCTGGCCGGTTGCGCCTCGACACCTGAGAATCCCGGCAAGACCTACACCCACGTACCGCGCACCGAAAAATGCAAGCCGACGTCCGAAAAGAAGATCGCGGCCCTGTTCGAGCGCTGGAACGATTCCCTGCAGACGGGCGATCCGCACAAGGTCGCGGCCAACTACGCGGAAGACTCGATCCTGCTGCCGACCCTGTCGGACCAGCCCAGACTAACGCCGGCGGAAAAAGAAGAATATTTCGAGCACTTCCTGCTGAATGAACCGTCCGGGGTGATCGACCTGCGCCGGATCTACCTGGGATGCAATGTCGCCGTCGATGCCGGGTTGTACACGTTTACTTTTGGCAGAACCGGGCAGGTGGTGCCTGCGCGGTATACCTTTACTTATCGGTGGGATGGGGAGGAGTGGCTGATTACGAGCCATCATTCTTCGGCTTTGCCGGAGCAGGAGTAAAAGCCTGCGCCGAGGCGAAAAAAACAGGCCGCGAACTGTTCGGTTCGCGGCCTGTTTTTTCTGTGGATAACTTAGACGCTTATTCCACCGTCACCGACTTAGCCAGATTACGCGGCTTGTCCACATCCGTACCACGCGCCAGCGCCGTGTGATAAGCCAGCAGCTGCAGCGCCGCCACGTGCAGGATCGGCGACAGCAAACCATAGTGCTCCGGCAAACGAATCACGTGCAGGCCTTCGCTCGAAGTGATCTGGGTATCGACGTCGGCGAAGCAGTACAGCTGGCCGCCGCGGGCGCGGACTTCCTGCATGTTCGACTTCAGCTTTTCCAGCAGAGCGTCGTTCGGGGCGATGGTCACCACCGGCATCTCTTCGGTCACCAGCGCCAGCGGGCCGTGCTTCAGCTCGCCTGCCGGGTAGGCTTCGGCGTGGATGTACGAGATTTCCTTCAGCTTCAGCGCGCCTTCGAGGGCAATCGGGTAGTGGATACCGCGGCCCAGGAACAGGGCGTTTTCCTTGCGTGCGAATTCTTCGGCCCAGGCGATGATCTGCGGCTCCAGTGCCAGCACCGAGCTCAGCGCGACCGGCAGGTGACGCATCTGTTTCAGGTAGGTCGCTTCTTCCTCGTCGCTCAAGCGGCCGTTGACTTGCGCCAGGGTCAGCGTGAGCAGGAACAGGGCGGCCAGCTGGGTCGTGAATGCCTTGGTCGAGGCCACGCCGACTTCGACGCCGGCACGGGTGATGTAGGCCAGCTTGCACTCGCGCACCATGGCGCTGGTCGAGACGTTGCAGATGGTGAGCGTGTTGGTCATGCCCAGGCTGCGCGCGTGCTTCAGCGCGGCCAGCGTGTCCGCGGTTTCGCCGGACTGCGAGATCGTCACCACCAGAGTCGACGGGTGCGGCACGCTGTCCCGATAACGGTATTCGCTGGCGATCTCGACGTTCACCGGGATCTTGGCCACCGATTCGATCCAGTACTTGGCGGTCAGGCCGGCGTAGTAGCTGGTGCCGCAGGCCAGGATCAGCACGCGGTCGATTTCCTTGAACACGCGGAAGGCTTGGTCGCCGAACAGTTCCGGCATGATGCCGGTGACGCCTTCGAGGGTGTCGCCGACCACGCGCGGCTGCTCGAAGATTTCCTTCTGCATGTAGTGACGGTAGGGGCCGAGCTCGGCGGCGCCGGTGTGGGCGTGCACGGTTTTCACTTCGCGCTCGGCCGGGCGGCCGTCGACGTCGACGATCCAGTAGCGGGCCAGCTGCAGGTCGACTACGTCGCCTTCTTCCAAGTAGATGATCTGGTCGGTGGTGCCGGCCAGCGCCATGGCGTCCGAGGCGACGAAGTTCTCGCCTTTGCCCAGGCCGACGATCAGCGGCGAGCCCTGGCGCGCAGCCACCACGCGGTGCGGCTCTTCGCGGCAGAATACGGCGATGGCGTAGGCGCCGTGCAGGCGTTTGACGGCCTGCTGCACGGTCTCGAACAGGTCGCCGTTGTACATGTGGTCGACCAGGTGGGCGATGACTTCGGTGTCGGTCTGGCTGGTGAAGTTATAGCCGAGCTCGGTCAGTTCGCGGCGCAGTTCGTCGTGGTTTTCGATGATGCCGTTGTGGACCAGGGCGATGCGGGCGTTCTCTTCGGTCGGCGAGAAGTGCGGGTGGGCGTTCCGGGTAGCCGGGGCGCCGTGCGTGGCCCAGCGGGTGTGGGCGATGCCGGTGAAGCCTTCCAGATGCGTTTCCTTGATCTGGGATTCGAGCTCGGCCACGCGCGAGGTGCTGCGCGAACGCTGCAGGCGACCATCGACGTGCAGGGCAACGCCGCAGGAATCGTAGCCACGGTATTCAAGGCGCTTCAAACCTTCGATCAGGATAGGGGTGATATTGCGCTGGGCTACTGCTCCGACGATACCGCACATGATGAACTCCAATGAAAATTAACAGATGTCACTAATGTAGAGTAGGCGTCATGAAATAAGCTTTCTAAATTCGGCTTATTTTGATAGATTATTTCATGACATCGTAAGTATGAAATATTCTTTCAAATATCACGAAAAACTTTATAAAAATGTCGACAGAGCCAGAAATCCTGGACGATCTTGATCGTCGCATCTTGAATACCTTGCAAGTTGACGCCTCTCACACCAATGCCGAGTTGGCGGAATTGGTACATGTGTCGCAGCCAACTTGCCTGCGGCGTGTCAAACAGCTGACCGAGAGCGGTGTTATCGAAAGGCAAGTAGCCATCGTTTCGCCGGACAAGGTGGGCGCGCGCCTGACCGCCATCGTCGAGATCACGCTGGACGTGCAGGCGGCCGATCGCATGGCCGAGTTCGAAAGCGCAGTCGCCGACGAGGCAGCCGTACTCCAGTGCTACCGCGTCGCGCCCGGACCGGACTTCGTGCTGGTGGTGCAAGTGGCGGACATGCCGTCCTACCACGCGCTGGCGCACCGCCTGTTCACCACACATAAGAATGTGCGCAACGTGAAAGCCTATTTTTCTACCTTCCGCAGCAAGTTCGAGACCCGGATCGTGGTCTAGCGAGCACCGTCACGCACAGCCTATCCACAGGGGGCTGTGAATAATGTGGATAAGCTGTTTACCTGTAAACTTTGCCTTCGCATAAGTAATGCACAATTCATCCACAACCTGATGTGGACAAATTGTGACACTGCTGAATTCCTGAGCAACGGGCCAAGGGAGTACGCATGAGAGCCCGTTTGCACCGATCGGCAGCCATTTCAAGCACTGTGGATAAGTCATGCATCCCGCATGCCGTCCAGCTGACGCCATCTGCACCGCTTTCCAGCAAAACCCACGCAGAACAAGCCGCAATAAAGACAACAGGCCCGCCGGAATACCGTGCGGGCCTGTGGATGACTTTGTGGATGACTGCCTGAAAACCCTGTGCACAGCAAGTGGAACACCCTGTGCAAAGCCGGTGGAAGAGCCTGTGTTTATCCTGTGATTCCCCTGTGGTTTTGCTGTGGGTTTGCTGTGCCCATTCAGTGGATTACTTCTTCTTGACCGGACGCTTCCAGTTCTCGATCGTCAGCTGGCGCGGACGGGAGATCGTCAGCATGCCGGCCGGCGCATCCTTGGTCAGCGTGGTGCCGGCGCCCAGGGTCGCGCCCTTGCCGACGCGCACCGGGGCCACCAGCTGGGTGTCGCTGCCGATGAAGGCCTCGTCCTCGATCACCGTGCGGAACTTGTTGGCGCCATCGTAGTTGCAGGTGATGGTGCCGGCGCCGATGTTGACCTTCGAACCGACGTCCGCATCGCCGACATACGCCAGGTGGTTGGCCTTGCTGTGGGCCGCGATCTTGCTGTTCTTCACTTCGACGAAGTTACCGATGTGGACATCCTCGGCCAGCTCGGTGCCCGGGCGCAGGCGCGCGTAAGGGCCGATCTGCGATTTTTCGCCGACGATCGCGTCTTCCAGGTGGCAGAAGGGTTTGATCTGGACGCCGGCGGCGACTTTCGTGTTCACCAGCACGCAATTCGCGCCGATGGTGACGCCGTCCGCCAGTTCGACCCGGCCCTCGAACACGCAGCCGACGTCGATCGAGACGTCGCGGCCGCAGATCAGCTCGCCACGCACGTCGATGCGGGCCGGATCCAGCAGATGCACGCCCTTCTCGAGCAGGGCATTGGCGATGTTCAGCTGGTGGCGGCGCTCGAGTTCGGCCAGCTGCACCTTGCTGTTCACGCCGGCGACTTCCCACTCGGCCGACGGATGCGCGGACACCACCGGCACGCCGTTCGCGACCGCCTGGGCCACGATGTCGGTCAGGTAGTATTCGCCTTGCGCATTGTTGTTCCCCAGCGCGCCAAGCCAGCCGTTCAGGTGTTTGGTCGGAATGACCATGATGCCGCTGTTGATTTCCTTGATCGCGCGCTCTTCCGGCGTGGCGTCCTTTTCTTCGACGATGCGGACGATATTCCCGTTTTCGCGGATGATGCGGCCCAGGCCGAAGGGGTTGTCCTGCACCACGGTCAGGATCGCCAGCTTGTCGTCGCCGGCGGCCTCGACCAAGCGCTGCAGGCTGGCGCTGGTGGTCAGCGGCACGTCGCCGTACAGCACCAGGGTCGGCGCCTTTTCATCGATCTGGGGCAGGGCCTGCATCACGGCGTGGCCGGTGCCCAGCTGGGGCTGCTGCAGCGCGGTATCGATGACGAGGCCTGCTTCCGTGCTCCATTCGTGTACCGCACTCGGCACCGCTGCGCCGCCGTGCCCGTAAATAACGCATAATTTAGTCGGGTTAAGACTGCGGGCCGTGTCGATGACATGTTGCAATAGCGGCTTCCCAGCCAGAGGATGCAAGACTTTTGGCAGAGCGGATTGCATGCGCTTTCCCATGCCAGCGGCGAGGATGACTACGTTCATATGTGCCGTTCTCAATAGAAAATGTAGTTGAATAATATGAAAAAGTTTAACACGCCCCAACCCCTGTTCTACCGTGCGCGACTGCTGTTTCTGGTGGCGCTGATGGCCTTGCTGAGCGCCTGCAGCACGATCCGCTTCACCTACAACCACGGCGATACGCTGGCGTACTGGTGGTTGAATGCTTACCTCGACCTGGACAGCGACCAGTCCGACTGGGTCAAGAAAGACATCGATAACCTGTTCCAGTGGCACCGTTCGACCCAGCTGCGCGATTACGCCGGCCTGCTGAGCAAGATGCAGCGCCAGATGGGCGACGGCAATGTCACCCAGGAAGAACTGCTGTCCGACTACCGCGACATCAAGGCCCGTACCGAGCTGCTGGCCTTCAAGGCGCTGCCCCAGCTGGCCGACCTGGCCATGTCGATCAAGCCCGACCAAATCGGGCAGATGGAGCAGAAGTTCGCCAAGAACAACGACAAGTTCCGCAAGGAGTTCATGAGCGGCAGCGTCGAGGACCAGAAAAAGGCGCGTTTCAAGAAGGCGATGGACCAGTTCGAGCTGTGGTTCGGCAGTTTTAGCCGCGACCAGGAAGCGCAACTACGCCGCGCCTCGGATGCGCGCCCGCTCGACAACGACGTCTGGCTGCAGGAACGCCAGCTGCGCCAGAAGAAGATCGTGGCCCTGCTGCGCCGGGTGCACGACCAGAAGCTGAACAAGGACCAGACCATGTCGGCCATCCACGACCTGCTGCGCGAGATGTTCGACCGCATGGAGGCGCCGGACCGCAAAGCCTTCTTCGACGCCTATGTGGATAACACCTCCAAGTTCATCCTCACGGCGATCAAGCTGACCAATGCGGAGCAGAAGCAGCACGCGCAGAAGCGCATGCAGGGGTGGATCGACGATTTCAACACATTAGCCAAAGGTAAATAATTGGCCGGAACGCGGGCATGTGATGCCCGCCCTACGGTAGGGTGGGCATCACATGCCCACGTCGGACCGTAGCAAGCTGCATGGTATAGTCCCGCCATGCAAAAGAAGTCCTCACACAAACCCTCTTTCCCCCGCCGTCCCGGCCCGCCGCAGCAAGTCCGCATCATCGGCGGCGCCTGGAAACGCACCCCTTTACCCGTGCTCGACGCCTTCGGCCTGCGCCCGACGCCCGACCGCGTGCGCGAGACCGTGTTCAACTGGATCCGCCACCAGACCGACGGCAACTGGGACAGCCTCGATTGCCTCGACCTGTTCGCCGGCAGCGGCGCCCTCGGCTTCGAAGCGGCCAGCCGCGGCGTCCGCTCGGTGACCATGGTCGATACCGTCGGCCCCGTGGTGCGCCAGCTGGAAACCATCAAGGACAAGCTCAAGGCCGACAACGTCAAGATCCTGCGCGCCGATGCGCTGGCCGTGGCGCGCGACCTGGCCCAGCGTGGCCAGCGCTTCGACCTGATCTTCCTGGATCCGCCTTATCAACAGGATTTCCTGAGCCAGGTCCTGCCGCTGTGCGCCGGCCTGCTGAAGGAGGGCGGCCTGGTGTATGCCGAGTCGGGCGCGGCGCTGCCCTTCGCGGAAACGGAACAGGACGAGTCGCCGGAATGGTTGTCGGGCTGGCAACTGGTGCGTGGCGACAAGGCCGGCATGGTCCACTTCCATCTGCTGAAGTTGCACTAAAAAACCGCAAAGCCTGCCCCACAGCGGGGCGGCTGCCGAATTTTCAGGCATAATGCGCGCTTATTCAGGTGCATTCTCCCAGGGAGCCGCAATGGTTGTAGCCGTTTATCCAGGAACTTTCGATCCGCTGACCCGCGGCCACGAGGATTTGGTGCGTCGCGCATCGGGTCTGTTCGACACCCTGGTCGTCGGTGTCGCCGACAGCAAGAACAAGAAACCCTTCTTCTCGCTCGACGAACGCCTGGAAATCGCCAACGAGGTGCTCGGCCACTATCCGAACGTGAAGGTCGAAAGCTTCAGCGGCCTGCTCAAGGATTTCGTGCGCCAGCACGATGCGCGCGTGATCGTGCGCGGCCTGCGCGCCGTGTCCGACTTCGAGTACGAGTTCCAGATGGCCGGCATGAACCGCTACCTGCTGCCCGACGTCGAGACCCTGTTCCTGACCCCGTCCGACCAGTACCAGTTCATCTCCGGCACCATCGTGCGCGAGATCGCGATGCTGGGCGGCGACGTCTCCAAATTCGTGTTCCCTTCGGTCGACCGCTGGCTGCAAAAGAAAATCGCCGCCATGACCGCGGCTGCCGCGCCGAAGGCCTGATCTCTACAGGTTTTAATCAAATGGCTTTGCTGATTACCGACGACTGCATCAATTGCGACGTGTGCGAGCCCGAGTGCCCGAACGACGCGATCTCGATGGGCGCGGAGTTCTACCAGATCGATCCGCACAAGTGCACCGAATGCGTCGGCCACTTCGACGAACCGCAGTGCGTGGCACTGTGCCCGGTCGCCTGCATCCCCTTTAATCCGGAGTGGCGCGAGACCCGCGAAGAACTCCAGGCCAAGTACGAGAAGCTGACCGCCGCCAAGGCCGCAGCCTGAGAGCGGCTAAAAAACCTCCATGGCGGCGTTGCATCGTCTCGCCGTACTAGCGTACTGTCTTCGACGATGCGCCTTGCCCTGAAGGTTTTGTTAGCCGCTCTAATTTTAGAGGGCGTCCTGGCCGGCAGCCTTTATCGCTTTTCCTTATTGATCTGCTGCAGAAGCTTGAACGCTTCGTGCTCGATCGCCGGTTCCGCATCCGCAAGTTGCTTGCTCGCCTGGACATAGGCGGGCCGCTTGCGTTCCTTCTTCTCTTCCGGCGCGACGACTTCCCGCATGCCCGGCATGATGATGCCGCCGCGGTTGTTGTACTTCCTGTAGATGACCTGCTTGCCGTAAGGGGTGTTGTAGAAGCGGGTCATCTCGGTTGCGGTTTCCTGGGAAATGACCGGCACCAGCGATGGCGCCAGGCGCTGGACCACCTCGGCCGGCGGCGTCTTGCCGAGCTTGTCGAACACGGCCTGCTTTTGCGCCTGGCTCTGGTAGCGGCTGCGCGAGGCAACGCCCAGCAATACCTTTTCGATCTGCATGACGCCGAGCAGATCCTGCACGGCCTTGAGGTGGGCGGGACTGGGCGCCGCAGCCTGTCCTGCGGACGCGGCAAAGACCAGAGACAGAGCCAGCACGGCCCGGATGACAAGCTGCATACACGTCCTTTATCGATGATGTGATTTCAACAAGGATCCAGTGTACGAGAGTTATTGCTCTGATGGCAATAATAAGCGGGACGGCTGGCATCTTGGCAGCATGCTATGCTCGGTTCATGGACGACGCCACCAGGGATGGGCACACAGCGGAGAACGGGCTGCCGCCTTCGGTCAACGAGAACATCGGCACCATCGCCGAGTTTTACGCGCGTCATGATGAGCACGCCTCAGCCACCCAGAAGGTGGTCGAGAAGATCGCGCTGTTTCTCGGCAGCCCAGGCTATGTGATCGCCAACCTGGTTCTCATGCTGCTCTGGATCGCCGCCAACCTGGGCGCCGACGAAATGGGCTGGAAAGCCTTCGACGAGCCGCCTTTCTTCTGGCTGCAGGGGATCGTCGGCCTGAACGCCTTCATCATCTCGACCACCGTGCTGATCCGGCAGAACCGGATGTCACGCCTGGCCGACCACCATGCCCACCTCGACCTGCAGGTCAATCTCCTCACCGAAGAAAAGAGCAGCAAGATCATCGCGCTGCTGGAAGAACTGCGGCGCGATATGCCGAATGTGCGCGACAAGACCGACCATGAAGCGGACGAACTGGCCAGGCACGCGGATGCCAAGGCCGTGCTGTCGGCAATCGAACGCGAGCAGGACGACCGTACCTGACACCTTGTTTAGGCATTCACGCAACATCCTCCCCCTGGTAACTCTCGGTTGTGCATCCGCAGCATCGAAATAGTCTCAATTATTTAATTTGGGCAAATTATTTGGTGCTATATTTATTATCAAAAAAATAGCACGTCCATTCTTTTCGATGGGACCAGGAGACAAAATGATTAGAAACATGAGTATCGGCCAGCGGCTGGCCGTGGGCTTCGGCTTCGTGATTGCCTTGCTGATGGTATTGGCGGGGATTTCGTATCTGCGGATGGAAAGCCTGAACAAGGAGATGGAAACGCTGGTGCAGGTGCGCTACGCGAATACCGTGGCCGCCAACCGCGTGAAGGAAGACGTCAGCGAAGCCACCCGCAGCATGCTGAATGTCCTGATCATGAGCGATCCGGACCAGATCAAGAAGGAACTGGGGAATACCGAAGCACGTAGCGCCAAGGCCAGCGCGGCGGTGGCGGAACTGGTGAAGCACACCAGTGATGCCGAGGGCACCGAGATCCTGAAGGCGATCGCCGTCATCCAGGACAAGTTCCTGCCGGCCCAGACCAAATTCATCGGCCTGGTCAACGAGGACAAGAAGGACGAGGCCATGGTCAAGTTCATGTTCTCGCTGCGTCCCCAGCAGGGCCGTTATTTCGAGCAGCTGGATAAATTCGTCGCCTACCAGAACGCGGCCATGAACCGCGCCGGCCAGGACGCCGCCGCCGTCACCCGCCGCACCGAGCTCCTGATCCTGGTGCTGGCCGGCGCGGCCTGCTTCCTGTCGCTGGGCGTGGCGATCCTGTCCACGCGCAGCATCACCGGGCCGCTGGCCCAGGTCGTGCAGATCGCCCAGCGCGTGGCCGACGGCGACCTCACCAGTAACATCGCCGTCGACAGCCGCGACGAAGCCGGCCAGATGATGGAAGCGCTGCGCCACATGAATGACAGCCTGATCCGCATCGTCGGTGAAGTACGCAGCAGCACCGAGTCGATGTCGGGCGTGTCCGGCGAGATCGCCAGCGGCAACCTGGACTTATCGAGCCGCACCGAAGCCCAGGCCAGCTCCCTGGCCCAGACCTCGAGCTCGATGCGCGAACTCACCGACACCGTGCAGCAGAACGCGGACAACGCGCGCCAGGCCAATGCACTTGCGGCCCAGGCGTCGGAGGTGGCGGCGCGCGGCGGTTCCGTCGTCTCGCACGTGATCGCCACCATGGGCTCGATCACGGATTCGTCGAAGAAGATTGTGGATATCATCGGCGTGATCGACGGCATTGCCTTCCAGACCAATATCCTGGCCCTGAACGCCGCCGTCGAAGCGGCGCGTGCGGGCGAGCAGGGCCGCGGCTTTGCCGTGGTGGCGAGCGAGGTGCGCAACCTGGCGCAACGCTCGGCGGCGGCAGCCAAAGAGATCAAGTTGCTGATCAGCGATTCTGTGGATAAAGTGCACGAAGGCAGCCACCTGGTCGAGCAGGCCGGCGTGACGATGGCCGAGGTGGTCGAGAGCGTGCGCCGCGTGACCGACATCATGGCCGAAATCACGGCCGCCAGCGTCGAACAGAGCGCCGGCATTGCCGAAGTCAGCCAGAACATCGTCGAGATGGACCAGACCACGCAACAGAACGCGGCGCTGGTCGAGGAAGCGGCGGCGGCGGCCGCGGCGATGCAGGACCAGGCGGCGCGGCTGGCGCGCGCGGTCAGCGTCTTCAAGCTCGACCAGCCGGCAGCACAGGAAGCCTTGTTACCGGCGCGCGAACCCCGGCTGGCGCTGGGCTGATCCATCAATAAGCATTACAAGAGTGCATTACCGTTCAATCAGAGGAGACACAGACATGACTTCCACCTTCACCACTTCCTTCGCCCGCAGGCTCGTCGTCAAGGGCATGATGGCCGGCGCCCTGCTGGCGGCCGCCGTCAGCCTGCCGGCCCAGGCCTCGGTCGACGTCAACGGCTACAAGTTCGAGGACACCGCCAAGGTCGCCGGCAAGGACCTCAAACTGAACGGCGCCGGCATGCGCACCAAGCTGATGTTCAAGGTGTATGCCGCCGGCCTCTACCTGCCGGAAAAGAAAAACGCCACCGCCGAGATCCTCAAACTGGAAGGCCCGCGCCGCGTGACCCTGCAGATGGCGCGCGACCTGAGCTCCGAAGAATTCGGCAAGGCCTTCATGGATGGCCTGAACGAAAACCTGGACAAGGGCGAAAAGCAGAAGATCGTGGCCCAGATCGGCAAGATGGGCGAGCTGTTCGCCTCGGTCGACGCGATCAAGAAGGGCGATGTGCTGCACCTGGACTGGATCCCGGGCACCGGTACCCAGGCTGAGCTGAACGGCAAGAAGCTGGGCGAGCCGATTCCGGACGTGAATTTTTATAACGCCATCCTGCGCATCTGGCTGGGCGACAAGCCGGTCGACAAGTCGCTGAAGCCGGCCCTGCTCGGCGAAGCCAAGTAATGTAATTCCTCGGCATCCTGGTTTAACGCGGCCCCGGGCAACCGGCGTCGCGTTTTTTTTCGCCCTGATTTTTGACTGCGTGAGGGCCGGATTTTTGGGAGGGGTGGGGCCCCATCTGGGCCTGCGAAGGCTCTGGCGGCTTGTGCGTTCGATTCGATCGATGTGACGATTACTCATCCATACTGAGCGACTATTGTTGAACTTCGTTCTTCATATCGATATCTCATCAATAAGATTCATCAATATGATGTGTTCCTGCTTTCCTTATGAACTTCACCTGCGATCTTGGGGCGCGTCAGACTGACCTGCAATAATCTGCTTAATTCCATCCATTACAGAGCTAAAACTCATCAATATGCATTCATCCTGCATATCAATCAATATTCGATTTCATGCACATCGCATACGATAGCGACTAATTGTTAAATCGATTGGTCATAAAATCTCCTGAAAAGCCGAGCGACCGGAAGTCGACGGCGATTCTTCATTCCCGCTCGTGTCTGGCGGGGCGACGGCGAATAGAGGGGGAAAACGGACGAAAAAAAACGGCGCCCGTTGTCGGGACGCCGTTCAAGGAGAAAGACGGTCTAAATCTTGATCAGGAACGCAGTGCGCGGACCTCTGGGCTGCCGGTGACGGCGGCGGCGGCCTGCTGCGCCAGGCGCAGTTTGCGGCGTGCGGCCAGCTCGTCCTTGGTCGGACGGGGGCGCACCACCAGCACCAGCGCGCGGGCGATGCCGATCAACAGGGGGCGGAAGAACATCAGGACCGCGCCCAGCAGGGTCAGCTGCACCATGCTGATCAAGAGCTGCATGAATGGTACTGCCGTCATCGGGTCCTGGAACAGGGTAGCAGTGAAGGACATGGCTGATTTAAGGCTCTTTAAGCGTGGGAAAATGTTTGATGTTAAGGTTCCATGTAACTATAGTGCAACGCAACATATAAATCTAATCACGTTTTCTGATGGTCCTTATATTGATCGTGAATGGAAATCGGGTACACTAGCCGCAACCCGAACAATGCTGCCCCCGAACGGATCCCATGAGCTTCCTCACGCTTGACCTGAACCTGCTCCGCGTCTTCGACGCCGTCATGACCGAGCAAAACCTGACCCGCGCCGCCGGCCACCTGGCCATGACCCAGCCCGCGGTGTCGAACGCCATCAAGCGCCTGCGCGAAAGCCTCGGCGACGAGCTGCTGATCCGTACCGCCTACGGTGTGAAGCCGACCCCGCGCGCGGAAGCGCTATGGCCGGCCGTGCGCCAGGCGCTGGCCGCGCTGGAAGCGGCCGTGATGCCGGAAACCTTCGATGTCTCCAAGGCCCAGGCCACCTTCCGCCTGGCAATGGCGGACGCGACGGCGGCGCTGTGGCTGCCGTCCCTGGTGCGCTCGATCGAAAAGGAAGCGCCGGGCGTGAACATCCGCATGGTGCCGCTGACCACGCGCGAACCGCGGCCGATGCTGCTGCGCGGCGACATCGACCTGGCGGTCGGCTTCTTCCCCGGCGTGGCGGCCCAGCTGTCGTATGAAACCGGCTCGCCGATCCGGCACGAGCGCCTGTATTCGGGCGAATACGTGGCCGTGATGCGCAAGAATCATCCGCTGGCCAAGGACAAGCTGGACCTGGACGCCTATTGCAATGCGGACCACCTGCTGGTGAGTTTTTCGGGCCGTGCACACGGCCTGGTCGACGAGGCGTTGGCCCAGATCGGCCGCGAGCGCCGCATCCTGCTGACCGTGAACCAGTTCTTCACCGCCGGCCGGGTGGTTGCGAATTCGGACCTGGTGACGGTGCTGCCGCGCCACCTGATCGCCTCGACCGGCGCCGCAGATACCCTGGTGTGGCGCGAACTGCCCTTCCAGCTGCCGGCCGTGCACCTGGACATGCTGTGGCACGAGCGCGATGGCCGCAGCCCGGCGCATCGCTGGCTGCGCACCAATCTCGAACAGCTGTCGATGACGGCGCAGAAGACGCTGCCGCAGAAGTCGGAGATGACCGAGAAGATGGAGAAGATTGCTTAAAAAGCGACACCCCGCCGAGGCGGGGTTTTTTATTTGATCGGCAGCTTGGTCGTGTTCTTGACCTCTTCCATCACCGCATAGGTGTGCGTTTCGCGCACCCCTTTCTGCAGCAAGGTTTTGCCGAGGAATTCACGGTAAGCCGCCATGTCCTTCACCCGCGCCTTGACCAAGTAGTCGAAGCCGCCGGCCACCATATGGCACTCCAGTACTTCCGGAATCAGCTGGACGCTCTGCTTGAAGGCGTCGAACACTTCGGGCGTGGTGCGGTCCAGCACCACTTCGATGAAGACCAGCAGCGACACGTCCAGCAGCTGGGGGTTCAGCTGGGCCGTGTAACCCATGATGTAGCCGGACTCGTGCAGCTTGCGCACCCGCTCCAGGCAGGCCGCGGGCGACAGATTGACGCGTGCGGCCAACTCGACGTTGCTGATTCGCCCGTCGCTCTGCAACTCGGCAAGGATTTTCTTGCTGATCTTGTCCAGCATGTTTGTCGCTCTCCACTATAAATATTATTTGGTGAAATTCTCTCACCAAAAACTATCTATTGCTAGTCTTCTGTAAAAACAGAATTAATCCAGAAGATTTCCCTCTACAATCGAATTCATGTACACACATCGTCGCTTGCGCCGGCCATCACCGATGGACCGGCGCTTTCGCCATGTGGGCTGCCTATTTACTTTTTTGACAAAGCTTCCATGAACATTGCCGCCACCCCGGCCATCACCTTCGTTCCCTTCGACGCCCTGCAGGCGGAAACCCGACGCGAGCAGACGCCGTTGCGCGCCGCCATCACGGCCGCCTACCGCCGCGACGAAACCACGGCCGTCGAATGGCTGCTGGCGCAAGGCGCCGCTGCCTCGGCCGACGCCTACATGCTGGCGCACCGCCTGGTCTCCGCCGTGCGCGAAAAACGCACCCGCTCCTCGGGCGTGGACGCGCTGATGCACGAATTCTCGCTGTCGTCGGAAGAGGGCGTGGCCCTGATGTGCCTGGCCGAGGCGCTGCTGCGTATTCCGGATTCCGATACCGCCGACCGCCTGATCGCCGACAAGATCAGCAAGGGCGACTGGAAGAAGCACCTGGGCGAATCGCCTTCTCTGTTCGTGAACGCCGCCACCTGGGGCCTGCTCATCACCGGCAAGCTGGTCTCGAGCAGCAGCGAAAAGGGTCTCGGTTCGGCGCTGACCCGCCTGATCGCCAAGGGCGGCGAACCGCTGATCCGCAAGGGCGTCGACATGGCGATGCGCATGCTGGGCAACCAGTTCGTGACCGGCCAGACGATCAATGAAGCTTTGAAAAACAGCCGCGACAACGAAACCCGCGGCTACCGCTATTCCTACGACATGCTGGGCGAAGCCGCCCTGACCGAGCTGGATGCCGAGAATTACTACGCTTCCTACGAAGCCGCGATCCACGCGATCGGCAAGGCCTCGAACGGCCGCGGCATCAAGGATGGCCCCGGCATCTCGATCAAGCTGTCGGCCCTGCACCCGCGCTATAGCCGCGCCCAGCACGCCCGCGTGATGGGCGAACTGCTGCCGCGCGTGCGCAAACTCGTGCTGCTGGCGAAGCAATACAACATCGGCATCAACATCGACGCCGAGGAAGCCGACCGCCTCGAGATCTCGCTGGACATGCTGGAAGCGCTGGCCTTCGACGCGGAACTCGCCGGCTTCGAGGGCATCGGCCTGGTGGTGCAGGCCTACCAGAAACGCTGCCCCTTCGTGATCGACTACGTGGTCGACCTGGCGCGCCGCAGCGGCCAGAAGTTCATGGTGCGTCTCGTCAAAGGCGCCTACTGGGATGCCGAGATCAAGCGTGCCCAGGTCGACGGCCTGCCCGGCTACCCGGTCTATACGCGCAAGGTTTATACGGACGTCTCTTACCTCACCTGCGCGAAGAAGCTGTTGAAAGCCACCGACGTGATTTACGCGCAGTTCGCCACCCACAATGCGCACACCCTGTCCGTGATCTACACCTGGGCCAAGGCCGATGGCGTCTCGAATTACGAGTTCCAGTGCCTGCACGGCATGGGCGAAACCCTGTACGACCAGGTCGTGGGCGCCGAGAATCTCGGTAAAGCCTGCCGCATCTACGCGCCGGTCGGTTCGCACGAGACCCTGCTGGCCTACCTGGTGCGCCGCCTGCTGGAAAACGGCGCCAACTCCTCGTTCGTGAACCAGATCGTCGACGAGAGCGTGCCGATCGACACCCTGCTGGCCGATCCCTTCGAGCAGGCGCGCGCCGCCAAGTGCCAGCCGCACCCGCGCATTCCGCTGCCGCTGGACATGTTCGGCCTAGGGCGCAAGAACTCCGCCGGCCTGGACCTGGCCAACGAAAACGTGCTGCGCGCACTGGCTGAGAACCTCGGTACCCCGCGCCATTACCTGGCGGCGCCGCTGGTCGACGGTCCGCTGGACGCCGTGGGCGCGATCAATGTGATCAACCCGGCGCAATCGGCCGATATCGTCGGCCAGGTGACCGAAGCGACGGTCGGCGACGTCGACACCGCGCTGCAGGCCGCCGCCAACGCTTTCCCGGCCTGGGAAGGCCTGGGCGCGAGCGCCCGCGCCGACATCGTCGCAAAAGTCGGCGACCTGTTCGAGCAGAACATGGGCGAGCTGATGGCCCTGGCCGTGCGCGAAGCCGGCAAATCGCTGCCGAACGCCATCGCCGAGATTCGCGAGGCGGTCGATTTCCTGCGCTACTACGCGAATGAAATCCGCGAAGAGGGCGATGCCAGGGCGCTGGGCGCGGTGACCTGCATCAGCCCCTGGAACTTCCCGCTGGCCATTTTCACGGGCCAGGTCGCTGCCGCCCTTGCCGCCGGCAACGTGGTGCTGGCCAAGCCGGCCGAGCAGACCCCGCTGATCGCGCACCGCGCCGTGCAGCTGTTCCACGAAGCCGGCGTGCCGACCGGCGCGCTGCAGCTGCTGCCGGGCCGCGGCGAAACCGTCGGCGCCGCCCTCACCGCCGACTCGCGTGTCAAGGCCGTGATTTTCACGGGTTCGACCGAAGTTGCGCAGCTGATCAACCGCACGCTGGCCAAGCGCGCAGTCGCCGAAGGCTGCGACATCCCCTTGATCGCCGAAACCGGCGGCCAGAATGCGCTGATCGTCGATTCCTCGGCGCTGCCGGAGCAGGTGGTGCAGGACGTACTGAGCTCCGCCTTCGACAGCGCCGGCCAGCGCTGCTCGGCCCTGCGCGTGCTGTTCCTGCAGGAAGACATCGCCGATAAAACCATCAAGATGCTGAAGGGCGCGATGCAGGAACTGCGCGTCGGCGTGCCGGACCGCCTGGCCACCGACATCGGCCCGGTGATCGACCGCGAAGCCCAGCAGAACCTGCTGGCCCACATCGAACGCACGAAAGCCAGCGCCAAACAGTATTTCGCACTGGAGCTGCCGGCCGCCTTGACGGCGCAGGGCACCTTCGTGCCGCCGACCGTGCTGGAAATCGGTTCGATGGCGGAACTGCAGCGCGAAGTCTTCGGCCCGGTGCTGCACATCGTGCGCTACCACCGCGCGGATCTCGGCAAGGTGGTCGACACCATCAACGGCACCGGCTACGGCCTGACCCTGGGCGTGCACTCGCGCATCGACGAAACCATCGATTTCATCACCTCGCGCGCCCACGTCGGCAACATCTACGTGAACCGCAACATCGTCGGCGCCGTGGTCGGCGTCCAGCCTTTCGGCGGCGAGGGTAAATCGGGCACCGGTCCGAAGGCCGGCGGTCCGCTCTACCTGAAACGCCTGCAAAAGGCTGCCCTGCCGCTGCTGCAGCGCGCGCGCCACAGCAATGCGGCGCTGGATGGCCTGATGGGCTGGATGCAGGCGAACGGCCACGGCGACGTCGCCGTGCTGGCCGAGGGCTATACCAACACCACGCTGGACGGCGTCAGCATCGACTTGCCAGGCCCGACCGGCGAGCGCAACGTGCTGAGTTTTACCCCGCGCGGCGCCATCCTGTGCGCGGCCAGCGACGTCAAAGGCCTGCTGAACCAGCTGGCGGCGGTATTGGTGACCGGCAACCGCGCGCTGGTGCTGGCCGATTCGCGCGACCAGGTGCTGGGCAGCCTGCCGCCGGAAGTGAAGGAGCGCGTACGCTTCGTCGGCGAGGCCGAGCTGGACAGCCTGGACATCCAGATGGCGATGGTGGAAAGCGGTATGAAAGGAAATCTGCAAGCGAAACTGGCGGCCCGCACCGGCGCCATCGTCGGCATCGTCGATACCCGGGCGGATCAGCCGGTCGCCCTGTGGCGGCTGGTGGCCGAGCGGGCCTTGTGCGTCAACACGACGGCGGCTGGCGGTAACGCAAGCCTGATGACGCTGAGCTTGTAATCATAAGAAGAAATGACCGGGGCGCATGCCCCGGTTTTCACATGAGCAGTCGTTTGAGTTGTTCAACTTGGAGGAAGACATGCTAGTAGGCGTTCCGAAGGAAATCAAAAACCACGAATACCGGGTCGGCCTGACGCCGCCCAGCGTCCACGAACTGGTGACGCGCGGGCATCAGGTGCTGGTGCAGGCCGGCGCCGGCGCAGAGATCGGTTTGTCGGATGAGCAATACACGACGGCGGGCGCCAGCATCGTCGCCACTGCAAAGGAGATTTTCGAGCGCGCGGAGATGATCGTGAAGGTCAAGGAACCGCAGCCGCAGGAGTGCGCGATGCTGCGCGAAGGCCAGATCCTGTACACCTACCTGCACCTGGCGCCGGATCCGGAACAGACCGCGGCGCTGGTGAAGTCGGGTGCCATCTGCATCGCTTACGAAACCATCACCGGCCCTGGCGGCGGGCTGCCGCTGCTGGCGCCGATGAGCGAGGTGGCGGGGCGCATGTCGATTCAGGCCGGCGCCAGCCACCTGGAAAAATCGAAGGGCGGCATGGGCCTGCTGCTGGGCGGCGTCCCGGGCGTGGCGCCGGGGCACGTGGTGATCATCGGCGCCGGCGTGGTCGGCACCAATGCGCTGCAGATGGCGGTCGGCACCGGTGCCCGCGTGTCGGTGCTGGACAAGAACGTCGACCGCCTGCGCCAGCTGGACCTGGTTTACGGCAACCGGATATCGACCCTGTACTCGAATGCCCATGCGATCGAGGAAGCGGTACTGTCGGCCGATCTGGTGATCGGCGGCGTGCTGGTGCCGGGTGCGGCGGCGCCGAAGCTGGTGACCCGCAGCATGGTGTCGCGCATGAAGAAGGGGGCAGTCGTGGTCGACGTCGCGATCGACCAGGGTGGCTGCTTCGAGACTTCGCATGCCACCACGCACGCCGATCCGACCTTCGTGGTCGACGGCGTGGTGCACTACTGCGTGGCGAACATGCCGGGCGCGGTGGCCCGGACCTCGACCTTCGCCCTGAACAACGCCACCATCGGTCACGCGGTGGCGCTGGCAAGCAAAGGCTGGCGGCAGGCGCTGCGCGACGATCCGCACCTGAAAAACGGCCTGAACGTCTGCCAGGGCAAGGTGACGTATGCGGCCGTGGCCAAGGATCTGGGCTACGACTACGTGCCGGCTGACACCCTGCTGGCCTGAGCCGCCCGCAACTGCGCACAGAACTGCCTGACGACATAAAAGGCATAGCGCGCGGCCACCGACTTCACGAAGCGCATGAAGTCGGTGGCCGCGTTTTCATTGGCATTGTCCGAAATCGTGCGGATTACGCCGAAGGGGATGCCGAGCTCGAAACACACCTGCGCCACCGCAGCACCTTCCATTTCCACCGCCAGCAAGCCGGGCAATGCCCCGCTGAGGGCCTGTATGCGCTCCCTGTGGCTGACGAACTGGTCCCCGCTACCGACGAGGCCACGGTGCACCCGCGGCGCCTGCAGCGCGAATGCGGCCCTTTCCTGGGGATCGATGGCTTTGTCGAACTCGAGCTCGAGGAAGCGCTGGGCGGCATGCGTCAATTCCAGCGCCATCTGGCGATCGCTGGCAAAGTGGCTCAAACCCGTCAGCGGCACTTCATAACGCGGAAACAGCGGACTCGCATCCATGTCGTGCTGGACCAGGTTTTCGGCCACCACGATGTCGCCGACACGCACGGAAACGTCTCCGGAACCGGCGACACCCGTAAACAGGATGTGGGTAACACCGAACTTCTCCACAAGCGTGGTGGCTGTCATGGCAGCTGCAACCTTGCCTATACGCGATAAAACGCACACAGCGTCGATTTCCCAGAGTTTCCCTGTCCAGTACTCACGCATGCCATGGATGAGCTTGTAGGGCCTCTCCATGGCTTCTACGAGCCCCTGCTGTTCTTCGTGCAAGGCACTGATGATCCCTAATCGCATGTTTTTCTGGTCCTGGATGGCCCTTCAGGGCGGTGTGGAAGCGGTTTTGCAGCTCAGTGGTTTAATAAAACAAGATGTATATAAAAACTGGTAGTAGATAGTAAACGCGCAGTTTGCTGTGGATAAGACGAGATTTGTCTACAGCGTCAACGGTTTACGTGCTGCCGGATGAGCTGGAAAAACATTGTATCCAAGCTGAACGGAACTTGGACAAAAACGCTTGGGCGAGCAAAAAAGGGGCTTCTGCACATTTGCTGCTGTGGATATGCAGGCGTTTTTCCACAGACGCGCTGGTTTTGCAGGGTTTGAGGCTGCTGAACTTGTCTGTTTGCATACAGTTCAGCGACCGGTATCCAGCGATCACATCCTATCGTCGGCAGACAGCCGGCGTTCTTCCTTGCGCCGGTCTCGGCTG
The DNA here is from genome assembly GCF_059418525.1 of Telluria sp. GW821-FHT07G12. Classification (NCBI taxonomy): domain Bacteria; kingdom Pseudomonadati; phylum Pseudomonadota; class Betaproteobacteria; order Burkholderiales; family Oxalobacteraceae; genus Telluria; species Telluria sp. GW821-FHT07G12. The sequence continues at coordinate 290,332 of NZ_JBWKQA010000004.1, read as the reverse complement.
TTCCACTTTCTTCCTGTAGACAAAAAAACCTTCGAGCAGTGTTGGCCTTGGTATCGGCCAGGTACTGCTTTGACGGGCCCGGTTTTCCACGCGAGGCCGTTTCTTTGTATTAGTTAACTTGAATAGATATATAAATTGGTAGTGATAGTAAACGCCTGCCGATCTGTGGATAAGCTGGATTTTCTCCACAAGCTCAAGGGTTTACGTGCTTTTCAAACTGCTGAACAAGGCTTGCGTCTGGCAGGGACGTTAACTGGACAAAAAAATGGCTGTGTTCAAGTCGCCCGGTTTCGCACATTCGATCCTGTGGATATTCATGGGCTTGTCCACAGAGGCGGGTGGTTTGCCGCTTGCCAGGGCGTTTTTGGCCGTTTGCAAGCAGGGTCGAGGTCGTGGCTGGGTCGACGTCGGCGGCCTTGCCGGAGTCCGAAAATTTTTTTAGCGATCCAGTGATAAGCAGAACTTGCCAGGTTGGTGGTCGAAGCAGAGAGAGCAGAGGAGTGCCGGCCCTGGCCGAAGTCGAAAATTTTTTTTCGGCGAGGCCGTGATTTGAAACCAGTTCGTCAGGTTTACAACTAAAGCTTGTTTATTGAATAGTGGTAGTAGTTAACGGTGGTGCTCATCTGTGGATAAGCCCGGTTTTGTCCACAAGATCAGCAGTTTACCTTCCGCATAAGGCAGTGCACTTGCCTTGCGTTTGCCTGAGGGAAAAAATGGATAAAAATTCGGCCTGTGCGAAAACGACGCGTTCCGCACAATCGGTACCTGTGGATATGCAGAAGCTTATCCACAGTGCCTAAGGATTGACGTTCTGGTAAGCTTGCCCAAACGAAGCATCACCGTATCCAGGATCGGAGGGCGTGCGTGGAATCGGCAGGGGAATACGACTACATCATCGTGGGCGCCGGGACTGCCGGCTGCGTACTTGCGAATCGCCTCACGAGAAAACCGGACGTCCAGGTCTTGCTGATCGAAGCCGGCGGCAAGGACGATTACCTGTGGATCCACATCCCGGTCGGCTACCTCTACTGCATCGACAATCCGCGCACCGACTGGCTGTTCCGCACCGAGCTCGAGCCCGGCCTGGGCGGACGCGCGCTGATCTACCCTCGTGGCAAAGTGCTTGGCGGTTCGTCCTCGATCAACGGCATGATCTACATGCGTGGCCAGGCCGGCGATTACGACCGCTGGGCCGAGCTCAGCGGCGATTCTTCCTGGCGCTGGGAACACGTGCTGCCGCTGTTCCGGCAGAGCGAAGACCACCATGGCGGCGCCAGCGACATCCACGGCAGCGGCGGCGAATGGAGAGTGGAGCGCCAGCGCCTGTCCTGGGAAATCCTGGACGCCTTCCGGGAAGCTGCCAGCGAAAACGGCATCCCAAAAATCGCCGATTTCAATGGCGGCGATAACGCCGGCTGCGCCTATTTCGAAGTCAACCAGCGCCGCGGCATCCGCCTGAACACCGCCAAGGCCTTTCTGAGACCGGCGTCGCAACGGCCGAATCTCACCATCATGACCGGCTGCCACGTCGAAAAACTGTTGATTGACGCAGGCGAAAACGGTAAGCGCTGCCGCGGCGTGCAGTTCACCGGCGGCGGCCGCGCTTTCACGGCCACCGCACGCCGCGAAACTTTATTGGCCGCCGGCGCGATCGGCTCGCCGACCATCCTGCAACTGTCCGGCATCGGACCGGCCGCCAGCCTGGCCAGGCACGGCATCCAGCCGCTGGTCGATGCCCCCGGCGTGGGCGAAAACCTGCAGGACCACCTGCAGCTGCGCATGGTGTACCGGATCACCGGCGCGCCTTCGCTGAACACGACGGCGGCGAGCTGGTTCGGCAAGGCGAAAATCGGCCTGCAGTACATGCTGTTCCAGAGCGGGCCGATGTCGATGGCGCCGTCCCAGCTGGGCGCCTTCGCCCGCTCCGACGACAGCCAGGCCACGCCGAATTTGCAATACCACGTGCAGCCGCTGTCGCTGGAAAAATTCGGCGACCCGCTGCACGGTTTTCCGGCGTTCACCGCCAGCGTCTGCAACCTGCGTCCCACCTCGCGCGGCCACGTGCGCATCGCCGCGAACGACAGCTACGCGCCGCCGAAGATCACGCCCAACTACCTCAGCACGCCCGAGGACAAACGGGTGGCGGCGCGCGCGCTGGCGCTGACGCGCCGCATCGTCGCCTCGCCCGCGCTGGCGAAGTACCGGCCCGAGGAATTCAAGCCGGGCCCGAACTACCGGACGGAAGAAGAATTGGCCGAAGCGGCCGGCCTGATCGGCACCACGATTTTTCACCCGGTCGGCACCTGCAAGATGGGCAAGCTCGACGATCCGCTGGCGGTGGTCGACAGCGAATTGCGCGTCAAAGGCGTGCAGGGGCTGCGCGTGGTCGACGCTTCCATCATGCCTTTTATTACCTCCGGCAACACGAACTCGCCGACCCTGATGATTGCCGAGAAAACGGCACAACTGCTGGCACAACAGGACCATCGCTGAACAAAAATGCACAATCGGTTTGCGCTGACGCAGATGTGACACGGGCGCCAGCGCAAACGATGTGTTGTATCGTGGCGATTCCCGAAAATGTGTAAGATTTGGAAAGTTTTCCACTCATATCACACTCGTCGATGGAGAGGTCATGCCGGACGTTATCCTGGAAACCCGCAAGCTGACGAAGGAATTCAAGGGATTCACGGCCGTCAGCAGCGTGGACCTGCAGGTGCAGCGCGGCCATATCCACGCCCTCATCGGCCCGAATGGCGCGGGTAAAACCACCTGCTTTAATCTGCTGACCAAGTTCCTGGTGCCGACTTCCGGCCAGATCCTGTTCAACGGCGAGGACATCACCAAATTCCGGCCCGCCCAGATCGCCCGCATGGGCATCATCCGCTCCTTCCAGATCTCGGCCGTGTTTCCCCACCTGACGGTGCTGCAGAATGTGCGCATCGGCCTGCAGCGCGCACTCGGCACCAGCTTCCAGTTCTGGCGCAGCGAGCGCAGCCTCGATCAATTAAACCAGCGCGCCATGGCTTTATTGGAAGAGGTCGACCTGGGCGGCTTTGCCGACATGCTCACCGCCGACCTGCCGTATGGCCGCAAGCGCGCGCTCGAGATCGCCACGACCCTCGGCATGGAGCCGGAACTGATGCTGCTCGACGAGCCGACCCAGGGCATGGGCCACGAAGACGTACACCGCGTGACGGCACTGATCAAGAAAGTGTCCACAGGGCGCACCATCCTGATGGTCGAGCACAACATGAACGTGGTGTCCGGCATCTGCGACCGCATCTCGGTACTGCAGCGCGGCGCCATCCTGGCCGAGGGCAGCTACGCCGAAGTGTCCCGCAACCCGCAGGTGCTGGAAGCCTACATGGGCACCGAAGCGCCGCTGCAGGGAGCGCACTAATGGCCGCGGCACTGGAAATTCAAAATTTGCAGGCCTGGTACGGCGAATCGCACATCCTGCACGAGGTCGGCCTGTCCGTGAACGAAGGCGAGGTCGTGACCCTGCTGGGCCGCAACGGCGCCGGCCGCACCACCACCCTGCGCGCCATCATGGGCCTGACCGGCGCCCGGCGCGGCTCGATCCGCATCCATGGCGTCGAGGCGATCGGCCTGCCGACCTACAAGATCGCCCACCTGGGTGTCGGCTATTGCCCGGAAGAGCGCGGCATTTTCTCTTCGCTGTCGGCGGAGGAAAACCTGCTCTTGCCGCCGGTGCTGGCGGCGTCGCAGGGCAGGGCGGCCGGCATGACGCTGGACGAGATCTACGAGATGTTCCCCAACCTCTACGAGCGCCGCCACAGCCAGGGCACGCGCCTGTCCGGTGGCGAGCAGCAGATGCTGGCGGTGGCGCGCATCCTGCGCACCGGCGCTAGATTGCTGCTGCTGGACGAGATCTCGGAGGGCCTCGCGCCCGTCATCGTGCAAGCCTTGGCCCGCATGATCGTGACCCTGAAAGCCAGGGGCTACACGATCGTGATGGTGGAACAGAATTTCCGCTTCGCCGCGCCGCTGGCGGAGCGCTTCTATGTGATGGAACACGGCCGGATCGTGAAAACGGTCCGCGCGGCCGAGCTGCAGGCCAGCATGCCGGAATTGACCGAGCTGCTCGGCGTATGAACAACATCTTTTAAACGGAGACCACAGCCCATGAAACGCACCGCCATCGCCCTCGCCGCCACCGCGGCCCTGTCCTTCAACGCCCAGGCCCAGGTCTCGGGCGACACCATCAAGATCGGCATGATCACCGACCTGTCCGGCGTCTATTCCGACATCGACGGCAACGGTGGCGCCGAAGCCGTGCGCATGGCGATCGCCGACATGGGCGGTGCCGTGAACGGCAAGAAGATCCAGTTCATGGTGGCCGACCACCAGAACAAGGCGGACATCGCCGCCAGCAAGGCCCGTGAATGGTTCGACCAGCAGGGCGTCGACATGCTGATCGGCGGCACCAATTCCGGCGCCAGCCTGGCCATGGCCAAGGTTGCGCAAGAGAAGAAGAAAGTGTTCATCGCCATCGGCGCCGGCTCGGCCAGGCTGACCAACGAGGAGTGCTCGCCCTACACCGTGCACTACGCCTACGACACCGTGGCGCTGGCGCGCGTGGCCGCGCCCGCCATGATCAAGCAGGGCGGCAAGTCCTGGTACTTCCTGACCGCCGACTATGCCTTCGGCCAGTCGCTGGAAAAGGATGCCACCACCATCATCAAGGCCAACGGCGGCACCGTCGTCGGCAGCGTCAAGCACCCGCTGTCCGCCTCCGACTTCTCGTCCTTCCTGCTGCAGGCGCAGTCCTCGAAAGCCCAGGTGCTGGGCCTGGCCAATGCCGGCGGCGACTTCATCAACTCGATGAAAGCCGCCAACGAATTCGGCCTGACCAAGAGCATGAAGATGGCCGGCCTGCTGGTGTTCATCAACGATATCCACACCCTCGGCCTGAACACGACCCAGGGCCTGTATCTGGCCGACGGCTGGTACTGGGACCAGAACGACCAGACCCGCGCCTGGTCCAAGCGCTACTTCGCGAAGATGAAGAAGCAGCCCTCGATGCTGCAGGCGGCCGACTACTCGGCCACCACCAACTACCTGAACGCGGTGAAGGCGGTCGGCAGCGACGATGCCGACAAGATCATGGCCCAGCTTCGCAAGACGAAGATCAACGACATGTTCGCCAAGAACGGCGAGATCCGCCCGGACGGCCGCATGGTCTACGACATGTACCTGATGCAAGTGAAAACGCCGAAGGAATCGAAGGGACCGTGGGACTACTACAAGGTGGTGGCTACGATCCCGGGCGCCCAGGCTTACACGGCCAAGGCCGAGACCAAGTGCGCGGCCTGGAAGTGAGGATGTAGGCCATGCAGGCCATGATGAGCCAGCTCCTGCTGGGGCTGGTCAACGGCTCCTTCTATGCGATGCTGTCGCTGGGGCTGGCCGTAATCTTCGGCCTGCTCAACGTCATCAATTTCTCGCATGGCGCGCTGTACATGATGGGCGCCTTCGCCGCCTACATCGGCGTCACCGCCTTCGGCCTGAACTACTGGGTCATGCTGGTGCTGGCGCCGCTGCTGGTCGGCGTGTTCGGCATCCTGGTCGAAAAGACCATGCTGCGCTGGCTGTACAAGCTGGACCACCTGTACGGCCTGCTGCTGACCTTCGGCATCACCTTGCTGCTGGAAGGCGTGTTCCGCTCGTTTTATGGGGTGTCGGGGCAGACCCTGGAGGTGCCGGCGGCGCTCGCCGGCGCCACCGACCTCGGCTTCATGATCCTGCCGAATTATCGGGCCTGGGTTGTGCTGGCCTCGCTGAGCGTCTGCCTGGCGACCTGGTTCGTCATCGAAAAGACCAGATTGGGCGCCTACCTGCGCGCCGGCACCGAGAACCCGAAGCTGGTCGAAGCCTTCGGCGTCAACGTGCCGCTGATGGTGACGCTCACCTATGGCTTCGGCGTCGCCCTGGCCGGCTTTGCCGGGGTGCTGGCGGCGCCCGTCATCAACGTCACGCCGCTGATGGGATCGAATCTGATCATCGTCGTATTCGCGGTGGTGGTGATCGGCGGCATGGGCTCCATCCTCGGCTCCATCGTCACCGGACTGGGCCTGGGCGTGATCGAGGGCCTGACCCGGGTGTTTTATCCGGAGGCGTCCGAGGTGGTGGTGTTCGTGGTGATGGTGATCGTGCTGTTGCTGCGCCCGGCCGGCCTGTTCGGCAAGGAGAAATAGATGAACAGGAAAACCGGCTACCTGATCGCCCTGGCGCTTGCCGTGATTGCCCCCTTCGTCGGCTACCCGGTGTTCCTGATGAAGCTGCTGTGCTTCGGCCTGTTCGCCTGCGCGTTCAACCTGCTGATCGGCTACACCGGCCTGCTGTCCTTCGGCCATGCCGCCTTCTTTGGCGGCGCCGGCTATGTGGCCGGCTATACGCTCACGACGCTGGGGCTGCCCTTCGAGGCCGGCATCCTGCTCGGCGTGCTGGTGGCCGGCCTGATCGGCCTGGTGATCGGGCTGCTCGCGATCCGGCGCCAGGGCATCTACTTTTCGATGATCACCTTGGCGCTGGCCCAGATGGTCTACTTCGGCGCCCTGCGCGCACCGTTCACCCATGGCGAGGATGGTTTACAAGGCGTGCCGCGCGGGAAACTGCTGGGCGTGCTCGACCTCGGCAACGATTTGACGATGTACTACGTGGTGCTGGCGCTGTTCGTGGCCGGTTTCGCGCTGATCGTGCGCATCGTTCACTCGCCCTTCGGCCAGGTGCTGAAGGCGGTCCGCGAAAACGAGCCCAGAGCCGTTTCCCTGGGCTATGAGGTGGATCGGGTCAAGTTGCTCGCCTTCGTCCTCTCCGCGGCCCTGGCGGGCCTTGCAGGGGCCTTAAAAACGATTGTGCTGGGCTTCGAGACCCTGACCGACGTGCACTGGACCATGTCCGGCCTCGTCATCCTGATGACCCTGGTGGGCGGCATGGGCACCTTAGCCGGACCGATCCTCGGCGCCTTCCTGGTGGTCGCCCTCGAAAACAAGCTCGGCGACGTAGGGAACTTCCTCGCCGAGACGACGCATGTAGAATGGTTCGCGTCACTGGGCGAATCGGTGGGCATCGTTACCGGGCTGATCTTTGTCGCATGCGTGCTGCTGTTCCGGCGCGGCATCGTCGGCGAGATCGCCGCCCGCTTCGATGCCGCCAGGCGCAAGGAAAAAGCAGCGTAAGTCAGAGGAGGTGGCCGTGGTCGACGAATCCCTCATGGTGAACACGAACGGCATCTACATGCACGCCACCTCGAGCGGGCAGGGGCCGGCGATCCTGCTGCTGCACGGTTTTCCCGACACCCATCTCGTGTGGCGCAAGCAGGTGCCGGTGCTAGCCAGCGCGGGTTTCCGCGTCATCGCGCCCGACCTGCGCGGCTACGGCCGCACCGATGCGCCGCCCCACGTGCTCGACTACACGCTGGAAAAGCTGCGCGCGGACGTGCTCGGCCTGCTGGACGCCCTCAAGATCGACAAGGTGCACCTGGTCGGCCACGACTGGGGCGGCATCATCGGCTGGCAACTGGCGGCAATGGCGCCCACGCGCATCGACCGCTTCGTGGCGATGTCGACCGGCCACCCCTCGGCAATTGCTCATGCCGGCATCCTGCAGCACATGCGCATGGCCTATGTGCCCTTGTTCTGCATGCCCGGTGTTGCCGAGCACACGCTGCGGGCCGCCGACTGGTTCGCGCTGCGCCAGTTCACCAGCGAGCCGGGACAGGCCGATTTCTGGAAGCGCGAACTGGACCCGCCGGGCCGCCTGACGGCCGCGCTGAACTACTACCGCGCCAACATGAAGCTGGCGCTGCCACAAGCTTTGCCACGCGTAAAAGTTCCGGTGATGGGCATCTGGAGCGAGCGCGATCCGGCGCTGGGAGAAAAGCAGATGCGCGACTCCGCCCATTACGTCGACGGCGAATTCCGCTTCGAACGGATCCGCGACGCCGACCACTGGCTGCAGCTGACGGCGCACGACAAGGTGAACACGCTGCTGCTGGATTTCCTCGGCGCCAAGAAGCCGCAGAGTACGTTCTAAGCCTGCCTACAAGGCCGCCGCGTAGATGGCGCGCGCATCCTCCCGCGTCAGTTCGCGCGGATTGTTCCCCAGCAGCCTGGTCTGCAGCATCGCATCGTCGGCCAGCCGGTCGAGGTCGCGTTCGACGATGCCGACCTGCTGCAAGGTCGTCTCCACGCCGGTGATCTTGGCGATCTGCTGCATCGCAACAATCAAGGCCTGGGCCCGGGCTTCCTCGCTGCCACTGGCGTGCGGCACGACGATGCCGGCCAGTTCCGCATAATGCCCGCTCGCCGCCGGCAAGTTAAAACGCAGCACATGTGGCAAGACCAGGGAGTTCGACAGCCCGTGCGCCACATGGAAAATACCGCCGATCGGATAGGCCAGCGCGTGCACCGCCGCCACCGGCGCATTGGAGAAGGCCTGGCCGGCCAGGCAGGCGCCCAGCAGCATGGCCTGGCGCGCATCGAGGTCGTGGCCGTTTTCGCAGGCCTTGACGATGTTCGCCGACAGCAGGGACAGCGCCTGGCGCGCCAGCATGTCGGACAGCGGATTCTTCTTGTGGCGGCTGGTATAGGCTTCGATCGCATGTACCATGGCGTCGATGCCGGTGGCGGCGGTGACTACCGGCGGCAGGCCGACCGTCAGGCGGGCGTCGAGCAGGGCCAGGTCCGCATACAGCTGGGGCGACACGACACCCATCTTGGTGGTCTCGCCGGTGGTGACGATGGCGATGTTCGTGACCTCGGAACCGGTGCCGGCGGTGGTCGGTACCTGGACCAGAGGCAGCCGATTGCCGCTGACCTTGCCGATGCCATACATCTCCGCCAGCGGCTGTTCGCTGCCCGCCAGCACGGCGACCAGCTTGGCCACGTCCATCGAGCTGCCGCCGCCCAGGCCGATCACGAGTTCGCTGCCGTGCTGGCGCGCGAACGCGGCCGCCGCCTCGACCACGGCTTCCGGAGGATCGGCCATGACGTCCGAATACACGCTCACCGTCATGCCATGGCGCTCCAGGCTGGCGCGCGGCGGCTCGGCCAGGCCGGTGCGCAGGAAGCCCGGATCGGTCACCACCAGCACCCGCCGCACGCCCGGAAAGCGCTCGGCAACGAACTGGCCGAGGCGCAGCGCGGCGCCGGGTTCGGACACGATGCTGGAAACCGTGCTGAAGCTGAATGCGGGAATGAGGGTGCTCATCGTGGGCGTCTCCTGATGATGTTGTGTTTTCTCAAGCTTACACCAGCTGCCGTGTTCCGTTACCGTACAATGGCGGTTTCCCTCCGATTGCATTTGTTCCCATGTTTGACCTCGTCGTCCTGGCCTGCGCGGCCTTTCTTGCCGGTCTCGTCGATGCTGTGGTGGGAGGGGGAGGCCTGATTCAGATTCCGGCCATCTTTGCCGTGTTCCCGAAAGAAGTGCCGGCCACGCTGATCGGGACCAATAAACTGGCGTCGGTATGTGGGACTTCGGTTGCGGCCTTCAAATATGCGCGCCGGGTGCCGGTGGCGTGGGGCACTGCCGCACCTGCCGCGGCGGCCGCCTTTGCGCTGGCCTTCGTCGGCGCCTGGACCGTGACCCGTGTGCCGGCCGATTTCGTGCGCAGCCTGCTGCCGGTGATCCTGCTGGCGGTTGCCGTCTACACCTTCAAAAAGAAGGATTTCGGTTCGGTGCACGCGCCGGTCCACAGCGGCATGACGGAACGTCTGCTGGCCATGGGCGTCGGCGCCGCCATCGGTTTTTATGACGGCTTCTTTGGCCCGGGTACGGGCAGCTTCCTGATCTTCATGTTCGTGCGTTTCTTCGGCTTCGATTTTCTCGGCGCCTCGGTGGCGGCGAAGATCGTGAACGTCGCCTGCAATATCTCGGCGCTGATCTGGTTCGGCTACAGTGGCCACCTGATCTGGAAGCTGGCGGCCGTGATGGCGGTGTTCCAGGTCGGCGGCTCGCTGATCGGCACCCGGCTGGCGTTGAAGCATGGCAGCGGATTCGTGCGCAAGCTGTTCCTGGTTGTGGTATCGGCATTGATTGTAAAGACAGCCTACGACTCTTTCAGGCACTTAGGCTGGTAATGTTTCACGTGAAACAGTATGTCCTTATCGTGCTGGATTGACGGCGTCACAAGGATCGATAAACGCAACGTGCTACAGTCGGGGAACTGTTGAGCTACGTCTAGCGGCGGCATGGCGTCGCCCAAGCTATCGGCATGAGCCTTACCTAAAATGGGTTGCTTCGCCTCGTATGGCGAGCGCGTTCCTAACCTATCATGAGGCCAACATGTTGAAATGGTTCATAACGGCAGCAGGGGCCGTCACCTTGGCTGTGCTGACTGCGCCAGTCGTCGCGCAGCAGATGACGTTCCCGCGGGGGGCTGCGCCGCAAACCACGCCGAAGAAGGTCGATCTGCGGCCCAAGTATTTCGCCGTACGCGGCAGGCTGCTGATGCGGACCGATAAAAACGGCGTGACGCGGTATGGCTACCAAAACGGGCAGCTGGCGGAGGAAATCGGCCAAAACGATGTCGTCGGAACCTACCAATACGAGTCCGGCAAATTTTCCGGCGTCGTCTACACTGACGGCAGGTATATCAAGGCGTCCTACGGCCCGAACGGCACATTGCTCGGCCTGACGAGCGACACAAGCGCGCGAGTAAAATTCCGCGTCCAAAACAAGCCGACGCGCCTTACATCATTCATGGCAATTCAGGACGGCATTGCCGCGCTTCGCAATCGCGGTGCGTCCAATTACTGCGTCGGGACCGATGACGACGCGACTTGCACCATCATCGTCGAAGATACCCCGCAGCCCGAAGATTGGGGCGGCGGCGGCTTTGGCGGCGGCGGCGTTGATATCGTATCGCGTTGCCTGACGAAGCGCCGATGCCGTCCGGCGAAGGCGACGTTCGAAATCCGCCCGGTGAAAACCCTCAGGACTGCATACAAAATGTATGAAAGCCCGCGACCCAAAATATGGGGCAATACTGCCTTATTATTGCGCCCAATAACTTTGAAACGTGGAAGAAGCGTAATGATAAGGCTACGGAGTATTATTGGAAATGCAAGGACAGCTGCTTCAGTAATGACTGGTCGTGGCTTAACTTTTGGCGTTTCGCTTGGTAATCACTAGCTCTGTAATGACGGCACTCTCTCAGCAACGAGTGCGTTTTTATGGGAGTGAATATGAGAAATTTAGCGGACACATTCAAGGAATCGGCAGACGCCGTTACAGCGGGCGATTTCGCCAAGGCCTTGGAATGCTTGGTCTGGATGCATGACAACCCGGATCTTGCTGACCCGAGGAGCGAGGTATTTCGACGTGCACATGGTTTCTTCGCGCTCGGCGTACTGGCGAGCGTCTATGAACCGGCAAAGACCAAACTGGTCAGCTTGGTAATGACGAAGCGGGAGCAGGTAGCGGCCAGGCAAGCGAACGATGCCATGCAGGCGGATTTGCGGTCGCTGGAGGATGCACTGCGCTACGCGACGGAATGACACCTGGGCAAGAGCCCAGATACGGAGAAAGGGCGCTAAATGCGACTTTTCTTATTGGTGCTCTGGTCTTGAGGCAAATCGGGGCCTAGTTCTGGGGGCCGACAACGAGACCCCAAACAAGCGAGCCATCAAGCACACCGCCGGCATCGAATTCTAAGAATACTTCTTCTTGTGCAATAAGACCTGTCACCGTCCCTACCAAGCGCTTCTTCAAGGCGCGTGGCGAATGCAGCGTTCCCTTGTCAAGATCAGGCGACGCGAACCCCTACCGTAAAGGAACGCAGCGGCCGCCCTGCAGTTCGTAGTTGAAGTGGCTGAGCGTGGTGCACGCGTGGCTGAGGGCGTCGGAGGGAAGGGGCAGTGAAGTGTTTGAAAGCGATGGGCGCACGGGGCTTCCGCGTGTCGTTGAGGAACAAATACACTACCTCAAAATGGTTTCACGTGAAACAATTTCTGTCGTTTTCGACCCCTAGGCGAAGCCGGACGGAAAAAAGAATCTATAATCGCTGCTTAACTCTCCTCGCAGCACATTCCATCATGTTATTTCCGACAGAATTCGACGTGATCGTCGTTGGCGGCGGCCATGCCGGCACCGAAGCGGCGCTCGCGTCTGCACGCATGGGTCAAAAGACCCTATTGCTTACTCACAACATCGAAACCCTCGGTGCGATGTCCTGCAACCCGTCGATCGGCGGTATCGGCAAGGGCCACCTGGTCAAGGAAGTCGACGCCATGGGCGGCGCGATGGCGATCGCCACCGACGAAGCCGGCATCCAGTTCCGCATCCTGAACTCGTCCAAGGGCCCTGCCGTGCGCGCGACCCGCGCCCAGGCCGACCGCGTGCTGTACAAGGCGGCAATCCGTTCGCGCCTGGAAAATCAGCCGAATTTGTGGCTGTTCCAGCAGTCGGTCGACGACCTGATGGTCGAAGGCGAGCGCGTGGTTGGCGCCGTCACCCAGATCGGCCTGCAGTTCCGCGCCCGCGCCGTGGTCCTGACGGCCGGTACTTTCCTCGACGGGAAGATCCACGTCGGGCTGCAGAATTACACGGCCGGCCGCGCCGGCGACCCGGCGGCGGTATCGCTGTCCGCGCGCTTGAAAGAGCTGAAACTGCCGCAGGGCCGCCTGAAAACCGGCACGCCGCCGCGCATCGACGGCCGCAGCATCGACTTCGCGGCCATGGCTGAACAGCCGGGCGACCTCGATCCGGTGCCGGTGTTCTCGTACATGGGCAATGCGGCCATGCACCCGAAGCAGGTGCCGTGCTGGGTCACGCACACGAATGCGCAAACCCACGACATCATCCGCAACGGCCTGGACCGTAGCCCGATGTACACCGGCGTCATCGAAGGGGTCGGTCCGCGCTATTGCCCGTCGATCGAGGACAAGATCCACCGCTTCGCCTCCAAGGAATCACACCAGATCTTCCTCGAGCCGGAAGGTCTGACCACCAATGAGTTTTATCCGAACGGGATCTCGACCAGCCTGCCCTTCGACGTGCAGCTGGCCCTGGTACGTTCGATGCGCGGCCTGGAAAACGCATTCATTCTGCGCCCGGGCTATGCGATCGAATACGATTATTTCGACCCGCGCGGCCTCAAAGCCTCGCTGGAAACGAAGGCCATCGGGGGCCTGTTTTTTGCCGGCCAGATCAACGGCACCACCGGCTACGAAGAAGCCGCGGCGCAGGGCATGCTGGCCGGTATCAATGCCGCGCTGCAGACCCAGGGCAAAGAAGCCTGGACCCCGGGCCGCTCGGAAGCCTACCTCGGCGTGCTGGTCGACGACCTCACGACCCAGGGCGTGGCCGAGCCGTATCGGATGTTCACCAGCCGTGCCGAGTACCGCCTGTCGCTGCGTGAAGACAATGCCGACATGCGCCTGACCGAGATCGGCCGCAAGCTGGGCGTGGTCGGCGACGCGCAGTGGGAAGCCTTCGAGCGCAAGCGCGAATCCGTGGCGCTGGAGCTGGAACGCCTGCGCGCCACCTGGGTCAACCCCCGCATCCTGGCGGTGGCCGAGTCCGAGCGCGTGATCGGCCAGGCCATCGAACGCGAGTACAACCTGGCGGATCTGCTGCGCCGTCCGGGTGTCGAGTACGACAAGCTGATGACGATGCAGGGCAATGAGGGGCAGGCGCTGGCCGGTCCGGGCGTGGAAGATCCGGCAGTGAAGGAGCAGGTCGAGATTCAATTGAAATATTCGGGCTATATCGATCGCCAGGCGCGCGAGGTGGAACGCCACGACTATTACGAAAACCTCAAACTGCCGGAAAACCTGAACTATCTGGAGATCCAGGCGCTGTCGATCGAGGTCCGCCAGAAGCTCGATAAACAGCGTCCGGAAACCCTGGGCCAGGCTTCGCGCATTTCCGGTGTGACCCCGGCCGCCATCTCGCTGTTGCTGGTGCACCTGAAAAAACGCGGCGCCAAGGGCTTTACGAATGTACCGAGCGAGGAAACGGCCGAATGAAGAATTTCGACCGCAACAGCCTGGCGCAGGTACTGGGGGAGGGCATCGCCGAGATGAAGCTCGACGTCTCGCCAAGCCAGCAGGAACAGCTGCTGGATTACCTGGCACTGATGTTCAAGTGGAACTCGGTGTACAACCTGACCTCGCTGCGCGACCCGATGCAGATGGTGACCCACCACCTGCTCGATTCGCTGGCCGCAGTCCCAGCCTTCGCCGGCGCAAAGAATGTGCTGGACGTCGGTGCGGGCGGCGGCCTGCCCGGCATCGTGCTGGCGGTGACACGCCCGGACATGAAAGTGTCCATGATCGACACCGTGCACAAGAAAACCGCCTTCCTCACGCAGGTGAAGGCGCAGCTGGGCCTGGCAAACGTCAGCATCTACACGATGAAGGTGCAGGAACTGGCGGTGAGCGACAAATTCGACGTCATCACCTCGCGCGCGTTTGCCGACCTGTCCGATTTCGTCAACTGGTCTTCGCACCTGCTGGCGGAGCAGGGCCGCTACATCGCCTTGAAAGGGGTGGCGCCACAGGACGAGCAGCAAAGGCTGCCGGCCGAATGGAAGGTGGCCAAAGTGGAGCCCCTGCAGGTGCCCAGGCTGGGAGCGGAGCGCCACCTGGTTTTCATCGAGAGATCGGACTAACCGCGCAGAATAAGCGCGCAACAGGCTAAACGATATAAACAGTTCATACCGTATTACCGAGTAAATCGTATAAATCGTTTTAATGGTATTAACGGTATGGCTTTATAAAGGCATACATGGCGAAAATTTTTTGCGTAGCAAATCAGAAGGGCGGAGTGGGGAAGACCACCACCAGCGTCAACCTGTCCGCCGGGCTGGCCAAGCTGAACCAGCGCGTGCTGCTGGTCGACCTCGACCCCCAGGGCAACGCCACCATGGGCGCCGGCATCAACAAGGCCGGCCTGGCATCCTCGATCTACCAGGTGCTGCTGGGCGAGGCCGACATCGCCGCCGCCCGCCTGCGCAGCGAAGCCGGGCGCTTCGACGTGCTGCCGGCCAACCGCGAGCTGGCCGGCGCCGAAGTCGAGATGGTCGAACTGGACAACCGTGAGCGCCGCCTGAAGGAAGCCCTCGCCAAGGTCGATGCCGACTACGATTTCATTTTGATCGACTGCCCGCCCGCGCTGTCGATGCTGACCTTGAACGGCCTGGTGTGCGCGCACGGCGTGATCATTCCGATGCAGTGCGAGTACTACGCGCTGGAAGGTCTGTCGGACCTGGTCAACACCATCAAGAAGGTGCACGCCAACCTGAACCACGACCTGCGCATCATCGGCCTGCTGCGCGTGATGTTCGATCCGCGCATGACCCTCTCGCAGCAGGTGTCGGCCCAGCTCGAGCAGCACTTCGGCGACAAGGTATTTAAAACGATCATCCCGCGCAACGTGCGCCTGGCGGAAGCGCCTTCTTACGGCATCCCCGGGGTGGTGTTCGATCCGTCGGCTAAGGGCGCGCAGGCATACATCGCCTTCGGCGCCGAAATGGTCGAGCGCATCAAGACCATGTAATCCCTACCTAAAACAAACTAGAACAGACACGGTCCAATCCATGGCAACCAAAAAACTGAAGGGACTCGGCCGCGGCCTCGACGCCCTGCTCGGCGGCGACGCCCACGACACCCCGGCGACGCCCGCCGGCAGCCCATCCACTCTGGCGGTGACCCGCATCCAGGCCGGCAAGTACCAGCCGCGTACCCGCATGGACGACGGCTCGCTGTCCGAGCTGGCCGCCTCCATCAAAAGCCAGGGCATTATGCAACCGGTGCTGGTGCGCCCGATTAACGGCGCGGGTGAGGTCGGCTACGAGATCATCGCCGGCGAACGCCGCTTCCGCGCCGCGCAGCTGGCCGGCCTCGAAGAGATCCCGGTGCTGGTGCGCGAGGTCGACGACCAGAACGCCGCCGCGATGGCCCTGATCGAGAACATCCAGCGCGAAGACCTGAACCCACTGGAAGAGGCGCAGGGCATCGCGCGCCTGATCTCGGAATTCGACTTCACCCACGAGCAGGCGGCGAATGCGGTCGGCCGCTCGCGCAGCGCGGTGTCCAACCTGCTGCGTCTGGTGAACCTGGCCCAGCCGGTGCAGACCATGCTGATGGCAGGGGATATCGACATGGGCCATGCGCGCGCGCTGCTGGCGGTCGACGCCGCCAGCCAGATCGCGCTGGCGAACCAGGTGATCGCGAAACGCCTGTCGGTGCGTGAAACCGAAAAACTGGTCGCCCGCACGCTGGAGGAGCAGAACGCGCCGGCGGCCACCGCGCGCCAGAAGGAAAAGTCGGGCGACATCGTGCGCCTGGAAGAAGAGCTGTCGGACCGCCTGGCGACCCCGGTCGTGTTCAAGATGGGCCAGAAGGGCAAGGGCCAGATGATCATCGATTTTGCCGACCTCGACGTGCTCGAAAGCGTGCTCGCGCGCCTGCGCGGCTGACGCAGCAGGCGTCAAAACGCTGTGGGCAAGTCCGCGCTTGTCCACAGCGCTCCCCGTTTCACCCCCTCCATTGAGCCACGGTACATGCATACGGTGGACTCCCGGTAGATACCGTCGCGTTGCTGCCAATACGAAGAATTTCGTAGGAAATTTAACAGTTTCCGCCAAAAATTCTTTGTCGTTTTTACATCGCCGAGCCCGCGATATAAGGACGGAAGAGTTTGACTACGACGTTCATAAGCCCTTATAATCCCGCTGATTCATGTAATTACCATACCGTAATTCGGTTCCACTACGGCTAGCGCGAAAGAACAATAACAATGCTGCGCTTGGTCTCCCTGCAAATCATGGCAACAATCGTGGCCGGCGTGATCGCCGGCATGATTGGGGGGTGGGCTGCGATGTTTTCGGCGGTACTTGGCGGGCTGTGTTGTGTCGTTCCCAACGGTGTCATGGCGCTGCGCCTGTTCGCCAGTGCGCAAAAGCCGGGCGGCGCGAACCCTGCCACGTTTTTCATCTGGGAATTTGTAAAGATTGCTTTGACGCTGGCGCTGCTCGTACTGGTGGCGCGGGCGTACCACGATCTGAACTGGCTGGCCCTGCTGGTCGGCTTCATCGTGGCGCTGAAAAGTTACATCATCTTATTATTTAGGCATTCACAATGACGAGTCCAACGGTAGAAAACGCCGCGGCGCACGCGCCCAACGCGGGAGAGTACATCACCCACCACCTGGGTCACCTGACCAACATTCATCAGGGTTTCATCGTCGACTTCAGTGTCATCAACTATGACACCGTGTTCTGGTCGATCGCGATGGGCGTGCTCGGTGTGCTCGTCATGTGGCTGGGCGCGCGCAAGGCGACTTCCGGCGTGCCGGGCCGCTTCCAGGGCATGCTCGAAACCGTGGTCGAAATGGTCGAAGACCAGTCGAAGTCGATCATCCACGGCGACCGCAAATTCATCGCTCCGCTGGCTCTGACCGTGTTCATCTGGGTGTTCCTGATGAACTGCCTGGACTTCCTGCCGGTCGACCTGTTCGCCGGCCTGTTCCGCCTGCTCGGCCTGGGCGAGCCGCACTTCCGCATCGTCCCGACTGCCGACCTGAACGGCACGATGGGCATCGCGCTGGGCGTGCTGGCCGTGGTTCTGTACTACAACGTCAAGATCAAAGGCATCGGCGGCTGGATTCATGAACTGTTCGCCGCACCGTTCGGTATTTATATGGCTCCGTTCAACTTCCTGTTGAACCTGATCGAATACGCAGCCCGCACCGTGTCGCTCGGTATGCGACTGTTCGGCAACATGTATGCCGGCGAGCTGCTGTTCCTGTTGATTGCACTGCTTGGTTCCACGTTCACGGTGTTCGGCATCTTCGGCCATATCGTTGCGGGTTCGATCTGGGCAATCTTCCACATCCTGATCGTGCTCCTCCAGGCTTTCATCTTCATGATGCTGACGCTGGTGTACATCGGTCAGGCCCACGAGAGCCACTGACCGACGCGATCGCAAGAACGAACAAGATAGTGGTAGTAAAGAAGTAGTAATTTTTATAGTTTTTTAAATTTAACTTTTGGAGTAAATCTCATGACTGACGTTTCTTTCGTTGCACTGGCTTGCGGTCTGATCATCGGCCTGGGTGCTATTGGCGCATGTATCGGTATCGCGATCATGGGCGGTAAATACCTGGAAGCTTCGGCACGTCAGCCTGAGCTGATGAACACCCTGCAGACCAAGATGTTCCTGCTGGCTGGTCTGATCGACGCGGCATTCCTGATCGGCGTCGGTATCGCCATGCTGTTCGTGTTCGCCAAGCCGTTCACCAGCTAATCACGCTTTTCACGACAAGTGATCTGAAGAGCCGAACCCTCCCGGTTCGGCATCCGTTTTTGTGAGAAGGAATTTACCGTGAATCTGAACGCAACTCTGTTTGTTCAGTTCGTGGTCTTCTTCATCTTCGTTGGCGTCACGATGAAATTCGTGTGGCCGCCGGTGATGAAAGCGCTCGACGAGCGCGCCCAGAGGATCGCGAACGGCCTGGCCGCTGCTGACCGCGGCAAGGCTGAAATGGCTGCTGCCGAAAAACGCATCGCTGCCGAACTGGCTACGACCCGCGAAGAAAGCGCCAAGCGCATCGCCGACGCTGAAAAGCGTGCCGCAGCGATCATCGAAGAAGCCAAGCAGACCGCATCTGTCGAAGCCGCCCGCATCGTCGAAGCTGCGAAGGCCGACGCCGAGCAGCAGGTTACCCGCGCTCGCGAAGAACTGCGCGGCCAAGTCGCTGCCCTGGCTGTTGCCGGCGCCGAGCAGATCCTCAAGCGCGAAGTGAACGCAGCGGCCCACGCCGACCTGCTGAACCGCCTGTCGACCGAGCTCTGATCATGGCTGAGTTCGCAACCGTCGCCCGCCCTTACGCCGAAGCGCTGTTCCGTGTCGCCCAGAACGGCGACATGGCGGCCTGGTCCGGCATCGTCTCGGAACTGGCGCAGATCGGCGCCAATCCGGACATGCAGGCTTTTGCCGGCAATCCGAACGTCACGCCGGCACAGCTGGCCGAGACGATTGCGTCGCTGGTCAAGTCGCCCCTGAGCCCTGAAGCGAAAAACTTCATCGCGATGCTGTCGGAGAATGGCCGCATCAACCTGCTGCCGGAAATCGCGGCGCAGTTCACCCAGCTGAAGAACGCATCCGCCGGCGCCGCTGACGCGACCGTCTTCAGTGCCTTCGAGATGTCGGCTGACCAGGTGAATGCGCTGGCCGCCGCGCTGGAAAAGAAATTTGGCCGCAAGCTCAACCCCACGGTCGAAGTCGATCCGTCGCTGATTGGTGGTGTGCGCGTGGTCGTCGGTGACGAAGTGCTGGATACCTCGGTCCGCGCGAAGCTGCAGCAAATGCACAACGCGCTGGTGGCCTGAGGATCTTGGCACCGTCTACCGCGTCCGAGCCCTTGCCCTACGCATCAAGAAACTATTAGGAGTTAGCACTCATGCAACTTAATTCGTCTGAAATCAGCGAACTGATCAAGAGCCGCATCCAGGGCCTCGAAGGTTCGGCTGATGTTCGTAACCAAGGCACGGTGATCTCCGTCGCCGACGGTATCTGCCGCATCCATGGTCTGTCGGACGTGATGCAGGGCGAGATGCTGGAATTCCCGGGTAACACCTTCGGTCTGGCGATGAACCTCGAGCGTGACTCGGTCGGCGCCGTGATTCTGGGTGCTTACGAGCACATCTCGGAAGGCGACACCGTCAAGACCACCGGCCGCATCCTGGAAGTCCCGGTCGGTCCGGAACTCAAGGGCCGCGTCGTCAACGCCCTGGGCCAGCCGATCGACGGCAAGGGTCCGATTACCGCATCGCTGACCGCCCCGATCGAAAAGATCGCCCCGGGCGTGATCGCACGTGAATCCGTCTCGCAGCCGATGCAGACCGGTATCAAGTCGATCGACGCGATGGTGCCGATCGGCCGTGGCCAGCGTGAGCTGATCATCGGCGACCGCCAGACCGGTAAGTCGGCCGTGGCAGTTGATGCGATCATCAACCAGAAGGGTCAGAACATGACCTGCGTGTACGTGGCGATCGGCCAGAAGGCCTCGACCATCAAGAACATCGTGCGCTCGCTGGAAGAGCATGGCGCGATGGAGTACACCATCGTCGTCGCCGCTTCCGCTTCGGAATCGGCCGCAATGCAATACATCTCGGCCTACTCGGGCTGCGCGATGGGCGAATACTTCCGCGACCGCGGCGAAGACGCGCTGATCGTGTACGACGACCTGTCGAAGCAAGCTGTTGCTTACCGCCAGATCTCGCTGCTGCTGCGCCGTCCGCCGGGCCGCGAAGCCTACCCGGGCGACGTGTTCTACCTGCACAGCCGCCTGCTGGAGCGTGCCGCTCGCGTGAACGCCGACTACGTGTCCGCCTTCACCAACGGCGCCGTCACCGGCAAGACCGGTTCGCTGACCGCACTGCCGATCATCGAAACCCAGGCTGGCGACGTCTCGGCATTCGTGCCGACCAACGTGATCTCGATTACCGACGGCCAGATCTTCCTGGAGACCTCGCTGTTCAACGCCGGTATCCGTCCTGCGATCAACGCCGGTATCTCGGTGTCGCGCGTCGGTGGCGCCGCTCAGACCAAGGTCATCAAGGGCCTGTCCGGCGGTATCCGTACCGACCTGGCGCAGTACCGTGAGCTGGCTGCGTTCGCGCAGTTCGCATCGGACCTGGACGAGTCGACCCGCAAGCAGCTGGACCGCGGTGCACGCGTGACCGAACTGCTGAAGCAGAAGCAGTACTCGCCGCTGCCGATCTCGCTGATGGCCGCTTCGCTGTTCGCCGTCAACAAGGGCTATTTCGACGACATCGAAGTCAAGCGCGTGCTGGATTTCGAAGCCGGTCTGCACAACTTCCTGAAGTCCAGCCATGGCGCGCTGCTGTCGAAGATCGACGACAGCAAGGCCCTGGACAAGGACGGCGAAGCAGCGCTGGCCGCCGCCATCGCCGACTTCAAGAAGTCGTTCTAAGCGCGGCTTTTTGATGGAATGCGGGGCCGGGGCAACCCGGTCCCTATAAGGAGTAAGGGCTCATGGCAGCAGGCAAAGAGATACGTGGCAAGATCAAGAGCGTAGAAAATACGAAGAAGATCACCAAGGCGATGGAAATGGTCGCCGCGTCCAAGATGCGCAAGGCGCAGGACCGGATGCGCGCCGCCCGTCCCTACAGCGAGAAGGTCCGCAACATCACGGCCAACCTCGCCACTGCGAACCCGGAGTACACCCACGCGTTCATGGCGAATGCCAAGGACACGAAAGCGAAAGCCGTCGGCTTCATCGTCGTCACGACCGACAAGGGTCTGTGCGGCGGCATGAACACCAACGTGCTGCGCCAGGTGACGCAGAAGACCCGCGAGCTGGAAGCCGCGGGCAATCGCATTGAAGTCGTTGCAATCGGCAACAAAGGTCTGGGCTTCCTGAACCGCATCGGCGTGAAGGTGGTTTCGAGTGTCACGCAAATCGGCGACACCCCGCACCTGGAAAAGCTGATCGGCCCGATCAAGGTCATGCTCGACGCTTACCAGGATGGTCAGCTGGACGCGGTGTACCTGTGCTACACCAAGTTCATCAACACCATGCGCCAAGAACCGGTGGTCGAGCAACTGCTCCCGCTGCCGGCCGGGCACCTGAAGGCAGATGAAAACGCCCACTCGTGGGATTACATCTACGAGCCGGAAGCGCAAGTCGTCATCGACGAGCTGCTGATGCGCTACGTCGAAGCGCTGATCTACCAGTCGGTGGCCGAGAACCTGGCGTCCGAGCAGTCGGCACGCATGGTGGCAATGAAAGCCGCAACCGACAACGCGGGCAACGTCATCGGCGAGCTGAAGCTGGTCTACAACAAGACCCGCCAGGCAGCGATCACGAAAGAACTCTCGGAGATCGTCTCCGGCGCGGCTGCGATCAGCAGCTAAGCCAGCAAGCGACCTCACGTAACGAAATTAAAACTATATCTGAAGGAACGAACATGGCTGATGGCAAAATCGTTCAGTGTATCGGCGCCGTGGTTGACGTGGAATTCCCGCGTAACGCAATGCCGAAGGTGTACGACGCACTGAAAATGGAAGGCTCCGAACTGACCCTGGAAGTCCAGCAGCAGCTGGGTGACGGCATCGTCCGTACCATTGCGCTGGGCAGCTCGGAAGGCCTGCGTCGCGGCATGATGATCCAGAACACCGGCAACCCGATCATGGTGCCGGTTGGTAACGCAACCCTGGGCCGCATCATGGACGTGCTGGGCAACCCGATCGACGAGCGCGGTCCGGTCAACGCCGAGCGCACTGCATCGATCCACCGCACCGCCCCGCTCTACGACGAGCTGTCGCCGTCGCAGGACCTGCTGGAAACCGGCATCAAGGTGATCGACCTGGTCTGCCCGTTCGCCAAAGGCGGTAAAGTCGGCCTGTTCGGCGGCGCCGGCGTCGGCAAGACCGTCAACATGATGGAACTGATCAACAACATCGCTAAAGCGCACTCGGGTCTGTCCGTGTTCGCCGGCGTGGGTGAGCGTACCCGTGAAGGTAACGACTTCTACCACGAAATGGCCGATGCCAAGGTCGTCGATCTGGACAACCTGGGCAACTCGAAGGTCGCGATGGTCTACGGCCAGATGAACGAACCGCCGGGCAACCGTCTGCGCGTCGCACTGACCGGCCTGACCATGGCCGAAGCCTTCCGTGATGAAGGCAAGGACGTTCTGTTCTTCGTCGACAACATCTACCGCTACACCCTGGCCGGTACCGAAGTCTCGGCACTGCTGGGCCGTATGCCGTCGGCAGTGGGTTATCAGCCGACCCTGGCCGAAGAAATGGGCCGTCTGCAGGAGCGCATCACCTCGACCAAGACCGGCTCGATCACCTCGATCCAGGCCGTCTACGTCCCTGCGGATGACTTGACCGACCCGTCGCCGGCAACCACCTTCGCCCACCTGGACTCGACCGTCGTTCTGTCGCGTGACATCGCTTCGCTGGGTATCTACCCGGCAGTGGACCCGCTGGACTCGACCTCGCGCCAGCTGGACCCGCTGGTCGTCGGTGAAGAGCACTACGCCACCGCGCGCGCCGTGCAGGGCACCCTGCAGCGCTACAAGGAACTGCGTGACATCATCGCGATTCTGGGCATGGACGAACTGGCGCCGGAAGACAAGCTGGTCGTCGCTCGTGCACGTAAGATGCAGCGTTTCCTGTCGCAGCCGTTCCACGTCGCTGAAGTCTTCACCGGCGCACCGGGCAAGTACGTTTCGCTGAAAGACACGATCAAGGGCTTCAAGATGATCGCGTCGGGCGAACTGGACCACCTGCCGGAGCAGGCGTTCTACATGGTCGGCACCATCGAAGAAGCGATCGAGAAGGCCAAGAAGCTGGCTGCTTAAGCGGCTCCTTTAAGGGACACACATGGCAAACACTATTCACGTAGACGTCGTCTCGGCCGAAGAGCAGATCTTTTCGGGCGAAGCGGAGTTCGTCGCGTTGCCGGGTGAATCGGGTGAGCTGGGTATCTACCCGATGCACACCCCCTTGATCACGCGCATCCGTCCGGGCGCCGTGCGCATCAAAGTGCCGGGCCAGACCGAAGACGAATTCGTCTTCGTGGCCGGCGGCATCCTGGAAGTCCAGCCGAAAGGCGTGACCGTCCTGGCCGACACCGCAATTCGCGGCGCCGACCTGGACGAGGCGAAAGCCCAGGAAGCCAAGCGCAAGGCTGAAGAGCTGATGCTGAACAAGGAATCCCAGATCGACTACGCCAAGGCGCAAGCCGAACTGGCGGCGGCGATCGCCCAGCTGGCGGCCATCGCCAAGCTGCGGGCTAAACGTTAATCTCAAGATAACGTGCAAAAAAGGGCAGCGAAGCTGCCCTTTTTTATTTGCATGATGCTTAAATATCGGTATTCAAAAATCGAATCCGCAACACGATTGGAAGGGTAGACTTGTTACCGCAGAATCATCGGGAACTATATCGGAAGGCCCTTGCACTTAGTTCTCTCTCTGCTGACGAGAGTGCAGCATCCGTTTTGACCTATACAATACTGGACGTCTGGCTAGAAGACCGCTATCCCAAGCTCGTAACCTCTCGTGGCAGCGTTGAGTTCAAGAGGAACCCTGCCGTAAAAGCATTTGCAGATGAGCTAGGCAAGCTTCCGTTTATTGAAGCAGCATTCTGGCTATCCTGCGGTTATGCCACTTGGGTAGGGAAGGAAGCGCGAAAAGAAAAAGCGATGTTTTTTACGCCACCAAAGTTAGCAGAACATGTTATTGATACGCTGATTGAACATGGGGCTTCGCTTGAGTACAACAAATGGTTTGATCCAGCATGCGGGGGGGCAGCCTTTATCGCTCCTCTAGCTATAAGAATGCACTCACATTTCGTTAAATTAGGAAAGACCCCGAACGAAATATTGGACTTAGTTCAGCGCAACATAATTGGAATCGATATTGATGACACTTTACGTACGTTAGCAAGCATTTATGTAAAGGCTGTTGTGTATGAAGAAATATTGGAAACAAAGCGCGAACTTGTTCCTAACATAGTATGCGGTAATACCCTTTTAAAAGAAATCGAAAAACTTCCTGCCTTTGATGTCCTAGTATGTAATCCACCTTACAGAAAACTTGTCGCGGAAGACCGTAGATCGATATTGCCGAGTTATCTCAGCGAAGTCGAGGGGCAACATAACTTATATGCTGTATTCATGGCCGGGGCGTCGCGAGCAGCTAAACAAAATGCGTTACTAGCACTGCTTACACCGACGAGCTATATGTCAGGTTTGCATTTTAGTAAATTGCGCTCGCTTATAGCTAAAAACATGGCTATTCTTCAACTTGATATGTTGACAGAAAGAGATTCAACCTTTGTTCAAGTTGAGCAGGAAACTGCCGTCCTTTACGGTAGGCGGCGTAGTGATGAGCAAATGGGTTTGACCCCTGTATCGGTATTGACAACACAGGGAGAAAAAACGTTAATCGGCAGTGTGAATTTAAGGTCCGATGGCTCGGCGTGGTACGTGCCACGTACGCCTAAAGAATACGAGGTTTTCAATAGCATTGCAAATTCACCCTATCGGTTGCATGACTATGGTTACGTACCCAAAATTGGCCCACTAGTATGGAATAGAGATAAGCGAAAACAATTATTCTCTGAGGAAGAAGTAAAATCGGCTAAGTCACTGGTTCCAGTCGTCTGGTCTAGCAATATAACCTCAGATGGAGAATTTCAGTTCGGTCGATCGTCTGGTCAAAAAGAATACTTTAACTTTGTTGACTTTGATGACGGGAAAAATGACGGATTAATAAGAACAGAATGCGTAGTGCTTCAACGCATCACCTCTACTGATCAGACACGTCGTCTAGTTGCGGCAGTGATACCTGAGACATTCGTTAGAAAGTATGGTCATTTTATTGCCGAGAATCATGTTGTTACAGTAGTTCCGATTGTAGCAAAGATCTCCCCGATAAAAATGAAAGAGCTTCTGATGTCAGAGCAAGTAGATCTTTTATTTCGATGTCTATCCGGCACTGTAGGTATAACGGTTTTCGAGTTGAAGCAACTACCACTGCCTGATCCAAGAAAACTGATCGCTGCCCTCGAAAGTGGAAAAGAAATGAAGGACGCTGTAGCGATAGCTTACGAACAAACAATAACAGAACTGGAGAAAAATTATGGCACGTAGTCTGAGTAATCAAGATATAAGTTGGTTTTTGGATCTAGCAGACAAAAACCAACTTAACTTGGACCCGCCTTATCAACGCCGAAGTGTATGGAGTCCAAAGGATAAACGATTCTTTATAGACACAATTTTGAACGGCTATCCTGCACCTCCAGTATTTTTACATAAAACATTAGATGACAGTGGGCGCGCGACATATCACGTTGTCGACGGAAAACAGCGTCTACAAACGATCCTTGATTTTAGGGCTAATAAAATTTCGGTGCCTGAAGATTTTGCTAATGTTAATTTGCAAAAGAAACGTTGGAAAGATTTAGATCGTGATGCTAAAGAAAGTTTTTGGAATTACATTCTTATTGTTGAAATGCTTCCAGAGGTTACGGACGCGTTTGTAAAAAATATTTTCGAGCGAATCAACAGAAACTCACGTAAGTTAATGCCACAAGAACTACGCCATGCAAAATTTGATGGTTGGCTTGTTACAATGGTAGAAGCGGAAGCTGAGAAACCCGTTTGGAAGACGTTTGGTATATCTACTGCAGCCAGAGCAAAACGTATGGCAAATGTGCAATTCATTTCTGAACTTGTGGCTATACAGCTTAGTTCATCAATAATTGGCTTTGATCAAGATTACCTTGACGGACTTTATGCTGATTATGAAGATCTGCTAGATCAGCCGGATTTCGATGAGGATGACTTTTTAGAACGTTTCGAATCTGTTAAAAAAAGGATCGAGGAACTAGTGCGATATGAGCCTAGGCTTGGTCAATACTTAAAAGTTCAAACCCATTTTTATTCTATCTGGGCGATGCTTATATTAGAAGGTCCTCAAATTTCGGACGAAGATTTGGCGAAGCAGTACCTAAAATTTTTGGACGAGGTATCACTTTATCCAGATCAGATTGAAGACATCGAGCCACAAAATCGAGATTCTGTCATAACTTACGCACAAAATGCTAAGGGAGCGAGTACGGAATATCCCCAACGCCAGGAACGGCACAACGTACTTAGAGAAGTATTGCTTGCTTAAAAATGAAAATCAATAACGTAATCCGATTAGCTTACGCGAATAGTGAAGAGCTATATCGGCGCCTTGAAAGCGACGTTAAGGACCGATTAAAGTCTGCGGTCGAGACTAAAAAATGGTTCTTCATTCACAGAGTCAAAGCTCTTGAGAGTTTTGCAATGAAGATGGAGACAGGCAGAGTAAACGACCCAAATAACCTCGAGGATTTTTTTGCCTGTACTATTGTAGTCCCAACAATAAGCGAGATAGCCGAAGCAGAAGCGTTGGTTTATCAACATTATGAAAGGGTCGATCGAAAACCTCCTGAGTCGGCCGAGACTCATAAGCGACCATCTAATTTTGAATTTGATGATCTCCGTTTATATGTAAAACGTATCTCTAGCATGAGTGGATCATCGGAAGATTTAAACGATCTTGTTTTTGAAGTTCAGATAAAAACTGTCCTTCAATACGCTTGGAGTGTCGCCACCCATGATTTAATTTATAAGACAGACTCAGTTAGTTGGACAAAGGAACGCATCGCTTTTCAAGTGAAGGCAATGCTTGAGCACGCGGAACTGGCAATCGCTGAAGCAGCTAGTCTTGCCAACGCAAATGCGTTTCAGAAGCAGGACGATTACACAAAAGAAATTAACTCAGTCATTTCTCTTGTTGAAGGCGTATGGCCAGAGGAACTATTGCCTAGAGATATGAAGCGCTTGGCAGAGAATATAATAAAAATAACACGGGCAATAGATCTTGACGCTATAGAATTACAGGATGTATTGGAAAAGGAAATCGAAAGAAACCAAATTCTGCCTGCTGATCTTTCCCCATATGCTTTTATAGTTCAAGCTCTAGCAAATAATACTGAAGTTGATCTTCAGGCAAAACTGAAATCTAAAAGACGGTTGAAGTTGCTAATACACGGCGGTATGGACTTGCCTGCATGGTGTGATACACATCCGCAGTTTATTTCAATTGGAAGAAACCACTAATTAGTATTGCGTCAGCATAAACTTCAGTATCGAATTGGATTTCAGGTCTTAAGATTACATGCGTTGGTTGTAATAGCGTCCTTGGAATTTGAACACAACTGTGTTTATTATTGTGACGCTTACTACGTAGTCTCAGTTTTAGTGGTCGTACAACAAATATAGCTCTTCTTTACCACTTTCTTTGCTTACAGAATACTTCCCGTTAATCCGTTAAGGAAATTTTTTATTACGTAGCCGTTCTGGAAATACGGTCCCTCGCCCTCATCTAGCGTGGATCACAACGATGGCTTGAAAGGACGGATGATGAAACAAGAAACCGCAATCCTCGCCGGCGGCTGCTTCTGGGGCATGCAGGACCTGATCCGCAAGATGCCGGGTGTGCTGTCGACCCGGGTCGGCTATTCGGGCGGCGACGTGCCGAACGCCACCTACCGCAACCACGGCACCCACGCCGAGGCGATCGAGATCCTGTTCGACCCGGAGAGAATCAGCTACCGGCGCCTGCTCGATTTCTTCTTCCAGATCCACGACCCCAGCACGGCCAACCGCCAGGGCAACGATATCGGCGCCAGCTACCGTTCCGCGATCTTTTATACCAACGACGCGCAGAAGGAAGTTGCGCTGGACACGATCCAGGACGTCGACGCCTCCGGCCTCTGGCCCGGCAAGGTAATGACCGAAGTGAAAGCTGCCGGCCCGTTCTGGGAAGCGGAACCGGAACACCAGGATTACCTGGTCAAGCATCCGAACGGCTATACCTGCCACTTTATCCGCAAGGACTGGCGCCTGCCTCAGCGCGACGAGCGCGCTGCCTGATATTGGCATCGAAGCTGACGAAGTGGATTGACTGGAGGGAATTCCCAGCGGACGGGTGCTCGTGACTGTCCTGGCGTGCTTGCTCATCTACTGGTCGGGCAAGTACATCGGTGAGCCGCTGGGCAAGGCGCTGTATTACCTGACGCATTGACTGCGCCAGGCGGCGCCCGTCTGCCCCACCAATTCGACCGCTCGTCGGCAGCATCGTCCAGTCGTCGTAAACGCATTGCCGCCTGTACTGACAGCTTCTATCTTGTCTCGACCATAACAACCGAGAGAGAAGGAGCCGCCATGTTCAAGCCATCCCCCGTCTGCGCCGCCATCGCCGTCCTGCTGGCGGCGCCGCTGGCCTGCGCCGCGCCGGTGCCCGCCAGCGATGCCGCGACGCGCATCGACCAGATGCTGGCCGCCACCTACAAAGCCGATGCTCCGGGCGCCACCGTCATCGTGGTCAGGGACGGCAAGACCATCCTGCGCAAGGCCTACGGTCTGGCCGACCTCGAGCGCAAGCTGCCGCTGGCGCCCGATACCCCGATGCGCCTCGGCTCGATCACCAAGCAGTTCACCTCGACCGGGATCATGATGCTGGTCGACGAAGGCAAGATCAAACTGGACGACGACATCACGGTCTACCTGCCGGACTATCCCACCCAGGGCAAGAAGATCACCATCGAGCACCTGCTGACCCATACCTCGGGCATCGTCAGCTATACCGGCAAGCCGGGCTATTCGAGCGCCATGCAGAAGGACGTGACGGTGCAGCAGATGGTCGACTCCTTCAAGAACTACCCGCTGGATTTCGCGCCGGGCTCGCGCTACAAGTACAACAATTCCGGCTACTTCCTGCTGGGCGCCATTATCGAAAAGGTGTCCGGGCTAGCCTACGACAAATTCGTCGAGGAGCGCATCTTCGTGCCGCTGGGGATGACCCGCAGCGCCTACGAGGGCCACGAGCGCGACAAGGCGCCCCGCGCGCAGGGCTACTCGCGCACCCCCGAGGGCTTCCAGCCGTCCAAGCCGATCAGCATGACGCAACCCTATGCGGCGGGCTCGCTGGTGTCGACCGTCGACGACCTCGCACGCTGGGACGCCGCCGTCAGCAGCGGCAAGCTGTTGAAAGCCGCGAGCTGGCAGCGCGCCTTCACGCCCTACACCCTGAGCACCGGCAGCAGCACCGGCTATGGCTACGGCTGGGAGAGCGGCAAGCTGCGTGGCGCGCAGATGATCGGCCACGGCGGCGGCATCCCCGGCTTCAATACCTTTGCGTTGCGCCTGCCGGCCGAAAAGCTGTATGTGGCGGTGCTGAGCAATACCGACTCCGGCCTGGCACCCGCCAGCGAGGCCGCGTACAAGGCCGCCGCGATCGCCATCGGCAAGCCCTTCCCGGCCTACAAGGAGCTCAAGCTCGACTCGAAAGTGCTGGATGCCTACACCGGCGTGTACCGGGGAGAGGGCAACGACAGCCGCACCGTGCGCCGTGAGGGCGACCATCTCGTCATGCAGCGCGCCGGCCGTCCGCCCGTGCAGCTGCTGGCGTTCTCGGAAAACGGCTTCTTCATCCCGGACACGCTGCCATTCTTCGAATTCAGCCGCGACGCCCAGGGCAAGGCCACCGAACTGGTCGTCCACCAGCCGACTTCCGATCAGGTCACGCCGCGCATCGGCGACGCGCCGCCCCAGCGTGTCGCCGTCAAGATCGACCACGCCAAGTTCGACGCCTATGTTGGCCGCTACCAGCTGGCGCCGGCCTTCGTGATCGAGCTGTCCCGCGAGGGCGACCGCTACTGGACCCAGGCCAGCGGCCAGTCGAAGGTCGAGGTATTCGCGCTGAACGACAAGACCTTCTTCTCGAACGCCGTGGATGCGGAGCTGCGCTTCGACGACGCCAAACCCGGCCAGATCGTGCTGGCCCAGGGCGGGCGCGAGCTCAAGGGCGCGAAGCTGCCCTGATCGTGGGCGTGGCCGCTGCGGTTTGCTCCTGGGCCAGCCGCAGCGCCACCTTGTGCCTGAAATACCCCTCCTGCACATAGCGATACAAATTGGCGCCAGGGCACACGGTCTGCCGCGAAAAATCGCGGTGGCTGGCGATGTGGTCGAGCGTCACGCCATATTTATGCGCCAGCAGCGCCATGAGTCGAACGACTGCATCCAGCTGCTGCTGGTTCGGCTCGACTTCCTCGAAATTCCCGACCACCTCGATCAGCGCATGCCCGGTCGGGTCGTATTCGGTATTGGTGTCGCCGGCGTAGTCGATCTTGCGGCCTTCGAAGATCTTGCCGTCGAGGTCGATGATGTAGTGATAGGGGATATCCAGCCAGTGCTTAGTCCCGCGCGACCACGTCTGCAGCTTGCGCAGGTACTGCTGCGGATCGGTGCCAGGTTTATAGGGCTCGCCCTGGTGGTGCAGGGTGATGTGGGTGATCGTGTGGCGATGCGCCTGCGCGGGATCGGCCGGGGTGCCGCCCCAGGCGGCGACCGGGACGATGCCTCGTTCGACCTCCGTGAGGCTCTGGGATGAGGTGGGCGTGGCGGCAAACAGCAGCAGCGACAGCGCGAAGGCAGGGGCGAGGGCAGGGCGGATCATCATGGAGGCAGTGTCATGCGCCGGAAGGCGATATAAACCTGATAAGCTAGACATGACGATAACATAGCGAGCCCAGCATGCGAACCATCGAACAAATCCTGAAGTCCGCCAAGACCGTGGCCGTGGTCGGCATGTCGAACAAGCCGGAGCGCGCCAGCTACGAAGTGGCCGGCTACCTCCAGTCCCAGGGGTACGAGATCCTGCCCGTGAACCCGGCCTACGCCGGCCAGGAAATCCTCGGCCGCACCGTCTACGCCACCCTGCAGGAGGCCGCCGACGTGCTGGCGAAGGATGGCCGCCGCATCGACGTGGTCGACGTCTTCCGCAAATCCGAAGACGTGCCGCCGGTCGCCAAGGACGCCATCCACGTGCGCGCCGGCACCCTGTGGATGCAGCTCGGGATCGAGAACCAGGTGGCGGCCGACCTGGCGCGCGCGGCGGGCCTGGACGTGGTCATGAACCACTGCATGCTGGTCGAGCACCGCAAGCTCGGCGACCAGTCATGAACGCCCGCGAGCGCTTCAGGGCGCCCAAGACTCTCAAGCTGCGCGACGAGGATGCCGGCCTGACCCCTCTGCGCGAAAAAAACGGCGACAAGAACGGGGACGACAACGGCGAGAAGAACGGCAAGGGCACGAAGCAGCGTGAGCGAGCGCTTACTGTCGACCTTATCGGCCAAGTGGCGCACTTCCAGGAAATGCTCTTCGCCGGCCACAAGCAGAAGCTGCTGCTGGTCCTGCAGGGCATGGACACCTCCGGCAAGGACGGCACCACGCGTGCGCTGTTCGCGCAGTCGCAGATCAGCCCGATGGGCTTGCACGCCATCGGATTCACCGCCCCGACCGAGCGCGAACGGGCCCACGATTTCCTGTGGCGCGTGCATGCGCATGTGCCGGGCGCCGGCCAGATCGCCGTCTTCAACCGCAGCCATTACGAGGACGTGCTGGTGCCGCGCGTGCTGGGCGACATCGATGGCAAGGAGACCAAGCGCCGCTACGCCCACA
This sequence comes from Telluria sp. GW821-FHT07G12, assembly GCF_059418525.1. NCBI lineage: Bacteria > Pseudomonadati > Pseudomonadota > Betaproteobacteria > Burkholderiales > Oxalobacteraceae > Telluria > Telluria sp. GW821-FHT07G12. Next base: position 258,258 of record NZ_JBWKQA010000004.1, on the reverse strand, counting down.
TCCGCGACTTCGAGCGCATGCTGTTTGAGACCGGCACCACGGTCATGAAAGTGTTCCTGCACATCTCGAAGGACGAGCAGAAGAAGCGCCTGCAGGAACGCCTGGATGATCCGGAAAAGCACTGGAAATTCGATCCGGCCGACCTCGCCGCGCGCGCACAGTGGGACGACTACCAGCGCGCCTACGAGGATGCGATCAACGCCACCAACGTCGACCACGCGCCCTGGTACATCGTGCCGGCCGATTCCAAGACCCACCGCAACCTGATTGTCGCCCACCTGCTGCTGGAGACCATGCAAGGCATGAAGCTGTCATGGCCCGCGCCGAAGGCCGACCTCGACAAGGTCAAGGTGGAATAGAATGGTATTTTTCTCACCCTGACCTTCGCCGCCATGCTCAAGACCACCGCTCTGCTGCTTTCCCTCGGCGCCGCGCTCGCCGCCATCACGCCTGCCCATGCCCAGAGCGCAGCCGCCGCCCCGGCGCCGGCAGCCGCCGCGGCATCCTGCCCGGCCGTGCTGAAGCACACCTTCAAACGCCTGCAGGACGAGGCGCCCCAGGACCTGTGCCAGTACAGCGGCAAGGTGGTGCTGGTGGTGAACACGGCCAGCTACTGCGGCTACACCCCGCAGTACGAAGGCCTGGAAGCCTTGTACGCCAAGTACGCGGCGCGCGGCCTGGTGGTGCTGGGCTTCCCGTCGAACGATTTCAAGCAGGAGTCGGAAGATGCCAAGAAGATCGCCGACCTCTGCTACAACACCTATGGCGTGAAGTTCCCGATGTTCGCCACCACCCCGGTGACGGGCGCCGCTGCGAATCCCCTGTACGTCGACCTGATCAAGGCGACCGGCAACCAGCCGAAATGGAATTTCAATAAGTACCTGATCGACCGTAACGGCAAGGTACTGGACTACTTCCCGAGCAAGGTCACGCCGCAGGATCCGGCGCTGGTGGCCAAGATCGAGCAGGCGCTGGGCGGCTGATCGTTCATTCGCGTAGCCAGGCTGCGCGGACTTCATCCACGTAGCGCCGGCGCGAGCTGCGCGCCACTTCATGCGGCGCGAACGGGGCACTGGCGCGGTCGAGCAGGTCGACCGCGGCCGCCAGCCTGTGGCGCTCCTCTTCATTCAGCCCCTGCGGCTCGCCCGATGCCGTCAATGCGCGGATCAGGACGACGGCCGCTTCCTTGGCCGCGATGTCTTCTGGCAGACCCGAACGCGTGCACAGGCCATAGGTCCCGTCCAGGAAGTGCTGCCATTCGGCGCCGATGTGCGCATCGCCCGCCAGCGCCTGTGGATACGTGAGCTGCTTATCCACAGCCAGCTTACTCAAGGACTGCCGGTAGCGCTGCGCGAACACGGCGTAAGCCTGCTCCGGCCCATTCAGCGTTTCCAGCAGGCCGGCCCAGGCCACATAGCCTTTCGCATACCAGTCGATGGCGTGGCTTTCCGCATGCGGGCCGAAGAAGGAATCGCAGGCCAGGTCCAGGCGCAGGCGGTAGGAGGGGCGCGGCATCATGCCGGCAGCTTGCAGCGCGTCGAGACGGGCGCCAGTTACGCAGGTCTGCGCCAGCAGCTGCTCGCGCGTCAGGAAGTGGTGTTGAAGGTAGTCGATCAGGTTCATGCCCGCCATGCTAGGGCAGGGCTGCGCCGCAACGCTTCGGTGGCGGTCGAAGCATGAAGAAGCAGCTCAGCGCCGGATCGTCGCCCGCAGCGGCCCGCGCAGCGCATTGCACACCACGATCTCCTGCGCGCGCTCCAGGGTCTCGCGCGAGATCGGGCATTCGATCGCATTCCAGGCCGGATCTTCCAGTACCAGGGCCCGCATCACGCCCGGCAGCACGCCCGAAGACAGCGGCGGCGTGTACCAGCGCTCGCCGATGCGCACGAACACGCTGCTGCGGCCGCCCTCGGCCAGTTCGCCGCGCTCGTTGAAGAACAGGGTGTCGAAGGCGCCCACGCTTTCCGCAGCCTTCCAGGCGGCGTCGTAGCGGCTGCGGATATTCGTCTTGTGACGCGCGAACAGGGAGCTCGAGTCGACCGGTTCATCCGACAGCAGCACAGTCACGGGACAATTCGCCGGACCCGCCAGCGGCGCCAGCTCCGAGGTGTGCACGACGATTTCTCCATCCGGCTGCAGGGCCAGGCGCAGGCGGTGCGGCGTGTCTGCCGGCAGCACCGCGCTGGCGGCGATCGCACCCGCCCGCGCCAGCTCCTCGGTGAACGGGTAGCCGAAGTAGGCCGCGGACAGCCGCAGGCGCGCGAGGTGGCGCTCCAGGTGGCGGCAGCCGTCTTCGCGGGTGGCGTAGATGGTCTCGAAGATCTCGAAGTCGTTCGGCAGCCCGGTCAGGAAGCCGGCCTTCAGCCGGCATTCGGCATACTCGGCACCGGGATCGCTGTCGTAGACGATGCCGGCGCCGACCCCGAGCTCGCCATGGCGCACGCCGTTGTGCTCCGGGTGCAGCACCAGGGTGCGGATCGGCACCGATAAACAGAAGTCGCCGAAGCGCGCCCCTTCGCGGCTACCTGCGGCCGGCGGATCGATCCAGCCCAGCGCGCCTGTGTAGATGCCGCGCGGGGCAGGTTCCAGCTCGTGGATGATCTCCATGGTGCGGCGCTTAGGGGCGCCGGTGATCGAGCCGCAGGGATAGAGCGCGTCGAAGATGTCGTTCAACGACGTCCCCTCAAGCAGCTGCGCCTGCACGGTGGAGGTCATCTGCAGCACGCTGCTGTAGCGGCGCACTTCGAACAGGGCCGGCACGCCGACGCTGCCGGTGCGCGCGATCCGTCCCAGGTCGTTGCGCAGCAGGTCGACGATCATCAGGTTTTCGGCGCGGTTCTTCGGGTCCGCCGCCAGGGCGCTGGCGCGCACCGCGTCGACCTTCTTGTCGCCGCTGGCGGGCGCCGTACCCTTCATCGGCCGCGCCAGCAGGCGCCCGGCGTCGTGGCGCACGAACAGCTCCGGCGACAGCGACAGCACCGCGCAGCCGTCCGGCAGCTGAATCAGGGCGCCATACGGCACCGGCTGGCGCTCGCGCAGGCGCGCGTACAGCGCGTAGATCGAGCCGAAGGCGTCGAAGCGGATGCGGTAGGTGTAGTTGACCTGGTAGGTGTCGCCGGCGGTGATGTAGTCGCGGATGCGCTCGATGGCGCGCGTGAACGTGGCCTCGTCAACGTTGCTGCGCACGTCGGCGATGCCGGCCGGGCCTTGGCTGCCCGCGCGTTCGGCCAGCCAGGCCGTCACTTCCTCGCCCGAGAGCAGCTCGTAGCCGCGGAACAGCAGTACCTGGGCCAGCGGCGTCTCTTGCATCTGCGCCGGCGGCACGATCCCCAGCAGCTGCTCGCCCAGTTCATAGCGCAGCACCGGCACCGCGTACAGGCCGGCGGCCAGCGCTTCCTGCAGGCGCGCCAGCAGCAGCGGCCATTCCTCGGCCGCGTGGCAGGCCAGCATGCCGGCGTAGTCGCGGTACAGGCGCGAACGCGCCGGCGGACTGGCGTCCGGGCTGGCGTCGTCGAGCAGGGCGAAGATGTCGTTCATTTCAGCTCAGGCAGCTCAGGCAGCGAGCAGCAGCGCCAGCTGCAGGCCGCTGTTCTCCGCCGGGTGCTGGCGGAAGCCGCTCTTGGCGAAGCGGTGCCAGCGTCCGGTCACATAGGACACCAGCAGGCTGGCGCGCGCGGCCACGTCTTCCTCGCGCCCGTGGCCCTGGGTGACGGCCACCCGCAGCGCACCCTTGAACGCCAGTTCGACCTTGTCGTAGAACTGGTTCATGCGCAGCTGCAGGCGCTCGTCCTCGCCCACCAGCGCGTCGCCGATCAGGACCCGGGTCATGCCCGGATTGTTGGCGGCGAAGCTGAGCAGCATCTGCAGCATCGCGTGGGCCTGGGCCACGCCGTCTTCCTCGCGCTCGGTGATCTGGTTGCACAGCCCGAAGACGCTCGATTCGATGAATTCGATCAGGCCTTCGAACATCTGGGCCTTGCTGGCGAAGTGGCGGTACAGCGCCGCTTCCGATACCGACAGCCTGGCGGCCAGCGCGGCCGTGGTGATCTTTTCGCCCTTCGGTTGTTCCAGCATCGCCGCCAGGGCCTGGAGGATCTGCAGTTTACGTTGGCCCGGCTTGGTGCTTGCCATGTTGTCGCGGTGCTCCGTGTTCAGGTCGAGATTCGGTCGAGATTCAGGTCGATGAACGCAGCCGGCGCAGGTGCGACGGCAGCTGAAGCACGGATTTTACTTTGACATCGACGTAGGCGGGTCGTTTTAGCATCTTCGGCAGAGGCGCTTTTCCGCTCGGGTCGCTGTAGCGCAGGTATTGCGTGACCCAGGCGGTCCGCACGCCGAGGCGCTTCGCGTGCTTCAGGTTGACCAGGGTGTCCTCGACCAGCACGCAGCGCTGCGCCGGCAGGCGGTGCTTGCGCAGCAGGCGCCGCAGCATCAGCGTCGACGGTTTCGGGCGCAGCTGGCGGTGCACGTGCATGTCCTCGATCGCGATGTGGTGGGCGAAATGGCGCTGCAGGCCGATGTGGCGCACCACCGCCTTCGAATACGCGGTCGGCGCGTTCGTCAGCAGGATCTTCTGGCCCGGCAGGCGTTTTAAAAGACACGACAGGCCGCGCTCCCAGCGCACCATGTCATGCAAGGCTTTCAGGTCATGGGTTTCGCGCAGAAAATCGGAGGCGTCGACCTGGTGGTGGCGGATCATGCCGAGCAAGGTGGCGCCGTAGCGCTTCCAGTAGCCGAGCCGGGCCGCGTTGACCGCTTCCTGGCTGGCCGGAGTGACGCCGTCGCCGAGCACGCGGGCGATGTAGGTATTCATGTTGGCGCTGATCGCCGGGAAGATCGCATGAGAGGCGTCGTGCAGGGTGTTGTCGAGGTCGAACAGCCAGACGATGGGGGAGGGAGTAGGCACGGGGCGGGCTTGGTCAGGAAGAGCAGTCTTGCATTATATCGATACCGGTATCTGCGCATGCGTGGAGGATATGGATTATCCATCCCGACTGGAGGCCCTATGCGCCGGCCCTTCTTCAGCTTCCTGCTCAGCCTGTTCTGGCTGCTGACGTCCACCGCTTCCGCCGCCTCCGCCACCGAGCGCGGCGCCCTGTTCAAGGTCAGCCTGGACGGCCACGAAATGCATCTGTTCGGCACCCTGCACGTCGGCCTGCCCGAGTTTTATCCGCTCGAGCCACGCATCGCCGATGCGCTGGGCCAGGCCTCCACGCTGGCGCTCGAGATCGACCCGGCGCAGCCGCAGCGCGAACTGCTGCGTGCGGTGCGCGAGCACGGCATGCTGGACCCCGGCACGCCCGGCTATGAGGGCATGGATGCGCAGCAGCGCGCGCTGCTGGACAAGCTGATCGAGCAGGGCCGCATCGACGCGTCCCGCGCCATGACCTTCAAACCGGTGCTGCTGGCGACCCTGCTGACGATGGCCGAGTACACCAAGCAGGGTTATCGGAGCGAGCTGTCGAGCGAAGCCTGGCTGGCGCGGCAGGCGCGCGCCAAGGGTGCCCGCGTGCTGGAGCTCGAATCGCTGGACCGGCAACTGTCCCTGCTCGACCGCCTGGCGGAACCGGACCGCTGGCGCTTCCTCGACGAGATGATGGCCACCATCGTCTCCGGCGCCCAGCGCAAGGAAGCGCGCACCATGGTGCAGGCCTGGAGCAGCGCCGACCGCGAGGCCCTCGACGCCATCGCCGCGCGCTGCGAGCTCGACGCCAGCGTGTCCGGCAGCTTCGTGACCAGAGTCCTGCTGAAGGAACGCAATGTGGGCCTGGCGGACAGCTTGCTGGACTTGTTGCGGCAGGAACCGAAGACCTTTGCCGCGGTGGGCGTGCTGCACTTGCTCGGATCGGGCAGCGTGCCGGCGCTGCTGCAGGAGAAGGGCGTGCAGGTGGAGCGGATTTACTGAGCGCTGAAACTGAATGCGGAAAATAAAAAAGGCCCGAACAAGTCGGACCTTTTTTATTTAAATCTGGCGGAGCGGACGGGGCTCGCCCACGTCCCGCGGGCCGCGGAATCGCTTGCAAGCGATTCCCTTCGAGCCCGAAACCGGATCTCCCGCAGGGGAGATCCTCCTGTACCTGATGACTAGTCCTGAAATAGGTTGACAGTTAAACGTAGCAAGATTCACTAGATTTTTGCGCTCTTAAAGACGCCCGGTGTACTTCATCGGGCGTTTTGTATTTCAGGGCCAGGTGTGGCCGTTCGTTGTTGTAGATGTCCACCGATTGTTTAACCATGCGCCTTGCCTCAGCGAGGTCTTTAGGACGTGCCAGTAAGTACTCGGTCTTGAGGATTCCGTTGATCCTTTCGGCCAAGGCGTTCTGGTAGCAGTCGTAGCCGTCGGTCATCGAGCAAGTCAGGCCATGCTTCTGATGGATGGCTTGATAGCTGCTCGCGCAGTACTGGATGCCGCGATCGGAGTGATGGATCAATGGCAGGCGCCCAGATCGCGTACGCAGCGCCGCCTTTAGCGCTCGGGCCACTTCTTCGGTTTGCAAAGTAGCGTGGACATGGTACCCGACGATCTTGCGCGAGAAGGCATCCGTGATAAGGCTCAGGTACACGCATTGCTGCTGTGTAGGGATGTATGTGATATCGGCGACCCAAAGTTGCTCGGGACGTTGGGCCACCTTTGCGGTTGTTCCCGGCTTGAGCAGATTGGGGTGTTTGTGGAACCGATGAAAGCTATCAGTCGTCTTGTGGTACGCCCTGGCCCGCGCCACCAGCAGATGGAGACGCTTCAAGGTCGTGAACAAGGCATCGCGCCCCAGCTTGATGCCAGTAGCTGCAAAGCGGTTATGCAAGAGAAAGTGCAGCTTTCGTCCACCGATACGTGGTTGGCGCCGACGGACTTCGCGCACCAGTTCTTCCACTTTGCTGTCGCGTTCCAGCAAGGCTGCTTCAGCCCGGATTTGCTGGTAGTACGCCTGGCGGCTTAAGCCAATAAATTTGCACGCCTTGGCGAGACTCAAGCCCGCTACCTGCCTTTGCTCGATGACTCGCCTGAAAGCTTTTTTGGCAGCTTGACGCCGTACTCCTTCCGGATCACTTCCAGCATCGCTTCAAACAACTGCGCCTTCTGGTTGGCATCCTTGAGTTGCGTCTCAAGATCCTTGATGCGCTGCTCTGGTGTCTGCGGTTTGGATTGCTTGCTCACGGGATCGCTCCTGTGCCGGTTTGGTCCCTTGAGACTACTCCAATCCTGACGCCCATGCTTACGTAGCCAGACCAGCACAGTCGATCGACCTTGAATTCCGTAGCGTCGTTGTGCCTGCTTGTACGTCAGTTCGCCTTTTTCCACCTCGTCAACCACTGCCAGTTTAAAAGCCAGCGTGTAGTCGCGTTGTGTTCGCTTCTCCCTGGTATCCATCGAACACTCCTCAGAAGTGTCAACCTATTCCAGGACGGGTCATGAAAATAAAAAAGGCCCGAACAAGTCGGACCTTTTTTATTTGAATCTGGCGGAGCGGACGGGGCTCGAACCCGCGACCCCCGGCGTGACAGGCCGGTATTCTAACCAACTGAACTACCGCTCCAGATGGTGCCCTTGACGTGGATTGAACACGTGGCCTCTCCCTTACCAAGGGAGTGCTCTACCACTGAGCTACAAGGGCATCAGACATTCATTTCGCAGCACCTTGAAGCGCTGCAAAATTTCAGTGAGACCGGATCATAGTGCCAAAGGCCTGTTCGGTCAAGACTTCCAGCAACAAACTGTGTTCAATGCGCCCGTCGATGATGTGCACGGTATTGACGCCGGACTTGGCGGCATCCAGCGCCGACGAGATTTTCGGCAGCATGCCGCCGGAAATCGTCCCGTCTGCAAACATCTCGTCGATCTCGCGTGCCGACAGGTCGGTCACCAGATTGCCCTGCTTGTCCTGCACGCCGGCGATGTTGGTCATCATGATCAGCTTTTCGGCTTTCAGGATTTCCGCGATCTTGCCGGCGACCACGTCGGCGTTGATGTTGTAGGCCTGGCCATCCTGGCCGAAGCCGATCGGCGAGATGATCGGGATGAAGGCGTCGTCCTGCAGGGCTTTTACCACGGCCGGATTGATCGCCTCGATTTCACCGACGAAGCCGATGTCGAGGAATTCGCCCGGCTTTTCCTTGTCCGGCATCGCCATGCGGCGCGCACGGATCAGGCCACCGTCCTTGCCGGTCAGGCCGACTGCCTGGCCGCCGTAGTGGTTGATCAGCATGACGATGTCCTGCTGGACTTCGCCGCCCAGCACCCACTCGACCACTTCCATGGTCTCTTCGTCGGTGATGCGCATGCCTTGCACGAAGGTGCCCTGCTTGCCGATCTTTTTCAGGGCGTTGTCGATCTGCGGACCGCCGCCATGCACCACCACGGGGTTCATGCCGACCAGCTTCAGCAGGATGACGTCGCGCGCGAAGCCGTGTTTCAGGCGTTCGTCGGTCATCGCGTTGCCGCCGTATTTGATGACGATGGTTTTTCCGTGGAAATTACGGATGTAGGGAAGTGCTTCGGCCAGGATCTGCGCCTTGATCTGCGGCGAGACCGCAGTCAGGTCGTTCTTCTGGTCGTCGCCCGTCATTGAGCTCAGCGTAGCGTTCATTGGGGGTCCAAAAAGAATTTGCGAGATTTTACAGGCAATGGCCCGTCGCAGTGCGCATTATAAAGGCAGCTTGTTGTATTTTCCGGCCCATGCGGCTAAGGTGGGCCCATGAGTACTTGTACCCGTTGCGGCGCCAGCTTCGCTTGCGCCATGGTCGAGGGCGGCGATGCCCCCTGCTGGTGCACCAGCTTGCCGCCGCTTGTTCCGGTTCCTGTTCCCGCGTCCGCACCGTCCGGCACGGACCAGCCCGCGCCCGGCTGCTGGTGTCCGGCCTGCCTGCGCCAGCATATCGCGCATCAAACAGGCGCGTCGTCCGGCACGGGTCCGTAGCCGGATCTTCAGCGTCGCGTCCGGAAAAAACGCATCATCTCGCGGCTCGCGTTCGGGCCCTTGCCGTCCGTGTAGGTGCCGCGCGCATCGCCGCCCGACCAGGCGTGGCCGAAGCCGTGCACCAGCCAGTGTTCCGCGTGAATGCTGCCGTCCGGCTGGCGGTGCACCGTGCGCGTATAGGCGTGGCCATCCGGCACCTGGCCCGGCTCGACCGCGATCTGCTCGCTGGCATGGCGCCGGCGGCGCCGTATGAGTTCTTCGCCATTCGCCGGGTGCACGGTGGTGTCCTGGTCGCCGTGGAACACGATGATCGGCAGCTCGCGCACCTTGTTCCCCTTGGGACGGCGGAAATCGCCTTTCATTGCCGACATCGCGGTCGGCAGGTCGTGCGCGGCCGCGAAGGGCAGGCCGGAATGCACGCCCACCGCCGCGTACAGCTCCGGATACAGTGTGCCCAGGATGGCCGCCATCGCGCCGCCGGCCGACAGGCCCGCCACATACACCTGGGCCGGATCGATCGTGTAGCGCGCCATGATCTCGCGCGCCATGCCGGCGATGATGGACGGTTCGCCCTGGTCGCGCTTCTGGTCGATCGCATTGAACCAGTTCCAGCAGCGGTGGGCGTTGGCCTGCTGCGACTGCGCCGGGTACAGGACCAGGCAGCCATGCTCCTCGGCCAGCACGTTCATGCCGGTGCCGAGCGCGAAGTCGTCGGGATTCTGGGTGCAGCCGTGCAGCATCACCAGCAGCGGCGAGGCCTGGCCGGCATAGGTGCTCGGCACGTAGAGCTTGTAGTCGCGGGTGCCGGCTTCATTGGTAAAGGACGCATCGATGAAATGGCCGGGCATGCCGATCGCGGCCGCACCGGTCGACAGCGGCGGCACATTGAAGGGATTCACGGACTGGCCGATGCGGCTGAGGTCGGCCAGCATGTCGGAGACGGGATCGAAGCTCATCTGGTTCGAGGCCGATTTTTGTTGTGCCGCCGGATGCATGCTCGAGGCGGTCTTGATCGATTCCCGCATCACGGTGCGCGCGACGGAAGGGCCGCGGCGCATCAGGGAACGGGTAGCGGCGCGCATTTGCGCCAGCAGCTTATTGCTTAGAGACATCAGCACTCCTTTGCGTCGACTATGCTTCAGTCTTGGTCTGCAAGCTTGCGTCAACCTGACAGGGCCACGCAAGCGCGATTCGTTCGGATGCGTTAATCTGCGCGCATGAGTCCAACATTCCAGCCCGGTATCCGCTTCGAGTGGCATTACACGGTACCCGAGCGCGCCACCGTACCGCGGCTCTACCACGATACCCCATTCTGTCTCGACATGCCGGATGTGCTCGCCACCGGTTACATGGTCGGCATGATGGAACTTGCCTGCGTGCACGGCATGATGCCCTACATGGACTGGCCGAATGAACAAAGCCTGGGCACCATGGTGAGCTTCCAGCACCTGGCGCCGACCCCGCCCGGCATGACCCTGCACGTAAAAGGCGAAGTCATCGAAGTCGACGGCCGCCGCGTGCGTTTCAAAGTCGAGGCCTGGGACGACGTCGAACGCATCTGCGAAGGCATCCACGAGCGCTGCGTGATCGATCCCGCGCGTTTCAATGCCAGACTGGCGGGCAAGATCGAGAAAGCTGTTTCATGAATCCCGAAGACCGTACGCCTGTTCCTTCTCCCTGCATCAACATCTGCCGCATGGTGCCCGCGACCGGCCTGTGCGAAGGCTGCATGCGCACCATCGACGAGATCGTCGCCTGGGGCCGCGCCGACGACGACTATAAACGCGCCGTGTGGGCCGAGATCCGGCGGCGTGAAGCGCAGCTGTTCGAGTGAGCGCATGATGCGGCTGCCGGCCTCGATGCGGGTGTTCGAACGCGGCTGGCTGTCCGCGAATAACATCCTGTTCACCGGCCGCGACGAAACGACGCTGGTCGACACCGGCTATGTGACGCATGTGGCGCAGACGCTGGCGCTGGTTCGACACGCATTGAACGGGCGGCCGCTGGGCCGCATCGTCAACACCCATCTGCACTCCGATCATTGCGGCGGCAACGCGGCCTTGCAGGAAGCCTTCGGCTGCCGCATCGCGATTCCCGTCTTCGAGGCCGGCAAGGTGCGGGACTGGGACGAAGAAGCGCTGAGTTACCGGGCCACCGGCCAACAATGCGCGCGTTTTACATTCGATGAGACCATCGCGCCGGGTGAGCTGCTGACGATGGGCGAGCTGCAATGGCAAGCGCTTGCCGCACCGGGCCACGATCCGCACGCGCTGCTGTTCTGGTGCGCGGCCGAGGGCATCCTGATCGCCGGCGACGCCCTGTGGCAGAACGGTTTTGGCGTGATCTTCCCGGAGCTGGCCGGCGAGCCGGGTTTCGCTGACGTGAAAGCCACGCTCGACCTGATCGCTTCCCTGCAGGCCCGCCTGGTCATCCCCGGCCATGGCTCTCCTTTTACGGACGTCGACGTGGCCCTGCAGCGTGCCTACGGCCGCCTGGATTACCTGGCCGCCGACCCGGTGCACAATGCGGAGAATGGCGTGAAGGTGCTGCTGAAATTCCTGCTGCTCGAGCGCCGCGCGATTCCGCTGGCCGAGGTGGAATCGCTGTTCGACACGGTGCCGCTGCTGGTGCTGGCGCGCGAACGCTTTTTGCCGCGCCCAGGCGCCGAACTGGCGCAATGGGCCGTGCGGGCGCTGGAGAAGGCCGGCGCGGCGACCGTCCAGGGCGACACGCTGCTGGACGCCTGAGCCCGAATTAGAGTCGGGAATCTAGCACGGTCGTGCTTTTTTAACCCTATAATCGGCAAGCAAGCCCCGATCAACCATCCGCGAGAACATCCATGGCGCTGCCTCCAGTCCTGCAAAACCTTTCCTTACCCGTCATCGCGTCGCCGATGTTCATCGCCAGCGGCCCCGCGCTGGTTGCCGCGCAGTGCAAGGCCGGCATCGTCGGCTCTTTTCCTGCCCTGAACGCGCGCCCGGCCGAGCAGCTGGACGTCTGGCTGACCGAGCTGCAGCGCGAGCTGGCCGATTACCAGGAAGCACATCCGGACAAAAAGGTCGGCCCGATCGCCGTCAACCAGATCGTGCACCAGTCGAACGACCGCCTGGCGCATGACGTCGAGGTCTGCGTGAAGCACCAGGTGCCGATCATCATCTCCTCGCTGCGCGCGCCGCCGCAGGAGATGCTGGACGCGGTGCACGCCTACGGCGGCATCGTGCTGCACGACGTGGTCTCGATCCGCCACGCCGAAAAGGCGCTGGAAGCGGGCGTCGACGGCCTGATCCTGGTGGCGGCCGGCGCCGGCGGCCATGCGGGTGCGCTGTCGCCGTTCGCGCTGGTGGGTGAAGTGCGCAAGTTCTTCGACGGCCCGATCGCCCTGTCCGGTTCGATCGCCACCGGCGATGCGATCCTGGCCGCGCAAGCCATGGGCGCCGACTTCGCCTACATCGGTTCGCGCTGGCTGGCGACCAAGGAATCGAACGTCAGCGAGGATTACCGCACTGCGATTGTGGAGTCCTCAGCCTCCGATATCGTGTACACCAATCTGTTCACTGGCGTGCACGGCAACTACCTGAAGAAATCGATCGTGGCGGCCGGGCTGGATCCGGAGAACCTGCCGGTGTCGGACAAAAGCAAGATGAGCTTTGGCTCGGGCAGCGCCAAGGCCTGGCGCGATATCTGGGGCGCGGGCCAGGGCGTGGGCCTGATGGACGATGTGCCGACGGTGGCGGAGATGGTGGCGCGCCTGACGCAGCAGTACCAGGCGGCGCGGGAAAGGCTGAGTATCAAGTAAGGTCATCCCCGCGGAAGCGGGGATCCATACTGAGGATCAGGATTCGTCATCCTGAAAAGACAGCTGCATGTTCGGGGTTACCAGCTTCGGTAGCTCAGTATGGGTTCCCGCTTTTGCGGGAACGACATCTAAACAGCGGCAGGTGGTGCGTCGCCCACCTGCTTGTCGGCGTCCTTAATCACCCACAGTCCCGGCAGGTTACGCCAGTAGCCATGCGCATCCATCCCGAAGCCGACCACGAACTGGTTCGGGATGCTCACCCCCACGATATCCGCCTGCACCGGCTTTTTCCTGCCCAGGTCCTTGTCCGCGAACACCGCCAGGATCACCTCCGCCGCGCCCATGTCGAGCAGGCGCTGCTTCACGTGGGCCAGGGTTTCGCCTTCGTCGAGGATGTCGTCGACCACGATGATGGTGCGGCCGGCCACGTTCTGGCGCGGGATCACCTTCCACACGACTTCGCCGCCGCGGTCGAGGTCGCCGTAGCGCGTGACGTGGATGTAGTCGAATTCGAGCGGGAAGCTCAGCTGGGTCAGCAGGTGGCCGGTGAACACCACCGCACCGCCCATCACGCCCAGCACCAGCGGGAAGGCGGCCTGGTTTTCCTTGTCGAAGCGGGCGTTGAGCCGGTCGGCCACATCCTTGACGGCGGCCTGGACCTGTTCCGGGCTGACGATCTGGCTTGCGTTGGCGAGCAGCGCACGTGCGCGCTCGTCGTGAAACTCTGGCATCGGAAGTTCTTGCATGGTCATACTGGATGAATTGGTTGCCGGGACATTATGCCTCGTCCCGTTGCGGGATGGCGTTCCCTATGGAATCAGGCTGCGTCGAGGATTTCGCGCTGCAGCTTGCGCGTCAGCTTGGCGAAGACGAGCTCATGCGAGCGCCGCAGCAGGGCGGCCGCTTCCGCGTCGTCGATGTGCGCCTGTGCGCTCACGTGTACCCACTTGGCGCGCGCCAGGTAGGGCGCCGGAATGATGCCGGGGCGGTCGGTCAGTTCGAGGAAGCGATCGTCGTCGACCTTGAAGCTGAAGCCGTCGGCCGGGCCCGCCGCATTGGTCACGGCGAACATCTTGCCGCCGACCGAGAACACGGTGTCGTGCTCCCATTTGATGTCTTCGGTACAGCCGGGGAAGGTCCGGCACAGGTCTTTGGCGGCGTCGAAATCCATGTGGGTCTCCGTGTCGCGGTTTGATGTCGTAACGCAATGCTCGCTCGCGCCACATAGCGGCATTGCGGCGTATCATACGTGCTTGGAAAACAATTCGACAAGCCCATCCATGTCCACCCCCGCGACCCAACACGTTCGCGCCGAACGGCTCGCCGCGCTGCGCGCCGCCATGGCCCGCCAAGGCATCGACGCCTTCATCGTTCCTTCCGCCGACCCGCACCTGTCCGAGTACCTGCCGGGACGCTGGAAGGGCCGCGAATGGCTGTCGGGCTTTACGGGCTCGGTCGGCACCTTCATCGCCACCAAAGATTTCGCCGGCGTCTGGACCGACGGCCGCTACTACACCCAGGCCGAGCAGGAACTGGCGGACACCGAGATCCGCCTGATGAAAATCCCGTCGGGCGCCAGCCTGCTGCACATCGACTGGCTGGCTGACACCATGCAGCCCGGCCAGACCGTCGCCGTCGATGCCCGCGTGCTGGGCCTGGCCGTGGCGCGCCTGCTGGAAGACGCCCTCAAGGCGCGGGATATGAAGCTGCGTACCGACCTCGATCTGCTCGACGAGATCTGGAGCGACCGTCCCGGCCTGCCGGCGGACGCCGTCTACGAACACGAAGCGCCGTACGCGACGACCACGCGCGCCGATAAGCTGCACGCCACCCGCAACGCGATGGCGAAGCTGGGCGCCGAGCGCCATTTCATCTCGACCCTGGACGACATCGCCTACCTGTTCAACCTGCGCGGCGCCGACGTCAGCTACAACCCGGTGTTTGTGGCCCACGCCCTGGTCGAACCGTCCAGCGCGACGGTCTTCGTGGCCGAGGGCAAGGTCCCGGCCGCGCTGCGCGAACGCCTGGAGCGCGATGGCGTGCGCGTCGCCCCCTACGAGCAGGCAGCCCAGGCTTTACAAGCGCTGCCGTCCGACAGCAGTCTGCTGATCGATCCGCGCCGCATCACCGCCGGCATGCGCGCCGCCGTGCCGCAGGGCGTGCGCGTGGTGGAAGCGATCAACCCGACCACATTCGCGAAATCGCGCAAGCTGCCGGATGAAACCGATCACGTGCGCGATGCGATGGAACAGGACGGCGCCGCGCTGTGCGAATTCTTTGCCTGGCTCGAGCCGCAGCTGGCCTTCCCGCAGCGCGAGCCGCTGACGGAAGTGACGATCGACGAGCAGATCACGGCCGCGCGCGCGCGCCGGCCCGGTTTCGTCAGCCCCAGCTTCGGCACCATCGCCGGCTTCAACGCCAACGGCGCGATCATGCACTACCGCGCCACGCCGGAGAACTGCGCCCTGATCGAAGGCGACGGCCTGCTGCTGATCGACTCCGGCGGCCAGTACCTGGGCGGCACCACCGACATCACCCGCGTGGTGCCGGTCGGCGAACCCACACCCGCGCAGAAGCGCGACTTCACGCTGGTGCTGAAGGGGATGATCAACCTGTCGGTGGCGCGCTTCCCGCGCGGTACCAAGGGCCCGATGCTGGACGCGCTGGCGCGTGCGCCGATCTGGGCCGCCGGCATCGACTACGGCCACGGCACCGGCCACGGCGTCGGCTACTTCATGAACGTGCACGAAGGCCCGCAGGTGATCTCGCCGACCGCCATGCCGGAGGCGCACACGGCGATGGAGCCGGGCATGATCACCTCCAACGAACCCGGCATCTACCGCCCGGGAAAATGGGGCATCCGCATCGAGAACCTGGTGCTGGCGCAGGTGGTCGAGACCTCCGAGTTCGGCGAATTCCTCGGCTTCGAGACGCTGACCCTGTGCCCGATCGACACCCGCTGCATCGACATGAGCCTGATGCGCGGCGACGAAGTCGCGTGGCTGAACGACTACCACCGCAGCGTGCGTGCGCGCCTGCTGCCGCTGGTCGACGGCGCCGCCCGCGACTGGCTCGAACTGCGTACCAAGGAGATCTGAGATGGCGGCCGGCATTCGTTCCACCCGCGCCAGCGCCGCCGTCGACCGGCTCAAGCGGCGCACCGGCGTCACCACCTATTCGATGGCGCGTACCGGCGCCGGCCACTTCTTCCTGTCCGAGAAGGCCGGCGCGCCGCCGCTGTGCCCACCGATGGAGCTGGATGACTTCGTGAAGTTCGTCGACGGCCTCGGGCCGCAGCCGGAAAAACGCATCACCAAGAACGACGCGGCCTTCGAAAAACAACTGGTGCGAAAGAAGCAGCCTTGAATCCGGTGACACCGCAGAACGCCGTCCTGACCCTGGCGGACCTGGTCCGCCTGTACTGGTCGCACGCGGAACTGCAGACCAATGCCCTGATCCTGCTGCACCTGATCGGCGCGCTGCTGCTTGGTTTGATGGTCGGCTACGAGCGCTCCTACCACGGCCGCGCCGCCGGCATGCGCACCTATGGCCTGGTGTGCATGGCGTCCTGCGCCCTGACCATCATCGCCGGCTACCCGAACGCCTGGTATGGCGGGCATGGCGCCGCGGTGGCGCTGGTCGACCCGACCCGCGTGATCCAGGGCGTGGTTACCGGCATCGGCTTCCTCGGCGCCGGCGTGATCATGCGCTCGGGCTTCAATATCAGCGGCCTTACGACGGCCGCTTCGATCTGGGCCTCGTCGGTGATCGGCATCATGGTCGGCGTCGGCTTCTACATGGCGGCGATGGGCCTGGCCTTCTTCTCGGCGATGATCATGATCTACCTGAACCGCGCCGTCAGCCTGCTGCCTTCGCGCCAGGCGGTGGCGGTGACGCTGCGCTTCAAACCCGGCGTGCGGCCGCAGGAAGACGAACTGCGCACGATGGCGCTGGAGCGCGGCTACGAGATCGCCGGCGGCTCGCTCACCATCGGCAGCGACAAGGACTGCCAGGAATGGCGCTTCGTGGCGCTGGCGCTGGCAAATCACGCAGGCGCGCCGCTGTCCTCGCTGGCCTCGGAGCTGGCGACCTTCCAGGGCGTGGACGGCTTCCTGCTGTCGCACGCGCGCAACTGACATGGACAACAAGATGACAGCACAGGAAGTACTCGACTTCTGGTTCGGCGCGCCCGGCAGCGCCGCCGCCGGCCAGCTACGCAAGGAATGGTTCGTCAAGAGCGACGCCTTCGACGAGCAGATCAGACAGCGCTTCGGCGCCACGATCGGCCAGGCGATTGCCGGCGGCCTGCGCGAATGGGATGCCGAGGGACCGCAAGGCGTCCTCGCGCGCATCCTCGTGCTCGACCAGTTCACCCGCAACGCTTATCGGAACACGCCGCAGTCCTTTGCCGGCGACGCCCTGGCCCTCGCGGCTGCGCGCCAGCTGGCCGACAGCGGTGCGCACAAGGAGCTGCCGCCCCTGCAGCGCGCCTTCGTCTACATGCCCTTCGAGCATGGCGAGGACGCCTTCATGCAGGAGCGCGCCGTCGAGCTGTTCACGGCCCTGGCCTTTGATGCCCCCGGCTTCGACGACATGCTCGACTACGCGCACCGCCACCGCGGCGTGATCGCGCGCTTTGGCCGCTTCCCGCACCGTAACGAGATCCTCGGCCGCGCCTCGACCCAGGAAGAGATCGAATTCCTGCGCCAGCCGGGTTCGCGCTTCTGATGCTTTCTACAACGCTGAACATTGTCGGCGCCGGCCATGTCGGCCGTGCGCTGGGCCGTTTGTTTTTCAAGCGCGGCGTGTTTGCCATCCAGGACGTGCTGACCCGCTCGAGCGGCAGCGCGCAGGCGGCGGTGGCGTTCATTGGCGCCGGCAGTGTGGCCGGCGCTGTGGCGGCATTGCGTCCGGCGTCCGTGTGGATGCTGGCCGTCTCCGACGATCGCATCGCCGAGGTCGCGCAAGGGCTGGCCGCAGGCTGTGACCTAAGGGGTGCAGTGGTGTTCCATTGCAGCGGCGCCAAGGCGTCCTCGGAACTGGATGCGCTGCGCGCCGCCGGCGCCTTCGTCGCCAGTGTGCACCCGGTGCGCAGCTTCGCCGATCCCGGACAGGTGGCCGCCGCCTTCGACGGCACCTTCTGCGGCGTCGAAGGGGATGCACAGGCGCTGGCGCTGCTGGTGCCGGCCTTCGAGGCGATCGGCGCGCGCGCGGTTCCCATCGACGCCAGCGCCAAGACGGTCTATCACGCGGCCTCGGTATTCGCCTCGAATTATCTGACGACAGTGCTCGACGCCGCCCTGCGCGCCTACCAGGCGGCCGGCATCCCGCCGGAGGTGGCGCGCGAACTGGCGCGGCCGCTGGCGAGCGAGACCCTGGCCAATGTGTTCCGGCTGGGACCGGAGGCGGCCTTGTCCGGCCCGATCGCGCGCGGCGACACCGCCACCGTGGCGCGCCAGCAGGCGGCGCTCGAGGCCTGGGATCCGGCCACCGGAGCATTGTACGAAGCGCTGGCCAGCGCCACCTGGGACCTGGCGCGGCGCAAGCATGGAGAACGAGCATGATGAAGTGGAGTGCATGGGCCACGCTGGCCATACTCGGCGTGTATGTCTGGACCGGCGTGATGGCCGGCTGGGCGAGAGCGAAATACCAGGTGCCGGCGCCGCGGATGGATGGTCCGCTGCCCTTCCAGAGCGCCCAGCGGGTGCAAGCCAACACCCTCGAACAGCTGCCGCTGGTGCTGGCGCCGCTGTGGCTGTGTGCTTACTTCCTGGGCGATACCTGGGCGGCGGCCGGCGGGCTGGTGTGGTGCCTGGGGCGCATCGTCTATGCGCTGGGCTATTACCGCGATCCGAGCAAGCGCGAAGCCGGTTTTATTATCGGCATGCTGGCCTGCGGCGCCCTGGTGGCGGGCAGCGCGGTCGGCTTGCTGTTGCAGTAGAGCAAAACGACAGCAGGCTTTCGTCGACAAAGTTCCCGTAGTGCAATAAGCTGCGAAGTCTAGACCACGGAGGATCGCATGCTGTTTTTGAAGAGTACCAGCGTTACCAAAGCGCCGGGCATTTATGAAGTCGATGTCGCTGCCAAACCGCCAGGCAAGACCTTCGGCGTCTTCCTGGCCACCGACCCGGACAATCCGCCGCAGGCCGTGCTGGCCGCGCTGCAGGAACTCGGGTTCAAGAACACCCATCAACAGGGTTACGTCCACAAGGACAAGGGCAAGGTCCTCGACCTGCACTTCCAGAAAGACGGCACCGATCTGTTCAATGGCTGGAAGACCGACGAGTGCGCTAGCAACCTGGCGGCGCTGGACGCGCTGTTTGGTAACTTTGGCGTCACAGTGACGCCGCGCGTGATGAGTTTGGCTGAAGCCTACGCTTAAGTCTTCACTTCGATGTGATACAGCGCCCAGGGGCAAGCTGCAAAGCGCTGCCCCAGCGGCAGCTTTGCCATCTCCGCTACCCGGTCGGCGTCGTACACGGCCCATAGCGGCCCCAGTCCTCCCAGCGGCATCGGTTTGCCGTCCACGTGCGTGGCGGCGATGAAGCGCCGCGCGCGTGCCTGTGCCAGCGGCAGCTCGACGTTGTAGCCGTCCACCGCACGCAAGATCAGCACCGTCTTGTCCTCCAGCCTGGCGCCGGCTCGCGCCAGCACGTCCACCAGCAGCGGGCCGCGCAGCGTGTGCGGCTTGCCGTCGTATTCCAGGGTCGGCTTGATGGTCTGCGCCGGCAGTGCGCGCAGGGCGGCATCGTCGAACACCCAGGCTTTATCGAAGCGCACGCCGTGCTTGTGCATCATCTGGTCGAGCGCCGCGTCGAAGGGGCCGCGGTTGCTGTGCGCGATGTTGCCGGTGACCGTCAGCAGGGCGGGGCCGTCCGGCGGCGCGGGCAGGGCGGCAGCCGGGGCCTGGCCGGCAAGCGGGAGGGCGCCGGCCGCTGCCGCCGCACCGAGGAACTGGCGTTTGTTCATGCGAAAATGTCCTGGCGATGGGATCTCGCCATCATAGCTTTTACTGCCACTATTGTCTGAATGGATTTATTTTCCGACCAAGCCAGCCTGCAGCCGATCCCGATCGAGGATGGCGAACTGGCGCTGCTGCCCCGGCTTTCTGTGCCGATGAGCAATGCCGACATCTTCGCGCGTCTGGTCCAGGAGACCGACTGGCGCCACGAGACCATCGTCGTGTACGGCAAGCGCCATCTGCAGCCTCGCCTGACGGCATGGCATGGTGAAGTTGGCTATACCTATTCCGGCCTCCACCTCGAGCCGCTACCGATGACGCCGCTACTCGCCCAGCTGCGCAGCGCCGTCGAAGCCGCCACCGGCCACCGCTACAACAGCGTGCTGCTGAACTATTACCGGGACGGCGCCGACAGCATGGGCATGCACAGCGACGACGAGCCCGAGCTTGGCCCCCGGCCTGCCATCGCTTCGCTCAGCTATGGCGCCACCCGGACCTTCATCCTGCGTCACAAGCGCAGCAAACGCACGCTGAAATTCGAGCTCGCCGACGGCAATCTGCTACTGATGGCTGGTTCCCTGCAGCAGAACTGGCTGCACGGCATCAACAAGACTGCAAAACCGGTTGGCGCACGCCTCAACCTCACTTTTCGCTATATCGCCTAATTTATAAGCATCTGCAGCCAATATCAGTCATTTTATTACTGAATAATGGGTCATTAAGTTACATGTGCTTACAGTTCTTACGAAATGGGCACTGACTTGAGCATTTGGCAGCTGATATCTTGACCACATCGCGATTCACTTTGCATCGCGACTCAGTCAAACAAAGTAAAGGATGCCGAATATGAAAAAGCTCATCGTTGCACTGATCGCAGGCGCTGCCGCCATGACCGCCGCACAAGCCCAGAACTTCACCACTGACCAGCCGCACGCTTACGTCGGCGTGGGCGTCGCTTCGGCGAAGAACATCCAGTCGGACGACTACAAGGCTGGCGGCAAGATCTACGGCGGCTACGAATTCAACCGCACCTGGGCTGCTGAAGCCGGCTACACCGATTTCGGCGACCATGACGCCGCCAACGGCACCACCAAGGGCAACGGCACCTATATCGCCGCCAAGGCCACCGCACCGGTCAACGACCAGTTCGCCGTGTACGGCAAGGTCGGCGTCCAGCACAGCGAGCGCAAGTTCAACAGCGCTGCCCTGAGCCTGAAGGACACCGATACCGGCGCCTACGGTGCACTGGGCGTGCAGTACAAGCTGAACCAGAAGGTCGCCCTGACCGCCGAGTACGAGCGTTATGGCAAGGAGAAGGACATCGGCGCCAAGGCCAACGTCTGGACCGTGGGCGCGCACTACAACTTCTAAGTCGCACTCTACGTAAAAAAACAGGACCTTCGTGGTCCTGTTGTCGTTTACAGCGGCGCGTGCATCGGCGCGCTTCGCTGCCCCATCCAGGGTGGTGGCGGCAGCGGCGGCTGCGGGGCGTCGAAGCCGGCGGCAACGAAGCGGTGCAGCGAGGACCAGGGCCAGTCGGATGCCTGCTGGCAGAAGCCGTGGCGCATGGGATTGCTGTGCACGTAGTCGATCAGGGCCGCGTACTCGTCGTCGTCGCCGACGCGGTAGTCCCGGTAATGGCGCTCCCAGATCGTGGCGTCGGCCGCGCTCGCCAGCGCCAGCCCGGTCTTGTGCAAGGCCTTGGAAAAGGCGATCTTGACGGCGCGCCAGCGCGTGGCGCAGTCGTGGTCGCCGGGCGGTAAAGTCCAGATCGCATGCGCGTGATCGGGCAGCACTACCCAGGCATCGACGTGGAAGGGTTTGCGGATCCTGGCCTGGCGCATGGCTTCGCCGAAGGCCGAGAAGTGGTCCGTCAACAAAGTGCTATTCCGGTCCAGCAGGCGTACCGTGAAAAAGTACGTCATGCCGGGAACGCGGTTATCGCGGTAACGTGTCATGAATGATCGTGGCGTGAGCCGACCTCAACGACGCCTGATTCTACACATGAGATGGAAATCGGGCTGATCCATTTCCGCGCGAAAAATCTAGGCACGCACACCCGGGAAACCAAGGCTTCAGGATTGTCCACAAGCGCGGCTGCATCCAGCGATTGGCGAAAAAAAAGCTCCCCGCAGGGAGCTTTTGTGGTGCAAACGCTACTAAATGCGCTGCGATGCCGGCAACTTAGGTGGTCAGCGGCTTGTAGCGGATGCGCTTCGGCTTCGCGCCTTCTTCGCCCAGGCGCTTCTTCTTGTCGGCTTCGTATTCCTGATAGTTACCGTCGAAGAAGGTGACCTGCGAGTTGCCTTCGAAGGCCAGGATGTGGGTCGCGATACGGTCCAGGAACCAGCGATCGTGCGAGATCACCATCACGCTGCCGGCGAATTCCAGCAACGCATCTTCCAGTGCACGCAGGGTTTCGACGTCGAGGTCGTTCGACGGTTCGTCCAGCAGTAGGACATTGCCGCCTTGCAGCAGGGTTTTCGCCAGGTGCAGACGGCCGCGTTCGCCGCCCGACAGGTTGCCGACCACCTTCTGCTGGTCCGCGCCCTTGAAGTTGAAGCGGCCCAGGTAGGCGCGCGAAGGCATCTCGAAGCGGCCCACGCTCAGCATGTCGGCGCCGCCGGTCACGTCTTCGAACACGGTCTTGTTGTTCGCCAGTTCGTCGCGGTGCTGGTCGACCAGCGAGACCTTCGCGGTCTGGCCGATCGCGACTTCACCGCTGTCCGGCTGCTCTTTGCCCGCGATCATCTTGAACAGCGTCGACTTACCGGCGCCGTTCGGACCGATGATGCCGACGATGGCGCCCGGCGGCACCGTGAAGGACAGGTTGTCGATCAGCAGGCGGTCGCCGAAGGCTTTACTGACATTCTTGAACTCGATGACTTCGTTGCCCAGGCGCTCGGCCACGGGGATGAAGATCTCCTGGGTCTCGTTGCGCTTCTGGTATTCGTATTCGCTCAGCTCGTTGAAGCGGGCCAGGCGGGCCTTCGACTTGGCCTGGCGTGCCTTCGGATTCTGGCGCGACCATTCCAGTTCCTTCTGCAGCGCCTTCTGGCGCGCCGATTCGGTCGCTTCTTCCTGCTTCAGGCGCGCCTGCTTCTGGTCCAGCCAGGATGAGTAATTGCCCTTCCAGGGGATGCCCGAACCGCGGTCCAGTTCGAGGATCCATTCGGCGGCGTTGTCGAGGAAGTAGCGGTCGTGGGTGATGCCGACCACGGTGCCCGGGAAGCGCAGCAGGAACTGCTCCAGCCACTCGACCGATTCGGCGTCCAGGTGGTTGGTCGGCTCGTCCAGCAGCAGCATGTCCGGTTTGCTCAGCAGCAGCTTGCACAGCGCCACGCGGCGCTTTTCACCGCCCGACAGCACGGCGATCTTCTGGTCCCAGGGCGGCAGGCGCAGCGCGTCGGCGGCCATTTCCATCTGCAGGTTCAGGTTGCCGCCATCGGCCGCGGCGATGATCGATTCCAGGCGCTCCTGCTCCTTGGCCAGCGCGTCGAAATCGGCGTCTTCGTCCGCATAGGCGGCGTACACGGCTTCCAGCTTGGCTTGCGCCTCGAAGGCCTCGCCCAGGCCGGATTCCACTTCCTGGCGCACGGTCTTTTCCGGATCCAGCTGCGGTTCCTGCGGCAGGTAACCGATGTTCAGGCCCGGCATCGGGCGCGCTTCGCCCTGGATATCGGTGTCGATGCCGGCCATGATCTTCAGCAGGGTCGACTTGCCGGAGCCGTTCAGGCCCAGCACGCCGATCTTCGCGCCCGGGAAGAAGGACAGGGAAATATCCTTCAGGATCTGCCGTTTCGGTGGGACGATCTTGCCCACGCGGTTCATGGTGTAGACGTAATTGGCCATGTAGTGATTGAGTAATGCGATTGAGAGGACGACAGGATACTGTAAAAAATCGGGGTCAGAGCACATTTTCGGCAGCGCGTCGCTCGGAAGCGTGCCGAAAAAAGTGCTCTGACCCCGAATTAAAGATATTGCTCGAAAAAGTGCTCTGACCCCGAATTATTCAAACTTTGGCGGGGGCCGGGCGGCGCAGCAGGCCCTCGGCTGCGAACAGGGCGAGGGCGGCCCAGATCAGCGCGAAGCCGACCAGGCGGTCCGGCGTGAACGGTTCGTGGAACAGCCACACGCCCAGCATAAATTGCAGGGTCGGCGACAGGTATTGCAGCAGGCCCAGCACAGATAAGGGGATCTGGCGTGCGCCCGAGGCGAACAGCAGCAGCGGAATCGCGGTGATCGGCCCGGCCGCCACCAGCAGCAGGCGGGTGCTGGTCGAGTCCGTGTTGATGAAGGCGTTCTGGCCGTTCATCGTCAGCCAGATCACGTAGGCGGCGGCGACCGGGAACAGCACCATGGTCTCGAAGGACAGCCCCTCCAGTGCACCGAGCGCGGCGGTCTTGCGCAGCAGGCCGTAGCCGCCGAACGAAAACGCCAGCGCCAGCGCGATCCAGGGCACGGTGCCCGCCTGCCAGGTCAGCCAGGCCACGCCCAGCGCCGCCACCGCGATCGCCGCCCACTGCGCCGGCCGCAATCTCTCCTTCAGCAGCAGGTAGCCGAGCGAAATGTTCACCAGCGGATTGATGAAGTAGCCCAGGCTGGCTTCGATCACGTGGTTGTTGTTGACCGCCCAGATATAGATCAGCCAGTTCACGCTCAGCAGGATGGCCGAGGCGATGAAGCTGCCGATCACGCGCGGCTTGCGCAGCAGGTTGAGCCAGGCCCACTGCTTGCGCACGGCCAGCACGATCACCAGGAACAGCAGCGACCACAGCATGCGGTGCGCCAGGATCTGCAGCGGCGGCACCTCGCCGATGGCGTGGAAATACAAGGGGAACAGGCCCCAGCACAGGAAGGCCGAGGCAGCGGAGAGGATGCCGGTACGCATGGGGAAGCGGTGTCGATTGCAGGACCGACATTATCCCCGATCGCCCAAAATGCTGCCGGCGGCCCTCCAGCCCGGCTTACTGTGCGATTTACTTGCCGATCGCGAACAGGATGGCGTTATTGATCGCGTACACCGTGCCGTCCGCGCCGATCGCGGTCGGCGTGTAGGACTCGCCCAGGCCGCTCGTCAGGCGTATTTTCTGGCTCAGCGTATTCGTGCTCAAGTCCCAGCGGTATAGCCAGCCGTCCTCGCTGTTGATCAGGATGGATTTCGTGAAAGGATCGACCGCCGCCGTGTTGATGCACCATTCCACCACGCCGCCCGGGAAGTTGGGATCGGGCGTCACGCCCATCACCGCCAGCACCTCCTTCATGACCGGGACCGAAGGCGTCACCATGTCCGGCTGGCTGGCGTTGGGGTCGAGCAGCGCCACCTTGTTCTGCGAATCGCCGCTGCCCGCGCGGCCATAGTTGTTGTACTTGGTGGTGACGAGGTACTTGGACGAGCCGGTATAGCCCGGCACCATGGCCACGGGGACGATCGACGCGGTGTCGTCCCAGCCGAAGGAACCCGGGGTCTTGGCCTGCGCCAGCGCTGCATCGAAATGCAGCAGCCAGCCGCGTCCGTTGTGCTGGTTCTGCGTGGTTTCCAGCACCCCGAAGAAGACGTCGCCGTCCGGGCCGATGGTGGGCGAGGCCGTGCTGTCGTCGGACACGCGCGCCGGCGCCTTGGTCTGCGGATCGAGCAGCAGGGTTTTCGCCTTCGCCTGCAGCGTGGCGGCGTCCAGCGCCACCAGATAGCCTTTCGAGCTCGGCCCGTTGACGGCAACGTACAGCGTCTTCTGGTCGGGCGACAGGCCGGGCGCGCTGTTCATCTGCGCCTTGTCGATGGCATCGTCCTGCGCCAGCGTGCTTGCTGCAACCCAGCTGCCGGCGCCGTTCGCGCCGATGCGGGCGATGCCGCCCTTCAGGCCCGCCGGATTCGAGGGCAGCGCACTGAAGCCGAAATACAGATTGCCCTGCGCGTCGGCGGTGATCGGTGTGTTGATGAAGACCGAGGCGTCGAACGCGGCCTTGGCGCCGTTGTAGGCCGCTTCACCATAGAACACCAGGGTTTTTACCGTGCCGTTGGCCGTATCGGGCGCGTCGCGCAGCATCACCTTGCCGCCGGCGCCGGGGAAGGCCAGCTGGTTGCCGGTGGTGAGGGTGAGGTTGTAGCTCGGCGTCCAACGATGCGCCGGCATGATGTAGTCGCTGTCCAGGCTCCAGGCCAGCGCGCCGCTGCGGCCGTCGTGCGCCTCGACGCGGTACTGATCGGTGATGCTGCGCTTGACCGGCACCAGCACGGTGTTCTTCGAGGTGATGGCCGGCGAACCGTAATGCACCAGCAGGTAGCCTTGCGCGCTGTACTGCGGCGCCGTGTCGACCGCGGTACGCCAGACGATGCGCGACAGGTCCTGCGTCGCCAGCTGCGCCTGGGCCGCGTGCTGCGCGTCGGCGCCGAAGCCCAGCCATGCCGGTCCGTTGACCGGGGTGCCGCCGCTGGTCGGCGGTGCGGGATTGGTCACCACGGCGGTCGAACCGCCGCCGCCGCTGCCGCCGCAGGCCACCAGGACGGCGGCGGTCAGGATGGCAAGCGCTACCAGGTGGCGGGCATGCGGGCGGGCTGGCATCTGCATGGGTGTCTCCAGTGTTGATATTTTGAGCACAGCTTGCCGAACTTCGCTGATAATTGCAAGGTAGCATTGTTGATCTAACCGATCCATTTACCATGCATTCCTGCTGGCGCTTTTTCTTCTTGCCGTTTGCATTCCTGGCTGCGCCGGCGCCTGCTGCCCAGCCGCCATCCGCGGCCGCGCTACGCTACCCGATCCTGTTCGCCGCCCAGGTGCCGCCCCAGCACGACCGCGCCACCCGTTTGTCCGCCTTCGCCAACCATTTGCCGGATGTCGATGCGGCGCCGCGCGGCGGCGACCTGATGCTGCGCTATCCGGACGGCAGTTTGCGCAACCTGACCCGCGAGGCCGGCTTCGGCAGCGAGGGCGAGCAGGGCGCCAAGGCCATCGCCGTGCGCGAGCCCTCGGTACACTGGGATGGAAGGCGCGCCCTGTTCAGCATGGCGGTCGGCAGCGGCCCGCGCGCGTTCTGGCAGGTGTACGAATTGCGCGGCTTGCGCAAGGGCGAGCGCGTCCGCATCGATAAAGTGGCGGGGCAGCCAGCGGACGCCAACAACCTGTCGCCCTTCTATGCCACCGACGGCCGGGTCCTGTTCACCTCGGACCGTCCGCGCAGCGGCCTGCCGCACTTGTACCCCCAGCTGGACGAATACGAAGCGACGCCGACCACCACCGGCATCTGGAGCCTGGAGCCGGACAGCGGCCGCCTGCGCATCCTGAATCACACGCCGAGCGGCGCCTTCAATCCCTTCGTCGACAGTTATGGCCGCATCGTGTTCGTGCGCTGGGACCACCTGCAACAGGACCAGCTGGCCCAGCGCGACCGCGACGCGCAAGGCAATGGCGTCGCGCTGCCGTTCAAGTCTTTCAATTACGCCGGCGAGGCCCCCGGGGCGCCGGCCCTGCCCACGCGGGTCGAAGTATTTCCCGAGTCGCGCACCGGAGACCATGGCCCGTATGGCGCCGTGAGCGCGTTCACCACCAATTTCTTCACCGCCTGGCAGATGAACGAGGACGGCAGCGGCGAGGAGACCCTGAACCACGTGGGCCAGCACGAGCTCTCGTTCGGCCACTTCATCCCCAGTTTCAAGGACGACCCCAACCTCTCTGTCCGCAGCGTCGACCGCCTGCACGCCAATCGCACCAGTCTGCGCCGCGAAGGCGGCTTGTTCCAGCTGTCCGAGGATCCGCGCCGGCCAGGCAGCTATGTCGGCATCGCGGCGCGCGACCGCGACACCTATGCCACCGGGCAGATCGTGCGCCTGGCCGGTTCTCCCGGCCTGGATGCGGAGCGGATGACGGTCGTGCCGCTGACGCAGGGGCATCCCGGCGACGCGCTGCCGACCGGCCGCTTCCGCAATCCGCTGGCGCTGGCGGATGGCACGCTGGTGGCCAGCCACGCGCCCGAGGTCGACGCGCCGGCGCCGGACCGGCCGCTGGCCGGCTTGCGCCTGGTCCGGCTGGCGCGCGGCGGCGACGGCCTGTATCGTGCCGGCGCCCCGCTCACGGCGGGCATCCGGCGCAGCGTCTGGTGGGACAGCAGGGCCGGTCGCAAGACCTGGTCCGGCGAGCTGTGGGAGCTCGAGGCGGTCGAAGTGCGCCCGCGCGCGCGTCCGCAACCCGCACGCATGCGCACCGGGCTGGAGGCACCGGAACGCGCGGTGCTGGCGGCCGAAGGCGTGGACGAAGCAGCCTTGCGGCGCTGGCTCACCGCACGCGGCCTGGCCCTGATCGTCACGCGCGACCAGACCAGCCGGGATCGGGCAGAATTGCAGCAGCCCTTCAACCTGCGCGTGCCGGGCGGCGTCAGGACCGTGTCGCAGGATAAGCCGGGCGGACGCACCTACGACATCGCGCATTTCCAGCTGTTTCAGGGCGACCAGCTGCGCGCCTATCCGGGCCGGCCCGGACGGCGCGTGCTGGCCCAGCCGCTGCACGAGGCCGCCAACCCCGCGAATCCGGGCGGACCGCCCGGCAGCGTGCGCATCGCCCCCGACGGTTCGACCGCGGCGCTGGTGCCGGCCGGGCGCGCGCTGACCTGGCAGACCACCGACCCGCAGGGTACGGCGGTAGTACGTGAGCGCAACTGGATCAGCTTCCAGGCAGGCGAGATGCGGGTCTGCGCATCCTGTCACGGGGTGAATCAACGGGACCAGGCAGGGCGCTTCCCACCCGTGAATCAGCCGGAAGCGCTGCGGACTTTGCTGAAATGGTGGAAAACCCTGCCAAAATGAGCGTCGCACTATGTAAATATTTGCATTTTTCTTGACGATATCTTATGGTGCGGTGCACCAGAACAAGCAATGGTGACATCTTGAGTGAGCAACACAAGAAAAGCAGTATCGCGGCACTGACCCTGGCCGCGGTCGGCATCGTCTACGGCGACATCGGCACCAGCCCCCTGTACACGCTGAAGACCATCTTCGACCCGACCCACGGCCTGGCGCTGACGACGCCGAACTTGTTGGGGATTGTGTCCCTGATCTTCTGGGGCCTGACGATGATCGTCTCGCTCAAGTACGTGACCCTGGTGCTGCGCGCCGACAACCGCGGCGAGGGCGGCATCATGGCCCTGATGGCGCTGGCCCTGAATTCCGTCACGCGCAGCTCGCGCTGGCATTACGTGCTGATGGTGATCGGCGTGTTCGGCGCCACCATGTTCTACGGCGACAGCGTGATCACCCCGGCGATTTCCGTGCTGGGCGCGATCGAGGGCCTGGAAGTGGCCACGCCCGGCCTCGAAAAATGGGTGGTGCCGCTGACCATCGTGGTGCTGGTGGGCTTGTACAGCGTGCAGCGCCACGGCACCGCCGGCATCGGCCGCTTCTTCGGTCCGGTGATGGTCGTCTGGTTCGCGGTGCTGGCCGTGATGGGCGTGATCAATATCGCCCAGGCGCCGGTGATCCTGCAGGCCCTGAACCCGCTGCACGCCTTCGAATTCATGCTGCGCGAACGCTTCATCGCCTTTGTTGCGCTGGGCGCCGTGGTGCTGGCCTTCACCGGCGCCGAAGCCCTGTACGCCGACATGGGCCACTTCGGCAAGAAGCCGATCCGCTTCGCCTGGTTCATGGTCGTGTTCCCGGCGCTGGCCCTGAACTATCTCGGCCAGGGCGGCCTCCTGATCACGCATCCGGAAGCGCTGGAAAATCCCTTCTTCCGCCAGCTCGGCAGCTGGAGCGTGCTGCCGCTGGTGCTGCTGTCGACCATGGCCACCGTGATCGCCTCGCAGGCGACGATTTCCGGCACCTTCTCGATGACCAAGCAGGCGATCGCCCTCGGCCTGCTGCCGCGCATGCGTGTGATGCACACCTCGGAAAGCGAGATCGGCCAGATCTACATCCCGGCCGTCAACTGGCTGCAGCTGGCAGTGGTGCTGATCGCGGTGGTCGGCTTCGGCTCGTCCGATAAACTGGCCGGCGCCTACGGCATCGCGGTGACGGCGACCATGTTCGCCACCACCATCCTCACCTTCTTCGTGACCCGCTACCGCTGGCATTTGCCGCTGTGGCTGTGCTTCGGCGCGACCGGCTTCTTCATGATCATGGACATCATGCTGTTCTCCGCCAGCACCTTGAAACTGCTGCACGGCGGCTGGTTCCCGCTGCTGCTGGGCGCGATCCTGCTGACCATCATGCTGACCTGGAAGCGCGGCCGCGAGCTGGTGTTCGAGAACCTGGAAAAGCACGCGATCCCGCTCGAGGACTTCCTGCAGTCGCTGTTCGTGGGCCCGCCGGCGCGGGTGGCCGGCACCGCCATCTTCCTGCGCGGCGAAACCGACGGCGTGCCGCACGCCCTGTTGCACAACCTGCTGCACAACAAGGTGCTGCACGAGCGGGTGGTGTTCCTCACGGTGCACATCCGCGAGGAGCCCTACGTGCCGGAGTCGGAGCAGGTCGAGGTGGTCTCGCTGGGTCACAACTGCTTCCAGCTGAACGTCAGCTACGGCTTCAAGGACGAGGCGAACATCCCCGACATCCTGCGCCTGTGCGCCATGCAGGCACTGGAATTCGAGATGATGGAGACCTCCTTCTTCATCGCGCGCCAGACCGTGATCTCGGTGCCGGGATCGGGCATGATGCCGTGGCGCGAACACCTGTTCGTGCTCATGCAGCGCAACGCGCGCACCGCCGCCGACTACTACCAGATCCCGGCCAACCGCGTGATCGAGCTGGGGACGCAGGTCGAGATCTGACGACAAAAGCCGTACAAATTATGCATAGACAGTGACGGTGAGTCCTTGGTATGGTCGAAGTTTCTCCCGTTTTACTTCCACCATTTCAAGGAGCACCATGAAACTGTTGTCCTTCCCGCTGGCAGCCGCCTTCGTCGCCGTGTTGAGCCTGAGCGCCTGTGGCGGCGGTGGCGGTGGCGATTCCGGCAGCAACGTCGTCGTCGCCAACCCGGCCGCCTTCACCAAGACCGACAGCGTGGTCGGTACCGGCGCCGAAGCGACGGCCGGCAAAAAAGCCACGGTCACCTACACCGGCTGGCTGTACAGCACCACCGCGGCCGGCAACAAGGGCTCCCAGTTCGATACCGGCAGCATCAGCTTCACGGTGGGCGCGAAGCAGGTCATCGACGGCTTCGACCAGGGCGTCGTGGGCATGAAAGTCGGCGGCAAGCGCACCCTCCTGATCCCGTCGAACCTGGGCTACGGCGCCAGCGGTTCCGGCCCGATCCCGCCGAACGCCGGCCTGGTGTTCGAAATCACCCTGACCGCCGTCCAGTAATTACTCCCGCAGCGCCAGCGCCGGCCTGATCCGCACCGCGGCCAGCGTGTGGCGCAGGGTCGACCCCAGCGTCACCGCGCAGGCCAGTAGCAGCGCCGCCACGATGGTCCAGGCGCCGATCGGCGCCCGTTCCGTGAAGCCGGCCAGGTAGCGCTGCATGGCGATCCAGGCGAAGGGCAGCCCGGCCACCGCGCCGGCGCCGACCAGCAGCGCGAACTCGCGCAGCACCAGGCTGCCCACCACTGCCCCATTCGCCCCGTACAGCTTGCGCAGCACGATCTCGCGTTCGCGCCGCTGCACGCTGTAGGCCGCCAGCACGTAGATGCCGAAGGCCGCAATCGCCATCGCGATCACGCTGGATGCCGCCAGCAGCTTGGCCAGGCGCTGGTCGTCGGCATAGAACTCGCCGACGATGAAGCTGTCCATGTGCAGCACGCTCACCGGCTCGTTGGGGAAGTGGCGCGGCCACAGTTCCTCGATCGCGTGCTTCACCGCCACCGGATCGCCGCTGCAGCGGATCGTCAGGATCCGCACCCGGTCGCGCAGGAAGAACACGCTCGGCTGCTCGCCCTCGCGCGCCGAACGGTGCCGGATGTCCGGCGCCACGCCGACGATCTGCATCTGCCGCTGCTCGTCGTCGGTCCCGAGCACCACCTTGCCGACCGCATCCTGCGGGCTGGCGAAGCCGAACTTGCGCGCCGCCGAGGCGTTGATCACCACGCGGTCGCTCTGGCTCATGCGGTCCACCGCCGGGCTGTACAGGCGGCCCGCCACCGGTGTCAGGCCGTACACGTCGAAGAATTCCGGGCTCACCCCATACTGGTTGATGTCCGCAGCCTGGCCACCCTCGCGGCGCAGCGAGGTGATGTTGTTGGCGGAGGTGATGGGGATGTTCGATTCCGCCACGCCCGCGACACCGGGCAGGCGCAGCACTTCATCGCGGAAGGCGCGCATGCGCGGGTCGCGCATGTCGTTCCCGGCGGGCAGCGTCAGCAGCGGGCGCGGATCGAAGCCGGGGTTCAAGGTGCTGGCGTAATGGGTCTGCCATGCCACCGCCAGCGTGGTGCCGGTCAGGCCCATGGCAGCGGCGAACTGCAGCGCGGTGAGGGAGCGGCGCAGCCACAGGCCGCGCGCGGTCTCGGTGCCGTTGCGGCCGGCCAGCGCGGCGCTGGCGCGCACCCGCAGCGCCGACCAGGTCGGCCAGGCGCCGGCCGCCACGCCCAGCAGCACGCCGAACAGCAGCGCCGCGGCCAGTGCGCCCGGGCTGAACATGGTGTCGAAGCGGCGCTGCACCAGGTCGGAAAACAACGGCAGCACCAGCCAGGCCAGCAGCAGGCCGAGCACGGTGGCGATCAGGCACACCAGCACCGACTCGGCCAGGAACTGGCGCGCCACCGCCTGCGCCGAAGCGCCCAGCACCTTGCGCATGGCGATCTCGCGCTGGCGCGCCAGGGTGCGGATGGTGGCGAGGTTGACGTAGTTGACCGCCGCCAGCAGCAGGATCAGCAGCGCCACCGCGGCCAGTCCCAGCATCGCCTGGCGGTCGCCATGGGTGTCGGAATGGCCTTGCAGGTCGGGGTCGAGGTAGGCGTCGGCGAGCGGGGCGAGCTTGTAGTCGATCAGGTCGCGCCCGCCGAGCGCCGCCACCTGGTCGGCATAGTCGCGCTGCATCAGCGGCGACGCGCGCAGGCCGCGCCGCAGGGCAGCCAGCACCGCCTGCGGATCGGCGCCCGGCAGCAGTTTCAGATACACGCGGCCTGCCGTTGCGCCCCAGGCGTCGCGGAAGTTCTTGATCGATGGCCAGATGGTGCCGCCGGTGCCGGCCACGGCCTCGTAGGGCAGGGTGGTGGCCGCGGGCTGGTCGGCCAGCACCGCCGCCACGACATAGGTCTGGCGGTCGTTCTGCAGGGTCTTGCCGACCACGTCGGCGCGGCCGAACAGCCTGATGGCGGTGTTCCTGGTCAGCGCCACCGCATCCGGCCGGGTGATGGCGGCCTGCAGGTCGCCGGCCAGCACTTTGGGGGCGAAGATCTTCGGGAAGTCGGGGTCGACCAGGATCACGCCGACGGTGCCGACGATGTCGCCGGCGCGCACGTCGAAGTTGGTCTCGACCACGGCGCTGGCCAGCACCGGCTGGCCGCTGGCCAGCGCCGCGTCGCGCGCCGGCAGGCTGGCGCCGGCATGCCACTCGTCGCCGAACACCGCCAGGTTCCAGTGCTGCAGCAGGCGCACCACGCGTTCGCGCTCCGGCACGTTTTCATCGTAGGAGAACGAATGGCGCACGAAGCCGAGCAGCAGGAAGCACACGGCAATGCCGACCGCCAGGCCGAAAATCACCACCGCCGAATACGCGGGCTCCTTGACCAGCAGGCGCCAGCCGATACGGAAATCCTTCACGCGGTTCTCCTTATTCGCGCAGCGCCAGCGCCGGACGGATCCGCACCGCCGCCACCGTATGCCGCAGGGTCGAGCCCAGCGCCACCGCGCCGGCCACCAGCAGCGCGCCGACGATGGTCCAGACGCCGATCGGTGCGCGCTCGTTGAAGCCGGCCAGGTAGTTCTGCATCGCCAGCCAGGCCGGCGGCAGCCCGATCAGGGCGCCGGTGCCGATCAGGACCAGGAACTCGCGCATCACCAGGCCGCCCACCGCCGCGGTGCCGGCGCCGTACAGCTTGCGCAGCACGATTTCGCGGGCGCGCCGCTGCACGCTGTAGGCCGCCAGCACGTAGATGCCGAAGGCGGCGATCGCGGTCGCGATCACGCTCGATGCCGCCAGCAGCTTGGCCAGGCGCAGGTCGTCGGCGTAGTTGGCGGCGAAGACGCTGTCCATGCGCTGCACCACCAGCACGTCGTTCGGGAAGAAGCGCGGCCACAGTTCCTCGATCGCGCGCTGCACCGTCTCCAGGTCGCCCTCGCTGCGCACGGTGAAGGCCGGCGTGCGTGTCGACACCCGGTAGATGGTCGGCTGCATCGGTTCGCGCGCCGTGCGGTGGCGGATGTCGGGCACCACGCCGACCACCTGCATCGCCACATCGTTGGCGCTGGGCGCGCGGATGGTCTTGCCGACCGCGTCCCGGGCGCTGGCGAAGCCGAGCAGGCGCACGCCGGCTTCGTTGAGCACGACCTTGTCATTGTCCTCGGCCTTGTCGCGCGCCGGGTCGTACACCCGTCCTGCTACTGCTTTCAGGCCGTAGACATTGAAGAATTCCGGGCTGACGCCGAGCCGGTTGATGTTGACCGGGGCGCCGCCCTCGCGCTGGTAGGAACTGCGGTTGTTGTTGATCGTGACCCGCGAATCGCTCTCGGCCACGCCGCTCACGCCCGGCAGGCGCGCCAGCGCATCGCGGAAGGCGCGCACGTTGGCGTTACGCATGTCGTCGCTGGCATTCAGCACCAGTAGCGGGGCCGGATCGAAGCCCGGATCGAGGTTGCTGGCGTAGCGGGTCTGCCAGGCCACGGCCAGGGTCATCCCGGTCAGGCCCATCGCGGTGGCGAACTGCAGCACGGTCAGCACGCGGCGCAGCCACAGGCCGCCGGCGGTTTCGACGTTGCCGCGGCCGGACAGGGCCGCGGTCGGGCGCACCCGCAGCGCCGACCAGGTCGGGTAGGCGCCGGCCAGCACGCCCAGGGCGCCGCCCAGCAGCACGGACAGGCCCAGCGAGGCGGGCGTGAACATGCGGTCCAGCTTGCGCTGCACCAGGTCGGAGAACACCGGCAGCAGCAGCCAGGCCAGCAGCAGGCCGATGGCGGTGGCGATCAGGCACACCAGGATCGACTCGGCCAGGAACTGGCGGCTGACCGCGCCGGCGCTGGCGCCCAGCACCTTGCGCACCGCGATCTCGCGCTGGCGGCGCAGGGTGCGCACGGTGGCCAGGTTGACGTAGTTGGTGGCCGCCAGCGCCAGGATCAGTACCGCCACCGCGGCCAGGCCGAAGATGGTCTTGCTGTCGCCGTGGGTATCGGACTGTTCGCGCAGGTCGGGGTCGAGGTAGGCTCCGGCCAGGGAGCCAAGGCGGAATTCCATCAGGTCGTGGCCGTTCAGCGAGGCGACCATTTCCGGCGTCATGCTGCGGTAGAAGTTCGAGGCCAGCATCGCGCGCCGCGCCGCTTCGGCCACCGCCTGCGGGTCGGCGCCCGGGGCCAGTTTGACGTACACCGGACCGTGGGTGGAACCCCAGTTGGTCGTCACCAGCTCGCGGTATTCCTGGTTCCAGATGCTGGTTTTGGTGCCTGCCAGCGCCTCGTAGGGAAGCGTAGTGGCGGCCGGCTGGTCTTCCAGCACCGCCATCACCTGGTAGGGGCGGCCGCCCACCTGCACGGTCTTGCCGGCGACATCCTGGCTGCCGAACAGCTTGATCGCGGTCTCGCGGCTCAGGGCCAGCGCATCCGGGCGCGCCAGCGCGGCGGCGAGGTCGCCGGCCAGCACTTTCGGCTGGAAGATGCTGCGGAAATCGGGGTCGACCACGGCCACGTTGACGGTCTGCACATGGCTGCCGATCTTGACATCGATCTTGCGCGTGATGAAGGCGCTGGCCTGCAGCGGCACGCCGCTGGCGACGATGGCGTCGCGCGCCGGCAGGCTGGTGGCATTTCCCCAGCCGCCGTCGCTGATGGCGAGGTTCCAGCGCTGCATCAGGCGGTAGATGTTGTCGCGCTGCGGTACGTGGCGGTCATAGGACAGCGAGTGATTGACGTAGCCGAGCAGCAGGAAGCAGGCGCAGAAGCCCACCGCCAGGCCCAGGATCACGACCGCGGAAAAGGCCGGTTCCTTGACCAGCAGGCGCCAGCCGATGCGGAAATCCCGCAGATTGATTTTCATGATCCGCTCCTCAAGCCGCCTGCAGGGCGTCGACCACCACGCGGCCGTCCAACAGGTGCAGGGTGCGCGAAGCCTGGGCCGCATGCGCCGGCGAGTGGGTCACCATCACCACCGTCGTACCCTCGGCGTTAATCTGGCGCAGCAGGCGCATGACTTCGTCGCCGTGCGCGGTGTCGAGGTTACCGGTCGGTTCGTCGGCCAGCAGCATGGCCGGGCCGGCCACCAGCGCGCGTGCGATCGCCACCCGCTGCTGCTGGCCGCCCGACAGCTGCGATGGACGGTGGCCGGCGCGGTGCGCTACGCCCAGGCGCTGCAGCATCTCCTGCACGCGGCGGCGCCGTTCGGCGGCCGGGGTGCCGGTGTATTCCAGCGCCAGCTCGACGTTCTCGTACACGGATAATTCTTCGATCAGGTTGAAACTCTGGAAGATGAAGCCGACCTTCCCGCGCCGCAGCGCGTTCAGGCGCGCCTCGCTCCAGCCGGCCACGTTCTGGCCCTCGAACCAGTACTCGCCGGCGCTCGGTACGTCGAGCAGGCCGAGCACGCTGAGCAGGGTCGACTTGCCGCAGCCGGACGGCCCGGTGATGGCCACGTATTCGCCGGCGGCGATCTCGAGGTCGATGCGGTCGAGGGCGGTGGTCTGCACTTCGCCCGCGTGGTGGACTTTGCTGACGCCTGAGAGTTTGAGCATTCTGGATTCCCTGTTCTGTAAGATTGAAATTTACTTCGTGAGCTGCAGCCGCTCGGCCTTGCCGAAGGGCGCGTAACTGGAAATGAGCACGTTCTCGCCCGGCGCCAGGCCGGACAGCACTTCGATCTGGGCGTTGTTGCGGCGCCCGAGTTTTACGGCGCGCTTCTCGGCCCGCTCGCCGTCGGGCCCCACCACGAACACCCAGGCACCGCCGGTGTCGTTCACAAAAGCGCCGTTCGGCAGCAGCATGGCCTTGGCCGGTTCGCCCAGGGTCAGCTGCACGTCCATGCTCTGGCCCGGGCTGATCACCCCGGGCTGAGCGCCCAGGAACACCATCTCGGCGGTGAAGCGGCCTTCCTTGATTTGCGGGTAGACGGTGGCGACCTTGAGCGCGAAGCTCTTGCCGTCCTGGGTCACGCTGCCCTGGCGCCCGACCGTCAGGCGGCTCAGATAGAACTCGTCGACCTGGGCGCTGAGCTTGAAGTGTTGGGGATCGTCGATGCGGCCGATGTGCTGGTCCGGGCGCACGGTCTGGCCGACCAGCATGCGGAAATCGGTCAGCACGCCGTCGGCCGGGGCGCGCACGGCCAATGCGTCGACGGTGGCGCTGACCAGCTTCAGGCCGGACTGCAGGCCGTGCAAGCCGCTGTCCAGCTGGTCCAGCGCGCGGTCACGCACCTTTTCCTCGCTGGCGACGGCGCGCTTTTCCTCGTCCAGTGCGCGCTGCTGCTGCGCCAGCTTGTCGGCCGACTCTTCCAGCGCCACCGCGGAGATGAAGCCCTGGGCCGCCAGCCGTTTGTTGCGGGCGTGCTGCTTCTGGGCCTGGCTCAATGCGAATTCGAGGTCGGACTGGCGACGCTGGTGGTCGGTGCGCACCGCTTCCTGGGCCACGCGCAGCTGGGCCGCGTTGAAGATCTGCTGCGAATACTCGGTCTGGCGCGCCAGCAGCTCCAGGTTGCGTTGCGGGTTTGACAGCCGGAACAGCAAATCTCCCTTCTTGACGGCCTGGCCGTCCTTCGCGAACACCTCCTCCACGCGGCCCGATTCGACCGAGTCGAGGATGATGGAATTCAGCGGCTCGGCGGTGGCGCGCACCACGATATCGTCGCGAAACACGCCCTGTTCGACCCGGGCCAGGCGCACGTCGCGGCTGGCCACCTGCAGGCCGTGCGGGACGAACTGCCAGCCGGCCCAGGCCAGCACGCCGGTCACGGCGGCGGCGACGGCGATGCGCTTGAACAGCCGGCCGCGCCGTTTGGGAACGACGGTGTCCATGGCGGCGCCGGTGACGGCGGGAGGAGGTATGTGATCCATGCTGATGCTTGTGTTGTTAAACGATGATGTGATCCCTTTTGCAAGCGCCGTGCCAGGCCGTTTTTAAGCGCTTTTTGCCCGGTTTTTCGCATCTGTCCGCGCCACCTGTCCGGATCCGGACAGCTATGCATGTGCGCTTGCGGACAGGCGTCCGCGGCGGTCATCGGCGATGGTCGCTTGCCGGGTTCGGCGCTGCTAGAATGGCAACACAATGGCCGACACCGCCCACATCCTGATCCTCGACGACGATACCGACGTCGCCTATGCCGCCCAGATGCTGCTGCGCCGCCGCCATGGCCGGGTGGCGACGCTCGACGATCCTGCGCGTTTAGCTAGCCTGCTCGAAGCGGGCGCGCCGGACGTGGTCCTGCTCGACCTGAACTTCACGCCCGGCCGCATCGACGGCGCCGAAGGGTTGGCGGTGCTGGATCGTCTGCGCGCGCTGGCGCGTCCGCCCGCCGTGATCGCCTTGACCGCCTACGCCGACGTCCCCCTGGCCGTCGAGGCCTTAAAACGCGGCGCTTCCGATTTCATCACCAAGCCCTGGGACAATGCGCGACTGATCGCCGCCGTCGACAGCGCGCTGGCGCGCCGCAGCGCGGCTGCCGGCGCGGCCGCCACCAGTGGCCTGATGGGCGATTCGAGCGCGATGCGCGACGTCAAATCGATGATCGCCAGCGTCGCGCCCACCGAAGCGAATGTGATGGTGCTGGGTGAGAACGGGGTCGGCAAGGAACTGGTGGCGCGCGCGATCCACGCGGCGTCGGGCAGGGCCGGCGCCACCTTCCTCGCGGTGGACATGGGCGCGCTGCCCGAATCGACTTTCGAGAGCGAGTTGTTCGGCCACCGCAAGGGCTCCTTCACCGATGCCCGCAGCGACCGCGCCGGGCGCTTCCAGGCGGCGCGCGGCGGCAGCCTGTTCCTCGACGAGATCGGCAACATGCCGCTGGCAAGCCAGGCGAAGCTGCTGACGGCGCTGGAGCGGCGCGAAGTCACGCCGATCGGCGCCGACCGCCCGGAAGCGATCGACGTGCGCATCGTCAGCGCCACCAACCTCGATGAAGCGCGCCTGTTCGACCCGGGCGTGTTCCGCCCCGACCTGCTGTTCCGCCTGAACACCATCGTGATCCGCGTGCCGCCGCTGCGCGAACGGCGGGATGACGTGCCCGGCCTGCTGCACCATTACCTGTCGCTGTACGAAGCGCAGTACCGGCGCCCGGTGCGCGAGCTGGCGCCCAGCGCGCTGGAACGCCTGTGCGCATGGTCGTGGCCGGGCAACGTGCGCGCCCTGCGCCATGCCTGCGAACGGGCCGTGATCCTTGCCGCCCAGGACGAGTACCGCTACGAGGATTTCGGTCTGGCGATGCCGGCGCCGGCGCCAATCGAGGCGCCATTGCGCGCGGCAGCCGGCATTCAGCTTGCCGATGGCGCGGACGGCGAATTCCGCCTCGGCGCGCTGGAGCGCGAGACCATCGCCGCGGCCCTCGACAAGGCCAAGGGCAATATCAGCCTGGCGGCGCGCATGCTCGGCCTGAGCCGCGCTGCGCTGTACCGCAAGCTGGGCAAGCATGGCATCTGAACGGCGCCTGAAATGGGGCGCCTTGCTGGCCTTGATCGGCGTCGCCCTGCTGGCCTTCGGCGCCGGCGTGGTGCGCGAGTCGCCGCGCCTGGCGGTGCTGTGCGGACTGGCCGCGCTGCCGCTGGCATTTCACTTGTGGCGCAGCCTGGACCGGCTGGCCGCTCTGCGCCGCGCGCCCCCCGAGTCGGCGCCCGGCCTGCCGATCGAGCAGCAGGCCCTGATCGACAATGCGCTGGCGCTGGAAGCGCGCCTCGAACACACCCCGGTGGCCCTGTTTCGCATCGACGGCGCCGGCGGCGATGGCCAGGCGGCGCCACTGAACGCCAACGCGCGCAAGCTGGTGGCGCCGGGCCGCGCCAGCGATCCGGCCGGCCTGTACCGTCAGCTGGCGGCGCAGCCCGGCGAGCGCCGTGCGCTGATCGACTTCGAGACCGAGCGCGGCACCGAGCGCGCGCTGCTGGCGGTGTCCTCGATCACGCTGCAGGGCAAGGCGCAGCGGCTGGCGGCCCTGATGCCGGTCGAGAGCGAGCTCGAAGCCGAAGCCCTGCACGCCTGGCGCCAGCTGGTGCACGTGCTGACCCACGAGATCATGAATTCGCTGACGCCGGTGGCCTCGCTGTCGCACACGGCCTACGGCTTGCTGGGCGAATTCCGCGGCGCGCTGCCGGAGGACGTCGGCACCGACCTGAGCACGGCGCTGGATGCGATCCGGCGCCGCGCCGACAGCCTGGTCGATTTCGTGGCCAGCTACCGCAGCCTGTCGAACGTGCCGGCCGCGCGCCCGGAGCGGGTAAGACTGGATGCGCTGTTCGAGCGCGTGGCCGCCCTGGTGGGGCCGGCCTGGCGCGCGCGCGGCGGCGAGGTGCACTTCTCCGTCGAACCGGCCTCGCTGGAACTGATGGCCGATCCGGGCCAGCTCGAGCAGGCCCTGATCAACCTGCTCAAGAACGCTTTTGAAGCGACTGCCGGCGGCGCGGGGAACGCCTGGGTCTCGGCGCGGCTGGTGCGCGGCGCGCGCCTGCGCATCGAAGTCAGCGACGACGGCCCCGGCGTGCCGGACGGGCTGGCGGCGCACATCTTCACCCCCTTCTTCACGACCAAGAAGCAGGGCGGCGGCATCGGCCTGGCCATGGTGCGCCACCTGGTGCACGAGAACGGCGGCACGGTGCGCCATGCGCGCTCGGTCGGACGTGGCGCGCGCTTCGTGATCACCTTCTGATTACCCGCCCCGCGTACGCCTGATCTGGCGCAGGCCGGGCTCTGGCGGGCAGCGTATCGTTGGCACGCCTGATGTCCGGAGCCTCTCCCATGCGCCTGTTGATGCTTGCCTTGCTGTTGCTGTTTTCATCGCTGTTGCCGGCGTCTGCGCTGGCCCAGCCGACCTTCGCCGCGACCTTCC
The DNA here is from genome assembly GCF_059418525.1 of Telluria sp. GW821-FHT07G12. Classification (NCBI taxonomy): domain Bacteria; kingdom Pseudomonadati; phylum Pseudomonadota; class Betaproteobacteria; order Burkholderiales; family Oxalobacteraceae; genus Telluria; species Telluria sp. GW821-FHT07G12. Next base: position 217,488 of record NZ_JBWKQA010000004.1, on the reverse strand, counting down.
TGCCGGCAAATTTCCAGGCCTTCGCGATCGACGACGCCGGCCGCGTCGCCGGTCGTGGCACCGATCCCAACGGCAATGCGCTGGCCTTCGTGTGGTCGGCCGGTAATCTCAGCTTCCTGCCCGCGCCCACACCGGACGGGCAATCGCTGGTGGCCAATGCCATCGACGGCGGCGGCGCGGCCGGCGCCTGGCTGTCGGGCGGCAGCATGCGCGGCTTCGTCAGCATCGGCGGCGCCAGCCAGGACATCGGCACCCTGTACGGCGGCGACACCGTCGCCTGGGGCGTCAACGCGGCCGGGCAGGCGGTCGGCGAATCGCTGGACGCCAACGGCAACAGCCGCGCCTTCCTGTACAGCGGCGGCAGCATCGTCGACATCGGCACCCTGGGCGGCGCCACCGCGCAGGCGCGCGACATCAACAACGGCGGCACCATCGTCGGCGGTTCGCAGCCGGGACCGGCGTTTCCAAACGACGGCGCCCACGCCTTCCTGTACAGCGGCGGCGTCATGACCGATCTCGGTACGCTCGGCGGCGGCTTCAGCTGGGCGAATGCCGTCAACGAGGCCGGCCAGGTGGCGGGCTACAGCCTGATCGCCGGCGACACGGCATTCCACCCCTTCCTCTACAGCGGCGGTGTCATGCTGGATCTGGGCTCGCTGGGCGGCGACTACGCCGAGGCGCGCGCGCTCAACGAGGCCGGGCTGGTGGTGGGCCTGGCCAGCCTGCCGGGCTTCGGCTTTTCGCACGCCTTCCTGTACGCGGATGGCAGCCTGCTGGACCTGAACCTGCTGGCCGAGGGTCTGGACGACTTCACGCTGACGGAGGCGGTCGGCATCAACGCCCAGGGCCAGATCATCGCCAACGGCTGCAACGACTTCGGCTTTTGCGCGCCGGTGCTGCTGACGCCGGTTCCGGAACCGGCGCAGCTGGTCCTGATGCTGGCCGGGCTGCCGCTGCTGGGCCGGCGCCTCCTACGCGCCACCAAACGCGAATAGCAATTATGATAAGTCTGCCTGGGCGCGCTGGCCTTGGCGGACCCTTTCCGGGAAGTCGTCCAGCTGCTGCCGAGGTGTATCGATGGATTAACCCGGAGGAATGGTATGGCAACGACGGACACGGCGGACGCACACGCGATCCAGGATCTCACATCGCGGCAGCGGGTTTTCGCGATCATCGGCGCATCGTCGGGCAACCTGGTCGAATGGTTCGACTTCTATATCTACTCCTTCTGCGCCCTGTATTTTTCCTCGGCCTTCTTCCCGAAAGCCGATCCCACCGTCCAGCTGCTGAACACCGCCGGCATCTTCGCCGCCGGTTTCCTGATGCGCCCGGTGGGCGGCTGGCTGTTCGGCCGCATTGCCGACCGCTACGGCCGTCGCAACGCGATGATGATCTCGGTGCTGATGATGTGCGGCGGCTCGCTGCTGATCGCCTGCCTGCCGACCTATGCCACCATCGGCACGGCCGCGCCGGTGCTGCTGCTGGTGGCGCGCCTGTTCCAGGGCCTGTCGGTGGGCGGCGAGTATGGCACCAGCGCCACCTACATGAGCGAAGTGGCGGAACCGGGCCGCAAAGGCTTCTTTGCCTCCTTCCAGTACGTGACCCTGATCGGCGGCCAGCTGGCGGCCCTGCTGGTGCTGGGCATCCTGCAGCTGCTGCTGTCGCACGAGGAGCTGGTGGCCTGGGGCTGGCGCATTCCCTTCGTGGTCGGCGCGGCCTCGGCCCTGGTCTCGCTCTACCTGCGCCGCTCGCTGCACGAGACCACCAAGGAATCGGAGCGCAAGAGCGAGCAGGCCGGCAGTGTGGCCTCGCTGCTCAAGCACCATTCGCGCGCCTTCATCACGGTGCTCGGCTTCACGGCCGGCGGCTCGCTGATCTTTTACGCGTTCACGACCTATATGCAGAAGTACCTGGTCAACACCGTGGGCATGAGCACCACCACCGCCAGCCGCGTCATGACGGTCTGCCTGCTGATCTACATGCTGATGCAGCCGGCCTTCGGCGCGCTGTCGGACCGCATCGGCCGCAAGACCTCGATGATCCTGTTCGGCGTCCTCGCCACCATCTTCACCGTGCCCATCCTGAGCACGCTGCGCGGCGTCGGCAGCCCGTTGATGGCCGGCGTCCTGATCACCTGCGCGCTGGGGATCGTCAGCTTCTATACCTCGATCGGCGGCCTGATCAAGGCCGAGATGTTCCCGGTCGAGGTGCGTGCGCTGGGCGTCGGGCTGTCGTATGCGATCGCGAACGCGCTCTTCGGCGGTTCCGCCGAATACGTGGCCCTGTGGTTCAAGCAGGCCGGCCACGAGTCCTACTTCTACTGGTACGTCACTATCATGGCCGCGGTCGCCTGCCTGGTAGCCTTCCTGATGCCGGACCCGACCAAGTCGGGCCACCTCAAATAATATGAGCGTGGGGTTTTGTTAGGCGCTCAGCAGCATGTCGATGTGCATGATGCCGTCTTCGTCATAAGGCTCGGAGACGGTGACGAAGCCGAAGCTGGCGTAGAAGGCTTCCAGATGGGCCTGCGCGCCGATGCGGATCGCGTGGCCAGGATGCAGCTGCTGCGCCAGCGCGATACCCTGCGCCACCAGTTCGCGTCCCAGGCCGCTGCCGCGCGCCGCCGGGCTGGTGACCACGCGGCCGATCGACATCTCGGTGTACTTCGCGCCCGGCGCCAGGCAGCGCAGGTGGGCCACCAGTTCCGGTTTGCCGTCGATATCCCGCCAGCCGAGCAGGTGGTGGGCGCCCGGGTCGAGACCGTCGATGTCCGGGTACAGGCAGGTCTGCTCCAGCACGAACACTTCCTGGCGCAAGGCCAGCATTGCATACAGCTGCGCGACCGTCAGGTCGGCGAAGCCGCTCCATTGCCAAGTAATCATTTGTTTGTATCGATAAACAGTTGTTGTTCAGGCGGCTGTTTCAAAGCCTTCGAGGACGTTGACCGCATTGACCGCGAGTTCCGGCACGACAGAACCGCCCTCCAACACGAACACGGTGGGCAGGCCCAGGTAGCCGATGCGTTCGCCGATGCGCAGGAAATCCGCGCTGGACAGGCCGAAATGGGAACGCGGATCGCCCTGGAAGCCGTCGACACCCAGCGACACCACCAGCGCCTGCGGCGCGAACATCGCCATTTTCAGGCAGGCCGACTCCAGCGCGGCGAACCATTGCGCGGCTGATGAACCCCGCGGCAGCGGCAAATTCATGTTGTAGCCGACGCCTTCGCCTTCGCCGATCTCGTCGGCGTGGCCGAGGTAGAAGGGGTAGTCGTGCAGCGGATCGGCGTGGATCGAGGCGAACAGCACATCCTTGCGATGATAAAAGATGCTCTGGGTGCCGTTGCCGTGGTGGTAGTCGATGTCGAGAATGGCGACCCGCTGCAGGCCGTCGTCCAGCAGGTGCTGGGCCGCCAGCGCGGCATTGTTCAGGAAGCAGTAGCCGCCGAAATAATCGGCGCCCGCATGGTGGCCGGGCGGACGGGTCAGCGCAAAGCTGCCGCGCTCGCCCAGGCGCAGTGCGTGGGCCGCATTGACGGCGCAATCGGCCCCGGTCTTGGCCGCGACCCAGGTGCCGGCGGTGAGCGGCGTGCCGTTGTCCATCGAGTACAGGCCAAGGCGGGCCGTGAAATTGTCCGGCTCGATGTCATGGCGCATGCCGCGGATCGGCCACACTGAGGGCAGGGCGTCGCGCTCGGCATTGCGCGCATCGAGGCCGACCCACTCGCTCCAGGCCGAACGCAGGAAATGCAGGTAGCGCGGCGTGTGCACCCGCTCCAGCGACACCAGCGGCACCCCGTGCGGCGTGACGATCTGGCCCAGGCCGCGCCGGCTCAGTTCGGCGACGACGAGATCGGCGCGCTCGGGCTTTTCCGAACAGGGGACAGGCTCGCCGCGGACCAGGTCGTGGCGCGGGGCGTGCTGGGCGTGGTGTTCGTTATAAAAAGTGAGCAAGGATGACCTCGTAGCCGGGGCTGCCCGGAAACGAGGTCCCGGGAATCAGCAATTACCGCACAGTGTACTGCTGTTATACGCAGCAACAAAATCATCGAAGCTGCCGGTGTCCGTCTGCTCGATCTGGCGCTGCTCGGCCAATGAGGCCTGCGCCATTTCGTCGAACACGCCGACTTCGGCCGGCATCAGGGCTTCCGCGCGGAAGGCTTGCGCGTGCAGCTCGCTCTGCTGCAGGCCGAACTTGGCGAAGGAGCCGAGTTCGCGCACGGCGTCCAGCACGCGCGCCGACGGGGTCAGGGAAGGATCCAGCACCTTGGCCTTCTGCGCTTCCAGCGACTCGAGGTGGGCGCCCTTGTAGTTGTGCTCCTTGTCCAGCAGCTCGGCCAGCGGGCGGATACGTTCGATCAGCTCCAGCGCCCAGTCCTGCAGCGGGATCTCCTGGTCGTCGCGCGTCAGGGTCAGATCCGGACGGCGGCCTTCCTTCACGGTGCGGGCGAAGTTGCGGGCGTGGATCTGCCCCTCCATCGCATTGATCTTCGGGCTTTCCTCGAGCGCGCAGAAGAGCAGGAAGGCATCCAGGAAGCGGCCGGTTTCCAGCGCGATGCCGACCGGCTCGAAGGGGTCGACGTCCAGGCAGCGCACTTCGATGTACTGCACGCCGCGGTTGCACAGCGCCTGCACCGGGCGCTCGCCGGTGCGGATCACGCGTTTCGGGCGGATCGTCGAATAGTATTCGTTCTCGATCTGCAGGATGTTGGTCGACAGCTGCACCCACTCGCCATCCTTCTTGGTGCCGATTTCCTCATAGGGCGGATACGGACGGTTGACGGCGTCCATCAGCGAGGTGACGTAGCTTTCCAGGCTGTTCTCGTGCGGGCGCAGGCCGGACTGGGCGTCGTTCTGGTAGCCCAGGTCGCTCATGCGCAGGCTGGTGGCGTAGGGGAGATACAGGGTGTCGTCGGACAGGGTCTCGAGCTGGTGCGGGCGGCCGCGCAGGAAGCCCTTGGCCAGCGCCGGCGAGGCGCCGAACAAATACATCAGCAGCCAGCTGTAGCGGCGGAAGTTGCGGACCATTGCGATGTAGCTTTCGGACTGGAAGTCGCGCAGCGCGTGGCGGCGTTCTTCCATGATGCCTTCGCTCTGCGCGATCAGGGTCCAGAACTGTTCCGGCAGCGAGTAGTTGTAGTGGATGCCGGCGATGCATTGCATGGCCTTCCCGTAGCGCAGCGCCAGGCCGCGGCGGTAGACGTGCTTGAGCATGCCGATGTTCGACTCGCCGTACCAGGCGATCTCGATCTCTTCTTCCGGCGGCAGGTCGCAGGGCATCGACTGGCTCCACAGCAGCTCGTCGCCCAGCTTGCTGTAGGCGTAGCGGTGGATCGCATCCAGGCGGTGCAGGGCCAGGCCGATGTCGTGCTCGGCCGGGGTGATGAATTCGAGCAGGGTTTCCGCGTAATCCGTGGTGATCTGCGGATGGGTCAGGGCCGAACCGAGCTGCACCGGATGAGGCGTGCGCGCCAGGTGGCCCTGGCTGTCGACGCGCAGGGTCTCGCGCTCGATGCCGCGCAGGCCCTGCATCAGCAGGCCGCGGTGGGCATCGTCGTCCAGTAAGGACAGGCGGCGTTCAAATTGATTCGAGACGGGCTTCGACACGGTGTTTCCTTTCTTATACTGCCGATGAGGTGCAGAGAGTAACCGAAATTAGCCAAGCGCGCCGGGCACCCCCCAATTCTGCATTGTGTGGTGTTTTTGTTACTGAAATATGTCGTTCGGCTTGGCTGGCGCGCTGCCCGGCGCCGCTGCTGCCGGCGTCGCAGCCGGCGGTGTCGGGGCCGGCGCGGCCTCCTGCGGCGGCGTGCGCTGGGCGGCGATCCAGCGCCGCACCTGGCGCTCCAGCAGCCCCAGCGGCAGGGCGCCGTTCTCCAGCACGGCATCGTGAAACGCGCGCGGGTCGAAGCGTTCGCCCAGCGCCGCCTGGGCCTCGGCGCGCAGCGAGGCGATGCGCAGCTGGCCCAGCTTGTAGCCCAGCGCCTCTCCCGGATGGACGATGTAGCGGTCGACCTCGACCTCATTATCCGACGGGAGATTCGCGGTATTCGCGTTCAGGTAGTCGATGGCTTGCTGGCGCGTCCAGCCCATCGCGTGGATGCCGGTGTCCGCCACCAGGCGGGCGGCGCGCAGCAGCTCGTCGGCCAGGTAGCCGAAGCGCGAGAACGGGTCGCGCAGCAGGCCCAGTTCCGGCCCCAGGCTCTCCGCGTACAGGGCCCAGCCTTCGCCATAGGCCACGTACCAGCCTTGCCGCCGGAAGGCCGGCAGCGCGGCATTCGCCTGCATGCGCGCGACCTGCAGGTGGTGGCCGGGCAGGCCTTCGTGCAGGGTGAGCGTCTCGATCTCCCATATCGGCCGCGTGTTCAGGCGCGCCGTGTTGATCACCAGCGCCGCCGCCCGGTCCGGGCTGCCGGCCTCGTAATAGGCCGCGCCCTGGCCCTCGGCGCCCGCCGCCTGCACCGGCTTGACTGCCAGCTCGTCCTGCGGGATCGCATTGAACAGCAGCGGCAGCTTGCTGGCCACGCGCGCAATCGTCCGGCGGTAGCGGTTCAGCAGCGCATCCGGCTCGGTGTAGTAGAGGCGCGGGTCGCTGCGGGTGAAGGCAATGAACTGGGTCAGGTTGCCGCGAAAGCCCGTACTCGGCACCAGCGCCGCGATCTCGGCGCGGATGCGCGCCACTTCCTTCTGGCCCAGCGCGTGGATCTCGGCCGGGCTCAGGTCGGTGGTGGTCGCGCTCTTGACCAGGAAGGCATACCAGGCGGGGCCGCCGGGCAGGCTGGAGGCGGCGATGGTCGTCCGCGCGGCCGGCAGGTAATCGCTGCGAATGAAATCTTCGAGCTGCTGCAGGCTGGGGGCGAGGCCGGCGACCGCGGCCTGGCCGTCGAGCGCCAGCTTGTCCCGTGCTTCCTGGGGAATGGTGGCGGGCAGGCGGCGGAAAGGGTCGGACAGCGCGCCGTCGCCGAGGTGCTCGCGCAGTGCGCGCAGCTGGGCCGGCAGCGCGGCCATCGCGACCCTCGGCGCGGTCCAGCCGGTGCGCATGCCTTCGCGCAGCTGTTCGATCAGGCCGTCGATGTGGCGCGGCACCGCGTTCAGGCGCGCGATATAGGTGCGGTAATCGTCTTCGCTAACGAAGGGCATCTGCGCAGCCAGCTGCGGCAGGCGGATGTGGATGCCGTCGCGTGCCGTGATCGGCTGCGGGTCGACCGGCGCAATGGCGACGCGCGCCAGGCTGCGTTCCTTGTCGGCGACGAACAGCTCGAGCGACAGCAGGTCTTGCCCCGTCAATTGGCTGCGGTCGAGCTGGCGCGCCAGTTCCAGCATGCGGCGCTCGTGCTCGACGGCCTTGGCGGCGCCGGCCGGCGAGCTATCGGACAACTGGGCATCGTAGCGGTGGTCGCCGACCGAGGTGGCGAATTCCGGCTCATGCTTGAGGCGCCACTGCCAGTCGCGCTCGAACAGGGCGCGCGCCTGTTCTTTGACGCTGTCCGCGGCGCTTGCGCCGGGCGGCGCCAGCAGCATGGCAGCCAGCAGAAGGGCAGTGGACAGGGAAAGCGTCAGCCGGGCCGCGAACAGCCGGGGCGCGGACAGGCGAGGCATGCGTTGGCTCCGGGAAGTGGGCCGGCCATTGTAACAAACGGGATAGTCGGCCAGCGCCGGGTAGGGTGGACGGCTGGGCCGTCCACGCGTTCAGCCGGCGACCCTGCCGCCAGTGACGCGCTCGATACCGGCAAGATCGCGCCAGCTCTGCACCTCGAGATAGCCGGCGTCGTTCAACAAGGCGCGCACGGCGGCGGCCTGGTCGTAGCCGTGTTCCATCAGCAGCCAGCCGCCGGGGACCAGGTGGCGCGGGCTGCCGTCGACGATGCTGCGCAGGGCCGACAGGCCGTCCGCGTGGTCGGTCAGCGCGCCGGTGGGTTCGAAGCGCAGGTCGCCCTGGGACAGATGCTCGTCGCCGGCCGCGATATAGGGGGGATTCGAGGCGATCAGTTCGAAGCGTTCGCTCGCGTCCAGGGCACTGAACCAGTCGCTCTGCAGGAAGCGCACGCGGGCATTGTTGCCGGCGGCGTTCCGGCGGGCGATGGCGAGCGCCGCATCGCTGACGTCGAGCGCGGTAACCGTCGCGTCCGGGCGGCTGTGGGCGACGGCGACGGCAATCGCGCCGCTGCCGGTGCCCATGTCGAGCAGGCGGCCCTGCGCCGGCAGGCGCTCGAGGGCGAGTTCCACGATCAGTTCCGTGTCCGGACGCGGGATCAGCACCGCCTCGCTGACGGCGAAGTCGAGGCCGAAGAATTCGCGCTTGCCGACGATGTAGGCGATCGGCTCACCGGCCAGGCGGCGCTGCACCAGTGCATTCAGGTGCGCGGCCTGTGCTGCGTCGAGCGGCTGCTCGGCACGGGTGATCAGCTGCACACGGCTTAAACCCGTCGCATGGCACAGCAGGATGCGGTTTTCCAGCGCATCGAGCGGCAGCGCGGCCTGGACCGCACCGATCGGGGTGCCGGCTTCAATCATCATCGGCGTGCGCGGCGCACCAGCACCCAGACCAGCGCCAGGGTGAGGATGACGAACCAGACGGCCGACCACTGCGGCACGTTCAGGCCAAACACCGTGTCCTGGGCCGCTTCGCACAGGCCGTCGGCGCGGAACAGCCAGGGCAGCATGGTCGCGGTCGGGATCTTGTTCAGCATGGTCTCCATCGGGTCGATGCCGCAGGAGAAGCCCGGATGCGCCAGCACGTACAGGTGCTTGCCCACCGTGGCCAGCCCACCCAGCGCGCACAGCAGCGCCACCGTGCCCAGCGCCTTGATTTTATTGGCGAAAGCGCCGATCAGGCTGAAGATCGCAATGCCCAGGAAGGCGTAACGCTGGATCACGCACAGCGGGCAGGGCAGCATGTCCTTGACGTGCTGGAGATAGAGGGCGGCGCCAACCAGGGCAAGGCTGACGGCAGCGATCAGGAGCAGGGCGTTGCGGGACGTGGGCATGGATATTCCTGTGAAGACGAATCTTGCGATTTTCGCATGAACCAACTTAATCGAGACTGAACCATAATTCGGGGTCAGAGCACTTTTTTGAGCAATTTCCCAAAAAAGTGCTCTGACCCCGAATTAATACCGGTTTAAGACCATTAATCGCCCAAGGCGGCCAGCAGTTCGGCCTGGTGCTCGGCGGAGAGGGCGCTGGTCAGTTCGTTCAGGTCGCCGTCCATGATCATGTCCAGTTTATAGAGAGTCAGGTTGATCCGGTGGTCGGTCAGGCGGCCCTGCGGGAAGTTGTAGGTGCGGATGCGCTCGCTGCGGTCGCCCGAGCCGATCAGGCTTTTACGGGTCGCCGCTTCCTTGCTCTGCTGTTCGCGCAGCTGCACGTCCTTGATGCGCGCCGCCAGCACCTTCATGGCCTGCGCCTTGTTCTTGTGCTGGCTGCGGTCGTCCTGGCACTCGACCACGATCCCGGTCGGCAGGTGGGTGATGCGCACCGCGGAGTCGGTCTTGTTGATGTGCTGGCCGCCGGCGCCGGACGCGCGGTAGGTGTCGATGCGCAGGTCGGCCGGGTTGATCTGCACGTCCTCGACCTCGTCCGCCTCCGGCATTACGGCCACGGTGCAGGCCGACGTGTGGATGCGGCCCTGGGTCTCGGTGGCCGGCACGCGCTGCACGCGGTGGCCGCCGGATTCGAATTTCAGCTTCGAATAGACGCCATTGCCGATGATGCGCGCGATGACTTCGCGGTAGCCGCCCAGGTCCGACGGCGACTCCGACACGATCTCGACCTGCCAGCGATTGCGTTCGGCATAGCGGGTGTACATGCGCAGCAGATCGCCGGCGAACAGCGCCGATTCATCGCCGCCGGTGCCAGCACGGATCTCGAGGAAGATGTTGCGCTCGTCGTTCTCGTCCTTCGGCAGCAGCATCTTCTGCAGTTCCAGGTCGAGCTCGGCCAGGCGCCCTTTGGCGGCCTCGATCTCGTCCTGCGCGAATTCCTTCATCTCCGGGTCCGCCAGCATGTCCTGGGCCGCGACGATGTCGCCCTGGGCGGTCTGGTACTGGTGGTAGACGGCCACCAGCGGGCCGAGTTCGGCGTGCTCGCGGCTCATCTTGCGGAAGTTGTCCATGTTCGAGGTGGCGGCCTCAAGCGCCAGCAGTTCGTCCAGTTCGACGAGGCGGTTGGCCAGCTGGTCCAGCTTGAACAGCATGGATGGTTTCATAGCGTTCTGAAAAATAGAGATGAAAGGGAAGCTGCAGGGCGGCAGCATACACGCACATGGCCGCGGATGGGCCAGGCGCATGAAGGAAGGCGGGCGCTAACGGCGGCCGCGGAACAGCTGGGGCAGCAGGGCGGCCAGGCGCGCGCGTTCGTCGCCCTGGGCACGGTGCAGGGCTTGTTGCGGGCCGTGCAGGAATTTGGCGGTCAGGCCCTTCGACAGCGCTTCCAGCACGGCGTCGACGTCCTCGCCTTTTGCCAGCAGTTTTCTCGCGCGTTCGAGTTCGGCCAGGCGCAGGCTTTCGCTGGAATCGTGCAGGTCGCGGATCACCGGCACCACGGCGCGGTCGCCGATCCAGTGCATGAAGGATTGCACGCGGGTCTCGATGATGGCCTCGGCCTGGGCCACCGCCGCTTGCCGGTGTTCGACGCCGGTACGCACCACGTCGGCGAGGTCGTCGACGGTGTAGAGGAACACGTCATCCAGCTTGCCGACTTCCGGTTCGATGTCGCGCGGGACCGCCAGGTCGACCATGAACATCGGGCGGTGGCGGCGCGCCTTGATCGCGCGTTCGACCAGGCCCTTGCCGATCAGCGGCAGGGTCGACGCGGTCGAGGAAATCACGATGTCGAACTGCGGCAGCAGCTCGGGCAGGTCGGCCAGGCGGATCGCGCGGCCGGAAAAGCGGGCCGCCAGGTTCTCGCCGCGTTCCAGCGTGCGGTTGGCGATCGTGATCGATTTCGGATTGTGGGCCGCGAAGTGGGTGGCGCACAGCTCGATCATCTCGCCGGCGCCGATGAACAGCACGTTCTGCGAGCTGACCGAATCGAAGATGCGTTCCGACAGGCGCACCGCGGCGGCGGCCATCGACACGCTGTGGGCGCCGATCTCGGTGGTGCTGCGCACTTCCTTGGCCACCGCGAAGCTGCGCTGGAACAGCTGGTGCAGGTAGGTGCCGAGGCCGCCGGCTTCGTCGGCGACCCGCACCGCGTCCTTCATCTGGCCCAGGATCTGCGCTTCGCCCAGCACCATCGAATCGAGGCCTGAGGCGACGCGGAAGGCGTGGCGCACCGCGTCATGCTGGGGCAGCATGTAGAGGTGCGGACGCAGTTCGGAAAAATTCAGGCGGTGGTAATCGGCCAGGAAACGCGCGGAGGCGTCGAGCGGATCGGCAACGTCGCTGGCCGCGTACATCTCGGTGCGGTTGCAGGTCGAGAGCAGGGCGGCTTCGTGTTTGCCGCCGCTGCTCAGTTGCGTATCCAGGCGGGAGAACCAGCTGCGCGCCGCCTGCACCGCTTGTCCCAGATGCTCGGGCGCCAGCGCCAGTTGCTCGCGCAGCGAGACCGGTGCGGTGGTGTGGTTCAAGCCGACGGCGAGCAGTTGCATGGGTGGTCAAAAAATGGGCAGCGCGCCCATTATACCCTCTTGCGTGGAGGGTTTCACGGAACCGCCTCAGGCGCCCAGCTTCTCCAGCCGGTAGCCGTAGCTGTACACGGGAACCAGGCGGAAACCGTTCTCCGGACGCAGGCGCAGCTTGTTGCGCACGCGCGAAACGTGGGTGTCCATGGTGCGCGACGGCACCGCGGTTTCACGCACCCAGATCGACTCATGGATGTAGGCGCGCGACAACGGACGGCCCAGGTTGCGGAAGAACAGCAGCGCCAGGTTGAATTCCTTGTGCGTGACGTCGATCGCTTCGCCGCCCATGGTCAGGCGGCCCGGGCGGGTTTCGAAGGTGTAGGGGCCGAACTGCAGCTGCTCGGCGCCGTTCTGCGACGGGTAGGCGCGGCGCAGCAGGGCCTGCACCCGTGCCACCAGCTCGCCGCGGCGCAGCGGCTTGACCAGGTAGTCGTCGGCGCCGGCAGTGACGCCGGACACGATGTCGTCCTCGGACGCGCTGCCGGCCAGGAAGATGGTCGGCGTGTTCGGCGCCATCTTTTCCTTGGCGCGGCGCAGCAGCTCGGCGCCCGGCACATCGTTCACCTGCCAGTCGAGAACCAGCAGGTCGGTGCTGTCCTTGCGGAGTTGCCCCAGCATGTCCTTGCCGCTATCGAAGGCCTGGCATTGATGCCCGGCGCCGGTCAGAACCTGGCAGATCAGCTCTGCTTGGGCGGTATCGTTGTCCAGTACTGTGATTCTCATGATAATGCTTTTTTGGCAAGTGGGACTGCAACTAATTATGCTGTAGGAGCACTCCTACAACTTATTTCCGAATATAGCAGACTTTTTAAAATCAAAGCTACACATGCTTCAGATAAATTTACATTTTCGTTGGGGAATAGCGTCACAGCCGTGCCAACGCGCCCGCTGCAGCCGGGCTACACTGTTCTTACGAACGCAAACCGGGGGAAGGCAATGCTCAGGAAAATCTTCAGAAAAAAGACACAGAGCCATGCCGGCGCCGTGACGCTGCTGCCGCTGTCGAGCGACGACATCGGCCACGTGCGCGAGCGTTGCCGGGCGCTGGTGCGCAAGAAGGCGGCGATCTCGGCCGGTATTTCGGCGGTACCGATCCCCGGCGTCGACATCGTGGCCGATCTCACCAGTTTCGCCTCCATGGTCGAGGCCATCAACAAGGATTTCGGCCTCACGCCGGAGCAGATCGAGGCGCTGCAGCCGCACATGCGTGTTGCGACTTACCAGGCGATGGCGGCGCTGGGGAGTACGCTGGTGGGCAAGCTGGTGACCAAGGAACTGGTACTGAAACTGTTACAGAAGTCCGGGGCCAAGCTGGCGGCCAAGTCGGCCACCAAGATCGTCCCGCTGGCGGGGCAGATCGCCTCCGCGGCGATCGGGTTCGCGCTGTTCCGACAGATGGGGTACCAGCACGTGGAAGCCTGCGCCAGGGTGGCGCAGGAGGTAGGAAAAGCCGGCATGCAGCCGGCCTAACGCTTAAGCGTCCGGCAGGACCACGTTGACGTCGAGGACTTCCAGGTTGCCCTGGCGGTCCAGCGAAATCTTGATGTCGTCCGCGTTGACCTTGGTGTACTTCGAGATCACTTCGATCAGTTCGCGGTGCAGGGCTGGCAGGAAGTCCGGGCCGCTGCGGCCGCCGCGTTCGCGGGCAATGATGATCTGCAGCCTTTCCTTGGCTGCATTCGCACTTTGCTGTTTCTTGGGAAACAGGAAATTAAGCAAGGGCATGTCACTTTGCTCCGAACAGGCGCTGCAGGAAGTTCGGCTTATCGTAGCTGGTGTAACGCAGCGGGATTTCTTCGCCGAGGAAGCGGCCGACCACGTCCTGGTAGGCCTGCGCGACGTCGGTGTCCTTGAAGTGGATGGCCGGATTGCCCTGGTTCGAGGCGTGCAGCACGGCTTCCGATTCCGGAATGATGCCGATCAGCGGGATGCGCAGGATTTCCTGGACATCCTGGTAGGACAGCATCTCGTCGTTTTCCACGCGGCGCGGCGAATAACGGGTGATCAAGAGGTGTTCCTTGACCGGCTCGCCGCCGCTCTGGGCGCGGCGCGACTTGGCCTGCAGGATGCCGAGGATGCGGTCGGAGTCGCGCACCGACGACACTTCCGGGTTGGTGACGATGATCGCTTCGTCGGCGAAGGTCAGGGCCATCAGCGCGCCGTGCTCGATGCCGGCCGGCGAATCGCAGATGATGAATTCGAAGCCCATCTGGACCAGCTCGTTCAGCACGCGCTCGACGCCGTCTTCGGTCAGGGCGTCCTTGTCGCGGGTCTGCGAGGCCGGCAGGATGAACAGGTTTTCGCAGTGCTTGTCCTTGATCAGGGCCTGGGTCAGGGTCGCTTCCTTGTTGACCACGTTGATCAGGTCGTACACCACGCGGCGTTCGCAGCCCATGATCAGGTCGAGGTTACGCAGGCCGACGTCGAAGTCGATGACCGCGGTCTTGTGGCCGCGCAGCGCCAGGCCGGTGGAGAAGCTCGCGCTCGAAGTGGTCTTGCCCACACCGCCCTTGCCGGACGTTACAACGATAATTCTTGCCATGAAATATTTCAGTCCTATTCAGTATCTGGTCAGTGCTGGAGGGATCAAATGCGCTTAGGCACGAGTCGCCGAACCCAGCGATGATATATCGATTCGGTCGCCGACCAAACGAATTTGTGCCGGCTGGCGCGACAGTTCTGTCGGGAAACCTTCGTCGAACGTCCGATAAACACCCGCGATCGACACCAGTTCCGGCTGCATCGACAGTGCAAAGATGCGCGCGTCCGCATTGCCCGAGGCGCCGGCCAAGGCGCGGCCGTGCAGCGGCGCATACACGTGGATGCTGCCGTCGGCGATGATCTCGGCGCCGTTGTTGACGACTGCCGTGATGATCAGGTCGGTGCCGCGCGCATAGATGCGCTGGCCGGCGCGTACCGGGGTGTCGACGATCATGGCCTGGGCCGGCGCGGCTTGTACCGGCGCGGGCGCAGGGGCCGGCGCCGGGACGGGAGCCGGCGCCGCCGGGGCTTCCTCGCGCGCCGCCGGGGCCGCGCTGCGGGCTTCAGGAACCCGCGCGCCGCTCGAGCCGTCGTCCAGGAACAGGCCATGGGCGCGGATTGCCTCGTGCAGGGCAGCCGGGGCGCCGCGCACCGCGACCGCGTTCAGGCGGTAATTCTTCAGCAGTCCCACCAGCGCCGGCCAGTCGACCTGCGCGGCATCGTCGGCGATGGCGGCGACGTCGATGACGGCGAATTCATCCTCGAAAAAGTCCGACACCCCACCGGTCATCTGCTTGAGCGCGGCGTCGATCGCGATCGGATCGGGCGAATGCAGGATGGTCGAAATGGCCACGACCGTGGAAATCTTGATTTCGATGGGTAAGGAAGTCGGGCTCTTGGGCATAAAACGTTCTGGTTGGCACTAGCCCGTGCATTCTACTGTGAAATTTCCTTGAAAGGTAAAGGGTTTAAGCCGTTTCGTTATAGGCGGCAACGGGTATTTCCATAGATAAAAAACTGAACAATAAAAGATGCTCGGCAATAACTCGCTAAGTACTTATTCGCAGTTCTCTTCAATAAATAAACTGATAAGATTGATTTTGCTTAAAGGTGTTATTAGCGGTGCATCTAACATTGTTGGCTTTCCCGCCAAAAGCTTCACTCATCGGAGAATGATATGGAAGACGTCGTCATCGTGGCCGCTGGCCGCACAGCCATCGGCAAATTCGGCGGCACCCTCGCGAAGGTCCCTGCCACGGAACTGGGCGCGCAGGTGATCAAGCACCTGATGGCCAAGACCGGTATCGATCCGGCCGCCGTCAGCGAAGTCATCATGGGCCAGGTCCTGACGGCCGGCGTCGGCCAGAATCCGGCGCGCCAGGCCGTGATCAAGGCCGGCCTGCCGGACAGCGTGCCGGCTTCCACCCTGAATGTGGTCTGCGGCAGCGGCCTGCGCGCGACCCACCTGGCGGCCCAGGCCATCATGTGCGGCGACGCCCAGATCGTGATCGCCGGCGGCCAGGAAAACATGAGCGCCTCGCCGCACGTGCTGAACGGCTCGCGCGACGGCTTCCGCATGGGCGACGTCAAGATGACCGACACCATGATCGTCGACGGCCTGTGGGACGTGTACAACCAGTACCACATGGGCGTCACCGCCGAGAACGTCGCCCGCAAGTTCGACATCTCGCGCGCCGAGCAGGACGAATTCGCGCTGCAATCCCAGCTGAAGGCCGAAGCCGCCATGAAGGCCGGCAAGTTCAAGGACGAGATCATCCCGATCGAAATCCCCTCCAAGAAGGGCCCGACCATCTTCGATACCGACGAGTATCCGAAGCATGGCGCCACCCTGGAAGGCCTGGCCAGCCTGCGCCCGGCGTTCAACAAGGAAGGTTCCGTCACCGCCGGCAATGCCTCCGGCCTGAACGACGGCGCCGCCGCCGTGATCATGATGTCGGCCTCGAAGGCCAAGGAACTGGGCCTGACCCCGATCGCACGCATCAAGGCCTACTCGCTGTCGGGCCTGGACCCGACCATCATGGGCATGGGCCCGGTGCCGGCGGCGCGCGCCTGCCTGGAAAAGGCCGGCTGGACCCACGAAGAGGTCGACCTGATGGAAATCAACGAGGCCTTTGCGGCCCAGGCCGTCGCCGTCAACAAGCAGATGGGCTGGGACACTTCCAAGATCAACGTCAACGGCGGCGCCATCGCGCTGGGCCACCCGATCGGCGCTTCCGGCGCCCGCGTGCTGGTGACCCTGCTGCACGAAATGGTCCGCCGCGATGCCAAGAAGGGGCTGGCCAGCCTGTGCATCGGCGGCGGCATGGGCGTCGCACTGGCGGTCGAGCGCTGAACAGGCAGTTCAAGGAAACAAGCGGTTCTGACAGGTTCGTAAAAACTAGGAGAAGACAATGGCAAGAGTGGCATTAGTGACTGGCGGCATGGGCGGCCTCGGCGAAGCGATCAGCATCAAACTGCTGGCGCTCGGCTATACGGTCGTGACGACGTATTCTCCGGGTAGCAAGAAGGCCGAAGGCTGGCTCGCCACGATGAAGGAGCAGGGCTACGACTTCAAGGCCTACGAGTGCGACGTTGCCGACTACGATTCGGCCCAGGCTTGCGTGGCCAAAGTGACCCAGGAAGTCGGCCCGGTCGACGTGCTGGTGAACAATGCCGGTATCACCCGCGACATGACTTTCAAGAAGATGGACAAGGTCAACTGGGATGCCGTGATCAGGACCAACCTGGATTCCGTGTTCAACATGACCAAGCCGGTCGCCGACGGCATGGTCGAGCGCGGCTGGGGCCGGATCATCAACATCTCGTCCGTCAACGGTTCGAAGGGCGCCTTCGGCCAGACCAACTACTCGGCGGCCAAGGCCGGCATCCACGGCTTCACCAAGGCGCTGGCGCTGGAAGTGGCGCGCAAGGGCGTGACCGTGAACACCATCTCGCCGGGGTATATCGGCACCAAGATGGTGACCGACATCCCGAGCGAGGTGCTGGAATCGAAGATCCTGCCGCAGATCCCGATGGGCCGCCTGGGCAAGCCGGAAGAAGTGGCCGGCCTGGTCGCCTACCTGTCCTCGGACGAGGCGGCATTCGTGACCGGCGCGAATATCGCCATCAACGGCGGCCAGCACATGCAGTAAGCTGCGCCGTTTGCTGCTGGGACAACACCGCCCCCGGGCGGTGTTTTCTTATCTGCGTCCTGCGAAAGAGCCCCATGTCCTTTGCCGTCAAACCCTATGTGCGTTCGGTCTCGCTCGATCCCGCTGCAGAGATCGATCCCGGCGACTATCCTTTCTCGATTCCTGCCGTGCGCGAGCTGGGTGTCCTGGAACCGCATCCGGACGTCACCTTCTTCGTCGGCGAGAACGGCGCCGGCAAGTCGACCGTGCTGGAAGCGATCGCGGTCGCCCTGGGCTTGCCGGCCGAGGGCGGTACCCGCAATGTACTGCGCGAGCAGCAGGCCGTGTCGCCGCTGCACCGGCACCTGAAGCTGGTCAAGGGTTTCCGCCATCCGCGGCATGCGTATTTTCTGCGTGCCGAAAGCCTGTTCAATGTGTTCACTTACCTGGACAGTCTGCCGGGCGCGCCGCCGTCGCTGCACCTGCACTCGCACGGCGAAGCCTTCATGCGCGTGCTGCAAAACCTCGGCGGCGACGGCCTCTACCTGCTGGACGAACCGGAAGCGGCGCTTTCTCCCAACCGCCAGCTGGCCGCGCTGGCCGTCATCGACAAACTGGTGAAGCAGGGCGCGCAATTCATCATCGCCACCCACTCTCCCATCCTGCTGGCCTATCCCCGCGCCAAAATCCTGCTGTTCGACGAGACCGGCATCAGCCATGTCGATTACGAAGACACCGAGCACTACGCGGTCACGCGCGACTTCCTGAACCACTACCCGCGCCGCCTGCAGCAGTTGCTCGACGGCGAAGAATGAAGGGCTGCGCCATGCCCCCGCCAGCTTGTCGTATGCTCGACTCACGACGATAACGATGACGAGGCAGGCAAGCATGGCAATCGATACCCGGCAGGTCCAGGAAACGGTGATGCTCTCCGGTCCGCAGCGCTACGAATATTTCATCAAACGCGTGGCGGCGACCGGCACGGTATGGAGCCTGTACCGCAAGGGCTGGGCGCTGGCGAAGAAGGAAGACGGCACCCTGGTGTTTCCGCTGTGGCCGGACAGCGAATTTGCGAAAATATGCGCGGATTACGAGTGGACCGGCTACGAGCCGCAGTCGTTTCCGCTCGATGAACTGGTCGGCGGGCTGCTGCCCCAGCTGGAGCAGGACGGCATCGCCACCGGCGTGTTCTATACCCCGGGCGCGCGCGACGTGATGCCCAGCGCCGGCCTGCTGCTGCGCGACCTGGATGATGAATTGAAGAGTTCGAGGAACCCATGAATGCCTTGCCCCACGGCGGCCTAGCGCTGTCCAGTCTCGAAGAACAACTGCTGCAGCCCGGCGTCAAAGGCTTGCCGATCACGGCGCCGCTACGCCAGGGAGCGATCGGCGTGCAGGGCTGGAAGCTGCTGCACGGCGACACCAGCTTCCCGGTCGCGGTATTGAAAACCTCGGCGCTGCGCCACAACCTGGACTGGATGCGCGCCTTCTGCGAACGCTACAAGGTCGAACTGGCGCCGCACGGCAAGACCACCATGAGCCCCCAGCTGTTCGGCGCCCAGCTGGCCAATGGCGCCTGGGGCATCACCCTGGCGAATGCCGTGCAGGTGCAGGTGGCGCACCGCTTCGGCGTGCGGCGCGTCCTGATCGCGAACCAGCTGGTGGCGCGCAGCGACGTGCGCGCCGTACTGCAGCTGCTGCACGACGATCCGGACTTCGAATGCTTCGTGCTGGCCGACTCGCTGGCCGGGGTGGCAAGACTGGCCGAGGAAGTCGCCCAGCATCCGCTTTCCCGGCCGCTGCCGGTGCTGGTCGAACTCGGTCTGTCCGGAAAACGCGCCGGCTGCCGCACGCTCGACGAGGCGATGACGGTGGCGCGCGCCATCGAGCGTGCGCCTGGCCTGCTGCTGGCCGGCTTCGAAGGCTACGAGGGTTTATTGGACGACCCGCGCGCGGTCGAGGACTTCGTGCGTCAACTGTGCGCGCTGGTGCTGGAAGCCGACGACGAGGGTCTGTTTGGCAGCCCCGAGATCCTGGTCACGGCCGGCGGTTCCGGTTTCTTCGACCTGGTCGCGCGCGGCTTCCAGGGACTGCACGGCCTGTCGCGGCCGCTGCGCCCGGTGCTGCGCAGCGGCTGCTATCTGACCAGCGACCATGGCATGTACCAGGTTCAGCTGCAGCGTCTCGACCAGCGCGAGGGCGTCGGGCCGGGGGAGGGGCTGCGGCCGGCGCTGGAGATCTGGAGCGTGGTGCAGTCGCGCCCCGAGCCCGGTCTCGCCATCCTCACCATGGGCAAGCGCGACGCCTCGCACGACGCCGGCCTGCCGGTGCCGCTGTGGACCCACCGTCCCGGCCCCGGCGCGCCGCACGCGCTGCCGGCCGCTTGCGAGATCGTCAAGATGAACGACCAGCACGCCTACCTGCGCTTGCCGGAGGGCGACCCGATCCGGGACAGCCTGGTGGTCGGCGACCTGGTCGGCTGCGGCATCTCGCATCCGTGCACGACCTTCGACCGCTGGCCGCTGCTGTTGGCGGTGGACGACGACTACCTGGTGCGCGGGGCGCTGAACACCTTCTTCTGATCCTTCCACGGCCGGGCGGTGCGCTACAATCGGGCTGTCGCTCCATGAAAACCATGCCCATGCCCGCCATTCCGCCGTCGCTGTTCCCGCCCATCCTGCCCAACCGCCACGGCATGCTGGCCGTCGACGACCTGCACACGATCTATTGGGAAGAGGTGGGCAACCCGAACGGGATCCCGGTGATCTTCCTGCACGGCGGTCCCGGCGCCGGGCTCTCGCCGCAGCACCGGCGCTTTTTCGACCCGGCGGTCTACCGCGTGATCCTGTTCGACCAGCGCGGCGCCGGCAAGTCGGTGCCGCTGGGCGAATGGCGCAACAACACGACCCAGCTGCTGATCGAGGACATCGAGCGCCTGCGCGCCATGTTCGGCATCGAGCGCTGGCTGGTGTTCGGCGGCTCCTGGGGCTCGACCCTGGCGCTGGCCTACGGACAGGCGCATCCGCAGCACTGCCTCGGCTTCGTGCTGCGCGGGATCTTCCTGTGCACCCCGGCGGAGATCGAATTCTTCCTGTACGGCGTGCAGTGGTTCTATCCCGAGCTGTACGACGAATTCATCGCCCCGATCCCCGTCGAGGAGCGCGGCGACCTGCTGAAGGCCTATACCCGCCGCCTGCTGTGCGACGATCCGCAGCAGTACTGGCCGGCCGCGCGCGCCTGGAGCCGCTTCGAGGGGCGGCGCGTATTCCTGCTGCCGCAGGAAGAGGAGACTTCGTCCGACACCCTCGACCTGGGCGTCGGCCGCCTAGAATCGCACTACATGGCGAACGGCGGCTTCCTCGAGAACGACCAGCTGATCCGCGACGTCGGCCGCATTTCCCACCTGCCGGCGGTGATCGTGCAGGGCCGCTACGACGTGATCTGCCCGCCGCTGTCGGCCTACCGCCTACACCAGGCCTGGCCGAATTCTCGCCTGCGCATGATCCCGGACGCCGGCCACGGCGCGCTGGAACACGGCATCGCCCGCGCGCTCGTCGCCGCGACCGAGCAGTTCAAACGTTACGGCCGTTTCGAATAAGAAGAAAGCACCGCATGAACATCCAGACCACCGACATCGGCCACGTCATCCAGCTTGCCATTGCGCCCGTGTTCCTGCTCACCGGCGTGGCCACCAAGCTGACCGTGCTGATGAACCGCCTGGCGCGCATCATCGACCGCACCCGCGTGCTCAAGGCGGAGTTGCGCAAGGGGCCGGACCCCGAATGCCACGAGGAGCTGGACGTGCTGTACACGCGCTGGCAGCTGATCAACTACGCGCTGACCGCCAGCACCGCCTGCGGCTTCCTGATCTGCGTGATCATCGCCTGCCTGTTCGTCAACGATGCCGCCAACCTGCCGCTCGACCGCTACATCGCCGGCATGTTCGTGGTGGCGATGGTGGCCCTGATCGCCAGCTTCTTTTTCCTGCTGCGCGAGGTGTTCGTCTCGTTCCGCTACATGCGCATGCACCTGCATGACACAGCCCGTTAGAAACAATAGAAAGACCAGTTTATGCACGACTACCAACGTCCTCCCACCCTGCATCGCTATGGCATGCGCTCCGAACTGGAACAGGCGCTCAGCGCCGGCCAGTTCCGCCTGCTGCCGGCGAACGGCTTCCTGACCCTGTCGTTCTCGCAGGCCTGGGACAAGCAGCTGTTTACCGCCCTGGGCCCGGCCGATGCCTGCCTGGTCATCCACAACACCGAGGAATTCGGCGAGCGCCTGCACCGCGCGGTCCAGCGCACGCTGCCCAACTGGGCCGGCATCGACGGCCCGGTCGAATACGGCGTGCGCTCGCGCCTGGGCCTGGCCTTCAGCAAGAGCGCGGGCGAGGCCCGCGAAAAGGAGTGGAAATTCGCCTGGCGCTCGATGTCGCCGCAGGCCAGCCTGAACCCGGTCACGGTGCGGATCGGCAGCATCGAGCAGTTTGCGGAGATCCGTTCGCCCGAGAGCTATCCGGTTTAATACTGCATATTTTAGAAACACGGCTCCAGGAAAAACCGTTGTAATGGCGGGATGAACGCACCCATCCCCGCCACCGCCTACCCGCAGCTCTTATCCCCCCTCGACCTCGGCTTCACCACGCTGAAGAACCGCGTGATCATGGGCTCGATGCACACCGGGCTCGAAGACCGCTTTTATAACTACGGCAAGCTAGCGGCCTTCTACCGCGAGCGCGCGCGCGGCGGCGTTGGGTTGATCGTCACCGGCGGCATCTCGCCGAACCGCCAGGGCTGGCTGCTGCCCTTCGGCGGCACCCTCAATTTCATCGGCGACGTCCCGAACCACCGCCGCGTCACCCGCGCCGTGCACGAGGAGGGCGGCAAGATCGTGCTGCAGATCCTGCACGCCGGGCGCTATGGCTACCAGCCGCTGGTCGTCTCCGCGTCGTCCCAGAAATCGCCGATTTCTCCGTTCCGCCCGCGCGCGCTGACGGAGAGCGGCATCGAATCCACGATCGCGGCCTATGTGCGCTGCGCCAAGCTGGCCAGGCAGGCCGGCTACGACGGCGTCGAAGTGATGGGCAGCGAAGGCTACCTGTTGAACCAGTTCCTGTGCGCGCGCACCAACCGCCGCACCGACCGCTGGGGCGGCACGATCGAGAACCGCATGCGCCTTCCCGTCGAGGTGGTGCGCCGCATCCGCGCTGCCGTGGGACGCGACTTCATCATCATGTACCGCCACTCGGTGCTGGACCTGGTCGAAGGCGGCAATACCTGGGACGAGATCGTGGCGGTGGCCCAGGCCCTGGAAGGCGCCGGCGCGACCATCCTGAATACAGGCTACGGCTGGCACGAAGCCAGGATTCCCACCATCGTGACCTCGGTGCCGCGCGCTGCCTTTGCGGAAGTGGCGGGGCGCCTGCGCAAGGAAGTGAATATTCCGGTGGTGGCCTCGAACCGCATCAACATGCCGCACGACGCCGAGCACCTGCTGGCGCGCGGCGATGCCGACATGGTGTCGATGGCGCGGCCCTTCCTCGCCGATCCCGACTGGGTCGCGAAGGCGGCATCGGGGAAAAGCGAAGAGATCAACACCTGCATCGCCTGCAACCAGGCCTGCCTCGACCACACCTTCTCGAACAAGCGCGCGACCTGCCTGGTGAATCCGCGCGCCTGCCACGAGACGGAGCTGGTGTACCGCCCGGTCGTGCGCAAGCGCCGCGTCGCCGTGGTGGGCGCCGGGCCGGCCGGGCTGTCGGCGGCCACCGTGGCGGCCGAGCGCGGGCACGATGTGACGCTGTTCGATGCGGGCGATCGCATCGGCGGGCAGTTCAATGTGGCCATGCGCATCCCCGGCAAGGAAGAATTCACGGAGACCATCCGCTACTTCGGACGCAAGCTCGAACTCACGGGCGTGCAGCTGCGCTTGCAGCAGCGCGTGACGCGCGAGGAGCTGGTCGCCGCCGGCTACGACGACGTCATCGTCGCCACCGGCGTCACCGTGCGCATGCCGCGCATCGAAGGCATCGATCACCCGAAGGTGCTGTCTTACCTGGACGTGCTGCGCGGGCGCGTAACGGCCGGCAAGCGGGTCGCGATCATCGGCGCCGGCGGCATCGGCTTCGACACCGCCGAATACCTGCTGCACGATCCGCTCGAGGCGCTGCCGGTGCCGGTCGATCAATGGATGGCGGAGTGGGGCGTCGACCCGACCGTGCGCAGCGCCGGCGGCCTGCTTGATGCGCACAAGCCCACGCCCCTGCGCAGCATCTGGCTCCTGCAGCGTAAGACCACGCGTCCAGGCGCGGGCCTGGGTAAAACCTCGGGATGGGTGCACCGCGCCACCCTGGTGCGCAACGGCGTCACGATGATGGCGGGCGTGCAGTACGACCGCATCGACGACGCCGGCCTGCACATCACCGTGGGCGGCGAGCAGAAACTGCTGGAAGTGGACAACGTGATCGTCTGCGCGGGGCAGGAAAGCCTGGCGGAGCTGATGCCTTCGGAAGAGACGAAGGCTGGGCCGCGCTTCTACAAGATCGGCGGGGCCGCGCTGGCGGCCGAACTGGATGCGAAGCGGGCGATCCGCGAAGGGGCGGAACTGGCGGCGCGCCTGTAACAGGCAAAAAAATGGCCGGGTGCGTCACCCGGCCGCTATCACCAGGGAATCGGGCCTCAATCCTGCCCGGCCCCGCTGCTGCGTTTCTTGCTCTTCTTGCTCGAATAATCCGAAGCCGGCTGCGCGCTCTGGTTGGACTGCGAGCCCGACGCCTGCTTCTGTTCCATGCCGCCGTAACCCGACTGGCGCGAAGCGTTCAGGCGGTCTTCCTCACCGCGCGCCTGCATGCGCTGGGCGCTCTGGCGGGCGCTCCAACCCGCCTGCTGGGCGCCACCGCCGCCGCGCTGGCTGCCGACATTCTGGTCGCCCATGCCATTGCCCTGCAGCGAACCGCGGGAGCGCAGGGCAGCACCTTGTTGTTCAATATTTGCCGACTGCACGTTGGCACTGCCAGGTGCCACCCAGCCCGGCGCCCGCGGTTGCAGGCTGCCATTGGCAACGGGGACAATTTTTTCCTTGGCGATGCCGCGTGCGCGGACGCTATCCGGTCCTTTTTGCTTCGTCATTTTGATCCTCCTCAGGTGCTGCGCATGTTGATGCGCTGACTGGGAGATGATGCGCGCGGGGAAGGCCGTATTCCAGAGGAATCGGGAGCGCACCTTTGTAGGACTGGAACTACCAACACTCTTCAGTCGAAGAAGAGTGTTGGTTAATGATGAGCTGCTTATTTCTTGCGCACTACCACGCAACCGATCGAATAACCGGCGCCGAACGAGCAGATCACGCCCTTGCTGCCGCTCGGCAGGTCGTCCTGGTAGCTGTGGAAGGCGATGATCGAGCCGGCCGACGAGGTGTTGGCATAGGTGTCGAGAATCACCGGCGCTTCGCCGCCTTCGGCGTCGCGGCCCAGCAGGGTGCGCACGATCAGCTGGTTCATGCTCAGGTTGGCCTGGTGCAGCCAGAAGCGGGAAATGTCCTCGACCTTCAGGCCGGCGCCTTCGACCGTGGTGCGGATGGTCTCGGCGGCCATCGGGCAGACTTCCTTGAACACTTTACGCCCCTGCTGGCGGAACAGCTTGTCGGCCTGGCCGATACCCTCTTCGTCGAAGCGGTTCATGAAGCCGAAGTTGTTGCGGATATTGTTCGAGAACTTGGTCTTCAGCTTCGAATCGAGGATTTCGAACTGGTGCTCGCCGACGGCGGTGTCGGCGGCTTCGATGATCATCGCGGTGCAGGCGTCGCCGAAGATGAAATGGCTGTCGCGGTCGCGGAAGTTCAGGTGGGCGCTGGTGATTTCCGGGTTCAGCACCAGCACCGCGCGCGCCTGGCCGGTCTGCACGGCGCCGGCTGCCGTCTGGATCGCGAAGGTGGCGGACGAGCAGGCCACGTTCATGTCGAAGCCGAAGCCTTCGATGCCCAGCGCGTCCTGCACCTCGACCGCCATGGCCGGGTAGGCGCGCTGCATATTGCTGGCGGCGACCAGCACCATGTCGATGTCGGCCGGGGTGCGGTTGGCGCGTGCCAGGGCCTGGCGCGCGGCGGCGACGCAGATCTCGGCCTGCAGCGACAGTTCCTCGTCGGCGCGTTCCTTGATGCGCGGGGTCATGTGCTTCGGATCGAGGATGCCGGCTTTTTCCATCACGTAGCGCGACTTGATGCCCGAGGCTTTCTCGATGAAGCCGCTGCTGGACGGCTCCAGCGCGGTGACTTCGCCGGCCGCGATCTTTTGCGCGTTTTCGGCGTTGAACAGTTCGACGTAGGCGTTGAAGGCCGTCACCAGCTCATCGTTGGAAATCGAATTCGGTGGCGTAAACAGGCCGGTGCCGCTGATGACGACAGGTTTCATGATTGGCTTTCTAAGGTGATAACGGGAAGAAACTCCCTGCGAATCTGCCGATTCTACACAATCGTACAGACCGTGGGAACAGGCCCGATTTAGCTCAAATGTGCGTCAGTGGGCCTGCTGCGCCAGCGTTCCGCCACTCTCCGCGGCGCCCCGTTTCGACAGTTGCAGCGGCAGGCCCTGCAGCTGGCGCAGCGCCTGGGCCAGCTGGAAGTCGGTGGCGCTGCCGAATTCGACCGGTTTGCGGTGGCGCTCGGCGGCCAGGATGCGCATCTGCGCCCTGATGTCTTCCTTGCGCGTGGCTTCCTCGCGCTCGCGGTCGTTCGACAGATGGCTCTTGAGGTCGGCTTCACGCATGCGCAGCGCATTCAGGCCGTCGCCGTCGGCGTTCTCGTCGACCGCGAAGTCGGGCACCACGCCGCGCGCCTGGATCGAGCGGCCGCTGGGCGTGTAGTAGCGCGCCGTGGTCAGTTTCACGGCCGTCTCGCCGGCCAGCGGGCGGATCGTCTGCACCGAACCCTTGCCGAAGGTCGGGCTGCCGACGATGGCCGCGCGCTTGTGGTCCTGCAGCGCGCCGGCCACGATTTCCGAGGCCGAGGCCGAGCCGGTGTTTACCAGCACCACCATCGGGATGGTCTTGAACAGCTCCGGCACCTTTTTCAGGGGGTCTTCGCCGCGGCCCAGCATGTAGTATTCGGGGCGGCCATAGAAGCGCGCCTTCGATTCTTCCAGCTGGCCGTTGGTCGAGACGATCTCGGCGCCGCTGGGCAGGAAGGCGGCGGCGGTGCCGATCGCGCCCTGCAGCAGGCCGCCCGGGTCGTTGCGCAAATCGAGCACCATGCCTTTTAGCGCCGGCTCCTCGCGCGCCAGCGCGGCCAGTTTTTTCGCCAGGTCGTTCACGGTCGGCTCCTGGAATTGCGATACGCGCACCCAGGCATAGCCCGGCGCCACGATCTTGCCTTTCACGCTCTTCTGCACGATCTCGTCGCGCACCACCGTGATCTCCAGCGGCGCCGGTGCGCCCGCGCGCAGGATGCTCAGCACCACTTTCGTGTGCGGCTCGCCGCGCATGCGCTTGATGGCCTCGTCGAGGTCCATGTCCTTGACCTGGGCGCCGTCGATGCGGGCGATCAGGTCACCGGCCTGGATGCCGGCGCGCGCGGCCGGCGAATCCTCGATCGGGGCGACGATTTTCACGTAGCCCTCGTCGCTCTGGCCGATCTCGATGCCGAGGCCGACGAAGCGGCCTTCGGTGCCTTCGCGCAGTTCACGGTAGGCTTTCTTGTCCAGGTAGGCCGAATGGGGGTCGAGCGCATCGACCATGCCGGACATGGCATGGGTCATCAGCTTGCGGTCTTCGACCGGTTCGACGTAGGTGGATTTGATCAGGCCGTAGACGCCGGCCAGCTGCTGCAGGCTGTCCAGGGGCATGCCGTTCCCGACCGGTTTCTGGGCCAGCGCCGAAAACTGCATGGTGACCGCGACGCCGAGTACGGCGCCCAGAGTGAGGAGGGCGGAATGCTTGAGTTTCGAGCCCATGTGCTTGTCGGTCCTTGGTCTGCTGGGTTATGCCTGAGCGCTGTCGAGTATACCTGTCCTGCGCCCGGAAAGGACGCCCGAGCCCGGTCTGAGCGCGTATTCACGGTGATATAATGGCCCGTTCACGTGCATATGTTGCTTATTTAAAATGAAGAAAGTCCTCATTCTCGGCGTCAACGGCTTTATCGGCCACCACCTGTCCAAGCGCATCCTCGAGACTACCGACTGGGAAGTCTACGGCATGGACATGAATTCCGAGCGCATCACGGAGCTCCTGGACCATCCGCGCATGCACTTCTTCGAAGGCGATATCACTATCAACAAGGAGTGGGTCGAGTACCACGTCAAGAAGTGCGACGTGATCCTGCCGCTGGTCGCCATCGCGACCCCGTCGACCTATGTCCAGGCGCCGCTGCGCGTGTTCGAACTGGACTTCGAGGCGAATCTGCCGATCGTCCGCTCGGCCGCCAAGTACAAGAAGCACCTGGTGTTCCCGTCGACCTCGGAAGTCTACGGCATGTGCCACGACGACGAATTCGACCCGGAAAACTCGGAGCTGGTCTACGGCCCGATCAACAAGCCGCGCTGGATCTACGCCTGCTCCAAGCAGTTGATGGACCGCGTGATCTGGGGCTACGGCATGGAAGGCCTGAATTTCACGCTGTTCCGTCCGTTCAACTGGGTCGGCGCGGGCCTGGATTCGATCCACACCCCGAAAGAGGGTTCTTCGCGCGTGCTGACCCAGTTCCTCGGCCACATCGTGCGCGGCGAACCGATCCAGCTGGTCGACGGCGGCGCGCAGAAGCGATCCTTCACCTATGTCGACGACGGTATCGACGCGCTGGTGCGCATCATCGATAACAAGGACGGCAAGGCCAGCGGCAAGATCTACAACATCGGCAACCCGTCGAACAATTATTCGATCCGCGAACTGGCCCACATGATGCTGGAACTGGCCGCCGAGTACCCGGAATACCGCGACACCGCCAAGGAAGTGAAACTGGTGGAAACCAGCTCGGGCGCCTACTACGGGACCGGCTACCAGGACGTGCAGAACCGCGTGCCGAAGATCGAGAACACGATGTCCGAGCTGGGCTGGGCGCCGCAGGTGAACATGCGCGATGCACTGGCCAAGATCTTCGATTCCTACAAGGACAAGCTGGTCGATGCGAAGGACCTGATTCCGGAACGCCGCCAGCTGCAGCGCGACTAAGATCCACTACAGGTAATACTCGTCATTCCCGCGAAGGCGGGAATCCATGCTGAGCCACCAGGCACACGGCGTATGGATTCCCGCTTTCGCGGGAATGACTTTTTTACGTTTACGGCTTCATCGTCTTTACGATTTCAAGGAACTTGTAAATCCTTGTAAGCCGCCTGCCGGCGCCCCGTAAGTAATTGTAAGAATCGACACGAGAGAAAACCCCCGCGCCTATAGTTCTTATCAGTTTTTCTCTCTCTCCACTTCTTGAAGTGGTCTTTGCCCACGGTGTCCCCGTGGGCTTTTTTATGACGAGATTTCCATGCCCACTCGCCTTATCCGCGCCTGCCTGTTCGCCTGTGCCCTGGTCGCGGCAGGATCCAGCCTTGCCGTCCCGCTGATGGACATGCGCGCCGAAGACCTGCTGCCGATGGCGTCCGAATTCAAGAAGTCGCTGAACCTGAACGCCAACCAGCAGACGCTGTGGCAGCAGGTCGAAAGCCGCTCGCGCGCCGTGCTGCGCGAACGCCAGCACCGCCGCGAGGCGCTGCAGGACAAGGCGAAGACGCTGCTGGCAAAGCCGGACATCGAACTGCGCGAACTGAACGCCCTGGTGGAAGCCGAAAGCGCCGCCGCCGTCCAGGAAGACAAGCAATTGCGCGAGATGTGGCTGAGTCTGAACGACGCCCTCGACGATGCCCAGCGGCGCCAGGTGGCGACCCTGCTGAACGAGCAGCTGCAGCGCGTGGTGCCGGAAGGGCGCCCAAGCGGAGAGCGGGGCGGCGAGAAAGGCGGCGAGCGTGGCGGCCGCGGCATGGGCGGTCACGGCCGTGGCGGCATGGGTGGTCCCGGCGGCGGCATGGGCGGCGGGAGCGGGGGCATCAATATCGGCGGCTGAGGATTGTTGACTCCCAGTCAACAATGCAAATGAAACCACGGAGTGCTGCGCCGTGCCGGTGACACTTCGTTGCTTTTTGACGGATTTGCGCGCTTGCCGTGTATCGTAAAGTAACAACAGCAACTTCAGTGGTTTTTTGGCCATGCTTAACGGCTAGAATTTGGTCCAACCGGATGGCAACAGTCCGGGCAACCGATAACGATAAGCATGAGCAAATTGATCCCGATGGCCTGCCTGGCCTTGCTGGGCACGGCGGGACACGCATGGGCTGCCGACCCTGACCCCACCCCTCAACCGGCTCCGCGCAGCGGCACGGTGCCGGCCTCTCCCAGTATCCAGCAGGTCACCGTCAGCGGCGCACGCGCCGACGATACCGAGGCGCGCCGCATCTCGACCGCGGCGAAAATGGTGTTCGGCCGCGAGGAACTCGAACGCAATGGCGACACCAGCGTCGGCGAAGTCCTGAAACGCCTGCCCGGCGTGACCATCGGCGGCGCGCCCGGACGCGGCGGCGGCGGGGTCCGCATGCGCGGCATGGGCAACGGCTATACGCAGATGCTGGTCAACGGCGAGCGTCCGCCGCCAGGGTTCTCGCTGGAGTCGCTGTCGCCCGAGCAGGTCGAGCGCATCGAGGTGATCCGCGGCCCGGTGGCCGAGCACAGCACCCAGGCCATCGCCGGCACCATCAACATCATCCTGCGCGAAGGTTATCAACAGAAGGATGTGCAGCTGCGCCTGGCGGACAACATCGAGCAGGGCCGCCATGGCCTGAATGCCTCGCTGGCGATGCCGGGCAAGTCGGGCGCACTTACCTGGATGATGACCGGTTCGCTGATGCAGAACCGTCCGCATAACGAAAGCGACACGCTGAATCTCAGCACCCGCAAGGACGGCACGGTCGAGCGCCGCCAGCAGATCCACGACGAAGGCGGCGGCGTCTTCGATGGCCTCTTCCTGTCGCCGCGCCTGGCGTATAAATTCGCGAACGGCGACACGCTGAGCTTCCAGCCCTTCCTCGCCACCAACCGCAGCCGCAACGGCGCCGACAGCTGGCTGGAGCAGCCCATCGGCAGCATCGCGCCCGAGTACGCGCACCAGCGCTCGGATTCGCGTGCGCACTCGAGCTTCCTGCGCGGCTTCGGCAACTGGCTGCACCGCGGTGAGGCCGGCGCGCGTCTGGAGGTCAAGTTCGGCTTCACCGGCGGCCGCAATGACAGCGACACCGCCCGCAACACCTTCGACGCCAATGGCGGCGCGCTGCGCCGCTACATCGACAGTGACGCCAGCCGCGACAGCGGCGTGAACCTAGGGGGCAAATACAGCCGTCCGCTCGGCCAGGGCCATTTGTTCGCGGCCGGCTGGGACCTCGAAGCCAGCAAGCGCCGCCAGCAGCACGTGGCGGCCGGCGATTCGGCGGCGCTGTTCGACGACGGCGGCGCCTCTCTGGCGGCGCAATCGCGGCGCGTGGCGCTGTTCGTGCAGGACGAGTGGGATGTCACGCCGCAGTTCTCGACCTATCTCGGGATGCGCTGGGAGGGGATTCGCGTCACCAGCGACGGTAGAGATAAAAGCGTCGGAACGGACGTGGTCAACACCTCGAAAGTCTGGAGCCCGGTGCTGCACGGCGTCTGGCGCATTCCCGGTCACGAGAAGGATCAGGTGCGCGGCAGCGTCACCCGCAGTTATAAAGCGCCGGCGCTGAACGACCTGATCGCGGTGCCGTATATCTCTACCTACAACGACGCCACGCGGCCCGACCGCAGCGGCAATCCGAACCTGAAGCCGGAACTGGCGACGGGCATCGACCTCGCCTACGAACACTACCTCGGCAAGAGCGGCCTGCTGTCGGCCAGCGGCTTTGTTCGCAACATCGACGACCTGATGCGCCGCCAGACGGTGCTCATTGCAGCCCCTTCTGGTGCGCGCTGGGTCTCCACCCCGATCAACATCGGCAGCGCCTCGACCCGCGGCCTCGAACTGGAAGCCAAGTTCCCGCTCACCGAACTGTGGCCGCACGCCCCGCTGATCGACCTGCGCTCGAACTACAGCCGCTTCTGGTCGCGCGTGGACGGCATCCCGGGCCCGAACAACCGCCTCGACCAGCAGCCGAAGCAGACCGCCAACCTGGGCCTGGACTACCGTGCCAAGGGCTCGCCGCTGAGCCTGGGCGGGAGCCTGAACTGGACCCCGCAGACGATCGTCCAGACCACGGTCAACGAGACCGCCACGACCGGCACCAAGCGCCAGTTCGACGTCTACGGCTTGTGGAAACTGAATGCGGCCTCGCAGCTGCGCCTGTCGGCGAATAACCTCGACCCGCGCGTCTACGAGACCGCGCGCAGCCTCGACACCGGCCCGCTGGTGCAGAGCGCCGCGACCCTGGCCCGCACCACCACCCAATTCGGCGTTCGCTATGAAATGAAACTGTAGTAAATGCCAGACAACAGCCCGGTTTCGGCAAGCCGGGCTGTGATACATTTGCCGATGGCCACAAGCCGTTCTTTTCCCTGCAACCAAGGACAACCGCGTGAAACGTTACCTTCTGAGCACCCTGACCTTGTCGCTGATGGCCGCTTTTGCAAGCGCCGCCGACACGGCCCATTCCGCTGCCGCCGGCACGACCTCCGGCATCGAGACGCAGTACATCGATCAGGGCGTGCGCGTCCAGGACGATTTCTTCGGCCACCTGAACGGCAAATGGCTGCAGACGACGGAAATCCCGTCGGACCGCACGAGCTGGGGTACCTTCATGAAACTGCGCGACGACACCCAGGGCCAGATCCGCGGCATCGTCGAAGCGGACCAGAAGAAGCCGGGCAAGAAGCTGGGCAGCGACGAGCAGAAGATCGGCGACCTGTACACCAGCTTCATGGACGAGAAGAAGCTGGAAAGCCTCGGCACCAAGCCGCTGGCGGGCGAGCTGCAGCGCATCCGCGCGCTGAAGGACAAGAAAGGCATTCCGGCCCTGGTGGCCCACCTGGCGCAGATCGGCGTGCCGAGCCCCTACGGCATCGGCGTGGCCCAGGATGCCAAGGAGTCGACCAAGTACGCGACCTACATCCGCCAGAGCGGCCTGGGTCTGCCGGACCGCGACTACTACCTGAAGATGGATGACGCGCGCATGGCCGGCATCAAGGCCAAGTACGAGCAGCACGTCACCAACATCCTGTCGCTGGCCGGCGACAAGGACGCCGCCGCCAAGGCCAAGGCCATCGTCGCCTTCGAGACCGAGCTGGCGAAGGTGCAGTGGACCCGCGTCGAGCTGCGCGATCCGAACAAGAGCTACAACAAGATGAGCGTCGAGGAGCTGACCAAGCTGGCGCCCGACTACGACTGGAAGGCCGCGCTGGGCGCCGCCGGCATCGGCAACAAGGCGAGCTATGTGATCGTCGGCCAGCCGAGCTACATCACCGGCTTCAACGAGGTGTTGAACAAGACCGAGCTCGCCACCCTGCAAGCCTATTTCCAGTGGCAGGTGCTGCGCGAGTTCTCGCCCTACCTGTCGAAGGCCTTCGTCGACGAGCGCTTCGACTTCTACGGCAAGACCCTGTCCGGCGTGAAGGAACAGGAACCGCGCTGGAAGCGTGGCGTCGCCACCGTCGAAGGCGCGCTGGGCGAAGCCCTGGGCCGCGAATACACCGCCCAGTACTTCCCGCCGGAGCGCAAGGCCCGCATGCAGGAGCTGGTGAAGAACGTGCTGGCGGCCTACAAGGAATCGATCGACAACCTGGACTGGATGGGTGCCGACACCAAGAAGGAAGCGCAAGCCAAGCTGGCCAAGTTCAACCCGAAGATCGGCTACCCGAACAAGTGGCGCGACTACTCGAAGCTGGCCATCAAGAAGGATGACCTGGTCGGCAACGCGATGCGCACCGCCACCTTCAACTACAACCGCAACATCAACAAGCTGGGCAAGCCGATCGACCGCGAAGAATGGGGCATGACGCCGCAGACCATCAACGCCTACTACAACTCGCGCCTGAACGAAATCGTGTTCCCGGCCGCGATCCTGCAGCCGCCCTTCTTCAACGCCAGCGCGGATGACGCGGTCAACTACGGCGCGATCGGCGCCGTGATCGGCCACGAGATCGGCCACGGCTTCGACGACAAGGGTAGCCAGTCCGACGGCGACGGCAACCTGCGCAACTGGTGGACCGCGGAAGACCAGGCCCGCTTCAAGGCCAAGACCGACATGCTGGTCAAGCAGTACAGCGCCTTCGAGCCGGTGCCGGGCTACCACGTCAACGGCGAGCTGACCCTGGGCGAGAACATCGGCGACAACTCGGGCCTGGCGATCGCCTACAAAGCCTACAAGATCTCGCTGCACGGCCAGCCGGCCCCGGTGATCGACGGCCTGAGCGGCGACCAGCGCTTCTTCATGGGCTTCGGCCAGGTGTGGCGCTCGAAGATGCGCGACGAAGCGCAGATCAATCAGGTGAAAACCGACCCGCACTCGCCGGGCCAGTTCCGCGCCAACGGCACCCTGCGCAACCAGGCCGCTTTCTATGAAGCCTTCGGCGTCAAGGAAGGCGACAAGATGTACCTGAAGCCTGAAGAGCGCGTTACGATCTGGTAATACAGAAGACCAGAGCAGGGACGGCGGCGATCCCGCCGTCCCCATCCACCCATAACAATCCGAGGGAGATGCACGAATGAAGAAGCAATACCTGTTGAGCGCCCTGACCCTGGCCCTGATCGCCAGCGTCAGCCACGCAGAAGGCACTGGCGGCGCGGCCGCTGCGAAAGCCACCGCCACCAAGGGCCAGACCCTGAGCGCCGGCATCGCCACCCAATACATCGAATCGTCCGTGCGCCCGCAGGACGATTTCTTCGAATACCTGAACGGCAAGTGGCTCAAGACCGTCGAGATCCCGGCCGACAAATCGCGCTGGGGCTCCTTCAATGAGCTGCAGGAGAACACCCTGCCGCAGCTGCGCGGCATCATCGAGAAGGTCGCTGCCAAGAATGCCGCCAAGGGCACCGACGAGCAGCGCATCGGCGACTTCTACGCCAGCTTCATGGACGAAGCGCGCCTGGAACAGCTGGGCGCAGCCCCGCTGAAGCCCGAGCTGGACAAGATCGCCGCGCTGAAGAGCACGTCCGAACTGCCGGCCCTGCTGGCGCACCTGGGCAATATCGGCGTCGGCGTGCCCTTCGACTACGGCATCGGCCAGGACGACAAGGATTCGACCAAGTACGCGCCGGGCATCAGCCAGGGCGGCCTTGGCATGCCGGACCGCGACTACTACCTGAAGGCCGACGACAAGCGCATGGCCGACACCAAGGCCAAGTACCAGCAGCACGTCGAGAAGATGCTGAGCATGGCCGGCGACAAGAACGCCGCCGCCAACGCCAAAGCCATCGTCGACTTCGAGACCGAGATCGCCAAGATCCAGTGGACCAAGGTCGAACTGCGCGATCCGATCAAGGCCTACAACAAGGTCAACCTGGCCGACCTGAACACGATGGCCCCGGGCTTCGACTGGAAGACCTGGCTGGACACCACCGGCCTGTCCGGCAAGGCCACCTACGCGATCGTGGGCCAGCCGACCTACCTGAAGGCCTTCATGGAGCTGGCCAACAAGACGTCGGTCGATACCTGGAAGGCCTACCTGTCGCTGCACCTGATCGAATCCTATGGCAGCTTCCTGTCGAAGAATTTCGTCGACGAGCGTTTCGACTTCTACGGCCGTACCCTGTCGGGCGTGAAGGAACAGGAACCGCGCTGGAAGCGTGGCGTCGGCGCGGTCGAGCGTTCGCAGGGCGAAGCGCTGGGCAAGCTGTACGTTCAGGAATACTTCCCGGCCGAGCGCAAGGCGCGCATGGAAGCGCTGGTGAAGAACCTGCTGGCCGCCTACAAGGACTCGATCAACAAGCTCGACTGGATGAGCCCGGCCACCAAGAAGGAAGCGCAAGCCAAGCTGGCCAAGTTCACCCCGAAGATCGCTTACCCGAACAAGTGGAAGGACTATTCGAAGCTGGTGGTCTCGCGTGACGACCTGGTCGGCAACGTGATGCGTTCGCGCCTGGTTGAAGGCGAGCGCTCGCTGAACAAGCTGGGCAAGCCGATCGACCGCGAAGAGTGGGGCATGACGCCGCAGACCATCAACGCCTACTACAACCCGTCGATGAACGAAATCGTGTTCCCGGCCGCGATCCTGCAGCCGCCGTTCTTCGACGCCAACGCGGATGACGCGGTCAACTACGGCGGCATCGGCGCCGTGATCGGCCACGAGATCAGCCACGGCTTCGACGACCAGGGCGCCCAGTACGATGGCAACGGCAACCTGCGCGACTGGTGGACCGAAGCGGACCACAAGAACTTCAAGGCCAAGACCACGGCGCTGGTCAATCAGTACAACGCCTTCGAGCCGCTGAAGGGCTACCACGTGAACGGCGAGCTGACCCTGGGCGAGAACATCGCCGACAACTCGGGTCTGGCGATCGCCTACAAGGCTTACCACATCTCGCTGAAGGGCAAGAAGGCCCCGGTGATCGACGGCATGACCGGCGACCAGCGCCTGTACGCGGGCTGGGCGCAGGTGTGGCGCTCGAAGATGCGTGACGAAGCGCAGATCATGCAGGTGAAGACCGATCCGCACTCGCCGGGCCAGTACCGCGCCAACGGCACCCTGCGCAACCAGCCGGGCTTCTACGAGGCCTTCGGCGTGAAGCAGGGCGACAAGATGTACCTGGCGCCGACCGAGCGCGTAATCATCTGGTAATCGGCTCCCTGTTGTAACTAAGGCCGCGGCATGCCGCGGCCTTTTTTATTGACGCTACAATAAGAGCACAACAACACTGAAGGGACGTCATGAAACGCATCGCATTGAGTGCACTGAGCCTGGCGCTGGCCGCCGGCTTCGCCCACGCCGGGGAAGGCGCCGTAGCCAAATCGGCGTCAATCGCCTCCCGCCCGGCACTCGCCAGCGGCATCGCCACCCAGTACATCGATCCCGCGGTGCGCCCGCAAAACGATTTCTTCGCCCACCTGAACGGCAAGTGGCTGCAGACCGTGGAGATTCCGGCCGACCAAGCCAGCTGGGGCTCCTTCGACCAGCTGTATGAGGATTCGCTGGCCCAGCTGCGCGGCATCATCGAGAAGGTCTCGGCCGATACCAACACCCAGGATGCCGACGCCCGGCGCATCGGCGACTTCTACGCCAGCTTCATGGACGAGGCGCGCCTGGAACAGCTGGGCATCGCACCTTTGAAACCGGAGCTGGACAGGATCGCCGCATTGAAGGACAAGGCGGAATTGCCGGCCCTGCTGGCCCACCTGGGCAAGATCGGCGTCAACGTCCCCTTCGACTTCGGCATCCACCAAGACAACAAAGACTCCACGAAGTACGTCGCCGACATCGGCCAGGGTGGCCTGGCGATGCCGGACCGCGACTACTACCTGAAAGCGGACGACGCCAAGCTGGCGGACGCCAAGGCCAAGTACGAGCAGCACGTCGAGCGCACGCTGGCGCTGACCGGCAACGGGCGCGCCGTGTTCGATGCGCGCTCCATCGTCGGCTTCGAGACCGAGCTGGCGCGCATCCAGTGGACCAAGGTCGAGCTGCGCGACCCGATCAAGGCCTACAACAAGGTCAAGCTGGCCGACCTCGACAAGCTGGCGCCCGGCTACGGCTGGAAAGCCTGGCTGGACGCCGCCGGCCTGTCCGGCAAGACGACCTATGTGATCGTCGGCCAGCCGACCTATTTGAAAGCCTTCGTCGAGCTGTCGAACAAGACTTCGCTCGATACCTGGAAGGCCTACCTGTCCATGCACCTGGTCGATGCCTATGCCGGCTACCTGTCGAAGAACTTCGTCGACGAGCGCTTCGACTTTTACGGCAAGACCCTGTCCGGCACCCCGGAACTGGAACCGCGCTGGAAGCGCGGCGTCGGCGCGGTCGAGCGTGCGCAAGGCGAGGCGCTCGGCAAACTCTATGTGGCCGAATACTTCCCGCCGGAGAGAAAAGCGCGCATGGAAGCGCTGGTGAAGAACCTGCTGGCCGCTTACAAGCAGTCGATCGACAAGCTCGATTGGATGAGCCCCGCCACCAAGAAGGAAGCGCAGGCCAAGCTCGCGAAATTCACCCCGAAGATCGGCTACCCGAACAAGTGGAAGGATTACTCGAAGCTGGTCGTGAAACGCGAGGACCTGGTGGGCAACGTGATGCGCGCGCGTATCGTCGCCGCCGACCGCGAGATCGACAAGCTGGGCAAGCCGATCGACCGCGACGAGTGGGGCATGACGCCGCAGACGGTGAACGCCTACTACAACCCGGAGATGAACGAGATCGTGTTCCCGGCGGCGATCCTGCAGCCGCCCTTCTTCGATGCCAACGCCGACGATGCCGTCAACTACGGCGGCATCGGCGCCGTGATCGGCCACGAGATCAGCCACGGCTTCGACGACCAGGGCGCGCAGTACGACGGCAACGGCAACCTGCGCGACTGGTGGAGCAAGGCCGACCACAAGAACTTCAAGGCCAAGACCGCGATGCTGGTCAATCAGTACAACGCCTTCGAGCCGCTGCCGGGCTACCACGTGAACGGCGAGCTGACCCTGGGCGAGAACATCGCCGACAACTCCGGTCTCGCCATCGCCACCAAGGCTTATAAAATCTCGCTGAAGGGGAAGAAGGCGCCGGTCATCGACGGCTACACCGGCGAGCAGCGCCTGTACATGGGCTGGGCCCAGGTCTGGCGCGCCAAGATGCGCGAGCAGCAGACCATCGCGCAGATCAAGGCCGATCCGCATTCGCCGGACGCCTTCCGCGCCAACGGCACGCTGCGCAACCAGCCGGGCTTTTATGAAGCCTTCGGCGTGAAACCGGGGGACAAGATGTACCTGGAGCCGAAGGAGCGGGTGATCATCTGGTAAGGACGTCGCCGTAGAAAAAAGGGCCGCATTGCGCGGCCCTTGTCATTTACTGCGCCTCGTAGGCGCCGATGTCGAGATTACCCAGCACCGGGCGCGCCACGCCGGACGCGGTGTGCTTGTACTGGGCGACCGGCTTGAGCGACACGCCGGCGCTCGAGGTGCCCGGGGTCGAACCGGCATTGGTCACCAGCGTATTGGCCAGCGGACGCAGATCCCAGGTCGAACGGCTCACGAAGCCCGGCGACACCGAACGGTAGTTGGTCTTCTGGACTGCGCTGGTCTGGGTGGTGAGGGTGCCGGTGCCGCCGAAGATGTTGTTCTGCAGCAGAGCCGGGGTGGTCACGCCCGAACCGATGAAGACGAACGTGCCGCTCGAGCTATTGTCGTTCAGGAAGGTGTTGTTGACCACGTACAGGTCCTTGCCCGGGTTGCTGGCGCCTTCTTCACCGTAGGCCAGCATGCTCGGGTTGCCGTTGACCGAAGGCTGCTGGATCACGTTACCGATCACGTAGGAGGTGCCGGCGTTCGGCAGGTCGATCTCGTAGCTCGGCTTGCCGATCGAGGTGCTGCCTGCCACGCCGGACGAGAAGCGGTTGTACACGATCGTGTTGACGCGTGCGCGCGACTTCAGGTTGTGGCCGATGTTGGCGTCGTGCGAGTAGTTGTAGCGGAAGGTCAGGCTGCCGACGTTGTTGATGTACAGGTTGTGGCTGTAACCGTCGCCGTAGCCGTTGTGGCCGAACTCGCTGTACTCGATCACGATATTGCTCGCGGTATTCGTGTTGCTCAGAATACCGTTCTCGTTATCGTGGAGGAAGGAATTCCGCAGGGTGAAGTTGGTGCCCTCGAGGCGCAACGCGGCGCCGTTCTTGTCGGCGACCTTGGCGCCGAGCATCTCGACGTTGTCGACGATGACGTTGCTGCCCGAAACAACCCAGATACCCTTGCCCATGGCGTTCTTGCCGGCGGCGTCGATCTTCGGGCGGCCATTCACGCCACGGATGGTGATATTGCTAGCGTAGATGCCGCAGACGTCGCCGCTATAGGTGGTACCGCCGGTGATTTCGACCACGTCACCGCTTTTCGCCATGGCGATCGCTTTGCAAGGGGTAGCGTAGGTTTTGCCTGGACCCACCGACAAGGTGACGGCCGAAGCGGACGAGGCGAATGCGAGGCCGAGCAGGGCGGCCGGGATGAAGGTGAAAGCGATGCGGGTGGACGGGTTGATTCGACGTTGCATGTGTTTCCTCGTGGTCCAGGTGTAGGTTCGTTACCGAAAACAATGCTTATCGGAAACGCGAAACCCCAAGCTTAGCGAACAAATTGTCACATGTTAAGTAACTATTTGTAACAAGATTGATGACTAAATATACTTTTAGTCGCGAATCTCTCTATGAAACGGGAGAGTTTTTACCTGCAGAAAATTGTTACATAAAAAAACTAACCTCATGGCTTAAATGCGACACCTGGTTACAAAAATGAATGTAAAAAAGCCGAGGTAGCGCCGGCTGGCGATACCTCGGCCTTGTGCGCAGGGATCAGCGCGGAACGATGGCGAACTGCGGGCCGTTGCCGTAGTTGGGCTTGACGGTACGGCCGGTGAACACGGCCCAGGCGCTCTTGCCTGCGGTGCCGCCGGCAGTAGCGGCATAGGCGAGGGCCGGCTGCAGGTTCGACGGGTAGCCGTCCGTCGCGTCCGAGTAGCCCGTCATTTCACCAACCTTCAGACCAAGCGCACTTGCCATGGCGGCGCTACCGCACTGCAGAGCCAGGATGTTGGCGGCGTGGCTGGCCGTGTAAGCCTGGGCGATCGTGCCATAGACCGGCGCGGTCTTCGCGTCGCGCACCTTCATCGAATAGATACCGCCATCGATCCAGCATGCACCGGCACCCACCATGCGGGAAATCGGGAACTTCGACTTCCAGGCCAGCAGGGAGCTTGCCTTGGTGAAGCCCAGTTCGGCGGTGTGGCCGACTGCCGAGGTGAAGAAGTCGTCCTGCCACGGCGCCAGGCCGGTACCGTCGTTATAGACCATGGCGTGCTCGTCGCTGAGGACTCCCAGAACGTTGGCCGAGGCGTTGTCGGTGTAGGTGCTGTTATAGAAGTCCAGGTTGTCGTTGACGATGGCCGTGAACGTCGCCTTCAGCGGGTTCGCGTCTGGCGTGATGTACGCCGCTTCGGCCGCGGTACGCAGGCTCCAGGCCTGGCCACGGATCTGCT
The DNA here is from genome assembly GCF_059418525.1 of Telluria sp. GW821-FHT07G12. Taxonomy (NCBI): domain Bacteria; kingdom Pseudomonadati; phylum Pseudomonadota; class Betaproteobacteria; order Burkholderiales; family Oxalobacteraceae; genus Telluria; species Telluria sp. GW821-FHT07G12. The sequence goes on along the minus strand of NZ_JBWKQA010000004.1, from coordinate 177,110 downwards.
CGGACGAGTACAGACCTTTCTCGGCGCCGCGGTAGCCCGGGTTCGACTGGAACGAGTTCCACATTGCCCAGAACTGCAGCTCTTCCAGGTAGTAGTAGTCGCCGGTCACCAGGTAAGGCAGGTAGACCAGGTTCGGCTGGTGCGCCGGGTCATGCGTGTTCGGGGTCGTGCACGCCGTCGACGTTGCGCAGACCGGGAAGGATTCGTACTGTTTGGTGGCCTTGTTGTACGTATCGGTCGAGCGGCCGGCGATGGTCATGTACGGATAGTCCTTGACGCTGACAGGACGGTCGGTCTTGCGGTCGCGGTAGTGCGACGACCAGCTGCCCGAGAGGTCCGCGGTGCCCAGCGTGACTTCGCGGGCGCGCTTGTCCATGCTCAGCAGGTAGGTGGCAGTCCAGCCTGGCAGCAGGCCGATATCGGGACGCCCGCCGGTCATCGGCATGTAGGATGCGGCCAAGCCGGTGCCCATCGGCTGGATTGCGGCGCCAGTCCACTTTGCCTTCAGTGCGGCCAGTGCGGTTTCTGGGACGACCACGCTCTGGTCGTAATTCGGCAGTGCGCGCGAAGCGATCAGATAAGCGGTGTTGTGCTTGACGTTGAGTTCCGGTGCAGCGGTGTTGTACCAGAACATCTGGCGCCAGCGGGCGTGATTGTAATGGGTCATCGCTGCCTTGCTATAGACCGACTTGCCGCCCACGATGACGCTGGCGTCATAGGTGAAGTTCTGCGGCGAAGGCTCGTAGGCCCAGTCGTTCTCGACGACGACGTCGACGCGCGCCTTGTTCGTGCCGGCATACCAGCGGATGGCGAAACGGGCCGACAGGTGCGGATGCTGGGCGCCGCTGGCAGTGCGCAGCGGGGCCGAGACTTGCCATTCGGTGGCAACCGGGCCATTCAGCCAGGTGGTCGGCGTGGTGCTCTTGAGCAGTTCGTCAGCGGAAGCGTAGTAATCGACGCCGCCGATATTGGCGTGAACCGATGCCGTGAAGCCGGTACGCAGCAGGGAATCGACGGTGACGGTGCCGGTCGGCGCGGTGCCACCTTTCACCAGCGACATGGTACGCACCTTGGCCGCAGCGATGCTCGGCACGACAGCGGAAATGATGGCATGGCGCACCGAGCCGTCGGCATGGGTCGCCTTGACGTCGACCTGCAGCGGGACCGTGGTGCCGTCTTCCAGGCGTCCAGTCAGCTTGTCGCTCGCCAGCAGGTTACCTTGTGCGAAGACTTGACCGAAAGTAACAGGCACGTTGGTCTGGGTCGCGGTCGTGCTGGTGTTTTCGAAACGGACGTCGGTAATGGTAGTGCCGGAGACGGTTGCGGGCGTCGTCGTGGTGCCGCCGGTGGTCGGCGGCACGGTGGTGGTAATCGGGCCAGTCAGGGTACCTGGCAGGGAGGCGCTGAGAGATGCGGCGGTCTGTGCGCTGGACGCAGTGCCTTGGGCTTGATCGCTACCCCCGCCACAGGCGGCGAGTGCGGAGCTGGCTACTACGATGGAAAGGCGCCGAAGCGACAGGAAGTTTTTAACAGATTTCATTTCGGGTTTCTCTGGTTAAGCGCTAGTCGGTTTCTTTTTGTTCGGTAGCGCTAGATTACGCCAAAGAAATTAGTGATGCACGGAAAAAGTCAAATTTCTCGCCTTTTGTTCCCGTGCGGCAACGAAACATTGTCGGGGATCTTATGAATATTATTCGGAAGCAATGTAATTTCGTCAGTTATTTATATGGTTAAAAACATTGAACTAAAAACAAAAACAAAAAAGCCGCCCTCAGGCGGCTTCTTGTAAGCGGGAAATTGTTACTTGGCGGCGGCTACCATATAATCGACCGCGCTCTTGACGTCGGCGTCCGGCGCGCTCGAACCACCTTTTGGCGGCATCATGCCGGTCTTGCCCTGGAAGCCGTTGAGCGCATGCTGGTACAGCACTGCCGGGCCCTGGGCGATGCGGGGCGCCCAGGCAGCCTTGTCGCCCATCTTCGGCGCGCCTGCGATGCCGGCGCCATGGCAAGCCACGCAGGTGGAACCATATAAAGCCTTGCCGGCGCCGCTGTCGGCCGCCGCGGTTGAGGGAGCGGCGGAAGCGGCCGGCGCGCTGGCGGCAGCAGCCGCCGGTGCAGGTGCATTTGCGGCCGGCGCCTGGGCGGCAGGCGCCGGCGCTGCCGGCTCCTTGAATTTGCCGCCCGATTGATTCGCCATATATACAAGGGCGCGCGCCACTTCGACGTCGTCCAGGTCCGGGTTGCCGCCCTTGGCCGGCATGGCGCGGATCCCGTTGACCGCGTGCTGAAGGAGGGTGTCGTAACCTTGTGCGAGGCGCGCACTCCAGGCGCCGGCATCGCCAACTTTGGGGGCGCCTGCGGCGCCGGTGCCGTGGCAGGCAACGCAAACGGCAGTGTAGACGGCCTGGCCGCCCTGCAGCACCTTGGGCGCGTTCGCATCCTTCAGCGCGAAGCCTTCTTCAGCGACAGGACGCACGCGCGCCATGACCGCTTCAGGGTTCTGCCCTTCCGAGCCGGCGCCGGTCAAATGTTGATTGGTCACGAAGGACACCAGCAAGATGATGCCGATGACGATGACGAGGAAAAACCCGGCTACTGCGGCAATCAGCTGTTTCGGGGTTCGGATGAAAGCCTGATGTTCACTGTGGTGTGCGTCGCTCATGATTTCCTTACTTGATCAATAAAAAAACCTGCTGCGTCCAGCGCTTAGCTGCCTTACCCGTCATAAATGGCGCGGAACCGGGCGATTATAGATCGAAAGCACGTTAATGGAAACGCAATTTCTCTGCGGTCAACATTGGTGCCATAGACGTGCCGGTCAAAACTCTGTATCCTTCGCTTCACTCCTGCGCGGCTGTAGCTCAGTGGATAGAGTATTGGCCTCCGAAGCCAAGGGTCGTGGGTTCGATCCCCGCCAGCCGCGCCACTTCTCCCTCAGCAAATCAATAAGTTACGGGTCACCGATGACTGGCTCGCATCCGCGCGCCGTCCTGTCACGATTCATTTAAAAAAGCAATGATTCCCATGCGCACGATTGCCGCGCAAACAGAGTTGCATTTGAAAGAATGTTAAAATTACATCTGACTTAGTGATGTTGCTTTTCGGCATTCTCATGGTAGGCGCATGTTTTTTATCGTCCGCCGGAATGCCGCCAAGAGCGCCATCCTGTTGTTTTTTAAGAGTGAATCCTTGGCAGTTGTTGAGTGCAATTCTGTTTCCATGCTATATTTAAAATTAACAGAATTGCAAAAAATAATATTTGATCGGAATATGCGAGATGAAAGCAGATGAAGTCGTCGCAGTAGTTGGCTTGGGCTATGTTGGTTTGCCGCTGGCTGTCGAGTTCGGCAAGAAGGCGAAAACAATCGGTTTCGATCTGTCGGCAACCAAAATTGAAAACTATAAGAAGTTCGTCGATCCCACCGGCGAAGTCGCGACCGAGCAGCTGAAGGCGGCGCAACACCTGGAAGTCACCACCGACCCATCCGCACTGGCGCAGGCCGACTACATCGTGGTGGCCGTGCCGACCCCGGTCGACATCGCCCACAACCCCGACTTCACCCCGCTGGCAGGCGCCAGCAAGACCGTCGGCAAGCACATGAAGCGCGGCGCCGTCGTCGTCTTCGAGTCGACCGTCTACCCGGGCGCCACCGAGGAAGTCTGCATCCCGATCATGGAAAAAGAGTCGGGCCTGAAGTGGAAGGACGATTTCCACGTCGGCTTCTCGCCGGAGCGCATCAATCCGGGCGACAAGGAACACACCCTGACCACGATCCTGAAGGTCGTGTCGGGCGACGACGACGAGACCCTGGACCGCATCGCCAAGCTGTATGAATCGGTGGTCACGGCCGGCGTGTACCGCGCCTCCAGCATCAAGGTGGCGGAGGCCGCCAAGGTGATCGAGAACACCCAGCGCGACCTGAACATCGCCTTGATGAACGAACTCGCGATCATCTTCGACAAGGTCGGCATCGATACGCTGGAAGTCCTGAAGGCCGCCGGCACCAAGTGGAACTTCCTGCCCTTCCGTCCGGGCCTGGTGGGCGGCCACTGCATCGGCGTCGATCCGTATTACCTGACCCACAAGGCCGAGATGGTCGGTTACCACCCGCAGGTGATCCTGGCGGGCCGCCGCATCAACGATGGCATGGCCAAGTTCGTGGCCGAAAAGACCGTCAAGTCGATGATCTCGTCGGGCTTCCACGTGAAGGGCTCGAAGGTCAACGTGATCGGACTGACTTTCAAGGAAAACTGCCCGGACCTGCGCAACTCGAAGGTTGCGGACATCGTGCATGAACTGGAATCCTACGGCTGCGACGTGCACGTCTACGACCCGGTCGCCGACGGCGAGGAAGCCCAGCACGAATACGGCATCAAGCTGGAGCGCTGGGAAGACCTGCCGAAAGCCGACGCCCTGGTCGTGGCGGTGCCGCACAAGGAAGTGCTGGCCCATTCGCTGCTCGATTTCCAGTCCAAGCTGAACGACAACGGTTGCTTCATCGACGTCAAATCGCAGTTCGATCCGAAGGCGATCAGCGAAGCCGGCTATTGCGTCTGGCGCCTGTAATACTCCCCAATACGGCTGCCCCATACGGGCAGCCGGGTAATCAGCAAGTAAAGTGTCTGCAAACGTGAACAAGATTCAAGATGTCCAACAGCAGCTGCTGCAGCGCAGCTACCACTGGCTGGTGACCGGCGCTGCTGGTTTCATCGGCTCGAACCTTGTCGAAGCCCTGCTCAAGCTGAACCAGCGTGTCACGGGTCTCGACAACTTCGCCACCGGCCACCAGCACAACCTGGACCAGGTGCGCGAACTGGTGGGCGAGGCGGCATGGGCCAACTTTACTTTCCTGCAAGCCGACATCCGCTCTCCCGAGGATTGCGCAAAGGCCTGCGAGGGCGTCGACTTCGTCCTGCACCAAGCCGCGCTGGGCTCGGTGCCGCGCTCGATCGCGAATCCGCAGCTGACCAACGAAACGAACATCACCGGCTTCCTGAACATGCTGGTGGCCGCGCGCGACGCCAAGGTGAAACGCTTCGTCTACGCCGCTTCCAGCTCGACCTACGGCGACCATCCGGGCCTGCCGAAGATCGAGGACCGGATCGGCAAGCCGCTGTCGCCGTATGCCGTGACCAAGTACGTCAACGAGCTGTACGCCGACGTGTTCGGCCGCACCTACGGCATGGAATCGATCGGCCTGCGTTATTTCAACGTGTTCGGTCCGCGCCAGGATCCGAACGGTGCCTACGCCGCTGTGATCCCGAAATGGGTGGCGGCGCTGATCCGCAACGAAGAGCTGCGCATCAATGGCGACGGCGAGACCAGCCGCGACTTCTGCTATGTGGACAACGTGGTGCAGATCAACCTGCTGGCGGCGATGGCCGGCAGCGACGCCGCCAACCAGGTGTACAACGTGGCGCTGAACGACCGCACCTCGCTCAACCAGCTGCACGCGAAGATGTGCGAGCTGCTGGCGCCGCGCTTCCCGCACGTGGCCGCGCACAAGCCGGTGTACGTCGACTTCCGCAAGGGCGACGTGCGCCACTCGCAGGCCGACATCGGCAAGGCCGCCGCGATGCTGGGCTACGCGCCCACCCACCGCATCGGCGAAGGGCTGAAGGAAGCCATGGACTGGTACGTGCACAACCTGTCCGAATAAGCACTGCAGTATGTAACCAAGAAGAATACCGGAGGGTAGCGTGCTTAAGATTTCCAACCATTATGTGTCGAAGATCGTCTTCGTCCTGCTGTTCGTCGAGGTGCTGGTCCTGCTCGGCGCCGCCTACGTCGGCGCGGCGGTGCGCTTCATGGAACTGGGCCAGCCGCTCGGCCTGCCGAACGTGGAGAGTCTCGACCACTTCTTCACCTCGGCCATCGCCTTCACCGCCGCCATCATCTTCAGCATGAGCGCGATGGGCATGTACCAGCTCGACTTCAACGAAGGCCTGCGCAACCCCTTCTTCATGAAGCTGATGCCCTCGTTCCTGATGGGCTTCCTGATCCTGACCCTGGTGTTCTACGTCGCCCCGGACCTGTACTTCGGCCGCGGCATCCTGGCCCTGGTGTTCGCGATCGCCGCCGCCGGCATCTTCATCGCGCGCATGATCTTCTTCAAGAGCTCGGAACTGCGCTTCCTGGAGACCCGTATCCTGTTCCTGGGCAGCGGCCCGCTGGCCAAGGAATGCAGCGACCTGGCCCTGCAGAGCGCCAGCTACCACCGCTACAACATCACCGGCTTCGTCCCGACGCCCACCGAGGAGCTGTGCGTGCCCTCGACCAGCCTGCTGAACGGGCGCGAGGGCGACACCCTGGTGGGACTGGCGCGCCAGTACAACGTCGAAGAGATCGTGGTGTCGGTGCAGAACCGCCGCGGCGGCTTCCCGATCAAGGAACTGCTCGACTGCAAACTGGCCGGCCTGAAGGTCACCGACGCCGCTACCTTCTTCGAGCGCGAGACCTGCCAGATCCGGGTCGACTCGCTGCAGCCCTCCTGGCTGGTGTTCGGCGGCGGCTTCGACCAGAGTTTCGTGCGCACCTTCATGAAGCGCAGCTTCGACATCGTGTGCAGCGTGATCATCCTGGTGCTGACCCTGCCGCTGATGCTGCTGGCCGCGCTGGCCGTCAAGCTGGAAGACCGCGGCCCGGTGTTCTATTCGCAGGAGCGGGTCGGCAAGGACGGCAAGACCTTCTTGGTGCATAAATTCCGCAGCATGCGCACCGACGCCGAAAAGGGCGGCAAGCCGCAGTGGGCCCAGCAGAACGACCCGCGCATCACCCGCATCGGCAACTTCATGCGCAAGACCCGCATCGACGAGCTGCCGCAGATCCTCAACGTGTTCAAGGGCGACATGTCCTTCGTCGGCCCGCGCCCCGAGCGCCAGTATTTCGTCGACCAATTGATCGAGGTGGTCCCGTATTACAATGTGCGCCACAGCGTCAAGCCGGGCATCACCGGCTGGGCCCAGGTGCGCTACGGTTACGGTTCGTCCGCCGAGGACGCGCTGCAGAAGCTGCAGTACGACCTCTACTACGTGAAGAACAACAGCCTGTTCCTCGACGTCCTGATCCTCATCGACACCCTGAAAGTCGTCCTGTTCCGCAGCGGACGCTGACCGGATCCGCGGCCGGCGCCGGCTGCGGTCCTTCGTTCCCACCTGTCTGAACCGTCCATCGTGACCAATATCACAGCCTATAGTTACGCGTTTGCTGCAGCCGGGTACCTGTTGCTGGGATTACCCATCCTGTCCGGCTGGCGCGGGCGCTTCCAGCGCGGCAGCCTGTCGGCGGCCTGCCTGCTGACCGCCCTGTGGGCCATCGCCCTGGCCTGGGATGCGCTGCACGACAGGTTGTGGACCACGCTCACCGCTGCGCTCGAGGTGCTGCGCGACGGCGCCTGGTCGGTGTTCCTGGTTGCGCTGCTGGGCCACTGGAAGAGTGAAGACAGCCGGATGCCCCTGGGCATGCGGCCTTCGCTGTTCGCGGCCGGCTGCGCTTACCTGGTGCTGCTGGGCGCACTGCTGGTCGGCCACTGGTATAACGAACTCCTGAGCACCCTCGGCGCGCTGCCGGTGGTGACCGCCTTCGCCTGCCTGGCGGTGTACGGCATGCTGCTGGTCGAGCAGGTGTACCGCAACAAGACCATCGAGGAGCGCTGGGCGATCAAGTTCGCCTGCCTCGGCATCGGCGGCATGTTCGCCTACGACTTCTACCTGTACACCAACACCATGCTGTTCCGCGACCTGAATCCGGAACTGTGGAATGCGCGCGGCCTGATCAATGCCCTGACCGTGCCGCTGGTGGCGGCGTCGATGGCGCGCCGCAAGTCCTGGACGGTCTCGGTCGGCGTGTCGCGGCGCGTGATGTTCCATTCGGCTGCGCTGTTCGGCTCCGCGATCTACCTGCTGGCGATGGGATCGGCCGGCTATTACCTGCGCTTCTTCGGCGGCCGCTGGGGCACGGTGATGCAGGCCGGCTTCCTGTTCGGCGCCATCTGCCTGCTGCTGGTGATCCTGTTTTCCGGCACCTTCCGCTCCTGGCTGAAGGTCTCGATCAGCAAGCACTTCTTCACGTATAACTACGACTACCGCGAGGAATGGACGCGTTTCACGCGCACCCTGTCCGAGCGCGGGCCGGGCCTGGGCGACCGCGTGATCCAGGCCGTGGCGGCGCTGGTCGAAAGCCCTGGCGGCACGCTGTGGCAGCGCAACGACGGCAACCACTTCGAGCCGCGCGCGCGCTGGCAGGCGCCGGACACCAGCATGGCCGAACCAAACAACTCGCCGTTCTGCCAGTTCATGGAAAGCACCCAGTGGGTGATCGACATCGACGAGTACGTGGAACGCCCCGACAAGTACGAGGGCCTGGCCGTTCCGCAGTGGCTGCTGGACTACCCGCGCCGCTGGCTGGTGGTGCCGCTGATCCTGCACGAGAAGCTGTTCGGCTTCGTGGTGCTGCAGCGTGCGCGCAGCCCGCTCAAGCTGAACTGGGAAATCATCGACCTGATGGAAATCGCCGGCAGCCAGGCCGCCGGCCACCTGGCCCAGGAAGACGCCGCCAACGCGCTGATGGTGGCGCGCCAGTTCGAATCCTTCAACCGCATGTCGACCTTCGTGGTGCACGACCTGAAGAACCTGGTGGCCCAGCTGTCGCTGATGAACGCCAACGCGGAAAAGCACAAGGACAACCCCGAATTCCAGCGCGACATGCTGGAAACCCTGAACCACTCGGTACAGAAGATGAAGCTGCTGCTGCAGAAGCTGTCGCGCAGCGAGAACGCCGAGAAGCCGCTGCCGCTGGCGGTCGACGAGGTGGTGCGCCAGGCGGTGGCGCTGAAGAACGCCTTCGAGCCGCGTCCGCAGCTGGTGGTCGAGATGCCGGGGCTGAAGGTGATGGCGGACCGCGAGCGCCTCGAGCGCGTGGTCGGCCACCTGATCCAGAATGCGATCGAGGCCACGCCGCGCGACGGCCACGTGATGATCCGCCTCGGCCTGCGCGGCGAAGACCCGCATGCCGGGGCGGTCGAGATCGAAATCACCGACACCGGCGAAGGCATGAGCGAGGAATTCATCCGCGAGCGCCTGTTCACGCCCTTCGACTCGACCAAGTCGGCCGGCATGGGCATCGGCGTGTTCGAGAGCCGCGAATACATCACCGAGCTGGGCGGGGCGCTGGAAGTCAGCAGCCAGCCTGCGCTCGGCACCACGTTCAAGGTCGTGCTGCCGCTGTACCATGAGCCGGCGCCAGCAATGATCTCCTGATAGAGGACATCCATGACCCAAACCAAACCGAAACTGTTGATTATCGAAGACGATCCGGGCCTGCAGAAGCAGCTGCGCTGGAGCCTCGACGCGTATGAGGTCGTGGTAGCCGGCGATCGCGAGGCGGCGCTGGCCCAGATCCGCCGCCACGAACCGGCGGTGGTGACCATGGACCTGGGCTTGCCGCCCGATCCGGACGGCTCGACCGAAGGCCTGGCCACGCTGCAGCAGATGCTGGCGCTGGCGCCGGACACCCGCGTGATCGTCCTGACCGGCAACCAGGACCACAACAACGCGGTCAAGGCGATCGCCATGGGCGCCTACGACTTCCACCAGAAGCCGGTCGACCCCGAAGTGCTGAACCTGGTGATCCAGCGCGCCTTTTTCCTGCACAACCTGCAGCAGGAAAACCGCCGCATGCAGCAGTCGCAGGCCGATTCGCCGCTGGCCGGGGTGATCTCGCGCGACCCCGGCATGCTGAAGGTCTGCCGCACCATCGAGAAGGTGGCGCCGACCTCGGCCTCGGTGATGCTGCTGGGCGAATCCGGCACCGGCAAGGAAGTGCTGGCGCGCGCCGTGCACGGCATCTCGCCGCGTGCGAAAGAGCGCTTCATGGCGATCAACTGCGCCGCGATTCCGGAAAACCTGCTCGAGAGCGAACTGTTCGGCTACGAGAAGGGCGCCTTCACCGGCGCCGCCAAGCAGACCAAGGGCAAGGTCGAACTGGCCCACGGCGGCACCTTCTTCCTCGACGAAGTCGGCGACCTGCCGATGCCGCTGCAGGCCAAGCTGCTGCGCTTCCTGCAGGAGCGCGTGATCGAGCGCATCGGCGGCCATGAAGAGATCCCGGTCGACGTGCGCATCGTCTGCGCGACCCACCAGAAGCTGAAAGACTTGTGCGCGCAGGGACGCTTCCGCGAGGACTTGTATTACCGCCTGTCCGAAATCGTGGTGACGATCCCGCCGATGCGCCAGCGCGAAGGCGACGCCGCACTCCTGGCCCACCACTTCAAGAACAAGTTCTGCGCCCAGGAATCGCGCTCCTCGCTGCACTTCGCGCCGGACGCGCTGGCGGCGATCGAAGCCTATGCCTGGCCGGGCAACGTGCGCGAGATGGAAAACTGCATCAAGCGCGCCGTCATCATGGCCGACGGGAACACCATCGTCGCCGACGACCTGGGTTTGCCGGAGCTGCCCGAGTCGGATGCCGAAGAATCGCCGCTGAACCTGCGCCAGGTGCGCGACGAGGCCGAATACAAGGCCATCGTGCGGGCGCTGGCGCGGGCCGACGGCAACATCGTCAAGGCTTCCGAAATGCTGGGCGTCAGCCGCCCGACGCTGTATGACCTGATGGGACGGCACGGCATCAAGGCTGCAGCTTGAGGCCGCCGCGCCGGACGCGCGGGCTGCGCTTGCGCGTCATGCAGGCGGTGCTGCTGCTTGCCGTTTTGGGCTTGCTGGCCGCGGCCGGCGGTCTCTGGTACCTTCAGGAACAGGGCATCACGCCGCGCACGCTGGCTCCGTACATCGAGAAGCGCAGCAGCGGCCACAATCCGATGATTACGGGCACCGGTCAGGCGTTGAGCGCTGCGCTGCTGGCGATCGACCGCGGCGGCGCTATGCCGGCCGCCTTGCCGGCCCTTTCCGTGGGCGCACAGGCGGCCGCCGCCGGAACCGGCAGCGGTCTTGCGCGCAAGCTGGTCGCCTCCAGCGAGGATGCCCGGCGCGCCATCGCCGAGGCCGCACCGGGCGACGTGATCGTGTTCCTGCCCGGGACTTACCGGATACGCGGCAGTGTCAACGCCAGCCGTCCCGGGGAAGAGAGGGCGCCTGTCGTCGTACGCGCCGACCGCCCCGGCGATGCGATCATCGAGTTCGAGGCAAGCGAAGGCTTCAAGGTATCCGCGCCGTACTGGCGTTTCGAGAACCTGAGCATCCGCGGCAGCTGCGCGCGGCAGGAAGACTGCGAGCACGCTTTTCACGTGGTGGGCGGCGCCCATCATTTCGCGGCCGTCAACAATACCATCCTCGACTTCAACGCCCATTTCAAGATCAACGGCGAACATGGGCGCTTCCCGGACAGTGGCCTGATCGAGTCGAACACGTTGGCGGCGTCGGCGCCGCGCCGCACCTTGGGAACGGTCGCTTCGATCGACCTGGTGGCGGCCAGCGACTGGGTCATCCGGCGCAACCTGATCGCCGATTTCATCAAGTCCGACGGCGACCGGGTCAGCTACGGCGCCTACGCCAAAGGCGCCGGGGCGCGCAACCGCTTCGAGCGCAATATCGTCCTGTGCGAGCAGCGACTGCGCGATTTTCCGGGACAAAGGATCGGCCTGTCATTCGGCGGCGGCGGCACCGGCAAGCCCTACTGCCGCGACCAGAAGTGCGTGACCGAACAGGACGGCGGGATCATGCAGGCCAACCTGGTCGCTTCCTGCTCCGATGTGGGCATCTACGTGAATGCGGCAGCCGGCACCCGGCTGGCCGGCAATACCCTGGTCGACACGGCCGGTGTGGACGTACGCTTCCCGGAAAGCAGCGTGGAAGCCGACGGCAACCTCGTCGACGGCAGCATTCGCAGCCGCAATGGCGGCGGGCTGCGTGCCGGCGACAACCTGGAGACGCCGATCGCATTCAGCTACCTCGGCTATCATCCGCTGCGCAAGCTGTTCACGGCGCCCGACAGTGCCGATTTTAGCTGGCGCGAGGCGCCGCCGCGGCGTGGCGCCGGTCGGGCGGCCGCCGATGCGCCGCTCGACCTGTGCGAGGACGCGCCCAGGGCCGCACCGCGCTACGGCGCCTTCGAGAACTTCAAGGCTTGCCTGGCGCCGCGTCGCTAGCGCCGCCTAGACGCTGCGCAGCCAGTCCGCAGTCCAGCCGACCATCTGCTCGTGCCACTCGCGCCGCGAGCAGGTATGGTCGGCCCCCGGCAGCGTGTGACGCGTGACGCGCGGGGCCGCGAGCAGGCGTTCCCAATCGCGCGAGCCCGACGGCAGGCCGGCGAATTCCTGCGCCGTCAGGTCGGCGCCGCTCAGCATCACCAGCACCTTGCCCCTAAACTGCTGGAGCGCGGCATGCATGCGCACGGGCAGGGCGCCGGCGCGCGATCCTGCTGCCTGCGGCGTGTCCGGCGCGGCGCCCCCGAACGCAGTCCGGACCAGGGACACGAACGATCTGGCAGCCTGCTTTGCATCGAAGCGGCCGGCCGCGATCTTCTTCCACAGAGCGGGGTCGAGCAGGCGGCTGCGGTAGTAGTGTTTCAGGGTCGCCTTGGCGGCGCCGTTTTCGGTGCGCACCCATGGATTGAGCAGGGCGAGGCCGGCTACGCGCGGATCATCCGGCGCGTACAGCGCGGCGGCCGAGGCGCCGTCGCACAGGCCCCATAGCACCACGTCGCGCAGTCCGGGGGCCTGCTCGAAGAAGCAGTCGAGCGCCGCGCGCAGGTCATCCTGGACCTGTTCGAAATCGCGCGCTGCGCCTTCGCTGTCGCCCATGCCGCGGTAGTCGAAGCGCATGGCCGGAATGCCGGCCTGCGCCAGGCTGCGCGCGAGCAGGGTGAACTGACGGTGGCTGCCGGTGCGGACCTGCGGGCCGCCGACCACGATCAGCACGCCGCGCGAGGCCGGCTGCGCCGGCATCGACAGCACGCCGTACAGCCAGTCGCTGCCGCAGGCAAAGCGCAGTGCGCGTTCTTCATGCTGCATCGGCGGGCTCCCGGTAAAGTGCAGTCGTGGCATCCAGCAGCGTCGCGCATTCGCTGATTTCCGGCGTCATCCAGAAAGGCTCGCCATGGACCAGGCGCACGCCGAAGTCGATTCCCTGTGCACGCCAATCCGCCGTGATGGCGCTGGCGGCCGGCGGCAGCGGCCGGCCGGCGGCTGCCGTCAGCTCGAACCAGTCGATGCGGCAGCCGCGCGGCGCCAGCACCGAGGCGTCGAGGCGCTCGAGGGCGGCCGCCATCGCCGGCGCTAGCTCGTAGCCGGCAATCTCGAGCGACTTCCCCTGTTGTAGCCACTGGCGCAGCGCCTTGGTGCCGCCATTGCCGGCGCCGTCCTGCAGCAGTTCGGCAGCCACGCGCATGCGCAGGAACTGGGTCAGGAAGCCGGCGCCGCTGGTGACCGGCTGCCACAGCAGCAGGACCGGTGGCGGGACGGCGGCGCTAGACGCGCAGTCGAGCGCGAGCAGCGCGCCGAGGCGCAGTCCCCACAATCCGACGGGGCGGCCGAGACGCTGCTGCAGCCAGGCACGTGCGGCGTCGACGTCGCGCTTCCAGCCTTCCCAGCGCGCCTCGCCGAAGTCGCCGCTGCTGTCGCCGCAGCCGTGCAGGTCGATCTGCAGCACGCCGACCCCTAGCGCCGCCAGCGCGCGCGCCTGCAGCGCGGCCATGCGGCGCGACTTGTTCATTTCTTCGGCAAACGGGTGCAGGTAGACCAGCGCCTCGCGGCAGTGGCCGGCAGGCGCGTGGAACAGGCAATAGCGGAACCCGTCCTGCACGGGCAGAAAAAAGGCTTCGGCGGGCGCGTGTGCCGGTGTCATGCCTGGGCTCGGGCTTCGTTCAGATACATGTCAACTCCTCAATGATGAGATGGTACCGAAGCTGTCCTTACCTCGTCCAGCAGCGCCGCCAGCTGGGCCGTGCGGGCGCTGCGTGCCTGCGCCTGTACGAAGGCCTGGGTGGCGAGCGGGGCGCGGCCGCCAGCGGCCAGGTCCAGGAAGCGCGGCAAAGCCTGCGCGATGGCGTCTGCGTCGTCCAGTGCCGCCACGGTATCGATGGCGGCCGCGCGCATCAGGCTCGCGGTATCGCCGGCCGAGTCGGTCAGCGCCAGGATCGGCCGCCCGGCGCGCAGGTATTCGTACAGCTTGGCCGGTATTTGCTCGTTGCAGTTGGCCGCTTGCAGCACCAGCAGGCCATCGGCGGCCGACATCTCAGCCAGCGCGGCGCGATAGGACAGCGCCGGCGCGAGCTCGACGAGGTCGGTGATGCCATGTTCGCGCGCCAGCTCCGCCAGCAGCGTCTCATGTACCGCGGCACGCAGCACCAGGCGGAAGTTCACGGCGCTGAGCCTGCCCTCGCGCCGCAGGCGGCCCAGGGCGGCGAACAGCGGTCGTGGATCGCGCTCGGAAGGGTAGACGATCCCGCTGTGCAGCAATACGAAGGGGCCGCCCGCCGGCCCGGGCGCCGGCGTGGCATGCGCGAATTCTTCTTCGTCGTAGCCGTTCTCGATCAGGTGAAAACGCTCGGGCGGGATCTCCGGATAGCGCTGCCGGTAGCTGCGCACCGCGCCGGGCGTGGTGCAGACCGCGCGGGTGCAGTGACGCACGGTCTGGCGCTCGACCCAGGCGGCGGCCCTGCGCATCCAGGGGTCGGTAGGATAGGCGTCGTCGATCATCGGATCGCGCAGGTCTGCGATCCAGGGCAAGCCGGTGAGCCGCCGCAGGGCCAGGCCGATCAGGTGGGCGCTGGCGATCGGATAGGTTGACCAGATCACCTGGCAGGGCACGCGCCGGATGAGTCTCAGCCCGGCCGGAATCGCGCCCAGGCACCAGCCGACCCAGCGGTCCGGCAGCGCCAGCAGGCGCAGGTAGCGGCCGCGGATCGCCAGGTGGCGTGCGCTGTCGACAGCGAAGGCGCGCGTTACTTCGGCCGGGCCGGTATAGCTGCCGCCGGTGTCGCTGTAGGCGCGCGGGTGGGCGCTCAGTACCAAGGCTTGCCAGCCGTGGGCCGGCAGGTATTGGGCAAACTTGAGGGTGCGCTGGATCCCGCTGCTGCCACGCTGCGGCGGGAAATGGAACGCCACCATCAGGACCTTGTTCACTGCGCGCTTTTCTGCGCCACGAAATTGGCCAGGCTGCCGACGGTTTCAAACGTACTGGCGCTGATGTCGTCGTCGTCGATGGCAATGCCGAAGTGGTCCTCGATGGCCTCGATCACGCCGACCACGGCCATCGAATCCAGTTCGGGCAGGGCGCCCAGCAAGGCCGATTCGGCGGTAAGGGATTGTCCCGCCGGGCCCAGATTCAAGACATCGGTCAGCAGGTTCTTTACTTCTTCCAGGTACATATCAAGCTCCGTTGTTCGTGGTGGCTGCAGTACGCGCCTGCAAGCGCGCCTGACGCTGTGCATGGACGCGCGCCAGTAGCGGCCACCGGTAATGATTGAGATGGTAGAGGGTACGCACCTCGTCGGTCCAGCGCGTGTGCCACTCCATCACCTTGCCGTAGAATTCGATGCGGTCCAGCCCGGCTTCGCCGAACAGGGCGCGGCATGCTTCCTCGCGCATCAGGAGGGCCGGCGACAAGCTGGACGGCACCGATTCGTCATAGCTGGTCTTCAGGATCACGATACAGCCGCGCTCGAGGATGCACAGGTCCATCGCGACCAGCTGCTGCCCGAACCAGTAGCGGTAGGCGCGTGCCTGACCATGCCGGGCGAATGCCTCCATCATCTGCCGGTAGAAGCGGCCCTGGTCATTGCCGGCGCTGACTGCGCTGCCGTTCCGGGCCTTCCAGCCGCTGCTTTCCAGTCTGCCGTAATCGCTCACTGCGGCGGCCATGTCGCCCGCTTCGGTGAGCGTCTCCAGCCGGGTGACGATGCCGTCTGCGGCCAGGCGGTTGCGCTGCTTTTTCAGATTGCTGCGCAGGTTCTTGCCGCGCGCCTGCCAGTAGTCCTCGAAGGCGCCGTCCATGCCGATGCGTGCGGTGACGATATAGTCCAGCGTGCGGATGCACCCATGATCGGCCGGACGCGGCGTCAACAGCGGGTCGCACTGGGTCAGGCTGAGCTGTAATGGGAAGCCGGGCAGGGCTTTCAACAGGCTGTCGAGCAGCGGCGCCAGTTCCAGGCCCGGTGCTTGCAGCCACAGGCCGACCGGCGCCTGCGAAGGCTGGAAGGTGGCCCAGCGTCCAGAGCCTGCCGGGGCCAGCACCGTGGCCGCGCACAACTCGCCCTGCACCTCGCCCAGCGCCAGTATTTCGCTGCCGCTGCCGAAGCAGGTCAGCAGGGCGGACACGAAGGCCGGAGCCAGCATTGGCGAGGCGCACTGACGCACATGCAGTTCGCGCCAGCGCGCAGCGTGCTCATCGAAGCGCGCCGCCGGGACGATGCGCCAGCTGATGGGATTCCTCATGCGCGCATGCCCTCTCTTGTCGCAAGCTGAACGGCCTCCCGAACCTGCCCGGCCAGCCAGGACAGCTCGGCAGCCTGCAGTTCCTGGTGCACCGGGAACGCCAGCACCTGGCGCGACAGGCGGCTGCTCACCGGGCAGGTCGCTTCGTCGACGTCCGGCCACAGGGGGAAGGCGAAGCGCGTCACCGGCACCCCTGCGGCGCGCAGGCGCGCGAACACCGGCTCGGGCTCGTCCATCAGCAGCGGAAACATCCAGGGGCAGACGCCGCCGGGCAAGGCGGCGAACAGCGGGCGGCAGCCGGGAAGAACGCCGAGTGCGCGCTCGAGCTCCCGGTAATGGCGGCGCCGGCCCGCCACGATGTCGGCGCCCGGCACGCGGGCAAGCAGGCGTCGCGCAAACCAGGAGGCGCGCTTGTCGATCCAGGCGGGATCGAAGTCGGCGCCGCTGTCGGACGAGGCCGGCGCCAGGGCCGGCGCCGGGGCGGCGCCGCGCGCGCGCAGGTGCTTGAGCAGCTTCCACATGCCGTCCTTGGCGCCTAGTACCGGCACCAGCAGCGCCTTCAGGAGCGGCAGGCGGCCATGGGCGAAGCCCAGTTCCAGTGCGTTCAGCAGCGCCTTGACTTCGAAGCCGGCGCCGGCCGAGCGCAGTGCAGGCGCTGCAGCTTGGCGCGCTACCAGGACTCCGCCGTCGTAGGCCGGAAAAAACTTCATGCTGCTGGCGATCGCGTAATCGCCGAAGGAACCGACAGGGCGTCCGGCGTGTTCGCCGAAGAAGCAGTGGGCGCAATCCTCGACCAGGGCCAGGCCGTGGCTGTCGCAGAAAGCGCGGATCGCCGTCATGTCCTGGGGGAAGCCGAAATAATGGGTGACCACCAGCGCCTTCACGTCCGGGGCGAGGCGGCCGCGGATGTCGTCGAGGTCGGCGGCGGCATTGGCGCCGAGCCGGTAGAACAGCGGCGTCGCGCCGCGCCAAAGCACCGGCGGCACCATCGACAGGCTGTGGTAAGCCGGCAGCAGCACGCGGTCGCCCGGCTGCACGCCCAGTTCGCGCAAGGCCAGCGCCAGAGCGATGCGCCCGCTCGTCACCAGTGTGGCCGTGCCGGCGTCGAGCACGGTTGGCGTCTCCGCTTTCCCTGCCGCGCGGCGCCCGAACACGGCCTGCGCCAGCGACCTGCGCGACAGCACCGGGGCCAGCGGGATCCGCGGACGTGCCGGGCCGGACCGCGCCTGAGCGTGCGGAATCGTGGTGTCGGTGGAGGTAGAGGGGAGTAGCATCGAGGCGATGTGGTATCTACGGCGTATTGTGCCTTGTTTCGCAGATGAAATGGTAACATTGCGCCCTATTTGTACCGCAACACGATTCGATGAGCGACCTGGTCCACGACTTCATTTTCAGCTCGGCGCGCCGCACTCCGGAGGCGCCGGCGCTCGTCCATGGCGATATCCGCCTCGACTATGCCGGCCTGGCCGATGCGGTGCGCGCGGCCGCCCGGGTGCTGGGCGCGCGCCGCCGCGCGCCGGGCGAGCGCATCGCGGTGTTCCTGGAAAAACGCATCGAGAACGTGGCGGCGATGTTCGGCGCCGCTGCCGCCGGTTGCGTGTTCGTGCCGGTCAACCCGCTGCTCAAGGCGGACCAGGTGGCGCACATCCTGGCCGACTGTAACGTGCGTGTACTGGTGACCTCGGCGCAGCGCCTGGCGGCCCTGGCGCCTGTGCTGGCGCACTGCCCCGACCTGCGCACGGTGCTGGCGACCGGATTGAAAGAAGAATGCGTGCTGCCGCCCGGGGTCGAGCTGGCCGGCTGGGAACAGGCGCTCGAGACGGCGGCGCAGCTGCCGCCCGACCTGCCGCCGCGCCGCATCGATGCCGACGTTGCCGCGATCCTGTACACCTCGGGTTCGACCGGCAAGCCGAAGGGCGTGGTGCTGTCGCATCGCAATCTGGTGGCAGGCGCGCAGAGCGTTGCCGCCTACCTCGAACTGACGCCTGCGGACCGCATTCTGTCCGTGCTGCCGCTCAGCTTCGACTACGGCCTGAGCCAGCTGACCTGCGCCTTCCTGGCAGGCGCCTCGGCGGTGCTGATCAACCACCTGTTCGCGCGTGACATCGTGGCCATAGTGGCAAGCGAGCGTATCACCGGCCTGGCCGCGGTGCCGCCGCTGTGGTCGCAGCTGGCGCGCCTGGAGTGGCCGGATGACTGCACGCTGCGCTATCTCACCAATTCGGGTGGCGCGATGCCGGGTGCGACGCTGGCGGCGCTGCGTGCCGCGCTGCCGCGCGCCCAGGTGTTCCTGATGTACGGCCTGACCGAGGCATTCCGTTCGACCTACCTGCCGCCGTCCGAACTGGACCGGCGCCCGGATTCGATGGGACGTGCGATCCCGAACGCCGACGTGATGGTGGTGCGGCCCGACGGCAGCCCCTGCGCGCCCGGCGAGCCGGGCGAACTGGTGCACCGCGGGGCGCTGGTGTCGCTCGGCTACTGGAACGATCCGGTCAAGACCGCCGAGCGCTTCCGTCCGGCGCCGGGCCAGGATCCAGCCCTGCCGCTGACTGAAATGGCGGTGTGGTCGGGCGATACCGTGCGCTGCGACGAAGAGGGTTACCTGTACTTCGTGGGCCGCACCGACGACCTGATCAAGGTGTCCGGCTACCGCATCAGCCCGACCGAGATCGAGGAGATGGTGTACGCCACCGGCCTGGTCGAGGAAGTGGTCGCGTTCGGCGTGCCGCATCCAGAATTGGGGCAGGCGGTGGTGCTCCTGGCGGTGGCGCCGCACGCCACGGTGGCGCAGCTGTCGAAAGAATGCCAGCGCCGCATGCCCGCCTACATGGCGCCGGCCCATATCGAGCTGCATGCGGAAGCCTTCCCGCGCAACCCGAACGGCAAGATCGACCGCAAGGAATTGCGCGTGCCTTTCCTCGACCTTTTTCCTGACCATTCCGACAAGGGACACGCCGCATGAACAAGCCCGTCCATGCCCCGCAACTGCAGTTTCCTGTCATCGGCGGCGAGCTGCAGGTCGGCGGCATTCATCTTTCGCGCCTGGCCGAACGGGTCGGCAGCACGCCCTTTTACGCCTACGACCGGGCCTTGGTGACGGCCCGCATGGCCGCCGTGCGGGCCGCCCTGCCGGACCCGGTGCGGCTGCATTATTCGATCAAGGCCAATCCGATGCCGGCGCTGGTGCAGCACATGGCCGGTCTGGCCGATGGCCTGGATGTCGCCTCCGGCGGCGAACTGACGACCGCCCTCGACACCGGCTTCGACCCGGCCCACATCAGCTTTGCCGGCCCGGGCAAGAGTAATGCCGACCTGCGCCGCGCGATCGCGGCCGGCGTCTGCATCAACGCGGAATCGGACGGCGAGATCGCCCGCATCGCGGTCCAGGCCGAATCGCTGGGCATCGCGCCGCGCGTGGTGCTGCGCGTGAATCCCGATTTCGAGCTGAAGGCTTCCGGGATGCGCATGGGCGGCGGCGCCAAGCCGTTCGGCATCGACGCCGAAACGGTCCCGCAGGCCGCCGCGCAGCTGCGCGCGCTGGGCATCGAGCCGCTCGGCTTCCACGTGTTCTGCGGATCGCAGAGCCTGAAGGCCGAGGCGATTGTCGAGGCGCATGCGCGCAGCTTCGAGCTGGCGCTGCGCCTGGCCGGCGAGTGCGGCTTCGTGCCGGCGATGTTGAATCTGGGCGCAGGTTTCGGCATTCCGTATTTTCCGGGCGAGAGCCCGCTCGGCCTGGAGCAGGTCGGCGCCAACCTCGCCGACTGGCTGCCGCGCGTGCGGGCGGCGCTGGGCGAGGTGCGTGTCTCGCTCGAGTCGGGGCGCTATTTCGTGGGCGAGGCCGGGGTGTACGTGGCGCGTGTGGTCGACCGCAAGGTGTCGCGCAGCCAGGTGTTCCTGGTGACCGACGGCGGCCTTCATCATCACCTGGCGGCCTCGGGCAACTTCGGCCAGGTGATCCGCAAGAATTATCCGGCCGCGATCGGCAACCGCATGGGGGCGCAGCAGCGTGAAACCGTGTCGGTCGTGGGGCCGCTGTGCACGCCGCTGGACGTGCTGGCCGAACGCATGGATCTGGCTGCCGCCGAGGTGGGCGACCTGGTGGTGGTGTTCCAGTCGGGCGCTTATGGCCTGTCGGCCAGCCCGACCGCCTTCCTCGGGCACCCGGGTCCGGCCGAGGTTCTGGTCTAGCCGGCGTTCCTGTCGGCCGCGGGAACGGTGTCTTCGCTCGGTACCCGGGTCGGGTACAGTTCGGCCATCAGGTCGAAGGTGCGCATAGCGCCTGCACTGACGTGGGCGCGGTGTTCGCGGATCCGGGCGCCGTACGCCAGCAGCTCGCGCAAAGCCTCGCGGGCGGCCGCAGCCAGGCGCTCGCCCATCCCGGCTTCCATCTCGACCAGGTATTGCGGCTCGTCGAAGTCGTTGAAGACGTTAGCGACCTTGGGCTCGTAGTTGACCGCCACCACCGGGACGTTGCAGCCCAGCGAGAAGATCATGGCGTGCAGACGGACCGTCAGGTTCAGCATGGCCTGCGACGTTACCCATTTGAGCTCGGCCGCATCGAGGCGTTTTTCGTAAATATGCAAGCGCTGCGGATGCTTCATCCGGGCCTGGATGCAACGTGCCGTCGTGACGTCGTCGGGGCGGTTCTCACGCACCGACATCGGCACCGCCACCAGCCGCACTTCCGGATCTTCCGCCAACGCGTCGAGCGCTTTGGCAAGTTCGTCGAATTGTTCGCCCTTGTGCAGGGTTTCGAGTGCGAAGGTCGGGTAGAAGCCGATCGTTTTCTTGCCCGGCTCGAACAGGGCATGCAGCGCTGGGTCGGCCGGCGCGCGCGGCGCCAGCAGGAAGGCCGGGTCGCAAACGACATGGATGCGCTGCGGGTCGACACCTACCTCGCGCAGCCACTGGGCACCGCGCTGGCTGCGCACGGTCACCAGGTCGCACATGCGCACGCTGGCGCCGATCAGCTTGCGGCCGAGCAACGTCTTAAAAGGGCCGACGCCGATCCCGTACAGCATGACCTTCTTGCCAAGTATTTTGGCGTACCAGATTTCGTCGAGCAGGCGCAGGAGGTTGCGCCAGTTGGTGTTGTCACGCAGGATGCCGCCGCCGCCGAGGACGAACAGGTCGGCCTTGCGCAGTTCGCTGACGTGCCGCCAGAACCGCCCCTTGAGCAGGGCGCTGAATGTCTCACGGCCCAGCAGGGCCGGATGGAACATGCTGCGCAAGCGCGGCGACTGCGGAACGTTTTCCGGTAGTTCGGACAGGACCGTGATGTGCGCGTCGAAGCGGGCCTGCGTCTGTTCGATGAATACATCGAGAATGGCATCGTCTCCGGCATTGAGCTGTCCATACCAGCCGTTGATGAAGATATTCAGGGGAGTTTTCATGTTCGTTGATTCGCTTTTTGAAGATTTCGTTTCAGCAGTGCGGCGCTCTCCATCAACAATGCACGAGGCAAGTAGGACAGGCTCTTGACCGGGCGGATGCCGCAGGCGGCGGCCTGCAGGAACAACGGAATACTGGGCATGAAGCGGTTCGAGAAGAACAGGTCGCAACCCATCCGGAACGAACGGCTACCGCGCATGGCGCGCACTTCGCCACGGGTCAGCTTGCCGTTCTGCTCGCGGATGTGGCGCTCCAGCATCGGTACCACGATGTCGCCGGTCTGAGCGCTGTGACGCTTCATCAGGCTGTTGTTCATGTCGTAGTAGTTGATCAGGATTTCCGGCAGTACCGCGACCTTGCCGCGCACGGCCAGCTTGATCCACAGGTCGAGGTCTTCACCGACGGCGAGGTCTTCGTCGAAACCGCCCAGCTCGCGCACCATGTCGGTCCGGGTGAGGATGGTCGGGGTCGGAAGGAAGTTATACACGAGCAGGGTCTTCCAGGCGTCCTTGCCGGACACCGGGGGACGGTTCACGTGGCCTTCCTTGAGCGGCACCCCGGCCGCGGAGGTCATCTGGCTGTTGCAGGTCACCAGTGTGATGTCGGGGTCCGCCTCGATGGCGGCGACCTGTTTGGCGAGTTTGTTCGGCAGCCAGATGTCGTCGGCGTCGAGGAAGGCCAGGTAGCGACCGCGCGCCTCGCGAATGCCCGCATTACGGGCCGCCGAGGCGCCGCCGTTCTTCGGCATCCGGATCAGGCGGATGTTTTCGTCCGGGCAGATGGCGTTCTTGACGACCTCGATTGTGTTGTCGGCACTGGCATCGTCGATCACGAGAACCTCGGCGCCGACGCCGGTCTGGGCGCGCACCGAATCGAGCGCGCGCTCGATGGTCGAGGCCGCGTTGTAGGCGGGGATGATCACGCTGACCGTGATCTGCTGTTGAGAGCTGGACAATGCCCGGCCAATGATTTTTTCTGAAAGTTCTTCCATGTTTTTCAGCATTCGAAACGCCGTTTGAGGCTTTGGCTCATTGGCTGTCCGGGACGTAGGACAGGACCGGTTTGGCGGGGCGCAGGAACAGCCAGGTTGCCAGCAGGGCCGGCTCGACGCGTCCGAAATTGCCCGAGATTTCGCGCTCGGGAATATGGATGCGGCCGATCGGGCCGAGCGGCGCCGCGGCCGAGACGCCGGCCAGACGGTTCAGATGCGATTCGCTGTTGAACAGGTAACGGTAGCCGGCCTGCCGGCTTTCGCGGATTACGTCCGCCGAGCAGGCCCCGTGCGGCATCGACATCGACTCGACGACGCCACTCTGCAGCAGCTGGGCGACGGTGCGCTGGGCCGCTTGCATTTCCTGTTCCAGGTCGGCGACGCGGGTCAGCGGCTGGTGGGTCATGCCGTGCCCGCCGATCGCGTGACCGGCGCCGGCCAGCGCACGCAACTGCGCCGTGTTCATCATGGCCGGCACCGGATCGTCGCCCGGCAGCGCGGCGGCCAGCGCCAGCACGGCGCCGCGTTCGCGCTGGCCCAGCTGGCGGATCACGGTGCGGATCGTCGCTTCGTCGCAGCTGCGGCCCGAGTCGATGTCGAGCGGCTCCATACCCTGCTGCGCCAGGGCCTGCTGGAGCTGCGTCAGCGCGCCGGACTGGGTGGCGAGGAAGGAGAACACGTGCTCTTCCCAGAAAGGCTGGTAGCGGTCGATTGCACTGCCGGCGACGAATACGAGGGACTGCATGCCGAAGCGGTCGAGGACCGGCTGCGCGAATTCGGCGGTGTCGGCCCAGCCGTCGTCGAAGGTGATCAGCAGGCTGCGCGGCGGCAGCGCCGCTTCGCCGCGCATGGCCGCAAACACCTGCCCGGCGCTGACGACGTTGTAGTGGCGGCGGAAGAATTCGAGGCACTGCGCGAACGATGCCGGCGTCATGGTCCATTCCGGATCGGCGCCGGGATAGCGCGGATCGGTGGCCGGCAGCACCCGGTGGAACATGGCGACGGTCAGGTTGTCGCGGTTGCGCAGGCGGTGCCAGGCGCCCAGTAGCCCGGTACGGTAGGCCATCCGCTTGAGGTTCTCGGCCGGTGTGACCGGGCCGGTTGCCGAGCCCAGGCCGACTAGAGGCAGCACGTGCGCCGCCAGCGGATGGCGGGTCAGCGCCAGGCCGCCGATCCAGCCCAGCAGGGCGCCCAGGCCGCCGGTGAGCAGGCCGCTCCAGGTATGCGAGGGCTGGTCGCTGCCGGCCAGCCAGACCAGCAGAGGCACCGCCACCGAGCAGACGGTAATGACGGCGCTCGCGGCGCAGGCGCGCAGGATGCGGGACGGCTGGACATCGACCGTGCGGCTCAGGAACCAGCAGGTGACGCCCAGCGCCAGGCATTCGACCACCAGCAGGACGGCGGCGATCGCCAACAGGCCGTAGCGCGCGGCGGCCAGCGCACCGACAATGCGCAGCGGCTGCACGATCAGGTTGCACAGGGTCGAGCTGCGCACATTGCCGGTAGCGACCATGGCCTGGGTGGCGAACAGGCCGACGGCGGCGATGGCGCCGGATACGCACATCAGGCGCGCGACCGGCACCGAGGCGTCCCACTGGGCGCCGTAGAGGGCGCGCGTGACCGGGTAGGCCAGCACCAGCAGCACGCTGAAGAACGGCCAGGCGACCGCGGTCAGCTGGCTGACCGCCAGCAGGTAGGGCTGCGCCAGGGGCTGGCCCTCGCGCCGCACTTGCGCGAAGTAGGGCAGGGTCAGCGGCGTGAGCGCGTTCGCGATCAGGCGCGTGAACAGCTGTACCAGCCCCGTCGCGCGGCTGAAATAGCCGACCGCCGCCATGTTCATTACCTTGCCGACGATGAGTTCAGGTGAACTGGCGCCGGCAATGTTCGCCAGGTTGCCCATGCTGCTGATGCCGCCGAAGGACAGGATCGCACGCATGTTCGTGAAGCGCGGCGTCCACGGCACGTTAGCGGGGCGCAGCAGGTTGCCAACCACACCGAAGGCGAGGATGCCGGCAAAGTTGGCCCAGGCCAGGCTGATCGCGCCGGCGCCGTGCAGCGCCAGGCCGATCGCCACCGATACATGGCACAGCGCGCTGACGGTCTTGACGCAGAAGATCGCGGTGAGCTGGTTCTCGCGGCGCATGACACTCAGCACCACTGAACCGAAAGGCGAAATCGCGAAGCTGGCCGACATCACCAGCATCACGTTGCGCAGCTCCGGGTTGCTGTAGAAGCGCGATACCGGGCCGCTGAGGCCGAACAGCACCGCGCCGGCGAACAGCGCGAGGAGGATCGCCACCCCCATGGTCGACTGCAGCTTGGCGAAGGTCAGGTCGCGTTCCTGGATGACGTATTGGACGACGCCGAAGTCGCGGAAGACGTGCAGCATCGTCATCAGCATCGCCGCCAGCGAGAAGGTGCCGATTTCGGACGGCGACAGGATACGTGCCAGTACCATTACCGAGGCGAACTGGATGACCATCTCGACGTACTGCGTGGCAAACGAAATGCCGATGGCTTTGCGGCCGGTCATTGTGTTGGTTATGGTGTTCATTGTGCTTAGCGTGCCAGCCAGTACAACATGCGGGAAATATAAAATGGGCGGGTGGTGTCCCAAGGCCGGCTTCGCGGCAGCGCGAAGCGGTCGTGCTGGGTCCCCGCGGCGCCCATGGCCGTGGAAAAGGCTGCGGCGAACCCGGCTTCGCGCGCCATCGCCATGTGGCGGTCGTGGAAGTCGATGCCGGGTTTGCCGTTCGGGTAGGCGAAATAGCGCACCGGCTTGCCGGTGATGGCTTCCAGCTGGCGCTTGCTCTCGGCGATTTCGAAGCGGGCGCTCTCGTTGTCCAGCTTGGACAGGATCGGATGCGAGATCGTATGCGCGCCGATCTCCATACCCTGCCGGGCCATATTGCGGATCATGTCTTCGGTCAGCATCGGCCCGGTGTCCCGGGTGGCGACCTGGCGGTCGAGGCGATCTACCAGTTCCTGGCGCAACGTGGGCGCCAGGTATTTGGCGCGCTCGGTCAGCAAGGCCACCGATTCGCGCCGCTCGGCCATGGTGCCGACCGGGTAGCTGCCAAGGCCGGCGTCGCTCAGGTCGAGCCGTTCGGTGTCCATCGTGCGTAATGACTCGAGGATGCGGTCATTCCACATGCTGCCCGAACCAAGATAGCCGGTGGTGACGAACACGGTCGCCGGGAAGCCGAACTCGCGCAGGACCGGCATGGCTAGGTCGTGGGTCGAACGGTAGCCGTCGTCGAAGGTGATGCAGACAGCGCGCGGCGGGACCTTGCCGCTGGCGAGGGCGTCCAGTGCTTCGTCGAGCGGCAGCACGTTGAAGCAGTCGGCCAATACTTTCATCTGCCAGCGGAACGCCGCCACATCGGGCTCGGCGGCCAATAGGGGATCGGCACTTTCCAGCACCCGGTGGTAGTTCAGGATGCATAGGCGTCCCTGTCCCGAACCGCGCTGTGTCAGGCGGTTGCCGACGAAGCGGACCAGGCGCGATCCGACGCCCATCGACGGATGATAAACCTTCATGCAGTTTCCTTGGGGATCAGCGGTCCTGTGATCGTTCTGCCGGCGCCTGCGGGCGCGGTCTTGCGCTCCGGTGCCAGGCGTTCTTTCAGCAGCCGTTCGACCACGGCGAGCGTACCGACGATGTAGTAGATCAGGTCGTAGTAGGCCAGCGTCAGGAATGCGCCGCCCACTGCGAAACCGATCATGCTGACCTGGCTCATCGCGGCCAAGTCGGAAGCCCAGCGCCATTCCGGGCGTGTCTTGCACATCTTGATGATGCGGCTGCCGTTGCGCCATGCGCAGACCATGAGGATCACGAAGATTGTCAGGCCGATGAAGCCGTGCTCGCCGAGCACCTGGAAGTAAATGCTGTGGGCTGCATGATGGTTGTTCGGCTCCGGCGCGTAGACAAAGAACATGCGCGGCGAGAAGGCATGGAAGCCGCCGCCCATGATGTTGCTCTTCGCAACATTCATGGCGAAGCCCCAAGCATTGATGCGGCCCAGCGCCGACGCGTCGGCATGATAGTCGTCGATCGTTTCCATGCGGCCGAACCACTGCGGCGGCATGATCAGATAGACCAGCGGGGCGATCAGCAGCAGCGCCAGGCCGGTCCGGATCTTGGTCCGGCTTTTGAGCCACAGGAAGACCAGCATGGCGCCGCCGGCCAGCAGCGCGCCGCGCGAATAGGAGCCGGCCGCCGCGATGAGCGTGGCGGCAGCCAGTCCAAACAGGCCGATTCGCATGATGCGCTTGGTCGCCTGCTGCTGCAGGTACCAGATGATCGGCAAGGCTGTGATCAGCGCCAGCGCCAGCGCATTGTTGTCCGTGATGTAGCTGTCCTCCGGACCGAACACGTGGCCGCTGCCGCCGGACATGACGGTGTACATGCCGCCCTTGAAGCCATAGAAGCCGAGCGACATGGCCGTGACCCATACCAGCTCTTTGATGTCGCGTTCGGTGCGCACGGCCACCATCGTCAGGAACAGCATGCCGAAAGTCTTCATGACCCGGGTCCACTCGCCCCACACGAAAGTCGGCTCGAGCGCGAAGAAGCTGGTCAGGGTCGTCCAGGCGGCAAAAACCAGCAGAGTGACCGTGAAACTGTTGACCGGAATGTCCTTGCGCTGTTTGGACGCCAGCAGGCTGCTCAGCGTAGCGACGGCGATCATGGCGGCAAACGGGAAGTCGTAGGCCGCGCCATAGGTCAGTCGATGGGGATTCATTAGGCTGAGCCAGGCATAGACCATGGCGCCGACGGCCGGCCGCTTGAAGACCAGCGGCAGCGAGCCGAATACGATCAGGAAGATGAGCGCGTCACGCACGGCGCAGCAAGCCCCCAAACAGGTTGACGACGCGCAGGGCGTTTTCGTGCCAAGTCAGTTTCTGCTCGACGATGGTCTGGCGCGCATTGGCGGCAACTTTTTCGCGCAGGGTATGGTCGCTGCACAAGCGGTCCACCGCTTCGGTCAGCGACTGGGTGCTGGCTGGGTCGAACAGCACGGCGTTGTAATCCGGGCGCAGGATCTCTTCGATGTTCGGCTGGGCCGGGCCGACGATGGCCTTGCCCAGCGCGAGGTATTCGAACAGCTTGAGCGGCGAAGCGTAGGCCACCACCGCCGGCTGCAGCGCGATGTCGAAGGCGGCCACGTGGCGCGCGACGTCGTCGCGGCCGACGATGCCGGTGAAGGTCACGCGGTTCTCGATGCCCAGCTCGCGCGCCTGGCGTTCCAGGTTGGGCCGGGCCGGGCCGTCGCCGACCACCAGCAGGTGACGACGCGAGGCCGGCGGGTCGTTGGCGATCAGATTCAGCACCTTGTCCAGGCCGTGCCAGTCGCGCACGAAGCCGGTGAAGCCCAGCACCAGGCGGCCTTCCAGGCCGAGGGCGCGCTTGGCCGCCTCGACGTCCGGCGCCGATTCGAAGCGCTCGCCGTTGATGCCGTTCGGGATCACCACGATGCGCTTGGGGTCGACGCCATAGGACGCCACGATGTCGCCCAGCACCTGGGTGACCGGCAGTGTGACGTCGGCGTTGCGCCAGGCGTAGGCTTGCGACCAGCGCGCCAGCCGGGTCAGCGACAGGCCATCGTAGCGGCTGCGTTCTTCCAGGATCGGCGCATTCACTTCGAGCAGCAGCGGCAGCTTGTAGCGGTGCGCGGCCCAGATCCCGGCCGGCAGGAACAGGTTGTAGCGCTCGTAGATGCAGTCCGGCTTGTGTTCGCGGATCGCCTTGGCCAGGCGGCGGTAGGCCACCGCCGAATAGCCCAGCTCCATCAGCTCGTAGAACCACTTGGGCAGCCAGCGCTTGAGCAGTGCGACCGCACCGGCGTCGGAGCCGAAGGATTCCGTCTCGGCGCTCGGCGGCGCCACGATGATCACCTCGTGGCCCTGCTTGCGCAGCGCATGGATCATCTCTTCGATATGGACGTATTGGCCGTCCTTGGACCGCGTACGGTGGTGATAAAGAATGCGCACTTAATTCTGCCCCATGATGATGTTTCGGAACAAATCGATCTGACCCTGGGTCGTGTCGTCCCAGCTGAAGCGTTCGGCGTAGTGGCGGGTGGCGCTGCGTTCGGGGCTGGCGGCGCGCAGCAGGCGCACCGCTTCGACCAGGCTGCCCGGGGTACGGTCAAGCATCAGGCGCCCGGCCTCGGGCTGGGTCACCACTTCCGGCGTGCCGCAGACCGCGCTGGCCACCACCGGCGTGCCGCAGGCCATGGATTCGAGCAGCACGTTGGCCCAGCCTTCGCGTTCGGACGCCAGCACCAGCAGGTCGGCCGCGTTGTAATAGTTGCGCAGTTCGGTCTGCGGGACCGGGCCGACTAGGCGCACGCGTTCGGCCACGCCGAGCTCGCGCGCCAGGTTTTCCAGGCGCTCGCGGTCCGGGCCGCTGCCCGCCACCAGCAGCTTCACGTCCGGCAGCTGGGGCAGCGCGCGGATCGCGATGTCGTGGCCCTTGTGCGGCACCAGCTGGCCGACCGACAGCAGGGTGAAGCTGTCCAGGCCCAGCGCGGCGCGCGCGGCGTCCTTGTCGAGCAGCGAGAAGCGCTGCAGGTCGACGCCGTTGCGCAGCGGGACGATGCGGTCGGCGCGGGCGCCCAGGCCCACCATCTCGTCCTTCAGATAGCTGCAGACGGTGATCACGGCGCGCGCGTTTTCCGCCGCCCACAGGATGAACTTGCGCGGGATGCGGTAGCGCGGCAGCAGGTTGATGTCGCTGCCGCGGGCCGTCACCACCACCGGCTTGTTGAAGTACTTGCCGAGAATGACCGCGGCCACGCCGTCCGGATAGAAATAATGGGCGTCGATGGCGTCGAAGTCGTAGCCTTCGTCGAGGATGCGGCCGATGGTCGAACGGGCCGCGCGCGCCATCAGCAGCGGTGCGACGTTCATGCCGACCCGCGGCAGCGCCAGGTAGCGCGGGTGCTCGACCTGCAGGCCGTTGCGCTCGGCGCGCGCCGGCACGGCGGCGTATTTCGCGTATTGGCCGAAGCGCGGATGGGCCAGCGGGAACCAGGGGATGGGCGCGACGACGCGCGATTGCACTTCACCACTGGCGACCAGATAACGCAGTCGGGTTTCCACGAACAAGCCGTGATTCGGTTGTTGCGAATTTGGAAACAGTGTGCTGAAGGTAAGTAATTTCATGTCGAGCCAAAGCGGGGCGGACTGCTGATATCAACCACGCAGCACAAGTGCCGATTGTGCCAGATATCAAAAGTAAAACAGCATCTTACCGTAGAAAAATTAAAATTTCGCACTGTTTCGTGCGAGCAATAGTTGTTTTAAATTTATTTTTTTTTACAACGCACGATAGAAGATGCTTGTTTGCAAAATTTCTATGCAGCTGATAGTCTTTCGCTAACTCAACCAATCCTTGGCACCGTCTTATTCCTTGTCAAGGCTCCTGCTTCCTCTCGAAGGCCTGGATCTCATATGAAAATTTCGATTATCGGCACCGGCTATGTAGGCCTGGTGTCGGGAGCTTGCTTTGCCGACGTCGGCAACACCGTACTGTGCCTGGACGTGGACGAGCGCAAGATCGCCATGCTCAACAATGGCGGCATTCCGATCCATGAACCTGGACTCGACTCGTTGGTTGCGCGCAACGCCGCCGCCGGCCGTCTGTTGTTTTCCACCAGCTACGATGAAGCGGTGGCGCACGCCGACGTGATTTTCCTGGCGGTCGGCACCCCGCCGGACGAGGACAGCAGCGCCGACCTGACCCACATCCTGTCGGCGGCGCGCAGCATCGGCGCGCGCATGGAGCGTCCGCTGGTGGTGGTCGACAAGTCGACCGTCCCGGTCGGCACCGCCGTAAAGGTCAGGGCTGCGATCGCGTCGGAACTGGACAAGCGCGGCGTGGCGGTCGAATTCTCGGTGGTCAGCAATCCGGAATTCCTGAAGGAAGGTGCGGCGATCGAAGACTTCACCCGCCCGGACCGGATCGTGATCGGCAGCGACAGCCCGTCCGCCACCAAGCTCATGCGCCAGCTCTACACGCCGTTCAATCGCAATCACGAGAAGCTGGTCGAGATGGACGTGCGCAGCGCCGAACTGACCAAATACGCCTGCAATGCCATGCTGGCCACCCGCATCAGCTTCATGAACGAAGTTGCCAACCTGGCCGAAGTGCTGGGGGCCGACATCGAAGCGGTCCGCATGGGCATGGGCATGGACCCGCGCATCGGCCCGCATTTCCTGTATGCCGGCACCGGCTACGGCGGTTCATGCTTCCCGAAAGACGTCAAGGCGCTGGTCAAGACAGCTTCTGAGCACGGCCAGACCCTGCACCTCCTGGAAGCCACCGAGGCGGTCAACGAAGCGCAGAAGGATATCCTGTTCACCAAGCTATGCCGCTTCTTCGGCGGCGCCGATCAGCTCCAGGGCCGCACGATCGCACTGTGGGGACTGTCGTTCAAGCCCAATACCGACGACATGCGCGAAGCCCCGAGCCTTGTGCTAATTCGCGCGCTGATGGCCGCGGGTGCCAAGATCGTGGCCTACGACCCGGTGGCGACCGAAGAAGCCAGCCGCGTGCTGCTGGCCGAACATGGCCCGCAGCGTTGCGCCGACCAGCTGCGCATCGTCACCGCGGCCAATGACGCGGCGCAGGGCGCCGACGCGCTGGTGCTGATGACCGAATGGAAGGAATTCCGTTCGCCAGACTTCGGCGCGCTGGCGCAGACGCTACGCGCGCGCGTGGTGTTTGACGGCCGCAATATCTATTCGCCGGAGCTGGTGACGGCAGCCGGCCTGCACTACGAGGGCATCGGCCGCCGTGCACGCCACGACGCCGTCGCCTAATGACGAAGGCGTTGCCGGCCTTTGCAGAGCCGGCAACGCCGAGCGGCCTCAAAGACCGAATTTCCACTTGATGCGGTTTCGGATGTGCACCAGCCTGCTCGTACCTGATCCGTTCTGCCACACTCCCCGATACAGCTGATATTCCTCGTTCGCGATCTCGCGCTTGCGCGGGGTATCGCCTTCGCCGCGGTCGAGCGTGTAGAAGCCGTGTTCACGGCAGGATTCCACGATATGGTGCAGCAGCAGGCGTCCAGGCGAATACTTGGAAAATTCCGGGTTATACACCGGGAACCACAGGGTAAGAATACCGTTGCCCATGATCCCGTAGTGCGATGCGATCCATTGGTCGCCAGCGTACAGCGTCGACAGCACGCCCTTGCAGGTATCGAACTCATAGCCCAGCAGATTGGCCAGAGCCTTTCGCTTCCACGTGTCCTGCAGGGCGTCCGGGACGCCGCTGGACTGATATTGGGCCCGCTTCTGTCCGATGAGACGCTCGAGCGCTGGCAGCCGGTCCTCGCGTACGTCGAACGTGAAGTTCAGGGGACCGACTTCCTCGCAAATCTTGCGCTGGCGCTTCGCGCTGTCTTTCAGGTAGTGCTTGGTGACCGAACTGACCGAGTGGAGGGCCGGCACTGCGTTGACGTCGAGGTGGGCGCGCAGGCCGATGCGCGGCTGCTCGCCGGTCAGGCCGTACTGCAGCTGCGGTTCTTCCAGGTGCGAGAAGTTCAGGTAGTTGATCCCGGCAAGCTTCAGCAGCTCTTGTGGCGAGGTCCTGAAACCGGACGAGGCGATAATGCCGAACGAGTCGGTCAGCTCGCCGCCGACGCGGTCCGCCACCTTCCAACGCTGGTGACGGGCGCTCGGATACAGGAAGGGAAAGAATGCCACGATGTCGCCATCGTCGCGCATGATGCAGACGCGGGCATCCGCACCTGCGTCAGCGATTGCGCGGGCAAAATGCACGCTCTGGAACGGCGACGCATGCTGGGGTTGCGTTGTCGAGAAGCGCTCCCACGCCGCGATTTCATCCTGTGTGAGGCTAGCAGCGTCTTTCACGCAGGCGTCGCGAATTCTGGTCATGGTATCTCTCATCTCAGGACTCCAGGCTGACCCGCAGGAAGGCCTCGAACATCATCAGCGACCACAGCGGCGCGCTGTAGTCCGCCGTGCCGGATTCGTGCTGCGACACCATCTGCTCCAGGAAGCGCCGGTTGAAGATGCCGGTATCGAACATGCGCGGGCTGAGCACCGATTTGCGCACCGCTTCGCGCAGCGGACCGCGCAGCCAGTCCGCCACCGGGATCGAAAAGCCCTTCTTGGCGCGGTACATGATGTCGTGCGGCAGATGCGGCTCGAGCGCCTTCTTGAGGATGTACTTGCCTTCGCCGCCGCGCAGCTTCAGGTCCGGCGGCAGGCTCGATGCCCATTCGAGGAAGGTGTGGTCCAGCAGCGGCACGCGCACTTCGAGCGAATGCGCCATGCTGGCGCGGTCGACCTTGGTCAGGATGTCGCCCGGCAGGTAGGTCTTGAAGTCGACGTACTGGATCAGCGACAGCGGATCGTCGGTCGGCGCGTTTTTGGCGTGGGCGCGCATCGCCTCGACCGCGCGGTAGCCCTGCAGGTCGGTGCGGAAACCGTCGCTGAACAGCTGGTCGCGTACGCGGTCCGGCATGATGGACACGCCGTGGAAGTAGCCCTCGACCAGGTCGCGCGCCAGCGCTTCGAAGGTGGTCTTGGCGCGGAACATGCGCGGCGCCCAGTCGGCCTTCGGATAGATGCTGCCCAGGGCGCCGAACAAGGGTTTGCGGATCGCCTCGGGGACGCGCGAACGCACGCTGTGCTCGGCCATCGCATAGCGGTAGCGCCGGTAGCCGGCGAAGTTCTCGTCGCCGCCGTCGCCCGACAGCGCCACCGTCACGTGGCGGCGCGCCAGCTGGCACACGCGGTAGGTCGGGATCGCCGAGCTGTCGGCGAAGGGTTCGTCGTACAGGTGGGCCAGGGTGTCGATCAGGCCGTAGTCGTCCTTGTCGACGATCTGGGCATGGTGCCTGGTACGGTAGCGCTGCGCCACCGCGTCGGCATAGCGGGTCTCGTCGAAGTCGGGGTCGTCGAAGCCGATCGAGCAGGTGGTGACCGGATCGCGGTCTTCCTGGGCCATCATCGCCACCACCGCGCTCGAATCGACGCCGCCGGACAGGAAGGCGCCGAGCGGCACTTCGGATTCCATCTGGCTCTGCACCGCTTCGCGCAGGCGCGCGATCAGTTCCTGTTCGACCTCAGCTTCCGGGCGTTGCGGCGCCGGCTTGAACGGCAGGTCCCAGTAGCGCTGCGGACGCACCTCGCGGTCGCCCACTTTCAGCAGGATGCAGTGGCCCGGGCTGAGTTTGTAGGCGTTGTGGAAGATGGTGTTCGGTTCCGGCACGTAACCGTAGGCGAAATAATCCTCGACCGCGCGCGGGTTGATCTGGCGCGACAGTTCCGGGAAGGTCATGATCGACTTGAGCTCGGAACCAAACACGAACAGGCCGCCCGGCAGCAGAGAATAAAACATCGGCTTGACGCCGACGTGGTCGCGCGCCAGGAACATGGTCTGCTGGCGGCGGTCCCAGATGCCGAAGGCGAACATGCCGCGCAGGCGGCGCACGCAGTCGGCGCCCCAGGCGATCCAGGACTGCAGCACGACCTCGGTATCGGACTTGGTCTGGAACACGTGGCCGAGGGCGATCAGCTCGTCGCGCAGCGCGCGGTAGTTATAGATTTCGCCGTTGAACACGATGACGGTATCGCGCGCCGCGTTCACGAGCGGCTGCTGGCCGGTCGCGACGTCGATCACCGACAGGCGGCGGTGGCCCATGCCCAGGCCTTTTTCCGTGTACAGCTCGCCCTCGTCGGGGCCGCGGTGATGCTGGCTCTCGTTCATGCGCCGCAGCGCTTCGCGGTCGATTTCCCGGTTGCCCCTGGTGTCAAAGATGCCGACTATTCCGCACATGATTTTGCTTTCTTGCTTGAAGATGAAACCGGCGCCTTCCGGCGGCACAGGCCGTCGTACAGGTCGCCGTAGGATGCCAGCATGGCGCGCATGCTGAAACGCTCCTCGACGCGCGCGCGCCCGGCGCGGCCGTGCTGCCGGCCCAGTGCGGGATCGCGCGCATAGCGGGCCAGCGCCTGCGCCAGCGCATCGGCGTCGTTTGCCGGCACCAGCAGCCCGTGCTCGCCGTCGGCCACCACTTCGGGTATGCCGCCGACGCGCGAGGCCACCACCGGCAGGCCGCTGGCCATCGCTTCCAGCAGCGATACCGGCGTGCCTTCGGCCAGCGAGGGCAGCGCGAACAGCGAGAACGAATGCAGCAGGGCCTTGATGTCGGCGCGCGCGCCGGGCAGCCAGACGGCGTCCTGCAGGCCGAGTTGTTCCACCTGGCGCCGCACCGCCGGCAGCAGCGGGCCGTCGCCGACGATGGACAGTTTGAGCCTGGGCGCCAGGTCCGGCAGCAGCACGCGCAGGCGCGCGAAGGCCTCGACCAGGCAGGCGTGATTCTTGACGTCCTGCACTCGGGCCACGGTGCCGATCACGAAGTCGTCCGGCGCCCACGGCGAATCGGGCGAAGGCGCGCCGCCGGGTGCGAACTTGTCGGTATCGACGCCGTTCTTGATGAACAGGGTCTTGGCGCGCGGGACGCGCACGACATCGCCCAGCCAGCGTTCGAGGTCGTCGGAGACGGGCACGAAGCGGTCCACGAAAGGCACCAGGCGACGGCGCAGGAAATTATGCTTCGGGTTCAGGCCTTGCGGGTCGCTGGCGTCGCGTCCGTGCTCCGCGTGCACCCGCACCGGCACGCCGGCCATGGTGGCGGTGAACGCATACTCGAGCGCCGACAGGTTGTAGGTGTGCAGCACGGTCGGGCGCAGGCGCCGCATCAGCTGCCAGAATTTTACGTGGGTCGCAAGGCCCAGCCCGGGCGGCTTGCCCAGCGCGTAGAGTTCGACGTCCGCGCGGGTGATGTTGTCGGCGAAGCTGGTGTAGTGCGTCAGGCACACCACGGCGTGGCGGTAGGACGCGGCCGGCATGCGGTTGATGCAGTCGACCAGCAGCACTTCCATGCCGCCGATGCTGAGCGAGTGCACCAGGTGCACGACCAGCGGACGGCTGTCGACGCCGGCCGGCGCCAGTCCGGGCACGTAGGCGTTCATCGGCCGCGTTCCGCCGAGAGTGCGCGGTCCAGCGCCGGGCCCTGTTCCTGCACGAAGCGGCGCAGCGCCGCGCGCGCCTGG
Source organism: Telluria sp. GW821-FHT07G12 (assembly GCF_059418525.1). Taxonomy (NCBI): domain Bacteria; kingdom Pseudomonadati; phylum Pseudomonadota; class Betaproteobacteria; order Burkholderiales; family Oxalobacteraceae; genus Telluria; species Telluria sp. GW821-FHT07G12. The sequence goes on along the minus strand of NZ_JBWKQA010000004.1, from coordinate 141,234 downwards.
GCCGGATCGTCCGCCGGCGCCGACAGCATGATGGCCGCGCCGTCGTCGCCGCGCAGCATCGCCTTGGCGCCGGCCTGCCACAGCTTGCCGGCGATGTCGCTGCTGGTGTAATGGCCGCCGATCCACATCCAGGACCAGACCATGATGTTCCCGCCCGGCTTGCGCAGGATGGTTTCGTGCAGCGCCAGTGCCTGGCCCGCGAAGTTTTCGCTGCGGGTTGCCGACTCGACCGCATGCCAGCTGTCCTTGTAGCCGGCCAGGCGGTTGATGGAGCTGATCAGGGATTTCTGGCGGTCCTGGTTGCGGTAGTACAGCACCGTCAGCGCCACCGGCGTGGCGCCGGCCTGGTAGCTGCGGTGCAGGCTGGCGTCGGGCGCCATGTAGTCGGGCTTCCAGTCGGCGAATTCCGGCGCTGCGGGCCAGCTCACGGGAACGTCCTTGAACGCGACCGGCAGCGGATTCTGGTTGCTGCGCTCACCGTACAGCGCCAGCGCCGGCCACAGGGCCGCCGCCAGGATGACGCAAGCAGCCATGGTCGGGATGCCGCGCCCGGCGCTGGCGGCAGCGCGCGTATCCGCTGCCGCGCCGGGGCCGGCTACGGCGGGCGCCTCGGTGTCTTCGCGCCAGTAGCTGCCGATCCAGAACATGATGAACATCACCAGGCCGAAGAACAGCCAGCCGTAGATCAGGTGGTCAACGCCGGTGGCCAGCTCCATGCCGGACAGGTGGCCGATCATTACGATCATGTAGGCGCGCAGGCCGTTGGCGATGATCGGCACCACGACCGACAGGCCGATGAACAGGACCCGCCGCGTCATCGAGCGGTAGGTGAGATAAGCGTACAGGCAGCCCAGCGTGATCGAGGAGATCAGGTAACGCACGCCGCTGCAGGCCTCGACCACCGACCAGTTCCCGGTCGGCAGCTCGAAGCGGGTGCCGCTGCGCAGCACCGGGATGCCGGTGGCGCGCACCGCGGCCACCGTGAAGTCGGCGGTGAACTGGATCAGCGGCGCCACGAAGATTTCGCCGAAGGGCACCGCGAACAGCAGGAACAGCAGCGGGAACGCGAGCGAGCCGGCCAGGCGCGGCCCGAACAGGGCCAGCGCCGCCACCGGGAGCATGGCGACGAAGGTGTATTGCGAGACCACCTGCACCTCGCCCAGCTGGGACGCCAGCCAGCCGGCGCCGAGCAGCGCCAGCAGCACCAGCGCCGGGGCCCAGGGCTTGGGCGGATAGAGGCTGAAATTAGCACGGCGGCGCCAGATCAGCCACAGGCTGATCGGCAGGATCACGTAGCCGTGGGCGAAGGTCTCGGAGCTGTTCCAGATCGAGACGATCGAGCGCGCGGTGCCGAAATACAGGGCGAACGGCGCCAGCAGGGCCAGCGCGATCAGGACGATGGACGAACGCGCCAGCGGGGGCGCGGCCGGGGTGGCGGCGTGGGCGACGCCGGGCGGCGGATTCAGGAACATTCCAGGTTCTCCCCGATGCATGCGAGGTTGCTCGACCAGCTGTAGCGGCGCTGGACCCTGGCGCGCGCGGCCTGGCCGATGGCGTCCGCGGCGCTGGCCTGGCCGGCCAGCAGGGTGGCGACGGCGTCGACGAAAGCGGAGGCGTCTTCGGCCAGCACCAGTTCGCTGCCGGGTTCGGCCTCGATGCCTTCCAGGGCCTGCGGCGAGACCACCACCGCGCGCGCCATCGCCATCGCTTCCAGCACCTTGTTCTGGATGCCGCGGGCGATGCGCAGCGGCGCCACGGCCACTGCCGCATGCGCGATATACGGGCGGACGTCCGGCACGGTGCCGGTCACCACCACGCCGGGCTGGCTGGCCAGGGCCGTTACGCCCGGCGCCGGGCGGGCGCCGACGATGTAGAAGCGCAGATCGGCGAAGCGCTCGCGCAGCTGCGGGAAGACGTCCTGGGCAAACCACTGCACCGCGTCGACGTTGGGCCAGTAATCCATCGCGCCGGTGAACACCAGCGCGCGTTCGCCGGCCGCGTAGGGGCTGGTGTAGGCCTGCTCGGGCGAGAAGTAGTCGGTGTCGACGCCGTTGTTGAAGTGGCCGATCTTGGCGGTGCTTTCCGGGGCCAGCTGGCGGAACAGGTCGGCCTCGGGCGCCGACACGAACAGCGAGGCGTCGTAGTCGCGCGCCACCTGGCGCTCGTAGCGCAGCAGCTGGTTCGCCTCGTAGCGGTACAGCCAGCTGAAGGGCGCGGATTTCTTGTCCGCGTACTGGCGCCATTTATCCGAGTCGACGTCGCAGAAGTCGACCACGCGGCGCGCCTGGCGGTAGGGGTCAGCGTACTGCGCCATCGCCGACGAGAACACCAGCACGCGCTCGATGCCGTGCGCGGCCACGGTATCGCGCACCCAGCGCGTCATGCCGGCGTCACGGTAGTATTCGAGCGAGAGCGAACGGTTCTTCAGCAGCGCGCTCAGGCTCTTGATGCGCGCGGCCAGCGGGTTCATGCGGGCGAAATGGCTGCTTGCGCACAGTGCCTCGACGTGCGGCACGTACTGCCAGTCGTCGGGATCGTCCACGAAGGTCGCCAGGTGCACGCGGTAGTGCTTCGCCAGGTGCTTGAGCAGGTGGTACGAACGGATCTTGTCGCCTTTGTTCGGCGGGTAGGGGATCCGGTGGATCAGCAGGAGCAGGTCTTCCACGATTAGCCCAGGTTGCGGACGATGTAAGGACCCATGAAATTCGCCACCGGCAGCGGCAGCTTCTTCCACATCTTGATGAACAGCTGGTATTTCGGGTTCAGCGGGTTGTTGTCCGGCAGGGCGGTGGCGCCATACAGCTTGTACTCGTAGGGCAGGTGCTCGGCCGTGAAACCCCAGTTCTTCTTGAAGTCGTAGGCGCCGGTGCCCAGCTTGCTGCGGCCGAAGTCGAAGATCCGGCAGCCGCGCGCGGCCGCTGCCTGCATCAGGTTCCAGTACATGAAGTCGTTGCCGGCCACGTTGCGCGCGATGTCCATGCCGCCGCCGTAGTAGGGCACGACCTCGTCGCGCCAGTAGAAGGACAGCACCGATCCCACCAGTTCGTCGTTCTCGGTGAGGATGGTGCGCACCTCGCACTCGTCGCCGAAGGTCTTCTGCAGCAGGGCGAAGTATTTTTTCGGGAACACCGGGGTGCCGAGACGGTGCACGCTGTGTGCATAGGCTTCGAACATGCGGTCGACGTTGTCCTCGACCACGCCCTTCAGGCCCAGCTTGATGCCCTTGCGGACCATCGCGCGCTGCTTGCGCGGGATGGCGTTCAGGTTGGTCTCGTCGTCGGCCGAGATCTCCTTGCGGAAGGTGACGTACAGTTCCTTGGTGTGCCAGCTGGCGTCATCCGGGTGGAAGCGCTGCATGCCGCGGTATTCCAGGTGGCCGACGCCCAGCTTTTGCGCCAGCTCGTGCGCGGCCTGGTCCAGCACGGCGCGCGCAGCCTCATTGGTCACAGCCGGACCGCCGTAGACGCAGAAGGGCATCGCGCCCAGCGAGTGCCCGAACAGGCGGCTCTTGATCTCGGCCAGCGGCAGCACGCCCTGGATCGCGCCGTCCTGCTGCACGTAATAGAACCAGGTCTTGATGCCGAACGAGGCTTCGATCACCTGCTGCCAGCCGGACAGGTGGAAGAAGGTCGCTTCCGGGCAGGCGCGGACGAAGGCGTCCCAGCGGCTGCGGTCCTGCGGCTGCATCAGGTGCAAGGTGAGCGGGCCGGCAGCAACCGTCGGGTCGGATGCGGGCGCCGCGCGCTTTACTACTGCTGCTTCGATGATCGAGTTCATGCTTGATTCAGAAAAATGCGGTCCATGCGGTCCCAGGCGAAATCGCGCGCCAGGGCTTCGATGCGGGCTTCCATCCGGTCGATGTTGATGTAGTGGCGGAAGCGCGACTTGGCGTCGAGGCCTTCGGGACGCGGCTGCTGGGTGTCGATTTCCCACGGGTGGAAGTAGAACAGCGAGGGCTGGCGGTCGTCGCGGTTGACCTTGGCCATCATCCAGCGCGACAGCGCGTAGGGCAGCAGGCGGAAGTAGCCGCCGCCGCCGGCCGGCAGGTTACGTCCCATCATCTGCACCGTGGTGATCGGCACTTCCAGCAGGCCGTCCGGGCCGTTCGGATAGAACGCGAAGCGCGGCGCTTCCGGCATGCCGTAGTGGTCGTGCGCGATCGGGTAGATGCTGGAGCTGTAGCGGTAGCCGGCTTCCAGCAGCTCGTCCAGCGCCCACAGGTTGGCGCGGCCGATCGAGAAGCTGGGGGCGCGGTAGCCGATTACCGCCTGGCCGCCGATGTCTTCCAGCAGCGCTTTGCTCGAGCGGATGTCGTTGGCGAATTCGTCGCGGGTCTGGTCGGAGGCGCGCAGGTGGCCGTAGCCGTGGCTGGCCAGCTCGTGGCCGCCGGCGACGATGCGGCGCACCACCTGCGGATAGCGCTCGGCGATCCAGCCCAGCGTGAAGAAGGTGGCGTGGACGCCATTGCGCTCGAACAGGGCCAGGATGCGGTCCATGTTGGCCTCGACGCGGCACTCGCGGCTGGGCCAGCTGGCACGGTCGATGTAGGGAGCGAAGGCCGAGACCTGGAAGTAGTCCTCGACGTCGCAGGTCATCGCGTTGCGGATGCGTTCCCCCGGCGCCGGCAGGCGGCGTGGGGCGAGTTCGTACATGTTCATTCTTGGTTGTCCATCGGCTGGGTTACCGCCCCCTGGGGCGTGGCGACGATCTTCTTCAGGATCGACAGTACGGAAACGATCGATTTTTCAAGACGCATCATGCGTTCGTCCAGCACCTCGACGCTGGCGACGCGGCGTTCGCCGACGCGCTGGTCGAGCGTGCGCAGCTCCTGCGGCAGGCTGCCCAGGCTGGCGCCCGGCAGCGCTTCCGGCGCCGGTGCGGTCTGTCCCTCGGGCAGCTGGAATTCTTCGCTGATGTCGCTGATGACGGTGTTGATGTCGTCTTCGGTGAAGGCGTGCATCTCTTCCAGGTAGCCCATCAGCAGCACGCGGTCCATCAGCGTATTCACTTTGCGCGGGATGCCGCCGCTGTAGGCGTAGATGGCGGCATGGGCGCCGTCATCGAAAGCAGGGTCGCCGTTCCAGCCCACGGTGGCCAGGCGGTGCTCGATGTAGGCGCGGGTTTCCTGCGCGTCCATCGGGCCCAGGTGGTAGCTGGCGATCACGCGCTGGCGCAGCTGCTGCATGCCGGGGCTGTGCAGGGTGGCGCGGAATTCGGGCTGGCCGAGCAGGAAGGTCTGCAGCAGCGACTTGTCGTCGGTCTGGAAGTTCGACAGCATGCGCAGCTCTTCGACCGTGCGCGCCGACAGGTTCTGGGCTTCGTCGATGACCAGCAGGGCGCGCTTGCCCTGGTGGTCGACGTCGCACAGGAATTTTTCCAGGCGGGTCAGCAGGTCGGTCTTGCTCGCGCCTTCGTACGGCAGGCCGAAGGCCGACACCACCATGCGCAGGGTGTCGTCCGGATCCAGGTGGGTGTTGACGATGTGCGCCGCCACGATCTGGTCCGAAGGCAGGCGGTTGAACAGGTTGCGTACCAAGGTGGTCTTGCCCGCACCAACCTCGCCGGTGACGATGATGAAGCCCTCGCCCTGCGACAGGCCGTACTCGAGGTAGGCCATGGCGCGCTTGTGGCCCTTGCTGCCGAAGAAGAAGTGCGGGTCCGGGCGCAGCTGGAAGGGTTTGGCGGAAAATCCGTAAAAGGTCTCGTACATCGCTGCTCCGAATTAAAGCTGGACGGCTAGCGTCGCCGCCAGGGCGTTCTCGTTGTAGCCGGCAGGGGCTGCGCCCGCGCTGTTGATCAGGGCGCCGCTCGGCCCATGGACGTGGCGCAGCTCGAGGCTGCCGCGGGTCTTGCGGTCGAACTGGCGCGTCAGGCCCAGGCTGATCTGGTGATTTGGCGATTCGATGCCGGTCGTGAGCGACAGGGCGCGGCTGCCCGTCACCAGCAGATTGGCGCTGGTCCGCGGCGACAGGCGGTAGTCGAAGCCAGCCTGGATGCCCTTCTGGCGCACATTGTCGTTCAGTGAACCCAGCTGGCTTCCCAGCAGTTCGCTGTCGCTCTGCTGCGTCGTCAGGCCGACGCGTTCCGACTTGTACACCGACAGGCTCACGCTGCTGTGCGGCATGGTGTAGATGTAGCCCGCCTGCAGGCGCTTCTCGCGCATGAAGCGGTTGCTCAGGTAGTTCACCGAGTCGGCCAGGGTCGGCGGCAGGCCGGTGGCGGCGAGGTAGTTCTGGACCGCCTGGGCGCGCAGGACCGGATCGGCGATCGTGGCGCTGAACAGCTGGTCGAGCATGGCCGCGGTGTCGATCGCCGCGGGCAGCAGGAATTGCGAGCGGCTGGTCGTCACCTGGTCGGTGTAGCTGACGCGCGAGACCAGGTGGCGGTTGCGCTGCACCGCCTGTAGCGAACCGGTCTTGCCGAGATAGCTGTGCCCGAACCTGGCGTCGACGCTGGTGCGGGTGGTCGGCGTCCAGGTGAAACCGGCGGTGAGGCTGCGGCCGGCGTTAAGGTCGTGCGAGGCCGAGTATTCGTAGCTGTCGTAGCCCCCCGTGCCGAGCACGGTCCAGGTGCGGCTGAGGCGGTAGTGCAGCGTTGCCGATGCATTCGTCGAGCGTGAGGCGCCGAAGCGCTCGGTCTCCATGTCCTGGCGCGAGTACTGCAGCGTCCAGCCGAGCGGATTCGTGCTCTGCCTGCTGTTCAGGGTGAAGGAGCCGGCGGTCGAGAAGCTGTTGCCGAAGGCGGAGGTCTGGTTCTGGCCATCGGTCTTGACGCCGTCGCGCGTCAGCTGGGCCCGCAGGTCGGCCACGCTGCCGAAGCGGTGCTGCAGGATCGGGCTGATGCTCCACGACTGGACGTCGGTGCTGTTGAAGGTCGAGTAGGGCGTCGTGAAGCGCGGCCCGAAGGCCGAAATCGCCTGCCTGGCACCGCTCGCGCGGGTTTCCAGGGTCAGCAGGTTCTCGATCAGCAAAGCCTGCGCATTCGCCGAATAGCGGCGTTCGCGCGAGTGCGTGTTCGGCAGGTTCTTTTCGTCATAGGCATAGAAATGCCATTCGCCGGAGGCTGCCAGGCGCAAGCGGCGCGAACGGCTGACCAGCGTGAAGCCCGGGGTCGATTCGGCGATCCACTGGCCATGGGCTTCCTGGTCGCGCTGCAAGCCCGGGTTGTCGCTATAGGTTTCGGAGACGCCGATGGTCGGCGTGAATTTCCAGTCCGCACGGCACTCGGCCGACAGCATCAATGCCGCGAGGGCGAACGGCGTCAGCCGCAGCGCCTTGAGCGGCAGTTTAGCCGTAGTGATAGTCATACGTCTCTTCGATGCCGGGGAGGTCCCTGGTCTTGTTATAAATGAGATTGACGTTGTTGAAGCCTTCGATCTGGCTCAGCGCTTCCTTGACCGCGTGCTGGGTCGTGGTCTGGGCTTCGACCACCATCACGATCTGGCCCATGTGCGAGGCCAGCTCCCGCGATTCGCTGGTCAGCAGCAGCGGCGGTGAATCGAAGATGACGACGCGGTCCGGGTAGCGGTTGGCGATTTCGTTGACCAGATTAGTCATGGTCGAGCTGGCCAGCAGTTCGGTCGCGCGCGGGGTACTGGTGCCGGCCGGCAGGATCGACAGGGTATCGACGTTGGTGCGCAGCATGACGTCCGCCATGTCGAGCTTGTCGTCGACCAGGATGTCCATCAGGCCGCGCTGGTTCGGCAGGCCGAGCGTGCGCAGGACCGAGGGGCGGGCCACGTCGGCGTCCACCAGCAGCACAGTGTGGTCGAGTTCCATGGCGATGCTCATCGCCAGGTTGATCGCGGTATAGGTCTTGCCTTCGCCCGGCAGCGAGCTGGTAACCATGATCAGGTTGCCAGGCTTGCCGGTCGGTAAGCGCTCGCCGAAGGCGCGCTGCAGCAGCGGACGCTTGATGATACGGAAGTCTTCGAGCAGGGGCGTACGGCCGCCGGCTGCGGTGACCATCCCCAGTTCGCGCATGCGCGCCAGGTCCAGTTCGATGCGGCGGGTGCTGAATTTCGGCATTGCCGGCTGCTCGCTGCCGATGGCCGGGGCGGCCGGCGCGGCCGGGATCGCATGCACGGTCTCATGGACAACGGTGTCGTGGATGACCGCGTCGTGGATGACGGCTTCGGCCACGGCCGGGCTGTCGGCCAGCACGGCGTGGGCGACGCTCGCCTCGACGGGGCTGGCAGGGATGGCCGTGGCGGCGCTGCGCTGCCGGTCGATGCGGCTGGCTGCTTTTTCAATGATGCTCACGTGGTACTCCTTGCAATCTTTGCGGGGGCGCCGCGATTAAAGCGTGGGGTGGGACAGGATGGCTGCCATCCCCGCCCCATAGATGCCGAACAACACCAGCACCGATACCCCGAGGGCGGCCAGGCGGCGCTTGCGGCGCACGGTCTGTTCCGCCGTCCAGTTCATGCCGATCGAGCCGAGCACCGGCAGACCGGTCACCTCGCGCAGGGTGGCCTGGCTCAGGAAGGTCGGGCGCAGCTGGCTCATCAGGAAGGCGACGGCGATGCCGGCCGCCAGCGCGCCAGCGAACACCAGCGAGAACAGGCGCAGGCGGTTCGGGCCGGTCGGCTGGGTCGGGACAGTTGGCGGATCGATCACGCGGAAGGTCAGCATGTCGGTGGCAGTCGACAGGTCGCCAGACAGGCGCGCCGATTCGCGGCGTTCCAGCAGCTTCTGGTAGTTTTCCTTGTTGACCTGATAGTCGCGGTTGAGCTGGGCGAGCTGGGCTTCGACTTCCGGTACCTGGCCGCTCTGGGTGCGCAGGCGCGCCACGCGGGCCGCGTATTCCTCGACGCGGGTGCGCATCGACGCCACGTGGGCTTCGGCCTGCGACAGCGAGACGCTTAGCTGCTGCAGCATCGGGCTGTAGCCGGCGCCCGGATCGGCGCTGCGCTTCTTGTTCTTGGCCAGTTCGGCCTTCTGGGCCAGCAGCTGGTCCAGCAGGCGGCGGTTGGCGACGATGTCCGGGTGCTGCTCGGTGTATTGCAGGCGCAGGGCGTCCAGGTTCTTCTGGGTGGTGGCAATGCGGTTTTCCAGTTCCGGATCGGTGACTGGAATCTCGACGACCTCGCCTGGCTTGCCCGGCTTGGCCGGTTCGCCCGAGATCTGGCGGCGGATCGCATTGCGGGCCTGCTCAGCCTCGGCCAGCTCCAGGCGCGCCTGGCTCAGTTGGTCGGTAGCCTGGATCAGCTGGCCGCTGAAGTCGCCGCCGCCTTCACGCGGCAGCAGGCCCATGTTCTTGATCTTGAATTCCTTCAGCTGGTTCTCGGCGGCGGTCAGCTTTTCTTCATACGACTTGATCTGGTCGTCGATGAATTGCACGGCCTTTTCCGAGTCCTGCTTCTTGCCGCTGAAGCTGCCCTCGACGAAGATCTGCAGCAGCGACTGCACGATGTCTTTGCCCAATTTCGGGTTGGAGGCAGTGTAGGTCAGCGTATAGATGTCGTCGCGCTCGGTGCCCGCGATCTTAATCTGCGACATCAGATCGTCGACCATCTTTTCGTGTTCCTTGGTGTCCTTGGCCTTGACGTCCAGATCCGTCATGCGCATCAGGCGCTCGACGTTCGGGCGGCTGATCAGCGTGCGGCGCATGAATACCACCTGCTGGTCCAGGTTGGGCAGCGTGGTCATGCCCGAAAGCAAGGGCTTGAGGATACTCTGGGTGTCGACATAGACGCGGGCCGAGGCCTCGTACTGGTTCGGCAGACGCAGCACCACGGCCCAGCCGATGACGGCGATGGTCCAGGAAATGGCGACGGCGTACCAGCGGTACTTGCCGATTGCTTTAAGGAAGTTCAGGAGGGTGGCTGTGATCTCTGCCATCGTGTCAATCTCACCATGAAAGATCCGGAGTCGGGTAATGATCCGGATCAAAGGAAAATGGAATACCTCGCATCATCGCTTGTACTCAGAGCAATTGCAATTAAGCATAAGAAAAATGTGAGGAGCTCAACAAGGCGTACCTCGTCTACAACACAAATTCCTTTAAGAAACCCGAAGTTGCGCTACTTTTGCATTAGTGTTGAGGAATTATTGATGGAGTTGTAATGAATTGGCTGCCATTTTTTGCCTTGGTGCAATAACGCTGAGACGAGCAAAGCATTCATGAAGTAGACTTGCGGAATCGCAACTTTCTCAAAGAAACTGCTTCATTGTAATGTCTAAATTGCAAAAAGGGGTGCACGGTTGGTGCGCTACTGAAACACCGTGTAAGCCGTGGCAAGTTCTACTGGCTGTGCTGGCAGCCGTGTGCATGCTGGCGCCGGCGATGGCGGCCGAGCTGACTGCCGTGATTCCCGTCGTCAAACGCTCCGTGGTCGGCATCGGCACCTTCGAGCGTACGCGCAGTCCGTCGACCGTGTTCTTCGGCACCGGCTTCGTAGTGGGCGATGGCTTGAGCGTGATTACCAATGCGCACGTGGTGCCCGAGAAGCTGGACGACGCGCGCATGGAACAGCTAGGCATTGTCATCAGCGACGGCGAGATGGTGCGCTTCCGGCCGGCCCAGCTGGTGGCGCGCGACACCGAGCACGACCTGGCGCACCTGCGCCTGAGCGGGCCGCCGATGCCGGCGCTGAAGCTGGGCGATTCGGATGGCGTGCTCGAGGGGCAGGGCCTGGCCTTCACCGGCTATCCGCTGGCCATGGCGCTGGGCCTGCATGCCGCCACCCACCGCGCCACCCTGGCCGCCATCACGCCGGTCGTCATGCCCTCGCTGAACTCGCGCAAGCTCGACCCGCGCCAGGTGGCGCAGCTGCAGCGCACCTCCTTCGATATTTTCCAGCTCGACGGCACGGCCTATCCCGGCAACAGCGGCAGCCCGGTCTACGACCCGGCCAGCGGCGAGGTCTGGGGCGTGATCAACGCCGTCTTCGTGAAGGGCCTGAAGGAAAACGCGATCACCAACCCCAGCGGGATCACCTATGCGGTGCCGGTGAAGTACGTGAAGAATTTAATGCAACAGAAGTGAGATTCGAGGAAAGATTTCTGGCGTGCGAGGCTTTTCCTAAAGCACTATGTTATACAATACATAGCCGTTAGCGGCTTATTAACATTTTGTGTTCGACGAAAGGGAATGACGTGGGCAAGTACAAGGCGAACCTGTTCAAACATACGGCAATGGCGGCCACCGCCGCGCTTGCACTGGTCCTGAGCGGCTGCGCCACCCGGACTCTTCCGCCGCAAACCCAGGTGACCAATCCCGACTACCTGATCGGGCCGGGCGACACCGTCAACATCATGGTCTGGCGCAACCCGGAGGTGTCGATGTCGGTACCGGTGCGTCCGGACGGCAAGATCACCACCCCACTGGTCGAAGATCTGCCGGCCGCCGGCAAGACCTCAACCGACCTTGCGCGCGACATCGAAAAAGCGCTCGCCAAGTTCATCCAGCAGCCGGTAGTTACCGTCATCGTGACCAACTTCGTCGGCAATTTCAGCGAACAGATCCGCGTAGTCGGCCAAGCCGCCAAGCCGCAGGCTCTGCCGTACCGTCGCGACATGAGCCTGATGGACGTGCTGATCGCGGTCGGTGGCGTGACCGAATTCGCAGCGGGTAACCGCGCTAGTGTGATCCGTACGGTCGACGGCAAGCAGCAGAAATTTAATGTGCGATTGGACGACCTGATCAAGGAGGGCGACATCTCGGCCAACATGCCGATGCGCCCGGGCGACGTGCTTGTCATTCCTGAAAGTTTCTTCTGATCTTACACGTCGATAATTTTTACACTTGCCAGCGTTCCGGCATACAATAGAAATTTCCGGGCAGTACTTCAGGTAATAAGCGCCTGATTTAAAATATTTTTTTCGGAACAGTGTGTTCATGGCCCGGAACTTGCTTTTATGAGAAGTGAAGAAGGCTTCGCATGATCGCAACACATCTTTGGGGATATCGCACGTGGCTACCGAAAATCAAGAAAACAATGGAAACGCGACGCCGTTGTCCTTGAGTCAACGAGGTGCGACGCGGCGCCGGCTGGCGAAGGCTGGGGTTGGCGCCACCGGGGTGTTGATGACGCTGCAAAGCCGCGACACCATGGGCGCGATGATGTGCAAGGCGCCGTCGGGCTCGCTGTCCGGCGGCTTGAGCAGCCATTATGGACCGGCGCCTATGTGCTCCGGCCTGTCGCCGGGGTATTGGAAGAACCATTCCAGCGCTTGGCCGTGCGCGGTCGATACTTGGTTCGCGGACGTGTTTTACGTGTCCGGCAACCGCCGCTATTGCACTGTCAAGCAGAAGGAAACTTCTTACCTGTGCTCGACAATGATGGGCCTGCTGAGCGCGAAAGGTTTCGATAAGTACAATTTGGCAATGCACGCCATCGCGACCTACCTGAACATCAGGTCCGGCAAGATTGGCTTCCTCTCCGTCGAGACCCTGCTGAACATGTGGTACGAAGTGCAGACCAAGGGCTACTACAGCCCCACCGCCGGCGTGAAATGGTCTGCCGAGCAGGTCAAGAACTATCTGCAGGCAACCCACGACTGACGAGGCGGCAACAAGCATGTGGCGTGTGGTGCCAGGGCAGTCGCTTGCCTTCAGGGAATGGGACGGCGAAGCGGTGTTGTATAACGATCTTTCGGGCAACACCCACCTGCTGGACGGCGCCGCCATCGACGTGCTGCAGGCATTGCAGCCGGCCCCAGCCAATGCCGCCATCCTCGCCGCCCGCCTGATCGACCGCTTCGAGGCCGATGGCGATGAATTACCGGCCGTGATCGAAGACATGCTGGCCACGCTCGCCAGCCTGGACCTGGTCGAACCCTTCCCATGCTGACCCTTGCCGACCTGCCGCGGCGCGAGCTGGCCGCCCGACTGGCCGGTCCCGGCCTGGTCCTGCGTACCGGTCCGTTCGCCAGCCGCATCCGAAGCGATGTCCCGCTGCTGCTCGACGGCCTTGCGCTGCTGTACGCCGATTATCCGGTTGACGACACGGGCGGCTTTGCCGATTTCAACCTGTCGCTGCATCGCGCGGGCGGGCTGCGCCGCTGGTATCGTCCCCAGGTCCATTTCGCGCAGGAGGGCCTGGCGCCGTTCAAGCCTCTGCCGCTGGCGCAGGCCTTCGCGATGTTCGAATGGGTCATGAACTGGTGCGTCACGCACCGCGCCCACGCCTACCTGATCGTCCACGCCGCCGTGCTCGAACGCCATGGGCGCGCGCTGATCCTGCCGGCCCCGCCCGGCTCGGGCAAGAGCACCCTGTGCGCGGCCCTGGTCACGCGTGGTTGGCGCCTGCTGTCCGACGAGATGACGCTGGTGCGCCTGGACGACGGCGCCTTGCTGCCGGTACCGCGCCCGGTCAGCCTGAAGAACGGGTCGATAGCCGTGATCCGCGACTTCGCCCCGGACGCCGTGCTCGGCAAGCCGGTGGAAAACACGACCAAGGGCACCATCGCGCACCTGAAGCCGCCCCGGGAAAGCATACTGCGCGCGGCCGAACCAGCGCTGCCGGCCTTCATTGTCTTCCCGCGCTGGGAGGCAGGCGCCGCCACCAGCCTGACGCCGCTGCCGAAGGCGCGCGCCTTCATGCAGGTGGCCGAAAATACCTTCAACTACCAGGTGCTGGGCGCGGCCGGCTTCGCGGCGCTGGGACGGCTGATCGATACCAGCAGCCAGTACGAATTCCACTACAGCCGGCTCGACGAAGCCATGGCCCTGTTCGAGCGCCTGGCGGCGCAGCCGGCATGAACCGCCCCCTGCCTCTGCTGGTGCGGGTGCTGCGTGAGCCCGCCACCGCCGCCGCGCTCGACGCCGGCGGCTGGGATTTGCTGCTGCGCCAGGCGCTCGGCGCGGACATGACGACGATCCTGCAGGTGCTGCTGGAAGACGCCGGCCTGCTGGACGCGGTGCCGCCGGCGCCGCGCGCGCATCTCGAGTGGGCGCGCATGACGGGCGACCGTCACGCACAGGCGGTACGCTACGAGGTCCGGGCGATCGGACGCGCGCTGGCGGATACCGGTTTGCCGCTGATCCTGCTGAAAGGCGCCGCGTACGCGATGGCCGGCCTGGCGCCGGGACGCGGCCGCATGTTTTCCGACATCGACATCCTGGTGCCGAAAGAGCGCGTGCCCGAGGTGGAAGCGGCGCTGATGCTGCACGGCTGGTTCAGCGCGCACCACGACGCCTACGACCAGCGCTACTACCGCGAATGGATGCACGAGATTCCGCCGATGGAACACATCAAGCGCGGCAACGTCATCGACGTCCACCATGCGATTCTTCCGGAGACCGCGGCGGCGCGCCCCGATCCGGCCAAGCTGCGCGCGGCCGCGGTGCCGGTGCCGGTGGGGGACGCCGGCGACGGCCTGCCGGCCATGCGGGTGCTGGCGCCGCACGACATGGTGCTGCACAGCGCCGTGCACCTGTTCTCGGACGGCGAATTCAACCATGGATTGCGCGACCTGTTCGACATCCACCGCCTGCTGCTGCAGTTCGGCGGGCAAGCCGGATTCTGGGCGGGCCTGGCGCCGCGCGCGCGCGCGCTCCAGCTGGAGCGGCCGCTGTTCTATGCGCTGCGCCATGCGGTGCGCCTGTTCGGCACGCCGGTGCCGGATGCGGTGCTGGCCGACGCGAGCAGCGGCCGCGGCCGGCCGAACCCGGTGCTGCTGGCACTGATGGACCGCCTGTTCCTGCGCGGCCTGGCGCCTGCCCACCCGAGCTGCGCCGATGCCATGACGCCGCTGGCGCTGAGCATGTTATATGTGCGCGGCAACTGGCTGCGCATGCCGCCCCTGTTGCTCTCGCGCCATCTGTTCCATAAAGCCTTCGTCACACCGCGCACCAGCCAGGTCCAGCAGTAGAGCGGTAGAAAAGAAAACACCCCGCAGGGCCGAAACCCTACGGGGTGTTTTCTTTTGCCTGGTTCCCGGCGCTCGCGGCGCCGGAAGTCCGGACAAGAATTACTTGCGGCGGCGACGCAGGCCAGCCACGCCCGCCAGGCCCAGGCCCAGCAGAGCCAGCGAACCCGGTTCCGGCACTTCGCCGATGCCACCGCGCACGGAGCCGGTCGCGTCGACGGTCCACGAGGTCTGCGATGGATCGCTGGCGACGAATTCGGTGCTCAGGTACAGGTCGTGAGCATGGCCGTTCGCGTCGTTCTGACCATTGGTGTTGAACAGGTTTTCCCAGGTACCGCCGGTCACGTCCAGGTAACCAGCGCCATGGCCGGAGATGCTGTCGTTCTGGAAGGTCGAGGTGTAGGTTGCGCCCGGACGGTTTGCAACAGCGTCGCCGCTGAAGACAGCCGACAGCACTTGCGTGCCGCCGACGTTGGTGATGCCGTTGTAGCCCATTTCGCCCAGACGGCCCGACGGACCTGCCGATGCGTTGTAGTTGACGCCGGTCAGGTACATGTTCATCCAGCCGCCGGTGCTGTAGGTAACGGTGAACGGGTCGATCGGGCTGCCGTCGTCATTGAATTCGGTGGCGCCCACGGTGGCGCGCATGTCTTTCAGGCCGCCGAACATGCCGGTCAGGTACTGGCCGTTCTGACCGATGGTGAAGATGTTCTGGCCGGTGGTGATGTTGGTGATCGACTGGACCGAGAAGATACCCCAGGTATCTTCGCTGCCGATTGCATTCGGTGCGTGGAAAGCCGCAGCGGTGTCGCAAGCAGCCACGGTGGTGCACTTGACACCGGTGGTATCGCCGTAACCGATGGTGCCGGCGTCGTAGGCGTTCAGGGTGATCTTGATATTGCCAGCGGTCAGGGTAATTGCGCTAGCCGGGGCTGCCAGGCCGAGTGCCAGTGCGGCACCGGCGACGATTCCCGAAATCTTCTTCATGTTCATCTTTGATTCCTCACAAGGTAGTTATACACAACAGCGACATTGGCTATAAAGCAGTATCCGTGCCAGCTTTAAGATTTATCGACAAGTAATTGATTTTTAATAGGAAAAATAGGGGCGTGCTGCGATTGCTGAGATCGCAATGATGAGCCTGTAAGAAAAACCGACAGTTAACCAGCGAACACAGCTATCGTAAAATGAAAAAAATTACACTAGGATATGATCAATTTTTGCCTCTCGACCACCACTACGGGACCTATGAATACCTTCAACTACGACGAATTTACCAAGCGAAATAGTGGCTATATTAATGCCACTACCCAGGACCAGATCCGCAACACCCGCATCCTGTTCGCCGGTTGCGGTCTGGGCAGCAGTACGGTGATCTGCGCGGCGCGCACGGGTTTCCAGAATTTCGTGCTGATCGATGGCGACACGATCGACGCCCATAACCTGAATCGCCAGTTCTTCGATCTCGAGGACGTGGGGATGCCGAAGGTCGAAGCGCTGAAGAAGCACATCCTGCGCATTAATCCGGAAGCCAAGGTCGAGGCCCATGTCGCCATGCTCGACAAAAACAATGCCGCCGACCTGGTCAGTCAGGTCGACCTGATCTTCGATACCATCGACTTCGTCGACCTGGAGGCGGTGCTGGCCCTGCACGGCAATGCGGCGGCCCAGGGCAAGCCGATCTTCACGGCGATGAACATCGGCTTCGGCGCCGGTGTACTGTATTTCCCTCCTAATTCAGGCAATTCCCTGCCCGAAATCCTGCAGCGTGACGTCGAAGCCGCCGCAGCTGAAGGTAACCTGAGCTATACGGCCGTGTTCGGCCGCGTGATGGCGCGTATCGGCGCCCATCTGGACCAGCAGGTAAGGGAAGAAGTCGCCAAGGCACTGACCATCATGGAAGATGGCACGGCTTGCCCGGCGTCGCAGATTGCCGTCGGCAGTTTTTCGGTGGCGGCCCTGGCGGTGGCGATGATGCACGACACCCTGGCGGGAATGGAAGTGCCTGCAGCGCCGAATATGGTGATCCACAGCTTCCGCAACCACATCACCAAGCGCGTGAGTATTGCTGCTTAATTTTCCTGCTGGCGCACCACATGCAGGTGCGCGGCATGATGCTCGACCACCGGCAGCCGTTCGCTGAACCAGGCTGCCAGTGTCGGGTTGCCCGACGCCATCTTGTCGCGTAAGTCTTCCAGGTCGAGGACATAGGGCGTGACGGCGCCGTAATAACTCGCTTCCGGCCCGATCGGCGTGAAGCGGAATCCCATCTTTTTCAAGGCATGGGCGAGCGATCGTTCCATTGCTGCAAACCAATAGCGCACGCCCGTCTCGAAGCTGTGGCGGAACATTTCGCGGTACATGCCAAGCAAGAGCATGGGCGAGGTGTGATCGCGGCGGTCGATGGCGGGATCGATCGGCGGCTCTTCCGATCCGAAGCCGGGAATGCCGAGCACGCTATCGGCCCGCCGGCGCCGATGGCTTTTCCTGACCACCAGGCGCGAGATCTCGGCCGCCTGCTCGGGGTCGGGCATTTCGAAGTCGTCGAAGGTCTTGCAGTGGAGCTCGAAAGGATAGGGCTTCGAGCCCTTCGGCTGCACCAGTCTGACGGCGCCCACCAGTTTCTCGTCCATCGTATAGGCCGCGAAGTGGGTGGAAACATGATCGTAGTCGTCGAACTCGAGGCCATCGACGTACTGTTCGGCCTGGAGAAAAGCGCATTCCACGCAGTACACCTGGTGGCGCAGTTTGAAGATATCGTGGGGCACCGTACTGCTATGGTTGCCCAGATATATGCGGAAAATTTTACGATTGACGTAGTCGACGCGTTCCTGGTGTGCTCCGTAATCTGCGCGTGGAGGGAAAGCGCTGGGCGCGGCGTATGCTTTTCCGTTGTTCATCCCGTTTTTTGTCCGTTCGGACCCTTTTATTTTTTCCTGAATCGACCCTCCAGGAAGTTGCCGACCATAGTTTTTACCATGATCCACATGGGGATCGGCTCGTCCTTGAACCAAGCAGCCAGAAACTTATTTTCGTTCTGCAGACGGCCGATCAACTCATCCAAATCTGCGACAAAGGGAGTGACCGGACCGTAATAGTCGACTTGCGGGCCGATCGGCACAAATTTGAATCCCATCTTTTCCAGCGAACGCGCAAGCGAGCGTTCCATGGCGGCATACCAGTAACGGATGCCGTTCTGGCGGCTGTATCTGTAGAGCTCGCGATACATGCCGAGCAATAATAGCGGACTATTTCCGCGCTTGTCGCGCCGTACGGTTGGCCTCGGTTGAATCGACTTCGTGCTGCCTTTTTCCATGAAATCCGCCGAAATACCCTCCATCGAGTCGCCACGGCGCCGGCGGTGCGTTTTCTTGACGACCAGGCGCGAGATCTCGGCAGCCTGTTCGCGCGCCGGATAAACGAATTCCGAAAACGCGGCGCAATGCGTTTCGAAGGGATAGATCTGGCCGGGCGGCGGCTGCACCAGCCGCACCGTGCCGACGATATCGTTGGCCAAGGTGTAAGCGGCAAAATGGATCGAGCAATCGTCGTATTCGTCGATCTCCAGCTCTTCCGCAAAATCGCTGGCCTCCAGATAATGACGCTCGAGGCAATAGACGTCGTACCGCAGCCTGTAAATCTCTTTCAGGACGAACGATTCCATGTCCCCCTTTAATACTTTTCGGAAATTAAAGTAGGGAACCAGAATGTCGCTCTTGCCGAGGAAACGCTCGGCCATGCGCGAGAAAAATCCGGTCGGTGCCTGTTCGTAGTCTTGTTCTTGCGTTATCGAGGTCATGGTGGGCTCATCCTGGCGGACGTGATTGCGAAGCGGGAAGGAGCCACCGGAGTGGCTCTCCTTACATCAAAGTTGTTTCAGCAGTGCCTTGGCATCGTCCCTGGCGGCAAACGCTTCTTCGCCAGCCAGCGATTGTTCGACTTCCTTGCGTGCGCCGGCCTTGTCGCCACTCTTGGCCAGGGCAACCGCCAGGTGGTAACGAATTTCCGGTGCTTTCGGTGCGCCACCGGCGGCCTTGCGCAGCAAGTCGACGGCGCGCGCGGTTTCGCCTTTCTGCACCAGGATCCAGCCCAGCGTATCCATGACTGCCGGATTTTGTCCGGCCAGCTTGTATGCCTTCTCCGCAGTCGGCAATGCGCGTGCATCGTTTTCCTGCTGGTAGGCGTAGGCCAGGTTATTGAGCGTCGCCGGGTTCGACGGGTTTGCCTTCAGTGCGGCTTCCAGGCTGGCGATGGCGGGCTTGAATTGACGCTTTGCCAGGTAGTTATCGGCGACCAGCATGGCGATCATGTCGTTGCCGGGATAAGCCGTATGGAACTTCACCAGCCGCGCTTCCGCTTCCGCCGCCTTGCCGTTGCGCGCCATGATTTGCGAAATCTTGGCCAGGACCTGCGGCGAATTCGAGATGGCAAAGCCTTTTTCGTAGGCAGCCAGGGCAGGTGCAATCTTGTTCTGGCTTAGCATCAGGTCGCCTTCCAGGACATAACCCGTGGCAGTCTTCGGGTTATTTTTCTGCACCTGGCGCGCCACCTCCAGTGCCTCGTCCGGCTTGTTGCTGCGCATGGCGAGGTCCATTTGCGCGACGTATGCCTGCGTGAAGTTCGGATCGATGCTCAGCGCGCGTTTCAAATCCTGCGCGGCAGCGCTGTCGTTTTTATTTGCCGCGTGCGCGCCCGCCAGGCGTACCTGGGCTGCCGGCGATTTGGGCACGACGGCGACAAGTTTGCTGTAGGTCTCGACGGCGCCGTCAAAGTCCTTGGTCGCCACCTGGGCCTGGCCCATCAGATCCAGCAGTTCGGGATTGCCGGGATGTGCGACGAGCACCTTGCGTGTCAGCGCCACCGTCTTTTCGGGCTGTTTCAGACGCAGGTAATGGTTGCTCAAGGTAATTGCCGGAGCGACTGCATCAGGATTCTCGGCCAGGGCTTTTTCCAGCCACGTGGTGGCTTCGGCGCTGTTGCCACGGGACTGTTCGATGGCGGCCAGCGCACTCATGGCGTCGGCGTTTTTCTTGTCCTTGGCCAGGACGGCCTCGAAACGCTGTTTGGCAGCGGTGACATTCTTGTCGGCCATGTCCAGACGGGCCAGGTTAGCGGCCGCAGGGATGAAGGTGGGCTGCAGCGCAACGGCCTTTTCGAAGCCGGCGCGGGCATTCTTCGTATCGTTCTTACTCAGGTAGATTTGGCCCTTCATGTTTTGCACGGCGGGATTATCGGGCTGTGCTTTTTCGAGCTTCTGCACGGCCGCCAGCGCCTTGTCGTAGTCGCCATGGCTCAGTTCAGCCTGAATGAGGGCGAAACCCGCGGTGACCGATTTCGGATCGAGCGTCGTCGCTTGTTGAAGTTGCTCGACGGCATTGTTAAACTCGCCCTTACCCAGCTTGGACAAGCCCAGCGAGGTATGGATGTCGGCCACGCCCGGCGCCAGCGCGCTGGCCTGTTCGAGATAGGTGTCGGCCTTGCCGAAGTCGCGCATTTGCAGGTAGGACTGGCCTGCCAGCGCCAGCATCTGCGGATCCTTGCCGGCATCTGCCAGCGCGGGCGCCAGTACGGTCGTTGCCTCGGCTGCCCGGCCCTGCTTCAGCATTGCCTGCGCCAGCAGCTTGCGCGCATAGCTGTTGTTCGGGGACGAGGTCAGGTAGCCGCTCAACAGTTGCTCGGCTTGCTGGGTATTGCCCAGGTTGAGTTCGACGGCGCCCAGCAGCAAGATACTCGGCATGTGCTGGGGCGCAACTTTCAGGATTTTCTGCAGGGAATCGCGCGCTTCCTTGTTTTTGCCGGTGTTGAAGTCGAGCAGGGCCTGGACATAGGTGATGGTGAGATCGGCGGAATTGTACTTGCGGCCCGCCTCGATGTCGGCCTTGGCCGCATTGAAATCCTTCATGGCGATATGGATCATCGCTTTCTCGACGTTGGCCGAGCGGTGTGCTGGTTCGATGGCCAGTACCTTGTCATAGGCGGCCAACGCTTCCTGGGTTTTGCCTTCTAGGCGCGCGAGATTGCCTGCGATCAACCAAACTTCAGCATTTTTCGGGGCACGAGTCGTGGCCTCGGCCGCATACTTCTGGGCGTTGGCCATGTCGTGCAAGATCGCTGCATGGCGAGACATACCAATCAGGGCATCGCCCGAGTTCGGGTCGAGCGCCAGTGCTGCTTTGTAGGTGTCAAGTGCCTTGTCCTTGTCCCCGAGTCCGAGATAGGCATCACCGCGCCGCGCCAACAGAACGGCAGACGACTTGGCTTTATCTTCTGTGACAGCATCCAGTAACGCCTGAAATTTATTTTGCGTCAAAAGGCTTTGTGACAGCAAAGGCAGAGTTTTGTCAGCTGGCGAGCCCAGACTGGCAGCTTTGCGAAGTTCTTTTTCTGCAGAGACAGAATCGCCAAGCTTGAGATATTCATTGCCCAGTTGCAAGCGTGCTTCGGCATTTTCCGGATTGTTGGCGACAGCATTCTTGAGCTGGATGAGCGCTGCCTTATGATCGCCTTTTTGTTGGTATTGTTTCGCGTCGGCAAGTAATTCTTCGGTGGTTTGCGTGCGTTTACAGCCAATCATCCCTGCGCTGAGCAGGACAGCGCCGAGTACAACGGCTACTTTATTCTTGGTGAGATTACCCGGCATGATCGTTCCCTTTGATGAAGGCGCTTGCTAACTTGGGGACTGCAAGCAAAAGTTTCCCGAGTGTTAATAATACCTTATGGCATGGGAATAAAAAGCGCACGCAGTTCATCAGGCAACACAAATTACAGCTGTCCGTTGCTATTGTGAGAAATAGCGCGAGAGCAGTGTTGATTTGGGGAAAGATAACAGAAGTTCGCGTGGGAATGCCACGCCATCCAGGGGGGAATCAGGGCTTGCGCAGGCGGCTCAGCAGGGCTTCCACATTGTCGCCGGCAGGAATGCCGTGACGGCGCAACAGCTGCACGTGCAGCACCAGGTTTTCCAGCACCAGCTTGGCCGATACCGCGAGCAGGGTCATCAGGCGGTCTTCGGTGCTGAAGTTTTCCATCGACGCCGCCATCTCGCACAGATGGCTGGCCACCAGCTCGCGCAAATCGTCTTCGGCGAAGGGTAAATCCGCGAAATCGATCGGATCTTCCTGCTCGACCTCCCGCATCAGGGCGGCGAGTTGCTCCGGCTTGATCGGCATACCTGGCTCCGTGGTGGTGTCGGAACCATTCTAAAGTAGAAATGAAAAACGGCGCCCGCAGGCGCCGTCGCAAGCCGAAGCAGCTCGATTACATATTGCGGCGATACTGGCCGCCTACCTCGAACAGCGCGGTGGTGATCTGGCCCAGCGAGCACACGCGCACCGCGTCCATCAGGCGCGCGAACACGTTCTCGTTGTCGATCGCGGCCTGCTGCAGCGCAGCCAGGGCGGCTGGCGCCTCGGCGGCGTGGCGCTGGTGGAAGGCTTCCAGGCGCGTCAGCTGCGATTGCTTTTCGTCGTCGGTCGAACGGGCCAGCTCGATGGTGGCCGGGGCTTCCGCGCCCTTCGGGTTGCGGAAGGTGTTCACGCCGATGATGGGCAGCGAGCCGTCGTGCTTCTTGTGCTCGTACAGCATCGACTCTTCCTGGATCTTGCCGCGCTGGTAGCCGGTTTCCATCGCACCCAGCACGCCGCCGCGCTCGGCGATGCGCTCGAACTCCTGCAGCACGGCTTCCTCGACCAGGTCGGTCAGTTCTTCCATGATGTAGGAACCCTGGTTAGGGTTCTCGTTCTTGGCCAGGCCCCATTCGCGGTTGATGATCAGCTGGATCGCCAGCGCACGGCGGACCGACTCGTCGGTCGGCGTGGTGATCGCCTCGTCGTAGGCGTTGGTGTGCAGCGAGTTGCAGTTGTCGTAGATCGCGATCAGCGCCTGCAAGGTGGTGCGGATGTCGTTGAAGTCGATTTCCTGCGCGTGCAGCGAGCGCCCCGAGGTCTGGACGTGGTACTTCAGCTTTTGCGAACGGTCGTTGGCGCCGTACTTGTCGCGCATCGCCACCGCCCAGATGCGGCGCGCCACGCGGCCCAGCACCGTGTATTCCGGATCCATGCCGTTCGAGAAGAAGAAGGACAGGTTCGGCGCGAAGTCGTCGATGTGCATCCCGCGCGCCAGATAGGCTTCGACAAAGGTAAAGCCGTTCGACAGCGTGAACGCCAGCTGCGAGATCGGATTCGCGCCCGCTTCGGCGATGTGGTAGCCCGAGATCGACACCGAGTAGAAATTGCGCACCTGGTGGTGGACGAAATATTCCTGGATGTCGCCCATCACCTTCAGCGAGAACTCGGTCGAGAAGATGCAGGTGTTCTGGCCCTGGTCTTCCTTCAGGATGTCGGCCTGCACGGTGCCGCGCACGTTGGCCAGTACCCATTCGCGGATCTTCTGCGCTTCGTCGTCGGTCGGCTGGCGGCCGTTGTCCGCCACGAACTTGTCGATCTGCTGGTCGATGGCGGTGTTCATGAACATCGCCAGGATGGTCGGGGCCGGGCCGTTGATGGTCATCGACACCGAGGTGCTCGGGCTGCACAGGTCGAAACCGTCGTACAGCACCTTCATGTCGTCCAGGGTCGCGATCGACACGCCGGAGTTGCCGACCTTGCCGTAGATGTCGGGACGCAGGGCCGGGTCGGCGCCGTACAGGGTGACGGAGTCGAAGGCGGTCGACAGGCGCTTGGCGTCCATGCCGGTCGAGACAAGTTTGAAGCGGCGATTCGTGCGGAAGGCGTCGCCTTCGCCGGCGAACATGCGGGTCGGGTCTTCGCCCTCGCGCTTAAAAGCGAACACGCCGGCCGTGAACGGGAAGGAGCCCGGCACGTTTTCCAGCATCAGGAAGCGCAGCACTTCGCCATGGTCTTCGTACTTCGGCAGCGCGACCTTGCGGATCTTGGTGCCGGACAGCGTCGATTGAACCAGCTTGGTACGGATTTCCTTGTCGCGGATTTTGACGACGTAATCGTCGCCGGCATACGCCGCCTGCATGTCCGGCCACATGGCCAGCAGCTTGCGGGCGCCGGCGTCCATGGCGCCGTCGCGCTCCGTAATCAGGTCGTCCAGGACCACCTCGCGGTTGGCAGCGGCCAGCATGCGCTTGGTTTCCGTGAGCTGCTGGCGCTCGCGTGCCAGCTTCACCTGCTTGCCGACATTGCGGTGGTAGCCGCGCACGGTATCGGCGATTTCGGCCAGGTAGCGGGTGCGGGCCGGCGGCACGATCACGTTCTTGCCGCTCGAGTACTTCTGCGATGGCTGCGGCAGCTTCGGCGCTTCCGCCTTCAGGCCCAGATTGCTGAGTGCCGGCAGCAGGCCGTGGTAGAGGGCAGTGACGCCGTCGTCGTTGAAGCGCGACGCCTGGGTGCCGAACACCGGCATCTGGTCCGGGCTCTGCGACCACAGTTCGCGGTTGCGCTGGTACTGTTTGGCCACATCGCGCAGCGCGTCCTGGGCGCCCTTGCGGTCGAACTTGTTGATGGCAATAAAATCGGCGAAGTCCAGCATGTCGATCTTCTCGAGCTGGGAGGCGGCGCCGAATTCCGGGGTCATCACGTACATCGACAGGTCGACGTGCGGCACGATGGCGGCGTCGCCCTGGCCGATGCCCGAGGTCTCGACGATCACCAGGTCGAAGCCGGCCACTTTGCAGGCGGCGATCACTTCCGGCAGCGCCTGCGAAATCTCGGAACCGGCTTCGCGGGTCGCGAGCGAGCGCATGAACACGCGCGCCTGGCCATTCCAAGGATTGATCGCATTCATGCGGATGCGGTCGCCCAGCAGGGCGCCGCCCGACTTGCGGCGCGAGGGGTCGATCGAGACCACGGCGATGTTCAGGCGGTCGTTCTGGTCGAGGCGGATGCGGCGGATCAGTTCGTCGGTCAGCGAGGATTTGCCGGCGCCGCCGGTGCCGGTGATGCCGAGGACAGGCACCGTCAAACCTTCGGCGGCGTCGACGATCTGCTTGCGCAGCTCGGCGGACGCTTTGCCGTTTTCCAGCGCCGTGATCAGCTGGGCCAGCGGACGGTGACGCTGTTCGATCGCGCCGCTGGTGAGCGGCTCGAGCGAGGTCGGTGAATAGGCCGAGAGGTCGATGTCGCAGGTTTCCAGCATCGAACGGATCATGCCGACCAGGCCCATGCGCTGGCCGTCTTCCGGGCTGAAGATGCGGGTCACGCCATAGGCATGCAGCTCCTCGATTTCGCTCGGGACGATCACGCCGCCGCCGCCGCCGAACACCTTGATGTGCGCACCGCCGCGCTGGCGCAGCAGGTCGATCATGTATTTGAAGTATTCGACGTGGCCGCCCTGGTAGCTGGAGATGGCGATGCCCTGCACGTCCTCGGCCAGGGCCGCGGTGACGACGTCGTCGACCGAGCGGTTGTGGCCCAGGTGCACGACCTCGGCGCCGTTCGACTGCAGGATGCGGCGCATGATATTGATCGAGGCGTCATGGCCGTCGAACAGCGAGGCTGCGGTCACGAAACGCACTTTATTGGCCAGCTTGGTCTGTTCCGGCAGCTCGAGCTTGGCGGCGGGGGTGATGTCGTTCATGGTGTTCCTTGAGATTGCGGAAGCGAACAGGAGTTCTTGGTACGGTATATGACGTTAACGTAAACGTCAAGAATGCCAAAAACGCGTCATTCCCGCGGAAGCGGGAATCCATATTGAGGTCGCGTACTCGCATACTCAGCATGGATCCCCGCTTTCGCGAGGATGACGCATCGGATGATCAGGCAGCGCGTTTCTTGACCTGGCCGCTCAGCAGCTCAGCCTTGCGCACGCGGTACTCTTCGACCGCCTTTTCCTTCACGTGACCGAAGCCGCGGATCTGTTCCGGCAGCGCAGCCAGCTCGACCGCAGTTGCGTGGCTGGAAGCATCCAGCGAGCGCAGCACGTCCTCGATCATCCCACGATACTCGGTAATCAAGGCGCGCTCCATCTTGCGCTCGGCCGTGTAGCCGAACAGGTCGAAGGCGCCGCCGCGCAGGCCTTTCAGCTTGGCCAGCAGCTTGAAGGCGCTCCACATCCAGGAGCCGAACTCGGCTTTGACGAGGTGACCCTTGGCATCCTTCTTCGCGAACAGCGGCGGCGCCAGGTTGAATTTCACCGAGAACTTGCCTTCGAACTGGGTGGCAAGCTGCTCGACGAAGCGGCCGTCGGTGTACAGGCGCGCGACTTCGTACTCGTCCTTGTAAGACATCAGCTTGAACAGGGACTTGGCCACGGCCATGGTCAGTTTATTGCCCAGGTTGTGGGCGCCTTCCGCTGTGCGCACGCGCGAGACCAGCTCTTCATATTGCGCGGCATAGGCGGCGTTCTGGTAGCCGGTCAGGAACTCGACGCGCTTCTTGATGACGGAGTCGAGGCTCTGCGGCATCTGCACGACGATGGCTTGCGCCGGGGTCGCCGTCTTCTCGACGCGCTTGAGGTCCACGGCGGCGCGGCGGCCCCACAGGAAGCTGCGCTTGTTCGAACCGACGGCCACGCCATTCAGTTCGATGGCGCGCAGCAGCGAGGCTTCCGACAGCGGAATCAGGCCCTTCTGCCAGGCGTAACCCATCATGAACAGGTTGGCGGCGATCGAGTCGCCCATCAGTGCAGTCGCCAGCTTGGTGGCGTCGATGAAGTCCACGCCGGACTCGCCGCCCACCGCTTCCGCGATCAGCGAACGCACCTGCTCGGCCGGGAATTCCCAATCGCGCTGCTGGGCGAAGGTGCCGGTCGGCTGTTCGTGCAGGTTGACCACGACGGTGGTGCGGCCCGGGCGCATCTTCGAGATCGCGTCCGAGGCGCCGGCGGTCAGCATGTCGCAGCCCAGCACCAGGTCGGCTTCGCCGGTGGCGATGCGCTGGGCGCGCAGGCGTTCCGGGGTCTCGGCAATCTTGACGTGCGAGGTGACGGAGCCGTTCTTCTGGCTCATGCCGGTCATGTCCAGCACCGAGGCGCCTTTGCCTTCGAGGTGGGCCGCCATGCCCATCAGCGCGCCGACGGTGATCACGCCGGTGCCGCCGATGCCGTTGATGAGGATGTTGTACGGCGCGGCGATCGAGGGCAGCACCGGCGCGGGCAGGGCGCCCCAGCCGTCATCGCTACCTTCCTTGGCCACGCCGGCCTTGTTCTTCTTCAGCGTGGCGCCTTCGACGGTGACGAAGCTCGGGCAGAAGCCCTTGGCGCACGAGTAATCCTTGTTGCAGGACGACTGGTCGATGGCGCGCTTGCGGCCGAATTCCGTTTCCTTCGGCAGGATCGAGACGCAGTTCGACTGCACGCCGCAATCGCCGCAGCCTTCGCACACGGCTTCGTTGATCACCATGCGCTTGTTCAGGTCCGGGAACTCGCCCTTCTTGCGGCGGCGGCGCTTTTCGGCGGCGCAGGTCTGGTCGTAGATCAGGACCGTCACGCCCGGCAGTTCGCGCAGTTCGCGCTGGATGTCGTCCATGTGCTTGCGGTCGTGGATGGTGACCAGTTCCGGCAGGCTTGAGCGGTCTTCGTAGCGCGACAGATCTTCGGTGACGAGGGCGATGCGTTTCACGCCTTCGGCGGCCATCTGCTGGGCGATCAGCGGCACCGAGGTGACGCCGTCGACCGGCTGGCCGCCGGTCATCGCGACCGCGTCGTTGTAGAGAATCTTGTAGGTGATGTTGACCTTGGCGGCGATCGCCGCGCGGATCGCCAGGTAACCCGAGTGGAAGTAGGTGCCGTCGCCCAGGTTCTGGAACACGTGCGGCACTTTCGAGAATGCCGCCTGGCCGATCCAGGGCGTGCCTTCGCCGCCCATGTGGGTGGTCAGCTTGTTCATCTCCGGGTAGATCGAGGTCGCCATCACGTGGCAGCCGATGCCGGCCAGCGCGAAGGAGCCGTCCGGCACCTTGGTCGAGGTGTTGTGCGGGCAGCCGGAGCAGTAGAAGGCCGGGCGGAAGGGCGTCGTGACGGCCTTCATCAGCACCGCATCCTTCGCTTCCAGGAAGGCCAGGCGCGCCTTGATCAGGTCGCGCGTACCGTCTTCCAGATTCAGGCGGGCGATGCGGCCGGCGATCACGCGCGCGACCTGCGCCACCGAGAAGTCGGCCTTCGGCGGCAGCAGCCATTCGCCGCGCGGCGAGACCCACTCGCCCTTGTCGTCAAACTTGCCGACGATGTGAGGGCGGACGTCGTCGCGCCAGTTGTACAGCTGTTCTTTCAACTGGTATTCGACGACCTGGCGCTTCTCTTCGACCACCAGGATCTCTTCCAGGCCCTGCGCGAATTCGCGCACGCCTTCCGGCTCCAGCGGCCAGATCATCGCGACCTTGAACAGGCGCAGGCCGACCTGGGCCGCCATCGCTTCGTCGATGCCCAGTTCTTCCAGCGCTTCGAGCACGTCCACATACGATTTACCCGAAGCGATGATGCCGAGCTTCGCATCCGGGCTGTCGATGGTGACGCGATTCAGCTTGTTTTCGCGCGCGTAGGCCAGGGCCGCGTAGATCTTATAGTCCTGCATCAGCGCTTCCTGCGTGCGCGCCTGCTGGCCCAGCGGAACTGATGACAGCCGCGTATTCAGCCCACCCTCCGGCATCGCGAAGTCCTGCGGCAGCTTTACCTCGACGCGGAACGGGTCGGCATCCACCGAGGCGCTCGATTCGACCGTGTCGGCCAGCGCCTTGAAGGCGACGGCCACGCCGGCGTAGCGCGACATCGCCCAGCCGTGCACGCCGAGGTCCAGGTATTCCTGCACGTTCGATGGGTAGAGCACCGGGATCATGCAGGCCGCGAAGATGTGGTCCGACTGGTGCGGCAGGGTCGAGGAGTAGGCGCCATGGTCGTCGCCGGCCACCAGCAGCACGCCGCCGTTTTTCGCGGTGCCGGCGTGGTTCATGTGCTTGAAAACGTCGCCGCAGCGGTCCACGCCCGGGCCCTTCGCATACCACATGGCGAATACGCCGTCGTGCTTGGCCGGGCCGATCAGGTCGACGGTCTGGGTGCCCCAGACGGCGGTCGCGGCCAGGTCTTCGTTCACGCCCGGCACGAACTGGATGCTCTTGGCTTCCAGGTGGCCCTTGGCCTTCCACAGGTTTTCATCGAGACCGCCCAGCGGCGAACCGCGGTAGCCCGACACGAATCCGGCCGTGTTCAGGCCCGCGGCTTCGTCGCGCAGCTTCTGCATCATCGGCAAACGCACCAGTGCCTGGATCCCGGACAGGAAGATCTTGCCGGAGGTGGCGGTGTACTTGTCGTCGAGGCTGACGTCTTTCAGTCGGTCCGGCGATCCGGGTACAGGCGTGGCGGGAACGGCAGGCGAGGCGGACGCAGGCGCGTCCTGGCCCAGGATGGTGTCAGGCATGGTGTCTCCAAATGGTGTTCAGGTGGGACCGTCGGGGGCGTTGCGCCGGGTAGGCGCTGGCCGAAAACGGACCGGGCTATGCTTTTTTGGCTTTGGCCCGCAGTGTAGAGACAAGCTGACGTATACGGAAATACGGAATGGGGATGGGGCTATAAGAAAAAATGATGGCCCATCAGGCGGGCTGGATGGCCCTTGCGCCGATCCAGGCGCCGTTCGCGCACAGTTCCATCGCTACCTGCGCCACCAGGCGGCTGACGGCGGCGGCGGCGTTCGTCAGCGGGATGTTCTTCGAGGTGCACAGCACCACGGTGCGCGAAATCGCCGGACTGTGGATCGAAAGGGCGCGCATCGCGCCGCGCTCGACTTCGTCCTGCACCGGCGCCACCGGCAGGATGGTTGCGCCCATGCCGGCCAGGATCGCCGATTTCAGGATCGCGATCGAGTTGATCTCGATGACGCCGCGCGTGTGCAGGCCGGCGGCGCGCGCCGTGCTTTCGATGCGCGGACGCACGCCATGCTGCAGGCCGGGCAGGATCAGAGTCGCGTCCAGCACTTCAGCCAGGCTCAGGCTGGCGCGGCCTTCGGCCCAGGGGGCATCCGCACGGCAGATGAAGCGCAGCTCTTCCTCGACCAGCGGCGTGGTGGCGAAGCTGGCCAGCTGGCCGTCGTCGAGCAGCACCGCGAGGTTGACGCGGCCCGCGCGCAGCTGCTCGGCCAGGTTGCCGGTCAGCTCTTCCGTCAGCTGCAGGGTGATCTCGGGGTAACGCTGGCGGATCGCGGTCAGCAGGGGCAGGGCCAGCGCGCCCGAAATACTGTGCGGCAGGCCGAGGGTGACGCTGCCTGACGGCCGCTCGGCCGACTGGGTCACAGCCGCCTGGGCATCGGCCACCTGTTTCAGGATCGCCAGCGCGTGCTCGTAGAATACTTTACCGGCATCGGTGCTGACCACGCCCTGCGCCGAGCGGTGCAGCAGCTGCGCCCCGAGTTCGTCTTCCAGCTGGCGCAGCTGCTGGGTCAGCGCCGGCTGCGCCACGTGCAAGACCAGCGCCGCGCGCGACAGCGAGCCGTGGTCGACGATGGCAACGAAATAGCGAAGCTGGCGCAGTTCCATGAATTAATAAATGTATCTTTATGGATACACAACGTGAACAAAATTTAGCTACGGCAACGAAGCAACTCAACAGTTGCTATACTGAAAGCGCGTCGAAACGCGGCGAGATTAACACACCCCGTTTATATCCCCATGCTTAAGAAAATCGATTCCTCACAGCTGCGCGTGGGGATGGCCATCCACGACCTCGACTGCGGCTGGATGGAACATCCCTTCGTCCGTAACCGCTTTGTCATCACCAGCGAGGATGAAGTCCGCAAGGTCATCAACGCCGGGATCCGCGGCGTGACCATCGATTGCAGCAAGGGGCTGGACGTGAGCGATGCGCCGACCGTCGAGGAAGCGGACGCCGTGCTCGACGCGGAAGTGGCGGCGATCGCGGCCAAACCGGTGACGCCGCTGCGCGCCACGCTGGCCGAGGAGTTCGACCGTGCCGTCGCCATCCGCCGCCAGGCTACCGGCCTGGTGAAAACCGTGATGCAGGATGCGCGCCTGGGCAAGGCAATCGAGCTGGACAAGGTGTCGCCGGTGGTCGAGAACATCACGGCGTCCATCCTGCGCAACGCCAGCGCATTGCTCGGCCTTTCCTACATCAAGAACAAGGACGACTATACCTTCCTGCATTCGGTAAGCGTGTGCACCTTGCTGGTGGCCTTCTGCCGCTCGCGCAAGATGGACGACGAGACCATCTACCAGGCCGGTATCGGCGGCCTGCTGCACGATACGGGCAAGGCGCTGGTGCCGGACCATATCCTGAACAAGCCCGGCCGCCTGACCGACGAGGAGTTCGAGATCGTGCGCCGCCATCCGCGCGACGGCTACGACATCCTGCGCCGTTCGCCGGAGATCGGCGCGATCCCGCTCGACATCACGCTGCACCACCACGAGCGCCGCGACGGCACCGGTTATCCGGACCGCCAGGGCGCGGAGCAGATCAGTGAGCTGGCGCAGATGGCGGCCATCGTCGACGTCTACGACGCGATCACGGCCGACCGCTGCTATCACAAGGGCATGCCGGCGGCCGAGGCGCTGCGCAAGATGTACGAGTGGAGCAAATTCCACTTCAATCCGGCGCTGACCCAGGAGTTCATGCGCTGCGTCGGCATCTACCCGGTCGGCACGCTGGTGCTGCTGGAATCGGGGCGGCTGGGCGTGGTGGTCGAGCCGCACGAGACCAGCCTGCTGACGCCGAAGGTGAACGTGTTCTTCAGCACCAAGAGCCAGACCTATATCAAGCCGGAGACCATCGACCTGTCGCGCGGCCTTGGCTTCGGCGGCGGCGACAAAATCGTGCGCCACGAATCGCCCGAGAAGTGGAAGGTCGACCCGATGCGCTTCATGGCGCTCGCTGTGTAAGCCAGTCCGGCAGACTCAGAAGAATTCGGCGGTGTCGTTCGAAGTCACTGCCTGCAGCACGCCGTGCGAGACCAGGTCGTCGTAGTGGCAGGCCTGGTTGCGGCCATTGCTCTTGGCGTAGTACAGGGCCTGGTCGGCGTGGCCCAGGGTCACCACCGGCGACTCGTAGGCGCTGATGCTCACGAAGCCCACGCTGACCGTCACTTTGCCCACCTGCGGGAACTCGTGGTTCTCGACGTTGGTACGGAAGCGCTCGATGATCTTCCAGGCGTTTTCCAGGGTCGTGGACCGCAGCAGCACGACGAATTCCTCGCCGCCGAAGCGGAACACACGGTCCTGGACCCGGAACGATGACTGCAGCAGGTTGGCGATCAGGATCAGCACTTCGTCGCCGTACAGGTGGCCGAACTTGTCGTTGACGGCCTTGAAGTGGTCGACGTCGACCACCGCCAGCCACTGTTTTTCCGGCCCATGCTGCTGGCGCCGCTCGGCCGGGCCGGGCAGGCGCGGGTCCTGCTCGTGGGCGCCGTGCAGCATGCGCGCCAGCTGGTCGTCGAAGGTCTTGCGGTTGAGCAGGCCGGTCAGCGAGTCGCGCTCGCTGTAATCCAGCAGGTTCTGGAAATTGCGGTAGACGCCGACGATGCCGCCGACGGTGAGGATGGTATCGCTGCAGAAGGGCTTGTCGTTGCGCAGCTCGAGGCAGGTGCCGGCCTTGTCGCCGAACCAGATCGGCAGCCACAGCGTGCGGCTGCCGTCGGCGCCGATTGCTTCGGCGCTGGCACGGTGTTCGATCAGGCAGCTCGCCAGTTCCGCGCTCAGGGGCTCGCCGAGGGCGCCGTCCTGGGCATCTTCCAGGCGCGCTTCGCTGCCCGCCAGGATCGATGCACGGGAACGCAGGTACTGTTGTCCGGCCACGGTGGCAATGCTGAGGATGCGCGTCTGCGCGGCGCCGGCCAGTTCCTGCACCGCCGAAATCACGGAGATGTCGAGCATCGCGTGATCGCGATGACCGGTCATGTCCACCATGTGTTTCAGAAGCGAGTCCATGTCGTTCTCAGCAATGTAATCCACCGATCTGCGGGCCAAATCCAACCGCCGTTGCGTCCGCAGGTATCTGGCATGTCACAAAGAGCAAGCAAAACAGCATATAGCGTTTTTGTATTCTATGCAATTATGCAAAAGCAATTTTTTCACGCTCAAGGCATTTTCTCAAGAATCTTGACGATAGGGAGCCCCCTAGAAGGGGGTGGCTGATTCTGCTCGACAAGAAAAGATGCCCATTGGAAAACTTGCGTACAGTCAACTTGCCGTACGGCATCATCTTTTATAGTGAACTCACTGGCACGGAACACGGAGCTTCAGCCGAAAAGCGCAGCAGTGGCAGTTGCAGTTCAGCGCCTCCGGCCAGGGTTGTCTTCATTAACCTACCATATGGGAGTTTCACATGAGCACTTTCGCCTCTGCAGTCAAAACCTTCATGGCTGACGAGAACGGTGTGACCGCTATCGAGTACGGCCTGATCGCAGCACTGGTCGGCGTCGTGGTTGCTACCGGTGCTGGGATTCTGGGCAACGGTGTATCGACCTTGTTCAACAAGATCGGCAACAAGCTGAACGGCATCGTTGTGCCGTAAGGCGTCGCAACCCTCCGGGCATTTCGCCCGGAGGGTTTTTTTCTTTTGGAGGAGGCTATGCCGACCGAACAGTACCTGGACGCGGTCCTGCTTCTGCTGGTGAGCATTGCCGCCGTCAACGACCTGGCCACGCGCCGGATCCCGAACGCTTTGCTGCTGGCCGGACTGGCCGGCGCGTTCTGCCTGCATCTGCTGGGGACCGATCCGCTGTCGTCGCTGCTGACGGCGCTCGGCGGGATGGGCGTCGGACTGGCAGTGTTCCTGCCGTTTTACCTGGCGCACGGCATGGCTGCCGGCGACGTCAAGATGATGGCCGTGGTCGGCGCCTTCGTCGGTCCGGGCGATGCTTTCGAGGTCGCCGTGCTGAGCTGGTGTGTCGGCGGTGTCATGGCCCTGCTGCTGGTGTTCCTGAACGGACATCTGCGTCAGGTGCTGGGAAATATAAAACGGATCCTGTGCTCGATCTGGATGCCGGGCGCGGGCATGACGATGCCGGCGGCGCAGCCGAGCGTCGGCGCGATGCCGTATGGGCTGGCGATTGCGCTCGGCACGATTGCCATCCTGGTCCGTCATTAAGGTTGAGCCCGCTTTTGGCCGAACGCAAGAGCGTGCCGGAAAGCGGTCGCTAGAATCAATCCGACCTGATTCGGAAAACATGAAGGTTCCTAGGGGATTCCGATGCTTGAAACCTTATCGACTGGCAGTATCGCGACCGCGCCGCGCGCCGCGCACACGGCGGCGCAAGAGGCTCCGGAAATTGCGCCCATCCTGCCGCGCCAGCCCAAGACGGTGCGCGACACCGGCCTGGAGCCACGTTTCGTCACCGACCTGGTGCTCAAGGCGATTCAAACCATCGGCAAGGCCCCGCTGGCGGTTTTGGCCGGCAAGCTGCGCCTGTCGATCAACGTGCTGCGCGAAGTGCTCAATCCCTTGATCGCCGAGCAGCAGGTGGAAGTGGCCTGGTGCGGCGAATCGGATATCGACATGCAGTACCAGTTGACCGCGATCGGCCAGCGCGGCGCCACCGATGCCCTGGCGCGCTGCCGCTATGTCGGCCCGGCACCGGTCACGCTCGCTTCCTACCGTGCGGTGGTGGAACGGCAGGCGCTGCGCCATGCCCAGGACGAGCGGATAACGCCGGCCCAGCTGGCGGCCGCGCTGGGTGAGGACGGCCTCGCCGCAGGCACGCGCGACGTGCTGGGTGCCGCCCTGTATGCGCGCCGTTCGCTGCTGCTGTATGGCCCGTCCGGCAGCGGCAAGACCCATCTGGCCGGCAAGCTGGGGCGCCTGCTGCCGGGCCCGATCGCGGTGCCGTACGCGTTGATCGTCGGCCGCCAGGTGATCCGCCTGTACGATCCGGCACTGCACGCGGCGCCGCCGCCGCACGCGCGCCAGCAGGAGGAACGGCGCAGCTGCGACGCGCGCTGGACCATCTGCCAGCGTCCGCTGGTGCATGTCGGCGCCGAGCTGGGACGCGAGATGCTCGACCTGCGCTACGACGCCGAGGAAGGCCTGTACCACGCGCCGCCGCACCTGCAGGCGAACAACGGCATGCTGGTGATCGATGACGTCGGCCGTCAGCGCATCGGGGCCGCCGAGCTCCTGAACCGTTTCATCGGCCCGCTCGACGCCGGCATCGACCAGTTGACGCTGCAAGGTGGCCAGGCCGAGGCGGTGCCCTTCGATACCGCCGTGGTGTTCGCCACCAACCTCGCCCCGGGTGCGATTCTCGACGACGCGGCCTTGCGCCGGATCGGCTACAAGGCCGAGATCGGGGCCTGGCCGGCGGGCGCCTACCGCGCCTTGCTGCGCCGCCAGTGCCGGATGCGCCGCATCGAGTACGACGACGCCGCTGCCGAACACCTGATCGAACGCCTGCACGTGCAGTCCGGGCGTGCGCTGCTGGCCTGCTATCCGGGCGAGCTGCTCGACCGGATCGCCGATTTCGCCGGCTTTGCCGGGCAGGATGCGCGCCTGACCGCGGCGGCGGTCGAGCAGGCCTGGCGCAGCATGTTTATTGCTTGCGAAGCGGAGGCGTAAATGAAGAACAAGCGTGCCCTCGCGATGATGGCCATCGCGGTCCTGTTCGGCCTGGCGGCCGTGGT
Organism: Telluria sp. GW821-FHT07G12; assembly: GCF_059418525.1. Taxonomy (NCBI): domain Bacteria; kingdom Pseudomonadati; phylum Pseudomonadota; class Betaproteobacteria; order Burkholderiales; family Oxalobacteraceae; genus Telluria; species Telluria sp. GW821-FHT07G12. The sequence goes on along the minus strand of NZ_JBWKQA010000004.1, from coordinate 105,896 downwards.
GTTTGCCTCGCGCTGGCTCCTGAGCCAGCCGGGTTCCGCCGCGGGACGAATCGCCGTGGCCGCCGTCGACATCAGTCTCGGCCAGCGCCTGACGCCCGAGATGTTCAAGCTGGCCGACTGGCCCGCGCACAGCATGCCGAAGGGCGTGTTCGTCGACCCGCAGAAGCTGAATGGCCGCGTCCTCAAGACCAACCTGGTGACGGGCGAGCCGGTGAGCGAAGCCAAGCTGGCGCCGGCCGGCACCCTGGGCGGCCTGTCGGCCCTGATCACCGAGGGCAAGCGCGCCATCACCGTGCGCGTCAACGACGTGATCGGCGTGGCCGGCTTCGCCTTGCCTGGCAATTATGTCGACATCATCGTCAGCATGCAAAAGGATGTGCCGCCAGGCTCCAGCGTGCACGAGCAGAGCATCTCGAAGATCGTGCTGGAGCGGATCCTGGTGCTGGCCGTGGCCCAGGAAGTCAACCGCGACGAGACCAAGCCGAAGGTCGTCAACGCGGTCACGCTCGAGGTCACGCCGGAGCAGGCGGAAAAGCTCGACCTGGCACGCAGCGTGGGCACGCTGTCGCTGGCCCTGCGCAACCAGGTCGATCCGCAGTCGGCCTCCACCGAAGGCGCCACCAAGACGACGCTGTTGCCGGAAGCGCCGCCGCCATCCAAGCCCGCACCGAAGCCTGTCGTCGTGGTGCGCCACGTGCCGGTCGTGGTCAAGACTGCAGCCAAGGTGGAGCGTGATTGCGTCACCGTGCTCAACGGCCTGCGCGCGGCGCAGGAGTGCTTCTGAACCTACCCCGGGGTGATGCCATGAACGGAAGTCTGATGCATACGCCGATCGTCCGCGTTCTCTTCGCCGGCCTGGCCCTGGCCGCAGCCGGGCCCGCGCTTGCCGCCGCCAAGACCGCCGCGCAGGCGAGCGACAGCGCGCCGGCGGTGCGCGCCGATCCCGGTCCGCGCTGCCAGGGCGAAGCGGCGCGGCCTGCCCAGCTGACTATGTATGTCGGCAAATCGCAGCTGATGCGCCTGCCGGAAGCAGTTCAGCACCGCAGCGTCGGCAATCCCGGCGTCGTGCAGGCCATGCTGGTGGCGCCGGATACGCTGTACATCGCCGGCATCGACGTCGGCACCACCAACATGATCGTGCAGGGCAAGAGCGGGGTCTGCAGCATGCTCGACATCACGGTGGCGATGGACCCGTCGGCCGTACAGGCCACGCTGGCCGCGGCGCTGCCGGAAGAGCGCGACATCAAGGTGCTGGCTGCCGGCGATACCCTGGTGCTGAGCGGCAGCGTCAGCGACAGCGGCGTCGTCGAGCGCGCGGTTGCGCTGGCGACCGCCTATGTGCACCGGCCGCTGCGTCCGCTAGCCATGCCGGACAAGGAAGAGGCGGCGCCTGGCACCGTGGCCAACGCGAACGGCGCCGGCGCGTCCAACGCGACCCAGGCCGGCGCGCGGGTGATCAACCTGCTGTCGGTCCGCGCGCCCCAGCAGGTGCAGCTGGAGGTGAAGGTCGCCGAGGTGTCGAAGTCCCTGCTCGAGCGCCTGGAAGCCGGTGCCGCCTTGCGTTTCGGCTCGGGCAGCTGGGGCGCGACCCTGCTGTCGAACTTCCTCACCGGAAACGCCCACGGCGCGCTGCAGGGGACCAAGGTCACCGGCGCCAGTGTGAAAGGTCTGACCGTGAACGCGGAGAAGCAGGACAGCCTGGTGCGCGTGCTGGCCGAGCCGAACGTGATGGCGATCAGCGGCCAGGAAGGCACTTTCCTCGCCGGCGGCAAGTTCTACATCCCGGTGGCCCAGGACAACAACCGCGTCACGCTGGAAGAAAAGGAGTTCGGCGTCGGCCTGCGCTTCACGCCGACCGTGCTCGCAGGCGGCCGCATCAACCTGCGCGTTGCGCCCGAAGTCTCGGAACTGTCGCGCGAAGGCATCGGTGTGTCGGCCACCGGCTTCGGCGGCAGCGCGATCCTGCCGGTCGTGACCACACGCCGTGCCAGCACCACCGTGCAGCTGTACGACGGCCAGAGTTTCGTGATCGGAGGACTGATCAAGAACAACCTGGTGGCCAACCTGAAAGGCTTGCCGGTGCTGGGCGAGGTGCCGGTGCTGGGCGCACTGTTCCGCAGCACCGACTACCAGCAGGACCGCACCGAACTGGTGTTCGTCATCACGGCCCACCTTGTCAAGCCGATGCAGGGGGCAGGGTACGAACTGCCGACCGACAAAGCGGGTATTCCGTCGCGCGGCGCGGTCCTGCTCGGCGGCCGCCTGGACGGTCCGGCGCCGGAAGTCAGCACCGCCGCCGCCTCGACGCCGGCCCCGGTGGCGCGGCCGACGCAGAGCGCCGGCGGCTTCGAACTGAAATAGGAGAGAGCGATGGTCATGACACGCAATCGTCTAGCGGCCGCGGCCGCGGCCGCGGCACTGGCGGCCTTGCTGCTGCAGGGTTGCACGGCGACCCCGCGCTTCGAGGATCACTTCGGCGACTCGGTGCGCGCCAATTTGGCGGCCCAGGTCATCGACCCGGCGGCAGCGGCAAACGCCAACCCCGCCTCCGGCCTGGACGGCGCCGCCGCCCTCGCAGCCCGCGAGCGCTATCAGCGTTCGTTCAAGGAATCCGATCAGCAGCCGCAGCTGTTGATCGGCGGGAGCGGCAAGAAATGATGCAGCGCTTGCCTGACTGGCTCCAGCGCGCACCGCCCCAACCCGAAATGGACCCGACCGATTGCCGTCCCGAGGAATCCGATGAAAGCCCTGCTGATCAGCCGCGACACCCAGCTTTACGCGGAGATCGCCTCCCAAGGCGCGGCGCGCGTGCCGCCGCTGAACGTGGCGGCCAGCCGCGCCAGCCTGCGCGACGCGCTCGACCGCCCACTTGTTGAGGCGCCCGGCCTCGTCATCGTCGACACCAGCGAAGCGGATGCCGCCGATGGCGACCTGCTCGAGCGCCTGACCCGTCATTACGCGGCAGCGCATTTCATGCTGCTGACCGACAATCACCACCCCGAACTCCTGATCCGCGCCATGCGTGCAGGCGTGCGCGAGGTGCTGCAACTGCCGCTGGTACACCGCGCGCTGCACGAAGCGATCGACCGCATCGCCGCCAGCGCCGGCGTGGCCTCCATGCGCGACGGTAAAATCCTCGCCTTTATCGCCTGCAAGGGCGGCAGCGGCGCGACCTTCATCTCGACCAATTTCGGCTATGCGCTGGCGACGCTGGCCGACAAGAAGGTGCTGCTGATCGACCTGCACCGCCAGTTCGGCGACGCGACCTTGTACGTGTCCGACCAGAAGCCTGCGATGACGCTGTCGGACGTGTGCCAGCAGATCGCACGCATCGACGGTCCCTTCCTCGAATCCTGCCTGGTGCACGTGGCGCCGGGCTTCGGCGTACTGGCCGCGGCCGACGATCCGGGCCAGACGACCGAAGCGAAGCCCGAGCACATCGACACCATCCTGCGCGTGGCGCGCCAGCATTACGACTACATCCTGCTCGATGTCGGCCGCCAGATCGACGCCGTGTCGCTGCGCGCGCTCGACAGCACCGATGCGATCTATCCGGTGCTGCAGCTGGCGCTGCCGGATATCCGCGACGCCCGGCGCCTGCTCGACATCTTCCGTTCGCTCGGCTACATCACCGACCATATCCGCCTGATCGTGAACCGTTACGAAAAGGGCGGGCGCCTGCGCCTGCAGGACCTGCATGCGGCGCTCGGCGCCGAAGTGCTGCATACCATCCCCAACGATTACGTTGCAGTCACCGATTCGGTCAACCAGGGCATCCCCGTGCTGCAGCTGTCGCGCGGCAGCGCCGCCGCGCGCAGCCTGGCCGACCTGGTCGAAGTGGTGACCGCGCGCCGCGTGACCGAAACCAAGGGCCTGCTCGACCGTCTGTTCGGACGCGGCGAAGGCGATGACTGAACTTTGAAGGAGCCGACCCCATGTCCCTGCGCGAGCGTTTGTCCGGAGCCGACGAGGAGCGCCAGCACCACAACCACCTGCCGGAAGTGGCGCAACAGGCGTATCAGGAACTGAAGAAAACCATGCACCAGATGATCCTCGACCGGATCGATCTGGAGCGCCTGAAGCGCTTGACCAGCGAGCAGTTCAAGCACGAGCTGGCGCTGCTGGTCCAGCGCATCATCGAAGAAGAACGGATCGTGCTGAATCAGCAGGAGCGGCACCACCTGGTGCTCGACATCCAGCACGAAATGCTCGGCTTCGGCCCGCTCGAGCCGCTGCTGAACGACCCGACCGTTTCCGACATCCTGGTCAACACCTACAACAAGGTCTACGTCGAGCGGCGCGGCCGGCTGGAACTCACCGAGGTGAGCTTCCACGACAATGCCCACCTGATGAAGATCATCGAGAAGATCGTCTCGCGCGTGGGCCGCCGCGTCGACGAATCGAGCCCGATGGTCGACGCGCGCCTGCCGGACGGTTCGCGCGTCAACGCCATCATCCCGCCGCTTGCGGTCGACGGGCCGCTGGTGTCGATCCGGCGCTTCGGCACGACCCCGCTGACGGTGCAGAACCTGCTCGACCTGAAGAGCGTGACGCCGCCGATGATCAAGGTGCTCGAGAGCCTCGGCGTGGCCAAGGTCAACATCCTGATCTCGGGCGGCACCGGCAGCGGCAAGACCACGCTGCTGAACCTGATCTCCGGCTTCATCCCCGGCAACGAGCGCATCGTCACCATCGAGGATGCCGCCGAGCTGCAGCTGCGCCAGCCGCACGTGGTGCGCCTCGAGACCCGGCCGCCGAACATCGAAGGCAAGGGCGAGGTCACGCAGCGCGCCTTGGTGCGCAACTCGCTGCGGATGCGGCCCGACCGCATCATCCTGGGCGAGGTCCGCGGCGCGGAAGCGATGGACATGCTGCAGGCGATGAACACCGGCCACGAAGGCTCGCTCGCGACGATCCACGCGAACACGCCGCGCGATGCGCTGGCGCGCCTGGAGAACATGGTCGGCATGGCGGGAGTGAGCCTGACCCCGCGCGCGATCCGCCAGCAGATCTGCTCGGCCATCACCGTGGTCCTGCAGGCCTCGCGCCTGACCGACGGCACTCGCAAGGTGGTGAGCATGCAGGAAATCACCGGCATGGAAGGCGATATCATCTCGATGCAGGAGATCTTCCGCTTCGAACAGACCGGCGTCGATGCCGACGGCAAGGTGCTGGGCCACTTCTGCGCCACCGGCGTGCGGCCGCGTTTCGCCGAGCGCCTCAAGATGTTCGGCGCCCCGGTGCCCGAAGACACCTTCGACCCCGACCGGATCTTCACCTAGGCGCGGAGTCTTGCATGGACATCCTCTTCTATGCGTTCGTGGTCTTCCTGTTCGCTGCCATCATCCTCGGCATCGAAGGCTTCTACCTGTGGTGGGTCAGCGCCCACGGCGCGGCGGCGCAGCGCGTGGCGCGCCGCCTGCAGCTCATGTCCGGCGGCGCCAGCCGCAGCGGTGAGCGCATCTCGATCCTGAAGCAGCGCCGCTTCAGCCGTCACGACCTGGCCGACCGCCTGCTGCACCGCGCCACCTTCGCGCATCGCATCGACGAGCTGCTGGTGCAGTCCGGGAAGAAATGGTCGGTCGAGTCCTTCCTGATGTGGTCGGGCGCCGCGCTGCTGATGGGGGCCTTCCTGGTCGCGCAATGGCCGCTGCCGCTGGCGCTGCGCGCCGGCATCGCGCTGCTGTTCTCGATGATCCCGCTGGTGCTGGTGCGGCGCGCGCGCGTGCGGCGCCTGGCGCGCATCGAAGAGCAACTGCCGGAAGCGGCCGACTTCATCGCCCGCGCCCTGCGCGCCGGCCATTCGTTCACCAACGTGCTGCAGATCGTCAGCAACGAGCTGCCGGAACCCCTCAGCGGCGAGTTCCGGGTCGCGCGCGAAGAGATCAACTACGGTGTGCCGATGAGCGAGGCGCTGCACAACCTGGCGGCGCGGATTCCGCTGACCGACCTGCGCTACCTGATCATCGCCATCCTGATCCAGCGCGAGACCGGCGGCAACCTGGCTGAAATTCTCGGCAATATCAGCCAGATCATCCGCGGCCGCCTGAAGCTGGCGGCCCAGGTGCGGGTGTTGTCGGCCGAGGGCCGGATGTCGGCCTGGATCCTCGGGCTGCTGCCGTTCGGCGTGGCCGGAATGCTGTTGCTGATCAATCCCAATTACATCAAGCCGCTCTGGACCGATCCGACCGGAATCAGGCTGCTCTGGTACGCGCTGGTGATGATTGTCTTCGGCGTGATGTGGCTGCGCAAGGTAATCCGTATCCACATCTGAGGAGGCATCGATGACGAGCGCACAACTGCTGTTCCTGCTGATCGTGTTCGCGATCGCCTGCGGCCTGATCTGGCTGGGCATGATGCTGTTCGCGCCCGGCACCTTGCGCGCGCGCCTGGCGGATTCCACAGCGCCCTCGGACGCCGACGTCGCCGATCGCCGCCGCGGCTGGATCGAACAGGTGGTGCGCGCCGTACGCCCGCTGACCAAGCTGTCGGTGCCGGACGAAGGGTGGGAAAAATCGGCCCTGCGCGCCCGCTTCATGAATGCCGGCTGGCGCAACCCGGCCGCGCCGGCGCTCTACTTCGCCCCCAAGACCGTGCTTGCGCTGGTCCTGCCGGCGCTGGCCGGCATCGGCATCGCCTTCGTGCCCGCCGTCCCGGACGGCACCTTGATCATGTTCCTGCTGCTGCTGGCGGCATCCTGCGGCTACTACTTGCCGAACGTGGTCCTGGCCCGCGTCATCAAGCGCCGCAAGCGCGAGATCTTCGAGACCATCCCCGATGCACTCGACCTGCTGACCGTCTGCGTCGAAGCCGGCTTGAGCCTGGAGCGCGCGCTGGTCAAGGTGGCGGCCGAAATCCACATCAAGAGCGTGACGCTGGCGCAGGAATTTCAGCTGGTGCTGATGGAGATGCGCGCCGGCTTCAGCAAGGAAAAAAGCCTGCGCAACTTCGCACTGCGGGTCGGCCTGGACGACGTCGATTCGCTGGTCGCGATGCTGATCCAGTCCGAGCGCTTCGGCACCAGCATCGGCGACGCCTTGCGCGTGTACTCGGAAAACCTGCGCAACAAGCGCCGCGTGATTGCCGAGGAAGCGGCCGCCAAAATCGGCCTGAAGCTGCTGTTCCCGCTCATCTTCTGCATCTTCCCGACCTTGCTGATGGTCCTGCTCGGACCCGCCGTGATCCAGCTCTCACGCGTCTTCGGCAGTGTCCTCAGCAATCAATGATCTTTCGCGGAGAGTGTCATGCGTACCCGAATCCTGACCCACACCTTGCCCCTGTTGTGCAGCGGTGCGCTGCTGATGGCCTGCGGCAGTCCTTACCTGCGGCATGAAGCGCCACAAGCCGCCGTCGCTGCCGCCGACGACCACTACCTGCGCGGCCGCAACCTGCACCTGGCGCGCCGCTACGAGGATGCGATCTCTGCTTACCAGCAGGCGCTGCAGGCGGACGCTACCCACGTGAACGCGCGCAACGGACTGGCGACCGCCTACGCCGAGCAGCGCGACTTCGCCAAAGCGATTCCCATCTGGCGTGAGCTCACGCGCGGCGCCACGATGGCGTCGGGCGCCGGCACCGCCTTCCTGTTCGGGAATCTCGGCCATGCTTATTTCCTGAATGGCCAATATGATGAAGCCCTGGTCGCGCTGGAGAAAGCCTGCCTGCTCGATCCGCTGAACCACCGCACCTGGCAGCGCCTCGGCGAGACCCTGCAGCAGCTCGGCCAGGACGAGCGCGCCGGGCAGATGCTGCGCCAGGCCAGCGCCCTGCGCGCGCACGATTTCCGCACCGATTACGCCGCCGTCGACGGTGGCGCCAGGCTGCCGGCCATCGAAAACGCGGTCAAGGCGCCCCCGCGTCCGGACCAGGACTGGGCCTTCGTCGAAGTCACCACCAGGGCGAACGGCCTGCTCGAGCTGCGCCGCATGGCGCCGGCGCGCAGCGCGGCGCCGGCCGGCAAGCTGCCCGTGCCGTCGCTGCCGAAGGAAAACCGCGATCCGGTCATCGTCGCCGCGCTCGAGATCAGCAACGGCAACGGGCGCCAGGGCCTGGCGCGGCTGATGTCGCGCCAGCTGCGCGATACCGATCTGAAGGTGGTGCGGCTGACCAACGAGAAGGGCTTCGCGGTGCGCCAGACCCGCATCGAGTACCAGCCGGCCTTCCGCGGCGTGGCCGAGCGGCTGGCCGAGCGTTTCGGCGCCGGCAAGCCGGTCGAGGTCAGCACGGCCGGCCGCGTCAACCTGCGGCTGGTGATCGGCCGCGACCTGTCGGCCAGTGCGATTGCCAGCCGCGCGAGCGCCACGCCGGCAAGTCAGGCGAGCGGGGCGGCAGCCCCCTGAGTGGGGAGGGTGTCGTTTTCACAACAGTATCGAGCGCCAGGCTAGTTCGAAATTGGGAATAATTAAAATCTCAACCAATTCGGGAGAACTGCCATGGCTTTTACTCGTCGTTTCCAGTCCGCTATTGCCCAATCTGTCATCGCTGGCGCCATGCTGGTATCGGTGGTCGCTTGCGCCCCGACTCCCACCCGCGAAGGCACCGGGGAATACATCGATGACTCGATGATCACCGGCAAGGTGAAGGCAGCCTTTGCCGCCGACCCGACCGTCAAGGCGACCCAGGTTCAGGTGGAAACGTTCAAGGGTACGGTCCAGCTGAGCGGTTTCGTCGACTCGCGCGAAAGCGCCCAGAAAGCTGTCGAGCTGGCCCGTGGCGTGAAGGGCGTGAAATCCGTCAAGAACGACACGGTGATCCGCTAAGCGGCCCAGCCGCGATCCGGCCGGTTCCGCCGGCCGGTGTGCGCATTACCAGCTGCTCAGTGCGGTTCAATTACTGCCAGCTCACCTTCCCGAATCCATTCGTGGTCGCATTGCGCGTCGACGGCTTGCCGTAGACGGTGGCCGAGCCCATGCCGTTCAAATTGACGTTGGCCGCGGTCTTCGCGAACACGCTGGCGCCGCCCAGACCCGACATGTCGAGGTCGACGGAGTCGGCGCGCAGCTGCTGCGCATCGAGGCTGCCGACGCCGCCCAGGTGGGCACGCAGCACCTTGGTCTGGCCGCTCACGCTGATCTGGCCGGCGCCGCCCAGTTTCACCTCGATGCGGTCGGCCTGGCCGGTCGCGTTCAGGGTCAGGCCGCCGACGCCGCCCAGGTGGGCGTCGATGTCGCGGTACTGGCCGCTCACCTTGACGGCGCCGGCGCCGTCCAGCGAGACGCTCAGCTTGTCGCCGCTGAAGCCCGATACCTCGCTCTGGCCCACGCCCTCGGACACGAATTCCTGCAGGTTCGGCACCACTAGGTCGGCGCGCAGCTCGCCCGAATTATTGCGTCCGAAGTGCATGTTGTTATTGCTCTCGGTGTCGATGGTCAGCGTGTCGCCGCGCTGGGTCGTGGTGATTTTCGAGACGTAGCGGCGGTCGCCCGACACCACCAGCGACGGCGTCGAACCCTGGCGCACGGTCAGGCGGATCACGCCGCCCAGGTGGATCTTCGAGACCTTGGCGTCGACAGGACGGTTTTCACGCACGATGTCGTCGGCCCAGGCGGCGTGGCTGCCCATGACGAAGGTGGTGGCCAGGAATGCGGTGCCGAGCAGTTTGTTCATGACTTGTCTCCAAAAGCTGTTCTGATGGATGGACTATATGCTCGTGCATTCCGTCGGCAGGCCGGATTGCGACAGACTGCAGCATCGGCGGTATGAAGCGCAAAATCGCCTGACGCTGCGCTCAGGGCTTGACGTGCGGCTGGGTGGCGCCCTGGTTCAGGATCTGGTTGGTATCGATCTGGTCCTTGTTGATCACTTGCGCATTGCTAGCCCCACGGCGGCGCGGCAGCATGCTGCCGGTCGGTTCCTCGCGGTCCGCGCGCGAGAGTTGTTGCCCGTTGGTGCCAGGATCAGTGGCGCAGGCGCTGAGCAGACAGGCCGCACCAGCGACGATCAAGAGATGTTTCATCATGCTGTTTACTCCATGGTTGTTGAGAGCCAGCCTCAGACGAGGCAGCTGGCGCGCTGCCCTGCATGTGTTACCCGGAATTCTTGAGGGATGCGTCTGCTTGCAGGCCCGGAGTGCTCAGTGTACGAGGATTGTTGCTCTTACGGCAAACAAGTGATCTGTCCGCCACAAAAGCAAAAAGCCCAACCATAAAGGCTGGGCCAAGTGCTTGATTCTTTTGGTGCCGGCTGCAGGACTCGAACCCGCCACCTGATGATTACAAATCAACTGCTCTACCTGATGAGCTAAGCCGGCAATGTGGCCAGAATTATACCTCTATTTGATCCTGGTCAACGTCGGGCGGCCACCTTTTTTGGGCGGCTCGTTGTCGCCGTCGGGTAGATGCGACACCTCGGCAGTCGGCGCACTCGCGGTCTTGCCCGGGACGGCCGACAAACCGGCAGGGGAGGCGGGCGCTGCTTCAGGAGCAGAAGCCGACGCCGGCGGCGGCGCCATGTCGGCAGCGGTGGTGCTGACATCGAAGGCCATGCCCTGGCCGTTCTCGTTGGCATAGATTGCCAGCACGTTCTGCACCGGAATGTAGAGCTCGCGCGAGACGCCGTTGAAGCGGGCGCGGAAGGTGATTGCGTCGTTGTCCATCTTCAGCCCGGAGGTTGCGCCGTAGCTGATGTTGAGGATGATCTCGCCCTTCTTCACGTATTCCATCGGAACCGTGGTCGCGGCGTCGACCTTGACCGCCAGGTAAGGCGTGTAGCCGCTGTCCGTGCACCATTCATAGATGGCGCGCAGCAGATAAGGCTTCGTTGAAATGTCTGGCATGTTCAGGATCAGAATGCTTACAAGTTGTTACACGCCAGTGTAATCCGATTCGTTATCCGACGTCGGGAACTGGCGTGCAACGGTGCAGCTTAGCGGCGCATGACCTTTTCCGAAGGCGTCAGCGCTTCGATGTAGGCAGGACGCGAGAAGATGCGCTCGGCGTACTTCATCAGCGGCGCGGCGGTCTTCGACAGTTCGATGCCGTAGTGGTCCAGGCGCCACAGCAGCGGGGCGATGGCGACGTCCAGCATCGAGAACTCGTCACCCAGCATGTACTTGTTCTTCAGGAACAGCGGGGCCAGCGTGGTCAGGCGGTCGCGGATTTCCGCACGGGCCTTGTCGTGGCTCTTGTCGCCAACCTTGCTGCGCTCGTTCTCGAGCGTGTTCACGTGCACGAACAGCTCTTTCTCGAAGTTGAACAGCATCAGGCGGGCGCGGGCGCGCATCAGCGGATCGGCCGGCATCAGCTGCGGATGCGGGAAGCGCTCGTCGATGTACTCGTTGATGATGTTCGATTCGTACAGGATCAGCTCGCGCTCGACCAGGATCGGCACCTGGCCGTACGGGTTCATCGTCGAGATGTCTTCGGGCTTGTTGAACAGATCCACGTCGCGCACTTCGAAGTCCATGCCCTTTTCGAACAGGACTAGACGGCAGCGCTGGGAGAACGGGCACGTGGTGCCGGAGTAGAGAACCATCATGGTTTATAGTTCCTTCAAGAAACAAAGGGGTGAAGCGCCACGCGGCTCACCCCAGGATAATAATTGCCCGCATTATAACCGGGCAATCAAATCACTTTACGTCTTTCCAATAAGAAGCGTTCAAACGCCACGCAAGGAAAGCGAAACAAGCAAGGAACAGCAACACGATCGCACCGAGGCGCTTGCGCAAGTCCTGCGCCGGCTCCGCCATCCAGTTCATGTAGGCGACCAGGTCGGCCACCTGGGTATCGAACTCCTGCTGCGTGAACTGGCCTTTGCTGACCTGCTCGAAACCGGCGAACTTGTGCACCTTCTTGCCGTGCTCGTGCGGATCGTCTTCCTCGACCATCTTCACGGTGCGTACGCCCTGCAGCTGCCACAGCACGTGCGGCATGGCCACGTTCGGCACCACCATGTTGTTCCAGCCGGTCGGGCGGGTATCGTCCTTGTAGAAGGTGCGCAGGTAGGTGTACAGGTAGTCCGCACCCGAACCGGCGCCGGATGCGCGGGCGCGCGTGATCACCGACAGGTCCGGCGGCACTGCGCCGAACCAGGCTTTCGCGTCCGCGGGGCGCATCGCGATGGTCATCATGTCGCCCACCTTCTCGCCGGAAAACAGCAGGTTGTTCTTGATCTGGTCTTCAGACAAGCCCAGATCCCGCAGGCGATTGTAGCGCATCGCCGACGCCGAATGGCAGTTCAGGCAGTAGTTGACGAACAGCTTGGCGCCATTCTGCAGGGAGGCGACATCGTTGCGTTCCGGTGCGCGATCCAGCGGGAAAGTCCCTTCGTTCGCAAAGACGAATCCCGGCAGCAAGGCAAGGACCGCGAGTATCTTCTTCGAAAAATTCATGGTTGTCCTTTTCCTTGCGATCAGTGCGGGGTGAAGGTCACGCGATTCGGCACGGCCTTGAACCGGCCCGAAGCGCTCCACCACGGCATCAGCAGGAAGAAGCTGAAGTAGATCAGCGTGCAAGCCTGGGCGATCAGCGTGTAGGCCGGGGTCGGCAACTGGGTGCCGAGGTAGCCCAGCGCGACGAAGGCGATGGCGAACACGAGGTACACGTACTTGTGCCAGTCCGGACGGTAGCGGATCGACTTCACCGGCGAGTGGTCCAGCCACGGCAGCAGGGCCAGGATCACGACGGACGAGCCGAACAGCACCACGCCCCAGACCTTCGCGTCCAGGAACAGCATGCCGATCTCCAGCACCACGGCGATCGCGGTGATGGCGATCTTGGTCTTGTACGACAGGCGCGAGCGCAGCCAGATGAACACGACATAGGCAGCAACGCCGGCCATCACCACCCACATGAAGTCCGAGGTGGTCGCGCGCAGCACCGAGTAGAAGGGCGTGAAGTACCAGGTCGGCGCGATGTGCGGCGGGGTCTTCATCGAATCGGCCGGCAGGAAGTTGTTGTATTCCAGGAAGTAGCCGCCCATCTCCGGTGCGAAGAAGATCACCGCGCTGTAGATGAACAGGAACACCGACACACCGAACAGGTCCTTGGTGGTGTAGTAGGGGTGCGACGGGATCATGTCGACGCCATGGCCGTCCGGGCCGACGTTTTCCTTGACCTCGATGCCGTCCGGGTTGTTCGAGCCGACTTCGTGCAGCGCGATCAGGTGCGCCGCCACCAGGCCCAGCAGGACCAGCGGGATCGCGATCACGTGGAAGGCGAAGAAGCGGTTCAGGGTCGCGTCGGACACCACGTAGTCGCCGCGGATCCACAGCGACAGGTCCGGGCCGATGACCGGGATCGCGCTGAACAGGTTGACGATCACCTGGGCGCCCCAGTACGACATCTGGCCCCAGGGCAGCAGGTAGCCGAAGAAGGCTTCCGCCATCAGGCACAGGAAGGTGGCGAAGCCGAACAGCCAGATCAGTTCGCGCGGCTTGCGGTAGGAACCGTACAGCAGGGCACGGGTCATGTGCAGGTAGACCACGATGAAGAACATCGAGGCGCCGGTCGAGTGCATGTAGCGCACCAGCCAGCCCCACGGAACTTCACGCATGATGTATTCGACCGAACCGAAGGCCAGCGCGGCGTCCGGCTTGTAGTGCATGGTCAGGAAGATGCCGGTGACGATCTGCAGCACCAGGATCAGCATGGCCAGCGAGCCGAAGATGTACCAGACGTTGAAGTTCTTCGGGGCGTAGTAGCGGCCCCATTGGTCGTTCCACAGCTTGGTCAGCGGGAAGCGATCGTCGATCCAGGCCAGGGCTTTCTGGCTCTTCGGGGCATCCGCCGGGAGTTTGGTTTCCTTGAACGCAGCGCCCATCTTATGCCTCGCCTTTCTCGTCTTTGCCGATGATCAGCTTGTTATCGGCCAGGTACATGTACGGGGGGACGTCGAGGTTGGCCGGCGCCGGCTTGTTCTTGAAGACGCGGCCGGACAGGTCGAAGGTCGAACCGTGGCAGGGGCAGAGGAAGCCGCCATGCCAGTCGTCCGGCAGGTTCGGCTGTGGGCCTTCGGCAAAGCGCGAAGAGGGCGAGCAGCCCAGGTGGGAACAGATGCCCACTGCGACCAGCACTTCCTGGTGCTCCTTGCGCGAGCGGGTTTCATTCTTGGCATAGCCCGGCGTCTCCATCTGGTAAGGCTTGTCCGAATTCGGATCGGCGACCAAGGGATCGTTTTTCTTGAGGCTCGCCAGCATTTCCGGAGTGCGGCGCAGGATCCAGACCGGCTTGCCGCGCCATTCCACCACTTTCAGTTCACCAGGCTTGACGTCGGAGATATCTACCTCGACTGGCGCGCCCGCCGCCTTTGCTCGTTCCGAAGGCTGGAAAGTACTTACCAGGACTCCGGCCGTTGAAACACCGACAACGCCACCCGCCGCGCATGTAGCCACGAGCAAGTTTCGCCGGCCGGAATCGACCTGCTTCTCTTCACTCATACCAACTCCATTCGTCAAATGCGAAATGCTGCAATGCAATAGATTGCAATGAGGTAAAAACCTTTTTTGCAACAGTCGATTATATGTGAACAGTTTTGCAAATTAAAGAAAAAATGTTCTTTGGGTTACGAGGCCTTCCAAATGCGTAAGTCACTCCAGGGCGGGAGCAAGGCCGCTTTCAGGTATCATCGCCAGGGGTTATGTCCAAAACATCATGGGAGGCGCACATGGGAATGATGCAGGAGTTCAGGCAGTTTGCGATGAAGGGCAATGTGGTCGATCTGGCAGTCGGCGTGATCATCGGCGGGGCCTTCGGGCGCATCGTCGATTCGCTGGTGCAGGACGTGATCATGCCGCCGATCGGCAAGATCTTTGGCGGCCTCGACTTCGCCAGCTATTACCTGCCTTTGAATGGACAGGCTTATGGATTGCCGCTGGCGGAAGCGAAGAAAGCCGGCGCGGTGCTAGCCTACGGTAATTTCCTGACCATCCTGCTGAACTTCATTATCCTGGCCTTCATCATCTTCCAGATGGTGCGCCTGATGAACCGGATGCGCAATACGTTCACGACCAAGGAAGAAGCGGTGGCCGCGGCCGCCACGGCGGAAGAGATCCTGCTGCTGCGCGAGATCCGCGATTCGCTGAAGAGCAAATAAGTTCCTGTCATGCGGCGCTTCTGGCTCCTGTTCGCGCAGACCGTCACGATCGCCCTCGGCATCTACGCCGTGATCGCGGCCCTGCGCCCGGACTGGCTGGCGTCGCTGACGCGGGGCCAGGCGCCGGTCCAGGTCGGCATCGGCGGCCCGGGCCGTGCGGTGCCGGTGCTGCAAGCATCCGGGATGCCGACGCCCGGCAGCTACCGCGAGGCAGCCGGCCGCGCGATGCCGGCGGTCGTCAACATCCTCACCAGCAAGGCCTTACGGGAAACCCATCCGCTGCTGAAGGATCCCTTCTTCAAGCGCTTCTTCGGCGACAAGCTGCCGCCGCAGGAGCAGATGGCCAGCCTGGGCTCGGGCGTGATCGTCAGCGCCGACGGCTACATCCTGACCAATTACCACGTGGTCGAGGGCGCCGACGAGATCGAGGTCGGCCTGGCGGACGGGCGCAAAGCCGCCGCCAGCATCGTCGGCACCGATCCGGAGACGGACCTGGCCGTGATCCGCATCAAGGCGGATAAACTGCCGGTGATCGTGCTGGGCGACCCCAACGAAGCGCGGGTCGGCGACGTAGTGCTGGCAATCGGCAACCCGTTCGGGGTGGGGCAGACCGTCACCCTCGGCATCATCTCCGCCCTGGGCCGCAACAACCTGCACATCAACCATTTCGAGAATTTTATCCAGACCGATGCCGCGATCAACTTCGGCAACTCGGGCGGCGCCCTGGTCGATACCCGCGGCAACCTGCTCGGGATTAATTCGGCGATCTATTCGCAGACCGGCGGCTCGGTCGGCATCGGTTTTGCCATCCCCGTCTCGACGGCGAAAAGCGTGCTGGATTCCATCGTCAAGCATGGCCAGGTGGTGCGCGGCTGGATCGGCATCGAATCCCAGGACATCACGCCGGAACTGGCCGACAGCTTCGGCCTCGCGCGCGACAGCGGCGCCATCATCGCCGGCGTGGTGCGCGGCGGTCCGGCCGACCGCGCCGGCATGCGCCCGGGCGACATCCTGCTGTCGGTGGACGGCAAGAAAGTCTCGAGTACCAATGACATGCTGAACCTGATCGCCGACCTGGCGCCGGGCGGCAAATCGAAAATGACGGTCATGCGCAAGAACCGCCAGGCGATCCTCGACGTCACGGTCGGCCGCCGCCCGCGCCAGACTCCCTGATTATTTTTTTACTTTCAACGAGCACCCATGCACCTGCGCGACCTGACGCAATTCCTCACCGAACTCAAGGACAACAACACCCGCCCCTGGTTCCTCTGGAACAAGCCCCGCTACGACATCCTCCGTACCGAATTCGAGGAAACGGTGACGGAGCTGATCAAGGAAATCTCGACATTCGACCGCCAGGTGGCAGGCTGCAATCCGAAGAAGGCCATGTTCCGCTTCCAGCGCGACACCCGCTTTTCGCACGACAAGACGCCGTATAAAACCCACTTTTCGGCCGGCATTGCGCCCGGAGATAAACGCCGTCCCAGCGCGGCCGGCGGCCCGACCTATTACTTCCACATCGAGGCCAACGGCACCCTGCTGTTCGGCGCCGGCGAATACCTGCCGCCGGCGGCGAGATTGAAGGCGATTCGCGAACACGTGGTCAACGATGCGACAGGCTTCAGCAAAATGTTGAAGAATAAACATCTGCGCGAGACCTACGGCGACCTGAATCCGGAAGACAAATTGCAGCGTCCGCCGAAAGGCTTCAATCCGAACCACCCGCTGGTCGAATATCTCAAACTGAAGAGCTATTTCGTGTGGATCGAGCAACCGGTCGACATCAATGCCCCGGAAAAGCTGGTGCCCCAGCTCGCGCAAGGATTCAAGGACGCCACCGCGCTGGTGAACTGGCTGCGCGGGGTGCCGCAGGTATTCGAAGAAACAGAGTAATTAAGGAGAGAACATCATGGCCTTGCAGCATGCACGATCCGGCGAATGCATCGCGCTCGAGCGCGGTGAAGACGACATCGCGAACTTCACCTCGATCGCGCTGATCAAGACCGACCACATGGAGCTGATCCGGCTGGTGCTGCCGAAAGAAAAGCCGATGCCCGAGCACTGGGTCGAGGGCGAGATGACACTGCTGTGCCTGGAGGGAGAAATCGCCTTCGACGCCCACGGCCGCACCACCATCCTGCGCCCGAACGAACTGGTCTACCTGGCCGGCGGCGAACCGCACGCGATCCGCGCCAACCAGGATGCCGTGGCCCTGATGACCATCCTGCTGCACCCCGGCGACAACAGCGGCGGCCCGACGCGCCGCGAATCGAACGCTTAAGCTAATTCATTGCGTGGATCGCGCGCCAGCAGCCGATCCACGGTCTCCTGCACCGACTTCCCGTCGAACAGCACGCCGGCCACGGCATTCGTGATCGGCATGTCCACGCCGAGCTTGGCCGCCAGTTCGCGCACCGCCTTCGCGCAGGGCACTCCTTCGGCCACGTGGCCGAGTTCGCGGACGATGGTGTCGAGCTGCTTGCCCTGGGCCAGCGCCAGGCCGACGCGGCGGTTGCGCGACAGATCGCCGGTGCAGGTCAGGATCAGGTCGCCCATCCCGGTCAGGCCCATGAAGGTGCTGGCCTGGGCGCCGAGCGTGACGCCCAGGCGGGTGATCTCGGCCAGGCCGCGCGTGATGAGCGCAGCGCGGGCATTCAGGCCGAGGCCGAGGCCGTCGGCCGCGCCGGTGGCGATGGCCAGGATGTTCTTCACGGCGCCGCCGACTTCCACGCCGATTATGTCGTCGCAGGCGTACACGCGCACGCTGCCGCCATGCACCAGCGAGACGACGCGCTCGCGCAGCTCGGCATTATTCGAGGCCACGGTCAGCCCGCAGGGCAGGCCGCGCGCCACTTCCTGGGCGAAGGAGGGGCCGGACAGGGCCGCGCCGGCAACGGTATCGCCGAGCACATCGCGCACCACCTGGTGCGGCAGCAGGCCGGTGCCGTACTCAAAACCTTTGCAGAGCCAGACGATGTTCGGGATGTTCCGGCCCTTCAATTGCTCGAGCAGCGGGCGCAGGCCGGCCACCGGGCAGGCCGCGATCAATAGCGGCGTGGTGCCGGGCGCGGCCGCGGAAACGTGGGCGAGGGCAGCCTCGAAATCGGCCGACACGCGCAAGGCGGGCGGCAGCGGATGGCCCGGCAGGTAAGTCACGTTGTCGCGCGCCGCTTCGGTGGCGGCCATCTGCTCGGGGTTGCGGCCCCACAGCAGGACGTCGTGGCGGGCGGCCAGCGCGATCGCGACCGCCGTGCCCCAGGCGCCGGCGCCGAGGACAGTGATGGGTTGGGGTTGTTTGGCTTCGTGCATGGAGTGAGCGGGCTTAGATGCCCCAGACGTCGGCTGCCTTGACGTAGCCGCTGATGCCGTCGCGGTGGCGCACGCGCACCCACGGGCCGGCTTCGGGATCGACCAGTTCGAGCAGGACGTTCTTATCGGCCGTCATCAGGACGGCGGCATTCTCTTCCGGTGCGGCGCGCACCTTGGCCCCGGCCGCGCGCACGATCACGTTGCGTTTGGCGGACAGGCCGCGTGCTTCGGTCCAGGCCAGGTCGCCGCTGGCGTCGCGCACCTTGACCCATTCGCCATAGCTGAGCATGACCTCGACCGGCATGCCGCTCGGCGCGATGAACAGCTTGCCGCCCTTGGCGGACGGGGCGTCGTACAGGATCACGGAACGCGGGCCCACCGTCTTGAAATCGAACGCGAATGCAGTGCAGGTGGCCAGCAAGAGGATGCTGCCTGCGATGAAATGTCGACGGAATGGAGCGGAGAGCATGACAGGCCTTTGGGAGGAACGACTGCGCGACACGCGCCGAAAGGCAGAAAGAGAACAGCAAGGCGTTCCGGCCTGCCCGCGAGGGACCGGCCAAAACGCCCGGAACAACGAATTACTGGTTACCTGCCGGGGTGCCGGCGGTGGCAGCCTGCTCGGCCAGTGCCTGGCGACGCTGCTGGTAGAACACTTCGAAGTTGATCTCGGCCAGGTGCACAGGCGGGAAGCCGGCACGGGTGATCAGGTCGGCGATGTTCGCGCGCAGGTACGGGTAGATGATGTTAGGGCAGCCGATGCCCAGCAGCGGATCCATCTGGTCAGCCGGGATGTTGCGGGCTTCGAAGATGCCAGCCTGCTTGCCTTCGACCAGGAAAGCGACCTTGTCCTTGACCTTGGCGGTCACGGTGATGGTCACGGTCGATTCGTAGATGCCATCGGCGATACCTTCAGCGCCGACGTCCAGCGAGACCTCGATGGTCGGTGCTTCCTGCTCGAGGAAGACTGCCGGGGAATTCGGTTGTTCCAGCGACATATCTTTCAGGTAGATACGCTGGATTTGGAACACGGGTTGCAGATTTTCGTCAGCCATGGAACGCTTTCAGTTTGTATGTAAGGGACAGCAAAGGCTGCCGCATGCTTGAATATCAAGGCATCGGCAATTGTATCAAAACCAATTCGGTTGCAATAGCATTGCCGACGCCCCTGCGGTTTACTGGCTTTTCCGTGGCATTTGCGCCGTGTTCGGGCCGAAAATCAGGCGGCGTCGCCCTTCAGCAGCGGGTCCAGGCGGCCGGCCTGATCGAGCGCGTACAGGTCGTCGAAGCCGCCGACGTGGGTCTCGCCCACGTAGATCTGCGGCACGGTGCGGCGGCCGGTGCGCTGCATCATGATCGCGCGCTGTTCCGGGTCGAGGTCGACGCGGATGCGTTCGATGTCGGTCACGCCCTTGGCTTCCAGCAGGCGCTCGGCGCGCACGCAGTAGGGGCAGCTTGCAGTGTGGTAGAGAACGACATGGGCAGTCATAAGCAATCCTTTCGTACGATTATTTGGTCACGGGCAGGCCGGCAGCCGTCCAGGCCGCCAAGCCGCCTTCCAGTGCGTAGACATCTTCGAAGCCGGCTGCCTGGAACTGGCGTACCGCCTTGTCGGCGCGGGCGCCGCTCTGGCACACCACGATCACGGTCTTGGTTTTGGCCTTGTCCAACTCGCCAATGCGATTGGCCAAGTCTGCCAGCGGAATGTTTTTTGCGTCGCGCAGGTGGCCCGCGGCGAACTCGTCGCTGCTGCGCACGTCGATCACGGCCGTGGCTTTGCCGCGGTTCATCATCTGGGTCGCCTGGAGTGCGGAAGCGCGGCGGCCGCGCGGGGCCAGCGCCGGCCACAGCAGGGCGCCTCCGGAAATCACGGCGATCGCTACAACAAAGATATGGTCTAGGATGAATTTCACGAAGTTTCCGTCGGTTGAACTGAATTGAATCGTCGCATTATAAAATAGAAGCTGAATCCGCATTCCTTCCCACTTTTATCCGATCCGAAGAGCTTATGTACAAAATCGTATTCATGCGCCACGGCGAGTCCACCTGGAACCTCGAAAACCGCTTCACCGGCTGGACCGACGTCGACCTGACCGAGAAGGGCGTCAACGAGGCGAAGACCGCCGGCCGCCTGCTGCGCGAAGCCGGCTTCACCTTCGACCTGGCCTATACCTCGGTGCTCAAGCGCGCCATCCGCACCCTGTGGCTGGCCATGGACGAGATGGACATGATGTGGCTGCCGGTCAAGAACGACTGGCGCCTGAACGAGCGCCACTACGGCGCCCTGCAGGGCCTGGACAAGGGCGAGACCGCCGCCAAGTTCGGCGACGAGCAGGTGCTGGTCTGGCGCCGCAGCTACGACACCCCGCCGCCGGCGCTGGAAGAGAACGACCCGCGCACCTCGTTCAAGGACCCGCGCTACGCTGGCCTCGACAAGAGCCAGATTCCACTGACCGAATGCCTGAAGGACACCGTGGCGCGCGTGATGCCGGCCTGGGATGAAGAAATAGCGCCGGCCATCCGCGCCGGCAAGAAGATCCTGATCTCGGCCCACGGCAACAGCCTGCGCGCCGTCATCAAGATGCTCGACAACATCAGCGACACCGACATCGTCGGCCTCAACATCCCGAACGGCACCCCGCTGGTGTACGAACTGGACGAGAACCTGAAGCCGATCCGCCATTACTACCTGGGCGACCAGGAAGCGATCGCGGCCGCGATGGCTGCCGTGGCCAACCAAGGGAAGGCGAAGTAACCTTGCCATTCCCTGCATTGAAGTCCGCCGGCAGTACGCTGCTGTGCGGCCTGCTGGCCTGTGCTCTGTCCATCGGGGCAGCGCATGCCGCGCCGCGCCAGACCGCGCGCAGCAAGCAGAAGGCCGAAGCCGAAGCCCAGCGCGCCGGCATCCAGCAAAAGCTGAATGCGCTGAAGAAGGACATCAGCCGTACCGAGAGCGAAAAGGAAGACGCGGCCGACGAGCTGGCCGAGTCGGAAGAAGCGATCTCGGACGCCAACCGCTCGTTGCGCGAACTGGCCGGCGAGCAGGCGGCAACGAATACCAAACTGCAGGATCTCGCCTCCCAGCAGGAGCGCCTGGTACAGACCATCGCCTCCCAAAAGCGGCAGCTGTCCAAGCTGTTGCGCGAACAATACGTGGCGGGGAATGAAGACCGCATCAAGCTGCTGCTGTCGGGCGACAACCCGAACCGCATCAACCGCGACCTGCAGATGATGGCCTATGTGTCGCAGGCCCAGGCCAAACTCCTGAGCTCGCTGCGCACCAACCTGGCGGCGGTCGAGGCCAACCAGGCCGAGACCCAGAACGCCAAAGACGAACTCGAAGAAATCGCCCAGGAGCAGCGCGACCAGAAGGCGCTGCTGGAAAAAGAAAAGGCCAAACACGCCTCGCTGGTCGCCAGTCTGTCCAGCAAGCTGGTGACCCAGCGCAAGGAAGCCAACAAGCTGGAGCAGGATGCCCAGCGCATGAGCGGCCTGGTGGATCGCCTGACGAAACTGATCCGCGAACAGGAAATCGCTGCCGAGAAAGAGCGCAAGCGCCAACAAGAACTCGCCGCCGCACGTGCCAAGGCGCAAGCGGAAGCCAAGGCGCGCGCCCTGGCCCGCGCCAAGGAACAGCAGGCCGAACGCGAACGCCTGGCGCGCGAAGCGGCCAAGGCCGGCAAGCCGTACAAACCGCCGCCACCGGTCAAGGAAGAAGAACCGCAGGTGGCCGAGCAGCCGGCGGAAACGAAGCCGGCGCCGAGGTCAGCCGACACCGCCCTGGCCGCCGACCTGCCGAGCGGCACCTTCGAGAGCCTGCGCGGCCGCCTGATGGCGCCGATCTCCGGCACCATCGCCGCCCGCTTCGGCGCCAAGCGCGCCGACGGCCCGGTGTGGAAGGGCATGTTCATCAAGGCCCCGGAAGGGACCGACGTGCGCGCCATCGGCCCGGGCCGGATCGTGCATGCGGCATGGATGCGCGGCTGGGGCAACATGATCATCGTCAACCACGGCGGCGAGTACCTGTCCATCTACGGTTTCAACGAAACCCTCATCAAACACGTGGGCGATTCGGTCAAGGCCGGCGAGGTCATCGCCAGTGCGGGCAGCAGCGGCGGTAACGGAGAATCGGGTCTATACTTCGAACTCAGGCATCTGGGCAAACCGATCGATCCGGCCGGCTGGGTCAAATTCTAGGAACAGCAATGGGCAACAAACTCAAGAATCTCGGTCTGGTCGGCATCGGCATGGTGGCCGGCGTGGCGGCCTCGGTCCAGTTCTCGGCGATGGCGCAAAAGAACGCGGAAGCGCCGCTGCCGCTTGACGAGCTGCGCCAGCTGGCCGACGTCTACGGCCTGATCAAGAGCGACTACGTCGAGCCGGTAGCGGACAAGAAGCTGCTGTCGGATGCGATCGCCGGCATGGTCGCCTCGCTCGACCCGCACTCGGTCTACCTCGACGAAAAGGATTTCGCCGAGATGCGCGAATCCGTGCAGGGCAAATTCGTCGGCGTCGGCGTCGAGGTGGCGATGGAAGACGGCTACGTGAAAATCGTCTCGCCGATCGAGGACACGCCCGCCTTCCGCGCCGGCATCAAGGCCGGCGACCTGATCACCCGCATCGACAACGTGCCGGTCAAGGGCCTGACCCTGGACGACGCCATCTCGCGCATGCGCGGCGAGCCGCACAGCAAGGTGATGCTGACCATTGCCCGCCGTGGCGCCGATACGCCCTGGGTGGTGCCGGTCGAGCGCGAAGAGATCCGCGTCGCGAGCGTCAAGGCCAAATTGGTCGAGCCGGGTTATGCCTGGCTGCGGATCAGCCAGTTCCAGGAAGAGACCGTCGATGAGCTTGCAGCCAAGGTCAAGGAACTGTACGCCCAGAACCCGAACATCAAGGGCCTGGTGCTCGACCTGCGCAACGATCCGGGCGGCCTGCTGCCGAGCGCGATCGGGGTCTCGAGCGCCTTCCTGCCGCAGAACGAAGTGATCGTCTCGACCAAGGGACAATTGCCGGAATCGAATACCACCTTCTACGGCCGCCGCGACTATTACGCCAGGCCGGGCGTCGATCCGCTGGCCAAGCTGCCGGCGGCCCTCAAGACCGTGCCGATGGTGGTGCTGGTGAATACCGGCTCGGCCTCGGCCTCCGAAATCGTGGCCGGCGCCCTGCAGGACTACAAGCGCGCCATCGTGATGGGCAGCCAGACCTTCGGCAAGGGCTCGGTGCAGACCCTGCGCCAGCTGACCGAGAACACCGCCGTCAAGCTCACGACGGCACGCTACTACACGCCGAAGGGGCGCTCGATCCAGGCGCTGGGCATCGTTCCCGACCTGAAAGTCGACGAAACCCCGGAAGGCGATGGCCTGAACGCGCTGCGCGTGCGCGAAGCCGACCTCGAACGCCATCTGTCGAACGAGGGCGAAGCCAAGCCGAACGCAGTCAGCGCCAAGCGCGACGAGCTCGAGGAAGAGCAGCGCGCGCTGGCCATCCTCAAAAGCGGCAAGGCGCCCGAGTTCGGCGGCAAGGACGACTTCCAGCTGGCCCAGGCCATCAACCACTTCAAGGGCCTGCCCGTGAAACTGGCCAAGGCCGACCCGCTCGACGACGCGCCGGCCCCGGCCAAGCTGCCGGGCACCGAGCAGAAGCCGCCCGAGGTGAAGGGCAGCCCGAAGAAGTGATCCGCCAGGATGGATGACCGCCAGCTGCTGCGCTACTCGCGCCACATCCTGCTCGACGAAGTCGGCATCGAAGGGCAGGAACGGGTGCTGGCGGCCCGCGTCCTGATCGTCGGCGCCGGCGGTCTCGGCTCGCCCGCTTCCCTTTACCTGGCCGCCAGCGGTGCCGGGCGCATCACCCTGGTCGACGACGACGAGGTCGATCTCACCAATCTGCAGCGCCAGGTCATGCACACCACGGCCCGTATCGGCCAGCCCAAGGTCGAGTCCGGCCGCGAGGCATTGATCCAGATCAATCCCGAGATCGAGGTCATTGCCCTGCGCGAGCGGGTTTCCGGCGAGCGCCTGCGCGAACTGGTCGCCGACAACGATGTCGTACTCGACTGCAGCGACAACTTCGCCACCCGCCAGGCCGTCAATCGCGCCTGCGTGGCGGCGCGCGTGCCGCTGGTGGCCGGCGCCGTGATCCGCTTCGACGGCCAGGTCTCGGTGTTCGACGTGCGCGACCCGGCCTCGCCCTGCTATGCCTGCCTGTTCCCCGAGGACAGCCGCTTCGAAGACGTGGCCTGCAGCACCATGGGCGTGTTCGCGCCGTTGGTCGGCGTGATCGGCGCCGTGCAGGCCGCCGAAGCCCTCAAACTGCTGGCCGGCTGCGGCCAGCCGCTGGTCGGGCGCCTCCTGCTGCTCGATGGCCGCCGCATGGAATGGACCGAGATGCAGGTCGGGCGCAACCATGCCTGCCCGGTCTGCAGCGCGCGCAACTAGCGATTCCGGCAGGCATTCTGGTAGCCTTCTCCCTGGCTTACAATTGGAAAGTCTTCCGAGTGACGGTTTTACACAATTCGGCCTTATACTAGTTCGATTATTTCGACTCTTTCGACCACCAACCATCATTATTTTATGCAGAACATTTCGCATCGTATGCAGCGGCGCCGCCAGAGCGGTTTCACCCTCGTCGAGATCATGGTCGTCGTGGTCATTATCGGCATTCTCGGCATGCTGGTCGTGCCCAAGCTGCTGGGCCGTACCGGCGAGGCGCGCGTGACCGCCGCCAAGACCGACATCGCGACCCTGATGCAGGCGCTCAAGCTGTATAAACTGGACAACCAGCGCTATCCGACCACCGAACAGGGCCTGACCGCGCTGGTGCAGAAGCCGACCACCGGCCCGGCCGCCAACGGCTGGAAAGAAGGCGGCTACGTCGAAAAGCTGCCGAAAGACCCGTGGGGCAACAACTACCAATACCTGCAGCCTGGTCTGCATGGCGAAATCGATGTGTTCTCGCTGGGCGCGGATGGCCAGCCGGGCGGCGCCGGCGAGGATGCCGACGTCGGCTCCTGGGACAAATAAGCGGAGTCCTCCAGCAGTCTGAGGAGAATCAAGCCCGATGATCAAGCACGCGCGTACCCGCGGCTTCACGCTCGTGGAGATCATGGTCGTGATGGTCATCATCGGCATCACGCTGGGGCTGGCCTCGCTCAACGCCATGCCCAACCCGCAGCAGGACCTGCAGGCCGAAGCCCAGCGCCTGACCCTGCTGCTGCAGCTGGCCCGTGACGAAGCGATCGTGCGCAACCGCCCGGTCACCTTCGAGGCCACGCCCGAACGCTACCACTTCCTGGTCCGCAACGAGACGCGCTGGGACCTGATTCGCGGCGACGATCTGCTGCGCGAGCGCGACTTCAAGAACGGCCCGCTGACCCTGCTGCTGGATCCGGCCAGCGCCGGCACCGTGAATCCGCTGCGCATCACCTTCGGCCGCGAGCCGGTCGACAAGCCCTTCGTGCTGGTCCTGGCGACCGGCGGCAACCGCGTCGCCATCCGCGCCGATGGCGTCGGCCATTTCACCGTCGAATGAAGGCCGCCATGAACCGCAGCACGTCGATATTGCGCTCACGTGGATTCACGCTGCTCGAGGTGCTGGTGGCCCTGGTCATCGTCGGCACGGCGCTCGGCGCCGGCCTGCGCGCGGTCGGCAGCCTGACCGCCAACAGCAGCGGCCTGCGGACCTCGATGATGGCGACCTGGTCGGCCGAGAACCGCCTCGTGCAGATCCGCCTGGGCAAGGAATTCCCGGAAATCGGCAAGCGCGGCTTCGATTGCCCGCAGGGCGACCTGCACCTGGTCTGCCAGGAAGAAGTGTTCTCCAGTCCGAACCCACGTTTGCGCCGCGTCGAAGTCTCGGTTTTCGACATCGAAAATCCGAACCGCCGCATCGTCAAACTGGTCCAACTCGTGCTGAGGCCGCGTCTATGACTTCCAAGCCGATGCGACAAGGCGGTTTTACCCTGGTGGAGTTGCTGGTGGCGATCAGCATTCTCGCGATCGTCGCCGTGCTCGGCTGGCGCGGACTGGACGGCATCATCCGCGCGCGCGTGGCCCTCACGAACCAGATGGAAACCACGCGCGGCATGCAGCTGGCCTTTGCGCAGATGCAGAGCGACTGCGAGCACATCGCCGGACGCGACGTGCTCGACCGCCGCCCGTATCTGCTGACGGGTACCGACCGCTTCACCCTGGTGCGCGAGGTGTTTACCGAAAACCAGCCCTCGCGCCTGCAGGTGGTGGCCTACCGTATCGTCAACGGCACCCTGGTGCGGCGCGAGTCGCCAGGCGTGCGCGACCTGGTCCAGCTCGACGGCCTGTGGCAGGCCGCGGTCAGCGACACCGACACCAGCGGCGCCGTCGCGCTGCAGACCGGGGTGGCGGGCATGCAGATCCTGACCTGGGAGAACAAGGCATGGCGCCAGTCGACCAGCGCCGCCACCGCCGGTAATGCCGCAGCGGCGGCCGCGGCTGCAGGCGGGGGCCAGGCCCAGCAGCAGGACCCGAATACCGTGCCGCTGCCGCCCACCGGCATGCAGGTGGCGCTGCAGGTGCAGGGGCAGCAAGTACCCATGACCAAGTCTTTCCTGCTGGGGGAACCATGAGCCGGCCACGCATGCGGGGACTACGCCAACGCGGCGTCGCCGTCATCACCGCGTTGCTGCTGACCACGCTGGCGATCTCCATCGTCGCCAGCCTGTTCTGGCAGCAGCAGGTGCAGGTGCGCTCGATGGAAAACCAGCGCTTGCACCTGCAGACCAAGTGGATCCTGCGCGGCGCCCTCGACTGGGCCAGCCTGGTGCTGTTCCAGGACGGTCTCGACCACCGCGATTTCACCGCCCTCGACCACGTCTGGGCCACGCCGCTGGCCGAAACCCGGCTCGACCAATACATCGAACGCGAACGGGTCGAAGGAGAAAATTTCGACGCGACCTTGTCGGGTAATATTATCGACGCCTGCTCGCGTTACAATTTACGCAATCTCGCCGACAAGGGCATGGTGGACACCCAGCAGACGGAAGTGTTCGGCCGCCTGCTGCGCAACCTGCAGATGGACCAGCAGCTGGCGGGGCGGGTCGCCGCCTTCGTGGCAGCCGGCCAGCCGCTCGAGGCGCCGGTGCCGGAGGGTGGGGCGCCGAATCCCGATGGCACGGGCGGTGGTGGGGGCGGTGCGGCAGGCGCTGGAGGCGCAGGCGGCGCAGGAGCAGGAGGCGCTGCGGGCGGCACCGGCGGCGTGCCGGCGACGACGCAGCGCGCGGCGCGCAGCAGCGTGGCTGGCTCGCCGATCAAGTTCCTGGCGGTGGACGACCTGCTGACGGTGCCGGGCTTCACGCCGGCCATGGTCGAGCGCCTGCGGCCCTTCGTGATCGTGCTGCCGGAGGTGACGCCGGTGAACGTCAACACGGCCCCGGCGGAAGTGCTGGCGTCGCTGATGCCGAACATGTCGGTGTCGGAGGCGAACTCGCTGGTCGTGCGGCGGCAGCGCGCGGCCTGGCGGGACATGAATTATTTTTCGTCGGAAATCGGAGAAAGCAGGCCGATCACACCCGGCGCGGCAGGCGTAAGAAGCGACTGGTTCCTGGTGAACAGCCGCATCCGCCTGGACCGCGCGGCCCTGGATGCCGAAGCGCTGATCCACCGCTTCCCGACGCTGATTGCCGGTGGCGGCACACAAGTGGTCTGGATCCGCCAGTACTAAAAAATAGAAAGCGAGACGGTTTGAGTACACTTTATATCCGGCATCCCGCCCGTGCGGAAGGCGAGCATGCGCTGAGCCGCTTCGCCCTCGTCAATGACGGCGGCGTCATCGAGCAACAGGGCGAAGGTCCGCTACGCAACCTGGGCGACCTGGTCGGCACCAGCCGCCGCGTCGTGGTGCTGCTGGCCGGCGCCGACGTCAACCTGCTGCAGGTGCAGGCCCCGCCACTCACAGGCGCGCGCCTGAAGTCCGCCTTGCCCGCGCTGGTCGAGGAACACATCCTGGGCGACCCGGCCGACCACGTGCTGGTGGCTGCGCCCCAGCAGCCGGACGACAGCCGCCCCATCGCCGTGGTCGACCGCGACTGGCTGGAAGCCATCGTGCGCAGCCTGCTGGCGCAGGGCGCGCGCAGCGTGAGTGCCGTGCCGGCCCAGTTGTGCCTGCCCTTGCAGCCGGGCAGCGTCTCGGCCGCCATCCAGGGCACCGAGCTGACCCTGCGCCAGGGCCTGTTCCAGGGCTTCGGTCTGGCGCTCGACGCCGTCCCGGCCGTGGTGCTGCAGACCGCGCGCGCCTTCAGCGGCGATGCCCCGCTGGTGCTGTACGTGCCGCCCGCCCAGCTGGGCGAATACCAGACCCTTGCTGCGGAAGCCGGGCCCGGCATCACGCTGGAAGCCGACGACTGGGCGCACTGGATCGCCGGCTCGAAGACCACCGCGCTCGACCTGGTGAGCGGCCTCGGCGCCGCCGGCAGCCAGCCGCGCGACTGGCGCCGCTGGCGCTGGCCGATCCGCCTGGCGCTGCTGGTGCTGGCGGTCAACCTGATCGGCCTGAACGTCGAATGGCTGCGCCTGAAGCGCGAAGCCGACACCATCCGCCAGTCGATGACCCAGACCTTCCGCTCGGCCTACCCGAACCAGACCACCATCCTCGACCCGGTGGCCCAGATGCGCCAGAACATCGCGCGCGCCCGTGCCAGCACCGGTGAAGTGGCGCCCGACGAATTCACCTACATGGCGTCGGCGTTCGGCGAAGCTACGCGTTCGCTCGGACGTCAACCCGGCATTGCGTCAATCGAATACCGCGAACGCGCGCTATCGGTCAAAGTCAAACCCGATACCGTCGACCCTGGTTTGACGGGCCAGCTGCGCAGCGCCCTCGCGCAGCGCAACATGAGCCTCGATGAAGCCGCCCCGGGCAGCTGGGTGATCCGCAGCACAGGAGCCAAGCAATGAGTCTCGCCACCACCATCGCCCAATACCGCGAGCGCGCTACCGCCATGTGGCTCGCGCGTACCGAACAGGAACGGCGTTTCCTGGGCGTCGGCGGCGCCGTCGTGCTGCTGGCGCTGCTGTACATGATCCTGGTCGACCCCGCCGTCGAAGGCCGCGCCCAGCTGCGCCGCACCTTGCCCCAGCTGCGCCAGCAGGCCGCCGAGCTGCAGGCCATGGCCCAGGAAGCGGGCAAGCTGGCCGCCGCGCCGAGCACCCAGGTCACCCCGCTCACACGGGAAACCGTCAGCACCAGCCTCAGCGGCCGTGGCCTGACGCCGCAATCGCTGTCGATGACGGGCGAATACATCAAGCTGCAGCTGAATAACGTGTCCTTCGCCAACCTGGCGACCTGGCTCGACGAACAGCGCCGCGCCAACCGTGTGCTGGTACAGGACGCCGTCGTTACCGCCTTGCCGGTGGCCGGACAGGTCGACGCCAGCATGACGCTGCGTCAGAACACCGGCGCCGCCCAATGAAGCGAGCACTGCTGTGGATCGGGCTGACCGTGCTGGCGGTCGCCGTCACGGTGCTGCTGTTCCTGCCGGCCGCCTGGCTGGGCCCGATGGTCGAGCGTCAGACCGGCGGGCGTTTGACTCTGGGAGATGCGCAAGGTACGCTCTGGCGCGGCTCAGCCTTTGTGGGCGGCGCCCCGGGCGAGGGCGGATCGGTCACGCCGCTGCTGCCGGGCCGCTTCAGCTGGCGGCTGTCGCCGCTGGTGCTGTTCGGCCAGGTGAGCATGGACCTGGCCAACGACAAGGCGCTGGCGCAGCCGGTGCGCATCAGCGGCAGCTGGTCGCAGTGGCAGGTCAGCGCCGGCGAACTGCTGCTGCCGGCCGAGGGTCTGGCCGGGCTGGGGGCGCCGCTGAACACGCTGGCGCCGTCGGGCACGATCAAGCTGTCCTGGAACCTGCTGGACATCGCACGCCAGGGCCAGACGGTGGCGGTGCAGGGACGGACCGTGCTGTCGCTGACTGACATGGGGTCGCGCATGAGTCCAGTGAAACCGCTGGGCAGCTATGAAGTGGCGATGGATTGGCGCGGACAGCAGGCCGACCTGGCGCTGCGAACCGTTCGCGGTGCGCTACTGCTCTCTGGAAGTGGTACTCTGCAAAATGGCCGTCTGCGCTTCTCGGGCCAGGCGTCGGCAGCTGAAGGATATGAAGACACGCTGGGCAACCTGCTCAACCTGCTGGGACAACGGCGTATGGTGAACGGCAAGAACATAATCGCATTAGAGTTCAGATAATGAAAAACACCCCGCAAACCCCGGCCCTGCGCCGCATCGCCGCACGTGTCATGCTCTGCTGCGCCGTTTTCGGCGCGGTTCCGCCCGCACCCGCGTTCGCCCAGGACGGCAATGGCGCCGCACTGAATTTCGTCAACGCCGACATGGAATCGGTCATCAAGGCGGTCGGCCACTACACCGGCATGACCTTCATCATCGACCCGCGTGTCAAAGGGACGCTGACCCTGGTGTCGGAGCGCACCCTGAGCAAGGCCCAGGCCTTTGCCCTGCTGACCTCGGCGCTGCGCCTGCAGGGCTATGCGGTGGTCACCGGCGACGGCTATGCGAAGGTAGTGCCGGAAGCCGAGGCCAAGCTGCAATCCTCGCCGACCCAGGTCGGCGTCGGCGGCTCCAAGGTGCGCGGCGACCAGGTCGCGACCCAGGTCTACCGCCTGCAGCACGAATCGGCGGCCAACCTGACCGCGGTGCTGCGCCCGCTGATCTCGCCGAACAATTCCATCATGGCCGACCCGGGCAACAACAGCCTGGTCATCACCGATTACGCCGACAACCTGCGCCGCCTGTCGAAGATCATCGCCGCCCTCGATGCGCCCTCGACCGGCGACCTCGACGTGGTGCCGATCCGTAACGGCATCGCCAGCGACGTCGCCACGCTGGTCACGCGCCTGATGGAGCCGAGCCCGGGCGGCGACGCCGGCCGCGTCACCGTGCTGGCCGATCCGCGCACCAATGCCGTCATCGTGCGCGCTCCCTCGGCGGCGCGGGCGAACATGGCCAAGAGCCTGATCGCCAAGCTCGACCAGCCGACCACTGAACTCGGCAATATCCACGTGGTCTACCTGAAGAACGCCGACGCCAGCAAGGTCGCGCAAACCCTGCGCGCCGTGGTGTCGCAGGACGCCTCGGCGGTGCCGGTGCAGCAGCAGGGCACCTCCGGCGGCTCGATCCAGTCCAGCGCCGCTGGCGGCACGGGTGGGCTCGGCGGCCAGCAGGGCCAGCAGAGCAGCATCGGCATGGGCGGTACCGGCAACACTGTCAGCCAGCAGGGCCAGGCCACGGCCGGCGGTGCCGGCGGCGGCCAGGGCTCCGGCTTCATCCAGGCCGACATCTCGACCAACAGCCTGATCATCACGGCGCCGGATGCGGTCTACCGCAACCTGCGCGGCGTCATCGACCAGCTCGACGTGCGCCGCGCCCAGGTCTATATCGAGGCCCTGGTGGTCGAGGTGACCTCGAACAAGGCCTCTGAATTCGGCGTGCAGTGGGTCGGCATCACCGGCGACGACAGCAGCAAGTACCGCGTCGGCGGCCTGCAGTCGTTTACCAACGGCACCAACAACAACCTGATCAACCTGGCTGCAGCGGCGGCTGGCGGTCTGAGCGGCTCGGGCAGCACCGGCAGCACCGGCGGCAGCAGCCTGCCAACCCTGGGTGGCCTGTCGATCGGCCTGTTCCGCCAGATCAATGGCCAGCTTGGCCTCGGCGCGATCGCTAGCGCACTTGAAAATACGGGGAACGCCAACATCTTGTCCACGCCGAACATGATCACGCTGGATAACGAGCTGGCGACGATCAAGGTCGGCCAGAACATCCCGATCATCACCGGTTCGTTCACGACCGGCGCCAGCGGCGCCAGCAACCCGTTCCAGACGGTCGACCGCAAGGACGTGGGCCTGCTGCTGAAAGTGCGCCCGCAGATTTCGGAAGGCGGTACGATCAAGCTCTCGATCTACCATGAGAACTCGGGCATCGACTCGACCACGAATGCGTCGGGCATCATCACCACCGTGCGCGCCATCGAAAGCAATGTGCTGGCCGACGACGGCCAGATCATCGTGCTGGGCGGCCTGATCTCGGACGACGAGGGCGACACCGAACAGAAGGTGCGCGGCCTGGGCGACATCCCGGTGCTGGGCAACCTGTTCAAGTACAAGTCGCGTACCCGTAACAAGCGCAACCTGATGGTCTTCCTGCGTCCCGTGGTGGTGCGCAGCAAGGAACAGAACACCAGTATTTCCATGGACCGCTACGAGCTCATGCGCGCAGCCGGCGCCACCAGCCAGCCGAGCGACGATTCCATCCTGATTCGTAATCTTGGCGCGCCGATGCTGCCTCCTTTGAACAACAATGGCCAGCCGCCTGCGGGCGGCTCGATGGCCACGATGCCGCCGCCGGCGCCGGTCGCGCCGCGGCCGGGCGCCGCCACGGGGCCGGGCACGGTGCAACCGGCTCAGCCGGGCCAGCGCCAGCAGCCGGAATACCGTCCGGTGCAGCCCCAGCCCGAATACCGGCCGGCATCGCCGACGCAGAACTGAAGATCATGAATAACCTGTTGCCCTACGCATTTGCACGCGACTACGGCGTGCTGGCGCGTTCCAACGGCGACCCGTCGCAGGCCGTCGAAGTCCTGGTCTCGAACGCGACCAAGCCGGCCGCGATCGCGGAAGTCTCGCGCCGCTTCGGACGCATCGTGCTGCACCGCATGGACCGCGCGGAACTGGAAGCGGCCATCGCCGCCGCCTACGCGAATGCCGGCGGCGACGCCTCCCAGGTCGCCGACGAGTTCGACTCCGACCTGGATCTCACCAAGCTGCTGCAGGACGTGCCGGCGATCGAGGACCTGCTGGAATCGTCCGACGACGCTCCGGTGATCCGCATGATCAATGCGCTGCTGACGCAGTCGCTGCGCGAAGGTGCCTCGGATATTCACATCGAGCCCTTCGAACAGACCTCCGTGGTGCGCTTCCGCATCGACGGCGCGCTGCGCGACATCGTGCGTCCGCGCAAGGCGATCCACGCTTCGCTCATTTCCCGTATCAAGATCATGAGTCAGCTGGACATCGCCGAAAAACGCCTGCCGCAGGACGGCCGCATCACCCTGCGCGTGGGCGGCAAGCCGGTCGACGTGCGCGTCTCGACCCTGCCGACCGGCCACGGCGAACGCGCGGTGCTGCGTCTGCTCGACAAGGAAGCGGGCCGCCTCGACCTCAGCCACCTGGGCATGAGCGAAGACCTGCTGCCGCAGTTCGACAAGATGATCAACCAGCCGCACGGCATCGTGCTGGTCACGGGCCCGACCGGTTCCGGTAAAACCACCACGCTGTACGCCGCGCTGTCGCGCCTGAACGCCTCGACCACCAACATCATGACGGTGGAAGACCCGATCGAATACGACCTGGCCGGCGTCGGCCAGACCCAGGTCAATGCCCGCATCGACATGACCTTCGGCAAGGCCCTGCGCGCGATCCTGCGCCAGGACCCGGACGTGATCATGATCGGCGAGATCCGCGACCTGGAAACCGCGCAGATCGCGGTGCAGGCGTCGCTCACCGGCCACCTGGTGCTGGCTACCCTGCACACCAACGACGCCGCGTCGGCCGTGACCCGTCTGCTGGATATGGGCATCGAGCCGTTCCTGTTGTCCTCAAGCCTGCTGGGCGTGATGGCGCAGCGCCTGGTGCGCAAGCTGTGCTCCTACTGCAAGCAGGAAGAGGCCCCCGGCCGCTGGCGCGCGGTCGGCTGCGACCGCTGCGGCCATACCGGCTACCACGGCCGGGTCGGCGTCTACGAACTGCTGGAAACCAACGAGCAGATCCGCGCGCAGATCCACAACCAGGTATCGGAAGCCGAGATCCGCGACGCCGCACTGCGCTCCGGCATGCGGACCATGCACGACGACGGCGAACGCTGGGTACGCGAAGGCGTCACCACTGAAGCCGAGCTGTTGCGCGTGACGAAGGCCGCCTGATGCCGGCCTTCCGCTACGAAGCCGTCGACACCGGCGGCGTTACCCGCAAGGGCGTGCTGAACGCCGACAGCCCGCGCGCCGCCCGCGCCGACCTGCGCCTGCAGGGCCTGACGCCGCTGGCGGTCGAGGCCATCGCTGCCCAGGTCGACGAGAGCGGGGCGACGAAATCGCGCGGCTTCGGCGAGCGCCTGTCGCAGGTCGAACTGGCCCTGTTCACGCGCCAGCTGGCCAGCCTGCTGGAAGCGGGATTGCCGCTCGAACAGGCGTTTACAGCGCTGCTGGAACAGGCCGAGCGCCCCTACATGCGCGACCTGATCGCCTCGATCCGTTCCGAAGTAATGGGCGGCTCGTCCTTTTCCAGCGCGCTGTCGCGGCATCCGCGCGACTTTGCCGAGATTTACCGGGCGCTGGTCTCGTCCGGCGAACAGATCGGCCAGATCGCGCGCGTGCTGGCGCGCCTGGCCGACTACATCGAGCGCCGCAACGCGCTGGTGCAGCGGGTCCGCCTGGCATTTACCTACCCGGCCATCGTCACTGTGGTCGCGTTCGCCATCGTGATCTTCCTGCTCACCTATGTGGTGCCGCAGATCGTCTCCGTGTTCGCCAACACCAAACAAAAACTGCCTTTCCTGACCATCATGATGCTGGGCGTGTCGAACTTTACGCGCGCTTACGGCATCTACGTCGGATTGGCGATCATCGGCGCCTGGATCATGTGGCGCCGCGCGCTGCGCAATCCGGCGCTCAAGCTGCGCTGGCATGCCTGGCTGCTCGACGCCCCGGTCTACGGCCGCTTCGAGCGCAGCCTGAACACGGCGCGCTTCGCCAGCACCTTGGCGATCACCACCGGTTCCGGCGTGCCCATCCTGCGCGCGCTCGAGACCAGCCGCGACACGCTGTCGAACGTGGCCATGAAAGGCCTGGTCGAGCATGCGACCGCCAGCGTGCGCGAGGGCGTCAGCCTGGCGCGCGCCTTGTCGGTACAAAAGTATTTTCCGCCAATGCTGGTGCACATGATCCGCGCCGGCGAGATCACCGGCGAATTGCCGGCCATGCTGGAGCGCGCCGCCGATTCCCAGCAGGCCGATCTGGAACGCCGCGCGCTGACCATCGCCGGCCTGCTCGAGCCGGTGCTGATCCTGGCCATGGGCCTGGTCGTGCTGCTGATCGTGCTGGCGGTGCTGATGCCGATTATTGAAATCAACCAGTTGGTGCGCTGACAAGGACACTGATGAACAAGCGTTTGCCCTTACTTTTGAGCCTGTTGGGCGTGATCTTGCTGGCGGCTTCGCTCGCCTACTGGATCCTGCAGCTGTACCAGCCGCCGCAGCGTCCGATCGCCGCGGTGCCGCACAACAGCATGCCGGACCCGTCCATCGATGCCGCCGCGACCCTATTCGGCGGCCAGATCGCCACGGCCAGCGCCACCAGTTACCAGCTGACCGGCATCGTCTCGGCCGGGCGCGAGAGCGTGGCCATCATCGTGGCCGAGGGTTCGCCGCCGAAGGCGCTGATGGTGGGCAAGGAACTGGTGCCGGGCATTACCCTGGCCGAGGTGCACCCGCGCTACGTGATGCTGTCCGATGGCGGCGTCATGAAGCGGCTCGACCTGGCGGCGGACAACAAGCCGGCCGCGGCGATGGGCGGTCCGGGCGTTGCGGCCGTTCCTGGCAATTCCGCAGCGGGCGCGATGCCGGCCACACTTGCGCCGGGCGCAACAGTGCCGGAGCCGCCGATGTCGCCGGGTGCGGTGCCGCAGCAGCCGCCGCAGAACCAGGAATTTGCCAGCCCCGGCGACGTCGGCCAGCATGAAGCGCCGCCGCCGGCCAACCCGAACAGCGCACCCGCCAGTCTCAACAACCCGAACAATCCGAACGCGAACAATCCGGCCCCGGCGCCGGTGCAGATGCCGCCGCCGACCCGTCCGGCCGGTAGCCCCGTGGGCGGCCAGGCGCCGCAGACGCAGTAAATAAGAGCGTCTAACAAGACCCTCAGGGCAAGGCGCATCGTCGAAGACAGTACGCTAGTACGGCGAGACGATGCAACGCCGCCATGGGGTCTTGTTAGGCGCTCTTAACGGCGCAATGCCGTAAATGCGGAAAACTCCCACGAGCGGAACCCCACCAGCAGGGTAAAGCCGTCGCGATCGTTCGGCGCCAGGCGGCGGTCGTTGCGGTGCAGCCGGGCCAGTTCGCCGGCCAGCTGATGCACTTTTTCCGCCAGTTCGCCGGCGCTGGCCAGCGACAGGCGCGCAGGCAGGCACATCAGCGCCTCGCCCGGGCCGTCGAAGCGGCCGTCGAAATAATCCCCCACCACGTGTTCCCGGAAGTAGCGCTGCACCGGACCGTCCGGCAGCCAGCGGAAAGCGTTCGAGACGCGCAGGCTGTAGCGGTTCAGGGGTTTCAGCTCGATCAGGCCGAGACGGTCCAGCTCGGCCAGCAGGCCGATGCATTCGGGTTCGGTCAGGCGGTAGGTCTCGATGATCTGTTCCAGGCTCCAGTGCCCGAGGCAGCAGATCGCCATCAGCAGCAGGTGCGGTTTGGCGATCAGCGAGGTTTCCTGGGGGAGCGTCAGGGTGTCGGCCTGGGGACGGGCGTCGGCCGCGCGGCGCAGCACGTCTTCCAGCGCAATGCCGGCAGCCTGGCAGATCTGGGCCAGGCGGGATAGGGTCATGTCCTTCTGGCCGAACATGCGCTTGATACTCGACTCGCTCATTGCAATGCGGTCGGCCAGCATCTTGTAGGTGATGCCGGCGGCGCGCAGTTCGGCGCGCAGGACGTCCAGAACCATGTCGGGGGAGCTCATGGGTTCTGTACTGTACAGAAGAAGGGCTCTCCTGTCACTCGTCGTCGGGCGTCAGCTTGACCTTCTTGAGTGCGCGCTTGGCGGCTTGCCGTTCGCTGGACAGCGGCTTCGTGTGCGAGCCGGCCGCGCGCTGCTTGGCGAAGCCGGCGAACGGGTTGCGCGGCTTGAGCGGCGCCGGATCGACGCGCAGCATCATCCTCTGCCGGGTTGCAAGCGCCTTGTTCGCCATCTTCGCCTCCTTCTCTACTTAATTACAGTACATAACGCGACAGGTCTTCGTTGACCGCCAGCGCATCCAGCCGCTCGTTGACGTAGGCAGCGTCGATCACCAGGGTCTGGCCCGACTTGTCGGTGGCCGAGTACGAGATTTCCTCGAGCAGCTTTTCCATCACCGTGTACAGGCGACGCGCGCCGATGTTCTCGGTGCGCTCGTTGACCGAATAAGCGATCTCGGCCAGGCGATGGATGCCGTCCGCCGCGAATTCCAGCTTCACGCCCTCGGTTTCCAGCAAGGCCTCGTACTGCTTGGTGAGACTGGCGTCGGTCGAGGTCAGGATGCTCTTGAAGTCTTCCACCGACAGCGCTTCCAGCTCGACGCGGATCGGGAAGCGGCCCTGCAGCTCCGGAATCAGATCCGAAGGCTTCGACAGGTGGAACGCGCCCGAGGCGATGAACAGGATGTGGTCGGTCTTGATCATGCCATATTTCGTGTTCACGGTCGTGCCCTCGACCAGCGGCAGCAGGTCGCGCTGCACGCCGGCGCGCGAGACGTCGGCCCCGCCATGCTCCGAGCGCGAGGCGATCTTGTCGACCTCGTCCAGGAACACGATGCCGCTCTGTTCGACGGTCTGGATCGCCTTCTGCTTCATCTCGTCTTCGTTGACGAGTTTCGCCGCTTCCTCGTCGACCAGGATCTTCATCGCGTCCTTGACCTTCATCTTGCGCGGCTTCTTGCGGGCCGCGCCGACGCCGGCGAACATCGACTTGATCTGCTCCGTCATTTCTTCCATGCCCGGCGGCGCCATGATGTCGACCTGGGGCGCGGCATCGGCGACCTCGATCTCGATTTCCTTGTCGTCGAGCGCGCCTTCGCGCAGGCGCTTGCGGAAGGTCTGGCGGGTGGTGTCGCCGTCCTTGGCTTCGGCGCTGGCGACGTTGAAGCCGAAGTCGCGCGCCGGCGGCACCAGGATGTCGATCACGCGGTCTTCGGCGGCGTCCTCGGCGCGCTGGCGGCTCTTCTTCATTTCGCTGGCGCGGGTCTGCTTGACGCCGATGTCGATCAGGTCGCGGATGATGGTGTCGACGTCGCGGCCGACGTAGCCGACCTCGGTGAACTTGGTCGCCTCGACCTTGATGAAGGGCGCATCGGCCAGCTTGGCCAGGCGGCGCGCGATCTCGGTTTTACCCACGCCGGTCGGGCCGATCATGAGGATGTTCTTGGGCGTGATCTCGTGGCGCAGGGGCTCGTCCACCTGCTGGCGGCGCCAGCGGTTACGCAGGGCGATCGCCACCGCGCGCTTGGCCTTGCCCTGGCCGACCACGTGCTTGTCGAGTTCCGAAACGATTTCGGAAGGAGTCATGTTCATATGATGATTGTTCATTACAGCGTCTCGACGATGTGGGACATGTTCGTATAGATGCACAGCTCGCCTGCGATGGTGAGCGCCTTCTTGACCACCTCGGCCGGGGCCAGGTCCGTGTTTTCCTGCAGGGCCTTGGCGGCCGACTGCGCGTACACGCCGCCCGAGCCGATCGCGCCGATGCCGTCCTCGGGTTCGAGCACGTCGCCGTTGCCGGTGATGATCAGGGTTTTCTCGCGGTCGGCCACCAGCAGCATCGCTTCCAGTCGGCGCAGCACGCGGTCGGTGCGCCAGTCCTTGGCTAGCTCGACCGAGGCGCGCAGCAGGTTGCCCTGGTGCTTTTCCAGTTTGGCTTCGAAGCGGTCGAGCAGGGTGAAGGCGTCCGCGGTGCCGCCGGCGAAGCCGCACAACACCTTGCCCTGGTACAGCTTGCGCACTTTGCGGGCCGAGCCCTTCATGACGACGTTGCCCAGGGTAACCTGGCCGTCGCCGCCGAGCGCGACCTGTTCGCCGCGCCGCACGCTCAGAATGGTCGTGCCGTGAAATTGTTCCATAGTTGCCTCGTGGTTGATTGCTCACCGAACGTGGGGCTACTTCACTTAATTACAAGAACAAACTGATGGGTCAGTGCGGAACGGGTATTCAGTACTTGTGCGCGTAAAGACGCGCCTGTTCTCCCACGCCCAGCAGGCGCAGCAGGGCGGCCACGAGGTGGTTCAGGTCGCGCAGCTCGATGCTGCGTTTGTCAGCCTCGCCGTCCTTGCTGTCGGCCAGCTGGCGCAGGCGGGCGGCGAGGGCGTTGGCCGCCGTGTAGTCGATGCGGGCCAGGCGCGAGCAGTCGAGCACCAGTGCGGCATGCTGTCCGGCATAGGCCGAGATCGCATCCAGCAGGGCGGCGCCGGGGCCTTCGACCAGGCCCGGCAGCAGGAAGCGGTCGCCGGTGACGGTGTTGGGGCCGCTGCTGGCGCCCACGCTGACGGCGGCGCGCGCCGGCGCCTCGAACGAGGGCGGCGAGACTTCGAAGGTGACGCAATAATCCATTGCCGTCTCCTCGAAATCCTTTTCGCGGTTCATCAGGAGCAGCAGTTCGAGCAGCAGCAGCCAGGGCGCTTCGCCGGCGCCGCGGTCGCCGATCGTGAGCATTGGACGCAGCACGGCAATCAGGTGGTCGGCGCCGGCCACCACCAGCTCGCGGCCGGCGCGGCGCAGGGTCTGCAGAGCCTGCAGCAGGACCGCGCAGCCTTCCGGCGTGGCCGAGGCGATGGTGCTGAATTCCAGCCGCACCAGCGGCAGCGTCGACGCCAGCACGCGCGCCAGCTGGGCGCCGGCAGTGGCGTCGAGCTGGCCGGACAGGGTGGCGGTCGGGGTCACGCCGGCAAAGGCTTGCTCTGCCTGCGCCGCCGGTCCCGCGGGCGGCGCGAAGGCCGGAGAATAGGCCGGCGGCGAGGTCTCGAAATGGCTGGCGTAGTCGATCGCAATGCTTTCGAATTCGGGCTCGCGGCCGCTGGCCTGGTAAAGGTCGAACAGCATCCACCAGGGCTGGCGCTCGTTGCGGCAGGCGCCGTCCAGGCAGGCGCGCAAGGCCGCTTCGGCGGCGTCGAACTGGCCGTTGGCATACA
This sequence comes from Telluria sp. GW821-FHT07G12, assembly GCF_059418525.1. NCBI lineage: Bacteria > Pseudomonadati > Pseudomonadota > Betaproteobacteria > Burkholderiales > Oxalobacteraceae > Telluria > Telluria sp. GW821-FHT07G12. The sequence continues at coordinate 65,586 of NZ_JBWKQA010000004.1, read as the reverse complement.
GGATCGCGGCTTCCTCGACCGCCGGCGCGCTGGAGGGCGCGATGGCGGTATCCGGCATGCCTTCTTCGACCAGCAGGTCGGCCGTGTTCAGGTCGAGCAGGGGCGCGCTGGGCGCACCGGACGCCACCGCCGGGGCGCGCCGGTTGCCGGCCCAGGCATGGTCGTCGAAGATGTCGTTGGCCATCTCCAGCTCGATCTCGTCGATCTTGGCGGCGGTGGCGCGCGCGATCTCGCGCTGGCGCTCGCGCTCGGCTTCGGTGTCGAGCGGCATGCGGGTGGTGGGGGCGAACATGCTGACCGGGTCGATCAGCTCGGGACGCGGGCGAGCGCCGGCCCGCGCCTGGGGCGCATCGTTCTTTTTCTTGAGGAAGGAAAAGAGTCCCACGTCGGTCCTTGTACCCGTTTTCACCGGTCGAGACAGTAGCACGGCGGCCCGAGGCGCATGGCGCGCACGCCTGAGCTGCGTCAATCAATCGGCAAGCCGACGCTAGTGTATCCCATGGGAAATATATTTGGCGCCCAAATAAAAAAAGCATGCGGAGAACGCATGCTTTTTTCGGGTCAGCCTGTCACGGTTCAATCGCCGTACAGTTTCTGCTTCAGTTCGCGGCGCTGCTGCGCTTCCAGCGACAGCGTGGCGGTCGGGCGGGCGATCAGGCGCGCTACGCCGATTGGCTCGCCGGTCTCGTCGCACCAGCCGTACTCGCCGGATTCGATGGCCGCCAGCGACTGCTGCACCTTCTTGAGCAGCTTGCGCTCGCGGTCGCGGGTACGCAGCTCGAGCGCGTGCTCTTCCTCGATCGTGGCGCGATCGGCCGGGTCCGGCACCAGTACCGTTTCACGCAGGTGCTCTGTGGTCTCGCCGGCGTTTTTCAGCAACTCTTTTTCGAGTTCCTGCAGGCGGTTCTTGAAGAACGCCAGCTGGGCCGGGTTCATGTAGTCGTCGTCGCTCATCGCCCGAATCTCTTCTTCCGTCAGGAGGCGGTCTTCGGGCTGCGCCACGGTATTCGGTTTCGTTGTTTTAGTCATGACTTCACTTACCTTTGATACGACAGAGTTTCCATTTTATCAGCTTACTCAGCGCTTACTCCTGTTGCGTCGTACACGCTGGTTCGCTGCCGTAACGGCGGGCTTGGACACCCCGCCTTGTTCAGTCGTTCAACTACCGGATTGCAGAACCGGAGTAGTTTATACCAAACATTGTTCCAATCCTCGGATAAAGACATCTTTTGGTAAATTTTTACCAATAAACACCATTTTGCTGCCGCGGGCTTCCTGATCGCCCCACTTTGCACCCAGGTCGCTGCCCATGATTTGATGCACGCCTTGGAATACCACCTTCCGGTCCGCGCCCGCCATCAAGAGTACGCCTTTATAGCGCAACATGTCGGGGCCAAACACTTGCACCATGCTGCCAAGGAACTGGTCGAGGCGTTCCGGATCGAAGGCGCGCTCGCTCTTGAAGACGAAGGCAGCGATGTCGTCGCTGTGGTGGCCATGGTGGTGGTCGTGGCTGTGGTCGCAGGCCTCGGTGTGCACGTGCTCATGGTCGTGATCGTGATCGTGATCGTGGCCATGCTCATGGGCTTCGTCGGCGGTCAGGAAGGCGGGGTCGAGTTCCAGCTTGTCGTTCAAGTTAAAACCGCGCAGGTCGAGCACTTCCTGAATCGGCGCGCGGCCGAAGTCCGAGGTGCTGATCGGCGCACGCGGATTGATGCGGCGGATGCGTGCCTTCAGTTCCTCGAGCGCGGCAGCGTCGACCAGGTCGGTTTTGGAGAGCAGGATCTTGTCCGCGAAACCGACCTGGCGCTGGGCTTCTTCATGGCGGTCCAGCTGGTCCATGGCATGGCGGGCGTCGACCACGGTCACCACGGCGTCGAGCAGGTAGTGGGCGCCCACTTCCTCGTCGACAAAGAAGGTCTGCGCCACCGGGCCGGGATTGGCGAGGCCGGTGGTTTCGATGACGACGCGGTCGAAGTGCAGCTCGCCGGCATCGCGCTTGGCGGCCAGCTTGCCCAGCGCGACGATCAGGTCTCCGCGCACGGTGCAGCAGATGCAGCCGTTGTTCATCTCGACGATCTGTTCGCCCGAATCCTGCACCAGGATTTCGTTGTCGATGTTTTCCTGGCCGAATTCGTTCTCGATGACGGCGATGCGCAGGCCGTGGTTTTCCTGCAGGATGCGGTTGAGCAGCGTGGTTTTACCGGCGCCGAGGAAGCCGGTCAGGATGGTGCTGGGGATCAATTCCATATTTCGCTATCCGATCTAAGTAGGCCGTCCGGCGGCCGAGAATCGGGGGATTATGCCGGAATTTGCGGAATGTCACCACCGAGTGCAGTCCTGCGCGCTGCCGCAAGTTTGATCTGTTCGACAGATCGCTTACTTAAGCTTGGCGCGCGGATGGGCCTTGTCGTAGACCGCCGCCAGGTGCTGGAAGTCGAGCGAGGTATAGATCTGGGTCGAGGTGATGCTGGCGTGGCCCAGCAATTCCTGGACCGCGCGCAGGTCGCCCGAAGATTGCAGCAGGTGCGAGGCGAAGGAGTGGCGCAGCACGTGGGGGTGCACGTGCACCGGCAGGCCGGCCTTGATTGCATGGTTTTTCAGGCGGTGCTGGACCACGCGCGGGGTCACGCGGGCGCCGCGCGCGGACAGGAACAGGGCGGCGCTGCCGTCGCTGGCGGGCGGACGCACCGCCAGCCAGGCCGCGATCGCGTCCAGCGCCGGGCCGCCGACCGGCACCCGCCGCATTTTATTGCCCTTGCCGGTGACCACGACTTCCCGGCCTTCCAGCTCCAGCCAGCCCAGCGAGGCGGGTGCGCCGTCTTTGGCGGCCGTGAAGGATACGTCGAGGCCGGCCAGTTCCGACACCCGCAGGCCGCTGGAATACAGGAGCTCGAACATCGCCCGGTCGCACAGTTCGGCCGGTTCGGGATGGCCGTGGCGGTTCGCGTCCATCAGGCGCACGGCGTCGTCGACGGGCAGGGCTTTCGGGAGGCGCTTGGCGCGGCGCGGCGCACGCACGCCGTCGACCGGGTTCGCGGGCAGCGCCGTGTGGCGCGCCAGCCAGTTGAAGAAACCGCGCCAGCCGGACAGCTTGCGCGCGATCGAGGTCGGGCTCTGGCCGCCGGCGTGCAGTTTGGCGGTGAAGCGGCGGATATCGAAGTGGGTCAGGCGGGTCCAGTCGGTATGCCCGGCCAGTCGGGACAATTCGCCCAGGTCGCGCGCATACGCGGCAATGGTGTGGCCGGAGAGCTTGCGCTGGGTGCGCAGCTCCTCCAGGTAACGGCCGGTCCAGTCGTCGGCGGCCGGGGTGTCCATGCCGGGCTCGCTTTACCTCAGGCTGCGCGCAGGGGCAGCAGCGCGGCGCTGGCGGTTTCGCCGATGTGGACCAGGAAATCGGTCCCCATGCCGGCGCCGAAGCGTTCCGGATCCGGCGAGCCGAGCACGAGCAGGCCGAAGGCCGCGCCAGCCGCACGCAGCGGCACCAGCACGGTCGAGCGCACATCGGCGGCGTCGTCGAGCCAGCGTACGGCTTCGAAATCGCGGTTCGGACCACAGTAGGGCGCGCGCAGGCTGTTGGCGAACAGGCGCACGTCGTCGGAGACGTCGCTCGCATACCACTCGCTTGCGTGCTCCGGCGCCAGGCTCCACAGGCGCAAGGTGGCTTGCGGCACCATGAAGTGCTGGATCAGGCCGTCGACCACGGCACGCGGCATCGCGGCCGGCGCTTCGTCGGGCGCGCCGGCTTCCAGCAGTTGCCGGGTCCAGCCGTGGAAGCGGTTGGCGATCGCGGCGTTTTCCTCGGCGTGGCGCATCAGCTCGGCCATGCGCAGCTCGAGCGCCTTGTACTTGTCGCGCATCACTTCCATCTGCCGTTCCTGCAGCGAGACGGCACGGCCGGTCAGCGGGCTCGACAGTTTTACTTCGCCCAGCAGGCCGGCATACTCTTCAAAAAACTGCGGATGGTCGACCAGGTATTGGGCGATGGCAGCGGAATCCAGTGTTACGGTCATTGCACGGTCTTGCAAAATAGGTAGACCGCCAATTTTACCTGACTGCAACCGTCATCAGCAGATAATCATGCCGTTCCACCTGCCACCGTGGCGCCAATGTCAGAAGCGGTGCCGCACCCCCAGCTGGAAAGCGCGCCCATCCTCGCCCGGCGCCTTGGTGAAACCGCCGGGAGCCCCCGCCGTTGCCGGGCTGTACTGGGCCTCGTTGTCGTTCTTGATGAAGGCGGCCACGGCGTAGATGTCGGTGCGCTTCGACAGGAAATAGTTGTAGCCGAGCGCGAACAGGGTGGCGTCGCTGTCGGACGGCGTGCGGTCGTTCTGACGGGCGACGGAGGCCAGGAAGCGGTTGGGGCCGACGCGGTACTGCACGCCGGCCTGGACGCCGACCGCATCCTGCCGGGTATTGGCGCTGATGTTGTTGACGAACACCGCACGCAGGGCGGCGGCGGTGGCCGGGCCCAGCGGTGCGAGCTGGGGTGCGATCAGGGCGTCCCAGCCGGCCACGTAGGTGGGCAGCAGCGTCGAATGCTGGTTGCGCTGGTCGTGCCAGCCGGCGAAGAACTTCCAGTCGTTCCAGGTATAGGAACCGCCGGCCGTGGTCGTGCGCAGGCTCGGCGCGCCGGACGGATCGTAGCCGTGGTTGTGGCCGATGCCGACGTCCCAGCCGCGCGCCTTGTAGGTGATGGCCGCGCCCCAGAACTTGTTGTACAGGCCGTAGTAGCCCGAGCCGTGGCCGGCCACCATCAGCGAACCGCCGAGTCCGGAGGGCAGGGCGAACCGGTATTGCAGCGCGCGCTGGGAGCGGATGTCGGCGCCCAGCGCCTGGAAGCCGGCGGTGCCGCCGGTCACGCTGCCCCAGGTACCGCCGGTGCCGACCTCGAAGGTGTCGGCCGCCGCGAACACTTCGTAGCCCGGCGTGTACATGCGCCCCACCAGGATCGCGCCCACCGGGGTGACCATGCCGACCATGGCGGTGCGGTCGAACAGTGCGTTCTCCGGATTGACGGCCGGGCCACCGCGCGGCTGCAGCGCGCTACGCACGGCCGCCAGCAGGTTGGGCGGCAGGGCGCCCATGCCGCGCGTCAGGTAGAAGCCCTGGTTCTCGTTGATCAGGACGGGCTGCTGCTTGCCGGTGTCGAGCTCGATCCGGGCTTCGAGGTTGAACACGGCCTTCAAGCCCCGGCCGAGGTCTTCGCTGCCTTTCACGCCGAGGCGCGAGCCGTCCTCGCCGCCGCTGATGATCTTGGGCGAAGAGCCGCGCTGCCACATCAGGCCGGCGTCGGCGATACCGTAGAGCTGAACGCTGGACTGGGCCAGCGCGAAAGTCGGAAAACAGGCGCCGGCGAGCGCGCCCAGCACGATCTTCTTCATTGCATCTCCCAAATCGAACTGCATCGACTTACATTCGGATGCCCATCAATTCGCGCCGGCTGATACGGCTCAGCCGCGTAAGCGTTGCGCGAATCGCACAAGGCCTGGATGCAACAAGGGCGGACCTGGTTGCCCAGGCCCGCCCTTGCGGACTTCCAGCTGAAGGGGGCGAACCCCCTGGCAGCTTAGAACGAGTGGTTCACGCCCACGTCGTAGTGGTTGACAGTCGGGGTGCCAGCCAGGTTGCCGGTGGTGGCGTTGACGATGTCTTTCTTGCGCGATGCGTCCACGTACAGGTAGGTACGCTTCGACAGGTTGTACTCATAGCCCAGCGAGAACTGCTTGGTCGAAGCAGTGTTGTCGATGTGCTTGCGGCCATAGCCAGCCAGGACCTTGCCTGGGCCGACAGCGTAGGTTGCGCCCAGCAGCCATGCCTTGGTCTTCGGACGCAGGGTGTTGGTGTGCTCCTGGTCTTGACGGGTGTAGGTGCCCATCAGCTTCAGTTCCGGGGTAGCGGCGATCGAACCGGCGATCGACCACACTTTGCTTTCGACAGCGTTACGCTCGTAAGCAACCATCGCAGCGGCCGGGCCGTTGTTGTAGGTAGCAGCGACCGAGAACGGGTTTGCCGAAGCTTCTGCGTTGGCAGCGTACGAGGTTGCGCCTGCGCCGATGCCGGTCAGTGCACCACCGGTCGATTCCTTGCTTGCCCACGAAGCGTTCACCTGGAAGCCGTTCGACACTGGCGAGTTGTAGAAGATCGCGTTCGAAATGCGGTTGTTGTTCGGCGAGCCGCCGCTGGTGTTGGTGTCCAGCGGAGCCGAGTTGAAGCCGGCGACCGAGATGTCGGTGTAGAAGCCGGCCGGGGTCGGCAGACCGTGCCACGGTTCGAACGAACCGACGATTTCCTGGAACGGGGTCAGGCCACGGCCCAGACGGACCATACCGAAGTCACCCTGCAGGCCGACGCGGGTCTGGCCCTGGAACAGCGGACGGCCGTTGTTCTCGGTGGTGCCGGTGTCCGGCTCGTAACGCATTTCGATCTGGAACAGTGCTTTCAGGCCGTTGCCCAGGTCTTCGGTGCCCTTGAAGCCCAGGGTGTTCGAGGCGCGCTTGCCGATAGCCAGGGTTTGGTCGGTACGCTTGACCAGGCCGGCGTCGATGTTACCGTAGATCTGCACGGCGGTTTGCGCTTGCGCCACACCGGCGAATGCGCCCAGCAGAGCGACTGCCAAGAGTGATTTTTTCATCTATTTGTATCCTTATAAAGTGAATCGCAGGAATCCAGAGAGCATTGAGACTTTTTCTTGTTGCTGAACACTCGGATGTGTGAACCTTAAATGCTCAATGCGTCAAGATTGTCGGATTAGTCAATTATGACGGCTCCAATTGGTGGAAAGCCAATAAATCCAATCGTGCTGTTGTATTTTCGAAACGGCTGAGCCCGTTCAGCACGGAAACCTTAAGCATTGATTAAGTTTCCCTGCGTCATCATACCAGCCCTGTTCGATTTGTGACATTTGTGCAGCCTCAAATGCACATGGAATTGCAAACGAATCGCCCCTGAGCCGGCTATAGACTCTGGCCCATCCGACAAGCGTATATATGAAGCCGACGGTCTAGCGACCTGATCCATCACGTACTCATCGTGATTTGCATGCTTCTGCGCGCATCTGCGGCGGCGTCTCCTTACCGAAAAAGAACGATGGCAAACCGTGAAGAGTTAGCAATCATCCGTGGCGCGCGCGCCGGGCGGGCCGAGTCCCAGCTGGAGCTGGGGCGGCTCTACCTGTTCGGCAGCGCCGGCTTGCCGAAGAGCCTGCCCACGGCCCTGCACTGGCTGGACCGCGCCGCCCGGCAAGGCTGCGCCGAGGCCTGGCAACTGATCGGCAACCACATACCCCTCGACCTGGCCCGCCAGAGCCCGCAGCCCGTGACCTGCTGGTACGAACGCGCCTACGACGGCGGGCTGGCGCGGGCCGGCCTCGTGTATGCGCAACTGGTGCTGGGCGGTGAGCGCGTGCCGCCGGGGCAGCGCGCCAAGGCCTTGCGTGCCCTGGAGGACGCGGGGCGCGGCGGCTTTCCCGAGGCGCAGTGGATGCTGGCGCGCGAACACGGGGTGACCCCGCCGCCGCGTTCGAATGGGCCGGCAGGCGAAGCGGCTGCCGGCGCGCCAGGCGCCCGTGCGCCGGATGCCCGTATGCCGGATGCCCGTATGCCGGATGCCCGTACGCCACGTTCCGAGCCGCAGCCGCTGGACAAGCCTGGCATGCTGCGCGACGGCGCGCCGGAACGCGCCGGCCAGCGCTGGCTGCGCCGCGCTGCGGACAACGGCGTCACGCCGGCCCAGTTCGCCTTGCTGGAACAGGAGTGGGATGCCGGCAAGTATCAGGTCTATCTCGAACGCGCGCTGCCGCTGGCGCGCGCCCTGGCCCGGTCCGAGGTGGCGCAGGGCAGGGCCTGCGCGCGCCTGGCGCCGGACGAGGTCACCCTGCTGTCGCGCTGCGCCCGGCTGGTGGATGAAGGCCTGGCCGTCCACGACGTCGAGCCCGACGAACTGCACGCGTTCTGGGAGCTGGCCGCCGCCGAGCAGGACCGGCACGCCCAGTTCGCCCTCGGCCTGTGGTGCGCGCGCATGCGCATCGACGGCCGCCGTATTCCAGGCGATAACGCCGGCGGCGGCGGCGCCGCCAACTTCAAAAAGGCGGTGCGCTGGCTGCAGCAGGCCGGCGAGCAGGGGCTGGCCGAAGCTTGGTACGCACTGTCGCGCATATATGTGAAGCCGGAGTTTTCCCAGCGGAATGTCATCGAAGCCCAGAAATACCTCGAGCGCGCCGCCGAAATGGGTTTTCGCGACGCCCAGCTGGAATGCGGGAATGCCGCCTGGCGCGCGCGCCGCGAGAACGAGGGCAATGACGTGCGCGCCGTGTTCTGGCTGCAGAAGGCGGCGGCCCAGGGCTGCCCCAAGGCGGCGGCGATGCTGCACAAGATCTCGCCGCGCGACACCGGAGCATGGCGCGAGCTGGCTGCAATGCCCGGGCGCGACCTGTCGGAATACCCCTTGCTGGCGGCGCGGCTCGAGCTGGCCCTGGCGTTCGGCCTGAGCCGCGCGGAAGCGCTGCTGTTGGACGTCAGGCACGCGGACCGCGGACACTGCCTGGTGGTCGACATCCGCGCCAGCTACGGGCGCAGCCGGCGCCGACTGGTGCCGGTGGAAACGGCGCAGGAGCGCCAGCTGCTCGACCGCATCGTGCGCCTGTTCGAGAACATCGACTGCGGCCCGGGCGGACCGGAAGGAAATTACCGGCAGCGCCTGTACCGCCTGCGGACCTTGCTGCCGGAGTCGGGCGGGCCGGACACGCCGCTCGACCTGGACCTGGCAGCCTGATTACAAGTTGATTTCGCCTTCGAACACGGTTTCGGCAGGCCCGCTCAGGAAGACCGGCTGGCCCTCACCCGCCCAGGCGATGCTCAATCGGCCGCCACGTGCCTCGACCTGCACCGGCGAGTCCAGCAGGCCGCGCCGGATGCCGGCCACGACTGCCGCGCAGGCGCCGGTGCCGCAGGCCAGGGTTTCGCCGGCGCCGCGCTCGAACACGCGCAGCTTCACGTGGCCGCGGTCCAGCACCTGCAGGTAGCCGGCGTTGACCCGCTTCGGGAAGCGCGGATGGTGTTCGATCTGCGGGCCGGTCTCCGCCACCGGGGCGGTGTCGACGTCGTCGACCACCTGCACGGCGTGCGGATTGCCCATCGAGACGGTCGACACCAGCACGGTCTGCTCCTGTCCGCGCGCGCGGACCGTGAGCGGCCACAGGGTGTCGCGGCCCTGGGCCACGCCGTCCAGGCCCTGGCTGTCGAAGGGGACGAGGGCCGGCTCCAGCACCGGGGCGCCCATGTCGACGGTCACGCTGCCGTCTTCTTCCAGGCGCGGCGTGATGATGCCTGCCATGGTCTGCACGCGGATGCTGCGTTTATCGGTCAGGCCCTTGTCGCTGACGAAGCGCACGAAGGCGCGCGAGCCGTTGCCGCACTGTTCGACCTCGCCGCCATCGTTGTTGAAGATGCGGTAGCGGAAATCGCAGCCTTCTTCGCTGGGACGCTCGACGATCAGGATCTGGTCGGCGCCGATGCCGAAGCGGCGGTCGGCCAGGCGCGCCCACTGCGCGGGGCTCAGGTCGACCTGCTGGTTGACGGCGTCGATGACGATGAAGTCGTTGCCGGCGCCGTGCATTTTCGTAAATTTCAATTTCATTGCTAATCCTTACTCGTAGAACGAAGGCTCGCCGTCCGGCCGGGTTTTAAAGCGCTTGTGCGTCCAGAAGTACTCGGCCGGGTTCTCGCGCACCCGTTCCTCGATGAATTCGTTCATGCGGCGCGTGGCGGCGACCATGTCGTCGCCGGGATAGTTTTCCCACGCTGGATAGAATACCACCCGGTAACCCTTATAGTTGGGCAGGAAGGTCGCGATCACCGGGATCACCTTGGCCTTGGTGGCAGCCGCCAGCCTGGGCATGGCGGTGAGCGTGGCCGCCGGGATGCCGAAGAAGGGCACGAAGGTGGCGTCCTTCTCGCCGAAGTCCATGTCCGGCAACATGAAGTAGGGCAGGCCGTCGCGCAGTCCGCGCAGGATCGGCTTGATGCCTTCTTCGCGCGTAAACAGGCGCACCGGGCCGAAGCGTTCGCGGCCATAGCGCAGCAGGCGGTCGAAGGCCTTGTTCTTCTGCGGCGAATAGATCGACGACACCGGGATCACGCGTGCAGCGACCCCCGCCACGTCGAGGCAGACGAAGTGCGGGCACAGCAGGATGGTCGGGCCGCTTTCCATTTCGGCCTGCGGCACCGAGGGCTCGATGTGGATCAGCTTGCGCAGGCGCGGGATCGGCGCCCACCACAGCAGCGAGCGCTCCAGAATGCTGCGCGAATACGCCTGGAAGTGGCGCCTGGCGATATCGACGCGCTCCGCTTCGCTCAGCTCGGGCATGGCCAGGCGCAGGTTGGTCAGGGCGATTTTCCGGCGCTTCGGAATCGCAACATACATCAGGCTGCCAACGGCCTTGCCGATGCGGCCGAGGATCGGCAGCGGCAACCAGTGCAGCAGCCATAACAATGCAATCAGGGCCCTCATGCGACCGCCTCGGCTTCCGGGGCTGCCACGCCTTGCGGACGCTTGTAGCGGTTATAACTCCAGAAATATTGGGACGGGCAACGCGCGATCAGCTGCTCCATGGCGCGGTTGATGCTCGCGGCCTGCTGGGCCGGGGTGCCGGACAGGTCGCCCTCGAAGGGCACGAAGCGGATCACATAGCCGCGCCCACCGGGCAGGCGCTCGGCATAGGTCAGCAGGATGTCGGCCTTGCCCAGCTGGGCAAGCTTGGCCGGCAGGGTCATGGTGTAGGCCTGGCGTCCGAAGAAGGGCGCCCAGACGCCTTCGCCTTCCTGCGGCACCTGGTCGGGCAGCACGCCGACCGGCTGGCCGCCTCGCAGCGCCTTGACCAGCATGCGCACGCCCGACAGGTTGGCCGGGGCCAGGTGCATCTTCAGGCGCGCGCGCGCGCCCTCGACCAGGGGCTTCAGCGCGCTCTTGCGCGGCGGACGATACATGACCGTCAACTCCTGGCGCAGCGAGACTTGTTGAGCGGTCAATTCGAAGCAGCCCAGGTGTGGCGTCAGGAACACAATCCCGCGGCCGCTGTCGAGCTGGCGCTGGACCAGCTCCCAGTTCTCCATCGTGACGTGTCTGGTAACTCGTTCCTGTGGTGCGCACCACACGAAAGGCAGTTCGACCAGCGCCTTGCCGGATTCGGCGACGGCGGCGCGCCACAGGGCGCCGAAGCCTGCCAGCTCGAGATTGCTGCGCAGGCGCCGCCGGTAAGAGGGGGAAAGCAGATAAACCAGCCAGCCGAGCGCCGCGCCCAGTGCGTGTAGCACAGGAAGGGGGAACCTGGATAAGAGGCGGAACAAAAAGACAAGCATCGATTGATTTAGGGTAGAGATGAGGCGACTTGCCACACCAAAATTTTTTAAGGAGCGTAAAATACCACTTTGATGCAGGATCCGCGGAGTTAATGACAACTTGCGAAGCGGAATATAAATATCGCTAAAGCGTCGCAGGCATTGGTACTGCGGCATTTATCTCAACAGTATCAGGAGCCTCAATGTCTTCCAACGACTACCTCTTCACTTCCGAGTCTGTCTCGGAAGGCCATCCGGACAAAGTCGCCGACCAGATTTCCGACGCCATCCTCGACGCCATCCTCGAACAGGATCCGCGCGCGCGCGTGGCCGCCGAAACCCTGTGCAACACGGGTCTGGTGGTGCTGGCCGGAGAGATCACGACGCACGCAAACGTCGATTATATTCAAGTTGCGCGCAATACCATCAAGCGCATCGGTTACGACAACACCGACTACGGCATCGACTATAAAGGTTGCGCCGTGCTGGTCGCCTACGACAAGCAGTCGCCGGACATCGCCCAGGGCGTCGACGAAGGCGCGGGCCTGGATCTCGACCAGGGCGCCGGCGACCAGGGCCTGATGTTCGGCTACGCCTGCGACGAGACCCCGGAACTGATGCCGGCCGCGATCTATTACGCACACCGCCTGGTCGAGCGCCAGTCGCAGCTGCGCAAGGACGGCCGCCTGCCGTGGCTGCGTCCGGACGCCAAGTCCCAGGTCACGCTGCGCTACCTGAACGGCAAGCCGGTGTCCGTGAACACCGTGGTGCTGTCGACCCAGCATGCACCTGAAATCAGCCACAGCCAGATCGAAGAAGCCGTCATCGAAGAGATCATCAAGCCGGTGCTGCCGAAAGAATGGCTGCAGGACACCCGCTACCTGGTCAACCCGACCGGCCGCTTCGTCATCGGCGGTCCGCAGGGCGACTGCGGCCTGACCGGCCGCAAGATCATCGTCGACACCTACGGCGGCGCTGCCCCGCACGGTGGCGGCGCGTTCTCGGGCAAGGACCCGTCCAAGGTCGACCGCTCGGCCGCCTACGCCGCCCGCTACGTGGCGAAGAACGTGGTCGCCGCCGGCCTGGCGCGCCAGTGCCAGGTGCAGGTCAGCTACGCGATCGGCGTGGCCAAGCCGATCAACATCACCGTCTACACCGAAGGCACCGGCGTGATCTCCGACGAGAAGATCGCCGAGCTGGTGATGGAACACTTCGACCTGCGCCCGAAAGGCATCGTGCAGATGCTGGACCTGCTGCGTCCGATCTACCAGAAGTCCGCCGCCTACGGCCACTTCGGCCGCGAAGAGCCGGAGTTCAGCTGGGAGCGCACCGACAAGGCTGCGCTGCTGCGCGCCGAAGCCGGCCTGTCGTAATCGGTTTGCGCGGGTAACAACACCTGCGCTTCACGGTGGGCACAAGCCGTGCCCACCGTGTTAAACTTATGAATTCCGAGGAGCGTTGCGACGAAAGATCCTTCTTTCGCCAGGCTCGGATCATCAACACCGCGCTCACGTTACTTTTTTCTTAACTTGAAAGGAGGGCGTGATGAGCGCCGTACTCAAAAACACTTCCCAGGATTACCTCGTTGCCGATATCGGTCTTGCCTCGTGGGGCGAGAAGGAAATCCGTATTGCCGAAACCGAAATGCCGGGCCTGATGGCCATCCGCGAGGAATACGCCGCCAGCCAGCCGCTGAAGGGCGCGCGCATCGCCGGTTCGCTGCACATGACCATCCAGACCGCCGTGCTGATCCGCACACTGGAAGCCCTCGGCGCGCAAGTGCGCTGGGCATCGTGCAACATCTACTCGACCCAGGACCACGCTGCCGCCGCCATCGCGTCGGTCGGCACCCCGGTGTTCGCCATCAAGGGCGAAACCCTGGACGAGTACTGGGAATACACCCACCGCATCTTCGAATGGCCGGGTGACAATCACGCCAACATGATCCTGGACGACGGCGGCGACGCCACCCTGCTGCTGCACCTGGGCGTGCGTGCCGAGAAGGACATCTCGGTGCTGGACAAGCCGGGTTCGGAAGAAGAGATCTGCCTGTTCAACGCGATCAAGGGCCGCCTGGCCGTCGATCCGCAGTGGTACTCGAAGCGTCTGCCGGAAATCAAGGGCGTGACCGAAGAAACCACCACCGGCGTGCACCGCCTGTACCAGATGCACCAGGAAGGCAAGCTGGCCTTCCCGGCAATCAACGTCAACGACTCCGTCACCAAGTCGAAGTTCGACAACCTGTACGGCTGCCGCGAATCGCTGGTCGACGGCATCAAGCGCGCGACCGACGTCATGATCGCCGGCAAGATCGCCGTGATCGCCGGCTACGGTGACGTGGGCAAAGGTTCGGCACAAGCCATGCGCGCGCTGTCGGCCCAGGTCTGGGTCACCGAAATCGATCCGATCTGCGCCCTGCAGGCCGCGATGGAAGGCTACCGCGTCGTGACCATGGATTACGCTGCCGAGCACGGCGACATCTTCGTCACCTGCACCGGTAACTACCACGTGATCACCGAAGAGCACATGCTGCGCATGAAGGACCAGGCGATCGTCTGCAACATCGGCCACTTCGACAACGAAATCGAAGTCGCTGCGATCAAGAAGTATCAGTGGGAAAACATCAAGCCGCAGGTCGACCACGTCATCTTCCCGGATGGCAAGCGCATCATCCTGCTGGCCGAAGGCCGCCTGGTGAACCTGGGCTGCGGCACCGGTCACCCGTCCTACGTGATGAGCTCCTCGTTCGCGAACCAGACCATCGCCCAGATCGAGCTGTTCGCCAACACCGACAAGTATCCGGTGGGCGTGTACACGCTGCCGAAGCACCTGGACGAGAAGGTCGCCCGCCTGCAGCTCAAGAAGCTGAATGCCCAGCTGACCACGCTGACCGAAGAGCAGGCTGCGTACATCTCGGTGAGCCAGGAAGGTCCATATAAGCCGGCCCACTATCGTTATTAATTAATAGTCTGGTAAGCTTTTCGTGAATCGGCGCCGCCTGAAAAGGTGGCGCCGAGCCCCCGCTCACCCTCACGAAAGACACGAACATGCGCTTGCTCCTGACCTGGTTGATCAACGCCGCCGCCCTGATGGCGCTGCCTTACCTGATGCACTCGGTGACCGTCACCAATATCGGCGCCGCCCTCGTGGCTGCGCTGGTCCTGGGCCTGGTCAACACCATCATCCGTCCCGTGCTGGTAGTCTTGACCCTGCCGGTGACAGTGGTGTCGCTCGGGCTGTTCATCCTGGTGATCAACGCGCTGCTGTTCTGGCTGGTGGCGCACCTGGTCGAGGGCTTCCATGTCGCCGGATTCTGGTCGGCCTTCCTGGCGGCCATCCTGTACAGCGTGATTTCGTGGGCGCTTTCTACCTTACTCCTGAATAAAGATGGCAACCCCTAATATCAGCATCGAGTTTTTCCCGGCCAAGACCCCCGAGGGCGCGGAAAAGCTGCGCGTGGCGCGCCAGAAGCTGGCGGAGCTGCAGCCTAAATATTTCTCGGTGACCTTCGGCGCCGGCGGCAGCACCCAGCAGGGTACGCTCGACACCGTGCTCGAGATCCAGTCGGAAGGCCATGCCGGCGCGCCGCACCTGTCCTGCGTGGGCGGCACCCGCGACTCGATCCGGACCATCCTGCGCGAGTTCCAGTCGCACGGCATCCACCGCCTGGTGGCCCTGCGCGGCGACTTGCCGAGCGGTTATGGCGGCGCCGGCGAGCTGCGCTATGCCAGCGACCTGGTCGAGTTCATCCGTGCCGAGACCGGCGACTGGTTCCACATCGAGGTCGCCGCCTATCCGGAAATGCATCCGCAGGCGAAGTCGCCGCAGGACGACCTGCAGAACTTCGTGCGCAAGGTGCAGGCCGGCGCCAATGCGGCCATCACCCAGTATTTCTACAATCCGGACGCCTATTTCCAGTTCGTCGACAACGTCGCCAAACTGGGCGTGGACGTACCTGTCGTGGCCGGCATCATGCCGATCACGAACTACACGCAGCTGATGCGTTTCTCGGAGATGTGCGGTGCCGAGATCCCGCGCTGGATCCGCCTGAAGCTGGCCAGCTTCGGCGACGACAGCGCTTCCATCAAAGCCTTCGGTCTGGATGTGGTCAGCCAGCTGTGCGAGCGCCTGCTCGCGGGCGGCGCGCCGGGCCTGCACTTCTACAGCATGAATCAGGCGGCGGCGACTACCGCCATCTGGCAGCGCCTGCAGGGTTCGCAATCGGCGGCCTGACGCAGTCGACATAAAAAATGCCCGCGCGCCACAAGCCCGCGGGCATTTATTTTTGATCCGCAGTCATCAATCCGTCACCGGATGTTGCTACGCTCCGTCACGATCACATCCAGCGGCACATCGTGGGGTCCATGCCCGAACTGCGCTTCCTGCTTGCTGTAGGCAATGCCCAGGGTCAGCGGACGCGGCACCAGTTCCAGCGTGCGGTCGTAGTAGCCGCCGCCATAGCCCAGCCGGTAGTTCTCGGCATTGAAACCCAGGCAGGGGATCAACAGGGCAGGCGGGCGCTCGATGAAACGCAGGGTGGCCGGCACCGCCACGCCCATCTCGTCGGCCAGCATGGGTTCGTCCAGCTGCCACTCGGTGAAGGCGAGCGGGGCGTTGCGCTCCATCACCACCGGCAGCGCCAGGCGTACGCCGGC
The DNA here is from genome assembly GCF_059418525.1 of Telluria sp. GW821-FHT07G12. NCBI lineage: Bacteria > Pseudomonadati > Pseudomonadota > Betaproteobacteria > Burkholderiales > Oxalobacteraceae > Telluria > Telluria sp. GW821-FHT07G12. The sequence goes on along the minus strand of NZ_JBWKQA010000004.1, from coordinate 49,595 downwards.
CAGGGCCAGTTCGGCATAGGCGGCGCGCAGATCCGGTTCGCCGGCCAGCGGCCAGTAGACGCCGACGGTGTCCATCTGGCGCAGGCGCCACCAGGTCACGACCTGGGCGCCGATATGGGCATCCCATTGGACCTTGATTGCTGGATCGAGCGCCCCACGTGCAGTCCTGAGCGCCTTGCGCAGCGCCGCCTTTGCCGCCTGGCCATCCCCCGTCACGCTTGAGGTGTTGTCTGGCAGGCCCGAGAGGGGGCGTGGTATTCTTGAATCGCCGGTCATGGATGAAATGAAGCGTACATTGAAGGTTGGTTTGATGTTTCCATTGAAATTGTTAGCCGGCGCAAGTATTGCTGCCTCCACCCTGTTGCCGTTCCACCTCGCGCAGGCCCAGTCGGCCTCGCCGGCAGCACCTGCCGCGCCCGCTGCAACGGCGCCTGCAACAGCGCTGCCGCAAGCCGTTACTGACGCTGCCCGCGAGCAAGACGCGCTTTTCCTGCAACTGCGCGAAGCCGCGCGCCAGAACGACGCCACCAAGGCGGCCGAGCTCGCAGGGCGCCTGCCCGGCTACGCAATTCCCTCGTATGTCGACTATTATCGTCTCAAACCGCGTCTGAAGGACGCGACGAACGAGGAAGTCCTGGATTTCCTGAAGCGCTACGAAGGCAGCGCGATCGCCGACCGTCTGCGCAACGACTGGCTGCTCGAGCTCGGCCGCAAGCGCGACTGGGCCAATTTCGACCGCGAGCTGCCGCAGTTCGTCAAGAACGACGATTACCAGGTCCGCTGCTACGCACTGCTGTCGCGCGCCGTGAAAGGGCAGAACGTCAGCGCCGATGCACGCGCCCTGCTCGATAATCCGCCGATGTACGGCGAAGCCTGCGCCGCCCTGGTCGCCCAGCTGGCCCAGTCCGGCCAGTTCACGAAGGAAGACCTGCTGGCCCAGCTGCGCCTGGCCGGCGAGATGCACGCCACCGGGCCCTCGCGCCGCACCGCGCTGCTGCTGGGCGCCTCCGACACCCGCGCCGCCCAGGCGGTCGACTTTCCGGCGCTGGCGATGGCGCGCGGCATCGGCAGCTCGCGCGCCGAGCACGAGATCTACCTGGTCGCGATCGGCCGCATGGCGCGGACCAGCCTGAAGCTGGCGACCGTCGCCCTGAACAAGAACGCGCCCAAGCTGTCCGCCGAGGAAAAGGCGATCGGCTGGTCGAATATTGCCCTGGCCGCTTCTCTGGTGCTGGCGCCGGACGCCTACGATTACTGGCAGCGCGCCGCCGGCGCCCCGCTGTCCGAGAGCCAGGCCGAGTGGAAGACCCGGATCGCGCTGCGCCGCGGCGACTGGAAGATGGTGCGCGCCACCATCGAAGCGATGCCGGCCGACTTGCGCGCCCAGCCGGCCTGGACCTACTGGCTGGGCCGCGCCGATGCCGCGCAGGGCAAGAAGGAAGATGCGCAAGCCCTGTTCCGCCGCATCGCCGACCAGAACAATTTCTATGGCCAGCTGGCGCTGGAGGAAGTCGGCCAGCAGATCACGATCCCGCCCAGCGCCCTGGCGCAAACCGCGCCCACCGCGGCCGAGATGGCGCAGATGGCCGCCAACCCCGGTTTTAAACGCGCGCTGAAATTCTTCTCTCTGCGCCTACGCTTCGAGGGCACGCGCGAGTGGAACTGGACCCTGCGCGACTTTTCCGACCGCCAGCTGCTGGTGGCGGCCGAGTACGCGCGCCAGAACGAGATCCTGGACCGCATGGTCAACACCTCGGAGCGCACCCGCACCGAGTTCGACTACAGCCAGCGCTTCCCGGCCCCGCACAACGACATCCTGCACCCGACCGCGCAAGGGCTGGGCCTGGACCAGGCCTGGGTCTACGGCCTGATCCGCCAGGAATCGCGCTTCATTTCCGATGCCCAGTCCGGCGTCGGCGCGTCCGGCCTGATGCAGGTGATGCCGTCGACCGGTAAATGGGTGGCGGAAAAGATCGGCATGAGCGATTACGGCCACGGCATGCTGAGCGATATCCGCACCAATATCCTGCTTGGCACCAATTACCTGAACATGGTGCTGAACAATGCCGAGGGCTCGCAGGTGCTGGCGACTGCCTCCTACAACGCCGGCCCGGGCCGCACCCGCACCTGGCGCGGCCTGCTCAACGCGCCGATGGAAGGCGCGGTCTTCGTCGAAACCATTCCTTTCGAGGAAACGCGCAACTACGTGCGCAATGTGATGTCGAACGCAACGAACTACGCCGCATTGTTCGAGAAGCGTCCGCAGTCGCTCAAGGCCCGTCTGGGGACGATCACGCCGCGCGGGAGTACGATCGGACTGCCATGAGCGGCCTGCCCTAGGAGTTCCCCATGCGCCCGCTGTCGATAGTGTTGTTCGGAGGAACGGGATTCATCGGCAGCCACCTCGCAGCGCGCCTCAGCGAGCGCGACGTGAGCATGGTCGCCGTCACGCGCCACGAGGCGCACGCCATGCACCTGATGCCGCTGGGCGTCGACATCGTCCAAGCCAATATCCACGACGATGCCGCCTTGCAGCGCCTGGTGGCGGGCAAGGATGCCGTCGTCAACCTGGTCGGCATCCTGCATTCGCAGCGCGGCTCTCCCTACGGGCCGCAATTCCGTGAGGTCCACGTCGAGTTGCCGCGCCGCATCGCCGCCGCCTGCGCCGCCGGCGGCGTGCCGCGCTTGCTGCACATGAGCGCGCTGGGCGCGGACCGCGACGGCCCCTCGATGTACCAGCGCTCGAAGGCCGACGGCGAACTGGCGGCCGCCAGCCAAACATCGGTGGCGGCGACGATCTTCCGGCCTTCGGTGGTGTTCGGACCGGAAGACAATTTCCTGAACATGTTTGCGCGCCTGCAGCGCCATCTCCCCGTGGTGCCGCTGGCTTGCGCGAATGCCCGCTTCCAGCCGGTCTACGTCGGCGACGTTGCCGATGCTTTCATACACGCGCTGTTCGCGCCGGAATGCCGGAACAAGACCTACGAGCTGGGCGGCCCGGCCGTCTACACCCTGGCCGAGCTGGTGCGCCTCAGCGGGCGCTATTCCGGCCATCCGCGTCCAATCGTCCCCATGCCCGATGGGCTGGCGCGGGTGCAGGCGGCCTTCTTCGAACACCTGCCCGGTACGCCGCTGATCACGCGCGACAATCTGGATTCCATGAAGGTCGATAATGTTGTCAATCCGTCCAAACAGGTCTTGACAGCGGAGGCGCTCGATATCAAGCTCACGGCGCTCGAGTCCGTCGCGCCGGCTTACCTGGCGCCGACCGGGCAGCTCGACGAGCTGCGCTCGCGGGCGCGTCATGCGCATCCCCATCCGAAATAGAAAGAGACCATGCAGACTATCGAACTCGACCCGACGCTTTCGCAAACCCTCGACATGGCGCGCCAGGCAGGCCTGACCCTCGTCATCGGCAACAAGAACTATTCGTCGTGGTCGATGCGCCCATGGGTGGCGGCGGTAGCGTCCGGAATCCCGTTCACCGAAGTCCGCGTGCTGCTCGACCAGCCCGATACCGCCACCAACATCGCGCGCTTTTCGCACGCTGGCCGCGTGCCCGTGCTGCTGGCCGGCGAGATGACGATCTGGGACAGCCTCGCCATTTGCGAATACCTTGCCGAGCAGTTCCCTGAAAAGCACCTGTGGCCGCAGGACGTGGCGGCGCGCGCGATGGCGCGTTCGGTGGTCGCCGAGATGCATTCCGGCTTCGTCGACCTGCGCACGGCGATGACGATGAACATCAAAGCGCGCCTGCCGGGCCGCGGCCGTACGCCAGGCGCCCAGGCCGACATCGGCCGCATCTGCGAGATCTGGGAAGAGTGCCTGTCGCGCTTCGGCCACCACCGCTTCCTGTTCGGCGACTTTTCCATCGCCGACGCCTTCTACGCGCCGGTGGTGATGCGTTTCAAAACCTATGGCGTGGCGCTGGCGCCGGCCCTGCAAGCCTACTGCGACCGCATGCTGGCCCATCCGGCCGTGGCGCGCTGGGTCGAGGAAGCGATGCGCGAGACCGAAGTCGCCGGCATCCACGAAGACGAGCTGCCGGACTGATGGCAATGCAGGCTTACGTGGTCGGCGGCGCCGTGCGCGATGAATTGCTGGGGCTGCCGGTGCAGGACCATGACTGGGTCGTGGTCGGCGCCACGCCCGAGCAGATGGTCGCGCAGGGTTTTCGTCCGGTCGGCAAGGATTTTCCGGTCTTCCTGCATCCGGACTCGCACGAGGAATACGCGCTGGCCCGCACCGAGCGCAAGACCGCGCCGGGTTACCACGGCTTCGTGTTCCACACCGATCCCGATGTAAAACTGGAAGACGACCTGATCCGCCGCGATCTGACCATCAACGCGATGGCGCGCGCCGAGGACGGGACCATCGTCGACCCCTATGGCGGGCGGCAGGATCTGCAGGACCGCATTTTCCGCCACGTGTCTGACGCCTTTGCCGAAGACCCGGTGCGGATCCTGCGCCTGGCCCGCTTTGCCGCGCGTTTCCCGGAGTTCCGGGTGGCCGACACCACGAATGCACTGATGCGCAGGATGGCCGAGGAGGGCGAGGTCGATGCCCTGGTGGCCGAGCGCGTCTGGCAGGAATTGTCGCGCGGGCTGATGGAGCAAAAGCCCTCGCGCATGTTCGACGTACTGCGCGACTGCGGCGCCTTGTCTCGCATCCTGCCGGAACTCGACGCCAATGATCGTTTGATGCTGGCGATCGACCACGCCGCCGCGCACGGCGCCGAGCTGGCGGTGCGCTTTGCCGTCCTCATGCACGCGCTGGGCCAGGACGCGATCGCGGACCTTGCCAAACGCCTGCGTGTGCCGGTCGACTGCCGCGACCTGGCTGTCATGACGGCGCGCGAGCGTGCGCTGATCGGCCGCGCGCCGGAGCTCGATCCGGAAGCCATCGTCAGCCTGTTCGAACGCAGCGACGGCTTCCGCAAGCCGGAACGTTTTGCGCAGATGCTGCAGGCGGCCGAGTACGCGTCGCTCGGCCAGGAAACGCATGCGCGGCGCCTGCTGAAGGCGCTGACGGCGGCGCGCGGGGTGAATGCGGGAGAGATTGCGGGACGTTGCGCCGACGACAAGGCGCGGATTCCGGCAGCGGTCTATGCGGCGCGGGTCGCGGCCGTGGCCGCAGCTTGCACACCCTAGAAGCCGGCCTCGGCAGCTGCCTGCTCAATCCGCTACAATGCACCCCCATGCAGGACAAGCCCCTCCGCCGCTGGCTGAACAACCTGATCGGCAAACACGGCCGCCAGCCGGTCCTCGTCAAAGCCTTGAGCGAACGCGACCGCCGGCGCGTGCTGCGGCATTTCATGGCGCTCGACAACAGCGATCGCCTGCTGCGCTTCGGCACCCAGTTGCCGGACGAGCAGGTGAGCAATTACGTCGCCAAGCTCGACTTTGCGAACGACATCGTCTTCGGCGTCTACAACCGGCTGTTCCAGCTGGTCGGCGTCGGCCACCTGGCCTTCACCTCGAAGGAAGCGCACCCGGACAGCATCCACTACACGGACAAGGAAAAAGTGGCCGAGTTCGGCGTGTCGGTGTCGAAATCGGCGCGCGGGCTGGGCGTCGGCACGCGGCTGTTCGAGCGCGCGGCCATCCACTGCCGCAACGTCGACGTCGACACCTTGTACATGCAGTGCCTGTCCTCGAACCGCACCATGATGCACATCGCCAAAAAGGCCGGCATGGAGATTCAGCGCGAATATGGCGAGGCCGACGCCCACCTGCACTTGCCGCCGCCCAGCCCCTCGAGCGTGCTGGCCGAGGCGCTGGAAGAGCAGGTCGCCAAGATCGACTACGCCGTCAAGCGCAATGCGCGCATGGCCTTGAAGTGGTTCGCGCCTAAAAAATAGGCAGTCAGACGATCGGCAGCGCCGTCGTTTCCTTGATTTTCTGCAGGGCAAAGCTGGACTTCACGTCCAGCACCGCCGGGTGACGCAGCAGCGTGCCCATCATGAAGCGCGAGAAGTGGTCCATGTCTTCCACGTGGACGCGCAGCAGGAAATCCATCTCTCCCGTCATCGCATAGCAGTCGACGACTTCCGGCCAGGCCGACACGGCCTGGGCGAACTCGAAGCGCGGCGAGGTTGCCGGCACGCGCGCGTTGGGCGCGCCTTCCGCGTGCTTTTCCAATCGTACATTTACGTAGGCCAACAGGCCCAGTCCCAGCTTGTCCGCATCGAGCAGCGCCACGTATTGGCGGATCACCCCGGCTTCCTCGAGCCGTTTGATACGGCGCAGGCAGGGCGATGGCGACAGGTTGACCTTCTCGGCCACATCCTGGTTGGACAGGCGCCCGTCGGCCTGCAGGATGGCCAGGATCTTCCGGTCGGTTTTATCCAGCTCGATTTTTGACATGACTCCCTCGTTCTCCAATATTCCCGCAATTTTATTGCGCAAATCCATGGAGTGGGGGAATCGTTTGAAATTTTATGGCCGCGGCTCGCGCATATACTGGGCACCATCCCGACGCGGGCCCATCACGGAGAACACCGCGCGCACAAAGACATCACTGGAGACACAATGAACGCACCCCTGGACCGCACCCAGCTGGAACCGGCGCAGCCGTCGCACGAGATCACCCTCGACGACAAATGGACGCTGCAGCGCGGCCGCGCCTTCATGACCGGCACCCAGGCCCTGATCCGCCTGCCGATGATGCAGCACGAGCGCGACGTCGCTGCCGGCCTGAACACTGCCGGCTACATCACCGGCTACCGCGGCTCGCCCGTCACCTCGGTCGACCAGACCGCCATGAAGGCGAAAAAGCACCTGCAAGCCCACAACGTTCACTTCCACCCGGGCATGAACGAAGACCTGGCGGCCACCGCCGTCTGGGGCACCCAGCAGACCAATCTGTTCGAAAACGCCAAGTACGACGGCGTGTTCGCCATGTGGTACGGCAAGGGCCCGGGCGTGGACCGCTGCGGCGACGTGTTCAAGCACGGCAATAACGCCGGCTCCGCCAAGCATGGCGGCGTGCTGGTGCTGGCCGGCGACGACCACGCCGCCAAATCTTCGTCCACCGCCCACCAGTCCGACCACATCCTGCACCACGTCGGCATGCCGGTGCTGTTCCCGTCCTCGGTCCAGGAATACATCGACTACGGCCTGCACGCCTGGGCGATGAGCCGCTACAGCGGCCTGTGGGTGTCGATGAAGTGCGTGACCGACATCATCGAATCCGGCGCCGTGGTCGACCTCGACCCGGACCGCGTGCAGCCCGTCATCCCGACCGACTTCGAGATGCCGCCGGGCGGCCTGAACATTCGCTGGCCGGACGCCGTGCTGGACCAGGAAGTGCGGATGAACAACTACAAGTGGTACGCGGCCCTGGCCTATGCGCGCGCCAACAAGTTGAACAACATCATCTGGGACAGCCCGAAGCCGAAGATCGGCATCATCACCGCGGGTAAAAGCTACCTGGACACGCGCCAGGCGCTGGCCGACCTCGGCATCGACGAGCAGGCGGCGGCCGACATCGGCTTGCGCGTCTATAAAGTCGGCATGACCTGGCCGCTGGATTCGGTCGGCGTGCACGAGTTCGCGCAGGGCCTGGACGAGATCATCGTCGTCGAAGAAAAGCGCCAGGTGCTGGAATACGCGCTGAAGGAAGAGCTGTACAACCTGCCGGACGGCGAGCGTCCGCGCGTGGTCGGCAAGTTCGACGACAGCGGCGAATGGGATATCAAGAACCGCTCCGGCCAGGGCGACTGGCTGCTGCCAGGCACCTACGAGCTGAATCCGGCCCAGATCGCGCGCGCCATTGCGTCGCGCATCGGCCACTACTGCGCCGGCCACCCGGTGGCGGAGCGCGTCAAGCAGCGCATCGCCTACCTGGAAGCCAAGGAAGCCGTGCTGAAGGCGATCCCGGTCAAGGCCAATCCGGAAACCGACCGCATTCCCTTCTTCTGCTCGGGCTGCCCGCACAACAGCTCGACCAAGGTGCCGGAAGGCTCGCGCGCGCTGGCCGGCATCGGCTGCCACTACATGGTCCTGTGGATGGACCGCGAGACCTCGACCTTCACCCACATGGGCGCCGAAGGCACGACCTGGATCGGCCAGGCCCCGTTCACCGACGAGAAGCACGTGTTCGCCAATCTCGGCGACGGCACCTATTTCCACTCGGGCGTGCTGGCGATCCGCGCCTCGGTCGCGGCCAAGGTCAACATCACTTATAAAATTCTGTACAACGACGCGGTCGCGATGACCGGCGGCCAGACCCACGACGGTCCGCTGGACCCGGCCAAGATCAGCCGCCAGCTGGCCGCCGAAGGCGTCAAACCCATCATCGTTGTCACCGACGAGCCGGAAAAATACCCGGCGGATTATCCGTGGGCCGAAGGCGTCACCGTGCGTCACCGTGCGGAACTGATGGACGTGCAGAAGGAACTGCGCGAGATGCCGGGCGTCTCGGCGATGATCTACGACCAGACCTGCGCCTCCGAAAAACGCCGCCGCCGCAAGAAGGGCGAATTCCCCGACCCGGCCAAGCGCGCCGTGATCAACGAAGCCGTCTGCGAAGGCTGCGGCGACTGCTCGAAGCAGTCGAACTGCCTGTCGGTCGAGCCGCTGGAGACGGAGCTGGGCCGCAAGCGCCAGATCAACCAGTCCTCGTGCAACAAGGACTTCTCGTGCACGACTGGTTTCTGCCCGAGTTTTGTCACCGTCGAAGGCGGCGGACTGAAGAAGCCCAAGAAGGCTGCATCGTCCGAAGCCGCGCCGCCTGCACTGCCGTCGCCGAGCATCCCGGCCACCATGGAACCCTTTGGCATCCTGGTGACCGGCATCGGCGGCACCGGTGTGGTGACCGTCGGCCAGATCCTGGCCGTCGCCGCCCACGTCGAGGGTAAAGGTGCGCTGGTGCTGGACATGAGCGGCCTGGCCCAGAAGGGCGGTCCGGTGATGTCGCACGTGCGCCTGGCGAACAAACAGGCAGACCTGCACTCGACCCGCGTCGGCACCGGCAGCGCGGACCTGGTGATCGGCTGCGACCAGATCGTCACCGCCAGCCGCGACGCCTTGTCGCGCATGGGCGAAGGCCGCACCCGCGCCTTCGTCAACAACAGCGGCGCGACGACGGCCGCCTTCATCAAGAACCCGGACTGGCAGTTCCCGGCCGAAGGATCGAAGGGCGCCATCGTGCAGGCCTGCGGCGCGGACAATGTCGATTTCGTCGACGCCGGCCAGATCGCGACCAGCCTGATGGGCGACGCCATCGCCACCAATATGTTCATGCTCGGCTACGCCTTCCAGAAGGGGCAGGTGCCGCTGCAGGAAGCCTCGATCATGAAGGCGATCGAGCTGAATGGCGTGTCGATCCCCTTCAACAAGGCCGCCTTCAACTGGGGCCGCACCGCCGCCCACGACCTGGCGTCCGTCACCAAACTGACGACCCCAGCCAAGGTGATCGAGTTCAAGCGCGCCCAGACCCTGGACGACCTGGTCAAGCGCCGTGTCGAACTGCTGACCGCTTACCAGAACGCTGGGTATGCCGCTCAGTACAAAGGGTTCGTGGACCAGGTCCGCGCCGCCGAAGAAAAGCTGGGTAAAGGTACGCGCCTGAGCGAAGCCGTGGCGCGCTACCTGCACAAGCTGATGGCCTACAAGGACGAGTACGAAGTCGCACGCCTGTACACCGACCCGGCGTTCATGGAAAAGGTGAATAACATGTTCGAAGGCGACGTGAAGCTGAAATTCCACCTGGCGCCGCCGCTGCTGGCCAAGACCGGCAAGGACGGACTCCCGGTCAAGCAGGAATTCGGCCCGTGGATGATGAAGGCCTTCGGCGTGCTGGCGAAATTGAAAGGCCTGCGCGGCACGGCCCTCGACGTGTTCGGCTATACCGGGGAGCGCAAGATGGAGCGTGCGCTGATAGTCGAGTACCGCCGCACGGTGGAAGCGCTGCTGCCCAAGCTGACGAACGAGAACCTGGCGCAGGCGGTGGCGATCGCCAGCATTCCGGAAGAGATCCGCGGCTACGGGCACGTGAAGGAGCGTCACCTGCAGGCGGCCAAGCGCAAGGAAGCCGAGCTGGTGGCGGCTTTCCATGCGGGTGGTACGGTGCCGCGCGCGGCGTAACGTCGTCATTCCCGCGGAAGCGGGAATCCATTCTGAATCGGCATAAGACGCTCAGTATGGATCCCCGCTTTCGCGAGGATGACGGCTCTCAGGCGAGCGGCTTTAAGCGCTTCCCATCCGCCCCAAACACGTGAATGCGCCCCTGCGGCGCTCCCAGCGATAACACCTGTCCTGTCTCCCAGGCCCGCTCCGGGTCCGCCCGCATCACCACCTGCTCGCCGCTTCCGGCAACGCTCGCATACAAATACGCCCCATCTCCCAGGTGTTCGACCGCGAACACGGTTGCCGGAATGCCGCCTGCGGCATCGGCCACCAGATGCTCCGGCCGGATTCCGACCGTCACCTTCTGCCCGCGCGCCGGCGCCGCCGCCAGCGTCACGCGCAATAAGGCCTGCGCGCCGGCCACCGCAATCGTCGCCTGGCGGCCGTCGCTCTCGCATACGTCGCCGTGTAGAAAATTCATGCTCGGCGCGCCCAGGAAGCCGGCCACGAACAGGTTGTCGGGTTCGTGGTAGAGCTGCAGCGGCGGGCCGACCTGCTCGATGCGGCCGGCATTGAACACCACGATGCGGTCGGCCAGGGTCATGGCTTCGACCTGGTCGTGGGTCACGTAGATCATGGTCGTCGCCAGGTCGCGGTGCAGCCTGGCGAGCTCGATGCGCATCTGCACGCGCAGCGCCGCGTCCAGGTTCGACAGCGGTTCGTCGAACAGGAATACCGAGGGCTGGCGCACGATGGCGCGGCCGATCGCCACGCGCTGGCGCTGGCCGCCGGACAGTTCCTTCGGACGGCGCTGCAGCAGCGGTTCGATGCGCAAGGCCTGGGCCGCTTTCATCACCGCGGCATCGATCTCGGCCTGCGGGCGCTTCGCCAAGGTCAGTGCGAAGGCCATGTTCTCGCGTACCGTCATGTGCGGATACAGGGCATAGCTCTGGAATACCATCGCCAGGCCGCGTTCGGCCGGCGGCACGCCGTTCATGCGCCGTCCGCCGATGTGGATATCGCCGCCGTCGACCTCGTCCAGGCCGCAGATCGCGCGCAGCAAGGTCGACTTGCCGCAGCCGGATGGGCCGACGAACACGATGAATTCGCCGTCCTCGATGGTGAGGTCGATCCCGTGCAGGATCGTGTTGGCGCCGAAGGACTTGCGCACGCCTGCCAGGTCGAGATTCGCCATCTGCGTTCGTCTCTCAGCCGGCGTGCAGGACGATCTCGACGCGATGGCGGCCGCGGCCGGCGCGCAGCGGCACCAGCGCTGCGCCGTCCTGCAGTGCCACCGGCGCGCCGTCGAGCGTCGCCGAGGACACCGCCGGGTTGCCGCCCGCACCGCTGTTGCTGGTCGCATTGACCACGCTGATCTCGTAGACCGTGACGCCGTCCGGCAGGCGGTAGCAGATCGTGAAGCCGGGCCAGGAGGACGGGATCACCGGCTTCATGCGGACCGTGTCGCCGCCTTGCAGGGTGAAGCCGAGCACCGATTCCAGCGCCACGCGGTACATCCAGCCGGCCGAGCCTGTGTACCAGGTCCAGCCGCCGCGGCCCACGTGCGGATCGGCGCCGTAGATGTCGGCGGCGATCACGTAGGGCTCGACCTGGTAGACGGCCACGTCTTCGGGGGTGGACGAGTGGCTCACGGGGCTGAGCATCTCCAGCACCTGCGCGGCGCGCTCGTTGCGCCCGGCCTCGGCCAGCGCGCGCACCGCCCAGCAGGCCGCGTGCGTGTACTGGCCGCCGTTCTCGCGCACGCCCGCCACATAGCCCTTGATGTAGCCCGGGTCCTGCGGCGTGTCCTGGAACGGCGGGGTCAACAAGCGCACCAGGCGCTCTTCATCCGACACCAGGTGCTGCTCCATTGCGTCCAGCGCCTGCGCCGCGCGCTCCTGCGGGGCGGCGCCCGAGATCACCGACCAGGCCTGGGCCAGGGCGTCGATCTTGCACTCGTCGCTGTCGCGCGAGCCCATCACCACGCCGTTGTCGTAATAGGCGCGGCGGTACCACTCGCCGTCCCAGCCGGCCTCGTTCAGGTCCAGCAGCAGCTGGTCGCGGTAGGCGCCGTAGCGGGCGATGCGTTCGCGGTCGCCGCGCCGTTCGCAGATCGGCAGGAAGTCCTCGATGATGCGGACCAGGAAGAAGCCCATCCACACGCTCTCGCCGCGGCCTTCGCGGCCGACGCGGTTCATGCCGTCGTTCCAGTCGCCGGTGCCCATCAGCGGCAGTCCGTGCGCGCCCCTGGTCAGCGAGCGGTCGAGCGCGCGGCAGCAATGCTCGTAGACGTCGGCCGAGACGCCGGCCTGTGTCGGCTGGAGGAAGACCTCGTCCTCGCCGTCTTCCAGCAGCGGCGCAGTGAGGAAGCCCTCGACTTCGTCCAGCACGCTCCAGTCGCCAGTGCTGTCGATGTAGAAGGCGGTGATGTAAGGCAGCCACAGTAAATCGTCGGCAAAGCGCGTGCGCAGGCCTTTTTCCAGCGGCGCCGGGTGCCACCAGTGCAGCACGTCGCCCTCGACGAACTGGTGGGCGGCGTGCAGGCGGATCTGGCGCCGGGTCAGCTGGGGCATCGTGTAGACCATGCCGCTCGAATCCTGCAGCTGGTCGCGGAAGCCGTAGGCGCCGCCGGACTGGTAGAAGGCGGAACGGCCCCAGATGCGGCAGGACAGGTTCTGGTAGACCAGCCAGCCGCCCATCATCAGGTCGAGCGCCGGCAGTGGCGTCGAGACCTCGACCGCGCCGGTGGCGCGGCGCCAGAACTCGCGGGTTTCATTCAGCGCGGCCTCGATGCTGCCGGCCGCGCGGTAGCGGCGCGCCAGCGCCAGTGCCGTCTCGCGCTGGGTGGTTTCGCCCAGCAGCACGGCGCATTCGACGGTGGCGCCCGGCGCGATGCGGATGCGCGCCTGGAATGCGGCGCAGGGATCGAGGCCGGCGCCGCAGCGGCCGTCCAGCGCGGGACGGCTGAGCGCCGCCGGCGCCGCAGTGCTGCCATGGGCGCCGAGGAAGGCGGCGCGGTCGGCGCTGAAGGTGCTGCTGTCGGCGCCGGGCGCGAGCAGGGTGGCGAAGGTGACGCCGTCGGCAAAGGGGCCGGCCATGCGGTTGGTGGCCAGCAGCACGCCGTCCTCGAATTCGGTGAGCACGTGGCGGCCGCTGTCGGCCGGGGTGCCGCCCAGGACCAGCTGCTGGTAGGAGAACAGGGAGACGGTACGCGCCTGCGCGCCGCGGTTGCGCAGGCGGATGCGCACGATCTTGAGTGGATCGTGGCGCGGCACGAACACCGTGCTTTCCTGCTCCAGGCCGTGGCTCGCATGGCGGAAGCTCGTGTAGCCGAAGCCGTGGGCGGCTTCGTAGTCGGCGCCGGCCGGCATCGGGCCGGGCAGCGGCGACCAGCAGGCGCCGTCGTCTTCATCGCGCAGGTACAGCGCCTCGCCATGCGGGTCGCAGACCGGGTCGTTGAACCAGGGCGTGAGCCGGTGTTCGCGGCTGTTGCGGCTCCAGGTGTAGCCGGCGCCGGTTTCGCTGACGATGACGCCCACCTGTTCGTTGGCGATCACATTGGTCCAGGGCAGGGGCGGGCGAGATAACTTGTCGCCGTCCCAATCCAGGCGCACCACGTATTCCTTGCCGTCCTTCGAGAAGCCGCCATTGCCGTTGAAGAAGCGCAGCGCTTCGCGTTCGGGGCGCAGGTCGGCGCCGCCTTGCGGGCGGGCGGCGGGCGCCGGCGCTGGGGCTGGTAACTGAGTTGGCGTAAAGCGCGGCAGGCCGCCGGACAGCACCCCGCGCGCGAGGCAGTCGATGCGGTCGAGATCCGTGCGCGGCACGCGGCCCGGGTCGAGCAGGGTGGCGAAGCCGGCGTCGCCGATCACAGCGGCCCAGTCTTCGCAGGCGCCGATCACGACCAGGTGCAGCGGCAGGGCCAGCGCCTGCCACCAGCGCGCCGCCGCCAGCAGGGCCGTCACGCTGGCGTCGCCGGCGCCGTTCGCGACCACCACGCACAAGGCCTGCGAAGCGGGCAGGCGGTAATCGGACAGGATCGCGGCGCTGCCATGGACGCGGCGCTGGACCACGGCCGGGGCCCGCAGCGCCGGCTCGCCGTAGAGCAGGGCGGCGCCCAGTTCCTCGGCGGCGCCGGCCTGCTGCGCGTCGACGCCGGCCTCGCGCATCAGCTGGCGGCGCCGTTCGGCGGCCATCTGTGCGACGGCGGCGGTGTCGCCGGCACGATCGGCCAGCGCCAGCGCGGCGGCACGGTCCGGCGCCACGCCCAATACATAGTGCAGTTGCGCGTCCGCGCCCGCATCGAGCTGGATGCTGCGGCGCAGGGCGAAGGCCGGGTCGAGCACATTGCCCGCGGTGCCGGACAGCGCTGCGCTGCCGCTCAGGGCCAGCGGCGCCGCCAGGCTGCCGCCGCGGCCGACGAAGCGCTTGCGGTCGGTTTCGAACTGCGCATCGCTGCCGCCGCGCACCGCCTGCACCAGCCACAGCGAGGCCGTCTCGTCGGCGCCGCGCGGACGGCGGCGCGCCAGCAGGGCGCCGCTGGCGGCATCGAGCTCGGTCTGCACGAACAGTTTCGAGAAGGCCGGGTGCGAGGCCTCGGCGGCGCGCGCGTTCAGCACGACTTCCAGGTAGCTGGTGACTTCGATGCGGCGTGCGCCCGCGCCGAGGTTGCGCAGCGAGAGCGTGCGCAGTTCGACGTCGCCGTCCGCCGCCACCGCGGTCTCGAGGCGGGCCTCGATGCCGTTCCAGGTGCAGGCGATCCAGGCCAGGCCGTCGTCGGCACCATGCGTGAACGTGGCGCCGGCTGGGGCCAGCGGGCGCATGCCGACCGACCAGAATTCGCCGCTGTCGAGATCGCGCAGGTAGATGAAGCTGCCGTCCGCGTCTTCCACCGGATCGCCTTGCCAGCGGCTGAGGGCGCTGCCGGCGAACTCGGCATAGCCGGTGCCGGCGGGTGTGATCAGGGTGGTGAAGCGGCCGTTGGACAACAGGCGGGCGCCGGCGGCCGGGCTGGGAATCATCGAAGTCATGGGGGGAGATGTGAATTGTAAACGGTTACATCCGGGCCATTCTACACAGTTTGCTTGTCTTTCCAACAGCTTTTCGTGCTGCGCCGCAGCAGTGTTTCACTCTGTGGACATCGAGAGAAAAATTATCCAAAAATAAAAATAATGCGGTAGAGTATAAAAATGTAACCGTTTACTTGACCTCTTTTACCTATGGCCGTAACCATCAAGGATGTTGCCAAGGCAGCCAACGTGTCGGTGGCCTCCGTGTCACGCGCGCTCAACGGCAGCAGCAGCGTCACCGAAGAAACCCGCAGGCTGGTGCTGGAAACGGCGCGGGCCCTGCGCTACGTGCCGCACAGCGGCGCGCGCAGCCTGTCGACCAGCCGCACCAACACCATCGGCGTGGTGCTGCCGGACCTGTATGGCGAATTCTTCTCGGAGCTGATCCGCGGGATCGACCTGGCGGCGCGGCGCCGCGGCCTGCACCTGCTGGTCTCGAGCTCGCACGGCGACGCCGCCGAGGCCGGCGCGGCGCTGCGTGCGATGAGCGGCCGCGTCGACGGCCTGATCGTGATGTCGCCGCACGTCGACGCCGGCTTCCTGGCGGCCAACCTGCCGGACACGCTGCCGATCGTCCTGCTGAACACCAGCGACGCCGGCCACCACTGTTCCTCGCTCAGCATCGACAACTACGGCGGCGCCGCGGCGATGGTGCAGCACCTGGTCGAGATGGGCCACCGCCGCATCCTGATGGTGACCGGTCCGGCCAACAACTTCGAGGCGGCGGAGCGCCTGCGCGGCTTCCGCGAAACGCTGGAACGCCTGGTGCCGGACCATGACCCCAACGACCTGTGCGTGCTGCATGGCGACTTCAGTGAGGAGTCGGGCTACCGCGCCGGGCACCAGCTGCAGTCGCTCAAGCGCCTGCCCGACGCCGTGTTCGCGGCCAATGACATGATGGCGATCGGCTGCATGTTCGCCCTCAACGAAGCCGGCCTGCGCGTGCCGCGCGACGTCGCCGTGGTCGGCTTCGACGATATCCCGACCGCGCGCTTCGTCACCCCGCCGCTCACCACGGTCCGCATCCGTATCTCCGAAATGGGCAGCCGCGCACTGGAGACGCTCGCCTTTCAGGTCGAGAACCCGGACAGTACCAAGCTTTCGAACCACGTCCTGCAGACCGAGCTGGTGGTAAGACGCTCCTGCGGTGGCAGAACCTGACAGATCCTCATCGCACACGTAGTCCATAAAAACCAAAAGGAGACAGACATGAGAATGAAAACAGGCGTACGCGAACTGCGACGGGCCCTGCTGGGCTTGTCGGCGGCCGCGGTACTGGCGGCCGGCACGGCGCACGCGCAGGTGAGCACCGCCACCATCAAGGGCCAGATCACGCAGGCCGGCGCGGCGGCGCCGGCGGCGACCCAGATCGTGGCGACCAACACCGCCACCGGCTATACCTACCGCACCACCACGGCCGCCGACGGCAGCTATGTGCTGCCCGGCCTGGCGCCGGGCTCGTACACCATCCAGGTGGGCGGCCAGCGCTCCGAGCCGGTCACCCTGAGCATCGGCCAGACCGCGGCGCTCGACCTGAGCGTCGGCGACGCCGCGCAGGCCGGCGGCGACGTGCGGCAGGTGGTGATCCGCGGCTCGGCCCAGCGCCGCGACGTGCGCACCTCGGAAGTCGGCACCAGCGTGTCGCGCGCCCAGATCGAGAACCTGCCGCAGGTGAACCGCAACTTCCTGGCCTTTGCCGACCTGGCGCCGGGCGTGCGCTTCGACGTCGAGCAGAAGACCGGCTACGGCACGCTGCAGAGCGGCGCCCAGAACCAGGACAACGTCAACGTCTTCATCGACGGCGTCGGCCAGAAGAACTACATCCTGCGCGGCGGCATGAGCGGCCTGGATGCGTCGCGCGGCAATCCCTTCCCGCAGTCGGCGGTGGCCGAGTACAAGGTGATCACGCAGAACTACAAGGCCGAGTTCGACCAGGTCTCGTCGGCCGCGATCACGGCGATCACCAAGTCGGGCACCAACGAATTCCACGGCGACGTCTTCGTCGACCGCACCGGCGCCAACTGGACCGCCTACGATCCCTTCCAGCAGAAGAACCGCGCGGCCGGCGTCGACCGCCCGAGCTATACCCAGGCGCAGTACGGCGCCACGCTGGGCGGCCCGATCAAGAAGGACGTGGCGCACTTCTTCCTGGCCTACGAGGGCAAGCACATCGACCAGCCGCGCCAGGTGGTGGCGCAGCGCCAGGACCTGCTGCCGAACGCCGGCATCGTGCCCGAGCTGCTGAAGATGGCCGGTTCGGCCACCTCGAAGTTCAAGGAAGACCTCCTGCTCGGCAAGATCGACGCCCAGATCGACGAGGACAACCGCATCGAATTCAGTACCCGCATCCGCCGCGAGAGCGACCTGGTGCCGGAAGACTTCAAGCTGTCCGTGCCGGGCAACGAGAAGGACCGTAAGAACGACGAAACCCGCTTCGACCTCAAGCACGAATGGAGCCACGGCGACTTCCGCAACGAGGCGCGCCTGGGCTACGAGCAGTTCCACTGGAACCCGCACGCCAAGCTGGGCACGCCCTATGTGAAGTACGTGGTCTCGCCCAGCAACCAGGCGCAGAACGTGGTCGACGTGCTGTTCACCGGCGGCTCGCCGGATGCCCAGGACCGCAAGCAGAGCGGCTACTCCTTCCAGGACGACCTGACCTGGACCGGCCTGGCCGGCCACACGGTCAAGGGCGGCCTGAAAATGAAGCGGGTCGACTTCGACCTGTTCGGCACCCCGCGCAGCGTCGACATCCGCCGTGAGATGATCGACAACAAGACCGGCACCACCACCGTGATCCAGCTCGATCCGGCGCTGGCGCCGGTGGGCGTGAGCTACAGCGACAACCAGTACGGCCTGTACCTGCAGGACGACTGGCGCGTCAACAACAAGCTGGAGCTGAACCTGGGCGTGCGCTGGGACTACGAGACCAACATGCTGAACAACGGCTACACGACCCCGGCCGACCGTCTCGCCATCTTTGACAAGCAGGACCCGCGCGACGGCGCCGCGGCCGGCCAGACCTATGCGCAGTCGCTGGCCAAGGGCGGCGTCAACATCCGCGACTACTACGCCAACGGCAGCCGCAAGCCCTTCAAGCACGCCTTCCAGCCGCGCGTCGGCTTCTCGTACGACCTGAACGGCGACCAGAACACCGTCATCTTCGGCGGCGCCGGCCGCGCCTACGACCGCACCATGGCCAACCAGGCGCTCGACGAACTGCAGCACAATGCATCGCCGGGCGGCGAGATCTGGATGATCACGAACGACCTGAAGCAGCCGTACACCGACCAGTTCAGTCTCGGCCTGCGCCAGGCGGTGGGCCAGTGGAACACCGAGATCGGCTACATCAACTCGCGCAGCCACAACCAGTTCAACTGGTTCGGCGGCAACCGCGATCCGAAGGGCGGCTGGGGCACGCAGAGCCCGATCGATCCGCTGTGGGGCTCGGTGCCGGGCTTCGGCACCCTGATCCTGGGCGACTTCATCAGCCAGGCCAGGACCGAATCGGTCTACCTGAAAGGCGACAAGCCCTTCACCAAGGGCAGCGGCTGGGGCCTCAGCGCGACCTACACCTATTCGGAAGGCGAGACCACCAACAAGGAGTGGACCAACGATATCTTCAACTGGACCTACGGCCGCTCGACCTCGGGCTGGAATCCGTCGAAGAACGTCGAGAAGCACCGCCTGGTGGTGGCCGGCCTGAGCGACCGCCTGCTGCCGTGGGGGATCATGACCTCCGCCAAGCTGACCTACGGCTCGGGCCTGCCTTTCCGCATTACCGATTGCTCGGCCGGCTGGGACAAGTGCGTCTCGCGCCGCGGCGACGGCGGCCCGTTCCGCCAGGTCGACCTGGCGCTGGCCAAGGACGTGTCGGTCGGCTTCGGCCAGGTCTCGCTGCGCATGGACGTGCTGAACCTGTTCAACACGATCAACTACGGCGGCTACGACGAATGGGGCGGCGGTCCGGGCAATCCGCAGAACTACCTGGGCGGGGATAACAAGAACCTCGGCGTGCCGGGCGGCGTGAGCGGCCCGATGCGCACCGTGAAGCTCACCGCGCGCTACGCCTTCTGACGTTTCCGGCGGCGGCTGCACAACCCCCTCCGTGCGGCCGCCTGCCGATTTTTGTCTCTTCTGCCGAGGATTCAGACATGCTTCATCGTTTCACCAGGCTGGCGCCCTTGCTTGCGGCCGGCGCGCTGGCTGCCGGCAGCGCCACCGCACAGGCCGCGGCGCCGGCGCCGCAAGTGCCGGCCTTGTATGCGGCGAATGCCGCCCTGCTCGACGACCTGTCCGAGCGCACCTTCCGCTTTTTCTGGGACACCGCCAATCCGGCCAACGGCATCGTGCCGGACCGCTGGCCGACGCCGTCCTTCGGCAGCATCGCCGCGGTGGGCTTCGGCCTGACGGCGTACACGATCGGCGTCGACCGCGGCTACATCACGCGCGCCCAGGCGGCCGAGCGCACCCTGACCACGCTGCGCTTCTTCCGCAACGCGCCGCAGGGCCCGGCCGAGCAGGGCATGACCGGCCATAAGGGCTTCTTCTACCACTTCCTCGACATGAAGACCGGCGCGCGCAGCTCGAACTGCGAACTGTCGACGGTCGATACCGCGCTGCTGCTGGGCGGCGTGCTGCATGCGCAGTCCTATTTCACCGGCAACGATGCGAAGGAAGCCGAGATCCGCCGCCTGGCCGACGAAATCTATCGTCGCGTCGACTGGGCCTGGGCGGCATCCAGCCGGCCGAACGCGGTGGCGCTGGCCTGGGACCCGAAGACCGGCATGAGCGGCTACGACTGGAAGGGCTACAACGAGGCCATGCTGGTGTATGTGCTGGCCCTCGGCTCGCCCAGCCACCCGCTGCCGGCATCGAGCTGGGGCGACTGGACCAGCACCTACGACCGCAGCTGGGGCACCGTCTACGGCCAGGAACACCTGGCCTTCGCGCCGCACTTCGGCCACCAGTACTCGCACCTGTGGATCGATTTCCGCGGCATCCAGGACGCCTACATGCGCCGGCGCGGCATCGATTATTTCGAGAACAGCCGCCGCGCCAGCTATGCGCAGCAGGCCTATGCTGTCGCCAATCCGGAAGCCTGCAAAGGCTACGGCGCGACCATGTGGGGCGTGACCGCCAGCGACGGCCCGGAAGACGTGGTCATCGACGATCACGGTAAACAACGCAAGTTCATCAGCTACGCCGGGCGCGGCATGGGCCATTACGATGACTGCACCATGGCGCCGACCGGGGCCGCGGCCTCGATCGCCTTCGCGCCGGAGATCGCGATTCCCGCCATCGCCCATATGCGCAGCCAGTACGGCAAGGAGATCTACGGACAATATGGCTTCCTGGACGCTTTCAACCTGAGCTTCGACTTCGACGTCAAGATCAAGCACGGGCGCCGGGTGCCGGGCTTCGGCTGGGTCGACACCGACTACCTCGGCATCGACCAGGGCCCGATCCTCGGCATGATCGCCAACTACCGCGACGACAGCGTGTGGCGCGTGATGCGCACCAATCCCTATATCCGCGCTGGCCTGCTGAAAGCGGGCTTCAGCGGCGGCTGGCTGGAAGGGAAGCAGGGCAAGTGAAGCGTGCCATGGCCTTGCGCGGATGGCTGGCGCTGTTGGGCGCAGCACTGCTGGCGATCCTGCTGGCCGCCTGTGCGCCCTCCGAAAAAGGAGTGGTTACACTCCGTTTCTGGGCCATGGGCCGCGAGGGCGAGGTGGTGCGCGAACTGCTGGCCGACTTCGAGCGCAGCCACCCAGGCATCCGCGTGGACGTGCAGCAGCTGCCGTGGACGGCGGCCCAGGAAAAGCTGCTGACATCCTTTGCCGGCGACGTCACGCCGGACCTGTGCCAGCTCGGGAATACCTGGATCGCGCAGTTCGCCGCGCTCGGCGCGCTGGCGCCGTTGCAGGATCGCGCCGCGCGCTCCGGGATGGTGCCGGCGCTTGACTACTTCGACGGCATCTGGGCCTCGAACCGGATCGGCGAGAACGTGTATGGCATTCCCTGGTACGTCGATACCCGCGTGATCTTCTACCGCCGCGACCTGCTGGCCAAAGCCGGCTTCGACCACGCCCCGCGCGACTGGCAGGAGTGGACCCGGACCATGGCTGCCCTCAAGCGCCGCAGCCCGGACACCTATGGCGTGCTGCTGCCGCTGAACGAATTCGAACAGCTGCTGGTGCTGGCGCTGCAGCAGGACACGCCGCTGCTGCGCGACGGCGACCGCTACGGCAATTTCCGCAGCCCGGCCTTCCGCCGTACGCTGCAGTTCTATGTCGATATGTTCCGCCAGGGCTGGGCGCCGCGCGCAACCAATACCCAGATCTCGAACGTCTGGGACGAATTCGGCAAGGGCTATTTTTCCTTCCACATCAGCGGCCCCTGGAACATCGGCGAATTCAAGCGCCGCCTGCCGGCGAACCTGCAGGACACCTGGATGACGGCGCCGCTGCCGGGCCCGAACGGCCCGGGCGCATCGAATGCCGGCGGCGCCAGCCTGGTGGTGTTCGAGCGTTCGAAGCACAAGGAAGAAGCCTGGCAGGTGATCGAATACCTGTCGCAGCCGGCGGTGCAGCTGCGCTTTTATGCGATGACCGGCAATCTGCCGCCGCGCCGCAGCGCCTGGGCCGACGATCGCCTGGCCCACGATCCGTATGCGGCGGCCTTCCGCGACCAGCTCGAGCGCGCCAAGTCGCCGCCCAAGGTGCCGGAGTGGGAACGCATCGTCACCGAGATGCGCCTGGTGACCGAGGCCGCGGTGGCCGGCCAGCTGACGGTCGACCAGGCCGCGGCCGAACTCGATGCGCGCGCCGACCGCATCCTCGAAAAGCGCCGCTGGATGCTGGCGCACGGAGGCGAACGATGAAGACCTCGCGCGCCGCCTGGCTGCTGGCCGGCCCCGCACTGGCCATGATCCTGTTGTTCTTCTTCCTGCCGGTCTGCGCCGCGCTGGCGCTGAGCCTGACGGACTTCGACCTGTACGCGCTGGCCAGCCTGAAGAACCTGCGCTTTATCGGCCTCGATAACTACCTGCAGCTGCTGCGCACCCCGCTGTTCTGGAAGGCGCTGGCCAACACCCTCCTGTTCGTGGTGGTGGGTGTGCCGCTGTCGATCGCCGCCTCGCTGGGCGCGGCGCTGCTGATCAATTCGAAGCTGGCCTGGTTCAAGCCCCTGTTCCGCACCGTGTTCTTCGCCCCGGTGGTGACCTCGATGGTGGCGGTGGCCGTGATCTGGCGCTACCTGTACCACACGCGCTACGGCGTCATCAACTACCTGCTCGACAGCATCGGCCTGCAGCCGCTCGACTGGCTGGGCGACCCGCATCTCGCGATGCCGGCGATTATCCTGTTCGCCGTCTGGAAGAACTTCGGCTACAACATGATCATCTTCCTGGCCGGCCTGCAGTGCATCCCGAACGACCTGTACGAGGCGGCCGAGCTGGACGGCGCGCGGCGCCTGGCGATGCTGCGCCATATCACGCTGCCGGCGCTGGCGCCGACCATGTTCATGGTGAGCCTCCTGACCATGACCGGCTATTTCCAGCTGTTCGCCGAACCCTATGTGATGACCCAGGGCGGGCCGCTGCAAAGCACGGTCAGCGTGCTGTACTTCATGTACGAGCAGGGTTTCAAATGGTGGAACCTGGGCAGCGCGACCGCGGTGGCCTTCGTGCTGTTCGTCTTGATGTTCGGCGTGACCTTGCTGCAGCTGCGCTTTGCCGGAAGGGGACTGGAAGAATGAGCCTGCGTTCCAACACATGGTCCGCACGCGGCGCCATCAACGCCGTGCTGGTGCTGGGCGGGATCGCCGCGGTGTTCCCGCTGCTGTGGATGCTGGCGGTGTCCTTCATGGCGCCGGGCGAAGCCAGCCACTTCCCGCCGCCGCTGCTGCCCCGCAAGCCGACCCTGGCCAACTACGTCACCCTGTTCGCGGACGCCGGCATCGGCCGCTACTTCCTCAACAGCCTGCTGCTGGCGACCGGCGCGACGCTGCTGTCGCTGGCTTTCAACGTCGGCGCCGGCTATGCCTTCGCCAAGCTGCATTTTCGCGGACGCGAAAAACTGTTCCGCATGCTGCTCGGCGCGCTCGTGATCCCGGGCCAGGTAGCGATGCTGCCGCTGTTCCTGATGCTCAAGCAGATGGGGCTCGTGAACAGTTTCGTCGGCGTCCTGATCCCGTCGGCGGCCAGCATCTTCGGCATCTTCCTGGTGCGCCAGTACGCGCTGACCATTCCCGACGCCCTGCTCGAAGCGGCGCGGCTGGACGGTGCCGGCGAGCTGCGCATCTTCCGCTCCATCGTGCTGCCGCTGCTCGGGCCGATCCTGGTGACGTTGGCACTGTTCAGCTTCCTGGGCAGCTGGAACGACTTCATGTGGCCGCTGATCGTCATGACCGACAAGGACTTGTACACGCTGCCGGTGGCGATCGCCTCGCTGTCGAGCGAACACGTACAGGACAACGAAATGATGATGGCCGGCTCGGTGCTGACCATCGTGCCGGTGCTGCTGATCTTCCTCGGCCTGCAGCGCTATTACCTGCAGGGGCTGACGATGGGAAGCGTGAAGGGATGAAGCGGCGCTTGAACGCCTGTGCGGCGCTGTTGGTGGTGGCCGGGGCCTCGGCCCAGGAACGGACGCTCGACGATTTCGAGCGCATCGCCGGCTGGAAGACCGTGGTGTCGGACGGCGTGAAGGGCACGCTGACCCAGGCTCCCGGCCACGCCGGCCAGGCCCTGCGCATGGACTTCGACCTCGGCGCCAGCGCCGGCTACGTGGCCGCGCGCCGCGCGCTGCCGCTGGATTTCGAGGGCGATTACGAGATCTCTTTCTGGATGCGCGCCGATGCGCCCGTGAACAACTTCGAACTGAAGCTGGTCGACGGAAGCGGCGAAAACGTCTGGTGGGTCAGCCGGCCGAATTTTGCGGTGACGAAGGAATGGCGGCGCTACACCTTCAAGAAGCGCCATATCGCCTTTGCCTGGGGGCCGGCCAAGGACCAGCTTCTCCGCCACACCGAGCACCTGGAATTCGTGGTCAGCACCGGCCGCGACGGCGGCCGTGGCCGCATCGAGATCGACGACCTGGTCATCCGCCAGCTGCCGCCGGCCGGGGCGCTGCCCGAACCGCGTCTGTCCGCATCGTCCGGCCAGCCGGCGCCGGGCCTGCTCGATGGCGGCAGTGCCTGGTCCAGCGCAGGCGGCGACGAACAGCATCTGGATATCGACTTCGGCCGCGCGCGCGAATTCGGCGGCCTGGTGCTGCACTGGGCGCCGGGCGCGCACGCGAGCCGCTACGAGATCCAGTTCTCCGACGACGGCAACAGCTGGCGCACGCTGCGGAAGGTAGACGACGGCGACGGCGGCCGCGATCCTATCCTGCTGACCGAGAGCGAGACGCGCTACCTGCGCATCGCCATGCACGACGGTCCCGGCAAGCGCTACATGCTCGACCTGGTCGAGATAAAACCGCTGGACTTCGGCGCCACCGACAACGCCTTCTTCCAGGCCCTGGCCAAGGACGCGCCGCGCGGCCACTACCCGCGCGGCATGTCGGGCGAGCAGAGTTACTGGACCGTGCTGGGCGTCGACGGCGGCAAGGAAACGGGTTTGCTGTCCGAGGACGGCGCGCTGGAAGTGGCGCGCGCCGGTTTTACGGTCGAACCCTTCGTGCTGGAGCAGGGCAGGCTGCGCAGCTGGGCCGACGTCAAAGTCAGCCAATCGCTGCAGGATGGCTATCTGCCCATCCCCAGCGTGAGCTGGCAGGCGGAGGGCTGGCAGCTGCGCACCACTGCCTTCGCGCACGGCACGCCGGACCAGGCGCAGCTGGTGTCGCGCTACCAGCTGCGCAACGACAGCAATGAGACGAAGACGCTGCGCCTGGTGCTGGCCCTGCGGCCCTTCCAGGTCAATCCGCCCATGCAGTTCCTGAATACGCCGCCGGGCGTCAGCCGCATCGGTGCGATCGCCTGGCGCGACGGCCACTTCGAGGTCGACGGCAAGCCACGCGTGTACGCATTGGATACGCCGGATGCTGCGGGCGTGTCCTCCTTCGACGCGGATGCGATTCCTGCCCGCCTGGCGGGCGAGGGCTGGAGCGCCCAGCGCAAGGTCGAGGACAGCTTCGGCTTCGCGTCCGGCGCGCTGGCCTACGATGTGACCCTGGCGCCGCATGCGAGCGCGGAAGTGGCCCTGCTCACGCCGCTGACCGGCGCGGCGCCCGCCCTGCCTTTGGCCACGGGCTGGGTGCAGGCCGCGCAGGACGAAACCGCCGCCATCTGGCGCAAGCGCCTGAACGAAGTGAGCCTGCAGGTGCCGCCGCAGGGCCAGCGCCTGGTCGACACCTTGCGCTCCTCGCTGGCGCACATGCTGATGACGCGTGCCGGTCCGGCCCTGCAACCGGGCACGCGCTCGTATGCGCGCTCGTGGATCCGCGACGGCGCGATGATGTCCGAAGGGATGCTCAGGCTGGGCAACGACCAGGTGGCGAAAGATTACGCGCGCTGGTTCGCGCCTTACCAGTTCGCGAACGGGAAGATCCCCTGCTGCGTCGACCGCCGCGGCGCCGACCCGGTGCCCGAGAACGACAGCCAGGGCGAATTCATCTTCCTCGCCGCCGAGCTGTGGCGCTACACCCATGACCGCGCGCTGCTGCAGAAACTGTGGCCGCACGTGGCAGGGGCGGCAAAGTACATGGAGCAGCAGCGCCAGTCCGAGCGTGGCCCGGTGAATCGGACGCCCGAGCGAAAACACCTGTTTGGCCTGCTGCCGCCCTCGATCAGCCACGAGGGCTACTCGGCCAAGCCCATGCACTCCTACTGGGACGATTTCTGGGGCCTGCGCGGCTACCGCGACGCCGCCATGCTGGCCGGCGCCCTCGGCCAGCGCAGTGACGAGAACAAGCTGAAGGCACAGGGCGACGAATTCGAGCGCGAGCTGCTGGCCTCGTTGCGCGGCACCGCCAGGGTCCACCGCATCGATTACCTGGCAGGCGCCACCGATCTCGGCGACTTCGACGCCACCTCGACCACCATCGCCCTGTCGCCGGGACGGCTGCAGCAGCGCCTGCCGCAGGATCTGCTGCACGGCACTTTCGAGCGCTACTGGCGCGAATTTGTGGAGCGCCGCGACGGCGGCAAGGACTGGAAGGATTACACACCCTACGAGCTGCGCAACGTGGCCGCCTTCGTGCGCCTGGGCTGGCGCGGCCGCGCGCATGAACTGCTCGACTTCTTCATGCACGACCGCCGTCCCGAGGCCTGGAACCAGTGGGCCGAAGTGGTCGGGCGCCTGCCGCGCGAGCCGCGCTTCGTCGGCGACATGCCGCACGGCTGGATCTCGTCCGACTACATCCGCTCGGCGCTCGACCTGTTCGCCTGGGAGCGCGACACGGACCGCGCGCTGGTGATCGCCGACGGCATCCCGCTGACCTGGCTGGCCGGCGAGGGTATCGCCGTGCACAGGCTGCGCACGCCCTACGGCCCGCTCAGCTATGCGATGAAGCAGGCCGGCGCCACCGTCACCCTCGAACTCGAAGCCGGCTCGCGCCTGCCGCCGGGCGGCATCGTGCTGCGCGAACCGGGCGCCGGCTGGGACCGCGGCCGCACCACCGTCAACGGCAAGCCGGCGCGCTGGAAAAACAAAGAGCTGCGCGTGCGCACGCTGCCGGCGCGGATCAGGATAGAAACGGCGATCGAACCGAACAACCAACCGACTAATACAACACCATGACCCAGACCATCCGCTTCCCCGACAACTTCCTGTGGGGCGCATCGACCTCGGCCTACCAGATCGAAGGCTCGCCGCTGGCCGATGGCGCCGGCCCCAGCATCTGGCAGCGCTTCGTCCACACCCCCGGCAACATCCGCGACGGCGACACCGGCGACATCGCCTGCGACCACTACCGCCGCTGGGAGCAGGACGTCGAGCTGATGAAGAGCATCGGCCTGCAGGCCTATCGCTTCAGCATCAACTGGGGCCGCGTGCTGCCGCAGGGCCGCGGCGCCGTCAACCAGGCCGGCCTGGATTTCTACGACCGCCTGGTCGACCGCCTGCTGGCGAACGGCATCAAGCCCATGGTGACCCTGTTCCACTGGGACCTGCCGGAAGCGCTGGACAACCAGGGCGGCTGGCTGAACCGCGACATCGCCGACTGGTTCGCCGACTACGCGCGCGTCATGTTCGGCAAGCTGGACGACCGTGTGACCTCATGGGCGACGCTGAACGAGCCGTGGGTGGTGTCGGACGGCGGCTACCTGCACGGCACCCTGGCCCCGGGCCACCGCAACCGTTTCGAAGCGCCGATCGCCTCGCACAACCTGCTGCGCGCGCACGGCGCCGCCGTCAAGGCCTACCGCGAGATGGGTGGCAAGCACGACATCGGCATCGTCGTGAACATCGAGCCGAAGTACCCGGCCACGAACAGCCCGGCCGACATCGACGCCGCGGCGCGCGGCCACGCCTACATGAACGCGCAATATCTCGACCCGGTGTTCCTGGGCCGCTATCCCGAGAAGATCAAGGACGTGTATGGCGAGGCCTGGCCCGAGTGGCCGGCCGAGGATTTCGAGCTGATCAAGCAGCCTATCGACTTCGTCGGCGTCAACTACTACACCCGCAGCGTCAGCAGGGACGATGCGCAGGGCTATCCGGTGCGCGCGACCCCGGTGCGCCAGGCCTCCGCCACCTATACCGAAACCGGCTGGGAAGTGTTCGCGCGCGGCCTGACCGACACCCTGACCTGGGTCGCCAAACGCTACGGCAACCCGCCGCTCTACATTACCGAGAACGGCGCCGCCTTCTTCGATCCGCCGGTGGCCGAGGGCGGGCGCATCGACGATCCGCTGCGCGTGGATTACTACCAGAAGCACCTGCGCGCGATCCACGACGCCATCGAAGCCGGGGTCGACATGCGCGGCTATTGCGCTTGGTCGCTGCTGGACAACCTGGAGTGGGCGCACGGCTTCTCGAAGCGCTTCGGCCTGGTGCACGTGAATTTCGCGACCCAGGAGCGCACCCTGAAGGACAGCGCCTATTTTTACCGCGAGATCATCGCCAGCAATGGCAAGGTGCTGGAGGGCGTGCCGCCGCGCCCGGTGGTGTGGAACGGACCTGCAATGTGGACCGAAGAGGCGTATAAATAAGCGTCATGAGCACGATGTCCGACGCATGCCGTGCGCTGCTGCAGCAGTCACTCAGCCACGGACCGCTGTACGGCAACCGCCTGGCCAATCACCTGCCGATGGCGCTGCTGGCGCTCGACCGCCTCGGCGCCGATGCCGAGGTGATGCGCCGCTTCGCCGACGGCTATGCGCACAAGCTCCTGCCCGCCGCGGTCTCTAGCAGCGAGCTCGATCCGCACGACTACCTGGGCAGCAGCGGCGACTATCCGCGCTTCGTCGCCTTCTTCCGCGACCGCATCCGCGAGGCCGGCGTCGACGCCGTCTTACACGACTGGGTGCCGGTCCTGATGCCGGGGCTGGCGGCGTCCGCCTTCCACGCCATGATCCGCCTGGCCTATGCCATCGAGGGCGGGCTGGAGGACGAGATCGCGCTGTCGCTCGCATACTGGGCCAGCGAGTACGCGGCGCTGCCGCTGCCGCTGGAACCGGGCGAAGGCACGCTGGAGGAGATCGCCGGACGCCTGCGCGCGAAGGTGGCGGATCACGTGTTCAAGCCGGGCATCATCATCGACAGGATGAGCGAGATCGCCTGGGATCCGGCGCTGGCGGGAACGGCGGTGCAGCCGGCTGCGGCGCCGCAGCTGGCCGACATCGCGCGCTTCGCCCTGCAGGCCTATACCGAGCGCGAAGACTTTACCCTGCTGCACATCGTCACCGGCTGCCATGCCTTCCGCATCGTGCAGCCCTACGCCAACGACAAGGCGCTGGCCCGGCGCTACCTGTGGCAGGCGGCGCTGGCGGCCTGGCTCACCGTCGTCCTGACGCCGCCGGGCCGGCAGCAGGCGCCGGAGCAGGGCGGGCGCGAGCTCGACGAGCGGGACATTGCGGCGCGCGCGGTCCTGTCCAGCGACGACCACGTCATAAAACTCTGCCATTCCGCTCTGTGCGAATACCGGGAATACGGCGACCCCGGCTACCTGCGTGTGGCCAGCCGCAAGCTGGAACTTGATTTATAGAACATACCGCCTGTCGCGTTCGGCCAACTGTTACAGTTGCTTGCATTTCGCGAGGCGGGCGCGTCTATAATCGGACGCATGACCTCGTTTTATGCGCCCCGGCTTGCTGCGACGGCTCTCGCGGCTCTTGTCCTGTTGTCCGCCTGCGGTGGCGGTGGAGGCGGCGGTGCATCCGTAGCCAGCCCTCCGGTTGCCGTCACGCCGACCACGCCCCCGACCGTCCCATCCGACCCGACGACGCCGACGACGCCAACGCCGCCGGTCACCGCAGCAGATCCGATCCCGGCCAACTACCAGAGCTACGCGAACCTGTGCGCCAAGCCGCGCACCGGTGTGGATGCGCAGGGCTTCGCCTTCCCGGACCGCCAGGGCACGCTGCAGGACGAGATGAAATTCCTGCGCGGCTGGGCCGACCGTTTTTACCTGTGGTACGACGAGATCCCGTCCACGGTGCACATGGCCGACTTTACGAACACGCTGGATTATTTTGCCGCACTGAAGACGCCTGCGCTGACCGCGGCCGGCAAGCCGAAGGACCGTTTCCACTTCACCTACACGACGGCCGAGTGGGACGCGCTGACCACGGCCGGCGAGGAAGTCGGCTACGGCCTGACCTGGTCGCGCAACAGCGCCACCGCGCCGCGCACCTGGCTGGCCTCCATCGTCGAACCGGGTTCGCCGGCAGCAAGCGCGGGCATCCAGCGTGGCGACATGCTGGTGGCCGTCGACGGCGTCGACTTCATCAATACCACGGGCACCAGCGGCGTCAACGCGATCAACGCCGGCCTGTTCCCCGACAATGCGGGCGAGTCGCACCGCCTGACCATCCAGCGCGCCGGCAACCGCTTCGACGTCAGCCTGGTCTCGCAAGTGGTGGCCGCCGCTTCCGTAAAAAACACCAAGGTGATCGACACCCCGACCGGCAAGGTCGGCTACCTCACCTTCGACGACCACAACGCAGTGGCCGAGAAGCAGCTGATCGACGCCTTCAGCCTGTTCAAGAGCCAGGGCGTGAACGACCTGGTGCTGGACATGCGCTACAACGGCGGCGGCCTGCTGTACATCGCCAGCGAACTGGCCTACATGGTCGCGGGCCCCAGCGCGGCCGGCAAGACCTTCGAGCGCCTGAACTACAACAACAAGACGGCGCCGGACGCGCCGATTCCGTTCCTCAGCACGGCCTACGGCTTCACCTCGCCGAACCCGGCCACCTCCGGCATGGCGCTGCCCTACCTGGGCCTGAAGCGGGTGACGGTGCTGACCACCCCCGGCACCTGCTCGGCCAGCGAAGCCGTGATCAACGGCCTGCGCGGTGTCGACGTCGAAGTGAACATCATCGGCGGCCAGACCTGCGGCAAGCCCTACGGCTTCACCCCGGTCGACAACTGCGGCACGACCTATTTCTCGATCGAGTTCCAGGGCGTGAACGCGAAAGGCTTCGGCGATTTCGCGGACGGCTTCGCGCCGACCTGCACCGTGGCCGACGACCTGAACCACGCCCTCGGCGACCCGGCCGAGAACCTGCTGGCCGCGGCGCTGAGCTACCGCGCCACCAACGCCTGCCCGTCATCCGGCACGGCGCGCGCGAGCGCGGTGCAGATGCAGCTGGTGCGGCCGGAGGCGAAGGAGATTGCGGTGCTGCGGAAGCGGCGATAGACCGACAGTAGTGAGATCGTCATTCCCGCCTGCGCGGGAATGACGTTTTAGCGTCTATAATTTCCAGACAACATTTTCCCCACTCTGCTGGAGCTTATAGATGATTCGTTCTGCGTTACTGCTGGCCATGCTGGCCGCCGTTCCCCTCGCGCACGCCGCGCCCGACCTGGTGACCGTGTCCGAGCGTTCGGGTTTCACGGCCACCGGCCGCTACGACGAAGTCATCCAGCTCTGCAGCGCCTTCCAGCAGGCGTATCCGCAACAGGTCAAATGCTTCCAGTTCGGCACCACGCCGGAAGGCCGGCCGATGATGGCGCTGGCCGTGACCCGCACCGGCGCCTTCACGCCCGCCGCCGCCAATAAACGGAAGCTGCCGGTGACCCTGATCCAGGGCGGCATCCACGCCGGCGAGATCGACGGCAAGGACGCCGGCTTCCTGGCCCTGCGCGAGATGCTGGAAGGCCGCATCGCCAAAGGCGCCCTCGACAAGCAGGTGCTGATCTTCGTGCCGGTCTTTAACGTCGATGGCCACGAGCGCTTTGCGAAATGGAACCGCCCGAACCAGCGCGGCCCGGTCGAGATGGGCTGGCGCACCACCGCCCAGAATTTTAACCTGAACCGCGACTACGTGAAGGCCGACGCACCCGAGATGCAGGCCATGCTGGCCCTGGTGAACGCCTGGGATCCGCTGACCTATGTCGACCTGCACGTGACCGACGGCGCCATGTTCCAGCACGACGTCTCGATCCAGGTCGAGCCGGTCAACTCGGGCGACCCGGAATTCCGCAAGGCCGGCCTGGCGCTGCGCAGCAATGTGATCCAGGACATCACCAAGGAAGGCTCGTCGCCTCAGTCCTATTACATGTCCTTCAAGGAAACGGACGACCCGCAATCCGGTTTCGTCGACAGCGTGTCCGACCCGCGCTTCTCGACCGGCTACTTCCAGCTGCGCAACCGCATGGCCATGCTGGTCGAGACCCATTCGTGGAAGGATTATCCGACCCGTGTGCGCATCACCCACAATGCCATCGTCTCGGTGCTGAATCAGGTGGCCGTCCACGGCAAGGAATGGCAGCAGGCTGCCGCCGCAGCCGACGCCCGCGCTGCCCGTATCGCCGGCCAGACTGTGGCGCTGACCTATAAAACCACCGACAAGACGACGATGGTCGACTTCAAGGGCTATGCCTATACCCGCAGCCTGTCCGAGGTCTCCGGCATGATGATGACGCGCTACGACGAAACCAAACCCCAGGTCTGGCACGTGCCGCTGCGCGACGAGATCGTCGAAGACCTGCGCGTGAAGGCGCCGGGCGCCGGCTACGTGGTGCCGGCCGCGTTCGCGCAGATGGTCGCCGCCAAGCTGGTCCAGCATGGCATCGCTTACCGCAAGCTGGACAAGGCGGTGCCGGATGCGCAGGTCGAAACCTTCCGCGCCGACAAGGCGGCGTTTGCCCCGGCATCCTTCGAATCGCACCAGCGCCTGAAGGTCGAGGGCGCCTGGAAGCAGGAACCCCGTACGCTGGGCAAGGGCGCGCTGTTCGTGCCGATCGCCCAGCCCAAGGCGCGCCTGGTGATGGCGATGTTCGAACCGCAGGCGCCGGATTCGCTGCTGGCCTGGGGCGAGTTCAATAATGCCTTCGAGCGCAAGGAATACATGGAAGAGTACGTGGCCGAGGACGTCGCGCGCGAGCAGATGGCCAAGGATCCGGCGCTGGCCGCGGAATTCCGCCGCCGCGTCGACACCGACGCCGCCTTCGCAAAGAATCCGCATGCGCGCCTGGAATTCTTTGCCCGCCGCCATGCGTCCTGGGATGAGCGCCTGAACCTGTACCCGGTGATGCGCACCGACGCCGCGCTGTAAGTCTTTCAGCTCATCTGCTGATCTCGCGCAAAGGCCGTCGATTTCCCTGCAACGGCTGACCGCAGGG
The DNA here is from genome assembly GCF_059418525.1 of Telluria sp. GW821-FHT07G12. NCBI lineage: Bacteria > Pseudomonadati > Pseudomonadota > Betaproteobacteria > Burkholderiales > Oxalobacteraceae > Telluria > Telluria sp. GW821-FHT07G12. The sequence goes on along the minus strand of NZ_JBWKQA010000004.1, from coordinate 16,725 downwards.
CCGCTCTGATCCTGTATGGACGAGCGGCCCAAAACCACCATGAATCCGCCGGCCAGCTGCGCCATCGTCTGTCGCCGTCAGCGGCCGGAACAGGTCGAGCGCCTGCTGGCCAGCATCACCACCGGCAGGCCCGGGCTGCTGGTCTTCCTGATCGAACAGGGGCCGCAGGAAACGCTGCGCGCGCTGGCCGGGCGCTTCGGCGCCCATTACCGCCACCAGCGCATTAATCCCGGCTACGCCTGCACCCACAACCTGGCGCTGCGCGAGGCCATCGCCGGCGGCAGCGTCTACCACTTCATCCTCAACCCGGAAATCCAGATCCCGCTCGATGGCATCGGCAAGCTGCTGGCCTGGATGGAGCAGCACCCGGAAGTCGGCCTGCTGGCGCCGCGCGTGCACTATCCGGACGGCCGCCTGCGGCCCCTGTGCAGGCTGCTGCCGCATCCGCTCGAACTGCTGGTGCGCCGTTTCTTCCCGCTGCTGCACCGGTCCAGCGGCCGGCAGGCGCGCTACGAACTGCATGGCAGCGGCTACACCCGGGTGATGGACGTGCCGGCGCTGTCGGGCTGCTTCCTGCTGATGCGGCTCGAGACCGTGCAGCGCGTCGGCCTGTTCGACGAGCGCTTCTTTCACTACTTCGAGGACGTCGACCTGTCGCGGCGGGTCGGCCGCATCGCGCGCACGGTGTTCGTGCCGCACGTGGCGGTGGTGCACGAGGATGGGGGTTCCTACCGGGATTGGCCGATGCTGTGGCATCGCCTGGTGTCGGGCGCGCGTTATTTCAACAAGTGGGGCTGGCTGCGCGACGAGGAACGCGCCCGGGTCAACGCCAGGGCGCTGCGCGCCGCGAATCCGGCGCGTGGGGTTCAGCCGGGGGAGGGAGGGCGGCCGGGCAGCCGCCCGGCCGGGACCGATGTGAGTCCGTGATCAGCAGTTTTCCAGCGGACGGCGGGCGTACCAGCCGAAGGCCAGGATCAGCAGGTAGCAGATGGCAGGCACGGCCAGCGACATGCGCAGGCTGCTCATGTCGGCCGCAAAGCCGGTGATCAGGGGCACGATGGCGCCGCCGACGATGGCCATGCAGATCAGGCCCGAGCCTTCGGCGGTGCGCTCGCCCAGGCCTTCCGAAGCCAGCGTGAAGATGGTGGGGAACATGATCGAATTGACCAGGCCGATGGCCAGCAGCGACCAGCCGGAGATGGCGCCGGTGGTGCCGGCGGATACCAGCAACAGCACGGCAGCCAGGCCGCCGGCCACGGCCAGCACCTTGCCCGGCGAGCAGATGCGCAGGACATAGGCGCCCAGGAAGCGGCCGACCATCGCACCGCCCCAGTACAGCGGCACGTGCTTGCCGGCGTCTTCCGCGCCCAGGCCCAGCACGTCGAACTGCATCAGGTAGTTGACGATCAGCGAGCCGACCGCCACTTCCGCGCCGACGTACAGGAAGATGCACAGCGCGCCGAAGGCAAAGCGCGGGCGCTGCAGCAGGCCGAAGGCGCTGAGGATGCTGCCTTCCGGGCTGGTGTGCTCGACCATTTTGTTCCGGTTCGCCCAGACCATGACCGCGACGATGGCCAGCGCGATCGCCAGGCCGATGTAGGTATGGACCACGACCTGGCTTTCGGCCGCGCGGTAGGCCGCCAGCTGCACCGCGTCCAGCGTGGCCTGGTCGACCTTGGCCAGCGAGCCGAGGATCAGGATCGCGCCGACGTAGGGGAAGACGGTGGTGCCGAGCGAGTTGAAGGCCTGGGCGAAGGTCAGGCGGCTGCTGGCCGTCTGCGGCGCGCCCAGCATCGAGATCAGCGGGTTGGCCACCACCTGCACGATGGTGATGCCGGCCGCCAGCACGAACAGGGCCAGCAGGAAGGCGCCGAACAGGCTCGACGAAGCCGCCGGGATGAACAGCAGGCAGCCGGCGGTCATGGTCAGCAGGCCGACCACGGCGGTGCGCATGTAGCCGATGCGGCGCACGATGCTGGCCGCCGGCAGCGAGACGATGAAGTAGGCGGCAAAGAAGGCCGACTGCACCAGCATCGCCTGGGCATAACTGAGTGTGAAGAGATCCTTCAGCTTGGGGATGATGACGTCGTTCAGGCTGGTGATGCCGCCGAAGATGAAGAACAGGGCGAACACGAAGACGCGCAGGCTGGCGACGTTCGCATTGGCTGGGGCGTTGCCGGTCTGGGCAGCGCCGGCAGGATGGCCGATTTGCATAAGAATAGTCCAGGTGGGTTGATGCAGCAGGTAAGAATATTACATGGCTTTGCACCAAAAACATGCGCTTGCGTATGAAAGCTACAGGTTTCCTTTAGATATTTTTCATGCTAGGCTGACAACTTGTTCGTTCGGGGGTGACACCATGTTATTGAACCGCTTCTTCCTTTCCGCGGCCCTACTGGGCGCGCTGGGACCCGTGGCCGCGCAGGACAAGCCGCCCGTGCAATACGATGCCGAGCTGGCGAAGTCACTTGGCGGCAACGACAATGGCATGCGCAGCTATGTGCTCGTCATCCTGAAGACCGGCCCGAACAAGATGGCGGAAGGAGAAGGCCGCAAGAAGATGTTCGAGGGCCACTTCGCCAACATGCGCCGCCTGGGCGGCGAGAAGAAGCTGGTGCTGGCCGGGCCGCTGGACGGCGTCGAGGGACGGCGCGGGATCTTCGTGTTCAATACCCCGGATATCGAGGAAGCGAAGAAGTTCGTGGCGACCGATCCGGTGATCATCAACGGCGAGATGGTGGCGGAGTATCACAAGTTCTTCGCGTCGGCCGGGCTGATGGCGGTGAATGATATTCATGCGAAGATTATGAAGCCGGCCGAGAAGAACTGAGCGCACCGGTCCACTTGCAGCAAAGTGAAACGCATCCAAATCGAAGTGCATTTCAAGCCGACTGCAGCAGGTGGGCGGCTGACACCGGTCTCGCTGATGACGGGCAGCTATCGTCCGCACCTTGTTGTCGAACCGGGGCAGATGCTCGGCGTCGTGTTCATTCAAGCCGATGTGCCCATGCCGCTGCCGGGGGAAAAGACGATTGCCACGGTCGCGCTGATGTATGAAGGCGTGGATTACTCGGCGCTGGTGCCTGGCGCCGTATTCGATGTCGTCGAAGGGCGCCAGATCGTTGCTACGGGCAAGGTACTGCCGCTGGAATTCCATATCTGAGTGGAGCGCGCCTTGAGCTATTGCTTGATGAGCAGATTAGTTAAAAGTCTTGCCTGGACATATGTAATGAAGCGTGAATGAACATCGACAAAGTATGTCAAATCCTGCGCACAAACGACGGCTCTTTACCTGATATTAATTTTGATTTCGGGCGGGAGCGTGTTGTAGGCGACACATACGCTCTCATTCAAGGCCGGGGCACTTATCTGGCTTCGGAAGGCGCATACTACTGGTCAAAAAGTAAAAACACGGAGATTCCGATCCGTTTTGGTGAAAATCCGGCGCTCACTTTCTTGAGCGGAGATGCGGAGGTGTTTCATGTCGTGTTTGGCGGCCTGCAATCCACAGCTGGGGCGCCGATTCCTGATTTGGGCGTGTTCGTCCTGGGCACGGGATTCATCGCTCTGGATTACAGGATGGGACCGGAATGGGATGAGCCAGCGATACTTGGCTTGTTTGAAATAATGCAGGAGCTGAAGGCACTCTCCGACGTCGTCAAGATTTCTCACGTTGGAAATATCTATGAGTCTAACGAGGGTATACTTTTGGCCGAATTCAAGAACTGGTCAAACGCGTGCAACTCGTAAGGATGGTCTTTTCCGAACTTGGCCTCAAACTCGAAGGGCGCGCTCCGATTGAGGGGCGCAGCTGCAATCTGCAGCACAGGAATTCAATGGAACAAAGACTCGACAAGCAACAACTACTTCAGCTGCTGGACAGTATCCAGCCGCCGAAGCAGCACGCCCTGTCGGAAGAAGAATTCGAATCGGTAATCAACACCTTCTGCGCCGGCTGCCCGGACCCCGTCCAGGCAAGGTGGCTGCTGCTCGACTGCCTCGACCCGCTTAGCGATGAAGAACTGGTCGATCGCGCGCTGGCAATGCCGCCGAGGACTTAAGGCGTCCCCAGCAGAATAGTCCTGACCTGCCCATCCGCCCCCGGCAGCAACTGGTACAGCCGGTCGAACTCATCATCAAGAATATCCGCCCCCGGCGCGCCGCCGAACAGCTTCACCAGCTCCGGCAAGGTATTCGAATGCCCGACCACCACCACCGCCCCCGTCAGCTTGCGCACTTGCTCGACCAGCGCGCGCGGCGCCAGCGGATCGTAAAACTGCACGCTTAAACCGGTTTGCTGCGCCAGCGGCGCTGCCGTCTGCTGCGTGCGCAGCGTTTTGGTGCTGAAGATGGCCGTGATGCCCGCCCGGTGCAGGATGGCGGCGACGTCGCGGGCGCGCGCCAGGCCGCGCGGCGTCAGCTCCGGATCCTGTCCGGCCATCTTCTCGCCATGGCGCACGAGGTAGATGGCGCTCGGTTCCGCCGCCGCCAGGCCCGGCAGCAGGGACAGGGCCGCCAGCGCGGCGCACAGCAGTCGGCGGAAGGTGGTCATCGGCGGTCTCCGTTCAAAGGATTAGAGCGGCTGCAGCGGAATGGTACCGACGGACGGCGTCGAGCACGGCTCCTCGTCGAAAGCGATGTCACCGTTCGGGTTGGCGACGCCATCCGTCTTGAGGTCGACGAAGCCGAACATGTCGCGGTCCATCAGGTGCGACGGCACCACCGTGCTCAGCGACGAGAAGATGTTCTCGACACGACCCGGGTGCTTCTTTTCCCAGTCGCGCAGCATGGCCTTGATCTGCTTGCGCTGCAGGTTTTCCTGGGAGCCGCACAGGTCGCAAGGAATGATCGGGAAGCCTTTGACTTCGGCATAGCGCTCGGTGTCCGCTTCCTTCACGTAGGCCAGCGGACGGATCACCATGTGCTTGCCGTCGTCGGAGACCAGTTTCGCCGGCATGCCCTTGATCTTCGCGCCGAAGAACATGTTCAGGAAGAAGGTCTCGAGGATGTCGTCGCGGTGGTGGCCAAGGGCGATCTTGTTGCAGCCGAGCTCGTCCGCCACGCGGTAGAGGATGCCGCGGCGCAGGCGCGAGCACAGCGAGCAGGTGGTTTTACCTTCCGGGATCAGGCGCTTGACGATGCTGTAGGTGTCCTGGTTCTCGATGTGGTACGCCACGCCCAGCTTGTCCAGGTAGGCCGGCAGCACATCGGCCGGGAAGTTCGGCTGCTTCTGGTCGAGGTTGACCGCGACGATCTCGAAATTGATCGGCGCGCGCTCGCGCAGGGTCATCAGGATGTCCAGCAGGGCGTAGCTGTCCTTGCCGCCGGACAGGCAGACCATGACCTTGTCGCCATCCTCGATCATGTTGAAATCGCCGATGGCCTGGCCGACCTGGCGGCACAGGCGCTTGTGCAGCTTGTTGTTCTCGTACGCTACTTTCTCGGCCTGCTTGTCGACAGGCTGCGCAGTCAATTGATCCATCACTTCACTCATGCTTCATCCTTGATCTGGAATACTTCGACGCCGACGCCTTCGCAGTCGGGGTACACGTCCGGTTTCATCGTCGACACGCTGGCGGCGCGCACGCGCGGGTGGGCCAGCATGGCCTTGACCACGTCGTCGCACAGGGTTTCCTGCAGGTGCACGTGGCCTTGGGCGATGCGTTTGGCGATGGTTTCGCGCATGAAGTCGTAGTCGACCACCTCGTGCAACTGGTCGTCCTTCGGGGTCGACATGGCCAGCGGGATGTACAGCTCGACATTGATCAGGACGCGTTGCTCGCCCTTCTTCTCGAAGTCATGCACGCCGATGTTGATCATGACTTCGTAATTGCGCAGGAACAGGCGACGGCAATCGCGCAGCTGCGGGTGGGACAGGGCGGACAACATAGAAACCTTTTATTTAGTTAAAAACATCACGTCGCGCTCCAGCGGCACCAGGTGCTGGCCGCCATCGACCAGCAGGGTGGTGCCGGTCAGGGCGCGTGCATTCGCCGCATAGCAGACGGCGTCGACGATGTCCTGCGGGGTGGACGAGCGCCCCAGCGGCGTGACCGTATGGGCCTGCGCGAAGCCGTCCTCGGTCTGGTCGCCGGACACCATCGTGATGCCGGGGGCGACGCCGACCACGCGCAGCTTCGGCGCCAGGGCCTGGGCCAGCAGCGTCGTCGCCGTGTGCAGTGCCGATTTGGACAGCGTGTACGACAAAAAATCCGGGTTGAGATTGTACAGTTTCTGGTCGAGCAGGTTGACCACCACGGCCTGGCCGCCTTCCGCTACCAAGGCATGCAGTTCCTGTGCCAGCAGCAGCGGCGCGGCCACATTGCACTGCATGTGGCTTGCCAGCAGGGCGGGCGAGAAGGCTGCCGGCTTGTCGTATTCGAACAACGAAGCGTTGTTGACGATGCAATCCAGGCCGCCCAGCAGGTGGGCCGCTTCACGGGGCAGCTGGCGTACCGCATGCTCGTCGGCCAGGTCGGCGTGCAGCGCGACGGCGCGGCGGCCGAGCGCGCGGATCGCGTGCACCACCTCTTCGGCCTCGGCTTGCGAGGCGCGGTAATGCACGGCGAGGTCCCAGCCGGCTCGGGCCATGCCGAGCGCGATTTCGCGCCCGATGCGGCGGCCGGCGCCTGTCACCAGGGCCACGCGGGCGCGGCCGGCGTGGCCAGTGCTGTCGATGGAAGCGGTGTCTGTCATGTTCTGCTTGATATGTCCTACAATGGCCGGATGTCCCTACCCGCACCGAATAGCGACGCGCTGGCCGCGTCCCAGGCCTTGCAGCGCCTGATTGCTGCCGAGATCGCCGAACAAGGCGGCGCCATCCCGTTTTCGCGTTTCATGGAACTCGCGCTGTACGCGCCCAACCTCGGTTATTACAGCGGCGGTGCGGCCAAGCTGGGCAGGGACGGCGACTTTACTACCGCGCCCGAGATCAGCCCACTGTTCGGCGCCACGCTGGCGCGAGCAAGCGCCGCTATTATGGCCCAAAGTGGCCCCAACATCATCGAATTCGGCGCCGGCACCGGCAAGCTGGCGCGCGACGTCCTGACTGCGCTGGCCGAACTCGGGGTGCAGGTCGACAGCTATACCATCATCGAACTGTCGGGCGAGCTGCGCGCGCGCCAGCAGGAGGCGCTGAAGGATTTCCCGCAGGTGCGCTGGCTGAACGGCTTCCCGGACGGTTTTCAGGGCGTGGTGCTGGCCAACGAGGTGCTGGACGCCATGCCGGTCGAACTGGTCATGAAGGAGGGGACCGGCTGGACCCGCCAGTACGTCACCATCGCGGCCGGCGCCTTCACCCTGATTCCCGGTGAGATCGACGCCGCGCTGCTGGAGCAGGTCGAGCGCCAGATCCCGGACGCCGCCTCCCTGCAGGACGGCTACCTGACCGAGGTCCACCCGGTGGCCTGCGGCTTCATGCGCTCGCTGGCCGCGATGTTCAAGAACGGTAAGGGCGCGGCGATCCTGTTCGACTACGGCTTCCCGGCCCACGAATACTATTTCCACGAGCGCAGCAGCGGTACCCTGATGTGCCACTACCGCCACCACGCGCACCCGGATCCCTTCTATCTGCCCGGCCTGCAGGACATTACGGCCCACGTCGACTTCACCGCCATGGCCCTGGCCGCGCAGGATGCCGGCCTGGACGTGCTCGGCTACATGAGCCAGGCGCCCTTCCTGCTGGCGGCCGGCATCGGCGATCTGCTGCTGCGCACCGACCCCGAGGATGCGCTGCGCTACCTGCCGCAATCAAAGGCTGTTCAAAAATTGGTGTCGCCGGCTGAAATGGGGGAACTCTTCAAGGTCCTGCTGGTCGGGAAAGATGTAGAGCTCGACCCGGCAATTGTGCGTGCGGACCGTAGCCACCGGCTTTAAAATCTGACAACTTGCGCGCCGGATATAAACCCGGCTATGCTGTACCGTCACTACGCTCCGACCTTATGGCCAAAATCCACACACACTATGACAATCTGAAGGTGTCGCGTCACGCGCCTCAGGAAGTCATTCGTGCGGCCTACAAGGCGCTGAGCCAGAAATACCATCCCGACAAGAATCCGGGTGACGAGCGCGCCGCCAAGATCATGGCGATCGTCAATACCGCCTACAACATCCTGTCCGACCCGATCCGCCGCAAGGAGCACGACGACTGGATCGCTTCCGAGGAATGGGAAGTCGAATGGCTGGAGAGCAGCGGTGAAGACGGCCAGCATAAAACCCGCGGCGAGGCCGCATGGGAGCCGCGCCAGGTCGCCGCGCCGTCGCGCTGGCGCTTCCTGCTGGCGCCGCGCTGGTGGGGCGGGATGCTGGCCTTTTTCGCGGGCGGCGTGGTGCTGACCATCCTGCTGGTCGATCCGCCCAAGGTGCTGCCGGCCGCGCTGGCCTGGGCCGGCAAGCCGCCGGGCTCGAGCAGCGGCGCCCCGAATTCCCCGCCCGATCCGCTGGGCACCGACACCAGCAACGACGGCTGGGCCCGTCCGGCGGGCCAGACCGATGTCCCGCCCGACATCAAGGCCCTGGGCGTGACCCAGCTGGTGGTGCCGGCGCGCGCGCCGGACTGCGATACCGACCTGCAGAGCCAGGTTTCGCCGAACGGCGACCCGTGGCCGGCCCAGTCCGGCTATATCGACAGCTTCCCAGTCGGTAACCAGGGCGAGGAAATGCAGATCCTGATCGACAACAGCAACAATCCCTCGCCGGTGCTGGTCAAGGTGTACGACCTGGACCGCCGCTCGAACGTGCGCCATGCCTATGTGCTGGGGCGCGCCAGGTTCCTGGTCGACAAGCTCTCGGCCGGCAAGTACGAGGTCCGCTACCAGAACATCGTGGTGGGCGGCACCCGCGCCGAATGCGCGAACGGCGGTCGTCGCCCGGTACGCCAAGCGGCCGCCAACTAGGCTTTCACCCGCCGCCACCCACGAAGTGTGGTTTTCTGAGACAGTTCATGCGGCCGCGCAGGGGTGAATTTAAGTATTTTGTTCCCTGGACGTAATATACTCGGACAGCCGCGGGCCCATGCAGTCCGCAGGCCCACGCCCAACGCAGGCAGAACGGAAAACACCGGGATATGAACGAACTAGATGGGCTGACCGCCCTCATCATCGAGCCGCATGCCGGGATGCGCGCGACGATCCATAACATGCTGACAATGTGCGGCTTGAACAAGGTCGACCATGCCGGCAGCTCCAACCAGGCGGTCAAGCATCTTGGAATCAAGCCCTACGACCTGGTGCTGTGCGAATACGCGCTGGAAGGCGGCCAGGACGGCCAGCAACTGCTCGAGGACCTGCGCCACCACAAGCTGATGCCGCTGGCGACCATGTTTTTCATGGTGACGGCCGAGGGCGACTATGGCAAGGTCGTGAGCGCCGCCGAGCTCGGCCCCACCGACTACATCCTGAAACCCTTCACCGCCGACCGCCTGCTCGAGCGCATTGCCCGCGCGCTCGAAAAACGCAACGTGTTCCTGCCGGTGTACGAGCTGATGGAGTCGGGCAACCAGCGCGAGGCGATCGAGCTGTGCATCGAGGGCGAGGAAAAGCATCCGCGCTACGCGATCGACTTCCTGCGCCTGCGCGCCGAGCTGCACATGTTCCTGGGCGAACCAGAGCAGGCCGAGCCGATCTACCGGCGCCTGATCGAGGCCAAGGCGATCGCCTGGGCGCGCCTGGGCCTGGCCAAGACCCTGTTCCTGCGCGAGCGCTTCCACGAGGCGCAGGACCTGCTCGAAGACCTGGTCGATAGCAACAAGAACTTCGTCGATGCCTACGACTGGCTGGCCCGCACCCACGAGGCGGTGGGCGCGCTGGACCAGGCGCAGGCGGTGCTGGGCGAGGCCGTGGCCGTTTCGCCGCATGCGGTGCGGCGCCTGCGCAAGCTGGGCGAGACCGCACTCGAGGCCGGCGACCACGATATCGCCGAAAAAGTGCTGAAGCAGGTGGTCAGCAAGGCCAAGTACTCGGAATTCAAGGACCCGCAAGACCACGTGCGCCTGGTGCAGACCCTGGTGCGCAAGGGCGATCCGGTGCAGGCCGCGGCCGTGATCCGCGACCTCGACAAGTCGATGGCCTTCCAGAAGGGCACGGCGCTGTGCAGCGCGATCGCCTCCAGCATGGTGCATGAATTTACCGGCAACGAGGCGCGCCTGAACGAATCCCTGATCGCGGCGCTGGCCGCCTGCAAGGATGCGCCGGCGCTGGCGCCCGACCTGAAGCTGGAGCTGGCGCGGGTGGCGATCGAGAACAACATGGAAGAGGGCGCCGCCGAGGTGATGCGCGAGGTGATGCGCAACGCCCCGAACGGCGCTGCCATGGGCCGCGCGATGGCGGTGTTCGAGAAGACCGGCCATGGCGACCTGGCCCAGCAGCTGGCCAGGGAAAGCCGCCAGCAGGTGGTCGACCTGGTGGCCGGCGGCGCCGCCAAAGCGAAAGAGGGCGACTTCAAGGGCGCGGTGGCGCTGATGCAGGAAGCGGTGGCCAAGCTGCCCGACAACCCGCAGGTGGTGTTCAACGCGGCGCTGGCCGTCTTGAAATGCCTCGACAATGGCGGCTGGGACGAGCGCCTGGGCCAGCAGGCCATCTCGTATATCGGCGCGGTGCGCCGCCTGGACCCCGTCAACCCGAAACTGCCGGCGCTGGCCGGCCTGCACCAGCAGGTACTCAAGAAATACAACAAGGCTCCGCGACGTAAATGAATGCAGCACCCCTTTCGCCATTGGCGCCGGACGAGATTCCTGACGGCCGCCGGGTCCGCGCCGCGCTCCTGAACAAGGTCTGCGGCGACGAAGACATGTTCGCGCTCGGCAGCTCGGTCGCGCGCGTGGTGCAGATGGCGTCCTCGGACGACGAAGGCACCCATGCGCTGGCCTATTACGTGCTGTCCGACGTCGCCCTCACCCAGCGCATCCTGCGCCTGGCGAACACCGTCAAGTACCGCACCGCCTCCGGCACCGCCGTCACCACCATCTCGCGTGCGATCTCCCTGCTCGGCTTCGACAACGTCAAGACCACCGCGCTGGCGATGCTGCTGGTGGACGCGCTGGCCAGCAGCGAGCATGCGTGGAGCGTGCGGATCGAGCTGGAGGCCTCGCTGTGCGCCAGCCTGGTCGGGCGCGAAATGGCGCGCCACAGCTTTTACCAGGGCGCCGAGGAAGCCTCGATCGGGGCCCTGTTCAAGAACCTGGGCCCGCTGCTGGTGGCGTCCCACGAGCACGAGCGCTACCGCGAGGTCAAGGCCTTGGTCGCCTCCGGCAAGCACAAGCTCGCGCAGGCGGCCCAGATGATCCTCGGCTGCAGTTACGACGCGCTGTCCGAGGCCGTGCTGGGCGAATGGAAGATCCCGGACGTGATCATGCGCGCCCAGCGCCCGCTGCCGGAGGGCACGCTGAAGGTGGCCGTCAACCGCGGCGAATGGATGCGTCAGGTGGCCTCGTTCAGCCTGGACGTGGCGCGCCTGCTGGCCAAGCCCGGCGACCCGGCCGGCAGCCCGGAAGCGCAGGCCCTGCTGGCGCGCTACGGCCATGCCTTGAACATCGACGCCCAGCAGCTGAACGAGATGTTCGCCGCGGTGGCGCAGGAGATGACCGGCCTGCTGCAGAGCATGAACCTGGAGCCGGTGCCGCGCCCGCCGGAAAGCGACGGCGACGGCATGCCCAACGTGCTGCTGCTGGCGACCCTCGGCGCCGGCGAGGAAGAAGAGGGCAACTACCCGAGCGGCAAGCCGCGCAATGCGCGCGAACTGCTGCTGGCCGGGGTCCAGGACGTGACGCAGATGCGCGCCGCGGGCGGACACAAGGTCAACGACGTGGTGCTGGCGGTGCTCGAGACGCTCTACACGGCGATGGGCTTCCGCTTCGCCACCGTGGTCCTGAAAGACGCTCAGCGCGGCCAGTACCGCGCTCGCGTGTCCTTCGGCGCCGACAAGGCGGCGACCCAGGCCGGGTTTGCCTTCCCGGCAGTGGCCAGCAACAACGCCAGCCGCGACCTGTTCTTCCTGGCGATGGCGAACAACGCCGACCTGATGATCTCGGACGCCTCCAGCCCCAAGATCCGCGACCTGCTCCCAAGCTGGCACCGCCAACTGCTGCCGGATGCGAAAAGCTTCATCGTGCTGCCGCTGGTGGTGGGCCAGGCCCAGCTCGGCCTGTTCTATGCCGACCGCATCCAGACCGCGCCGGAAGGCGTGCCGGCCGACGAGACCTCGCTGATCAAGGCGCTCAAGGGCCAGGTACTGGCTGCGCTTGCGCCCTGACGAAGTCGCCGAACTCGCGCGCCGGCATCGGCCGGCCGAACAAATAGCCCTGGGCTTCGTCGCTGCGCTTGTCGCGCAGGAAGCCGCGCTGGTACTGGGTCTCGACCCCTTCCGCCACCACCGATAAGCCGAGCGAATGCGCCAGCCCGATCGTCGCGCCGACGATCGCGGCGTCGTTCGGGTCGTGCTCGATGTCCTTCACGAAGCCGCGGTCGATCTTGATGCGGTCGATCGCGAACAATTTGAGGTAGGCCAGCGAAGAATAGCCGGTGCCGAAGTCGTCGATCGCCAGCTTGAAGCCGCGCGCGCGCAGCTGGCGCAGCAGGGCGCGGGTGTTTTCCGGGTCGCGCATGGCGGCCGTTTCCGTAATCTCCAGTTCGAGCAGGGAAGGGTCGATCGGGTGCTGGTCCAGCAACTGGTCGAGCCGGGCCAGCAGGGCGCCGCCGCCGAACTGGCGCGCCGACAGGTTCACGGCCAGGCGCAGCCCGCCCAGCCCCTCGTGTTGCCATTCGGCCAGCAGGGCCATGGCGCGCGCCAGCACCCAGTCGCCGAGCGGCAGGATCAGGCCGGATTCCTCGGCGATCGGGATGAAGCGGCTCGGCTCGATGTCGCCCAGTTCCGGATCGTGCCAGCGCAGCAGCGCCTCGGCGCCGATCACGCGCCCGGTGTCGAGCGCGACCTGGGCCTGCAGGTGGACCTCGAAGCCGCCGTGCTCGAGCGCCGCCCACATCCGGTTCTCCAGCATCAGGTGCTCGTGGGTGGCGGCGTTCATCGCCGGCGAGAAGAACCGGAAGTTGCCGCGACCGTCACGCTTGGCGGCGTACATCGCCATGTCGGCGTGGCGCACCAGGGTGTCGGCTTCCTCGCCGTCGTCCGGGAACAGGGCCACGCCCACGCTGGCGCCGCTGTGCGCGGTGATGCCGCCCAAGTAATACGGCTGCTGCAGCGATTCGACCAGGCGCACCGCCACCGCCGTCACGCTGTCCGGCGTGAGCGGGCCGGCCAGCACGATGATGAATTCGTCGCCGCCCAGGCGCGCCAGGGTGTCGACGTCGCGCAGCAGGTCCTTCATGCGCGCGCTGGCGCCCACCAGCAGCTGGTCGCCGGCCTGGTGGCCGAGCGAATCGTTGATCTTCTTGAAGTGGTCGAGGTCGATGAACAGCACCGCCAGCGGGGTGTTTGCGCGGCGCGCCAGGGCCAGCTGCTGCTCCAGCCGCATGCCGAGCGCGGCGCGGTTCTCGAGGCCGGTGAGCGGGTCATGGTGGGCCAGGCGATGGATGTCGGCCTGCGAGCGGTGCTGCTCGGTCAGGTCGCGCAGAATGCAGACGTACATCCGCTCGCCCGGCAGCTTTACCTGCGACACCGATACGGCCAGCGGGAAGGGCACGGCGCGCGCATCGATGCCGTTGAGTTCGCGTTCGTCGGTCGGCGCCCCGTCCAGGCGCCGCAGCAGCTCGGCGCCGTCTTCGCCGGCCGCGCCCGGCACCAGGGTGGTGAAGTCCAGGCCCTGCAGGTGGTTCAGCGGATAGCCGAACAGCGCGGCCGTGGCCGGATTCGCCGACACCACCACGCCGCCGGCGTCGACGGTGACGATGGCGTCGCCCGCATTGTCGAGGATGGCCTGCAGGCGCGCCTCGCGGTCGCGCAGGCGCGCGGTGCGGTCGGCCACCTTGGCTTCGACCGCGGCGCGTTCGCCGCTGGTCAGCAGCATCAGGGCGCCCAGCAGCGCGGTCAGCAGCAGGCCGCCGGTCAGCACGGTCCAGCTGACCAGGCCGCGCTGCTCTTCCATGTAGGCCGGCGTGGGCGAAAACCGCAGCGCATACGCGCGGCCGCCGTAGGACAGATTGACGCGGTAGTCGGCGCGCTGGGCGGGGCGCAGGAAGTCGCCGACCAGCGCATGCGGCTTTCTGTCGCTGACGTCGGCCAGGCTGAGCTCGAAGCCGCCGAAGCCGCTGCGCTTGAGCGCCTGTTCGACGAAGGTATGTGCGTCCAGCACCAGGGCCAGCATGCCCACCGGCGCCAGGCCGGGCTCGGCCACCGTCCGCAGCAGCACGATACCGGTGGCGCCGGTCGTGACCAGCTTGAGCGGCGGCGAGGCGACCGGCTGTGTGCTGCTTAATGCGCGCCGCGTGATTTCGATGCGCCCCGGCGCCGTCAGGAAGTCGATGCCGCGCATGAAGCTATTGCTCGGCGGCCAGGTATAGAGCATCGGCAGGTAGAGCGCCCGCTCAGGGGCCGGGTGCGGTTTTTGATCCGCGCCGATCTCGCGCAAGCCCGTGAAGGCCGGGTCGATCTCCGCGCGCACCCAGGCTTCGAAGGCGGGGCGCTCGGCGCTGCTCACCGGCACCATCCAGTTGATGCCGGTGATGTCGCGCCGGCCATCCACATAGCCCCTGGCGATGCGCAGGAATTTGTCGCGCGCCATGTACTTTTCTTCAGCGCCGAGGGTGCGCGCGAAAGTGCCGACGAAGCGTTCGTGTTCGTTCAGCTCGGCCTGCAGCTTGTCCGCCACCTGCTGAGCCTTGAGGCGGTAGGGCTGCAGGTGCTGCTCGGTCTCCCATTTGACGGCCTGTTCGTAGACCGCCACCACGGCCGTTGCCGCCATGATCAAGGGCAGGGCGACCGGCAGGGCGCGGCGGCGCCATAGCGGGCGCGGGCGTCCGCAGATGATCCATACCAGCGGCGCGGCGAGCAAAACGCCGATCGTGTCGCCGGCCCACCAGTTGACCCAGTTGGCCCAGCGCTCCGCGGCAGGCACCAGGCCCAGCCAGTACAGCGTGGGCACGCTCAGGCTGGCGTTGATCAGGCACATCAGGGGCGCCAGCAGCAGGAAGCGGCCGACGTCGCGCGCCGAGTCGAGCGCCGGCCGCGCCAGGCGCCGGAACCACCTGGCGCCGAGCCAGGCCTGCAGCACCGAGCCGATGGTGGTGACGATCAGGATGACGGCGCCGGCGGACGGGGTGGCGTCGGGCCCGAGCCAGGCGCCGGGCAGGTGCAGCAAACCCGAGCCCAGGGCGATGGCGGGAAGGATGCGCCAGCCGGTCGTGACCGCCAGCGCGAAGCCGGCGCCGGCCGGGAGGAACACCGGCGTGGCATAGCCGGGAGGCAGGTCGAGCACGTCGCTGATGAAGCGCATGGCCACATAGATGCCGACGACGAACAGACTCGCCAGCAACAGCTGGGACCAATGCCATCGTGCCGTACCGCGCGGTGGAATGCGGACCATGCTCAACCCCGTTTTGGGAGCAGTCTAGCGGTTTCGGTAAATACGGGGCGCTTGTCATGAATAATCTGAAAACAGCCCTTGCGGACTTGCGGTCGGGTCGCTACAATCACGCCCCGAAGCAACGACACTATGTGAGTCGGATCAGTTCTGATAAAACAATAGTTGACAGTAGTTTGTCCGTGCTTCATACTCTGCGGTTCTTCGCGGTGGGGTGGCCGAGTGGTTAAAGGCAGCAGACTGTAAATCTGCCCTCTCTGAGTACGCTGGTTCGAATCCAGCCCCCACCACCAAAAAGCGTTGATCGTGTTGTGAATCGAAAGCAGTTGAGTTGAGAAGTACCTCGTGCGGGTGTAGCTCAATGGTAGAGCTGAAGCCTTCCAAGCTTATGACGAGGGTTCGATTCCCTTCACCCGCTCCAGTTTCAAATAAGCCCTTGTAGCTCAGTGGTAGAGCACTCCCTTGGTAAGGGAGAGGCCACGTGTTCAATCCACGTCAAGGGCACCAGAATTTAGTACGGCAGTCGTAGTCTCGACCGTCAGGCGTGCCTGGTAATTTCAAACATCGTTAGGATCTTAGGAGTCAAGAATGGCAAAGGAAAAATTCGAACGGACCAAGCCGCACGTCAACGTCGGCACCATTGGTCACGTTGACCACGGCAAAACCACCCTGACGGCTGCAATCGCAACCGTTTTGTCGAAGAAATTCGGCGGTGAAGCCAAGGCCTACGACCAGATCGACGCGGCTCCGGAAGAGAAAGCACGCGGCATCACCATCAACACCGCGCACGTCGAGTACGAAACCGCAAATCGTCACTACGCGCACGTTGACTGCCCAGGCCACGCCGACTACATCAAGAACATGATTACCGGTGCTGCCCAGATGGACGGCGCGATCCTGGTGTGCTCGGCCGCTGACGGCCCGATGCCGCAGACCCGCGAGCACATCCTGCTGGCGCGTCAGGTTGGCGTTCCGTACATCATCGTGTTCCTGAACAAGTGCGACCTGGTCGACGACGCAGAACTGCTGGAACTGGTCGAAATGGAAGTGCGTGAGCTCCTCTCGAAGTACGAGTTCCCGGGCGACGACCTGCCGATCATCAAGGGTTCGGCTCGTATGGCGCTGGAAGGCCAGGCTGGCGAGATGGGCGAAGACTGCATCATCCGTCTGGCTGAAGCACTGGACACCTACATCCCGACCCCGGAACGTGCCGTTGACGGCGCCTTCCTGATGCCGGTGGAAGACGTGTTCTCGAT